>NZ_JACYXE010000009.1 GCF_014857905.1 Agilicoccus flavus | reverse complement strand
GGGTACCCGCCCGGCCTGCGGGTCATCGTTCGCCGGGAACGTCCTCACCCCGGCGCGCAGCTACGGTTCGAGGACATCGACGGGTACCGCCTGACTGCATTCGTGACAAACACACGCCGCGCGCAGCTCGCTGACCTGGAGCTACGACACCGTCGGCGGGCTCGTTGCGAAGACCGGATCCGGATCGCCAAAGACACCGGCCTGGCGAATCTGCCCCTGCAAGGCTTCGATCAAAACCGGATCTGGCTACTCATCGTGCAACTCGCGAACGACCTGCTCGCCTGGATGACCATGCTCGCCCTGGACGGCCATGAGGCCCGCCGGTGGGAACCCAAGACGCTACGGCACCGCCTCTTCACGATCGCAGCGACCCTGGCCCGCACGAGCCGGCAACGACTCCTGCACATCAAGGACACCGCTCCCTGGGCGGCCCTGTTCACCACTGCCTGGAACAAGCTCACGAGCCTGGCCCCACCCTGATCAGCAGGCCGATGAGTCCCTTCGAGCCCAGCATCATCCTCGTCCGTGGAAGACGACGCCCACCGGCAGCGACAACCCGGAGCATTGTCGTCCCCACCTGCAAGAATCACCCGCATTCAACGGCAACGGCGCCGACCACGCCGACGCCGCCACCCGATGAAACATCCGGGTTAGAGGGTGCTTGGAGATTGCATGATAAATTCGCGAACCAATCGAGAAATAGCCTCACCGCGCTCACCGGCGCGCTCTAGCTCGGCGCAAATCGCGTCGACATGCGGCGTGCTTTCCAGGGCGAGTAGACGCGCCAACGCTGCGTCCGACCGACTTCCCCACAATGTCAGCAGTAGGGGCCCGAGGCCATCGCAGTCTCCATGCCGCGAGAACAAGGCGACGCCGGCGGCGATCGCCTCATCTGTCTGCTGGGTTGCCGCGGCCGAAATCATGCGCAGCCGGAGGACGGGACTCCAGGATTCTGTCCGCTCCAGGGCTCGCATCGGCTTGTCAACTAAGCGGATCAAGCGCAAGGCCTCATCGTGATGCCCGCGCGCCTGTTGCGTGCAGGCTTGAAGATATCTAATTAGCTGAGGTGACGATCCGGCTTCCGCGAGCCCAGGGAGTACGGCTTCTGCTTGATCGAGTCGACCTAATTTGATGAGAATCTCGACGAGCAGCTCGCCGGCCCACTGTCGATATGCGGTAGTAGCATCGGAAATATTCCAAGCGGCGGCAAGGTCGTCTAGCCCCTCCTCCGCTTGCCCGGCTGTGAGATAAGACCGGCCGCGATTGAGAAGCGCCTCGACTTGCTCATTGGCATGGCCATTGATAACCCGATCGTGTTCCAATAGGGAGATGCGCAAATTCCTCTCGGATCGACGGGCAAATGCTTCGCCGGGAACGTAGCCATAGTGTGCCACCATCAGTGCCGATTCTGGGATGGCCGTGACCTGAAGCTGCTCAGTTGTGTCGATCGGGGTCAAGCGCTCATGGAGTCGGTTGACATAGTGGACGTATCTGCGTCTCCCCAGGCGTAGCGAGTTGGCCATGGTGGTGATGCGTCCTTCGGTCACGATCGCGAGCTGAGACGTGATCCCGTTCAAAGGGCTGCCTTGTGCGATTCGTAGGGCGCGCGCCAACTGCTCGGCGTCGGCCACAAGCACCTCGTCTGCATCGATGACGAGGAACCACTCAGAGGTGGTCATGGCCAGGGACTCGTTGCGTGCGCGCGAGAAATCGTCGTCCCAATAGCCCCGCTGCACCTTCGCGCCCGCAGATCTAGCGATGTCCACCGTGCGGTCGGTTGAGCCAGTGTCGTAGATGCAGATCTGCCCGAGGATCGGGGTCAGGACCCGGAGGCTGGCCAGGGTGCGGGGCAGATCCTTCTCTTCGTTCTTGACGATCATTGCGACGTCGAGGAGGGGTGCCTGCCGTAGTCGTCGGTTGCTGCGTTTCACCATGTCAGGAGTTCGATCGGTCAGGGCGCGAACGCGGCAAGGCGCCGTTCGAGGCTCGTCCGGTCGCCGACGTTCAGAGTGGGGTCGTCGCTGACCGGCTCCTCGGCTTCGATCAGCTCAGTGACTTGGGCTACTACGTCGTGCAGCCGCAGGATGGCGCCCCCCACCTGCGTAAGGAGTTCCTCCGCGCTGCCGGTGGGGACCACCGCCGAGTCGTACGCCGAGGCGGCCGCCGTCTTGAAGGACAGCAGCTCGAGCCCGTCGAGGTCTTCTCCGGCTTCGAGACCTTCCAGCAACACGTGGACGCAGCTGGCGTCGGCCTCAGTCGGCTCGTGCGGGACAGCGAACGCAAGCTGGACCGGCAGACCGGGCCCGACGAGCCGGCGAAACGCCTGCAGCATCGTCAGAGCGGGGGCCGCGGATGTCCAGTCGGTGGCGACGATGAATCGCACCGCGCCTGGGGCAGGCATTGACGGCCCGCCGCTCTCGTCGGCGAGTGACTCGATCTGGTTGAGCAGCGCGTCGATGTCCCCTGCGTGCGCGTCCGGCATGGAGTCCTCGTCTCGGTTGGGCAGTGCTGACCGTCTTCCTATCGGACTGTGCGCGCCGTCCCTGAGGTGGGACGTCAGGCGAGTTGCCTGTCAGCGCAAGCGCTCTGGGTGAGTGCGCTGGCCGTGGGCGGAACCAGCGCGGGCTCGGCGTCACGTATCCGAGGCGCGAGTCGAAGAAAAAATGCCGCTCGACGCTAAGGGAAGAGGCTGCGGCGTCGATGAGCCTGGTGTCGGGAACGAACCCCGGCGCACCAGCCGGGGCCTAGGCCTCGACAGGACTTCACCCGAAGCCCTCGGGATCGCCACGGACGGCGACCCGGACCCCATTCCACGAAGGAGCATCATCATGGGTCTTCAGATCAACACCAACGTCGCCGCCCTCAACTCGTACCGCAACCTCACGGGTACCCAGGGTTCGATGCAGACCAGCCTCGAGCGTCTCAGCTCGGGTCTGCGCATCAACCGAGCTGCGGACGACGCCGCTGGCCTCTCCATCTCGGAGAACCTGCGCAGCCAGGTCAACGGCCTCAACCAGGCCACGTCCAACGCGCAGGACGGCATCAGCATGGTTCAGACCGCCGAGGGCGCGATGAACGAGGTGCACTCCATGCTGCAGCGCATGCGCACCCTCACCGTTCAGGCCGCCAACGGCACCAACTCGCCCGAGAACAAGACGCAGATCCAGGCCGAGGTCAAGCAGCTCACCGAGGAGATCGGCAAGATCGGCGAGCGGACCAAGTTCAACGGCACGAGCCTGCTCGGTGGTGGCACCATGACGCTGCAGGTCGGTGCGAACGACGGCGAGACCATCTCGTTCAACCTGGGTGACCTGTCCGCTGTGGCGGCCGCGCTGTCCTCGGTGGACGTGACGACGGGAACGGGCCAGATCGCGGCGATCGACGCCCAGATCGCGGCTGTCTCGAACTCTCGTTCCAGCCTCGGCGCGGTCCAGAACCGTCTCGACCACACGATCAAGAACCTGAGCGTGTCGGCCGAGAACCTGGCTGCCTCCGAGAGCCGCATCCGCGACACCGACATGGCGAAGGAGATGACGAACTTCACCCGTTCGCAGATCCTGCAGCAGGCCGGTACCGCGATGCTCGCTCAGGCCAACCAGAGCTCGCAGGGTGTCCTGCGTCTCCTGGGCTGACCCTGAGACAACCGGATAGTCGCTTGACCCCGAGGGGGCGTGGGCATACCGCCCGCGCCCCCTTGTGGGTTGTCGCGACCTGACTCCACGGAAGGAGAACGGACATGGCCATCTCGGTTTCCGGCCTCGGTAGCGGGATCGACACGACGTCGCTCGTCTCGCAGTTGATGAGCGCGGAGCGGCTCTCGGGCAAGGGCCTCACGACGGGCCGCAACACGGCTCAATCGATCGTCACGACGCTGACCGCGCTCAACGGTCAGCTCAAGTCGCTGGGCGACGCGGCGAAGGTCCTCGTGCCGGACACGCTCACCGGCGCCTCGGCGTTCACGGGCGTCTCGGCCACCTCGTCGAACACGAACATCGCCACGGCGACGACCACCGACAAGGCGGCGGCGGGCTCCCTGACCTTCACGGTCAAGAGCATCGCCCAGGCCGGCTCGGGCGCGTTCGACACGACGTTCACCGGCGGCACCAGCATCAGCGACAGCGGGTTCTCGTTCAAGGTCGGCTCGGGCGACAAGTCGGCGACGATCGACGTCCAGGCCGGCGCGTCCATCGAGGACGTCGCCGCGCTGATCAACCGGAGCGACTCGGGCGTCAAGGCGACCACCGTGCAGGTGGCGCCGAACACGTACAAGCTCCAGGTGACGTCGGCGACGACGGGCGCCCAGAGCGGGGTCAACATCACCGACGGCACGACGACGCCGACGGCGACGTCGGTCCTCGGTGCGTTCAAGCAGCTCAATGAGCCGGCGGACACCGTCCTGCGGATCGGGGGCGACAACGGCTACGACGTCTCGTCGCCGACCCGCGACGTGAAGGACCTCATGCCGGGCGTGACGATCTCGCCCGTCAAGGCGGATCCGACCACTCCGGTGACGATCGACCTCACGGCCGACGTCGACGGCATGGCGGCCAAGTTGGAGGCCTTCGTCAAGGCGGCCAACGACGCGCTCGGCACGGTGAGCAGCAACAGCAAGTGGGACTCCACCAAGAAGACCGGTGGGCCCCTTCTGGGTGACTCGATGACGCGCGGGCTGAGTCAGGAGATCCAGACCGCGTTCACCGGGTCGAGCACCGCCCTGCCGTCCACGCTCGGCATCAGCATCGAGCGCGACGGCACCTTGAAGTTCGACAAGACGAAGTTCGTCGCGAACTACAAGAGCGATCCCGATTCGGTCACCAAGGCGGCCGGCGAGATCGCGACGAAGGTCGGCGAGGTGAGTAAGCAGGCCACGAGCGCTGCCGATGGGACGTTGACGATGCGGATCCAGGCCGAACAGGCCTCGGTGAAGGACTACACGGCTCAGATCACCAGGTTCGAGGACCGGATGTCGCTTCGGGAAGAGACGCTGAAGCAGCAGTTCAGCGCCATGGAGTCGCTTCTTTCCAAGATGCAGGCGCAGGGCAACTGGCTTTCGGGCCAGCTCGCCACGCTCCCGACCGGCTGACCGGTCTCGACCGATAGGACCCACGCATGACCACCCAGGCCCAGCTCCGCAACCGGTACGCCCGCGAGGCCGTCACCACCGCATCCCCGGCGCAGCTCGTCGTGATGCTGTACGACCGGCTCCTCAAGGACCTCTCGGCCGCGGAGCAGGGCCTGGGTGTGCGCGACATCCAGGCCACGCACACGGCGCTCATGCACGCCCAGGACATCGTCCGCGAGCTGAGCTCCACCCTCGACACCTCCGCCTGGAAGGAGGGCGAGGCCCTCCGTCGCCTGTACGACTGGGTGCTCGAGGAGCTCGTCAACGCGAACGTCAACAAGGACGCGGTCCACGTGCAGAACGCGCGCGACGTCGTCCAGCCCATCCGCGACGCGTGGTTCGAGGTCGCCGGCCGCGGCGGCCAGTCATGAGCGCGGCGGCGTGGGACGCCGCCCTGGCGTCCATGGAGGACGAGCTCAACTCCCACGAGGCGGCGGTGCGGCACGGCGACGTGCGCCCGGTCCCGCAGTGGGAGCCCCCGGTCGACCTCGGGCCCCTGCCCCCCGAGTGCGCCGAACGCGTCATGAACCTCGTCAAGCGCATCGGGCTGCTGTCGACGTTCGTGCAGTTCCAGCTCGCCGCCACGGCGAGCGACATCGAGCACGCGGCGACGCACCACGCCCAGAAGGGCAGCGCGAACCGCGCCGTCGCCCTCTTCCTCGACGCCAGCGTCTGAGCCCGCCCCACCGGAACGTCACCGCGGAAACCCCGGCGAGGGAACTGAGCCCCGCCGACCGCTCACAAGCCCGGGCGTCCGGCCGAAGGGGAAGACGACTGTTCAGGTGACTCGACCCTGACGCGGCCAGACGGAGCCGGCGCTGCCGGCCCACCACACTCACGGATGAGGAAACGAGAACCATGTCGACCTTCGGCGGACTGCACATCGGCACGTCGGCGATCCACGCCGCCCAGCGTGGCCTCGACGTCACGGGGCAGAACATCGCGAACTCCGCGACGCCCGGCTACTCGCGCCAGCGGGTGGACCTCGAGGCGATCGGCGGACCGGGTGTGCCCGCGTTCTGGTCGAAGTACGACGGCACGGGCGAGGGCGTCAAGATCACCGGAGTCAGCCGCCTGACCGATTCCTTCCTTGTCGCCCGCGCCAACAACGCCAACGCCAACCTGGGCAACATCCAGGAGCAGCAGAAGACGATGGCCGCCATGGAGCGCATCGTCGGCGAGCCCAGCGACACGGGCCTGCAGAAGAAGCTCGCCCAGATGTGGAACGCGTTCGGCGGCGCCGGCAACAGCCCCACCGTCGCGGACCAGGCCCCCCGCGCCCAGGCGCTCGAGCGCACCAAGGACGCCGCCGGCCAGCTCAACCTCATGGCCTCCTCGCTGGAGACGCAGTGGCAGGACACCGGCTCCGAGGTCGTCGCCAACGTCAACGACGTCAACACGATGGCCAAGGACGTCGCGCGCCTCAACGACGCGATCCGCAACAACAACATCGCCAAGGTGCCGAGCAACGAGCTGCTCGACCAGCGCGACCTGCTCATCTCCAAGATCGCCGACCTCACGGGAGCGACGGTCCGACCGGCCGAGCAGGACCAGAACTCGCCGTTCAACTCGCAGTCGGTGGACGTCTTCATCGGTGGCACGAAGCTCGTCGACGGTGTGAAGGCCAACCTCCTCACGGTGAACGACCCCAACGCCGGCACGTACCCCGACAGCGGCGACCCGCAGCCCGTCACCGTGCAGTGGGACACCACCGCGAGCTCCGACCCGCACGTCGGCAACGCGAACTCCGGTGACAGCGGCATCGCCTCCGGTCGCATCTCCGGCCAGCTCAAGGGCATGAACGAGACGATCCCGAACTACATGGCGAAGTTCGACGACATCGCCGCGAAGCTCGCCGAGACCGTCAACAGCCAGCAGGCGCAGGGCTTCACGGTCGAGGGTGAAGCGGGGGCCGACCTCCTCGTCGCCGCCGACGGGGGAGCGGTCACGGCCCGCAACATCCGCGTCCCGCAGGATGCCGTCGCGAACTCCATCGCGGTCTCGACGGGCGACATCAACGGCACGCCGGCCGCCCTCGACGGCAACAACGCGAGGGCCATGTCGCGGCACATCGCCGACGTCGGGGGCACCGACGCCACGTACAAGGCGATGGTCGTCGAGCTCGGGGTGCAGGCCCAGTCGGTCAACCGCAACGTCGACGTGCAGGCGAACGTCGTCATGAAGGCCGAGGACGCCCGCGACTCCGTCTCCGGCGTCTCGCTCAACGAGGAGATGACCAACCTCGTGCAGTTCCAGCACTCGTTCAGTGCAGCCGCCAAGTACGTCGGCGTCATCGACCAGACGCTCGACACGCTCATCAACATGGTCCGCTGAGAGGGGTGACCTGACATGACCGGAATGCGCATCACGCAGAACTCGATGAACCGGACCCAGCTCGCGGGTCTCAACACGAGCCTGGGCCGCCTGCAGCAGACGCAGGAGCAGCTCACGACGGGCAAGCGCATCAGCCGCCCCTCCGACGACCCGGTCGGGACGGTGTCCGCGCTCCGGTTCCGTGACGAGCAGAGCCAGCTCGAGCAGTTCGGGCAGAACATCACCGACGGGCTCTCGCGCCTGTCCGCCGCCGACGACGCGCTGACGCAGACGGCCAACATGACCAACAGCATCCGCACCCAGACGATCGCCGCGCTCAACGGCGTCAACGGGGCGGATCAGCGCAAGGCGTACGCGGAGTCGATCCGCCAGCTACGCGAGGGCCTGCTCCAGCAGGCCAACGGGCAGTACGGCGGCCTCCCGCTGTTCGGCGGGACGACCCCCAACGGCAACGCGTTCGACCCGGCGACGGGCGAGTACCAGGGCAACACCTTCCCGGTGCTGCGCCAGATCAACGGCTCGCCCGGCGAGGCCGGCCAGATGAACGTCGGCGTCAACGGCGACGAGGCCTTCGGCGACGCGCTCTCGACCACGGGTGCCCTGGCCAAGCTCGCCGACGCCATCGAGGCCGGCGATCTCGACGGGATGCGCGAGGGACTGAACGCCGTCGACACCCTCCGCAGCAACATCTCCAACGTGCACTCGAGCGTCGGCGTCCGCGTCAACCGCCTCCAGGGCCTGGAGAACCTCAACGGCCGCCAGGACGACGCCAGCCGCATCGCCCTGTCCAAGGTCGAGGACACCGACTTCATGAAGGCCGCGATGGACCTGTCCATCCAGTCCAACGCCTACCAGGCCGCCCTCTCGGCGTCCGCCAAGGTCATCCAGCCCACCCTGGTCGACTTCATCCGCTGACCCGGCGCCACGAGGCCCGCCCCACCACGCGGGGGCGGGCCTCGCCGCTGCCCCGGCCGGCTGCCGCGACACATGGTGAGATGGCGATGTCAACCGTCGTTTTCGCTGTCCTGTGGGGACAATGCTCGAGCGCCGCGCATCTGATGCGCGATGTAGGATGATGCGATGCGGACCACGGTGACTCTCGGGGACGATGTGCTCGACGCGGCGCGCGACCTCGCCGCGGCGCAAGGGCGCCCGCTCGGCGACGTCCTCACCGAGCTGGCCCGGCGGGGGCTGCGGCGTGACGCCGCAGCGCCGGCGACGCGCAACGGCATCCCCCTGCTGCCCGCCGATCTGGACACGCCCATCGCCACGTCGGCCCTCGTGGCCGAGCTGCTCGACGACGCGCCGTGACCGATCCGGTGTCGGGATACCTGCTCGACGTCAACGTGCTCGTCGCGCTCGTCGACCCGGGGCACGCCCACCACGACCTCGCCCACGAGTGGTTCGAGCGGACCGGGGCCGCGAACTTCGCGACCTGCCCCTTCACCGAGAACGGGCTGCTGCGGGTCGTGGGGCACCCGCGATATCCGCACACGGCCGGATCGCCCGCCGGTGCTGCCCCGCTGCTCGTGGGCATCCGCTCGCTGCCCGGCCACTCCTTCTGGCCGGACACGGCCTCCCTCGTCGACTCCCCGCTCGTGGACCCCGATCGGCTCGCCGGGTCGGCGCAGGTGATCGACGCGTACCTGTTGGCGTCGGCCGCGACCAACGGAGGGAAACTCGCGACGTTCGACCGGCACCTGGCGACCGCCGCGATCCAGGGCGGTCGCGAGGCCCTCCACGTCATCACCAGCCGGCCCGGCTCGTGAGATGACACGACCGACCGCGCCCGCGCCGCTCGGAGTGGTACGTCGTGACATCTCAGCATGTGGAGGCGCCCCGGTCCGGGGCGCGTCCGGAGTGGCCGGGGCAGCGCGACGCCCACCGCTCCTTGGGGGAGCGGTGGGCGTCGGATGGGTGGGCTCAGAAGGAAACGACGATGCCGAGGGCGCCGGGTCCGTACCCGTCCACCTCCAGCTTGAAGTCGGCCCGCTTGCCGAGGCCCCGGAGCATCTTGGCCGCCGTGGTCGGGATGACCATGCCGGGCTGGAAGACCTGCGACAGCTTGAGGTGGTCCTCGGGGGCGCCGTCGTTGAACAGCGACGAGAAGATGTTCATCACCTCGTAGAAGTTGTCGTACAGCGCGGCGGGGAGCTCCCGGTTCTCGATGGCCGTGTCGGCGCCGGCCTTCGGCACGAGGCCGAGGGCGGCGCCGGCGCGGGCCGACAGCTCGAGATCCGCGGCGACGAGCGCCTTGGTGTCGTGGTTCGCGTCGACGTAGAGGCCGACGCAGCACGCCCGCCTCGCCGTCGGCACGACGGGCTCGCCCATCGCGGAGATCTCGACGTCACGGCCCAGCAGGCTCTCGAAGAGGTCCTTGACGGGCTTCGGGTCGGGGATGGACGTCGCCATGGCGGATCAGCCGAAGACCGGCTTGAGGGCGTCCGAGAACATGTCCGCGGTGAACGGCTTGGCGATGAGGAACAGCGCGCCCTGGGCGGCGGCCTGCTCGCGCATCGCGTCCGAGCCCTCCGAGGTGACGAAGCCGAACTTGACGTCGTTGCCCTCGGCGCGCAGCGCGGTGATGAACTCGATGCCGCTCATGTTCGGCATGTTCCAGTCGGACAGGACGAGGTCGGGGGAGACCTCCTTGACCTTGGCCAGGCCCTCGGCGCCGTCCTCGCACTCGATGATCTCGGCGCCGTCGTAACCGGCCTGGCGGAGGGTCCGGACGACGATCATGCGCATCGCGCGGCTGTCATCGGCAACTACGACCTTCACGGCAATCTCTCTTTCGTTCGTGGTGGTATCGGTGGGGCGGGAGGAGAACCCTGGCAGGCCCCGGGTGTCTGCGCCGGCGGCATCGCCCGGCAGGGTGGGACGGCCGCGGCCGGAACGGGTCGGACGCTCCGGCCGCGACCGGGTATCAGGACGTCGACGCGCGGTTCCACACGTTGACGAACATGGGGTGCCCGGCGCTGAGAAAGCCCTGCTGGAGCAGGGACGTGCCGCCGACGACGCGGAGCGTGGGGCCGCGCCCCGACGCCACAACCGGCAGCGACAGCGTGCTCGGCTCGGGCAGCAGGCTCTTGATGTTGCCGCCGACCATGTTGGTGAGCTCGCCGATCGTGTCGGCGATGTCGTCGTCGCTCACGTCGGCCTCGTCGAGGCCGAACATGGCGGCGGCCACGTTGCGGGCGCCGCTCTCGCTGATCTCGAGCGAGATGAGGCAATCCGTGGCCCCGGTGACGCCGACGGAGCCGGCGACCGACGGGTCACCCTTGTCGACCTCGATGTCGGCGGGCGCGATGTCGACGGCGAGCATGGAGCCCCACACCTCTTCGACGATCTGCGCGACGTCGTCGCTGGACAAATGCATTCTCGGTCCTTCGTGAGTCCTCGGACATGCCCGTGGCGAGGGGTCGATGGTTCGGGGCGAGAAGGTCGACGGCGGCGGATCGCGCTGTGCGAGAACCGGGCCGACGTCGGCGGCCTGCCCACGAGTGGACACCTGCTTATCGGCGTCGCCCGCGCTGACCTGAGGGGTCGTGTGCGTGAGCATCGTTCGAGGCCAGGGGGTTAGCGCTCAGGTCGTTCCCCCCGGGGCCGATGGGACCGACGATTCACCCCGACAGCGCCAAGGAGCGTGCCGATGGAAGGCATGGAGGAAATCGTCCAGGAGTTCCTGGTCGAATCCCACGAGAACCTGGATCAGCTCGACCAGGACCTGCTCGCACTGGAGCGCGACCCCACGTCGCGTGATCTCCTGTCGAGCATCTTCCGCACGCTCCACACCATCAAGGGCACCAGTGGCTTCCTCGCGCTGCACACCCTCGAGCGGGTGGCGCACGCCGGCGAGAACCTGCTCTCGAAGCTGCGCGACGGGGAGATGACCCTCACGCCGACGATGGCGACCGTGCTCCTCGAGATGGTCGACGCCGTGCGCACCCTGCTCGGGCACATCGAGCAGGACCAGAACGAGGGCGACGAGGAGTACACCGAGCTCACCGAGAAGCTGCACGCGCTCCTCGAGGGCCGCGAGATCCCGTCGTCCGCGACCGCCGCCGCCCCCGTCGCCGCCTCGGCCGACGTCGAGGCCGCCGCCTCGGAGGCCGTGGCCGCGCAGCTCGAGGCGTCGCAGCAGGTCGTCGACGCGGTCCAGGCCGGCGCGGACGCGTCGGTCCAGGTCGCCGCGGCCACCGCCGGCGCGGCCGTCGAGCAGGTCATCGTCGCCGCCGCCGTCGCCGTCGAGGACGCCGTGACCGGCGCGACCGTCGCCGCTGCGGCCCCCGCCGCTGCTGTCGCCCCCTCTACGCCCGCGGTCACCCCGCCCCCCGCCGCCCCGACGGAGATGCAGGCCACCCCGACCGACGCCGCACCCGACCCGCAGGCCGCCGCCAAGGCCGCCGCGTCCGCGCAGACCGCCGCCGCCGCGGCCGCGAAGCCGGCCGGCGCGGAGAAGGCCCCGGTCCGCTCCGTGGCCGACTCGAGCATCCGCGTCGACGTCGACCTGCTCGACTCCCTGATGAACCTCGTGGGCGAGCTCGTCCTGTCCCGCAACCAGCTCGTGCAGCGGGCCGCGGCGAGCCAGGACCAGGAGCTCCAGCGCTCGATGCACCGCCTGTCGCTCGTCGCGAGCGAGCTGCAGGAGGGCGTCATGAAGACGCGCATGCAGCCCATCGAGAACGTGTGGTCCAAGATCCCGCGCGTCGTCCGCGACCTCGCCAACAGCCTCGGCCGCCAGATCCGCGTCGAGATGGAGGGCAAGGAGACCGAGCTCGACAAGACGATCCTCGAGGCCATCAAGGACCCGCTGACGCACCTCGTGCGCAACAGCTGCGACCACGGCATCGAGATGCCCGACGAGCGCGTCGCCAAGGGCAAGCCCGCCGAGGGCGTCCTGCTCATGCGGGCGTTCCACGAGGGCGGCCAGGTCAACATCGAGATCATCGACGACGGCGCCGGCATCAACCCCAGCAAGGTCAAGGACAAGGCCGTCGAGAAGGGCCTCATCACCCGCGAGCAGGCGGACGCCATGTCCGACCGCGACGCCGGCCACCTCATCTTCAAGCCGGGCTTCTCCACCGCCGCCGCCGTGACCAACGTGTCGGGCCGTGGCGTCGGGATGGACGTCGTCAAGACGAACATCGAGAAGATCGGCGGCGTCATCGACGTCGCCTCCGAGTACGGCAAGGGCACGATCACGCGGATCAAGATCCCGCTGACGCTTGCGATCATCCCCGCCCTGCTCGTCCGCGGCGCCGAGAACATGTTCGCGATCCCGCAGGTCAACCTGCTCGAGCTGGTCCGCCTGGACCGCGAGCAGGCGGCGGAGCGCCTCGAGACGATCCAGGGCACCCCGGTCTACCGGCTGCGCGGCCAGCTGCTGCCGCTCGTGGACCTGCGCGAGCACATCGGCGAGCCGAAGGCCGATTCGGAGACGACGTTCATCGCCGTGCTCCGCGCCGACCAGCGCCAGTTCGGGCTCGTCGTCGACGACATCGAGGACACCGAGGAGATCGTCGTCAAGCCGCTCGGCCGCCAGCTGCGGGGCATGGACCTGTACGCCGGGGCCACGCTCATGGGTGACGGGCGGGTCGCGCTCATCCTCGACACGAACAGCCTCGCCGCGCACGCCGGCATGGTCAACGACTCGGGCGAGGCCGCCAAGCGGGCCGCCGAGGCCGCCATCGCCACGCGCTCGGACTCGACGTCGCTGCTCGTCGTCAAGCTCTCGAACGGACGCCGGGTGGCGCTGCCGCTCGCGTGCGTCGAGCGTCTCGAGGAGTTCCCGATGACGCGCGTCGAGACCGTCGGGGCCAACCAGGTCGTCCAGTACCGCGGGGTCATCCTGCCGCTGCTGCGCCTCGCCGACGACTACGGCAGCTACGACGCGCTCAACGAGGCGGAGGCCTCGCTGCAGGTCGTCGTGTGCCAGCACAAGGGCCAGCTCTTCGGCTTCGTCGTCGCGCAGGTGCTCGACATCGTCGAGGACGAGCTCGCGGTGCGCACGCACCTCGACACCGGCGGCAACCTCGGCTCCGCCGTCGTCAACGAGCACGTCACCGAGCTGCTCAACATCGACGCGACGCTCGAGGGCATGATGCCGCCCGAGCTCACCGCCTACTCGGGCGCGACCGAGCACGCCGGCGCGTTCGCCTGACCGACCGGTCCACGCCGACGCCCCGGTCGCCCCGCCCTCCGACGGCGAGGCGATCCGGGGCGTCGGCGCCGGCGCGAGCGGTCTCGCGCCCGCACGAGAGTGCTTGATAAGGGTCCGGATTCGCCGATGGGTGAGTGTCGGCACCGACACCCCCGGCAGCCGGCCGGGACGGTCGCGCAGGGCGCGGCCAGGAGGAAGGACGAACGATGGCGAGCCAGTACTGCACCTTCCGCCTCGGCGGTCACCTCTTCGGGGTGCCGGTCGAGACGGTCCAGGAGGTGCTGCGGGAGCAGACCCTCACGAAGGTCCCGCTCGCGTCCCGCGAGGTCCGCGGTCTCATCAACCTGCGCGGCCAGATCGTCATCACCGTCGACCTGCGCGAGCGCATGGGTCTGCCGCCCCGCGAGGCGCACGAGGAGATGACGAACGTCGTCGTCCGCACGTCGGGCGACACCGTGACGTCGTTGCTCGTCGACCGCATCGGCGACGTCCTCGAGCCCGACCTCGACCGCTTCGAGGCCCCGCCGGACACCGTCCCGGGCCGCGTGCGCGAACTCGTCACGCACGTCTGCAAGCTCGACCGCGAGCTCATGCTCGTGCTCGACACCGACAAGGCCGTCGACGTGGACGCCGCTGCCTGATGTCCGGCTCCGCCCCGGCCCCCCTTCACCTGCGCGCCGCTGCGGCGCCCCCGAACACCGATCGACGAGGTTGAACATGCGTGCTCTGGTGATCGACGACTCGCGCGCCATGCGGACGATCCTCACGAAGATCATGACCGGTCTCGACTTCGAGGTCGAGGCCGTCGGCGACGGCGCGCAGGCCCTCGAGGCCGTCCAGCGTGGCCCCCGACCCGACGTGTGCCTCGTCGACTGGAACATGCCCGTGATGAACGGGCTCGACTTCATCGTCGAGGTCCGCAAGAACCGCGAGTGGCGCGACATCACGCTGATGATGGTGACGACGGAGGCCGAGCAGGCCAACATCGTCCGCGCGCTCGCCGCCGGCGCCCACGAGTACGTCATCAAGCCGTTCACCTCGGACATCATCGAGTCCAAGCTGGCGATGCTGGGGCTGCTCTGATGGCGCCGAGGATCCGGGTCCTCGTCACCGACGACTCGATCGTCCTGCGCCGCCTCATCACCGACGTGCTCGCGACCGATCCGGAGATCGAGGTCGTCGGCACGGCGGTCAACGGCAAGAACGCGCTCGACAAGCTGCCCGTCCTCAAGCCCGACGTCATGACGCTCGACATCGAGATGCCCGTCATGGACGGTCTGCAGACGATCCTCGAGGTGCGCAAGCGCGACAAGCGCCTCCCCATCATCATGTTCTCGACGCTGACCGAGCGCGGCGCCGGCGCGACGCTGGACGCCCTCGAGCGCGGGGCGAGCGACTACGTGACCAAGCCCGCGAACGTCGGCTCCGTCAAGGAGTCGATGGAGGCCGTCCGCAGCCAGCTCATCCCCAAGATCAAGTCGCTGACCGGTCGGTCCGTCGCGCCGCAGCGTGCGCGTCCGGCGTTCGGCGGGCCGCCGCCGCCCGGGTCGGGCGGCGCGTCCCACGGGCCCGGCCATGTCGGCTTCGGACCGAACGGTCAGGCCGTCGCGGCCGTGACCGGGTCCGCCGCGGCCCCGACGGGCCGGGTCGACGTCGTCGCGATCGCGGTGTCCACCGGCGGCCCCGACGCGCTCACGCAGGTCGTGTCGAACATCCCTGCCGGGTTCCCGGTCCCGATCGTCGTCACGCAGCACATGCCGCCGGTCTTCACCCAGCTCTTCGGGCAGCGGCTCGACGCCAAGGCCCGCCTCAAGGTGTCGGAGGCGGCGAACGGCGACGTCCTCATGCCAGGCAAGCTCCTCATCGCCCCCGGCGACTTCCACATGCGCTTCGTCCGGCGCGGCGGCCACGTCAGCGTCGCGCTCGACAAGGGCCCGCAGGAGAACTACTGCCGCCCCGCCGCCGACCCGATGTTCCGCTCGGTCACCGAGGTCTACGGGGGCAACGTCCTCGCCCTCATCATGACCGGCATGGGCAGCGACGGGTTCCGCGGCGCGGAGCACGTCGTGCACGCCGGCGGCAGCCTCGTCGTCCAGGACGAGGCCACGTCCGTCGTGTGGGGCATGCCCGGGGCCGCGGTCGCCGCCGGGCTGCCGTGCGAGATCGTCCCGCTGGGCCGCCTCGCCGACACCATCGCGGCGAAGGTCTCCGGCCGGGCCTCCGCGTCCGCCGCCGCACACCCGGTCGCCACGGCCGGCAGGGGGATGTCGTCATGAGCATGAGCGCCGCCGACGTCGAGTTCGTCAGCCAGGTCGTCCGCGCCCGGTCCGCGATCGTCCTCGACGCGAGCAAGGCCTACCTCGTGGAGTCGCGCCTGACGACGCTCGCGCGCGACCGGGGCCACGCCGGGACCGCCGAGCTCGTGCGCGCCCTGCGCGCCGCGCCCACGGGGCCGCTGCGCGACGACATCGTCGAGGCGATGACGACGAACGAGACGTCCTTCTTCCGCGACGGGCACCCGTTCATGGCGATGAGCCAGACGATCCTGCCCGAGCTGCTCGTCCAGCGCGGCCGGGAACGGTCCCTCAACGTCTGGTGCGCGGCCTGCAGCTCCGGGCAGGAGCCGTACACGATCGCGATGCTCGTGCAGGAGCTCATCGGGGCCGACCCGAGCTGGCGCGTGCGCCTGCTCGCGACCGACATCGACAAGAAGATGCTCGAGCGCACCCGCGAGGGCGTGTTCAACCAGTTCGAGGTCAACCGCGGGCTGCCGGCGCCGCTGCTGGTCCGCTACTTCGCGCGGCACGGCATGAACTACCAGATCGACCCCCGGCTGCGCGCCATGGTCGAGACGAAGTTCCTCAACCTCGCCGACCCGCTCCCGCCGATGCCGCCGATGGACATCGTCTTCCTGCGCAACGTGCTCATCTACTTCGACGTCGAGACGAAGCGCAAGATCCTGCAGGGCGTGAAGAAGGTCCTCAAGCCCGACGGCTACCTCTTCCTCGGCGGCGCCGAGACGACGATGAACGTCGACGACGCGTGGGAGCGCCAGCAGATCGGCCGCGCCGCGGTCTACCGCCCGCGCTGACCCCCGCGCTCGACCCGCGGCAGCAGGCCGAGCACCTCGAGGCGGCGCCGCACGATCTCGACGACGACCTGCGGGTGCGTCCCCGCGATGTCGCGCGTCGCGGGCAGGACGTCGAGGCGCCGGTCGGTCCGGCCGGCGACGAGGCGACGCAACCCCTCGGGGTCGTCGGTGCCCATGCCGTCGGACGCGGCGACGATGTCGAGCGGCACGGTCAGGGCGCCGTAGTCGTGCCCGGGCGGGACCGCGAACATGACGTGCGCAATCTCGGGGCGTGGCTGCCGGATCCAGCCCGCACCGTCGGGGACGAACGAGCGGAGCAGCTCGGCGCGCAGGACCTCGGCGTCCGTGCCGCGCAGCATCCAGTCACCCACGGCGTCGCGCATCATGTCGTCGACCGCCGCGTCGCGCTCGGCGTCGTCGGCCGCGCGCCGGCCGAGCCGGAAGCGCTCGGCGACCGCCTCCGCGAGCTGCTCGTCCTCGAACTGGCGCAGGTAGTGGACCTGGTCGGCGGGTGATCCGGGGATGACCGCCTCGAGGAGGACGAGTCCGGCGACCTCGAGGCCGTCGTGGACGACGGCCGACGTCGCGTCCCAGCCCCCGATGCCCTGGCCGACGACGAGGGGGAGCCGGCCCGGCGCGTGCTCGTTGAGGTGGGCGAGCGTCTCGGCGAGCATCCGCCAGCGCACCGGCGCCTCCAACGGCCCGACGCGCGAGTGGCCGTGGCCGGGCCCGTCGAGGGCGACGGGGTGGCAGAACCGGGCGAGCCGCCGGCCCACCCCGTCCCACCGGGCCGCGTTCTCGAGCCGGTCGTGCAGGAGCACGACGAGGGGACCGGTGCCGCCGTGGTCGAGGGCGGGCACGTCGCCGTCGGCGGTCGACACCGTGATCGGGGTGGGGACGGGCATGTGCGGATGCGTCCGCCGCCGGTCGCCGCGCGGACCGGGCCCGTGGGCGGGTCGGCGGCTCACCACGTCCACCTGAAGCCGTGGGTCCCGCGGGGGGCGTCGAGGACCACCTGAGACACGCGGTGGGGATTGAGCGACATCTCGACCGTCTCGAGGGTTCCGTCGGTCCACGAGTAGGCCTCGACACGGGACGGCAGCGCGTCGGGATGGAACGCGATCTCGAGGTGCAGCACCTTGACGGCGGTCATGACACCGATCTCCCAGGACGGGACGGGCGGTGCCGAGACCCCCTCGCTGAACGTGAAGGAGAGCTGACGGGTCTCGTCGAGGACCATGGGCGGGTCGAGGAGGACCTCGGCGACGGCGACGCGCTGGTCGGGGGCGGGCAGAATACGGCCCACCTCGAGCCCGGGCCCGACGTCGACGACGCCGGCCACGTCGGGGTGGTCCCAGCCGTAGGCGACGGGCACGCGGGAGACGCTCTCGCGGATGGCGCGCACGCTCTGCTGCACGGTGTGCCCCACCTGGGACCGGTTCGCGTCGACGGTGAGCAGCGCGTGCAGCGCGAAGCGCTCGAGCCCGTCGTTCCACTTCAGGCCGAGGTCGAGCGACAGCTCGTTCATCGTCTCGGCGAGGGCGGCGTCGGAGGCGATGATGTCGGCGGGCCGGGGGAGCGCCCGGGGGCGGCGGTCGTGCTCGGCGGCCGCGAGGAGGTCGCCGGGCTCGAGACCGAGAAGGTCGTCGAGGTCGGCCAGGGCGGCGAGCGACGTGGCCCGCGCGGGGAGGCTCCGACCGTTGCGCCAGTAGCTCAGCGTCGTGATGGACACGTCTTGGCCGCGCTCGGCCACGGCCCGATGGACGGCGTCGAGGGAGAGGCCGGCGTCGGCGATGGACGTCCGGAGCAGGACGGCGAACCGGTCGTTGGTCGTTGCCGGTGTCGTCACGGTTCCTCCTTCCTGCGGGGGTGACCGGCCTGGGCCGGTTCGGACACGTCCGACGGCGACTCCGGGTCAGCCCGACGTCGGAGCTGCCCAACGCTAACAGAGGCGACGGGGGTGTGGTCGGGTCGACAGTTAAAACGGAAACCTGGAAAAGCCGGCCATCCGAATGCGCGAAGCGCGCCGGAGCCCGGGGCGACGCGCGACGAATGCGGATAACCGTCCGAGTTCGCAACCCCCACAACGTCTTTGCGAATTCGGGCACGTCTTCGCAGGTCACGGCGGGCGGAGTCGGCCCCCCGGGGTGGCGACGTAACCCCTCAGCCCGGGGCCCCCCCGGCCGATCAGACAGTCGGCCACGGACGGCCCGGACCCGCCTCGACGCCGACGCGGTCCGACGCCACGGAACGGCACAGGACGCCCGCAGATTGCACGGCCGGCGGCGCGTGACCCGCGACCCGGCCACCCAGGGGGGACCCATGAGCGACTTCATCGGCGACGTGACGATGCGCACGCTGAGCCAGGCCATGTCCGGGCTCGCACTGCGCCAGCGCACGATCTCGGACAACCTCGCGAACGTCGAGACCCCCGGCTTCCTCGCCGGGAAGGTCGACTTCGAGGCCGCACTCAAGCAGGCGCTGGCCGACGGCGAGGACCCGCGTCTCGTCGAGGTCGCCACGGCCCGCTCGCTCGAGCCCACCCGCGTCAACGGCAGCAACGTCAACCTCGACGAGGAGACGCTCGCGGCGCAGCAGACGGTGCTGTCGACGCAGCTCGCCGCGCAGGCGATGACGAACAAGTTCAACGGCATCAAGACGGCGATCGGAAACTGACATGCCCATGTTCGACGCGATGAACATCGCCTCCTCGGGTCTGAGCACCAACCGCAAGTGGCTCGACGCCGTCTCCGACAACATCGCGAACATCAACGACGTGAGCGCGATGGACGAGGCCGCGTTCCAGGAGCGGTTCGTCGTCGCGCGTGCGGCGTCCTACGGCGAGCCCAAGGGCACCTACGTCGCCGGGAACATGTGGGGCGACCCCAACGGCCGCGTCGTCGAGATGCCCGACCACCCCCTGGCCGACGCGCAGGGCCGCGTCCGCCTGCCCGACATCAACCTCGGCGACCAGATGGCGCAGCTCATGATGGCCCAGCGGGCCTACCAGGCCAACGCCTCCTCGGCCGAGCGCGCCAAGACCACGTACGAAGCAGCGATCGGAATCGGCAAGTGAGCATCGCACCCATCCCGTCCATGCCCGACTTCGGGCTCGCGCCCGGGTTCGGCATCAACCCCGCCTACGGCGTCGCGGCCCAGGTGCCGCACACGGACGTGTCGTCGGTCGGCCGGGTCGAGGGCGTCGAGTCCTTCGGCACGATGCTGTCGTCCAAGCTCGGCCAGCTCGACTCGCTGCACGCCCGCAGCGACGCCCTCGCGGTGCGCGCCGTGACCGGCGACCTGCAGGACATCCACGAGTACACGATCGCCGCGAACGAGGCCGGCGTGGCCACGCAGCTCACCGTGGCCGTGCGTAACAAGGCCGTCGAGGCGTTCAACGAGATCATGCGGATGCAGATGTGAAGAACGCCAAGGTCCATCAGGTCATCACGCGCGTCCGCGGCACGTTCGACGGGTTCACCAACGGTCAGCGCGCCGTGACGGTCATCGCCGTCGTCATCGCCATCGTGGGTGGCGTCGTCTTCTTCCAGTGGGCCAACAAGCCGACGATGATGCCGCTGTTCACGTCGCTGTCCCAGCAGGACGCGAGCGCGATCACGCAGAAGCTCACCGAGTCGGGCACCCCCTACGAGCTCGAGGGCACGACGGTCCGGGTCCCCGCCGACGCGGTCGACCAGACCCGGCTCGACCTCGCCGGCGCGGGCCTGCCGGCCGACACGAAGGACGCCGGCGGGTACTCGCTCGTCACCGAGGCGCCGATGACGACCTCCGACAGCCAGCAGCGCATCCTCATCAAGCAGGCCACCGAGGGCGAGCTGCGCAAGACGATCGAGAAGATCGAGACGGTGCAGGCCGCCTCGGTCAACCTCGCGCTGCCCGAGCCCGACGTCTTCACCCGCGAGCAGGCCAAGACGACGGCGGCCGTGCTCGTCACGCCGCAGCCGAACAAGGAGATCACCGCGCCGCAGGTCGAGGCGATCGTGCACCTCGTCAGCTCGTCGGTGCCCAAGCTCGACGCGACGTCGGTCACCGTCACCGACAACGCCGGCAAGCTGCTGTCGGCGCCCGGCGCCGCCGGCGCCTCCGGCACGGGCGAGGCCCGCGTCGCGCAGCAGCAGGCGGCGTCGGCGACCGTGCGCCAGTCGGTGCAGGCCATGCTCGACAAGGCCGTGGGCCCGGGCAACTCCAGCGTGTCGGTGCAGGCCGAGCTCGGCTACGACGACAGCTACATCACCCGCAACGAGTACATCCAACCGCCGGCCAACGGGGTGCCGCTGCAGGAGGAGACGAAGACCGAGACGATGGACGGCTCGGGCCAGACCCCGGTCGGCGGCGTCCTCGGCCCCGACAACATCCCCGTGCCCCAGGCGAACGCGGCGGGCGGCACGTCGAAGTACGAGTCGAACACCGAGAAGAACATCAACGCCGTCGGCACGCAGACGACGGTGACGAAGCCGGCCGCCGGCGGTGTCAAGCGGCTCGCGGTGGCCGTCATGCTCGACTCGCGCCAGGCCGCGGCCGTCAACCAGGCGCAGATCCAGCAGCTCATCGCGACCGCGGCGGGCATCGACCCGAAGCGCGGCGACCTCGTCACCGTGCAGAAGGTGCCGTTCAACACGCAGGCCGCGCAGGCGCAGGAGGCCGCGGCCGCCGCGGCCGCCGAGCAGGAGCGACGCGACGACCTCATCGCGCTCATCAAGAACATCGGGCTCGGGTTGCTCGTCCTGCTCGCGCTGCTCATCGGGTTCCGCCAGAGCCGCAAGCGGACCCGCACCGTCGAGGTCTCGACCATCGAGGCCACGCCGTCCCTGCCGCAGCTGCCCGCCGGCGGCGGCGCCGCCGCCGCGATCGAGGCCGCGCCGTCGGCGTACGAGCTCGACGACGGTGACGACCTGCGGGTGCTCGAGGCGACGCCCATCGACGCCCAGGGCCAGGCGCGCATCGACGCGCGCGAAGAGATCGGGAACCTGGTCGAGGAGAACCCGGACGAGGTCGCTCGTCTGCTCCGCGGCTGGATGGCAGAACGGAACTGATCCCCCTCATGTCCACCCTCACCATGTCCGGCCTGCGCAAGGCCGCCATCCTCCTCGTCCAGCTCGGCCGGGAGCACTCCGCGTCGATCATGAAGACGCTCAAGGAGAGCGAGGTCGAGGCCCTCACGGCCGAGATCGCGCGCCTCGAGAGCGTCGAGGTCGACGTCCTCGACGACGTCCTCGAGGAGTTCCGGGCGCTCGCCAAAGCCCGCCAGTACTACGTCCAGGGCGGCGTCGGCTTCGCCGAGGAGGTCCTCGTCGCGACGATGGGCGAGGACAAGGCGGGCGAGCTCATGGCGCGCCTGTCGGCCTCGCTCGTCGAGATGCCGTTCGAGTTCCTCCGTCGCGTCGACGCGCGCATGATCCTGTCCTACCTGCAGGACGAGCACCCGCAGACGATCACCCTGGTCCTGGCCCACATGGGCGCGGAGCAGGCGGCGATCATCCTCTCGGGTCTGCCGCCGGAGGTGCAGGCCGAGGTCGCGCACCGCCTCGCGATCATGGACCGCACGACGCCGGAGATCGTCAAGCAGGTCGAAGGCCACCTCGAGCGGCGCATGTCGACGCTCGTGCAGGCCGCCGACACTACGGCGGTGGGCGGGCTCAAGCCGCTCGTCGAGATCATCAACCAGTCCGACCGGACCACCGAGCGCCTCATCCTCGAGGGGCTCGAGAAGCGCGACCTCGACCTCGCCGAAGAGGTCCGCGCGCACATGTTCATGTTCGAGGACATCGTCGGCCTCGAGGACCGCGCCATCCAGGTCGTGCTCCGCAAGGTCGACTCCAAGGACCTCGCGGTGGCCCTCAAGGGCGTGCGCGACGACGTGCGCGAGAAGATCACGCGCAACATGTCGGAGCGCGCGGCCCTGTCGCTCGCCGACGAGATCAGCGTGCTCGGCCCCGTCCGCCTCAAGCAGGTGGAGGAGGCGCAGGCCGTCGTCATCCGCCAGATCCGTTCGCTCGAGGAGGCCGGCGAGATCGTCGTGTCGCGCGGCGGTGGGGATGAGTTCGTTGCCTGATCCCGTGCGCCCCGCCTTCGTCATCCGCCGCGGCGAGGACCACGGCGCCCGCCCCGCCCGGCTGTCGACCGACCTCGCCCGCGCCGGGTTCGCCGGCGTCGGCGTCGCCGACGCGCGCCGGGTCGACCCCTACCTCGACGAGGTCATCGCCGCCGCCCGCGAGCAGGCGCACCGCGACGGGTACGTCGCCGGGCACGCCGACGGCATGGAGGTCGGTGTCCGCGAGGGCCGCGCCCTGCTCGCCGAGCAGCAGGCGGCGCTCCTGGACGAGGACGCCCGCGAGCGCGCCGCCCGGCGCGAGCGCCTGTCGCAGCTCCTCGGCGCCGTCGAGGAGGCCGTCGTCGGCGCCCTCGACTACCAGGCGCCGCGCGTGGAGGAGCTGCGCGACCTCATCGCCGGCCTGGCCGTCGACATCGCCGAGGCCGTCGTGGGCCACCACCTGAGCGTGGGGGAGTGCGCGGCGCAGGACGCGCTGCGGCGCGCCCTCGAGCAGGTGCCGCGGCGGACGTCCCTCGAGGTGCGCATGCACCCCGCCGACGTCGCGCTCGTCACCGACATCACCGGCGAGATCACCGAGTGGCACATCGCCCGCCTCGTGCCCGACCTGTCGGTCGAGCGCGGCGACGCCGTCGCGGTGGCCGAGAACCTCGAGGTCGAGGCGAGCGTGGCCGGCGCCTTCGAGCGCGTCCGGGCGGTGCTGCACCCGTGAACCCCCTGGCCGACCTGACGGCCGACCTCACCGCCGCCGCCCGACCCCGGGTGACCGGGGCCGTGACGAGCGCCGTCGGCCTGAGCATCGACGTCGCGGGCCTCGAGCTCGCCGTCGGCGAGGCCGTGCGCATCGAGGGCGACGAGGGGCCGATCATGGCCGAGGTCGTGGCCCTGCACGCGACGCACGCCACGTGCATGCCCGTCTCGGACCTGCGCGGCGTCCGCGCCGGCAACCGGGTCGCGCCCACGGGCGGCTCCCTGCGGGTGCCCGTCGGACCCGGCCTGCTCGGGCGCGTCGTCGACGCCCTCGGGCGCCCGATGGACGGCGGCCCGCCCCTGACCAACGTGCAGTACGTCGGCAGCGACGGCACGCCGCCGCCCGCGATGGACCGCGAGCGCATCGGCACCCCGATGCCGCTCGGGGTGCGGGCGATGGACACGCTCGTGCCGTGCGGGCGCGGGCAGCGTCTCGGGATCTTCGCCGGCTCGGGTGTGGGCAAGTCGAGCCTGCTGTCGATGATCGTGCGCGGCTCCGACGCGCCCGTGTGCGTGCTCGCCCTCGTCGGCGAGCGCGGCCGCGAGGTGCGGGAGTTCGTCGAGGGCGACCTCGGGCCCGAGGGCCTCGCGCGCTCGGTCGTCGTCGTCGCGACCTCCGACGAGCCGGCCCTCGTCCGCCTGCGCGCCGCCTCGACCGCCACCCGCATCGCCGAGTGGTTCCGCGACACCGGCGACGACGTCGTGCTGTGCATGGACTCCGTCACCCGCGTCGCGATGGCGCAGCGCGAGGTCGGCCTGGCCTCGGGGGAGCCGCCCGCGACCCGCGGGTACCCGCCGAGCGTGTTCGGGCTCATGCCCCGGCTGCTCGAACGCGCCGGCATGGCCAAGACCGGCTCGATCACCGGCCTGTACACGGTCCTCGTCGACGGCGACGACCTCAACGACCCCATCGCCGACAACGTGCGCTCGATCCTCGACGGGCACATCGTCCTGTCCCGCAAGCTCGCCACGCAGGGGCACTTCCCGGCCATCGACGTGCTCGAGTCGATCTCGCGTGCGAACAAGGCGCTGACGACCCCGGAGCAGCGC
Source organism: Agilicoccus flavus (assembly GCF_014857905.1). Classification (GTDB taxonomy): domain Bacteria; phylum Actinomycetota; class Actinomycetes; order Actinomycetales; family Dermatophilaceae; genus Agilicoccus; species Agilicoccus flavus. The sequence continues at coordinate 221,158 of NZ_JACYXE010000009.1, read as the reverse complement.
GCCGACGCGTCGGTGCTGCGTTCGCTGCTCGCGGCCCGCCGCGACGCGAAGGACCTCATCGACATCGGCGCCTACGTCCCGGGCTCGAACCCGACGGTCGACCGGGCGCTGCGGCAGGCCGACACGATCGACGGCTTCCTGCGCCAGGACATGGAGGACCTCACGCCCGCGGCGCTGAGCTGGTCCGCGCTGCACGACATCGCGAACGACGGCGCGCTGCCCGCCGGGCGCTGAGGGCCGCGACCGTGCCGAAGTTCACCACGCCCTACGACACCCTCCTGCGCGTCCGGCGCATCGAGGAGGACAAGGCGAAGGCCGCGCTCGCCGAGGCCAACCTCGGCGCGCGCCGGGCGGAGCAGGCGCTGCTCGACCGTCGGGAGCACTACCAGAGGCAGGCCGCGAGCCTGCCACATGGTGAGACGGACCTCGGCGGGTTCCTCGCGGCCGCGGCCCGGGGCACGGCGGCGGCGAAGGCCGTCGACGCGGCGCGTGCGGACGTCGAAACGGCCGACGCGGCAAGGGGGGTCGCCGTGCGGGCCACCTTGGCCGCCTCCCAGCGCACGCAGGGCCTCGAGCGCCTCGTCGAACGGGCGAAACAGGTCCGCGTGGAGGAAATGCTTGCCGCGGATCAGCGGACGGCCGAAGAGAGCATGGCCGGAGGACACGCGCGCCGACGCGGCGCGACCCCGCCGGCGCACCCGCCGCGGGACGCCGCGACGGACCCGAACCAGACGGACCCGAACCAGACGGACCCGAACCACCCGATGCCACCGGCGTCGGGCCCGACACCCCAGGCAGGAGCGGTATGACGGTCGAGGCCACGGGCATCGCGGGCACGCAGGGCCGGATCGCGGAGATCCAGGCCCGCGTCACCGCGTACCTCGGCACGACGTCGGGCGCCTCCCGCGTCGGCGCGGGCACGTCCGGCGCGGCGACGACGTCGTCCTCCTCCACGGCCGGCGGGTTCGACACCTCGATGCGCAAGGCCCTGACGAACGCCGCGCCGGCCACCGCCGCCGCGCCGTTCGTGTGGGACCCGAGCGCCCCGCCCACGCAGGTGGCCACCAAGCCCGGCGCCGCGCAGGCGCTCGCCGCGCCGCCGGCGACGACCGCTCCGTCGGCCGGAGCGGCCGCCACGACCCGCGGCTCGGGCGCCTCGGGCGACCCGTCGCCGGTGGCGGCGACCTCGGGCCCCACCGCGACCACGGCGACGAGCGGCCCGTCCGCCGTGACCGCCACCGACGGCACCGCCCGCGTCGACCGGCTCGTCGCGTCGGCGAAGAAATACCTCGGCGTGCCCTACCGCTGGGGTGGCACGAACCCGCGCACCGGCCTCGACTGCTCCGGCTTCACCCAGCTCGTCTACCGCGAGAACGGCATCTCCCTGCCGCGCGTCGCCCGCGCCCAGCAGGACGTCGGCACGCGGATCGGCTCGCTCGCGGACGCCAAGGCCGGTGACCTGCTCTTCTTCGGCGACCCCGCCACGCACGTGACGATGTACCTCGGCGACGGAAAGATGATCCACGCCCCGCGCACCGGCGACGTCGTCAAGATCGCCGAGGTCTACCGCAAGCCGACGACGATCCGGCGCTACCTGCCGGACTCGGCCTTCGTCTCCGGGACCACCCGCGGCGCCGGGACGACCGGCGACGCCCGCCTCGACGGCGTGGGATCGGCTCCGGCGGCTTCGATGGCTCCGTCGGCCACGACCGGTCCGACGTCGGCGCCCGGGGTGTCGGCCGTGCAGTCCGCCCGCGCCGCCTCGGCGGTCTCGGCCGCTCGCGCCGCCGTCGCGAACGCCGCGATCTCGCTCGGCTCGTCCTCTGCCGCCACCGGCGCGACGACGTCGGCCGGCGGCTGGGCCGGTGCGCCGGTCGACGACACGTGGGGCGACGCGTCGGCGACCGCCGCGAAGTCCGGGGTCGCCAACCTGCTCGGCGACGGCCTCGGCGGGGTCGAGGACGCGACGCCGGCGGCGTCCGTCGTCAACGCGACCACGGCCGTGCGTCCCGCGATGACCCGCCTGGGCAGGACGGGCGCGGCCCTGCCCGGCTCGGTCCTCGCGCAGGCGCCGGCCACGCTCCAGGCCCTGTTCACGGCGGCGGAGGCGAAGTACGGCGTGTCCGCCGACCTGCTCGCGGCCGTCGCGAAGCAGGAGAGCAACTTCACGACCACGGCGGTCAGCCACGCCGGCGCGCGGGGCCTCATGCAGCTCATGCCGGGCACGGCCCGCGGGCTCGGGGTGCGCGACTCGTTCGACCCGGCCCAGGCGGTCGACGGCGCGGCCCGCCTGCTGCGCGACCACCTCAAGACGTTCGACGGCTCCGTGCGGCTCGCCCTCGCGGCGTACAACGCGGGGGCCGGCGCGGTCCGGCGCTACGACGGCGTCCCGCCCTATGCGGAGACGCAGAACTACGTGCGCAAGATCATGGCCAACCTGGGGACGGTGTCCGCATGACCGATCTGAGCCTGCCCACCGCGGCGGTCGACGGCGTCTCGACGGGGCGCCGCGCGACCCGCACCGAGCGCCTCCGGCCCGCCGCCGGTGAGGCGTTCGGCCGCGCGCTCGACTCGGCCCTCGACGCCGCCGCCGGCGGGCGGACACGGATCGCGCGCGACGCCCGCGTGCCGGGCGGGGATCGCGGCGACACCGCCGACGCCTCGCCGGTCGGCTCCCGCTCCCGGGCCGTGGACCGCGAGCGGAACGGCGACGCGTCGACGCCCGTGGCCGCCGGCGACAGCGCCGCCGCCCTGCTCGCCCAGGCCGTCAACCGGTCCGCGTTCGAGGCCGTGCTCTCCGGGGCGGGCGAGGGGAGTGCCGCGGCCGGCGCCGTCAGCGCGACGAGCGGCGCGGTCACCGCCGCGACCGACGTCGCCCCTGGCACCTTCGCCTCCGCCGCCGGCCTGCCCGGCGCCGTCCTCCTGCCGGCCGGGGTCGCCGGGGTGACGGGATCCGCCGCGGCGACCGCCGCCGAGGGCGCCCTCCCGACGGTCTCTGCTGTGTCCGCTCTCTCCGCGGCCGACGCCGGCGGCCCGGCGGCGACGACCGCCGTGCCCACCACGGCGCTCGGTGCGGCCGGTCAGGGGCCCGCGGGCGCATCGAACGTGGCGACGGCCGGCGAGGTGACGTCGACATCGGCGACGGTCGGCTCCTCCGCGACGGACCGCCCGACGACCGGCGCGTCGGTTGCGGCGGTCGGTGCCACCGCGCCGTCGGCGACGCCCGCCGGCTCGGGTGCCGCCGGGGCGTTCGGCGTCTCGTCCGACGGTCTCCTCGCCGCGTCGGCGGCGGGCGCCGCCTCGGCCGCCGCCCCGGGACCCACCGCGGCCGCGCCGACGACGGCCGCGCCCTCGGCGCTCGCCGGTGGGACGGGCCCTGTCGGCGCGACCGGCCCGTCGGCGCTCGCGGCGACCGCGACCGCTCCTGCTTCTCCCGCGCCCGCCGCGTCGGAGGCGGCCGGCGCCACCGGTGCCGCTCCCGCCGCCCCGGTCGCCCTGGCCCCCGCACCGAGCGCGGGCGCCCCCGCCGGTGAGGTCGCACCGCAGGTCCCGGGCACGTCGGCGGCCCCCGCCGGCGCGACGACCCCCGATACACCGGCGTCCCCGGCGTCGCCCGTCGCGGCGACGCCCGTCCCGACCGACATCGTCGCCGACCCGGCGGGCCGGCCGGGCACGTGGGGTGGCGCCACGGCGGCCGCCGCTGCCGGGGCGACCGACCCCGACCCGAGCGCCGCGGTCCCGGGCACCCCGGGTACCCCGGCGACGCCAGACCCGACCGCGCCGGCCACCGACCCCGCCGGCACGCCCACCTCGAACACCGACGGCGACGCCCCGGACCAGGGCCCGAACGGTGGCTCGAGCGCGGGAACGAACGGCGGGGCCACCGGCGGTGGCTCGACCCCCGAGGGTGAGGTGCCCGTCCCGGCCGACGTCGACCTCGCCCCGCCGGTGGTCGCCACGCCACTGCCGGTCGACGCCGGCGGCGACGCCGTCGTGCTCCTGCCCGCGCCGGGTTCCACGACGTCGGCCCCGGCGGCCTCGGGCGTCGTCTCGGCGCTCGAGCCCGAATCGGCCGCCGACGCCTCGGCCCTCACCGGCGAGCCGTCCCGCACCGTCAACGCTGCGACCGACGTCGAGGCGCCCGAGCCGGCGCCGCGCGAGCAGCCTCGCCTGGACGTGACCCCGCGCGAGCGGGTGAGCGACTCGTTCGACCTGCGCGTCGACACGGCCCGCTCGTCGGCGACCGCCCGGGCCGAGGCCGCCGCCGCGGCGGCCTCGCCCGCGGCGGCGAACGCCGCGAGCCAGACGAGCTCCGCGTACGCGCCCCCGGCCGTGCCGACGCAGGTGCCGACGTCGTCGGCGCCGGTCACCCCCGCCGCGTCGACCGCGACCCTGGCCGGGAATGCGCCGGTGCCGGTCACGAGCCAGGTCGTCTCGGCCGTCGGCCCGCTGCTGCGGGGCCCCGACGGGTCCTACCACCTGCAGCTCAACCTCACCCCGGGCCACCTCGGCCCGGTGCGCCTCGTCGTCGAGATGCGGGGCGGGGAGGTGTCGATCCAGATGCACACCATCGAGACCGGCGCCCGCGACCTGCTCCGCGACAACCTCGACGGCCTCCGCCAGGAGCTCGCGCAGATGGGGCTGAAGTCCGGCTCCCTCGACGTGAGCACGAACCGCGACCAGGCCGCCCGCCAGTGGGCCCAGCACGCCGGCCTCGCCTCCGGTGACGGCGGCCGCGGCGGCCACGGCGCCCGGTCCGGCCACGGCGGCGGTCACGGCCACGGGGGCTCGCCCCACGGCGACGCGCCCCCATCGACCTCCGAGCCCATCACGAGGGACGCGGCCACCGGCCAGGCATCCCTCGACGTCCAAGTCTGAGAGGACACGCCATGAGCAGCCTGCCCGTGGGCCAAGCCGCCCCCACCTATGTCCCGTACACGCCGCCGAAGCCCGGTTACATCCGCGTCGACGGCCGCGAGGTGCCCTACACGCCGCCGACGGTGACCTCCGACGGCCAGGGCGGCTGGGTCTCGTCGCCCGCCGCCGGGATGACCGACACCGCGAAGTCGGTGAACAAGGTGACGTCCGGGTCGCTCGGTGCCGACGACTTCATGAAGCTCCTCGTCGCCCAGCTCAAGTACCAGGACCCGACGAAGCCGGCCGACACCGCGCAGATGATGCAGCAGACCGCGTCGATGGGCATGATCGAGCGCGTCAACGAGATGGCGACGAGCGCCGAGGCGATGAGCAAGGCCGTCGAGGCCCTCACCGCGACGACGCAGGCCGGCCAGTCGAGCTACGCCGCCATGCTCATGGAGCAGCGGATGAGCAGCGCCGTCGGCCTCGTCGGCAAGACGGTCACCTACGCCGAGGCGACGAACCCCGAGACCAAGGTGGACGGTGTCGTCGATTCGGTCAGGTTCGACACCGCCGGGCCGATCCTCATCGTGGGTGGCAAGGACGTGCCCCTCGCCTCGGTCGCCGGGGTGAAGGCGCCGACCGGCACCACCACCTCCTCCGCCACGGCCGGCACGACGACCCCGGCCACGGGGTCGGGCACCGCCTGACCGACCGGTCCGCACCGGTCTCATCACGAACCGCACGACGTCACGGATGACGACTCCCGTCAGGACGACGGACCCACCGAGAACGACAGCCCTCCGGTCGCGATCGGCCCCCGACGGACACCCCGTCCCGTATCAGCCAGCACGATCCTCGGGCCCCACGCGGCCCGACCAGGAGGAGTAATTCCATGATCCGTTCCATGTGGTCGGCCGTCTCCGGTCTGCGCAACCACCAGATCTACCTCGACGTCACCGGTAACAACATCGCGAACGTCAACACGACCGGGTACAAGTCGACCCGGGCGGTCTTCGAGGACAGCCTGTCCCAGGTCGTCCGGAACGCCTCGGGTCCCAACGTGGATAACGGCGTGGGCGGTATGAACCCCTCGCAGATCGGGCTCGGTGTGCGGCTCGGACAGATCTCAGGAAACTTCACCCAGGGTGGCCTCCAGGTGACCAACGTCGCCACCGACATTGCTATCCAGGGTGACGGCTTCTTTATCGTCGACAAGGGTGGGCAGAAGTTCTTCACACGCAACGGCGCGTTCTCCCTCGACAAGGAGGGGTACCTCGTGACGGGTGACGGCAGCTACGTCATGGGCGACGGTCCGGACGCCACGGATGCCAGCGGTGCCGAGAAGATCCAGATCAGCGCCGCTGCCTGGCAGAACTTCCAGATCGCCCCCAACGGGACGATCTCTGGTGTTGCTGTCGGGGATGCGACCGGCACGCTCGTCGACATCGGTAAGATCGCCCTGTCGAAGTTCAACAACCCGAACGGCCTCGAGCGAGTCGGTGGGACGATGTTCAAGGAGACGTTGAACTCAGGATCTCCTGAGCTGGCGTTCCCTGCCGACAACGAGAAGGGTATGGGCTTCGTCACCGCCGGAACGCTGGAAATGAGCAACGTCGACCTGGCCGGCGAGTTCACGAACCTCATCATGGCGCAGCGCGGATTCCAGGCGAACTCGAAGGTCGTGTCGGCCTCCGACGAGGTCCTCCAGGACCTCATCAACATGAAGCGCTGATCACTTGCGCTGATTCGCATCCTCCGGCCGCGGCGACCCACCCGGGCGCCGCGGCCGGGGCGCGCACCACCCCCTCACCCCCGTTCCGCCCGTATCGCCGTCGCGTCACCGAGGTGAGGACCCACCATGTTCCGTTCGTTCGACGTCGCGGTCTCCGGACTGCGTCAGCACCAGACGTACATCGACGTCACGGGCAACAACATCGCCAACGTCAACTCCGACGGGTTCAAGGCGAGCCGGGCGATGTTCGAGGACAAGCTCTCCCAGCTCGCGCGCGGCACCGGCATGACGCCGATGCCGCAGCCGAAGGGCGCCCGCAACGCCGCGATGGTCGGCCTGGGAGCCGACCTGCGCGGGATCGAGGGCGAGTTCCACCAGGGCGCGTTCAAGATCACGAACACGCTCACCGACTTCGCCATCGCGGGGGAGGGCTACTTCGTGCTGCAGGGCGCGAACGGGCCCGTCTACACCCGCAACGGCACCTTCACCTTCGACGCGAACGGCACGCTGCGCGCCGGCGACGGCAAGGCCGTCCTGGGCGTCGGCGGGCAGCCGCTCACCGTGCCGCAGGGCGCGGACCGGCCCCGGTCGATGACGATGAACGCCGCCGGCCAGCTCGTCGGCATGGGCGCGAACGGCGCCCAGAGGGTCATCGGGCAGGTGCAGCTCGCGCGGTTCACCAACGAGGCGGGCCTGGAGAGGGTCGGCGACACCGAGTTCGCGGCGACGAACGCCTCGGGCGCGGCGATCCTCGGCACGAGCGGCCAGAACGGCCTCGGCGACCTCATCTCCGGCGTCACCGAGCACTCCGGCGTCGACCTCGGCGCCGAGCTGACCCACCTGATCATGGCCCAGCGCGGCTTCTCCGCGAACGCCAAGGTCATGACGACGACCGACGAACTCGTCGACCGCATCAACCAGATGCGCTGACCCGGCCGCCGCCACCAGGCCCATCGCCCACCAGGCCGACCCCGGCCCACCAGGCCACGGACGCGTCGTCGCGGGACATCCCCGCCGGCGCCCGTGGCCTGCCGTCGTTTGCGCACGGCACCGCTCACCTGCGGTGATGCATCCGTCCGCCTATACCACGACCTTCAGCTCCACGGCAATGGTGCCGATGGGGATTCCGTCGGTCGAGGAACGTCCGGCAACGTCAGACCCCCGCCACGGATGGGACACCCGATGATCACAGTCACGCGCCGGAACGGCACGTCGTTCGCGCTCAACCCCGACCTCATCGAGCGGGTCGAGTCGACGCCCGACACCGTCATCACGCTGGTGTCCGGCACGCGCTACGTCGTCTCTGAGAGCGTCGAGGCGATCGTCGACGAGGTCTGCGGCTTCCGGGCCGCGGTGCTCAACGCCTCCGCCACCCCCGTCCAGCCGCGTGCGCCCAAGGGCCACCTGCGGTCCGTGTCGACTCCGGAGAACTGAGCCATGGACAAGGGAACCATCGTCGGCGTCGGCGTCACCTTCGCCGCCGTCATCGCCACCGCGATCCTCGACGGCGTCCACCTCAACGCCCTCTTCCAGCCGGCCGCGCTCGTGCTCATCTTCGTCGGCACGTTCGGTGCCGCCGCCGGAAGCCTCCTCATGTCGGAGTACAAGGTCGCGCTCGTCGGCTGTAAGGAGGCCTTCACGAAGAAGGCTCCGGACGGCTCCGGTCTCGTCGACGTCATCGTCAAGATGGCCGACCGCGCCCGCCGCGAGGGCCTGCTCGCCCTCGAGGACATGGCCAAGGAGATCGACGACCCCCTGCTCAAGGAGGGGATCCAGATGACCGTCGACGGCACCGACGCCGACGAGATCGCCGAGCTCCTCGACGCCCGCGTCGCCGCGAAGAAGGACCGCGACAAGATCGCCATCGGCTTCCTCGAGGCCCAGGGCGGATACGCCCCGACCATCGGTGTGGTCGGGGCCGTCCTCGGCCTCATCCACGCTCTCGGCAGCCTCGACGACGTGGGCGCCCTCGGCGGCATGATCGCCTCGGCGTTCGTCGCGACCCTGTGGGGTGTGCTCATCGCCAACGGCGCGTGGCTGCCGATGGCGGGCAAGCTCAAGCGGCTCAGCCAGCTCGAGGCCGCCAACATGGAGATGATCATCGAGGGCGTCCTCGCCGTTCAGGCGGGCACGAGCCCCCGCATGGTCGAGCAGAAGCTGCGCAGCGCCCTGCCCAACAGTGCGCCGGGCGACGCCAAGGAAGCGAAGGCCGCCTGATGGCCCGCAAGAAGAAGCACGAGGAGCACGAGGAGCACGCCAACCACGAACGGTGGGTGCTCTCCTACGCCGACATCCTCACCCTGCTGCTCGCCCTGTTCATCGTCATGTTCGCCATCAGCAAGGTGGATCAGAAGAAGTTCGAGGAGTTCAGCCGCGGCACGGCCGAGAGCTTCGGCCAGGCCAACCTCGCCCTCCAGGGCGAGACCGGCACCCTCTCCGGCTCCGACGGCATCATGTCGGACCAGAAGCCGGGCCAGGACAAGAACGTGCCCGCCGACGACCCGGCCGCCGCGCCCGCGCCGATGGCCCAGGCCGCGCTGCAGAAGCAGCAGGCCGCCGCGGCCGCCGCGCAGGCCGAGAAGGCGAACCTCGAGAAGCTCAAGGCCGACCTGGCCAAGCAGCTCAAAGCCGCCGGCCTCGACAAGGCGATCCAGTTCCAGCTCGACGAGCGCGGTCTCGTCGTCAACATCGTCACGGACAAGGTGCTCTTCGACACCGGCGCCGCCGACCTCAAACCGGGCGGGGTGAAGGTGCTCGACACCATCGCGCCGATGATCCGCAAGCTGCCCAACGCGATGACCGTCGAGGGGCACACCGACAACGTCCCGATCTCGGGCCGCTACAGCTCCAACTGGGCCCTGTCGAGCGCCCGAGCGACGACGGTGCTCGAGCGGCTCCTCGTCGACGGCATCCCGTCGAAGCGGATCTCGGCGGCCGGCTACGCCGACCAGCGTCCGATCGCGACGAACGTCAACGACACGGGCCGCTCCCGCAACCGCCGCGTCGCCGTCGTCATCCTGCCCACGGTCGCCCTCACCGGCGACTCGGCCGGCACGAAGGCCCCCACCGGTGCGGCCGCCGCGCCCATCCCGGAGGCGACCGGAGCCCCGAGCGTCGTGGACGGCGCGACCCCGGCCCCCGCGGCGGCCGGCGCCTCGTCCTCGGCGACTCCCGCGGCGGCGGCCACGACCATCACGTCCCTCGACCAGCCCGCCGGCCCCGTCGTCACGCCCGGGCACTGAGCCCGGGGTCCGACGCCCGACACCCGAACGAACCGACCCTTCCAGGAGAAGACCCCGATGAGCACAGCGACCGACGACACCGAGCAGGAGACCGAGAAGAAGGGTGGCAAGAAGCTCCTCTTCATCATCATCGGTGCGGCCCTCGTCGTGCTCATCGCGGGCGGCGTCGTCGCGTTCATGCTGCTCAAGCCGAAGGAGCCCGAGCCCGACCCGGCGAAAGAGCCGGGCGCGGTCGTCGCGCTCGAGGACGAGATGACCCTCAACCTCTCCGACGGCAAGTTCCTCAAGACGCAGCTCGCGCTGCAGCTCAGCGAGGCCGCGACGACCGCGGCCGGCGGCGAGGAGGCCCTCGCGAAGGGCGGCTTCGACGGCTCCAAGGCCCGCGACGCCGCCATCACGACCCTGTCGAAGTACAGCTACCAGCAGCTGCTCAAGCCCAAGACCCGCGAGGAGGCGCAGGCCGCGCTCTCCAAGGAGGTCAACGAGCGCTACGAGGGCGACGTGCTCAAGGTCTACTTCACCCAGTTCGTCATGCAGTGACGCGTCCGCCCATCCCTGCGCGTGCGGGCCGGTCACGGGCGCCCGACCTGCACCGCGACCCCGATCCGTCCCACCCTCCACCGACGGATAGCCCTCAGGTGGAGGCCGATTCGGCCGATGTGAGGTGCTGTGAACCCCGAACCGCTTCCCTACGACTTTCGTAGCCCGAGCCGGTTCAGTCGCGAGCAGGTCCGGGCGTTGCAGATGGTCAACGAGACCTTCGCGCGGCAGATGGCGACCGTGCTGTCGACGACGCTGCGCACCGTGGCGCACGCGACGTTGGAGGACGTCGAGCAGTCGACCTACGACGACTACACGCGCCGCCTGCCCGTGCCGTCCGTACTCGCGATCCTCAACTTCCCGCCCCTGACCGGCGCCGGCATCTTCCACCTGCCACTGCCGATCGTCATGAACGTCATCGACCGGCTCCTCGGCGGCCCCGGCCACGAGAACCAGCCGGAACGTGAGCTCTCGGAGATCGAGTCGGGCCTGATCCGCAACCTCGTGCAGCGGATCGTGCACGAGCTGGCGTACGCCTTCGACACGCTGGCCTCGATCCAACCGCAGGTCACGGCCCTCGAGGCGGACGCGACGTTCCTGCAGCTCGCCCCGCCGTCCGACCCGATGATCGTGTCCGACTTCGAGCTGAAGATCGGCGACCAGGTGGTCAACTCCAGCCTGTGCATCCCGGTCGCGACGCTGCAGCCGGTCCTCGACGCGATCGACGCGAAGCCGGAGCTCGAGCTCACGGGTGCGCAGGCGCTCGCCGCCGAGCACATCCAGGAACGCATGAGCGACGTGCCCGTGCGCGTCACCGTCGCGTTCGAGCCCATCAGCCTGGCCTCGAAGGACATCCTCCAGCTCGAGGTCGGCGACGTCGTGCCCCTGCGCCACCCGACCAATCAGCCCCTGACCATGACCGCCGACGGGGTCCCCGTCGCCAAGGCCGTCCCTGGTAGCCACGGCAAGCGCCTGGCCTGCCAGATCGTCAACGTCTGACCCACCCGCGAAGGAAGCCCATGTCAACCACCTCTCCGGACGTCGACGCCGCACTCGTGGCGGCCGCCCAGGTGCTGCCGGCGCATTTCGCGGACCCTGCCGAGCTGACGATCACGCCGCTCGACGCCATCCAGGCCACGACGATGTCGCTGCCCGGTGGCGCCTACGCCGTCGAGTCGGTGCTCAAGGGCGCCCCCGCGAACGTCGGCAACGTCACGCTCATCGTGACGGGCCTCGTCGACCACAAGGACGGCGAGATCTTCAGCCGCGACGACGCGCGCACCGTCTGGACCGCGGCCCTGACCGAGACGCTGACCGCCCTGACCGGCGAACTCGGGGAGTTCACCCCCGGCCAGCTCCACATGACGGACGCGTTCGACGCCCTCGACAAGGCCGACGAGGCGCAGATCGCCGGCGTCTTCAAGGGCGACACGCTCGCCGGCATGCTCCTCGCGATGCCCGCCACCTCCACCGGCGAGGGCGCGGCCGCTCAGCTCGCCGCCGCCGTCGCGGCGGCCGAGGCCGCGGAGGCGGGGGAGGACGCCGAGGAGTCCGAGGAGACCGACGCCTCGGGGGACACCGGGGCCGACGTCGCCGGGGCCGGCACCGGAGGCGCCGCCGAGGCGGCCGCCGCGGGCGGAGTCCCCGGCGGACCGGCGGGCGGGCCCGGCGACCCCGGGATGCCGGGCGGCGTGCCGGGGGTGCCGGGGGCCGGCTTCTCCGCGCAGGCGCAGGCCGCGGCCGCGGCGCGGGCCCAGCAGGACGCCGAGCGGTACGCGGCCGAGCAGGCCGCCCTCCAGGCCGGGGTCTCCGACGTCGCGTTCCAGCCGTTCGCGGGCGTGACGATGGGCTTCACCGACCCGCGCCGCATCGACCTGCTCCGCGACGTCGTCATGGGCGTCTCCGTCGAGCTGGGCCGGACGCGCCTGACCGTGCAGGAGATCCTCGGCCTCACCCCCGGGTCCATCGTCGAACTCGACCGCGCCGCCGGCGCGCCCGTCGACGTGCTCGTCCACGGCACCCTCATCGCGCACGGCGAGGTCGTCGTCGTCGACGAGGAGTTCGCCGTCCGCATCTCCGAGGTCGTCACCCCCGACCGGGACGGTCGGGTCACCACGTGACCGACGGCGGGACGCTCGTACTGGTCCTGCGCATGATCGTCTCGCTGGCGATCGTCCTCGGGCTGGTCGTGCTGTTCGCCCGCTGGCTCGAGCGCCGCGAGGCGAACGGCGCCCGCCGCGCCCGCCGCCGGCGGGTCCGTGGCGGCCGCTCCGCCCTCCCGGCCGTCGCCGTCGACGTCCTGGCGCGCCACCACCTCGCGCGGGGCGTCTCGGTCCAGGTCGTCCGCGTGGGCGGCCAACTGCTCGTGCTCGGCGTGACCGAAAACGGCGTTCAGGTGTTGACCGACCTCGGTCCTGCCGATCTGGAACCCGAGGAGGACGACGCCACCGTGCGATCCGTGCGCGCCCAGGGCGCCTCGGCCGTCGACCTCTTCGAGTCCATGCTCCGCAGGGAAGGGAAACACCGTGTCGGACCCCACGACGAGTCGCGTGAGTGAGACCCACTCGCCAACCCGCGTGACCGGCCGATCCGCGGCACTCCTGCGCGCGTGCGCGCTCGCCGCCCTCGCCGTGGGCGGGGTCGTCGGGCTCGCCGCCCCCGCCTCCGCCGCAGCCTCGGCGCACCAGGGCGCCGGGTCGGTGGTCGTCGTGCCCGCGTCGTCGGCGCGGACCGCGTCGGCGCACTCCGTGGCGGCGCCGTCGGCCGTCGCGGCGCTGCCCGCCGCGCCCGGCGACCCGAGCGCCCCGGCCACGCCGGCGCCGCCGGGCGCCCCGGGCATCTCGGTGGCCGTCGAGGGTGGGGCCGACCGCAGCCAGGCCGTGAAGATCATCGTCCTCATGACGGTGCTGTCGATCGCGCCGGCCATCCTCCTGCTCATGACGTCGTTCACGAAGATCGCCGTCGTCCTCGCCCTGACCCGGCAGGCGCTCGGCACGCCGACGATCCCGCCCAACCAGGTGCTCGCGGGCATCGCGCTGTTCCTGTCGCTGTTCGTCATGGGGCCGGTGCTCGGGCAGATCAACGACACCGCTGTGCAGCCGTTCCTCGGCAACAAGATCAGCCAGGACGTCGCCATCCAGCGCGGTTACGCGCCGATGCGCACGTTCATGCTCCAGCACACGGGCAAGAGCGAGCTCGCGACGATGATCAAGCTCGCCGGCGAGAAGACGCCCGAGACGCGGGAGAACGTGTCGTTCTCGACCCTCGTGCCCGCCTTCGTCCTCTCGGAGCTGAAGACGGCGTTCATCATCGGGTTCGTCATCTTCATCCCGTTCCTCATCATCGACCTCGTCGTCGCCTCGGTCCTCATGAGCATGGGCATGATGATGCTCCCGCCGGTGATGATCTCCCTGCCGTTCAAGCTCCTGTTGTTCATCATGGTCGACGGCTGGGCCCTCATCACGACCGCTCTCGTCACGAGTTATCGGTAGGGGCGCGCCATGAGCGACAACGACGTGATGCACATCGCCGTCCAGGCGATGATCCTCGGCGCGAAACTCGCCGGGCCCATCCTCATCGTCAGCCTCGTCATGGGGTTCATCATCTCGCTGCTGCAGTCGGTGACCCAGGTGCAGGAGATGACGCTGACCTTCGTCCCGAAGCTCGTCGCCGTCGCCGTGATCCTCCTGTTCATGGGCAACTGGATGATGCACGAGATGGTGGCGTTCACCACGGAGATGATCCGTGAGATCCCGGAAATGATCCAGAAGTGAGCGGCACCGCGCCGCTGGATCTGCTCATGGCGGTGCTGCTCGTCTTCACGCGGATCAGCGCGTTCCTCGTCCTCGCGCCGCCGTTCGCGAGCCGGTCCATTCCCGGGCGCATCCGGGTGCTGTTCGCGTTCGCGCTCGCGCTGCCCGTCGCGCCCCTCGTCGTGGGCCAGGTGCCGGAACTCACGAGCACGTGGGTCCTCGTCGGCGCGGTCGGGTTCCAGGTGCTGTGCGGCGCGACGATGGGGTTCATCACCCTGCTGCTCGTCTCGGCCATCCAGGCCGCGGGCGAACTCATCGACCTCTTCTCGATGTTCGCGATGGCGAGCATGCTCGACCCGTTCTCGAACACGAACAGCTCGATCTTCGGCCGCATCCAGTACCTCATCGGGACGACGCTGCTGTTCACCAGCGGCGGGCACCTGCTCATGATCCGCGGGGCCCTCAGCTCGTTCAAGGTGCTGCCCGACGTCCCGCCCGACCTCGGCGCCCTCGCCAAGCTGCTCATCGACGACATCGCGCGCATGTCGGTGTCGGCCGTCGAGATCGCGGGTCCGGTGCTTGCGTGCCTCTTCCTCGCCGACCTCGCGCTCGGCATGGTGAGCCGGGCCGTCCCGAGCCTCAACGTCTTCCAGCTCAGCTTCCCCGTGAAGACGATCCTCACGGTGAGCCTCGCGGCCGTCGCCGTCGCCCTCCTGCCCGTCGCGGTGACCGGGATCGTCGACCAGGTGGTCGGCCAGTACCAGCCCGCCCTCGTCATGTTGGGCGGGTGAGCCGTGGCCGGTGAGGACAAGTCGTCGAAGACCGAGAAGGCGACCCCGCAACAACTCAAGAAGGCCCGCGAGGAGGGCAACGTCCCGCGGACCGCCGACCTGTCGATGTGGCTCACGGTCCTCGTCTTCGTCGTGCTCGGGCGCGCCATGGTGAGCAACCTGTCGCGGGAGTTCGAGGTCCTCACGCACGGCATCGTGCGCATCATCGAGAATCCCGACCTCGGCGACGCGCAGAAGCTGTTCCGCGACGGCCTCCTCGCGTCGCTGCAGATCATGGCGCCGATCGTGCTCGGCTGCATGGTCGTGGGCGCCCTCGGGCACATCGTCCAGGGCGGCACGAAGATCCACTCGAAGCGGTTCAAGCCCAAGTGGAAGAAGCTCAACCCGTGGGCCGGGCTGAAGAACATGTTCGGCGCCCACGCCGCGTGGACGTTCGCGAAGACGCTCATCAAGTTCGTCGTGTTCGGGGTCATCGCCTATCAGATCGTGCAGCAGACGATGCGGGCCGTGACGGGCACGGGCGAGTGGTCCCTCATGTCCATCCTGACGATCACCGCCGACGCCGCCATGCGCGTGCTGACGATGATCTCGGTCGTCGGTCTCGTCATCGCCGTGGCCGACTACGCGATGGAACGGCACCGCGTCGGCAAGTCGCTGCGCATGAGCAAGGACGAGATCAAGCGCGAGAACAAGCAGCAGGAGGGTGACCCGCACGTCAAGGCCCAGCGCCGCGCCAAGCAGCGCGAGATGGGCTCGCGACGCATGATGGCGGCCGTGGGGGAGTCGACGGTCGTGCTCACCAACCCCGCGCACATCGCCGTCGCCCTCAAGTACGAGGCGGGGTCGGGGGCCCCGCAGGTCGTCGCCAAGGGCGCCGGCCACCTCGCCGCCCGCATCCGCACCGAGGCCGAGGCCAACGGCATCCCCCTCGTGCGGGACGTCATCGTCGCCCGCATGCTCTACAAGCTGTGCGAGGTCGACTCCTACATCCCGTTCGAGCTCTACGACGCCGTCGCGCAGGTGCTCGCGTTCGTCATGCGCATGTCCGACCTGCACGCGACGGACCGCACGCACGACTCGCCGCTGCGCCACCCCGAGTACAACGGCGTCGACCTGCCCGAGGACCTCACCGACGCCGCCCTCGGCATCGAGGCCTACGACACCGGCGACGAGGCCTCCGCGAGCCCGGCCGAGCCCCGGGTGGGCGCCGGCGTCTGAGACCCGCGCCGACCCCGCCCGGTCCCGGCCCCCGGGCCTGCCCGCACGCCGTTGCGCAGGGGTCGTGGCCGGCGGCCCCGCAGCTCAGGTCGGGTGCGCGCCGGTCGATGGGTTCGCGTAGGGCTGGGACCCGTGAGGTCACTTCTGAGAGTTCGAGGTCCGTGTGAAGTCAGGCACCATCGCACAGGTCGGGATCCCCGCGGCGATCATCGGCATCGTCGTCATGATGGTCGTGCCGCTGCCCACGCTGCTGCTCGACCTGCTGCTCGCGTTCAACATCGGCTTCTCGGTGCTCATCCTGCTCGTGAGCCTGCGGGTGACGCGCCCGCTCGACTTCTCGATCTTCCCGGCGCTCATCCTCATCGCGACCCTGTTCCGGCTCTCGCTCAACATCGCGACGACCCGCCTCGTGCTCCTCGACGGGTTCGCCGGCAAGGTCATCGAGGCGTTCGGCCACTTCGTCGTCGGCGGCTCGATCGTCGTCGGCCTCGTCATCTTCGTCATCCTCATGGTCATCCAGTTCGTCGTCATCACGAACGGTGCCGGCCGCGTGGCCGAGGTGGCCGCGCGCTTCACCCTCGACGCGATGCCCGGCAAGCAGATGGCCGTCGACGCCGATCTCAACTCCGGCCTCATCGACGAGAACGAGGCCCGGCAGCGGCGCAAGGACGTCGCCGCCGAGGCCGACTTCTACGGCGCCATGGACGGTGCGAGCAAGTTCGTCAAGGGCGACGCGATCGCCGCGGTCATCATCACGCTCATCAACCTCATCGGCGGCTTCGTCATCGGGATGGTGCAGAAGGGCATGGGCGCGAGCGAGGCCATCGAGGCGTACAGCCTCATGTCCGTCGGCGACGGCCTCGTCTCGCAGATCCCCGCGCTGCTGCTGTCCGTCGCGACCGGCCTCATCGTCACGCGCGCGACGACCGAGAACGACATGGGCACCGACCTGCTCAACCAGTTCGGTCGCCAGCGCCAGGCCGTGCAGATCGCCGGCGGGGCCGTGCTGTTCCTCGGCCTCGTCCCCGGCCTGCCCAAGCTGCCGTTCCTGCTCATCGGCGGCGGACTGCTCCTGCTCGCGACGCGGCTGCCCAAGCCGGAGGACCTCGCGGCCGCGGCCGAGGCCGAGGAGGTCGAGGAGCTGCCGACGACGCCGCAGAAGGACAGCCCGCTCGCCATCGCGCAGGACATGCGCGTCGAACCGCTCGAGCTCGAGCTCGCCTACGACCTCATCGACCTCGTCGACGCCGCGGCCGGCGGCGACCTGCTCGACCGCGTGCGGGCCCTGCGGCGAAAGCTCGCGCAGGAGATCGGCATCGTCGTCCCGCTCGTGCGCACCCGCGACAACCTCGACCTGCCGCCGCGGCACTACGCGATCCGCGTCCACGGCGTCGAGGTCGCGCGCGGCCAGGCGCCCGCCGGGATGATCCTCGCGATCGGCGACGACCTCGACCAGCTCCCCGGCACCCCGACGACCGAGCCCGTCTTCGGGCTCGCGGCCAAGTGGGTGCCCGCCGAGCTGCGCGAGCACGTGGCGCTCGCGAACTCCACCGTCGTCGACCGCAGCTCCGTCATCACGACGCACATGGCCGAGGTCGTCCGCGTCCACGCCGCGCAGCTGCTCGGCCGCGAGGACGTCAAGATGCTCGTCGACATGGTCCGCCAGTCCCACCCCGTCGTCGTCGACGAGCTCACCCCCGCGCCGCTGTCGCTGGGCGAGGTGCAGCGCACGCTGCAGGCCCTGCTCAACGAGCGCGTCTGCATCCGCGACCTCGTGCGGATCTTCGAGGCGATGTCGATGCGGGCCAAGCAGAGCCCCGACGCCGAGGGTCTCGTCGAGGCCGCGCGCACCGCGCTCGGGCCCGCCATCGCCGCCGGCCACGCCGTCGACGGTCGCCTGTCGGTCATCACCTTCGACCCGATCCTCGAACAGCGGATGCTCGAGTCGCTGCGCACGAGCGACTCCGGCTCCTTCCTCATGCTCGACCCCATGACGGCCGAAGGGTTGGCCGTGGAGACCGCACGCGTCGTCGCCGCCGCCGAGGGAGCCGGGGATCCCCCCGTCCTCGTGTGCGCGCAACCGCTGCGGCTGTCGGTCCGGCGCCTGCTCGAGCAGGCCGCGCCGCGCACCCCGGTGCTCTCCTACTCGGAGCTGGGTGGCCAGCTCACCCTCGTCACGTCAGGAGTGGTGAATGTCGCCGAAGTCACGGCCGCCTAAGGGGAAGAAGGGCAAGAAGGGCGCCAAGGGGACCGCCGGCTCGACCACCGAGACCGTGGTGGAGGAGACCGGGGGCGTGCCCTTCGGCATCGTCGTCCTCGGGGCCTTCGTCATGTCGCTGCCCGCGATCATGGGCTTCGTCGAGGGGACCATGCCCTTCGACGAGACGTGCCTGCGCTTCCTCGCCGCCCTCGCCGTGGCGTGGCTGCTGTCCCACCTCGTCTACGCCGTGGCCGCGAGCTTCCTCAAGGAGGGCCCGAACGCCAAGGTGAGCGAGACGCGGACGACCGAGACGTTCTCCGACGGCGGGTTCGATCCCAACATGTTCGCCTCGTCCGAGCAGCGCACGCCCTGACCCCTCACGCCGGACCACCGCCTCGCGACCGAGAACGACAGCGCCCCCGACGCCGTGAGCGTCGGGGGCGTCGCCGTGGCCGAGGACCCATCGGTCAGACGTGCGCGTGCAGCGCGGTGCGCTCGGTGCGCAGGTGCGCGCGCAGGGCCGACAGGTAGCGGTCGAGGCTGCCGCGTTCGAGATGCCCGGACATGTCGACGTGGGCGCGGTAGCTGGCCTCACGGCGGGGGGATCCGGTGCGTCCGCCGGCCGCGACGACGAGGCGCCGCTGGTGGTCGCGCAGGTTGCTGAAGAGGTCGACGAGGTAGGGGTTGCTGCACGCCGCGACGAGGCCCAGGTGGAAGCCGGTCTCCGCGTCGTAGAACTCGGCGGCCGTCCCGCTCTGCAGGCCGGTCTGCATGTGCGACAGGTGCAGCCACATGTTGTCGAGGAGGGCGGCCGGGAGGTGCTCGTTCTCGCTGAGCAGCTTCTCCGCGGCGAACGTCTCGATGATCTCGCGGGCCTCCATGACGGAGTCGACCTCCTCGGCCGACACGGGCACCACGACGGCACCCCGCTTGGGGTAGAGCTGCAGCAGCCCCTCCGCCTGCAGGCGCAGGAACGCCTCGCGGACGGGGGTACGACTGATACCGAGGGCGGTCGATACCTGACCCTCGGTGATGACGTCGCCGCCGGCCAGGACACCGTCGAGGATGCGTCCTCGTGTGTCGTGGTAAGCCCGGTCGGTCGCCGACTTCGGACGCGTCATGACCCCTCCATCTGGCCCGTCTTGCCGTGCGCACCGATACGTCACCGGGCACACGGTTCCCCCAAGAAGGACATCTCCGCTTTCGAAGGTAACCCGTCCGACACCTGTGAGCAAACTGCATCGCTGCAGGTGAGAGGGCCTTTTTACCGGTCGCACGTCCAGTTGGGAGCTGCCGGTCGACTGGTCGGTCGACCGTCTGCGAGCCCGGGTGGACCGATCGGTCCATCTCTCGTGTCCTCGCCTGTCGCTCTCCGATGGGTCACGATGGAGCCGTGAACCTCTTCGTCTCGCCCGGAGCCTGACCGTGGGTGGCACCGCGCGGTTCGGCGGCGACGACGACTTCCCACGCGTCGAGGACGTCGTGCGCGGCCGCGGCAGCCCCGGATACCCTCCGGGCGGACCGCCGCCACCCGGCTCGCCCGCGCCGGCGGGGTCACCGCCCGGCGGCGACCCCCCGTCGACCCCCGGCCGGGGCGTCGGCCATCCCCGTCATCTGCCCCGCACCCGACGCCGCCGACTCGCCGGCTGGGCGGTCGCCGGAGGCCTCGCGGGTCTGCTCGCCCTGAGCTTCGGCGGTGAACGACTCGTCATGACCACCTCCCGGCACGACGCCACGGTGGCCGCCGGGGTCGAGCGGATCGAGATCCGCACGGGGGACCGCGACCTCACCGTCCGCCCCCAGGCGAACGCGAACGCGGTGCGGGTCGCCATGCGCGGCCCGCGGTCCGAATGCACGGCGCGGTCGTGGCGGGAGGACGCGACCCTCGTCGTCGACACGTCGTGCACCGCCCCCCTCTCGCGCGCGGCCGAGGTCACCATCCCTCCCGGCTCGAACGTCGACGTCGTCGCCGCGTCCGGCGACGTCGAGATGGGGGGCGGCTGGTACAACAGCGTCCGCGTGACCTCGCAGGACGACGTCGACCTCGACGGCGTGGGGGGAAACGTGGCGGTGACGACGTCGGGCGACGTGCGCGGGCGTTCCGCCGGCGCCGATGTCGCCGTCACGGCGGGCGGCGACGTCCGCCTCGACCTCTCTGACCCCTCGTCGGCCCTACGCTCGGCCGACGTGCGGACCACGGACGGTGACGTCGACCTCGAGCTCCCCCGGGCGCCGAGTTACCGGATCGACGTGCAGACGAGCGGCGAGAACGACGTGGACGTGCAGGACGACCCGAAGGCCCAGGGTGTCGTGCGCGTGCGCTCCCAGAGCGGCGACGTCGACATCGAGCACTGACGTACGGCCACACCGGGCCGGCGGACGTGCGGCGGCGCGTCCGGGGTGACCCCGTGGGGCGCGCCCCACCCGAAAACTCGCTTCGGCCCCGCGCGGGGATGACCCAGACTGGTTCCCCGTGGGACACGTGGACCTGGCCGGCATCCGATACGACCTGCCCGACGGGCGGGTGCTGCTCGACGACGTCGCGCTCCGGGTGGGCGACGGCGCGAAGATCGCGCTGGTCGGCGCCAACGGGGCCGGGAAGACGACGTTGCTGCGGATCGTCACCGGCGAGCTGACCCCCCACGCGGGCGCGGTGACGCGCAGCGGCGGCCTCGGGATCATGCGCCAGCGGGTCGGCCGCGACGACGAGTGCGTGCGCGACCTGCTCCTGTCCGTCGCGCCCCCGCGGGTCCGCGCCGCGGCGGCCGAGGTCGACCGGCTCGAGCTCGCGCTCATGGAGACCGACGACGAGGCGACCCAGTTCGCGTACGCGCAGGCCCTGTCGGACTACGCCGACGCCGGCGGCTACAAGGCCGAGGTGCTGTGGGACGCGTGCTGCACGACGGCGATGGGGGTCCCGTACGAACGCTGCCGGTGGCGCGAGCTGTCGAGCATGTCCGGCGGGGAGCAGAAGCGGCTCGTGCTCGAGGCGCTGCTGCGCGGTCCCGACGAGGTGCTGCTGCTCGACGAGCCCGACAATTACCTCGACGTGCCGGGCAAGGTGTGGCTCGAGGAGCAGCTCGCCGCGTCGGGCAAGACCGTCCTGTTCGTCAGCCACGACCGGGAGCTCATGGCCGCGGTCGCCACGCGGGTCGCGACGATCGAGCTCGGCGCGGGCGGCAACTCGCTGTGGGTGCACCCCGGCGGCTTCCGGACCTATGCGCAGGCCCGCCGGACGCGCTTCGAGCGGCTCGAGGAGCTGCGGCGGCGCTGGGACGAGGAGCACGAGAAGCTGCGCGCCCTCGTCTTCATGTACAAGCAGAAGGCCGCGTACAACGACGGCCTCGCCTCGCAGTACCACGCCGCCCAGACCCGGCTGCGTAAGTTCGAGGAGGCGGGCCCGCCGCAGGGCATCCCGCGCGAGCAGCAGGTGACGATGCGCCTGCGCGGCGGGCGGACGGCCAAGCGGGCCGTCGTGTGCGAGGGCGTCGAGCTCACCGGCCTGATGCGGCCGTTCGACCTCGAGGTCTGGTACGGCGAACGCGTCGCCGTGCTCGGGTCGAACGGGTCGGGCAAGTCGCACTTCCTGCGCCTGCTCGCCGCCGGTGGCACCGACCCCGACGTCGAGCACCGGCCGGTCGAGGACCGTCCCGTGGACCCGGTCCCGCACACCGGCCGCGCCCGGCTCGGGGCGCGCGTGCGGCCCGGTTGGTTCGTCCAGACCCACACCCACCCCGAGCTGGCCGGGCGCACGCTGGTCGAGATCCTGCACCGCGGCGACGGCCATCGCGAGGGGCGCGGCCGCGAGCAGGCGGCCCGCGTGCTCGACCGCTACGAGCTCGCCCACGCCGCCGAACAGACCTTCGACTCCCTCTCGGGCGGTCAGCAGGCGCGCTTCCAGATCCTGCTGCTCGAGCTGAGCGGCGCGACGCTGCTGCTGCTCGACGAGCCGACCGACAACCTCGACGTGCAGTCGGCGCAGGCCCTCGAGGAGGGCCTCGACGCCTTCGACGGCACCGTCGTCGCGGTGACCCACGACCGCTGGTTCGCCCGCGGCTTCGACCGGTTCGTCGTCTTCCGCGCCGACGGCCGCGTCGTCGAGTCCGCCGAGCCCGTGTGGGACGAGGGGCGGGTGGAGCGGACGCGCTGATCCGGGGGCGCCGGTGCCGGCGCGGATCAGGCGCCGCGCCGTGGGGTGGCCGAGATCGAAGAACCGTATCGACGACACGGACCGCCTCACCCGCGAGGGTGCAGGCCCGTGACCGGCGCAGATGCACAAGCGCGTCCTGCCGATGTCGTCGGTACGGTTCTTCGTCCGCGGACCCCCGCCCGCCGAGGCTGCAGAGGGAAGCGGGGAACGACGAAGCCGCAGGGTCCCGGGGAGGGAACCTGCGGCTTCCGTGGTGGCCAGGGGCGGGGTCGAACCGCCGACCTTCCGATTTTCAGTCGGACGCTCGTACCAACTGAGCTACCTGGCCCTGGTGAATCAGAGCGACCCCGACCGGGCTCGAACCGGCGACCTCCGCCGTGACAGGGCGGCGCGCTAACCAACTGCGCTACGGGGCCTCGTTGAAGAGGGTACTTCTGGTGGTGCGTATCCCCAACGGGATTCGAACCCGTGCTACCGCCGTGAAAGGGCGGGGTCCTAGGCCGCTAGACGATGGGGACCTGGTGTCTCGTCAGGCCCCGCCGCCTTCGCTGTACCTACGCCTGCGTACCGCAGCAGCTCGGATCCGTTCGAGGACTCGATGAGCATAGGGGAGAAATGCGCCCAACTCCAAAACGGCTCCGCGGCGGGGTTCCGGACCCCTCGCGAGGGGATCGGCCGGGCCGGGACCGGGGCGCCGCCTCACGCCGCGGGTTCCGGTCGGGCCCAGGCGAGGAGCTGATCGACCGGCCACGTCGTGATGATCCGATCGGCGGGAACGCCGAGGCGCTGGGCGCGCTCGCAGCCGTAGGCGAGGAAGTCGAGCTGGCCGGGGGCGTGGGCGTCGGTGTCGATCGAGAACAGGCACCCGGCGTCGAGGGCGAGGCCGATGAGCTCGTCGGGCGGGTCGCACCGCTCGGGGCGCGAGTTGATCTCGACGGCGACGTCGTGCTCGGCGCAGGCCGCGAACACGGCGGCGGCGTCGAACTCGCTCTGGGGTCGCGTGCCCCGCCCGCCGGTGACGAGCCGGCCGGTGCAGTGGCCGAGGACGTTGGTGCGCGGCCGGCTCACCGCCGCCACCATCCGCCGCGTCATCTGCGCCTTCGGCATCTTCAGCTTGCTGTGCACGGAGGCGACGACGACGTCGAGCCGGTCGAGCATCTCCGGGGTCTGGTCGAGCGTGCCGTCGTCGAGGATGTCGACCTCGATGCCGCGCAGGAGGCGGAAGTCGTCGCCGAGGTGGCCGTTGATCGCGTCGACGATGCCGAGCTGGCGGGTGAGGCGTTCGGCGCTGAGCCCGTTGGCCACGCGCAGGCGGGGGGAGTGGTCGGTGAGGGCGAGGTACTCGCGCCCGAGTTCCATCGCCGTCGCCACCATCTCCTCGATGGGAGAGCCCCCGTCGGACCAGTCGGAGTGGCTGTGCAGGTCGCCGCGCACGGCCGCGAGCAGCTCCTGCCCACCCTCGACGAGCGGACCGGCGGCGGTCGCCTCCAGCTCGGCGAGCCGGTCGGGGACCTCGCCCGCGGCGGCCGCCGTGATGGCAGCCCCGGTGCTCTTGCCGATCCCGGGCAGGTCGGTGATTGTCCCGTTCGCGATGCGCCGGGCCACCTCGTCGGCCGGGGTGGCCAGCAGCGTCGCCGCCGCCTTGCGGTAGGCCTCGACCCGCCGCGTCTCGCCCCGCGTGCGTTCCATGAGGAAGGCGATCCGGCGCAGCGCGTCGACGGGTTCGAGGGGGGCGGGGGTGCTCATGTCGGCCAGGGTAGGCGCGCCCGCCGGGGCCCGCCCGGGACCGGCCCGCCCGCCGCGCCTCCGGCCGACGCGAGGCCGCCCGCGCGACGCCCCGAAGGCGCCCGGGCGCGTCGCGTCGCGCGCCCCTGTCGCGGGTGTGGTGCATCTGACAGACTCGCGACATGAACACGCTGAACCAGTCGCTGGCCGAGGTCGACCCCGAGATCGCGCAGGCCCTCGACGCCGAGCGCAACCGCCAGGAGACGACGCTCGAGATGATCGCGTCCGAGAACTTCGCGCCGGTCGGGGTCATGCAGGCGCAGGGCTCGGTCGCGACGAACAAGTACGCGGAGGGGTACCCCGGGCGTCGCTACTACGGCGGCTGCGAGCACGTCGACGTCGTCGAGAAGCTCGCCATCGACCGCATCAAGGAGCTGTTCGGGGCGGGCTTCGCCAACGTGCAGCCCCACTCGGGCGCCCAGGCCAACACGGCCGTGTTCTTCGCGCTGCTCCAGCCGGGCGACACGATCCTCGGCCTCGACCTCGCCAACGGCGGGCACCTCACGCACGGCATGAAGATCAACTACAGCGGCAAGATGTTCGACGTCGTGCCCTACCACGTCGACGGCGAGGGGCGCGTCGACATGGCCGAGGTCGAGCGCCTCGCCCAGGAGCACCGGCCGAAGATGATCATCGCCGGCTGGTCCGCCTACCCCCGCCAGCTCGACTTCGAGAAGTTCCGCGAGATCGCCGACGCGGTGGGCGCGTACCTCATGGTCGACATGGCCCACTTCGCCGGCCTCGTCGCCGCGGGCCTGCACCCCAACCCCGTCCCGCACGCGCACGTGACGACGTCGACGACGCACAAGACCCTCGGCGGCCCCCGCGGCGGCATCATCTTGTCCAACGACGCCGACATCGCGAAGAAGATCAACTCGGCCGTCTTCCCCGGCATGCAGGGCGGGCCGCTCGAGCACGTCATCGCCGCGAAGGCCGTCTCGTTCAAGCTCGCGGCCACCGAGGAGTTCAAGGACCGCCAGCGCCGCACCCTCGAGGGCGCCCGCCTCCTCGCCGAACGCCTCACCGCGCCCGGCATGGCCGAGAAGGGCGTCAAGGTGCTCTCCGGCGGCACCGACGTGCACCTCGTCCTCGTCGACCTGCGCGACAGCACGCTCGACGGCAAGCAGGCCGAGGACCGCCTGCACCGGGTGGGCATCACGGTCAACCGCAACGCGGTCCCGAACGACCCGCGGCCCCCGATGGTCACCTCCGGCCTGCGCATCGGCACGCCCGCGCTCGCGACGCGCGGGTTCGGTCCGGAGGAGTTCACCGAGGTCGCCGACGTCATCGCCGAGGCGCTCGACCCGGAGCTGTCCGACGAGCAGGCGACCGCGCTGCGCTCCCGGGTGGAGGCGCTGGCCGCGCGGTTCCCGCTGTACCCCGCGCTGGCCGGCTGAGCCGGGGCGGCGGACATGGCGCTGTCGGTCTTCGACCTGTTCTCCGTGGGCATCGGGCCCTCGAGCTCGCACACGGTGGGCCCGATGCGGGCGGCGGCGACGTTCGCCGACACCCTGCGCGAGGGCGGTGACCTGTCGCGGGTGCGTCGGGTGCGGGCCGAGCTGTTCGGGTCGCTCGGCGCGACCGGCCACGGCCACGGCAGCGACACCGCGGTGCTGCTCGGGCTCGAGGGCGCCCACCCCGAGAGCGTCGACCCCCGGGCCGTCGCCGGGAGGCTCGACCAGATCCGCGCCGACAAGAGGCTGCGGCTCGCGGGCGAGCACGACATCGCCTTCGACGAGAGCGACGACCTCGTCATGCACCGGCGCCGGTCCCTGCCGCTGCACCCGAACGGGATGACGTTCACGGCCTACGGCGGGGGCGGCCCGCATGCCGGCCCCGGCGACCACGACGTCGTCATCGACGCGCGCACCTACTACTCGGTGGGCGGCGGGTTCGTCGTCAACGACGTCGCCACCCGACCCGAGGACCGCGTCGTCGAGGACACGACCCCCGTCGCCCACCCGTTCCGGACGGGTGACGAGCTGCTCGCCGTCTGCGCGGCGTCGGGCCTGTCGATCGCGCAGGTCATGCTCGCCAACGAACTGTCGTGGCGCACCGAGGGAGAGGTGCGGGCGGGGCTGCTGCACATCTGGGCCGTCATGTGCGAGTGCATCGAGAACGGGCTGAGCACCCACGGCACGCTGCCCGGCGGGCTGCGCGTGCGCCGCCGGGCCCCCGACCTCTACCGCTCCCTGTGTGAGCGCCCCGACGACGACGACCCGATGCGCGGCATCGACTGGGTCGAGGTGTTCGCGCTCGCCGTCAACGAGGAGAATGCCGCCGGGGGGCGGGTCGTCACCGCCCCGACGAACGGCGCCGCCGGCATCATCCCCGCCGTCCTGTCGTACTACTCCCGGTTCGTGCCGGGCGCCTCGGACGACGGGATCGTCGACTTCCTCCTCACGGCCGGCGCGATCGGCGTCATCTACAAGGAGAACGCGAGCATCTCCGGCGCCGAGGTGGGCTGCCAGGGCGAGGTCGGGTCGGCGTGCTCGATGGCCGCAGGCGCGATGTGCGCCGTCATGGGCGGTTCGCCCGGGCAGGTGGAGAACGCCGCCGAGATCGGCATGGAGCACAACCTCGGCCTCACGTGCGACCCGGTGGGCGGGCTCGTGCAGATCCCCTGCATCGAGCGCAACGCCATCGCCTCGGTCAAGGCCATCGCCGCCGCCCGCACCGCGATGCACGGCGACGGCTCCCACGTCGTGAGCCTCGACAAGGTCGTCAAGACGATGCGCGAGACCGGCGCCGACATGAAGGTGAAGTACAAGGAGACGGCGCGCGGGGGCCTGGCGGTCAACGTCATCGAGTGCTGACGACGCGGCCGCCGACACCGGGTGGGTGCGCCCGGAGTGGTGGGCGGGTGTGAGGAAGCGCGACCAGAGGCTCGAGTGCTGACGACGCGGCCGCCGACACCGGGTGGGTGCGCTCGGAGTGGTGGGCGGGTGTGAGGAAGCGCGACCAGAGGCTCGAGTGCCGACGACGCGGTCGGCGGCCCCCGACGCGACCCTCGCCTTCGTCGCCCGAGGGGCGCAGGCCGACGCCGGAGCCGCCCCCGGCCCGCCGCGCGACGCCTCGCCGCGGGCGGGCAGGATGTGGCCCATGACGTACTCCGCCTCCGACACGCGCTACGACGACATGGTCTACCGGTTCTGCGGACGCAGCGGGCTGAAGCTGCCGGCGGTCTCGCTGGGCCTGTGGCAGAACTTCGGCGACGACAAGCCCTTCGAGACCCAGCGGGCCATCGTGCGCCGCGCCTTCGACCGCGGCGTCACGCACTTCGACCTCGCCAACAACTACGGCCCGCCCTACGGCCAGGCCGAGATCAACTTCGGCCAGCTGCTCGCCACCGACCTCGCCCCGTACCGCGACGAGCTCATCGTGTCGACGAAGGCCGGCTGGGACATGTGGCCCGGCCCGTACGGCCAGGGCGGCGGGTCGCGGAAGTACGTCCTCGCGAGTCTCGACCAGTCGTTGCGCCGCCTCGGCCTCGACTACGTCGACATCTTCTACAGCCACCGCTTCGACCCCGACACGCCCGTCGAGGAGACCATGCGCGCCCTCGACACCGCCGTGCGGTCGGGCAAGGCGCTCTACGCGGGCATCAGCAGCTACTCCGCGGCCAAGACCAAGGAGGCCGCGCAGATCGCGCGCGACCTCGGGACGCCGCTGCTCATCCACCAGCCGTCGTACAGCATGCTCAACCGCTGGATCGAGGAACAACACCTCCTCGACGAGCTCGAGGCGCAGGGCATGGGGTGCATCGCGTTCACCGCCCTCGCGCAGGGCGTGCTCACCGACCGGTACCTGAGCGGCGTGCCGCAGGACTCCCGGGCCGCTCGGGACGGCTCGCTCGACCAGGGGCACCTGTCCGAGGAGACGCTCGGGCACGTCCGGGCGCTCGACGCCATCGCGAAGGAGCGCGGCCAGACCCTCGCGCAGATGGCGATCGCCTGGGTGCTGCGCGACCCCCGCATGACCTCGACGGTGCTCGGGGCGAGCCGCGTCGAGCAGCTCGACGCCAACCTCGACGCCCTGAAGAACCTGTCGTTCTCCGACGAGGAGCTCGCCGAGATCGACGAGCACGCCGTCGAGTCCGGGGTCAACCTCTGGGCCGCGCAGACGGCGAACTGACGGGCGCGTCTCGCGGTCCGGTCGCCGCCGCGCCGCCGGACGGCGGGCGGCGCCGGGGCCCGCAGGTGCACGATGGTCGGGTGCGCCTCGAGGACTGGTTCCTGACCGAGGGGGAGCGAGGCAACCCCCACACCCGCATCGACGCCCGGCATCCGGGCGGGCACGCGTGGTCGTCGGGCAACCGGGCCGATCCCCTCGTGCACGGCGCCACCTACTACGGGGACCTCCACGCCCGCATCCAGGCGATGGGCCCGGGCGACCTCGTGTTCTTCGTCGACTGGCGCGGCGACCCCGACGAGCGGCTCACGGGCGAACCCGGCAGTGAGGTGAGCGCGGTCCTCGAGGACGCGGCGCGCCGGGGTGTCGACGTCCGCGGACTGGTGTGGCGCTCGCACTGGGACCGGCTGGGCTACTCCAGCACCGAGGCCGACCACCTCGGTGAGGAGATCGAGGAGGCCGGCGGGGAGTGCCTGCGCGACATGCGCGTCCTCTCGGGCGGGTCGCACCATCAGAAGTTCGTGGTCCTGCGCCACGGCGACGACCCGACCCGCGACGTCGCCTACGTCGGCGGCATCGACCTGTGCCACTCGCGTCGCGACGACGAGCGTCACCTCGGCGACCCGCAGCCGGTGTCGATGTCGTCCGCGTTCGGCGACACCCCCGCCTGGCACGACGTGCAGGTGGCCCTGCGCGGACCGGTCGTCCACGACGTCGAGACGGCGTTCCGGGAGCGCTGGGAGGACTCCAACCCCCTGACGCGGCACCCGGTCCAGCGGCTGCAGAGCTTCCTGTCCCGCGAGGACCAGACTCCCGATCCCCTTCCGCGCCAGGCGCCTCCGCCCCCGCCCGTCCCCTCAGGCGACGGCGGCACCCATCACGTGCAGATCCTCCGGACCTATCCGCGGCTGCGTCACGGCTACGACTTCGCGCCGCAGGGGGAGTACAGCGTCGCCCGCGGGTACGCCAAGGCGCTGACGCGGGCGCGGCGGATCATCTACGTCGAGGACCAGTACCTGTGGTCGGCGCCGATCGCGCAGACGTTCGTCGACGCGCTGCGGCGCGAACCCGACCTGCGGATCGTCTGCGTCCTGCCCAGGCTGCCCACCCAGACCGGCCCGATCGCCACCCCGCCGTCGCTCGTCGGACGGCGCGAGGCGATGGCCGCGATGCGCGCGGCGGGCGGCGACCGCGTCGCCTTCTACGGGCTCGAGAACGAGGCCGGCCTGCCCATCTACGTGCACGCCAAGGTGTGCGTCGTCGACGACCGGTGGGCGTCGATCGGCTCCGACAACTTCAACCGGCGCAGCTGGACCCACGACACCGAGCTCACCGCCGTGGTCTGGGACGACGAGCCGGTGCCCGGCCCGGCCTCCGACGGGCACCCCCCGGCCCGGTACGCCCGCGACCTGCGCCTGCGCCTCTCCCGCGAGCACCTCGGCGTGCCCGAGGGGGAGGACCGCCCCGATCTGGAGGACCCGCACGTCATGGCCGGCGCCATGGCCGCGTGCGCGCTCGACCTCGACGAGTGGCACGACGGCGGACGCCTCGGGCCCCGGCCGCCCGGCCGGCTCCGGACCCTGTCCGTGCCGACGGTGGCGGCCTGGCAGCGGCCGTGGGCGACGCTCCTCTACCGGCACGTCTTCGACCCCGACGGCCGCCCGCGCGGCCGGCGCGGTTCGACGGAGTTCTGAGCGACCCGCGCCCGGTGCGCCGACCCGGTGGCCGGTGCGCCCCGGCGTTCGCGGGGCGGGTGTCACAATCGGCGATGGTCCACCCGGGACCGCGGGGGAGGAGGTGAGGCGTGGCGTCGTCGTTCCAGCGCGCGATGCTCAAGCCGGTGCGGCTCGTGCCGGCCGCGTTCCTCGCCGTCATCCTGTTCGGGACCGCGTTGCTGCTGTTGCCCGTCTCGCACCCGGGCGACGTGCAGGTTCTCCCGGCGATCTTCACGGCCGTGTCCGCGACGACGATCACCGGCCTGACCACCGTCGACACGGCGACGTACTGGACCCCGTTCGGCAAGGCCGTCATCATCCTGCTCACCCAGATGGGCGGGTACGGGATCATGTCGTCGGCGACGCTGCTCGCGCTCATCGTCCGGGGGCGGATCCAGCTCAGCGACACCCTCGTCGCCCAGACCGAGACCCAGACCCAGACCCTCGGCGAGGTGCGCCGGCTGCTCGTGCGGATCGGTGTCCTCATGGCGAGCATCGAGGTGGCCGTGGGTGTCGTTCTCGGTATCCGGTTCTGGCTCGCCTACGGGATGGGCCCGTTCGCCGCGCTGGGCCACGGCCTCTTCTACTCGTGCATGTCGTTCACGAACGCGGGGTTCGCG
This sequence comes from Agilicoccus flavus, assembly GCF_014857905.1. Lineage (GTDB taxonomy): Bacteria > Actinomycetota > Actinomycetes > Actinomycetales > Dermatophilaceae > Agilicoccus > Agilicoccus flavus. The sequence continues at coordinate 190,422 of NZ_JACYXE010000009.1, read as the reverse complement.
CTGCACAGCGACAGCATCATGGGCTTCGTCGCCGACCCGTGGGTCATCGTCCCGATGTGCCTGACCGTCGTGATCGGCAGCCTCGGCTACCCCGTGCTGTTCGAGCTGTGGCTCAAGCGGCGCCGTCCCGACCACTGGACCGTGCACACCCGCATCACGTTCTACGGCTGGATGCTGCTGCTCGGGGTCGGCATCGCGACCTTCCTGTGGTTCGAGTGGACCAACCCGGCCACCCTCGGGCCCATGGCCGTGACGGAGAAGATCAACGCGTCGCTCGCGGGCGGTGTCATGCCGCGCTCGGGCGGGTTCAACATCGTCGACTACGCGGTGATCCGCGAGGAGACGGTGCTCGTCACGATCATCCTCATGTTCATCGGCGGCGGCAGCGCCGGCACGTCCGGCGGCATCAAGGTGACAACGTTCATCCTTCTCTCGTTCGTCATCCTCTCGGAGATCCGCGGCGAGACCGACGTGACGATCGCCCACCGGCGCATCAGCGAGGCGACCCAGCGTCAGGCCCTCGTGGTCGCCCTCATCAGCGTGGGGTTGGTCGCGCTCGGGTCCATGGTCATCGTGTCGGTCACCGACCTGCCGCTGACGCCCGTCGTGTTCGAGTCCGTCTCGGCGTTCGGCACGGTCGGGCTCTCGCTCGGACTCACGCCGCGACTCGACACCTCCGCCCAGGTCGTCATCATGGTGCTCATGTTCGTCGGCCGCGTGGGCACGATCACGGTCGCCTCGGCGTTGGCGCTGCGCAGCCACCGCCGCCACTACCACCTGCCCGAGGAGCGTCCCATTGTCGGTTGACCAACGCCGCGCGACCGAGGTGCGTCGTGATCGGTAGGAAGACGAACCGGCGGGTGCCCGAGTCGATCCTCGTCGTCGGACTGGGCCGCTTCGGATCCGCGGTGGCCAAGAGCCTCGTCGACATGGGCAAGGAGGTGCTTGCGATCGACGAGAACCCCGACCTCGTGCAGCGCTGGTCCTCGGAGCTGACCCACGTCGTGCAGGCCGACACCACCGACGAGGAGGCGCTGCGCCAGCTCGGGGTCGCGAGCTTCGACCGGGCCGTCGTAGCGATCGGCAGCGACATCGAGGCGAGCGTCCTCACCGTGCTCGCGCTCAGCGAGGCCGGGGTGGAGGAGATCTGGGCCAAGGCGATCACGAGCAAGCACGGCAAGATCCTCGAACGCGTCGGCGCCGATCACGTCGTCTATCCCGAGCGACAGATGGGTAAGCGGGTCGCGCACCAGATCTCGGGGTCGCTCGACGACTACCTCGAGTTCGAGGGGTACGCCCTGGCCCGGATCAAGGCGCCCGCGATCCTGTGGGGGGTGCCGCTCGGGAAGTCCGACATCCGCAGCCGATATCGCATCACGGCCGTCGGGGTGCGCCGGGCGGGGGAGACGTTCACGTACGCCGACCAGGACACGATCGTGCACCGCGGCGACGACCTCGTCATCTCCGGGTCGGTCAAGGCCATCGAGAAGTTCAGCGCTCTGCCCCACGACGCGCCCGAGCGCATCGACGAGGGCTGAGCGCCGGCCGCCGGCCGGGGTGGGAAGGGACGGTACGGGCGTCGCCCGTGACGTCTGCGGCTCGCTCGCGATCGTGGGGCAGGTGTCACACTCGACGCCGCTCGGTGAGGTCGCGGTGGCGGCCCACGTGGTCGCAGCGGATCGTGGCCACGAACCCGCCCCACCGGGGATCGACCTCCCCGGCGCGCGGCGCGATGCCCTGGGGTGCCCGTGACGACCCTCGTCGCGCCGCACGACCGGCGGACGGTCGGTGTGCCGGGAGGGGTGGGCGTCGGCGATCGTCGGGCTCTTCTCGCTGGTGGGGTTGCCACCGACGTCGGGCCTGTGCCGCCAGGCGCGTCGCCCCGCGCCGAGGCCGAGCGTGGCCGCGGAGTTCCTCGATCGGGAGTTCGGCGATCGCGTCGCGGCGTTGCGCCGGTCGGGCCGTGGCGGCGGGGAAGCCTGGCCGCGAAACTGCACGATCGCGCAGAGGTGGTCTACGCCGGTCGGGCCGTCGCGGCGGGCGAGACGAGGGTGGGCGACGGGGCGGGGCGGTGCTGACGCCGGGGCAGATGGGGTGCTGATCCGGAGCACCGCGTTGGGTATACGGCCCGTCAGGTCGGAGTTTTCACGACAACTGCACTGCCTTTGGCGGCGCCGTTTTCATCGTCGCTGGTCACAGGGTTGGCTCTCTCGCCGGTGCGCCATTGGCAGTGCAGTTGTCGCGAAAACTCAGCACACCGGAGGAGAGGGCGGCCGACCTGACGCCGGTCGGGTGCGTCGGGATGATTCGGGGTGGTGCCCCGAGGCCCCGCCCGACTCACGCATCTATGAGGACGAGCTCGCCGTCGCTATCGGCCGCACATGCGCGCTGCGTCGCTGGTCAGAGGGGTTGGCCTTCTCGCGGTGGCTGTGCAGTCGTCGCGAAGACTCAGCACACCGGAGGAGGGGGCGGCCCGACCTGACGCCGGGCCGGGGTGAATCGGGGTGGCGCCACCCGAGATCCCGCCCGAGCCACGCACCGATGAGGACGAGGTCGCCGTCGATCGGCCGCACGGGCACGCGGCCGGACGATCGGCAGGTGCCCCGCGTCGGGGGTTCGGGTCGGCCCGCTCTCGTGGTCTGACCGAGGGGTCAGACCACGGCGACGGGACCCGGCGAGCCGCCCGTCGGGCGTCGTGGCGGCCCGGGCATGATGGGAGGCATGCGGCTCCTCCTCGTGCGTCACGGCCAGACCACCTCGAACGTCGGTCACCAGCTCGACACGGACGTCCCTGGGGCCGACCTCACCGAGCTCGGTCGGACGCAGGCTCAGGCCGTCCCCGCGGCGCTCGCCGACGAGGCGATCGACGCCCTCTACGTCTCGGACCTCGTGCGGACGTCACAGACGGCCGCGCCCCTGGCGCAGGCCGTCGGCCTCAAGCCCCGGGTGCGCGGCGGGCTGCGCGAGATCCCGGCCGGGGACGTCGAGATGCGCAGTGACGAGGAGGCCGTCGATGCCTACCTCGGCACGATCTTCGCGTGGGACGTCGAGCCGGATCGGCGCGTGCCCGGCGGTGAGTCGGGGACGGAGGTGTTCGCCCGGTTCGACGAGGTCGTCGCCGAGGCGCACGCCGAGCACCCCGACGGGACCGTCGTCATGGTCAGCCACGGCGCGATGATCCGCGCGTGGGCGGCAGCCCGCGCCGACAACGTCGACCTCGACTACGCCGGCGAGCACTGGCTGCCGAACACCGGCCTCGTCGCCCTCGAGGGCGACCCGGGCCGCGGCTGGACCGTCGTGTGCTGGACCCAGGAACCACTCGGCGGCCCCGCCCTCGCCGACCGCGCCCACACCGGCCCCGGCGGCGAGCCGGAGGACGACGACGCCGCCGATGAGGCGGACGCGCCCGACTGACGCCGCGCGGGTGGTTGCGTCGGCCGCGGGCCGGTGATCTCGCGCCCTGGACCATGCCGATGCGGCCGATTTATGCCGCCGGCGCGGCAGGAGGGAGCGCGACCGGCATAGTTCAGATCGCCAAGCGACGGCCGGCCGGTCACGACCGCGAGGCCGGGCGGGGCTTCGCCCTGTGGGCCTGGCCGATCCGACCGATCTCTGCCGCCATGGCGGCACGAACGGTATGGCCGGCGTCGTGGCCCGGCCGTGATCCGACCTCGTCGCCCGCCCGCTACCTCCCGGACTGTCCGGCCTCCACGAACTACCGTGAATGACAACCGGTTTGGTGCTCGACCACGGAGAACCCCCGTCCATTCCCCTTGAGTCGAGGCCCCGGTGGTCCGATGTGGAACGAGGTGGAGTCCGCCCGGGCGCGGATCGGGCCGAATCGTCGGCCCGCATCCGAGCAGTGGGGGATCGGGAGAGTACGGAGGTCGGACATGGCGCGACGCGTCGATCAGACGACCGACGACACGTCGGTCGACATCCGTTCGGCCGCCCGGCGCGCCGACGACGCCCAGGCGTCCGCCGCCGACGCGCTCGCTCTGGGCGACGGCCACGTCGCCGCCGACGCGCTCGAGGGTGGCGATGACCATGTGATCGCTGGCCGTGCTCGCGACCGGGCTGCCGTCGACGATCCCGGGCGGGGCCACGCTGCCACCGACGATCCCGGGCGGAGCGACGACCACCCTGCCGACACGCTCGCGCAGGGCCACGGCCGCGTCGCCACGGACGGCGCTCACGACCGCGCCACGGCCGATGGCCCCGGTGTCCACCTCGTCGCGGACGACACCGCCGCGCTGCCCGTCGCCGGGTCGGATGGCGACGGGCTCGTCGCCCCCACTCGCCACGAGCGGCGCGAACGTCGCCGCCGGGAGCGCCGCGTCGCGACGACCCGCGCGGCCACCGCCGGCGTCCTCGCCCTGGCCGTGGCGGGGGGCGCCTACGCGCTGACGCGTCCTGACGCACCTGCCCCCGACGCCGCAGCGCCGCCGTCGACGCCCTCGGTCGCCTCCGCCTCGTCCCCCGCGTCGTCGGCCTCGCCCGGTGGCGCCTTGCCGTCGGCGCAGCCCTCGGTGAGCAGCCCGGCTCCGTCGGCGGCGCAGCCGTCCGCTCGGCCGTCGCCGCCCCCCGCGGCCACGCCCGTCACCGCTCCGACCACGCCCGTCACCGTCGCGGCGGGGCCGCCGAGTGTGCGGGCGCGAGGCCTGGTCGCCGCGTTCGAGCGCCTGTATACCGCGGGCGGGGGCGGCGCGCTCGTCGCGACGGCGCCGCTGGGGGAGAACGTGGCGTCGACGCCCGTGCAGGTCGTCGGGGCCGGGGCGGCCCAGGTGCAGCGTGCGGTCCGGGCGGGCAAGGTCTTCGGTTCTGGGGTCTCCGCGACGCGGGCCGCGAGCGGGGTCGTGACCGGCCCGGGGCGGCGTGCGGTGCGCCCGGCGCTGATGACGCCCGCGGCGGCGGTCGCGCAGCTCGCCCAGGCGACCTCGGCGCCGTGCCCGACGTGCCGCGCCGTGGGCCTCACCGGCCCCACGCCCACGCGCATCGCGTTGGAGACGACCGCCGGCCCGGTGACGGCGCCGGCGTGGTTGTTCGGGGTGCGGGGTAGTCGCGCCCGCGTCGTCGTGTCGGCCGTCGCGCCCGCCTCGTGGATCCAGGTGGCGCCGCCGTTCCGGACCGCCGCGCCGGCGGCCGTGGCGGCGAATCAGCTGCCGCTGTGGAAGGTGGCCGTGTCGCCGAACGGCCGGACGGTCGTCGCGAACATCGACCGGAAGGCGATGGCGGAGAAGCCCGGCTGCTGGCGGCTCGTCCCCGTGGAGTCCGCGCACGCCGTCGCCCTCACCGCGACGCGCGCGAAGGCCGACGCGACCGGCGCGTGCGCCCCGGCCTCGGGCCGGGTCGCCGCGACCCTGCCCCGCGCCCTGGGCACCCGCACGCTGCTCGACACGTACTGGCAGCGCGCCATCCCCGCTCGCTGACGGCGGCGGTCGCGCTCAAACGTCTCGCCTCGGCCACGGCTCGGCCGCGCCTCGGCCACGAAGGATATGAAATCGCGTTCACTGCGCGCTGAGGTTTGCGGCCGCCTCGGTCGCGTCTCGGTCGCGTCTTGGTCGCGCACCTCGGTCGCGCCTCGGCCCCCATGGCCCGCCCACGCCTGCTTCCGGGTGCGTCGGCGCTTGCCACCGTTCGACTGCCGCGGCCCGAGGCGCCTGCACGGCCGTGTCGCCGGACGTCGTGCCATGTCGGCCCCTTCGACACCCCGCGCCCGACCGCGCCAACTCGCTGACCTGCGCATCTTCCAATGCGGTCACGGTGGGGAGGCATCGAGGGGGCCGACATGGCACGATGCACTCCCGCGCGTCCGGCCACGAACACGGCCTGCGCTGCCCGAACGGGTGGTGGCGGGGCGGCGGCGATGCCCCAGGGTCGCCGTCGCGGGTGGGCCTTGTCGGGCTCGAACCGACGCGCTTCGGATTAAAAGTCCGCTGCTCTGCCAACTGAGCTAAAGGCCCGGGGTCTCTCACCGACCTCCGGGGCTCGCTCGCCCGGCGAATCGGCCACGCGAGGACCCACCCAGAGAGTATGCCGCAGGCGGTGTCCGCATCGGCCACCCGGAGGACGTCGAGGACGTCGCCGACGGTGATCGACGCGTATCGGGTGCGGCGGGTGCGGCCTCGGCGCAGGCGCTTCTGCTCGGCCCCCCGAGGCGGCGTGCCGTCAGACGGGGTCCGGTCTACGCCTCCTCCGGCCGCCGGAGCAGGATCAGGGCAGCAGCACCCCGTCGATGACGTAGATGGTCGCGTTCGCGGTCTGCACGTTGCCGCACAGCACCTTCGCCTTGTTCGCGCCGACGGTCATGTTCTCGCCGGACCCGGCCACCGTGAGCTGTCGACCGGAGAGGGTCGTATGGGTGCCGGCGACCTGCTCGGGAGTCAAGCGTTGCTGGACGACGTGGTACCGGAGGACGTCGCCCAGGGACTGCGGGTCGGCCATGAGTCGGGCCAGCCTCGAGGCGTCGACGTTCTGGAACGCAGCGTTCGCCGGGGCGAACACGGTGACGTCCTGCGCCGAGTCGAGCGTGTCGAGCAGGCCGGCCCGCTCGGCGGCACCCGCGAGGGTCGAGAGCAGCGGGTTGTCCTTCGCCGCCGTGCCAACCGGGGAGTCGGCCATGTCCTCGAACGACCCGGGGCCGCTCGCGGGGATCTGGGAACAGGCGGGACCGAACCGGGCCGCGGCTGCGTCGGTGGCGGGCGACGCCGAGTCCGTCGGTCCGCTGGGGCCCGTGGTGCCGGGCATGGCGGACCCGCTCGGCGCGCTGTTCGCGGACGGGGTCTCGGCGGGAGCGTCGGTGCTCCCGCTCGAGCAGCTCCCCAGTGCCAGCGCAGCGGTGAGAGCGAGCGCGGCGGTGGTCGTGGCGCGACGGGGGTGCATGTCGATGGCTCCATCCCTGGGTCGGTGACGATGGTTCGCTTCGATGACGACCGTTCCAGCATGGAGGAGTCGACGCGATCGAGCCCGCGCAGGGGCGCGAGGAACCTGGGTGTGAACGTACCGGTCGCCGTGGGAGGACGACGTGCGCCACGTGGACGGGACCGGTTCCGGTTGGCCGGCCCCCGATCAGGGTCGCGCTCGACCGGGGCGCCCAGCGGACTGATCGGCGCCGCCTCGTCAGCTCAGGTCTGCCAGCAGCCACGGGTCCGGTTCGGTGCCGTTGCGCAGGATGCTGATCTGACCGTTGCGTTCGAGGGTGACCCGGTGGACCTGGTCCAGGTGCGTCACCCCTGCGAGCCGGAGGCGCTGGCGCAGGTCGTCGTGACTCACCCGGGAGCGGCTCAGGACCTCCTCGTCCAGGCGGCCGTCGCGCAGGAGGACCAGCGGGGGCGGGGACAGGACGGATCCCAGGAACCGGTTACGGCGGAGCGTGGAGAGCAGCAACTGCATTCCGAACAACACGGCGAGGGCGACGGCCCCGGTCTCCAGCGTCGGCACCGCGAGGAGTGTGGTGCGACCGACGACGGCGCCCACGGCCACCACGCAGGCCAGGTCGGTCGGGGCCATCGTCGACAGGCTGCGCGGCCCCATGACGCGGACCAGAAGCAGCAGCACGAGGTACATCGCGATGGTGACCCCGATGACGTGCAGGGGGCTTGCCGGATGGAGCGCAGGCTCGGTCATCAGGATCCTTTCGTGTCCGGGATGTCGCCGCGAGCGGGAGCCGGCGACCCTCGTCGGCTGCCGCGGGGCGTCGCGGTGGTGGACGCTACCCGAACGGCGGGGCGGGGTCCGGCGGTCCGCAGGTGAGTCACCGTGGTGTCGCTGACGAGCACGCTGGTCGACGCGCAGTTCTGCGCGAATCCAGGTCGGAGCCGATGCCGTCTCCGGTCGTCAGCACGACGGCTACGGGATGATCGACTCGGTCACCACGGTCCGGCGGAACGACGTCGCCTCACGCGTCGGCGGCCAGGTCAGAGCCTCGTCGAGGTCGAACGGGCCCTGATGGTGTTCCTCGGCGTCGCCTGACTGCGCGCGTCGGCCTCGTCGCCCCGGTCAGCAGACGAGGCAGATGCCGCCCGCCTGTGGTTCACTCGTCGACGAGGTCGGTGGCGCGCAGGGGGATGGTGTGGTCGCCGATGCGGATCGTGGCGGCGGTGCCGTCGGTGTCCGGGGTCGCGTAGGCGCCGTCGACGATGCGGTCGAAGAGGACGACGGTGGGGCGGGGTCCTCGCACGTCGACGAGCAGGTAGGCGGGGATGCCGGCCCGGGCGTATTCGGCGCGTTTGGTGATGGCGTCGGTCTCGACCGAGCCGGGGGAGATCACCTCGACGACGAGCGCGATGTCGCTGGGCGTCACGCGGTGATGGGTCGGGTCGACTCCCCGCCTGACCACCGCGAGGTCGGGCTGCCGTACCGTGTGCCCTCCCTGCGACCGGCCGAGGTCGACCGCAAAGTGCGGGAGCGGCATCCAGTCGGGTCGGATGACGGGGTCGAACAGAGCGATGAGTCGCGCTGTCGCATCGACATTGTGCAGGGCTTCGTTGGGGGCCACGGTGGGGATGCCGTCGACGAGCTCGTACGCGTCCTCGCGCTGGGAGTAGTCCTCGTCCCACTCGGCCAGGCTCACGTGCGCCAGTGCGAGCGGAGGCGTGGCGATGCTCATGTGGCTCCTCCTCTCCATAGGTCGAAGTATCGGCGGGTTCGCCGTCGTCACGCTAGGGGTGTGGCCGTCCTCATGACGGCCGCGCCGTCGACGTCTGTGGACGGCTGACATGTCCGCCACCGCGGCGACCGCGCGACCCCGCACCGCACCTCAGGGCAACAACGCCCGGACGCGGCGCTCGTCGTCGTCGCTGAGCCCGGCGAGCCGCGGGGTGGTGCGCGCCTCTTCGTCCCGCAGGGCGGCACGCAGGGTGTCGCGCAGGTCGCGGGTGGTCAGGCCCGCGGCGCGCGCGGCGCCGGCGTCGTGGGAGGTGAAGAACCGCCAGTCGGGGTCGTCGACCCACAGCGGGAGCGAGCTGGGGCCCATCCACCCCGACACACCCGCCTCGGTGAGCACGTCGGTGGGCACCGGTCGGATCGCGGCGTCGCTGCCAGCGACCTCACGGGCCGCCTCCAGCACCTCGCCGAGCGGCGTGGTCGGTCCGCCGGCGTTGAAGACGCCCTGGACACGGCCGCGGGCGCACGCGACGATCCACGCCGCCAGGTCCCGGACGTCGATGATCGAGCACGGGAACGTGCGGTCCGGGGGCACGAGCACGTCGTCGCCGGTGGGGTGGGCGAACCGCCACGGGTAGTACCCGACCCGGCCGGTCTCGTCGCCGGGGCCGCCGATGAGGCCGGAGCGGAGGACGGTCCAGCTGTCCTGGTGGTCCCGGACGGCGTTCTCGCACGCGACCTTCGCCGGTCCGTACTGCGACATGTCGGCCAGGACGTCGTCGACGAGGGGCTCGTGCACCTCCGCGTCCTCGGCCTGCTGCGGTCGGTCGAACCGGGTGTAGACGTTGACGGAGGAGACGAACACCCAGTGGCCCGCGCGCAGCTCACGGGCGGCGCGGCGGGCGTGCCCGGGTTGGCTGGTCAGGTCGACGACCGCGTCCCAGGAGTGGTCGGCCACGGCCGCCAGTGCGTCGGTGCGGTCGCGGTCGGCCCGGACGAGCCGCACACCGTCGGGCGCCGCGGCGCTGCCCCGGGCGAGGCAGGTCACCGTCGCCCCGTCGGCCAGGGCTGCCCGCGCCACTGCCCGGCCCAGGAAGGCGGTGCCACCGAGCACGAGGACGTCCATGCCGTCCACCCTGACAGCCCTGGTCCCACGCCGCTCGGCGCGGCCGTTCGGCAGCGCACCCGTCGCGGAACACGGCGCCGTCTCGGGTGGGGACCCTGGCCGCGACCGACGTCGAGGTCCTCAGTCCTCGAAGGCGAGCGAGGCGGACAGGTCCTGGTGGGCGTGGGCCTGCTCGAGCAGCGACGCGGCCTTGGTCTCGAACGTCTCCACCGCGTCGGCGCCGGCGGCGAAACGGGCGGGCGGGTCCGCCAGCGCGGCGAGCCGCACGAGCGCGTCGGCGAGCTTGGCGGGGTCACCGCCCTGCTGCCCGTCCATGCCGCGCCACGTCTCCATGAGCTGAGCCCGGCGCTCGTCGTAGTCCTCGACGGACGCGTCGGCGTACTGCGTGGAGGTGGGGGTGAGCAGCTCGGTGCGGAAGAAGCCCGGCTCGACGAGCATCGTGCGGATGCCGAACGGCGCGACCTCGGGGGCGAGCGCCTCCATGAACCCCTCGACGCCGAACTTGGACGCCGAGTAGGCGGTGAGGAAGTCGCCGGCCGGGAGGATCCCGGCGGTCGCCGAGATCGTCATGAGCAGCCCCGACCGCTGGGCCCGCAGCTGCGGCAACGCGGCCCGGACGACGTTGACGGGCCCGAACAGGGTCGTCTCGATCTGGGAACGGAACGCCTCGGGCGTCATCTCCTCGAAGAACCCGGCCTCGAAGCTGCCGGCGTTGTTGACGACGACGTCGAGGCGCCCGAACCGCTCGACGGCCGCGTCGACGGCGGCGCTCGCGGCACCCGGGTCGGTGACGTCGAGGGCCACGGGGAGCAGGTTCTCGTGCTCGCCGACGGCCTCGGTGACCTTGCGGGGGTCGCGCGCCGTGGCCACGACGGCGTGCCCGGCAGCCAGCGCCGCCCGCACGATGTCGACGCCCAGGCCGCGGCCGGCTCCGGTCACGAACCACACGGTCTTCTCGGTCACGGGGGATCAGCATCCTTCGTTCGTCGGGGTATCGGCGCCGAACGCGCCGTCGGGAGGGCCGACCCCGATCCTCGCAGAGCTGCGCGACGGACCAGGGGCCCTCGCCGGGGAACCGGCGACCCCTGGCTGAGCGGGGTGCGAAGGGTGTGGGCGACCAGCGAGGCCCACGGGCGGCAATGCCACCATGATGCTACGTTTGTGGCATGCCGAAGGTTCGGGTCAGCACGACCGTGGACGAACACCTCCTGGCCGAGGCCCGGGCGGCCCACGGAGGTGGAAGCGACGCGTCCCTGCTCGAGGCCGCGCTCAACGAGTTGCTGCGCGGGCACCGCCGGGCCGAGATCGACGCCGCCTACGCACGGGCGTACCGCGACCACCCACTCGACGAGACCGACGCGTGGGGCGACCTGGGGGCGTGGCACGAGTCCGTCTCGGCGGCCCGTGGTTCCGCTGTCGCGGAACGGAATCCGCCTCGATGACGAGCCTGCCCGAGCGCGGCGAGATCTGGTGGTGCGAGGTCCCGCAGGTGGGTCGCCGTCCGGTCCTCGTGATGTCTCGCGATCAGGCGATCGTCGCTCGGCGTCTGGCCGTCGTGGCGCCCTGCTCGACCCGGGTGCGGGGCCTCCCCAGCGAGGTCGTGCTCGACCCCACGACGGATCCCGTCCCGCGCCCGTGTGTGATCTCGCTGGACTCCCTGGAGAGCGTCTCCGCCGCCTGGTGCGTGGAACGGCTCGGGCGACTCGGCGATCTGCGGATGCGCGAGGTGTGCGCAGCACTGGGCGTCGCCCTGGACTGCGTCTGAGAACCGGGTCGGCCCTAGGGGGTGCGTCGCGCCGAGAACCGTCGAACCAGGAACCGGCGGCTATGACGCTCCGCTCGGATGGCGAGACGAGTTGTCCGGTGAGTGGTCGACGGTCAGCATGGAGAGGTGACTGCCGCGCTCGACACCGCCCTGCCCACCGCCCTCGACGTCGAGGCGGCGTTCGTGCGCCTGCGCGCGGTGATCCGCGAGTCGCCCCTGCAGCGCAGCGAGCGGCTCTCGCAGCGCACGGGCGCGAACGTGTGGGTCAAGCGCGAGGACCTGCAGCCGGTCCGCTCGTACAAGCTGCGGGGCGCGTACAACCTCATCTCCCAGCTCGACGCCGCCGACCGGGCCCGCGGCGTCGTCTGCGCGAGCGCCGGCAACCACGCCCAGGGCTTCGCGTTCGCGTGCGCCGCCCTGGGGCTCGACGGGCGCGTCTACGTCCCCCGGACGACCCCGCGGCAGAAGCGCGACCGCATCGACGCGCTCGGCGCCGGCCGGGTCGAGGTCATCGTCGGCGGCGACACCTACGACGACGCGGCCGCCGCGGCGCTCGCGGACGCCGACCTGACGCAGGCGGTCCTCGTCCCCGCCTTCGACCACCCCGACACGATCTGCGGCCAGGGCACGATGGCGATCGAGATCGTCGAGCAGCTCGGCCACGCGCCCGACGTCATCGTCATCCCGGTCGGCGGCGGCGGGATGCTCTCCGGTTGCCTCACGTGGCTGCGCGCGCGCCACCCCGAGACCCGCGTCGTCGGCGCCGAGCCCGCCGGGGCCGCGTGCATGGCGGCCGCCGTCGAGGCCGGTCAGCCGCTCGAGCTCGACGACATCGAGACGTTCGTCGACGGGGCGGCCGTCCGCCGCGCGGGCGACCTCACGTATCCGATCGTCCGCGACGCCGGCATCGAGCTCGTGTCCGTGGCGGAGGGGCGCATCTGCACCGAGATGCTCGAGCTGTATCAGACCGACGGCGTCATCGCCGAGCCCGCCGGCGCGCTCTCGTCGGCCGCGCTCCTCGACCGGATCCACGTCGAGGAGGGCCAGGACGTCGTCGTCGTGCTCTCCGGCGGCAACAACGACGTGTCCCGCTACGCCGAGATCGTCGAGCGCTCCCTCGTCGACGAGGGGCGCAAGCACTACTTCCTCGTCGACTTCCCCCAGGAGCCGGGCGCGCTGCGCCGCTTCCTGTCCGAGGTGCTCGGCCCGGAGGACGACATCGCGCACTTCGAGTACGTCAAGCGGTCCAACCGCGAGACCGGGCCCGCCCTCGTCGGCATCGAGCTCGGCCGCCGCGAGGACCTCGAGGGCCTGCTGGCCCGGATGGACGAGAGCCCCATGTCGGTCGAGCGCATCTCCGCCGACAGCCCCGCGTACCGCTTCCTCGTCTGATCCCCGTCCGCCCTCAGCCGTGCGAGTCGTGCGGCGCGCCGACGGGCTTGGACTTGGGCGAGCCGCGTTCGCGCAGGTAGATGGTGAACACGGCCATGGTCCCGACGGCGAGCAGCTCGGACTGCCAGTTCTGCAGGGTGCGCGACCAGAAGTCCGGCGAGGTCAGGTACGCCCCCGTCGACAGGGGCGGGCGGAGGTCGCGCAGCCGCTCCTCGTTGAGGGCGACCCGGCCGGCGAGGCCCTGAGCGGCCCACGACAGCACGAACACCAGGCCCATCGTCAGGGTGAGCGAGTGGCCGTAGAGGCGGGCGCGCCATCCGCCGGCCCGCACCCACGCGGGGGCGTCGTCGGGGGCGAAGCGACCGGCCCGCGCGTCCTCGTCGCTGCCCGGCCCCGCCGCGTCGACGGGCTTCGACTCCGGAGAGCCCCGCTGAACGAGCCACACGGTGAGCCAGATGAACAGGAGGAACTGCAGGAACTCCGACTGCCAGTTCTCGGCGACGTCCACGGCGAAGGCGGAGCTGCTGACGTACGCGGGCAGGTCCAGCGTCTGCAGGCGGGCGGCGCGGGCCTCGTCGTTGTACAGGGCCAGCCCGGACAGGGCCTGCCCCGCGAGGACGAGCAGGAACAGCGCGGCGAACACGAGGCCGAGCCCGTTGTCCCGCCACCAGGACCGACGACTCGTCATCGCCCGAGCACCGGGAGGGCGAAGCACCAGGCCAGCCCGGCCGCGATGAGGACGGCGTAGAGCCAGAAGAGGCGTCTCATCATTCCCCCTGAAGGTCGCGGTCGTCGGGGAGGTCGCCGTCGCGGGCCGTGCACCCGGCGGCGGTGACGCGCCACCCGTCGGCGAACCGCGCGAGGTAGATGCGTTCCGCATCCGTCCGGGCGACGGCAGAGTGCCCGGCCACCTCGACGGACACGGACCCCGTCGTGGTCGGCAGGTCCTCGTCGGGCAGCGCCTGTGGGCACGGCGCCTCCGCACGGTCCTCGAGGGCGGTCCGCGTCGCGGGTGCCAGGCGGCCGCAGGCGCGCGGGAGGGGTGCGCACGTCGGCGACGAAGGCCCGGGCCGCCGCCTCGGCCTCGCCCTGCTCGGGCGGGGTCGCGCACGCGGACGTCGTCCCGACCGCGAGGGCGCACCCGACGGCCGCCACGCCCCGGCGTCCGCCGCGACCTCCGATCCGGCGTCCGACTTCCGGTCGTCCTCGACGCATTCGGCATCCACTCCGATCCGCCCGTCCCGCGCACCCGGTCACCCGCGCCGAGAGCGGAACCAAGCCTACCGACCCGGCCTCCCTCGCGCGCGGTACGCGGCGCCGCCCGCCCGTCTGGCGGCCTGCGACCATGGGAGGGCGATGACGACTCTCACGGACCTCCTGCCCACCGACGGCACGACCGACCCCGACGACCTCTACGCGGCCTTCGCCGAGTGGATCGAGGGGCGCGGGCTGCCGCCGTACCCGCACCAGGAAGAGGCGCTCCTCGAGCTCGTCACCGGCAGCAACGTCGTCCTCGCCACGCCCACCGGATCGGGCAAGTCGCTCGTCGCCGCCGGGGCCCACTTCTTCGACCTCGCCCGCTTCCGCGCGACGGGCGCCCGCAGTTACTACACGGCCCCGATCAAGGCGCTCGTCAGCGAGAAGTTCTTCGACCTGTGCGAGACGTTCGGCGCGGCGAACGTCGGCATGCTCACCGGGGACGCCGCGGTCAACCCCGGCGCGCCGATCGTGTGCTGCACCGCGGAGGTGCTCGCCAACATCGCCCTGCGCGAGGGCGCCGACCTGCGCGTGGGCTGCGTCGTCATGGACGAGTTCCACTTCTACTCCGAGCCCGACCGCGGGTGGGCCTGGCAGGTGCCGCTGCTCGAACTGCCGCAGGCGCAGTTCCTGCTCATGAGCGCGACCCTCGGCGAGGTGGAGTTCTTCCGCGACGACCTGGCCCGGCGCACCGGCCGCTCGACCGCGGTCGTCGCCGGCGCGGAACGGCCCGTCCCGCTCAGCTTCACCTACGCCCTCACCCCGATGCACGAGACGCTCGAGGAGCTGCTGACGACCAACCAGGCGCCCGTCTACGTCGTGCACTTCACGCAGGCCGCCGCCCTCGAGCGGGCGCAGGCACTGATGAGCCTCAACGTGACGACCCGCGCCGAGAAGGACGCGATCGCCGAGCACCTCGCCGACTTCCGGTTCGCGAAGGGCTTCGGCGCGACGTTGAGCCGCCTCGTCAAGCACGGCATCGGCGTCCACCACGCGGGGATGCTGCCCAAGTACCGCCGCCTCGTCGAGACCCTCGCGCAGAAGGGCCTGCTCAAGGTCGTGTGCGGCACCGACACCCTCGGCGTCGGCATCAACGTGCCCATCCGCACCGTCGTGCTCACCGGCCTGAGCAAGTTCGACGGGACCCGGCAGCGGCTGCTCAAGTCGCGCGAGTTCCACCAGATCGCCGGCCGCGCCGGCCGGGCCGGGTTCGACACGAGCGGGTCGGTCGTCGTCCAGGCGCCCGACCACGTCGTCGAGAACCACAAGGCCCTGCTCAAGGCCGGCGACGACTCGAAGAAGCAGCGCAAGGTCCAGCGCAAGAAGCCGCCGGAGGGCTTCGTCAACTGGAGCGAGGACACGTTCGAGAAGATCGTCGCCGCCCCGCCCGAGGCCATGGTGAGCCGGATGCGGGTCAGCCACTCGATGGTCCTCAACGTCATCGCCCGCCCCGGCGACCCGGTGCGCGCGATGCGCCGCCTCCTCACCGACAACCACGAGGACCCCCGCCGGCAGGCCCGCCACCAGCGGCAGGCGATCGACATCCTGCGCAGCCTCCTGCTCGCGGGGGTCGTCCGGCGCCTCGACGAGCCCGACGAGACCGGCCGGACCCTCGCGGTCGTCGACGACCTCCAGCGCGGTTTCGCCCTCAACCAGCCGTTGTCGACGTTCGCGCTCGCCGCGATCGACCTCCTCGACGAGGAGGACCCCGACTACGCCCTCGACGTCGTCAGCGTCATCGAGGCCACCCTCGACGACCCGCGACCCGTCCTCATGGCGCAGCAGTTCAAGGCCCGCGGCGAGGCCGTGGCCGAGCTCAAGGCCGAGGGCGTCGAGTACGAGGAGCGCATGGAGCTGCTCGAGGACGTGACCTGGCCCCGCCCGCTCGCCGAGCTGCTCGAGGCGGCGTTCGAGACCTACCGGCAGAGCCACCCGTGGCTCGGGGAGGGGATGCTGTCACCGAAGTCGGTGGTCCGGGACCTGTACGAGCGGGCGATGACGTTCGGCGAGTTCGTCGCGTACTACCAGCTCACCCGCGGAGAGGGGGTCCTGCTGCGCTACCTCTCCGACGCCTACAAGGCGTTGCGCTCGACCGTGCCCGACGCGCGGAAGACCGACGACGTCGACGACCTCGTCGAGTGGCTGGGCGAGCTCGTGCGCCAGACCGACTCCTCGCTGCTCGACGAGTGGGAGGCGCTGACCGACCCCGACCGGCCGGAGGACGCCCCGGTGCGCCCCCACGACTCCGGCACCCGCCCCTTCACGGCCAACGTCCGCGCGCTCACCGTCGCGATCCGGCGGGCCATGTGGCGCCGGGTCGAGCTGGCGGCGCGGCGCCGCTGGAACGACCTCGCGGCCCTCGACGAGGGCGCCGGCGGCGACCCGATGGAGGCCCAGGACTGGGAGGAGGCCCTGGGGGAGTACTTCGACGAGTACGACGACATCGGCACCGGCCCCGACGCCCGCGGGCCCGGCCTGCTCGTCGTCCGCCGCGACGGGTCCGATGCCCCCGAGGGCCTCTGGCTCGTCGAGCAGATCCTCGACGACCCGGCCGGCGACCACGACTGGCGCATCTTCGCCGAGGTCGACCTGCCCGCCACGGACGCCGCGGGCGAACTCGTCCTGCGCGCCACGGACCTCGACCGGGTCTGAGGCGCTTCTCGCCACACGGACCGCCGCGCTGCCGAGTGCGGGCCCGGCGGAACGCACCGATACGGTGGTCTACCGACGGGCCGTCGACGGGCCGCCGGGGCGACACCCCGGGGTCCGCGATGCCACCTCGCGGCCGGCGACGCCCGCCCCGACGCCCACCTCGCGTGACCACCCCGAGCAGGAGCCCGAATGCCCACCGTGACCGCGACGTACCGCCTGCAACTCCACGACGGGTTCGGGTTCGCCGACGCGGAGGCCGTCGTCCCCTACCTCGCGCGGCTCGGCGTCAGCCACCTCTACCTCTCGCCGATCCTGCAGGCCGTCGCCGGCTCGCAGCACGGCTACGACGTCGTCGACCACACGCGCATCGCCGAGGGTCTCGGTGGCCGCGACGGATTCGAGTCCCTCGCCCGCGTCGCGCACGACCACGGGCTGGGCATCGTCGTCGACGTCGTCCCCAACCACATGGCCTTCGTCGCCCCCGAGAACGCGAACCTGCCCCTGTGGCAGCTCCTGCGCGACGGCCGCGACGCCGCCACCGCGGACTGGTTCGACGTCGACTGGCGGGCGGGCGGTGGGCGCCTCGGCCTGCCCGTGCTCGGCGACGACCTCGAGACCGTCCTCGACGCGGGCGAGCTCGTCATCGACGAGATCGAGACGGCCCCCGGGCCCGGCGAGGAGCCGGTGCCCACCCTCGTCGTCCGCTACCACGACCACGTCTACCCGATCGGGATCGGGACCGAGGGCGACGCGAAGGTCGGCGACTCCGACCCGGCCACCCTGCGGGCCGTGCTCGACCGTCAGCACTACCGCCTGACGAGCTGGCGGGACAAGGACGAGGTCCTCAACTACCGCCGGTTCTTCGAGGTCGACGGCCTCATCGCGGTGCGCGTCGAGCTCCCCGAGGTGTTCGAGGCCACGCACGCGCTCCTGCTCGAGCTCGACGTGCGGGGTCTCGTCGACGGGTTCCGCATCGACCACCCCGACGGCCTCGCCGACCCGGCCGGCTACCTCGAGCAGCTCCGCCGCGCGACCCGCCGCGGCACCCTCGTGTGGGTCGAGAAGATCCTCGAGGGCGACGAGCACCTGCCCTCCTCGTGGCCGTGCGCCGGCACGACCGGCTACGACGCGATGCGCGCGATCCAGGCCGCGCTCGTCGACACGGACGCCGCCGCGGACATCTCCGGAGCCTGGCAGAGCGCGGGCGGGGAGCCCGCCGCCTCCGACGCCGTCGAGGCGGCGAAGCGCCAGGTCGTGCAGGAGTCGCTCGTCCCGGAGGTCGACCGGCTCACCCGCCGCGCCCGCGAGGTGCGCGGCGACCTCGATCCCGAGCGCCTGCGCGAGGCCGTCGTCGAACTCCTCGTCGCGGGCGAGGTCTACCGCGCCTACGTCCGCCCCGAGGAGCAGCGCCTCGGCCCCGAGGCGCGCGAGCGCCTGACGACGGCGTTCGCCGACGCGCTCGGCCGCCGCCCCGACCTCGAGCAGGAACTGCGCGCGCTCGCCCCGCTCGCGACGGCCGACGACGAGTCCGACGCCGCCGCCGTCGACTTCGCCGTGCGCCTCCAGCAGACCTGGGGCCCGGTCATGGCCAAGGGCATCGAGGACACGACGTTCTACCGCTGGCACCGCCTCATCGCCCTCAACGAGGTGGGCGGCGACCCCGAGGACCTCGACCACGGATCGCCGAACGCCCTCCACCGGTGGGCGGGCTACCAGCAGGCCAACTGGCCGCAGGGCATGACGACCCTGTCGACCCACGACACCAAGCGCAGCGAGGACGTGCGCGCCCGCCTGCTCGCCCTGGCCGGCGACCCCGCCGCGTGGCGGGCCTGCTCCGAGGCGGCGCGCCAGACCGGCGAGGCGGCCGGGGTCGACGCGCCCACGGCCCACTTCGTGTGGCAGACCGTGGCCGGGACCATGCCCATCACGCAGGACCGCCTCGAGGCGTACCTGCTCAAGGCCCTGCGCGAGGGCAAGCAGCACACTGCCTGGGTCGATGGCGACGCCGAGTACGAGGAGCGGGTCGTCGCCTTCGGCCGCTCGATCCTCGCCGGCGGGCCGCTCCACGACGCCATCGCCCGCGCGCTCGACGCCGGCCGGGAGGCGATCCGCGCGACGACGCTCGCCGCGAAGACCCTCGAGCTGACGATCCCCGGCGTGCCCGACACCTACCAGGGCTGCGAGATCGTCGACCTGTCCCTCGTCGACCCCGACAACCGGCGCCCCGTCGACTTCGACCTGCGGACCCGCCTGCTCGACGTGCTCGACGCCCCGCACGAGCCTCTCGGCGACGTCGACCCGGCCCTCGCGTCCGCCGTCGCGGCCGCGGCCGGCGGCGCGAGCGCGGCGGAACCCGCCCCGGACGGCGCGCCCGCCACGGGCCTCGACGCCGAGAAGCTCCTGTTCACCCACCGCCTCCTGCGTCTGCGGGCGGCCGAGCCCGACCTGTTCGGCTCCGGCACCTACGAGCCGCTGCCCACCGACTCCGACCACGCGCTCGGGTTCTCCCGCACCCTCACCGCGGGCCGCATCGCCGGCGCGCTCGGGTTCGGGCGCGACGCCGCCGCGGTCACCCTCGTCACCCGCGCACCCGCGCGCCTCGCCGCCGCCGGCGGCTGGGGTGACGCGACCGTCACGCTCCCCGAGGGGGAGTGGGAGGACGTCGTCACCGGCGCCGTCGTCGCCGGCGGGACGGTGCCCGTCGCGACCCTGCTCGACACCCATCCGGTCGCGGTCCTCCTCCGGCGCTGAACCCCGGTGCCCTCGAACGCGACCCGGCATCATCCCCCCGCCCCGCCAGCCAGGAGCTCCAGACGCATGGCCGACAGCCCCGCCCCCGCCGCCACGACCGACCGCACGTTCACGCTGTGGGCCCCCACGGCGGAGTCCGTCGACCTCGTCCTCGACGGCTCGCGCCACGCCATGACGTCGCGTTCGTCGGGGTACTGGAGCGTCGAGGCCGCCGCTGCCGACGGCGCCCGGTACGGGTTCTCGATCGACGGATCAGAGCCGCTGGCCGACCCCCGCGCTCTGCGCATGCCGGACGGGCCGCACGGGCTCTCGGCGGTGTTCGACCCGGCGGACTTCGCCTGGAGCCCCGGCGAGTCCGACTGGGAGGGTGTCGAGCTCGCGGGCAAGGTCGTCTACGAGATGCACGTCGGCACGTTCACCCCCGAGCGGACGTTCGAGGCCGCCATCGGCCACCTCGACGACCTCGTCGAGCTGGGCGTCGACATCGTCGAGGTCATGCCCGTCGCCGGCTTCCCCGGCCGGCACGGCTGGGGCTACGACGGCGTGGCGCTGTGGGCGGTGCACGAGCCGTACGGCGGGCCGGAGGGGCTGCTGCGGTTCGTCGACGCGGCGCACTCCCGCGGCCTCGCCGTCGCCCTCGACGTCGTCTACAACCACCTCGGCCCCGACGGCAACTACCTCTCGTCGTTCGGCCCCTACTTCACCGAGCGCCACGAGACGCCGTGGGGCGCGGCCGTGAACCTCGACGGTCCCGACTCCGACCCGGTGCGGGAGTTCGTCATCGGCAACGCGCTGCACTGGCTGCGCGACTTCCACGTCGACGCCCTCCGGCTCGACGCGGTCCACGAGCTGCGCGACGACCGCGCCCTGCACCTCCTCGAGGAGCTGGCGATCGCCGTCGACGACCTCGAGGAGGAGACCGGCCGCGCCGTGGCGCTCATCGCCGAGTCCGACCGCAACGACATCCGCACCGTGACGGCCCGCGAGTTCGGCGGACTCGGGCTCGACGGACAGTGGGCGGACGACGTGCACCACGGGCTGCACGCGGCCCTCACCGGCGAGTCGCAGGGGTACTACGGCGACTTCGCGCTGCCCGGCGTCCTCGAGACCGTCCTGACGACGCCGTTCCTGCACGCCGGGTCGTGGTCCACGTTCCGGGGGCGCACGCACGGCCGCCCGGTGGATCCGTCGCGCGTGGACGGGTCGCAGTTCGTCGCCTCCCTGCAGACCCACGACCAGGTCGGCAATCGGCGTGCGGGCGACCGCCTGTCGCACCAGATCGACCAGCGGCGCCTCGCGTGCGGGGTCGCGCTGCTGCTGACCGGCCCCTTCACGCCCATGCTCTTCATGGGGGAGGAGTGGGCCGCCTCCACGCCGTGGCAGTACTTCACGGACCACACCGACGACGACCTCGCGCAGGCGGTCCGCGACGGGCGGCGCGGCGAGTTCGCCGCCCACGGGTGGGACGAGGACTCGGTGCCCGACCCGCAGTCCGAGGACACCGTGGTGGCCTCCACCCTCGACTGGGGCGAGCGCGCAGAGGGCGACCACGCGAGGACCCTCGCCTGGTACCGCGCCCTGCTCGCCCTGCGCCGGGCCCGCGCCGACCTGCGCGACGGTGACCTGCGGGAGGTGCGGGTGCAGCGCACGCCGACCGCCGGGGCGTTCGTCGTCGAGCGCGGCCGGCACCGCGTCGCCGTCAACCTCTCCGACGAGCCGGTCCGTCTCGACGTGCGCGTCCCGGGGGTGCCCCGCCCCGTCGTCCTCCTCTCGCTCGACCCGACCGTCGAGCTCGCCGACGGGCACGTCGACCTCGCCCCCGAGTCGGTCGTCGTCGTCGGCCCGTCGGCGCCGTGACCGGCGGCGGTGAGCCGGCGGTGAGCACGCGATGACGTCCCCGCAGCGCCCGCGCCGGCCGGCGTACCTGCCGCCGTCGGCGATGGACGCCTTCGCCCAGGAGCGCCTCGACCCGGCCGTCATCACCCAGGTGGCCGACGAGAGCGCCGCGGTCCTCGTCCGGGTCGGGCGCAGCAGCGACGACCCGGTGCTCACCGCCCGGCTCATCGACCTCGTCGACGAGATCGGGCTCGCGACCCTCGCGGAGATGTGGGCCGACCGGCCCGCCCGGAGCCTGGCCGGCGCCCTGTGGCGGCTGTACGTGCTCCGCGAATGGGTGCGCCGCGACCCGGCCGGCGCGAGCCACGACTACCGGGACGGCGTCGTCCACGCCGACGTCGCCGGCGTCGTGGCCGGCGTGGCCGACCCGCCCGGCCCCGACGAGCTGCGTCGCCTCGTCGACGACATCCTGCGCGGGATCTTCACCGGCGACTTCGCCGTCGCCCTCGAGCGCGCCGCCGCCTTCTGCCGCGTCGTCGCCGCGGGCCGCGGCACGGACTCCGCCGCCGATGCGGACGCCCGAGCCGACTCCGCGGACGACGCCGGTCGATCCGGCGCGACCGGCACGCCCGTACCACCTGGCCCGAACTCCCTTGGACTGCAAGGTATTTGGTCCGATCGGGCCCGTCGGGGGGCGGCTCTGCTGACGACCGCCGACGACCTCGAGGCGACCGCCCGGGCGTGGCGGATCGACCCGCTGGCCTGAGACCGTCCGCGGGCCACGGCACCCACGGAGGCCGTGCGCAAAGGGCGCGCCCGGGGCGTCGAGACCCCGTGTGACCTGCGCGTCCGGGGCGGTCGTCGCCCGACGCACGGCTGGTGTTCATCGCCAGTTCACCCACCGCCACCGAGCAGGACACCCGTCCTCCCTACCGTCACGCTTGGCGGTCGTCGGCCGCCCGCACACCCCGGTAGTTCAGCGGAGAGGTACTCAGATCGTGAAGACCCAGCGTTTGGCCGTAGTTTCGAGCCTTGCCCTCACGGGCGTCCTCGCCCTCGCCGGATGCGGCGGCGGGAACTCCGGGTCGACCAACCCGGGCGGAGGCGGCGGTGAGACCCAGGCCGCGGAGAGCGGCGACGGCAACTGCTTCTCGGGCAACCTGACCGCCGAGGGCTCGTCGGCGCAGAAGAACGCCTTCGAGGAGGCGGTCAACCTGTACTCCGAGAACTGCCAGGACGCCAAGATCTCGTACAACCCGACCGGTTCGGGTGCGGGGATCAAGCAGTTCATCGCCGGTCAGGTCAACTTCGCCGGCTCCGACTCGGCGCTGAAGACCGAGGCGAAGGACGGCAAGATCGAGCAGCAGCAGGCCGACGCCGCCTGCGCCTCGCCCGCCTGGAACATCCCCATGGTCACCGGCCCCATCGCCATCGCCTACAACGTGCCGGGCGTCGAGAAGCTCACGCTCACGCCGGCGGTCACGGCCGACATCTTCACCGGCAAGGTCAAGACGTGGAACGACCCGGCCATCGCCAAGGTCAACGCGGGTGTCAACCTCCCCGCCACGCCGATCAAGCCGTTCTTCCGCTCCGACGAGTCGGGCACGACGGAGAACTTCACCAAGTACCTCGCGGCCGCCGCGCCCAAGAACTGGACCGCCGAGCCCGCCAAGAAGTGGTCCGGCAAGGGCCAGGGCGTCGAGAAGTCCGCGGGCGTCACGAACGGCGTGAAGGGCACCGAGGGTGGCATCACGTACACCGAGCTCTCGTACGCCAAGGACGCGGGCCTGAAGTACGCCCAGATCGACAACGGCGCGGGCCCGGTCGAGCTCACGGGTGAGTCGGTCGGCAAGGCCGTCGCCGCCGCGAAGCCGGCCGGCGAGGGCAACGACCTCAAGCTCAAGCTGGACTACGCCACGAAGGAGGCCGGCGCCTACCCGATCCTCCTCGTCACCTACGAGATCGTCTGCTCCACGTACAAGGACCAGGCGACCGGCACCAACGTGCGCAGCTTCCTCACGTCGTTCGCGTCGCAGGACACGCAGACGGCCATCGAGGAGATCGGCTACGCCCCGCTGCCCGCCGAGGTGCGCAGCAAGGTCGAGACGGCCATCGCCGCCATCAAGTGACCGGCGCCCGCCCGACCGGATCCCAGCAGTAGAGGACAACAGGACCCATGACCAGCGTGACCGGCGTCTCGGCGCCCGATCCCAGCCCCACGTCGTCCGTGGCCTCCCGGTCGACGGGACGCCTGGGTGACCGGGTGTTCTCCGGACTCTCCATCGGCGCCGGCACGCTGGTCGTCGTCCTCGTCCTGCTCATCGGACTCTTCCTCGTCACCCAGGCCGTGCCGGCCCTGCAACGCAACGAGGTCAACTTCCTCACGTCCTCCGAGTGGACGGTGAGCGGCGAGCACCCCCGCTTCGGCGTCGCCGGCCTGCTCTGGGTGACGGTGGTGTCGTCGATCATCGCGATGCTGCTCGCGGTGCCGGTCGGCGTCGCGGTGGCGCTTTTCCTCACGCAGTACGCCCCCACGTGGCTGGCCCGGCCCGCCGCCGGCACCATCGACCTGCTCGCGGCGGTCCCCTCGATCGTCTACGGCCTCTGGGGTCTGCGGCAGTTCGGACCGGTGCTCGTGCCGGTCCAGCAGTTCTTCGCCCAGTACTTCGGGTGGATCCCGATCTTCGCCCCGAACAACGGCCTCAGCGGCAACGTCTCGACGATCTTCGTCGTCGGGGTCGTGCTCGCGATCATGATCCTGCCGATCGTCACCGCCCTGTCGCGGGAGGTCTTCGCGCAGACCCCGAGGGCGCACATCGAGGGCGCCATGGCCCTCGGGGCCACGAAGTGGGAGACGATCCGCACGGCCGTCCTGCCCTTCGGCAAGCCCGGTGTCATCAGCGCCGCGATGCTCGGCCTGGGCCGCGCCCTCGGAGAGACGCTCGCGGTCACGATCATCCTCGCGACGCTCGCGCCCGGCACGCCCTGGGTGGCCAGTCTGTTCAACGGTGGCGAGACGTTCGCGTCGAAGATCGCCAACAACGCCGGCGAGTTCGACACCCCGCAGAAGACGGGCGCGTTCCTCGCCGCGGGCCTCGTCCTGTTCCTGTTGACCTTCGTCGTCAACGCCATCGCCCGTATCGTCATCGAGCGCCGGAAGGCCTTCAGCGAATGAGCGCCAGCACGCCCAAGCAGGGCCGACCCGACGCCGCCGCGGAGGACGTCCGGACCCTCGAGGCCACCCCCTCCTGCTCCGCGACCCGCGTCGTCGAGCGGGACGCCGAACCGGCCGGTCCGGCCGGCAACCCCCGGAACGAGGGCGCGAGCGGCCACAAGTCGGGCGGCCGCGCCGCCGCCGACGTCGCGGCGCGGATCATCATGTGGGGCGCGTTCGTCCTCGCGGTCATCCCGCTCGTGTGGATCCTGTGGTCGGTCGTCTCCAACGGTCTCGAGCTCGTCGGCTCGCCGCGCTGGTGGTCCGACGACGCGGCCGGCACGAGCGCCCGCCGCCCGGGCGGGGGCGCGCTGCACGCCATCGTCGGCACCCTCGAGATGGCGGCCGTCACGGCCCTCATCGCCGTCCCGATCGGTGTCCTCACCGCGGTCTACCTCGTGGAGTACGGCCGGGGCCGCCTCGCCCGACTCGTCAGCTTCATGGTCGACATCCTCACGGGGGTGCCGTCGATCGTCGCCGGTCTGTTCATCTACGCCTTCTGGGTGACCACCCTGGGAGGCCAGCGCATCCCGTTCGCCGCGACGCTCTCGCTCGTGCTGCTCATGATCCCCGTCGTCGTCCGGTCGACGGAGGAGATGCTCAAGCTCGTGCCCAACGAGTTGCGCGAGGCGTCCTTCGCGCTCGGTGTCCCCAAGTGGAAGACGATCGTGCAGGTGGTCCTGCCGACCGCGTTCTCCGGGATCGTCACGGGCATCCTGCTGGGCCTGGCCCGCGTCATGGGCGAGACGGCGCCGCTGATCATCCTCGCGCCGTACACGAAGTATCTGCAGGGGGACCTGTTCGCCAACCTCATGGCCACCCTGCCGACGATGATCAACGACAACCGTACCGAGGTCACGCAGGCCGCCATCGACCGCGCGTGGGCCGCCTCGCTCACCCTCATCCTCATCATCCTCGCCTTCAACCTGGTCGGCCGGCTCATCGCCCGCACGAGCAAGGTCAAGGCCTGAGCACGCCGCCCCGCACACCGAAGGAAACGACGACCTCCATGGCCAAGCGCATCGACGTCCAGGACCTCGACATCTACTACGGCAAGTTCAAGGCCGTCGAGGGCGTGTCCATGCGGATCGAACCCCGCTCCGTGACCGCCTTCATCGGCCCCTCCGGCTGCGGGAAGTCGACCGTCCTGCGCACCCTCAACCGCATGCACGAGGTGATCCCCGGCGCGTCCGTCGACGGCCAGGTGCTGCTCGACGACAAGGACCTCTACGCCAAGGACATGGACCCGGTCGCCGTGCGCCGGACCATCGGCATGGTGTTCCAGCGGCCCAACCCGTTCCCGACGATGTCGATCTTCGACAACGTCGCCGCGGGTCTGCGCCTCAACGGCGTGAAGAACCGCAAGGTGCTCTCCGAGACGGTGGAGCGCTCCCTCAAGGGCGCGAACCTGTGGAACGAGGTCAAGGACCGCCTCGACAAGCCGGGTGCGGGCCTCTCCGGCGGCCAGCAGCAGCGCCTGTGCATCGCCCGCGCGATCGCGGTGTCCCCCGAGGTGCTCCTCATGGACGAGCCCTGCTCGGCGCTCGACCCCATCTCGACCCTGGCGATCGAGGACCTGATCCACGAGATCAAGGAGAAGTACACGATCGTCATCGTCACGCACAACATGCAGCAGGCGGCCCGCGTCTCCGACCGGACGGCCTTCTTCAACCTCGCGGCGACCGGCAAGCCCGGGAAGCTCATCGAGATCGACGACACGCAGAAGATGTTCAACCGGCCGTCGGAGAAGGCGACCGAGGACTACATCTCGGGCCGCTTCGGCTGATCGCCGGCTCCCGACACGGCACGGCCCCGGGCGCGACGATGGTCGCCCCCGGGGCTTTGCTGTGCCTGCTGCCGGCCGATTGAGCAAACGAGCGGATCCGGTCCGGCCGACCGCCCTCCGTCGCTACCCTGGAGTAGAACGACCGACCAGGTCGATCGACCGTCGATCGGATCCCCCCGCGCCACCGGACGGCTCGGAGGTCGATCTCGATCTCGTCCCGCGAGGAGGCTGCATGCGCAGGTGGCCGCGACCGTGGGCCCGGAAGGCCCGCCCTGACGTCGTCGAAGAGCTGCCCCGCCCTCTGGTGGAGCGCGGCTCGTTCGCCCACGGCGTGTGTATCTCCTGCGGCTGGGAGGGCCCGGGGCGCCGCGCCCGCTCCGCCGCCCTCACCGATGCCGAGCTGCACGGTATGGCCGGCTGCCCGCCGGCCGCCCTGCCCGAGTCCGTCCCGGCGGTCCCGGCCGTCGACGCGCCGTCCTCGCAGCCCGAGCGCGTCTGAGACAACCGGGTCGGTCAGGTCCGTCCCGGCTCACGACGCAGCAACGCCCGGTGGAGGACCTCCACCGGGCGTTCGTGCGTGCGCCGGACCGGGAGCGCCTCACGGCGCACGGCCGCTCGTGGCGGCGTATTTCGGGACCCGGGGCTACCGCGGCCCGGCGCACATCCCGTTCCAACCGACGAGCCGCCCGTGATGTTCCCGACGGGGCGTCGAGTTCGACGAATTCCTCGATGATCCCCGGCGGGGTCAGTCCGAGGCCGGCGCGTGCCGCTCGACCGCCACGACGCGCGGCTCGGCTCCGCCGACGACGTGGGAGACGAGGATCTCGCCCTTCTCGAGGTTGCCGATCACGGCCTCGTCGAGCGCGACCCGCACCTGGCCCTCGGCTCGCGCGGCGAGCGCGGCGAGGAGGTCGGGCAGCACCGGGCCGTGCGAGCACAGCGCCACCGTCCGGTCGCGGACGATCTCCCGCTCGAGCGTCGCCACGGCCCGCTTGGCCGACGCCGCGTGCCCCTCCTCGGACAGGTGCTTCGTCGTGACGAACTTCGCGCCCGAGCGCTTCGCGTAGGGCTTGACGGTGTCGACGCAGCGCACCGACGTCGAGCTGACGATCCGGTCGAACCGGTAGGCCCCGAGGACGGCGACGAGGTCGGCGGCCTCACCCGTGCCGCGGGCGTCGAGCGGCCGCCGCCAGTCGGGCTTCTTCCACTTCTTGCGGGGGCGGGCCTTCGCGTGGCGCACGACACCGAACGGGCGCGTGTCGAGCGCGCCGACGCCGAAGGCGGCCTCGAGGGCGTCGAGCTGCTCGGCGTCGTCGTCGCGGCTGAGCCGGCGCCGGGCCTCGTCGGGCGCGCACCACGCGACGTCGTCGACCTCGTGCTCGAGGACGCCGTCGCCGCCGACGACGGTCGCCGCCCAGTAGCGCACGACCTTCGGGCGCCCGCTCACGTCGTAGCGCGAGGTGGGCAGCGCCACGCCCAGCCGGACGTGCAGGCCGGTCTCTTCCACCGTCTCGCGGGCGGCGGCGACGCTCCAGTGCTCGCCCTCCTCGAGCTTGCCCTTGGGCCACGACCAGTCGTCGTAGCGGGGCCGGTGGATGAGGGCGACCTCGAGCGTCCCGTCGCGTAGGCGCCACGGCAGCGTCCCCGCAGCCTCGACGACCTCGAGCGAACCCGACCCGGTCACCGCTGACGGCTCCGGCGCCGGCGGGAGTGCTCGGCGATGAGCGCGCTCTGCATGTCGACGAGCGGCTCGCCGTCGGGCCCCTTGTGGTGGCGCGTCCAGCGGCCGTCGCCGTCGAGGTGGAAGCTCGACGTCTCGTCGCTCATCCCGCGCCGCAGCAGCGAGGTCAGGTCGTCGAGGTGGCGCGGGTCGGTGATGCGCACGAGCGTCTCGACGCGGCGGTCGAGGTTGCGGTGCATCATGTCGGCGCTGCCGATGTAGACGCCGTTGCCGCCCTCGGGGCCGAAGACGAAGACGCGGGAGTGCTCGAGGAAGCGTCCGAGGATCGAGCGGACCCGGATGTTCTCGGAGAGCCCGGGCACGCCCGGCCGGAGCGCGCAGATGCCGCGGACGAGGATGTCGACGTACACGCCCGCCTGGGAGGCGCGGTAGAGCGCGTCGATGAGGGCCTCGTCGACCATCGAGTTGACCTTGATGCCGACGTAGCCCGGCCGCCCGGCCTCGGCCTCCGCGATCTCGTGGTCGATGCGCTCGAGCAGGCCGGAGCGGACCGTGCGGGGGGCCACGAGCAGCCGCTTGAACTTGCTCCGCGGTGCCCACCCCGAGAGCTGGTTGAAGAGCTTCGTCAGGTCCTCGCCGACCTTCGGGTCGCACGTGAACAGGCCGAAGTCCTCGTACAGGCGGGCCGTCTTGGGGTGATAGTTGCCGGTGCCGACGTGGCAGTAGCGGCGCAGCCCGTCGGCCTCCTGGCGCACGACGAGGGACAGCTTGCAGTGGGTCTTCAGGCCGACGACGCCGTAGACGACGTGGACGCCCGCGTGCTCGAGCTTGCGGGCCCACTCGATGTTGTTCTGCTCGTCGAACCGCGCCTTGATCTCGACGACGGCGAGGACCTGCTTGCCGGCCTCGGCCGCGTCGATGAGGGCGTCGATGATCGGGGAGTCGCCGCTCGTGCGGTACAGGGTCTGCTTGATCGCGAGGACCTTCGGGTCGGCGGCGGCCTGCTCGATGAACGCCTGCACCGACGTCGAGAACGAGTCGTAGGGGTGCTGGACGAGCACGTCCTTGGCCCGGACGGCCGAGAGGATGTTCGCCGCCTTCGAACTCTCGACCCGGGCGAGGTCGGGGTGGGTGCGCGGGACGAACGGCGGGTACTTCAGCTCGGTCCGGTCGAGGTCGGCGACGGAGTTGAGGCCGCGCAGGTCGAGCGGAGCCGACAGGCGGATGACCTCGCGCGGGTTGACGGCGAGCTCGCGCGCGAGCAGCTCGAGGACGTGATCGGTCACCTCGGCGTCGACCTCGAGGCGCACGGGCGGGCCGAAGCGGCGCCGCGTCAGCTCCTTCTCGAGGGCCGTGAGGAGATTCTCCGCGTCGTCCTCTTCCACCTCGAGGTCCTCGTTGCGCGTGACCCGGAAGGTGAAGTGCTCCCGCACCGTCATCCCCGGGAAGAGCTGGTCGAGGTGGGAGGCGATGACCTCCTCGAGGGGCACGAACCGCGCGGCGTAGAGGTCGTCGCCGTTCTCGACCCGCACGAAGCGGGGGAGCAGCGGCGGCACCTTGACCCGCGCGAAGTGCTCGGTGCCCGTCTTGGGGTTGTCGAGGACGACCGCGAGGTTGAGCGAGAGCCCCGAGATGTACGGGAACGGGTGGCTCGGGTCGACGGCGAGCGGGGTGAGGACCGGGAACACCTGGTCGGTGAACCACGTGCCGAGGCGGTCGCGCTCGTCGTCGGAGAGGTCCTCCCACGAGACGACGGAGATGTCCTCCTCGGCGAGGGCGGGCCGGACCTGGTGCTCGAACACGGCGGCGTGCTTGCGCATGAGCTCCTCGGCGACCGAGTGGATCGCCTCGAGGACCTCGCGGGGCTCGAGGCCCGACGCCGAGCGCACGGCGAGCCCGGTGGCGATGCGCCGCTTGAGGCCGGCCACCCGGACCATGAAGAACTCGTCGAGGTTGCTCGCGAAGATGGCGAGGAACCTCGCCCGCTCGAGCAGCGGCATGGTGTCG
The DNA here is from genome assembly GCF_014857905.1 of Agilicoccus flavus. Lineage (GTDB taxonomy): Bacteria > Actinomycetota > Actinomycetes > Actinomycetales > Dermatophilaceae > Agilicoccus > Agilicoccus flavus. The sequence goes on along the minus strand of NZ_JACYXE010000009.1, from coordinate 160,351 downwards.
TCCTCGGCGAGCTGCAGGACGCGCTCGTTGAACTGCAGCCAGGAGATCTCGCGGTCGAGGAACCGGTCGGGCGAGAAGGTGTCGCCGGAGCCGTCGGCATCGTCCTCGTCGAGCCGCACGAAGCGGCCGTTCGAGCTCCGCGGCCGCGTCGACACGGTGGCCGCCACCGTGACGGGGGCAGCGTCCTGGGCGGAGGCGGCGTCGGGGGTGTCGGCGGCGGACTGCGCGGCATCGGCGGGCGTCGTCATGGGGTCCATGGTGTCACCGTCGGGGTCGTCGATGGGCGGCGCGTCCGGCCCACGAGGTCGCCGCGAGCCCTGGCGCTCGGACGGCCGTCGAACGCGTCCTCAGCCCAGTTGCACGTCGAGGGCGACGCGCTCGAAGCCCTGGCGCCGGTACGTGGCGATCGCGGCGGCGTTGTCGCCGTCGACGTAGAGGTCGACCTCGGGAACGCCCCGCGACCGCAGGTGGGCGAGGCCGGCCCGGGTCACCGCGCCGCCCAGCCCCGACCCCTGGTAGGCCGGGTCCACGCCGACGACGTAGACCTCGCCGAGACCCTCCTCGATCTTGGTCCAGTGGAACGCGGCGAGGCGGGGGGCGCGTTCGTCGCGGACGTCCTCCACGAGGAGGAATCCGGCGGGGTCGAACCACGGCTGCTCGGTGCGGGCGCGCAGGTCGGCGGGGCCCAGGCGGCCCTGCTCCGGGTGGTCGGCGAACGCCGCGGCGTTGACGGCGAGCCACGCCTCGCCGTACGCCGGGGTGAACGTGCGGAGACGGAACCCCTCGGGGAGGGGGACGTCGGCCGGGTCGTCGCCGACCGTCGCGGCGAGGTCCGCCGCGGTGACGGACATGCGCCACAGCTCGCGCCGCACGCTCAGTCGGTGGGCCGCGGCGAACGCGCGGGCCGGATCGAGGAACCCGTGGGCCCAGAACAGCGGTGGCGCCTCGGCCGCGGCCCGGACCCCGGCCAGGAGGGCGGAGCCGGAGCCGCGGCGCCGGGCCCCCGGCGCGACGACGATCTCGGCCGCGGGCGCGTCACCGGCCGGGTCGTCAAGGGCGGCGTACCCGCGCAGCTCGCCGTCGACGACGTCGACCAGATGGAGCCATCCGGTGTCGGCGGTACGTGGCCGAGTGTCGGCCGAGGGGTCGGCCGAGGGGTCGGACGAGGGGGAGTCGGGGGCCAGGCGCAGCCGTGCCTGCTCCGACAGCGCTCCCACCCCGTCCTGTGCGGAGGCTTCCGCCGCGAGGGCGAGCGCGGCCCGGGCCAGGGCGGGGGTCAGGGCGGGGGAGGTGGAGACGGCCATGCCCCATCACAGCACGGCGCGCCGACCCTGCGACCTCGCGCCCCGGCGCCCACCCGGCACCCGCCCCCGGGCGGGACGAGCGATCAGGCGGTGTCGCCGGTCGCGTGGTCGCCGGCGTCCGGGACGAACCGGTACCCGACGTTGCGGACGGTCCCGATGAGGGCCTCGTTGTCGCGGCCCAGCTTGGCGCGCAGCCGACGCACGTGGACGTCGACGGTCCGCGTGCCGCCGAAGTAGTCGTACCCCCACACCTCCTGGAGGAGCTGGGCGCGCGTGAACACCCGGCCCGGATGCCGGGCGAGGTGCTTGAGCAGCTCGAACTCCTTGTAGGTGAGGTCGAGCGACCGGCCGCGGAACCGGGCCGTGTACGCGTCCTCGTCGATCTGGAGGTCGCCGGTGTCGAGGGGCCCCGCCTCGGGCGCCGCGCCGAGCAGGGACCGCGCGCGACCGGTGGCGACCCGCAACCGCGCCTCGACCTCGGCGGGGCCGGCGGTGTCGAGGACGACGTCGGCCACGGGCCACTCCGCGCTCAGCGCGGTGAGCCCGCCCTCGGTGAGCACGACGAGGACGGGGGCGCTCAGGCCCGTCGTGTCGAGCAGGCGGCACAGCGTCCGGGCCTGCGCGAGCTCACGCCGGGCGTCGACGAGGACGGCGTCCACGTGGTCGTCGTCGAGCAGGGCGGACGCGTCGGCGGGCACGACGCGCACGTGGTGGGCCAGCAGTCCCAGCGCCGGGAGGACCTCGGCGCTCAGAGCGAGCGCATCGGTCATGAGCACGAGGGAGGCCACACCAGACAGGTTAGTCGGGCCCCGCCCGACTCCCTCGTTGGCGTGGCCGGGGCCGACCTGAGAGGGTGTCGTGCGTGACCGCCGACCCGCCCGCCACGCCGATCCCGCTCACCGTGCGGTACTTCGCCGCCGCGGCGGCCGCGGCCGGCGTGGAGCAGGAGACGCGGCCCCCCGGTCGAGTCGGCGACGTCCTGGCGGGGGCCTGCGACGCCCACCCCGGCCTCGAGACGGTCGCCGCGGTCTCGACGTTCCTCCTCGACGGTCTTGCCGTCGACCGCGAGCACGACGCGCCCGCCGGCTCGACGCTCGACGTCCTGCCCCCGTTCGCGGGCGGCTGAGCCGTGCCGTCCCACGCCGCCACGCCCTCGGACGCCGCCGAACCCTCCGGGTCCGCCGGCGCGTCCGGGCCGAGCGGGGCCCGAGGCCGACGCGGGTCCGGCCGTCCCGCGGGGACGCCGGATCCATCGGGGCCGCGGCGCCCGTCGGGGTCGCCCCGCAGCGCGACGTCGCCGGCCGTCCACCCCCGCCCGCCGCTGCGGCCCCCCCGTCCGATCGTGCCGGCGGTGGCGGCCCTCGCGGCGGTCGCGCTCGCGCTCTCGACCGCCTGGACCCCCGCCCTCTTCGTCGTCGCCGGCGCGGGCATGCTCGGGCTCGCCGCGGGCTGGGTGCTGCTCCTCGGGCTGCCCAGCCCCCGCGGCACGACCGCGACCCTCGTGGGCGCCTCGGTCATCCTCCTCGCGTCGGGGCTGCTGTCGCGCGAGCTGCGCGAATCGGTGCTGCCGGGGGCGCTCGCGCTGGCGATGATCGTCGAGTTCGTCCACCAGCTCGCCCGCCGCGACGGACGCCCGCGCCTCGTCGAGTCCGTCTCGGGATCGATCACGGGCATCTCCGTCCTCACCTCGATCGCCTGTCTCCTGCTCATCCCCGACGATCCCGACGGCGTCGCCGCGACCGCGACGGTCATGGCCGCCGTCGTCGCGGGCTGCCTCGGCGACGTCGCGCGCGTGGTCGGATTCGCCGATCGCACGTCGGCGTTCATCGCGCTCGCGGCCGGGGGCGTCGCGGCCCTCGGGGCGGGGCTGGCGCTCTCGCTCGACCTCGGCTGGTGGGTGCTGCTGTTCGCCGGCGTCCTCACCGGGGGTGCGAGTCACGGGGTGCGCCAGGCGCAGTCGATCCTGCCCACGCTCGCCCGCCGCCGGGCCCGCATCGCCAGCGGCCTCGCGTCGGTGCTCTCGGTGGGGGTCGTCGCCTACGCCCTGGCCTGGCTGTCCCTCGGCCCTGAGATGATGGCCGCGATCACCCGCTGACCCGCATCCGCTTCGCCGGGCGGCGTCACCGCAGACGAGGGAGCCGACCGTGCCGTTCGAGATCGACCCGACCATGGACCACCGCCTGGCCCCCCTGGCCTGGCTCATCGGCTCCTGGGAGGGCGCCGGGGTCGTGGGCTACCCCGACACGGAGTCCGAGAACTTCGGCCAGGAGCTCGACATCACCCACGACGGTGGGCCCTTCCTCGAGGTGAGCAGCCGCGCCTGGGTGCTCGACGAGTCGGGCGCCAAGGTGCGCCCCCTCGCCCGCGAGGTGGGTTTCTGGCGCGTGCTCGACAGCGGCGAGATCGAGCTGCTCGTCGCCCACCCGACCGGCATCCTCGAGATGTACGTGGGCCGCCGCGACGCCGATCGGCCCGTCGTCCAGCTCGCCACCGACGGCGTCATGCGCTCCCCGGAGGCGCGGCGCTACGACGCGGCCGAGCGCATGTACGGCCTCGTCGACGGTCAGCTCATGTGGGTCCTCGACATGGCCGCCGAGGGCCACCCCATGCAGAGCCACATGTCCGCCCAGCTCAAGCGCGTCGGCTGACCGCTCGCGTCGGCGACCCGGCTCCCGCCTCCAGCTCCCGGCCCGAGCCGGCCGCGCGGGCGTGCGTAGGGTGGTGACGTGGAGAGCGAGCCGACGGGCGGGTACGTGTCGGAGCTGCTGAGGCGGCCGGGAGCCGTGGCGGCGTCGGGGATCGACGCCGGCGTGGCCGCCCATTACGGCGATCCGCACCGCGAGCAGCGCCTCCTCGAGGAGGGGCTCGCGGTCGTCGACCTCTCCCACCGGGGCGTCGTCACCGTCACGGGTCCCGACCGGCTCAGCTGGCTGCACTCGCTGACGACGCAGCACCTGACCGGTCTGGCGCCGCGGACGTCGGTCGAGTCGCTCGTCCTCTCACCGAAGGGGCACGTCGAGCACGACCTGCACCTCGTCGACGACGGGGAGACGACCTGGATCACGGTCGAGCCGACGACCGCCCCCGACCTCGTGGCCTGGCTCGACAAGATGCGGTTCATGCTCCGCGTCGAGGTGGCCGACCGCTCCGACGCCTACGCGGTCGTCGGCGAACCCACCGGCGCCGAGGGGCTGCCGGGCGAGCCGGTGACGTGGTGCGATCCCTGGCCGGGCCTGTTCGGCGACACCGCCGCGTACGCCGGCGCCGACCCCCACCCGGGCGCCGACCGTCCCTGGCGCGAGATGATCGTCGAGCGGGACGCGCTCGCCGCCACCGTCGGCGACCGGCCCCTCGCCGGGACGTGGGCCGCGGAGGCCGTGCGCGTCCAGGCCTGGCGGCCCCGCCTCCTCGTCGAGACCGACCACCGCACGATCCCGCACGAGCTCGACTGGCTCCGCACCGCCGTCCACCTGCACAAGGGCTGCTACCGCGGGCAGGAGACCGTCGCGCGGGTCCACAACCTCGGGCGCCCGCCCCGCCGCCTCGTCTTCCTCCACCTCGACGGCTCCGGGCACGTCCTGCCCGACCCCGGCGCCGAGCTGTCGTTCGGCGGCCGGGTCGTCGGCCGCCTGACGACGGTGGTGCGCCACCACGAGGACGGGCCCGTCGCGCTCGGCGTCGTCAAGCGGAACACGCCCGTCGACGCCACCTTGGAGGCCGGGACCGTCACGGCGGCGCAGACGGTGATCGTCACCCCCTGACCGGTGCCGACCGGGCGGCGCAGCCGACCTCGGGCAGCCGACCTCGGGCAGCCGGCCGCCCGCAGTGCTAGCCCTGGTTAGCGTGCGCTTGCATGTGCTCGCACGTCCGCGCACACTGGCGATGTGCCCAAGCTGACCCCGAACCTGCCCGGCGTCTCCGACCTCGGCGCGTACCTGCGCGAGCAGCGCGAGAACGCCCAGCTCTCGGTGCGCCAGCTCTCGCGGGCCGCGGGCATCTCCAACCCCTACCTCAGCCAGATCGAGCGGGGCCTGCGGCGGCCGAGCGCCGAGATCCTGTCCTCGCTGGCCAAGGGCCTCGAGATCTCCGCCGAGACGCTGTACGTGCGCGCGGGTCTGCTCGACGACAGCACCCAGGCCCAGAGCGTCGACGCGCGAGCCGCCCTCGTGCTCGAACGCCGGCTCACGGCGCGTCAGCGGCGGATCCTGCTCGACCTCTTCGACTCGTTCGTCGCGGCCGACGACCCGGTCGGCTTCGACGGGCCCGAACCCGACGCCCGCCCCCACCTTCGGTCGGTCGACACGCACGACCCCGTCATCGATCCGGCCCCCCACCCGGCGCCGCCGGCGGGGTCGACCACCGCCTGACCGTCCATCCGACGTCGACCCGAGGACACCACCCATGACGCTCGCCAAGAAGTTCCGCGACGACCTCATCGGTCTCACGCCCCTGTTCGCCGTGGTCGGGGCCACCGACCTCGCCGCCGCCAAGCTCCGCGAGCTGGGCGCAGACCGGCCGCGTGGCACGGAGGTCGAGGGCGAGCCCGAGCGCCGTGGGGTCACCCACGACGTCGAGCTGCTCGTCCGCGGCGCCCGCCGCGTCCCCGGCTTCGCCATCGAGCAGGCCGTCAACCGCGTGACCCTGACCCAGACGGCGTACGAGGACCTGGCCGGCCGCGGTCGCCGCCTCGCCGGCCGCGCCCGCGCGGAGGGCGAGCAGGGCGCCGAGGCGGGGCAGGAGCGCGCAGCCGAGGCCGTGCGCACGGCCGGCCGGCGCGTCGACGCGACCCGCCGCCGCGCCCGCACCGTCTTCGACCGCACCCGCGAGGGCGTCGCCACGACCGCGTCCACCGCCGCCGCGACCGGCCGGCGTGAGGCCGGCGAGGTCGTCGACGCCGTCGAGCACGGTTCCCGCCCCCGCCGCGGCCGCGTGGGTGTCACGGAGCCCCAGGCCCCGCACACCCCGCCGCGCCGCCGCCGCACGAGCGCGGCGGCCCGCACGGCGGCGCCCGCCCCCATCCGTCCCGCCGTCGTCGAGCCCGACCCGAGCGGCGCGCCCTCGCCCGCCGGCGGGGGCATCGAGTCGGCCGCGGCCACGCCGCGCCTCGCGGGCCGTCCGAGCACCCGGCGGAGGCCCACCCGCGACGTCCCCGAGGTCGCGAGCCCCGCGGGTGACGCCGCGGCGGCCACCCCGGTGCGTCGACGCCGCCGGGCCACAGCCTCGGCCACGCCGGGCGAGCAGCCCGACCTCGTGTCCGTGACCCCCGACGTCGGCTCGGTCACGCCGTCGAGCACTCCGGCCCCCGCCGCCACCCCGGCCCCGGCGCCGACCGCGACGGCGGCCGCGACCCCGACGACCACTCCGGCCGCCGCGCCCGCCTCGGGCCTCGGTGCCGGGTCCGCCGGGGGCGCCGGCCCCTCCGCCGTCGGCGCGCCGACGACGACTCCGCGCCGACGCCGCCGCCCGACCACCACGGCCGCGGCGACGACGAACGCCGCTGTCTCCGAGGGCGCGGGGGACGCGGGCCCGGCCCGGGCGGTGCCGACGACGCCCGCGGCGCCCTCGACGTCTGCGGTGCCCACGACGACGCCGGCGCCGTCGAGCGCGGCGGACGGCACGCCCCCGGCGACGCGCCCGGCCCCCCGCCGCCGGACCCGGCCCACCTCGGCCGCCGCGGACCGCCCGATCCCCTCGCCCGCGGACAGCCCCCTCGACCCCGAGGCCTGACCCGGCCGCCCGACCGGACCCGACCGAGCGGACCCGTCCGCTCGTGACGACGAGGCGCTCGGGCCGGGTGGCCCGGCGCCTCGCCGACCGGCCGACGGCGCGGTCCCGGGCCCGCTCTGGCGCCTCGCCGGGTCGCCGGAGCGAGCGGACGCGGCGGGCTCCCAGCTCGCCCCCGTACCCTGGAGCGCATGGAGATCTTTGGCGACCTGCAGCGGGTGCTGCTCCTCGCGCTCGGGGTCGCGGCCCTCGCCCTCGAGATGTACGCCCTGGTCGACGCGCTGCGCTACCCCAAGGAGGCGTACCCGGCGGCGGGCAAGCTGACGAAGGCCGGGTGGGTGGGCATCCTGGCCGTCGCGACCGCGGTCGGTGTCGTCACCGTCGGCTACGTCATGGGCTTCGGGGTGCTCGGGGTCGTCGCGGCCGGCGTGTACCTCGCCGACGTGCGACCCGCGCTGCGCGCCATCTCGCCGCGTCGCCGGGGCCGCCGCGGCGCCTCGGGGTCGGGGCCGTACGGCTCCTGGTGATCTCGGGCCCCGTCGAGTACCGGACCGTCGGCTCGGGCCGGCCGAGCACCGTCGTCGCCCACGGGCTGGGCGAGTCCATCGAGACCACCCGCCCGTTCGCCTCGGGGCTGCGGGGGCGGCGCACGTTCCTGCACTTCCGCGGCCACGGGGGTTTCCGCGCGACCGCGCCCGTGGACGCGACGGGGGCAGCGGCGGCGACCGGCGATGCCGAGCACGCCGCCGACCCCTGGACGTACGAAGGGCTCGCCGACGACCTCGAGGGGGTCGCCGACCGCGTCGATGCGACGCGCGCGATCGGGGTCAGCCTGGGGACGGGAGCCATCCTCGCCCTGCTCGCGCGGCGGCCCGACGCGTTCGAGGCCGCCGTCCTGCTGCTCCCGGCCGCCCTCGCCCGGCCCCGGCAGGGCGCCGGGGTCGCCCGGTTCGCCGCCATGGCCGACCTCGTCGACGCCGGCAGGGTCGACGACCTCGCCGCTCTGCTCGTCGACGAGCAGGCCGATCTCGGGGCCGACCCCGCCCGCGACGACGTCCGGGCCTGGGCCCGCCGCCGGGCCGAGGCGATGACCGCCGCCGGCCTCGCGCCGGCGCTGCGGGCGATGCCCGGGCGGGCACCGCTGCCGCACCCGGCCCATCGGGCACTGGCCCGGGTCAGCGCCCGGTGCCTCGTCGTCGGCGCCGAGGGCGACGACGTCCACCCGGCGTCCGTCGCGGCCGACCTCGCGGACGCGCTGCCGGACGCCCGGCTCGAGATCCTGCCCCCGGGCGGGCTCGTGTGGGCCCACCGCGACCGCCTCCGGCACCTCGTCACCGACGCGTTGCGGGCGTGAACCGCCCGCCGGATCACGGGGCGACGGCCGACCAGGCGACGGTCAGCTCGCCCTGACGCCACCGCCGCGGTTCGCGCGCGATCGGCCAGCGCGCCGTCGCGTCGGCGACGGCGGAGAGGAAGCGCTGGCGACGGCCGAACGACGCCGCCGGCGCGGCCCGGGCCCACGCGCCGTCGAGGTCGGCGAGGAAGGCATGGATCGCCTCCCCGGGCACGTTGTGGTGGATGAGCGCCTTGGGCAGGCGTTCCGCGAGGTCGGACGGGGTCTCGAGGTGCCGCAGGCTCATCGCGAGGGTGAGGGTGACCGGGCCGCGACGGTCGAGGCACACCCACGTCGCGCGGCGGCCGAGCTCGTCGCACGTGCCGTCGACGGCGATCCCCTCGGGGTCGAGCCGAGCCGCGAGCCGCTCCCAGGCACCGGCGACCTCCGCCTCGTCGTACTGGCGCAGGACGTTGAAGGCCCGGACGACGCGGGCGTGAGCACCGCCCGGCAGCGGGACCTCGAACCCGCCGACGGCGAACCGCAGCCCCTCTCGCTCGTGGGGCCGGGCCACCCGCACCCGCTCCGGGTCGATCTCGAGTCCGACGACCTCGACGTCGCCGGCCACCCGGCGCAGGCGGCGGTGCAGCTCGACCGCGGTGACGGGCGACGCACCGTAGCCGAGGTCGACGACGACCGGCGGGCGCGCGCCCCCGCGCAACCGGAAGGCCTGGGGCCCGGCGAGCCACCGGTCCACCTTGCGGAGGCGGTTGGGATTGGTCGTCCCCCGCGTCACGGTCCCCACCGGTCGTGTCACCGCCACCCCAGCAGGGTAGGCGGGCGATGCGCGCGGCCGGGCGGCGCCCGGACGGGCCTGGTCGCGAGACGCCCACGCGCGTGGGCGAAGATGGCGCGGGCGGGCACGAAGCCGCCAGGACGGAGGAGCGGATGGGCACCGACCCGCGACGCGTCGCGATGATCTCGCTGCACACCTCGCCGCTCGACACCCCCGGTTCGGGCGATGCGGGCGGGCTCAACGTCTACGTGCGCCAGAGCGCCGACCGACTCGCGAGGCTCGGGGTCGAGGTCGACGTCTTCACCCGCGCCCGAGCCGCCACCGATCCTGTCGTCGTCGGTCTCGCTCCGGGCGTCCGCGTGCACCACGTCGCCTCCGGGCCGTTCGAGGGGCTCGTCAAGGACGACCTCCCGGCCGAGATCTGCTCCTTCGCGGCCGGTCTCGCGCGGGCGATGGCCGCCCGCCCCGAGGGCTTCTACGACGTCGTCCACTCCCACTACTGGCTCTCGGGGCGGGTCGCGATGATCGCGTCCCGGCGGTGGGGCCTGCCCTTCGTGCACACCATGCACACGATGGCCCGGGTCAAGAACCGCGGCCTCGCCGGCGGCGACCGGGCCGAGCCGCCGGCCCGCGAGCGGGGCGAGGCGCAGATCGTCGCCGTCGCCGACGCCCTCGTGGCCAACACCGAGCTCGAGGCCGGCGACTTGGTGCGCCTCTACGGCGCCCGTCCCGAGCGGGTCCGGGTCGTGCCGCCCGGCGTCGACCTCGACGCGTTCGAGCCGCCGGGGGCCGACGGCGGCGACGAACGCGCCCGCACCCGCGCCGAGGTGGGGCTGGCGGCCGACGACCTTGTCGTCCTCTTCGTCGGCCGCATCCAGCTGCTCAAGGGGCCGGACGTGCTGCTCCGCGCGATCGCGGTGGCCCGGGAGCGGGCCGCGGCCACGCATCCCGACGTCGCGCGCCGGTTGCGGGTCGTCGTCCTCGGCGGGCCCAGCGGAGAGGAGACCGCCACGCCCGGTCGGCTCGCGGACCTCGCGGCCGACCTCGGGCTGACCGAGGTCGTCCGGTTCGTCGACCCCGTGCCGCAGCCCCGCCTCGCCCGCTGGTACCGCGCCGCGGACCTCGTCGCCGTCCCCTCGCACAACGAGTCGTTCGGTCTCGTCGCGATCGAGGCGCAGGCGTGCGGCACGCCCGTGGTCGCGGCCGACGTCGGCGGCCTGCGGACCGCGGTCGGCGGCGGGGTGCTCGTCGACGGCCACGACCCGGGGGACTGGGCCGACGCCCTGCTCGCCCTGCTCGCCGACCCCGGACGCCGCGCGCGGCTCGGCCGGGCCGCCCGCGCCCACGCCCTCGAGTTCGGGTGGTCGCGGACGGCGGGGCGGCTCGTCGACGTCTACCGTGAGGCCATGGAGAACCGCGCACACCCCGCATCCGGCGCCGGCCGGGGCCGATCCGGATCCGGCCCGTCGCCGGAGCGTCCGCGATGAGCGCCGGGCCCGACCGCGAGGAGGTCGTCGAGCGCCTGCTGGCGTTCGCGCGCTCGGCCGAGCTCGACGCGGAGCGCGGCAGCCGCGGCGGCGAGGTCGTGCTCGTCCTCCCCGGGGAGAAGAAGCTGCGCACCGTGCTGTCGCTCGTCGTGGGGGAGCGGGACGTGTCCGCGTCGGCGTTCGTCGTCCGCAACCCCGACGAGAACCACGCCGAGGTCTACCGTTTCCTCCTGCGCCGCAACCTGCGGACGCCGGGGCTCGCGTACGCGATCGACGCCGCCGGAGACGTCTACGTCGTGGGCCGCCTGCCGATCGCCGCGCTCGACGACGACCCGCTCGACCGCCTTCTCGGAGTCGTGCTCGACGCCGCCGACTCGTGCTTCAACGACCTGCTGGCCCTCGGTTTCCTCACCTCGATCCGGCGGGAGTGGGCCTGGCGGACTTCGCGCGGGGAGTCCCGGCGCAACCTCGAGGCATTCGCCCACCTCATGGAGGAACAGGGCGATTCGCAGGGCGAGGGGGGTCCTCCTAGGGTGGAGGCATGACCTACACCCTCGTGCTCCTCCGCCACGGCGAGAGCGAGTGGAACGCCAAGAACCTGTTCACCGGCTGGGTCGACGTGGGCCTGTCCGACAAGGGTCGCGAGGAGGCCGCGCGCGGCGGCAAGCTGCTCGCCGACGCCGGCGTGCTGCCCGACGTGCTGCACACCTCGCTCCTGCGCCGGGCCATCACCACCGCGAACCTCGCGCTCGACGCCGCCGACCGCCTGTGGATCCCCGTGACCCGGTCGTGGCGGCTCAACGAACGGCACTACGGCGCGCTCCAGGGCAAGAACAAGAAGGAGATCCGCGACGAGTACGGCGAGGAGCAGTTCATGCAATGGCGTCGCTCCTACGACGTCCCGCCGCCGCCCCTGCCCGCCGACGACGAGTGGAGCCAGGCGGGCGACCCGCGGTACGCCGACATCGACGGCACGGCGCCCGACACCGAGTGCCTGAAGGACGTCGTCACCCGCATGCTCCCCTACTGGGAGAGCTCGATCGTCCCCGACCTGCGCGCCGGCAAGGTCGTCTGCGTGGCCGCCCACGGGAACAGCCTGCGCGCGCTCGTCAAGCACCTCGACGGGATCTCGGACGAGGACATCGCCGGGCTCAACATCCCGACCGGCATCCCGCTCGTCTACCGCCTCGACGAGGACATGTCGCCGACCGTCCCCGGCGGCGAGTACCTCGACCCCGAGGCGGCCAAGGACGCGATCGCCGCGGTCGCGGGACAGGGCCGCTGAGGCGGTCCGAGCAGCTCAGGCACGTCACGACGAACACGAGGCCGGGACCCGACGGGTCCCGCCTCGTGTCGTGCGACCGCCGCGAGCGGGGGCCGCTCACGTGTCGAGCGTCGGTCAGGCCTGCTCCTCGGCGAGGATGCGGTGCTCCCACTCGCCGGTCACGAGGTAGACGACCTGGCGGGCCACGGAGACCGCGTGGTCCCCGAAGCGCTCGAAGTAGCGACTGAGCAGGGTGAGGTCCACCGACGTCTGGGTCGGGTGCGCCCAGGAGTCGGCGGCGAGCATCGTGAAGACGCTGCGGTGGAGCCGGTCCATGAAGTCGTCGTCGGCCTCGAGGGACTTAGCCGCGTCCACGTCCTTGGCCGCGATGATCGACCCGGCCTGCGAGATGAGGCGCACGGCGACCTGGCCCATGTCGGTGATGATGCCGCGGGCCTCGGCGGGCACCGCGGAGTCGGGGAAGCGCAGCCGCGTGACCTTCGCGACGTGCTCGGCGAGGTCGCCCATGCGCTCCAGGCTCGAGGCCATGTGCAGTGCCGTGACGACGATCCGCAGGTCGGTCGCGACCGGCTGCTGGCGGGCGATCAGCTCGACCGCGAGGTTGTCGATGTCGTTGCGGATGGCGTCGATCTGGTGGTCGGCGTCGATGACGCTCTCGGCGAGCTCGAGGTCGGCGTCGAGCAGCGAGGTGGTCGCCCGCGACATCGCTGACCCCGCGAGCCGCGTCATCTCGACGAGGCGGTCGGAGATGTTGTCGAGGTCCTCGTGGAACGCGTCGCGCATGGTGTCCTTCTCGGTCGAGCTCGGTCGAGCGCTGGGTGGGCGCCGCCCGGCGCCGAGGCGGGCCGGGCAGGCGTCACAGGTGGTCCGCGAGCCGCGGACCGAGTCGACCGTGTCAGGCGTCCGTGAACGCGGATGGCCTCCCAGGTGAACACTTCCCGACGCGGGCCCGCCCGGCCGCCGCGTGGACGTCCGCACCACCGGGCCGTCGTAGCCTTCGGGAGTGACTGTGTCGGTGCCGCTCCTGCTCGCGTCGCTGGTGGCCGGCGCCCTCGTCGGGTTCCTCGCGGCTTCGTGGGCGGCCGCCCGGCGGGGCCGCCCGGGCCACCTGGGTTCGCCCGCGTCGGCCGAGCCGGCCGGGTCGCCCGTCTCGCGCGGAGGCCACCGGATCGGCGGCGGCTCCGTGAACGGGGCTGCACCGTCGGGGGCCGCGTCGGCCGACCTCGGCATCGAGTCGCTGCTGCCGCTGCTCGCCTCCGCGGGAGTCGTGCTCGACCCGAGCGACGCGGTCGTCCACGCCAGCCCGGGGGCCCGGCGGCAGGGGCTCGTCCGCGGGCGGGAACTGGTCCACGCCCAGCTGCGGGAGCTCGCGCGGGCCGCGCGGCGCGACGAGGCGATCCACGAGGCGGAACTCGACCTCGCCCGGGGTCCGGTGGGTGAGGGCCGGCTCAGCGTCGCGGCGCGCGCGGCGCGCCTCTTCGACGGCGACGTGCTCCTGCTCGTCGAGGACCGGACGCGGGCGCGGCAGGTCGAACACGTCCGGCGCGACTTCGTCGCCAACGTCAGCCACGAGCTCAAGACCCCGGTCGGCGGGATCGCCCTCCTCGCCGAGGCCGTCCTCGACGCGAAGGACGACCCCGAGGCCGTCGACCGGTTCGCCCGGCGCATCGTCATCGAGAGCAACCGGCTCACCAAGCTTGTCAAGGAGATCGTCGACCTGTCGCGGCTGCAGGCGTCGGAATCCGTCACCGAGCCCGAGCTCGTCCGCGTCCGCGACGTGGCGCAGGACGCCCTGGAGATGACGAGCGCCCTCGCCGAGGGCCGCGACATCACCGTCGCCCTCGCCGTCGAGGGCGATCCGTGCGTCTACGGCGATCCCGCCCTGCTCCGGACCGCCGTGTCCAACCTGCTGTCCAACGCGGTCAACTACTCCCCGAACGACACCCGCGTCGCCGTCTCGGTCCGGCCGGTCGGCCAGACCGTCGAGATCGCGGTCGCCGACCAGGGCACCGGGATCAGCCGCGCCGACCAGGCCCGGGTCTTCGAGCGGTTCTACCGCGTCGACGCGGCCCGCTCGCGGGCCACGGGAGGAACCGGCCTCGGCCTCGCCATCGTCAAACACATCTGCACCAACCACGGGGGCGAGGTGACGCTGTGGAGCTCGCCCGGGCACGGGTCGACCTTCACGATCCGGATCCCCCTGGCCGGGGAGGACGCCCGGCCGACACCCGAACCCATGCTCGACCGAAAGGACGCACGATGACCCGGATCCTGGTCGTCGAGGACGAGGAATCGTTCTCCGACCCGCTGTCGTACCTGCTGCGCAAGGAGGGGTACGACGTCGCCGTCGCCGAGACGGGCCCCGACGCGCTCACCGAGTTCGAGCGATCCGGAGCCGACCTCGTGCTGCTGGACCTCATGCTCCCCGGCCTGTCGGGGGTCGACGTCTGCCGCACGATCCGACAGACGTCGATGGTGCCCGTCATCATGCTCACCGCCAAGGACGGGGAGATCGACAAGGTCGTCGGGCTCGAGATCGGCGCCGACGACTACGTGACCAAGCCGTACTCGACCCGCGAACTCCTCGCCCGCATCAAGGCCGTGCTCCGCCGGCAGGCCGAACCCGAGGCGCTCATGTCGAACGTCGTCGAGGCGGGACCGGTCCGCATGGACGTCGAGCGGCACGTGGTGACGATCGACGGGGCGACGGTGTCGCTGCCGCTCAAGGAGTTCGAGCTGCTCGAGATGCTGCTGCGCAACTCGGGGCGCGTCCTGACCCGCCTTCAGCTCATCGACCGGGTCTGGGGCAGCGACTACGTGGGCGACACGAAGACCCTCGACGTGCACGTCAAGCGCCTGCGGGCCAAGATCGAGCCCGACCCGTCGCACCCTCGCCACATCGTCACCGTGCGCGGGCTCGGCTACAAGTTCGAGACCTGACCACGCCCTTCCAGGAGGCGACGACATGGGTGCCGACCCCGCCGGCCTCGCGGAAGTCGCCGCCGTTCTGTGCCGCCGCCGGAGCGCGAGAGAGCGCCTGAACGCGATCCAGGCCTGAACGCGATGCAGGGTGCCGCCGGCGTCGACCCGTGGGCCCGACCCTCGGAGCGGGGCCGCCCGGCCTGCGGGGCCGTGGGCCGTCGACGAGTGTCGGCTCAGCCTGCGGTGGACGTCGGGGTGGCCGGAGCCGTCTGCGTGGTCTCCGGCTGCGTGGCGGTCGGGGCGGGCGTCGCCGTGGTCGTGGGTGCCGGCTCCTGGGTGCCCGTGGCGGCGGGGGGCGCCGAGCCGGTGGGCTGGGCGGCGCCGCCGGTGGGGGCCAGTGTCTTGTAGTACTCGGTGGCCGGCAGCACCGGAGCCTGGATGTCGGTCCCGCCGACGCTCGTCTCGATGCGGACGTTCGTGTACGCGCCCGGAGCCGCGTCGACCTTCGCCAGGGTGGTGGCGGGGCCGTTCGCCTGCGTGAGCTGCGCCGAGCCCCGGGCCGGGACGACGATCTTGGCGCCGCCCTGCGCGCCCGCGACGCTCACGTCGACCGGCTGATCGGAGGAGTTGACCGCGTAACCGACGACGTTGCCGGGTCCGCCCTGCTTCTCGGCGACGACGAGCACGTTCCGGAGCTCGAGCGGGCCCACGTTCGCCTCCCAGCCGTCGGCGGGGACGTACTGGCGGTCGGTCTGGATCGTCGACGTCCACTGGCACGCCCCGAGGGTCAGCGTCGCGGCCGCCGCGAGGGCGGCCACCTTGGCCGTGCGCGCACCGCGGCTCCCGCGGCGGGAGGCGGTGGGGGTCGGGTCGCTGCCGGCGTGTCGTCGCATCACGCGGTCAGGATACCGGCCCGGGGCCGGCTGCGTCGCGGAGCGGCCCGCGCTTCGTGAGCCCCGCGTCGTCGCAGCGGCCGGGGGGGCGGGCCACCCGCCGCCGGGGGGCGCTCACCGGCGTGTCCCGGAGAGGCCCGCGACGGGCCGACGGAGGACGTGTGCAGGGGCCGCGGCGGACCTGCGAGGGGCCACCGACGGGCCGTCGCGTCGTCCCCGGTCGGAAGCGGTGGGCGACCCGTGGTGGGCGCCCCGGGGGGCGGCACTATGTCGCGCGATACCCGCACGACTGTCCAGGTGTCAACCCCTACCCGCGGGTCATTTCGCGACGCCGAGGCCCTGACCAGCGCAGATATCGACGTCGCAGTTCCGTGGAGCACGCGGGGCGTGTTAACCTGGAAGCCGCGAAAGGGGTCTATCACACATGGTCTTCAAGGTCGGCGATACGGTCGTTTACCCGCATCACGGGGCAGCACTCATCGAACAGATCAACACCCGCACCATCAAGGGCGAAGAGAAGATGATCCTCGTCCTCAAGGTCGCCGAGGGTGACCTCACCATCCAGGTTCCGGCCGACAACTGCGACCTCGTGGGTGTCCGCGACGTCGTCGGTCAGGACGGCCTGGATCGCGTCTTCGAGGTGCTGCGCTCCCCGCACGCCGAGGAGCCGACCAACTGGTCGCGCCGGTTCAAGGCCAATCTCGAGAAGCTGGCGTCGGGCGACGTCATCAAGGTGGCCGAGGTCGTCCGCGACCTCTGGCGCCGCGAGAAGGACCGCGGCCTCTCAGCCGGCGAGAAGCGGATGCTGGGCAAGGCGCGCAAGATCCTCGTCTCCGAGCTCGCGCTCGCCGAGAACACCGACGAGATGCGTGCCGAGACGCTCCTCGACGAGGTGCTGGCCTCCTGAGCGTCGCCGTCCTCGTCGTCGCGGCCGGTGCCGGCCTGCGACTGGGGGCCGGTGAACCCAAGGCCTTCGTCCGCCTGGCCGGGCGTCCACTCCTGCGGTGGGCGCTCGACCAGGCGTTCGGCGTCCCGGAGGTCGGCACGGTCGTCGTGGTCGCGCCCCCCACCCACCTCGACCAGGCCCGTGAGCTGTTGAGTCCGCTCGAGGCGCAGGCCGCGGTCGTCGTCCCGGGTGGGCCCGAGCGGAGCCACTCGGTGGCCCTCGGTCTGTCCGTCCTGCCTCCCGGGCACGACGTCGTGCTCATCCACGACTGCGCCCGCTGCCTCGCGCCGCCCGCGCACTTCGAGCGGGTCGTCGCCGCCGTCCGGGCGGGGGCCGCCGGCGTCGTGCCCGGTCTGCTCGTCACCGACACCATCAAGGCGGTGGACGCCGCCGGGCGCGTCGTCGCCACGCCCGACCGGGGCAGCCTGCGCGCCGTCCAGACCCCGCAGGGGTTCCGTCCCGACGTCATCGCCGCTGCCCACGCCGGCGGCGGGCTCGCCACCGACGACGCCGCCCTCGTCGAGGCCATGGGCGAGACGGTGGTGGTCGTCGAGGGCAGCGACCTAGCCTTCAAGATCACCGGCCCCGACGACCTGCGCCGCGCCGAGGCGCTCGTGTCCGCCGGCCTTGCGGCGCGAACGCCGGCGGGGCAGGGGGGACGCCCGTGACCGCGCCGCCGGGGCTGCCCCTCGTCGGGATCGGCACCGACGTCCATGCGTTCGCGCCTCCGGACCGGCCCCGCCCGCTGTGGGTGGCCGGCCTGCGGTGGGAGGGACTGCAGGGGCTCGAGGGCCACTCCGACGCCGACGTCGCGGCCCACGCCGCCTGCGACGCGCTCTTCTCGGCGGCCGGCATCGGTGACCTCGGCGCCCACTTCGGCACGAGCCGACCCGAGTGGGCGGGCGCGTCGGGGGCCGCCCTGCTGGCCGAGGCGGCCCGGCTCGTGCGGGCCGCCGGTTTCGACGTGGGGAACGTCGCCGTGCAGGTCATCGGCAACGTCCCCAAGATCGGCACCCGGCGCGACGAGGCCCAGCGCGCGTTGTCGGAGGCGTGCGGGGCGCCCGTCCGCGTGTCCGGCACGACCACCGACGGCCTCGGCCTCACCGGCCGGGGCGAGGGCGTGGCCGCCGTCGCCACCGCCCTGCTCGTCCCGCGCGGGTGACCCGACCCGCCGCGCGCCGCAGGTCGGCCCGACCTCGCCGGTGCGTTCACTTGTCGTGACGGCCCGACATGAGGAAATGTGGCGGTCGTCGCAGGTCCACAGGAACACGGCGGAGGAATCCACATGAGCAGCACCGTCAAAGGCGTCATCGCACGGTCGAAGGGAGCTCCCGTCGAGCTCGTCGACATCGTCGTGCCCGATCCGGGTCCGGGGGAGGCGGTCGTCGACATCCAGGCGTGCGGCGTCTGCCACACCGACCTGCACTACCGCGAAGGTGGGATCAACGACGAGTTCCCCTTCCTCCTCGGCCACGAGGCCGCGGGCGTCGTCAGCGCCGTCGGCGAGGGCGTGCGGGAGGTCGCGGTCGGCGACTTCGTCGTCCTCAACTGGCGGGCCGTGTGCGGCCGCTGCCGGGCCTGCAAGAAGGGCGAGCCGCAGTACTGCTTCGCGACGCACAACGCCACGCAGAAGATGACGCTGACCGACGGGACGGAACTGTCACCGGCGCTCGGCATCGGCGCCTTCGCCGAGAAGACCCTCGTCGCGGCGGGGCAGTGCACGAAGGTCGAGCAGGCCGACCCCGCCGCCGTCGGCCTCCTCGGCTGCGGGATCATGGCGGGCTTCGGCGCCGCCGCCAACACGGGCGCGATCCGCCGCGGCGAGTCGGTCGCCGTCATCGGGTGCGGCGGCGTGGGCTGCGCCGCCATCGCCGGTGCGTCGGTGGCGGGCGCGACGACGATCATCGCCGTCGACATCGACGACGAGAAGCTCGGCAACGCGAAGCGGTTCGGGGCGACCCACACGGTCAACTCGGCCCAGACGGACCCGGTCGAGGCGATCCGTGACCTCACGGGAGGGAACGGCGCGGACGTCGTCATCGAGGCCGTGGGCCGTCCCGAGACCTACCGCCAGGCGTTCTACGCGCGCGACCTCGCCGGCCGGGTGGTCCTCGTCGGCGTGCCGACGCCGGAGATGACGATCGAGCTGCCCCTGCTCGACGTCTTCGGGCGCGGAGGCGCGCTGAAGTCGAGCTGGTACGGCGACTGCCTGCCGGAGCGCGACTTCCCGATGCTCGTCGACCTCTACCGGCAGGGGCGGCTCGACCTCGACGCGTTCGTCACCGAGCGCATCGGTATCGAGGACGTCGAGGCGGCCCTGGAGAAGATGCACGGCGGCAAGATCCTGCGCTCGGTGGTGGTCCTGTGAGCACCCGTGTCACGACCCCGGCCCAGGTGGAGGGCATCCGCGTCGACCAGGTCGTCACGTCGGGCACGTTCAGCCTCGACGGGGGGACGTGGGAGGTCGACAACAACGTCTACGTCGTGGGCGACGACGACGAGTGCGTCGTCGTCGACGCCGCGCACGACGCCCGCGCCATCCTCGACGCGGTCGACGGTCGCGTGGTGCGCGCGATCCTGCTCACCCACGCCCACGACGACCACATCGACGTCGCCGGCGAGCTGCACGACGTCACCGGCGCCCCGCGCCTTCTCCACCCCGACGACGCCGAGCTGTACGCCCGGGTCTACGACTCCCCGCCCGAGGGCGAGCTGTCCGACGGCCAGGTGATCGAGGTGGGCGATCTGCGGCTGCGGGTCCTGCACACGCCGGGCCACGCCCCCGGGGCGTGCTGCTTCCACGCCCCGGCGCTGTCGGCCGTCTTCAGCGGCGACACCCTGTTCCAGGGCGGCCCCGGGGCGACCGGGCGGTCGTTCAGCGACTTCCCGACGATCGTCGAGTCCATCAGCGGCCGGCTGCTCACCCTGCCGAGCGAGACCCTCGTCCTCACCGGCCACGGCGACGCGACGACGATCGGCGCCGAGGCGCCGGACCGACAGGAGTGGATCGACCGCGGCCACTGAGACCCTAACCGTGATCAGATCGTGACCTGATCGTGATCCGATTCGGTCGATCGGCGGCTCCCGACGCGAAAGTGCTTGTCGGGAGTCCCCGTTCGCGTGTTCGGCCGGCTCCGGCCGCAGTGTCGTGGGCGCGGTCGAGCGCCGCGAGAACCGGAACGCTCGTTCAGGACGGGTGGACGAGTCCCACGGCGCTCGGGCATGATGGATCCGTCCGGCGGTGCCACGATCGCCCCCGATCCATGCGGATCGACGCGGGGGAGAGGGGCCACACGGACGCGAGCGGCCGACCGCGGCCGCGCATATCGACGACCTCGCCCGCACGGGCGAACGCGAGGCATCACCGGCTGGGGGGTCGGCGCCCGCGTGGTCGCGTATGAGCCGTTCGAAGGGGGAGGAACATCCATGTCACAGCACGTCTCCGCGGCGACCTCGGTCGCGCGGCTGCCGCACCCGTCCACCGAACCGGGCCTCGTCGTCCTCGGTGATCTGCCGCAGGGGTGGACCGCGCAGATCGACCGGGTCGCCGTCCTGCTCGGTCCCCGCCGCGGCGACGGTCCCCGCCCGGAGCTGCGCCTCAGCGTCTCCCGCGACGCCGCCGGTCTCGACGCCGCGACCCAGGCGTTGATCGGCCGTCTCGTCACCGAGCGCCCCGACCGTCTCGTCGCCGGGTGCGACATCTGGCCCCACGTGCGTTTCGGCGAGGGTCGCTATGTGCAGACCGCGCACGTCGAGGGTCCCGAGACGCTGGCCCACGACGTCTACCTCTTCACGCACGAGGGCCTGCGCATCCAGGTCGAGGTCGACTGCCGGCTCGTCGACCTGCTCCACATCGAGGAGCAGGTCGCCTCGATCGTCGGGCGCCTCGCGGTCGAGACCGGGGCCGGGGCGTGAGCGCCGTCACCGGGCGGGCCACCGCCGACCCGAACGCCACCACCGAGACCACTGCCGAGGGCATCGCCGGCGTCACAGGCGGCCCCGCCGCTGACCCGCAGGTCCTCACGCTCGTCGAGCGCAGTGCCGCCGGCGTCGTCCGGACCCGCGTCGCGGTCACCGCCGGCGCGGTCCTCGTCGAGGGCCCGGACGGTCCCCGGACCGAGCCCGCCGACGCCCTGCCGCTCGTCCTCGGCCGGTTCGCCGGCCTGCGGCCCTCGCCGATCCTCGACGGCGACGAGACCCTCGTCGACCGCGCCGTGCTCGAGGCGCGCCTGAACGACCCGGCGACCCCGGCCCCGGCCGACGCGCCGGAATGGCTGCGCCGAGCCTGGGCGGCGCCGTGGCGCCGCTGGACCGTCGAGACCGACGCCGCCGACCTGCGTCTGCTCGACCACATCGACGCCGCCGAGGCGGGCCAGCTCGTCGTCCGCCCCCACGACGCCACGCGGGTCGCGATCCAGACGCGGCCCGAGGGCCTCGTCTGGGGCGAGCTGCAGACGGTCCCGGCGCTCCTTGCCGCCGCCCGCGGGGAGATCGACCCCGACGCCTCGGAGTGGTGACCCTGCAGGCTGAGCGCGACAGAAGAGTCCGCACACGCCTGCGCGTGACCTGCGCACCCGTCGGGGGCGGGGTCGGCGCCCGGTAGGCTCCAGTTCGTGAGTCTGCATCTGTTCGACACGGCCGCCCGCGAGCTGCGGGAGTTCCACCCCCTGTCCGAGGGCCGGGTCGGCATGTACATCTGCGGGCTCACCACCCAGGGGACCCCGCACATCGGTCACATGCGGTTCGCCGTCGCGTTCGACATCCTGCGGCGGTGGCTCGAGCTGGGTCACGGTTACGAGGTGACCCTCGTCCGCAACGTCACCGACATCGACGACAAGATCCTGCGCAAGGCGGCCGACGCCGGCGCTCCGTGGTGGGCCTGGAGCTACCGTCACGAGCTCGAGACGGCGCACGCCCTCGAGACCCTCGGGGTCGCGGCTCCGACGTACGAGCCGCGCGCGACGGGTCACGTCACCGAGATGGTCGAGCTCATGGACGCCCTCGTCGAGCGCGGGCACGCCTACGCGGCGCAGGACGGGAGCGGCGCCGTCTACTTCGACGTGCGGTCGTTCCCCGAGTACGGCTCGCTGACGAACCAGTCGATCGACGACATGGAGGCCGCCGCCGACGCCGACCCGCGCGGCAAGCGCGACCCGCGCGACTTTGCGCTGTGGAAGGGGCACAAGGAGGGCGACCCCGAGACGGCGAGCTGGCCCACCCCGTACGGCCGCGGGCGGCCCGGGTGGCACCTCGAGTGCTCGGCGATGGCGCGCAAGTACCTGGGCGACACGTTCGACATCCACGGCGGCGCCGTCGACCTGCGCTTCCCGCACCACGAGAACGAGCAGGCGCAGTCCCACGCCGCCGGGCTCGGTTTCGCGCGCTACTGGATGCACAACGCGTGGCTGACCGCCGCCGGCGAGAAGATGAGCAAGTCGCTCGGGAACGGCATGACGGTGGCCGAGGTGACGCGCACGACCCGCCCGCTCGCGCTGCGCTACTACCTCGGGGCCTCCCACTACCGCTCGACGATCGAGTACCAGCCCACCTCGCTCGAGGAGGCCACGAGCGCCGTCGAGCGCATCGAGGGCTTCCTGAGGCGCGCCGGTGACCTGGCCGACGCGCCCGGCACGGGAGGCGCGGCCGCCGACGTGTCCGCCGACCCGTTCCCTGCCGCGTTCCGTGAGGCGATGGACGACGACCTCAACGTCTCCGGGGCGCTCGCCGTCGTCCACGACACCGTGCGCGCCGGCAACTCCGCCCTAGACGACGGCGACCCCGAGGCGGCCGCTGCCGCCGCGACCGCGGTCCGGGCGATGACCCGCGTGCTCGGCATCGACCCCGAGGACCCGGTCTGGGGCGAGGGCGAGCGCGGCGGCTCGGACGCCCACGCCGCCCTCGACGCCCTCGTCGCGGACCGCCTGGCCGCCCGCGCCCAGGCCCGCCGCGAACGTGACTTCGCCTCCGCCGACGCCATCCGCGACCAGCTCGTCGCGGCCGGCATCGCCGTGGAGGACACCCCGTCCGGGGCCAGGTGGAGCCTGGCCCGGACTCCCGACACCCAGCAGGAAGGCCGGTGATCGGCCATGGCCGGTAACGCCCACCGCCCCGGCGCCACGCGCCGCGGCGGTTCCAAGAAGGGCGCGACCGTCGGCAGCGGCGGTCAGCGCCGTCGCGGTCTCGAGGGCCGCGGCCCGACCCCCAAGGCCGAGGACCGCGTCAACCACAAGGCGCACAAGCAGTCGAAGCGCGACGACAAGCGGCAGACGTCGGCGCCGGGGCGGCGCCCGACCCGACGCCCCAAGGGTTCGAGCGAGATCGTCGCGGGGCGCAACCCCGTGGTCGAGGCCCTGCGCGCCCACGTCCCGGCCTCGACGCTGTACGTCGCGAGCCGCATCGACTCCGACGACCGCGTCCGGGAGGCCATCACGCTCGCCACGCAGCGCGGCATCCCCACCCTCGAGACCCCGCGCGGTGAGCTCGACCGACTCACGGACGGGGCGACCCACCAGGGCCTGGCCGTCCAGGTGCCCCCGTACGAATACGTCGACTGCCGCGACCTGCACGACCCCGACCTGCCCGGTGTGCCGCTCGTCGTCGCGCTGGACGGCATCACCGACCCCCGCAACCTCGGGGCCGTCATCCGCTCGGTGGCCGCGTTCGGTGGGCACGGCGTCGTCGTGCCCGAGCGCCGCTCGGTGGGCATGACGGCGTCGGCGTGGAAGACGAGCGCCGGTGCGGCCGCCCGCGTCCCCGTGGCCCAGGCGACGAACCTCACCCGCGCGCTGGAGGACTTCCGCAAGGCCGGCTTCTTCGTCGTCGGGCTGGACATGGACGGCGACGTCAGCCTCCCGGGCCTCGCGCTCGCCGACGAGCCGCTGGTCGTCGTCGTCGGTTCCGAGGGCAAGGGCCTCTCGCGGCTCGTGCGCGAGACGTGCGACCAGATCGTGTCGATCCCGATGGCGGGCGAGATGGAGTCCCTCAACGCCGGCATCGCGGCCGGTGTGACGCTGTACGAGATCGCCCGCTCCCGGGCTCAGCGCTGACCCGTCCGAGCGCTGGACAGCGGATCGAGCGGCCGGGCCGAGCGGTCGGGGGCGTCGACGGGCTCAGTCGTCGAACAGGGCGATGACGGGCATCTCGACGGTGTCGACCCCGACCACCGACTGCTCGTCCGGCTTGGCCGGGAGGACCTCCGCGAGGTAGTCGGCGAAGGCCCACTGGGTGGTGACGTCCATGTCGTGACGCTCCGACAGGTACCAGCGATGTTCGAGGACCTCGTGGAACACCTGGGCGGGTTCGAGCTTGCGGGCGAGGTCGCGCGGGATGTTCGCGGCGATGGGTTCGTACACCTCGCGCATCCAGTCGTGGGCGACCATCTCGTCGCTGTCGTTCTGACGGCCGACCGCGGCCTGATAGGCGTCGAGGTCGTTGAGCAGGCGGCGGGCCTGGTTCTCCTCGACGTCGAGCCCGGTCAGGCGCATGAGGCGGCGGGAGTGGTGGCCGGCGTCGACGACCTTGGGCTGGATCTGGATCGTCGTGCCGTCGAGGTCGGTCGAGATCGCGAGCTCGTCCACGTCGAACCCGATCTGGTTGAGGCGCCGGATCCGCTCGTCGACCCGCCACTTGTCGCCGGTCTCGAACCGCTCGACCTCGGTGAGCTCGCCCCACAGCTGCTCGTAGCGGGCGACCATGCGGCGGGAGATGAGGATCGGGTCGGCGCCCTCCTCGAGGACGCCGCCGGCCTCGAGGTCCATGAGCTCCCCGGCGATGTTGACGCGGGCGATGTCGAGGTCGTGCTCCCGCTGCCCGTCGGACAGCGCCGGAAGGAGCTGCCCGGTCTCGGCGTCGACCAGGTAGGCCGAGAAGGCGTCCGCGTCGCGGCGGAAGAGCGCGTTCGACAAGGAGACGTCGCCCCACCAGAAGCCGGCCAGGTGCAGGCGGACGAGGAGGACGGCGAGGGCGTCGAGGAGCTTGTCGGCCGTGCCGGGCCGCAGCCGCTGGCTGAACAACGCGCGGTAGGGCAGCGAGAACTGCAGGTGCCGGGTGAGCAGGCAGGCGTCCAGCTCGCGGCCGTCGGGGGTGGTGCGGCCGTCGATGACGCCGTACGCCTTCACGCACGGCATCTCGAGGCGGCGGAGTTGACGGAGCATGTCGTACTCGCGCCGGGCGATGTCGCCGCGGATCTCCTTGACCGCGATGACGCGCCCGCTCACCTCGACGAAGCGGACGACGTGCCGGGAGATGCCCCGGGGCAGGGCCGCGAGCAGCGCTGGGTCCCACTCCTCGAGCGGTTCGTGCCAGGGCAGATCCAGCAGGGTGGAGTCTGCGCGGTTCGCGGTGATGTTGAGCGCCACCGCACCATGCTGGCACGTGCCGGCACGTCCACGGGCCAGAGTCCCCTCCGGCCGGAGGGCGGACCCCGGGCGGGGGACGCCGACGGGCCGCCCTCGTGGAGACGAGGACGGCCCGTCGGCGTGCCGGGTGGTGAGGGTCAGTCGCCGAGGCGCAGGCCCGTCTCCACGTCGAACAGGTGCACGTGGTCGGCCTTCGGCTTCACGTGGATGACGTCGCCCTTCATCGGAGGCCGGCGGCCGTCGACGCGCGCGATGATCGGGCGGTCGCCGGGGTCGGTGCCGGCGACCGAGCCGTACACGTAGGCGTCCGCGCCGAGCTCCTCGACGACGTCGATGTTGATGGGCAGGCCGTCCTCACCGGAGACCTCGAGGTCCTCGGGGCGGACACCGAGCGTGATGCGGTTGCCGGTGGATCCGAGCACGGAACGGTCGACCGGGTGCACGCCGTTGCCGAACTTCACGCCGCCCTCGGCGACCGGGACCTCGAAGAGGTTCATGGCCGGCGAGCCGATGAAGCCCGCGACGAAGACGTTGTTCGGGTGGTCGTACATGCGACGGGGGCTGTCGCACTGCTGGAGGATGCCGTCCTTGAGGACCGCGACGCGGTCACCCATGGTCATGGCCTCGACCTGGTCGTGCGTGACGTAGACCGTCGTGATGCCCAGGCGGCGCTGCAGCGACGCGATCTGCGTGCGCGTCTGCACGCGCAGCTTGGCGTCGAGGTTGGACAGCGGCTCGTCCATGAGGAAGACCTTGGGCTCACGCACGATGGCGCGACCCATGGCGACGCGCTGACGCTGACCACCGGAGAGAGCCTTGGGCTTGCGCTCCAGGTAGGGCTCGAGGTCGAGGATCTTGGCGGCCTCCTCGACGCGGCGGCGGATCTCGCCCTTGTCGATGCCGGCGATCTTGAGCGCGAAGCCCATGTTGTCGGCGACGCTCATGTGCGGGTAGAGCGCGTAGTTCTGGAACACCATCGCCACGTCGCGGTCCTTGGGCGAGAGGTCCGTCACGTCCTTGTCGTCGATGAGGATGCGACCGCCGTTGACCTCCTCGAGGCCGGCGAGCATGCGCAGGCTGGTGGACTTGCCACAGCCGGAGGGTCCGACGAGGACGAGGAATTCGCCGTCCGCGATGTCGATGTCGAGGGCGTCCACCGAGGGCTTGTCGTTGCCCGGGTAGAGGCGGGTGGCATTGTCGTACTTGACCGTGGCCATGACGTCGTTGTCCTTCCTTCACCGGCAGGAACGTGCCGGACGATCCGTTGTAAAGGGCCGGCACAGGCGATGTGCCGTTTGCCACGCCGGTCAGCGCGGTGTGCTCATCGTGCCACCTGCGTGGGTGTGCGACGACACACCGGGACCAGGAATCCGCGTTTCGCGCAAAGCTCGTCGGAGGCGAGGGTCAGCGCGTATCGGGCGAGGACCCCGTGCGGGCCTCGACGAAGACCCGGAACGCCTCGGCGACCGAGCGCTCGTCGGGCAGGCGGCACACGGCGGCGCTGTCGCCCGCCCCGACCTTGACCGTGACGTCCCCGGAGGCCGGGTCGAGGATCGTGAAGACCGTCTCGTCGGTGACGTCGTCGCCGAAGTAGCACGTGACGTCGACGGACAGGGCGGCGCCGACGGCAGCCAGGGCCGTGCCCTTGCTGACGTCGGTGACCGCCAGCTCGACGACGTCCTTGCCCTGCAGGGGGTGGGTGCCGTCGACGGCCGCGCCGATCGACAGGGCGGCGGCGCCCGCGGCGGCGCCCGCCTCCGTGGCCATCCCGCGCGTGTGCAGGACCACGGCGGCCGGCTTGCGCTCGATGCGCGCGCCGGGGTGGGCCTCGACCAGCTCGACGAGCCGGGCGTCGAGGTCGGACAGGGCCCGGGTCTGCGCGTCGGTCAACGGCGGGTGTTCGAGCAGGTCGGGGCGGCTGCCCTGGCCGCCGTGGCTGCCGAGCAGCACGATCGGGTCGTCTTCGCCGCCCGCCGAGGTGAGCGTCGCGAGGGTCTGGAGGTCCCGGCCCGAGACGACGGCGACCGTCACCCCCTCGAGCTCGGTCGCCGTCCGCAGCAGCTCCATGGCCCCGTCGACGGGACGCACCGCCATCGGGTCGTCGCCCAGCGGGGCCAGCACCCCGTCGAAGTCGGTGGCGAACAGGACGCGCCCCGCCCGGGCCGCGGCCTCGAGGCGCTCCCGCAGGTCGGTCGGCACATCGGGGCCGGTCTGCGGCCCGGTGGTCTCGGTCATCGTGGCTCCGGTCTGCGCCGATGGGGGAGGGGTGGGGCGGCTCGACGTCAGTCGGGTCGGCCCGGGGCGGCGGCCAGCGCGTCGAGGAACCGCGAGGCCCAGCGCTGGACGTCGTGGTCGCGGACGCGCCGGCGCAGCGATCGCATGCGCGTGCGCTTGGTCCGGTCGTCGTCGAAGATCGCCCGGAGGATCGTGTTCTTCAGGCCCTGGATGTCGTGCGGATTGTGCACGTAGGCGCCGCTGCGCAGCTCGTGGACCGCGCCGGTGAACTCCGAGAGCACCAGCGCGCCGCCGTTGTCGGCGCGACAGGTGACGTACTCCTTGGCGACGAGGTTCATGCCGTCGCGCAGGGGCGTGACGAGCATGACGTCGGCGGCCTGGAACATCGCGGCCATCTCGGCGCGGTCGAAGGACTGGTGCAGGTACTGGACGGCCGCCGCACCCACCGTCGAGTAGTCGCCGTTGATGCGGCCGACCGTGCCCTCGATCTCCTCCTTGAGGTGCCGGTACGCGTCGACGCGCTCGCGGCTCGGCACGGCCACCTGGATGAGGCCGACGTCCGGGGGCGCGATGCGGCCGTCGGCGAGAAGCTCCTGGTAGGCCTTCAGCCGGTGCCGGATCCCCTTGGTGTAGTCGAGGCGGTCTACGCCGAGCATGAGCACCCGCGGGTTGCCGACCGACTCGCGGATCTCCTGCGCCCGGGCGCGGACCTCGGGGGAGCGGGCGAGCTCGTCGAGCTGACGGAAGTCGATGGAGATCGGGACGGCGCTCGCGCGGACCTCGCGCGTCGTCTCGCCGGACGTGGTCGTGACGACGTCGCCCCTCGTCTTCTTGCCCGCCAGCTGCCGGCACGCGCGCACGAAGTTGCCGGCGTCGGCCGTGCGCTGGAAGCCGAGGTAGTCGGCGCCGAGCAGTCCCTCGATGATCTTCTCGCGCCAGGGGAGCTGGGCGAACAGCTCGACGGCGGGGAACGGGATGTGGTCGAACCAGCCGATGCGGACGTCGGGGCGGAGCTCTCGCAGGAGGGCGGGCACGAGCTGGAGCTGGTAGTCGTGCACCCACACGGTCGCGCCCTGCGCGGCGACGTCGGCCGCCGCCTGCGCGAACCGCTCGTTGACCCGGCAGTAGGCGTCCCACCAGCGCCGGTGGAACGTCGCCGGGACGATGACGTCGTGGTAGATCGGCCACAGGGTGTCGTTCGAGAAGCCCTCGTAATAGTCGCGGACGTCCTCGGCCGACAGGCCGACCGGGCAGAGGTACATGCCCTCGTCGACGAAGGGCTCCGGGGCGTCCCCGGGGTCGCCGGCCCACCCCACCCAGGCGCCGTCGCGCCCGCGCATGACCGAATCCATGGCGGTGACGAGACCGCCGGGACTGCGTCGCCACTCGGTCTGCCCGTCCGCCACCTCGACGCGGTCGACGGGCAGACGGTTGGCGACGACGACGAAGTCGAAGGGCGGGCTCGGTTCGCTCATCTGGGACGACTCATCTCCTCGAGAGGGTTTCGGCCGCTCCGATCCTAGGGCCACGTCGTCACGCCCGCTCGGTGACCGCCCAGGTCGGCGGCCTCCCCCGGGACGCTCGACCGGCCTCCGGCCCGGCGTCCAGGAACGGTTCGGGGTCGGCCGCTATGGTCGGGACAGGAGTGGCCCGGGTCGTGGGCCCCGGCCTCGATCCGGCGCCGGTCGAGCGCTGACCATCCGCGGCCGGCGCCGCCTGCGAGGGAGGACGACACGTGACGACGTCAGGTTTCGTGACGCCCGGGCGGGGCGTCCGGCGCAGTGACGCCCTGCCCTCGTCGTCCGCGCCGTCGTCCTCGTCGTCGACCCCGTCGTCAGGTCGGCCCGACGAGGTGCGCCTCGGTACCTACCGTCTCGTCGAGCGCATCGGGGAGGGCGGCATGGGCGTCGTCCACCTCGCCGTCGACGGCAACGGGCGCGCGGTGGCCGTCAAGGTGTTGCGCGACCACGTGGCCGGCGATCCCGCCGCCCGCGAGCGGCTGGGGCGGGAGTTCGCGTCGCTCAGCCGGGTGCGCCACCCGGGGGTGGCGGGCGTCGTCGACGCGGATCTCGACGGGGAGCGCCCGTTCCTTGTCACCCAGTACGTCCGCGGCCGTCCCCTCGACGAGTGGATCACGGAACGCGGACCCCTCCGCGGCACCGAGCTCCTCGTCTTCGCCCGGGCGCTGGCCACGGCCCTCGACGCGATCCACGCGGCCGGCGTCGTGCACCGTGACCTCAAGCCGAGCAACGTCCTCGTCCGCGACGCCGCCCCCGTCGTCATCGACTTCGGGATCGCCCACATCGCCGACGAGTCCCGGCTCACGCGCACGGGCCTCGTCATGGGAACCCCCGGCTTCCTCGCCCCCGAGCTCCTCGACGACGACGCCACCGAGGTCGGCCTCGCGACCGACTGGTGGGGCTGGGCCGCGACGATCGCGTTCGCGGCGACCGGCCGGCTGCCGTTCGGGCGCGGGCCGGTCGGGGCCGTCTACCACCGCGTGGCGCGCGGCGAGGTGGACCTCGCGGGCGTCGACCCGATCCTCGCGGGCCTGCTGCGCGCGGCCCTCGACCCGCAGGCGCACCTGCGGCCCGCGCACGACGAGATCGTCGCCCGCCTCGACCGACTCGAGGCCGGCGCGCGCGGAGACTTCTCGGGGCGCCGGCCCGGACCCGACGGGTCCGAGGGGGCGCCCGGCGACCCGTCCGACGCGGCGCCCACCCGGGTGTTCACAGTCGCGACGCCGCGCCCCGGGCCGCGGCCGCCCTCCCCGGCCCCCACCGGCCATCGCGACCGGGTCGGCCGGACGGGGTGGTTCCGCGCCCACGGGCGCGACGCCCGGGAGCGGTCGAGCCGGGACCCCGGCGCTCCGGTTCGCGGCGACGACGGATCGCGCGCGCCCCACGGTGACGGGGGGACCCGTCCGCAGCCCGTGGTCTCGCCCCCGACGACCGCCGCACCGGTCGTCTCGACGCGCACGATGCCCGCCGTCCCCGCGCCCGAGCCGCGGCCGGGGTGGGCGTACGCCCGCTTCCGGGACCCCGCCGCCCCCGTGCAGGCCTTCGGCGGAGCCCCCACCTCGGTCGTCGGGCGTGAGTCCACCCCTGCCCCGGTCGATCCCCACGGCCCGGGCCGGGGGTGGCCGGACGGCCCTCCCGGGTCCGCCGGACCAGCGGCCGGCGGCAGCCACGTCGTGGGGTCGGTCCCGGGTCAGCGGCCGCCCGGGCCGTCGCGGCGCCGTCGCTCGCGGCCGGTGCTCGCCGCCGGCGCGCTGCTCACCGTTGCCGCCGCGGCGTCGTTCCCGCTGCTGACGCTCATCGCGGCGCTGGGTTGGGGAGCGCTCGCGCGCACCGTCGGCGACTCGGCGCGGTCCGTCCACCTGCGGCGCCTCGAGCGCGGCCGCGCCGTGGCGGGCGACGTCGTCCGCGCAGCCGCCGCGTCCCCGCTGCGCCTGCTCGGCGCTGCGGTGACGACGCTGCTCCTCGCGGCCGTGCAGGCGCTCGTCGTCGTGCCCGCCCTGTTCGCCGCCGAGTTCGCCCTGCAGGCCGCCGGAGGTGTCGACATCGGACCGCTGAGCGAGGGCCCGCTCGCGGTGGCCGCCGCCGTGGCGCTGCTCTTCGCCTGGTGGGGTCCGGGCGGAGGCGGGGTGCGGACCGGTTCGAGGCTCGTCGTGACGGGCCTCACACCCGGACCGTGGACGCCGTGGTCCGTGGCCGCCCTCCTGCTCATCGCGGCGGCCGTCCTCGGCGTCCGCACGCAGGGCACGGCCATCGACCCGAGTTGGTGGCCGATGGTGGGTTCGCCGACCGAGGTGTGGCGTCTGCCCTGGTGAGCGGCCCGGACGGCGCCTCTTGCGCGAGCTGGGTCCCGCCGATAGATGCGCGCCGAACCACGTTTCGACGAGCGGATCGGACCCGCGGGATCGGCCGCGCGGACGGCTCAGGTCGTCCTCGACATGGACGAATCGGGAAGAGACCTTGACTCCCGCGTGACCGAAACGATGCGCAAAAGTGACCGTTCGGGTTCACTCCTCGCCGGGTCTGCTCTAGAGTCCGTCAGGTCTGGCCGACAGGATTCCTGTCCTCGGGGGCCTGCACAACTGCATACACATCCATCAGCATGCGTGTCCGCAGCGCCTAACTTCGTCGCCGGACACCCCGCCGGGCATCGCCCCGGGCAGACGAAGGTGGGGGACCCACTGGCCGCCTCGGCGGCCGTGGCCGGAGGTCGCGGTACGCCGCGCCCGTCGGTCTGGGGGTGAAGTCGGCGACGCCGACCGGGCACCTGACGCCCGAACCCGACAGCTAACCCCTCAGGCGCTCGTCAGGAGAGGACATTTCCCCGCATGCGTTACATCGGTACGCACCGCCCTGCCCGCACGTCGTCGTCCACCACCGGTCTGCGCGCCATGGGCGTGGCCGTCGCCGGAGGAGCCACCATCGCCGCCGGCCTCGCGACCGCCCCGACCGCCTCCGCGGCCGGTGGCGTCTGGGACCGCGTCGCGGCCTGCGAGAGCGGCGGCAACTGGTCCATCGCGACCGGCAACGGCTACTACGGCGGCCTCCAGTTCTCGGCGAGCAGCTGGCGCGCCGCGGGCGGCACCCGCTACGCGAGCCTCCCGCACCGTGCGAGCAAGGGTCAGCAGATCGCCGCCGCCCAGCAGCTCCTGCGCCAGCAGGGCCCGGGCGCCTGGCCGGTCTGCAGCAAGAAGGCGGGCCTCACGCGCGCCAACGGCCTCGGCTCGGCCGGCGGCAACATCACCGCGTCGCGCTCGACCGCTCGCAAGTCCACCTCGAACGCCTCCACCGCCATGTCGCGCGGTTCCGTCAAGGAGCTGCAGCGCAAGGTCGGCGCCCGCGTCGACGGCATCGTCGGCCCGGAGACCGTCCGCAAGACCGAGCGCGCCCTCGGCCTCCAGCTGACCGGCAAGCGCTCCTTCTCCGCCTCGACGCTCGTCAAGGCGAAGCGCTTCATCTGAGTCCGTCCCCGTCGGCTCGGTACACCGAACGGCTCGGCCCCCTGTGGGGCCGGGCCGTTCGGCGTGCGGCGACGCGTCCGCCGGTCCGGCCCCGGCCCCGCGCCGCGTGCGAAGATGGACCCCGCCCCGGCTCGCCGGGGTGGCCGCCCGCCGCTCCCGGCGGGCCCGCTGGAGTGGCGCAATCGGTAGCGCACCTGTCTTGTAAACAGGTGGTTGAGGGTTCGAGTCCCTTCTCCAGCTCTCCGAACCGTGTAGATGCCTCACCTGGGCCGGGTGTTTCGAGGCATCCGGGTCCGCTTACTGCTCGGAAACCGTACCGGGCGAGAGCGCTGCGCCTTGCTTCAGGCTGCGCGTCGATGATCTCTGCCAGGAGCATCTCGTCACGCTGCGTCATACAAGGGGCTTGCCTCGCGGAGCACCGACGTGGGCCCCGGACCACGGACGCGGGTAGGTGCTCGGACCCTAGGCCCTCAAGGGCGGGCCACATCGCCGTCTCCTATCGACCACCTAGGGCGACGGCCTCCGGTCATCGGCACGACCGCCCCGCGGCAGAATGGGGCGTTCCGCCCTCAATGCGACCTGAGCGTGTGTAGTCGCTTGGTATACACTCGGCAGCATGAGCGAACCGTTCGACCTTGACGCGCTCGATGACAACGAGCCCTTCGAGATCGACACGCAAGCAGCTCATCTGTTCAAGCATCCGCACCTTGGGTTGGAGGACGTGATGGACGTGTGGAGCAGCGATCCGCTGTTCTACCCGGCCAAGCCACCTGCCGACTGGTTGATGCTCGCCGAGGTCGGCGGGCGAGTGCTCCTCGTCCCACTGGCCCCATCACGCTCGGGCGACCCGAGCGCATGCCGACCGATCGGCTGCTACGAGGCATCTTCGGGCCTCGCCGCCACCTACCGAGGGGACCGAGATGAGTGCTGACCAGAACCACCGTGAGATGACTCCCGAGCAGGAGCACGAGTTCTACGCCGACCCGGCCAACCAGGAGCCCCAGGGCCCCGCCCGCCGCCGGAAGAGCCCGCTGAGCACGCCCGTGCCCGTGCGATTCCCGGCCGACCTGCTCGAGGACGTCAAGCGAGCGGCGGAGGCCGACGACCGCTCGGTCTCGGCGTGGATCCGGCGAGCCGTCGAGCACGAGCTGTCCCGCTCCGCCTAAAACTTCTGACGTCCGACGCGCGGCATGAGCGCCTGTTCGATGATGCTTTGCCGTTGCTGAAAGACCGTCCTCGGCGATGTACTGATGTGCAATCGGGGTTCGCACAAAACGGAGGTGCGCTTCGTGACGAGTGACAACGAGCTGGGCGAGCGGATGGCCGGGGGTGCTTCTGCTGGGCAAGCCCCGGTAGACCGACTCGTCTACAGGAATAGGCGTGCATTCCGACGTCACCACGTCGGCTCCGCGGCTCGCAGCAGAGTAGGACGTGGCCTGGATTCGCCGAGCTGTCGAGCACGAGCTGTCCCGCACCGGCTAGATCGGTCGCTCGCACCCCGCGCGGCATGACAAGGCGATGACGACAGCGCCCGGCCGTCGATCGAGCGTTGTCGGCTGGTGCCTCGACATGCTCTATGCGACCGCGCTCGTCGACGTGGTGATGGCGAACTGGTCGGTGGTGACCGGACCCTACCGCCGCGGCCGCTTCCCGCGCACGGCAGCGGCACGCCGCCCCTGCGGCGCCCGCAACGGATCGACGTCCGTATCGTCGTCCCGGTCCGGGTGGAACCGGACGATTCCCCTGACGTCGACCTCCGAAGGATCGCGCATGGACTCGAACTCACCCGGAACCGCGCTCGTCGTCGGCGCGACCGGCATCTCCGGCCAGACCGTCTGCCGCGAACTGTGCGAGCGGGGCTGGACGACGTACGGACTGTCGCGGCGCTCGACGCTCGCCGACCCCGACGTTCTCCCCGTGCGGGCCGACCTGCTCGACGCCGACTCGCTGCGGGCCGCCCTCGCCGACGTCGCGCCGCAGGCCGTGTTCATCACGGCGTGGCAGAAGCGCGACACGGAGGCCGAGAACATCGAGGTCAACGGGGCCATCGTCCGCAACGTCCTCGACGCGCTCGCGCCGCACGGTTCGGTGCGACACGTCGCGCTGATGACCGGGCTCAAGCACTACCTCGGCCCGTTCGAGGACTACGGCACCCAGGTCGCGGCCGAGACCCCCTTCCACGAGGACGAGCCGCGGCTGGACTCGCCGAACTTCTACTACGCGCAGGAGGACGCGCTGTTCGCCGGCGCCGCCCGCCTGGGCGCCACGTGGAGCGTGCACCGGGCCCACACGGTCTTCGGGTTCGCGACCGGCAACGCGATGAACATGGCCCTGACCCTGTCCGTGTACGCCACCCTCTGCCGCGAGACCGGCGCCCCCTTCGTCTTCCCCGGTTCGGCGACCCAGTGGAACGGCCTCACCGACGTCACCGACGCCGGGCTGCTCGCCGAGCAGATGGTGTGGGCGGCGACCTC
The DNA here is from genome assembly GCF_014857905.1 of Agilicoccus flavus. GTDB lineage: Bacteria > Actinomycetota > Actinomycetes > Actinomycetales > Dermatophilaceae > Agilicoccus > Agilicoccus flavus. Next base: position 125,617 of record NZ_JACYXE010000009.1, on the reverse strand, counting down.
GCCGGCCGGCGCCGACGAGGCGTTCAACGTCGCCAACGGCGACGTCTTCCGCTGGCGGTGGCTGTGGCCGCGGATCGCCGAGCTCTTCGACGTCGAACCGGTCGGGTTCCAGGGCGAACCCCAGCCGCTCGAGGGGCGCATGGGGCACGCCGCCGAGGCGTGGCGGGAGATCGCCGCCCGGTACGACCTCGCCGAGCCCGACGTCGACCGCCTCGCGTCCTGGTGGCACACGGACAGCGACCTCGGGCGCGACCTCGAATGCCTCACCGACATGACGAAGAGCCGGCAGGCCGGCTTCCTCGGCTTCCGTTCCACGCCGGACAGCTTCGCGTCCCACGTCGAGGCCTACCGCCGCGCGCGGATCATCCCCTGACGCGGCCCGCCGCCGGCGACCGGCTCCCACGACGTGGACCATGCCGGTCGGGGCGGGCCATGCCGTTCGGGCGGCACGGCCGAGCCCGGTCGGCGTCGTCCACCCGCCGGGCCCTCCGGCGGGTGCGCCGTCGCCGGCGCGGAGGGGGCGGGGTCACGTCCCGGATCCGCGCGGGAGGAGGCTGGGGCGCATGAGCCTTCCCCGCACCCTCGGCCGTGTCCTCCTCGGCGGGTTCCTCGCCTTGGCCGGCGTCGGGCACCTGACGTACGCCCGGCGGGAGTTCCAGGCGCAGGTGCCGACGTGGATCCCGCTCGACCCCGACGCCGTCGTCCTCGCCTCCGGCGGCGTCGAGATCGGCCTCGGCCTGGCCCTGATGCTCTGGGTGCGGCGCCGCGTCACGCTCGGGTGGGTGGCCGCCGCGTTCTTCGTCGCGGTCTTCCCCGGCAACGTCTCCCAGTTCCTCACCCGCACCGACGCCTTCGGCCTCGATTCCGACCTCGCCCGCGGCCTGCGCCTCCTCGGTCAGCCGGTCCTCGTGGTGTGGGCCCTCTGGTGCACCGGGGCGTGGCGCGCGTGGCGGACCTCCCGCCGGTCGCTGCGCGACGGGTGAGCGATCGGGAAGAGCGGGATGCCCCGTCGCGGCCGGGGCGTCGCTAGCCTCGGGTGGGTCCGCACCGGGGCGCGCTCGCCGCCCCGGCCCCGACCACCGGAAGCTGGTGACCGTGGGCATCGTCGCCCTCCTCGTGTTCATCGCCGTCACCGTGGTGATGAACGTCCCGCTCAAGCGGCCGATCTCCGAGGCGCTCCTCGTCGCCCTCGTCGCGACGTCGCTGGTCGGGGGAGCCGACGCCCCCGGCCTCTTGTGGGCCGGCGTCCGCGACGCGGTCGACAACGACGTGACGTTCGCCGGCATGGCCTTCGTGTTCATGGGCGCCGTCGTGTCGGCGACCGGGCTCATCGAGCGCCTCATCGGCATCCTCAACTCCCTGTTCGGCCGGGTGCGCGGCGGCGCGGCCTACGTGTCGACGGCCGGCTCGGCGGCCATCGGCCTCGTGGCCGGGTCGACGGCCGGCAACGCGGCCACGGTCGGGTCGGTGACCATCCCGTGGATGAAGGAGAACGGGTGGTCGAGCACCCGGGCCGCGACCCTCGTCGCCGGCAACTCCGGGCTCGGGGTGTCGCTGCCGCCCAACTCGACGATGTTCATCCTCCTCGCGACCCCGGCCGCGGCGGGGGTCGCGGCCGGCGACGTCTACGTCGCCCTGCTGGTGGCGGGGATGTACTGCGTCATCTATCGGATGATCGTCGTCTTCGTCTGGACGCGGCGGGACGGGATCCGGCGCAGCCCGTCGGATCACCTGGCGCCGTTCGGCCGGGCTCTGCGCGACGGCTGGAGCTCGCTGCTCATCTTCGTCGGCATCCTCGTGCCCGTCGCGCTGACCTTCGGGCCGCTGGCGGACGTTTTGGGGGAGGAGTCGCGGCTCGGGGAGGAAGCGCGGGGTGAGATCTCGATCATCGTCTGGGTGCCCGTGCTCATCTCGGTCATCGCCCTCGTCGAGGGCCGGAAACGGCTCCGGGGCCGGTGGGGCACCCTGCGTCGAGCCCTGCGCGCCGAGACCCCCCAGTTCGCGACGGTCGGCATCTCGCTCTTCGCGGCGCTCGCGGCGTCGAACATCATGAGCGACCTCGGGGTCGGGCCCCAGCTCAGCGGCGCCCTCGCCGGCATGAACCTGCCCAAGCCGGTGCTCGTGCTCATCGTCAGCGCGGTGGCCGTGCTCGTGGCCACGCCCCTGTCGTCGACGGCGACCGCGGCCGCCGTGGGTGCGCCCGCCGTCATCGCGCCTTCTGTCGCGCTCACTGCGGCTCGCGAGCTCGCCTTCGTTCGCCGCTCGCCCTCGGGACCGTCGACGTCCCCACGACCGTCGCCATCTGCGCCGTGCTCATCTCCACCTCGACCGAGGGCGCGTCCCCGCCGGTCGGGGCCCCGATCTACCTCGCCTGCGGCATGGCCGAGGTGAACCCCCAGCGCACGTTCGTGCCGCTCGTGGTCTGGTTCGTCGTCCCGATCATCGGCCTGGCCTGGCTCGTGGCCATGGGCTGGCTCCCGATCCCCAACTGAGGCAAGGAGATTCCCGTGCGACGCGTCGTCGAGGTTTTGTTCTGGGCCACCCTCGTGGCCTTCCTCGTGCTCGGCCTGCTCATCGTCCTGGGGCAGGCCGCCGGGGTCGTCCTCGGCAGCGGCTCCCTCGTGGCCGGCACCGCCGGGCTGCTCGACGCGCCCGCGTTCTCGTGCGCGACGGCGTGCGCCGTGGCCGCCTTCGTCCTCGCCTACCTCGACGGCCCGTCGCAGCCCGAGGAGCCCGAGCAGTCCGGACAGGGCGCGGCCGCCCGGTAGGGGCCGGTGACCGACGCGCGCCCCGCCGGGCGGGGGTCGGGTCAGCCCTTGTCGGCCCCGGCGGTGAGTCCTTCGGTGAGGGCGCGCTCGGCGATGCCGTAGAGCACGATGATCGGCACCGTGAGCAGCACCGACCCGGCCATGAGGATCGTCTTGGGCACCTCGATGCCGTTCGAGAGTTGCGACAGCCCCAGCGACACCGTCCACAGCCCCGGCTTGGCCGCGAGGAAGAGCAGCGCGAAGAGGAACTCGTTCCACGCGATCATGAAGACGTACAGCGCGGTCGACATGATCGACGGCATGGCCAGGGGCAGGACGACCTTCGTCAGCGTCTGCCCCCGCGAGGCGCCGTCCAGCGCGGCGGCCTCCTCCAACGAGTCGGGGATCGTCTCGAAGTAGTTGCGCAGCATGTAGATCGAGACCGGCACGGTCTGCGCGACGTAGACGAGCATGAGCCCGGCGAGGGACTGGTAGAGGCCGATCTTCGAGAAGAGGATGACGAGCGGGATCGCGAGGACGATGGCCGGGAACAGGTACACCGCGAGGAACAGCGCGTTCACCTGACGGCGCCCCGTGAAGGTGAGTCGGGCCACCGCGTACGCGCCGAGGATCGACACGAGCAGCGTGATGAACACCGTGACGAGGGCGACGAGCGCCGAGTTCCGCATGAAGCCCGCGAACCCCTGGCCGCCCTCGTCGCGCGAGCGCAGCACGCTCGCGTACGTGTCGACCGTGAGCGTGGACAGGTCGGGCCAGATGCGCCACGGGTTGCGCAGGAGCTCGGAGATGGGCGTGAAGCTCAGCATGAGCATGTAGTAGAACGGAAAGACCGTGATGAACAGGAAGAAAGCGATCGTCACCCACTTGAGCACGCGGAAGGTCTTCACCTCGACGGCGTAGCGCGACATCACACCTCCTCCGTCCGGTTGGCCATGAACTTGATGTAGATGACGAGGAAGACGGCCATGACGAGGCTGAGGACGAGGGCCTGGGCCGCGGCACCACCGGCGTCGAACCGGCCGGTCAGGTAGTCGTAGACCCGCACCGCCGCGATGTCGGTGCCGGCGTTGCCGCCGGTCAGCAGATAGACGTCGTCGAACTTGTTGAACGTCATGATGAACCGCATCACCGACAACAGGGCGATGACGCTGAGCAGCTGCGGGAACAGGATGTGCCGGAAGTGCTGCAGCGGCGTCGCGCCGTCGATGAGGGCGGCCTCGTCCATCTCGCGGGGGACGGCGATGAGCCGGGCCATGATGAACATGAACGCGAACGGGAAATACCGCCAGATCTCGAACGCGATGACGGTCATGAGGGCGTACGGCTCCCGGCCGAGGAAGTCGATCGGCTGGTCCCAGCCGAGGAGGCGCGTCCCCATGGCGTTGACGACGCCGTACTGGGTGTTGAGCATCATCTGCCACACGAACGCGACGGCGACGACGGGCGCGACGTACGGCAGCAGCATGAGCGCCCGGACGACGGCCCGACCGCGGAACGCGTCACGCAGGGCGAGCGCCGCGACGAGTCCGACGGCGATCGACCCGATCGTCGAGCCCGCCGAGTAGATGAGCGTCGTGCCGATGCTCTGCCAGAAGCCGGGAGCGAGGATGACGCGCTCGATGTTCGAGAGGGTGTACGGCCCCGCGAGGCTGGCCTTGCGGATCTGCAGGAAGCTGAGCTTCTGGAACGCGAGGAGCACGTTCCACAGCACGGGGATGACGATGACGACGAGGACGACGATGACGGTGGGGCTCACCATCAGCCACCCGTCGCGGTTCTCCGCCCGCGCCCGGCGGCTGCGGCCGGGGCGCGTCGCCGGCGTGGTCGTCTCCGGCGGCCGTGCGGCCGCCGGAGACGTGGCCGGGGCCGTCACTGCAGTCCGCTCTTGATCTCGGTGACCGCGTCGTTCGCCTGCTTCTGCGCGTCGGCGGCGGAGGTGCCCGATCCGAGCGAGGCCACGGCCTTCGAGATCGGCAGTTCGGCCATGACCGACCCGAGCAGGCGACCCTGCCCCTGCGGGATGCCCCACACCTGCAGGTTCTTCACCGAGTCCTGCATGACCTTGAGCGTCTCGGGGGCGTACAGCGTCGACAGCGGCGCCTTCTTGTCGACCCCGGCGGGCAGCTTGGCCCACGCCTCCGCGTACTCGTTCGACCCCGCCGACGTGCCGAGGCGGACCGGGTACTTGCCCTCGGGAGCCTGCCCCAGCCACTTCGTGTAGCCGTCGGAGAGCATGTACTGCACCCACGCCTTGGCCTGCGCGGTCTCCTCGCCACCGGCGGTGACCACCCACGAGCTCACCTCGCCGAAGCCGCCCTGTCCGGAGCCGTTCGGGCCCTTGATGTTCGTGACGATGCCGGAGTTCTTCGAGAGGAACGTCGGGTCGGCCTTGCACTCCGGGCAGGTGGGCAGGGCGTCGTTCCGCAGGCCCGCCATCTCGTCGAGGATGAACGTCGACCACATGACCATGGCGGCCTGCCCGGAGAAGTAGGCGGCGCGGGTGGTGTCGACGTCCTGCTTGCCCTTGGGCGACGACTTCTGCGCCAGGTCGGCGTACAGGCCGAACGTCGTCGAGCAGTTGCCGCTGGACAGGGCCGGGTTGCCCGAACCGTCGACGAGCTGGCAGTCGTTGCCCACGGCGAGGCTCTCGAACGTCTGGGTCGTGAACGGGTCGGCCGGGTCGGTCGCGAGCGTGACGCCGAACTGCTTGCCCGAGGTCAGCTTCGTCGCCGCGGCCTGCAGGTCCTCGTACGTCTGCGGCGGCTTCAGCCCGGCCTTGGCGAAGAGGTCCTTGCGGTAGACGAGGATCTGGCTCCACGAGTCGGAAGGGACCGCGAGCTGCGCACCCTGGTCGGCGACGAGATCAAGGGCGCCCTTGGCGAACGTGTCCTTGCCGAGGGCGTCGACGACGGCGGTGTTGGCCTCACGGTCGACGAGCTGCTGACCGTCGATCTGGCGCACGTACCCCAGCGACAGGGACCCGATCGCGTCGGGCAGGTTGCCCGACTGGGCGGCGCTCGCGACGAGCTGGGGGAACTGGGCCTCGTCGATGCCCACGAGCTCGACCTGCGTGCCCGTCTTGGCCTGGAAGTCGGCGACGATCTTCTTCTGCTGCGCGATGCGGTCGGGCTGGTTCTCCAGCGACCACACGAGGAGCTTGCCGCCCCCGCCGGCGGTGCCGTCACCACCCGACGGTGACGCGGAACCCTCGTCGCCCCCGCCGCAGGAGGCGAGCAGGGTGGCGAGGACGGCGGTCGAGCCGACGAGCAGCGTCCGGGTGCGACGGGACATGGCAACCTCCTGGTCACGGGGCGCGTGCCGGATGCGTCCCGCCGCCCGGGTGGGCGAGGAGGACGCGACCCTGCGCCGGTTAGGGGCATATTGGACCACATCGCGTGGCCGGGCCACCGGAGGCGAACCCTGCCGAGGGCGCGCCGACGGGAACGATCAGGCGCGAGCGGACCGCAGGCGGGCGGCCTGCTCGTAGCGCGAGTCGAACCTGTCGCGGAAGCGGTCGAAGCCGACGCGTTCGACGGGCATGAGCAGTTCGAGGCGGTCGGCCCCGAATCGCCGGGCCGCCTCCGTCGCGACGGCCAGGGTCGCGGCGTACTGCTCCTCGAAGGGGGCGTCCGTGTGGGTCTCGCCCGAGAGCAGACCGAACGGTCCGGGGTCGGGCGCCTGCAGGAGCGTGCCGCGTTCGCGGTCGAGGTGCCGCAGGGTCAGGGGGTGCCCGTCGATGGCGTCCGTCACGGTGAGGGTGTAGCTGATCGGGCCGTGGTGATCGAGGAGCGCGGCCCGTGCCAGCAGCAGGCTGACGAGGTCGCCGAGCTTGGCCTCGACGTCGGCCAGGAGGACGTGGCCGGGGTGGGCGTGCGTGTCCGTCTCGGACAACAGGCCGTTGCGCGTCCCGCCGATCGCGGTGATGCCGCCCGGCCCGAGGCCGAGGAGCACCTCGAGATAGGGGTTCCCACCGTGGTCGAGGCGGTACGTGGCGGTGTGGAACTCCTCGCGGACGTCGACGAGGGGCTCGCCGGTCGCGTACGCGATGGGCCCGAGGGGGAAGTCGCCGATCGCGGTCGCCAGTTCCGCGAGATCGGCGAGGTCGCCGGGCCGGCTCCCCACGGACAGGTCGACGTCACCCAGCCGCCCGACGCCCACCACCCAGGCGGCCTGCGCCGTGGTGAGCTCGGCTGCTGCGATCTCGAGCGAGGCGAGCACCAGGTCATCGACCATCGTGGAATCTACGTACACGTCGTGGGAGGGCCCCGCGGAAAGGCATAGCACGGGCCGATTCAGCTCACGGTCCAGGACGATCGATCGACCCGAATCCCGGGCGATTCGACACGACGGATTATCGAGTCGGCCGGGGCCGGCGCCATCGGGGTCGGCGCGGTGGGCTCAGGGTGCGACGGACCCCGCCCGCGCCTTGATCGCCGGGGGGAGCAGCAGCTGAGGGCCGGGCGCGCCGAACCGCTCGGCCAGCTCCACGGCGATGTCGTAGGCGGCGGCGTGGCCGAGGTCGTTCTCACCCACGACGTAATCGAAGCCCATCGGATCGAAGGCTCGGTGACGGACGTCGAGGTCCATCTCGCCGGTGATCTCGTCGAGGCAGCGCAATCCCAGCGGCTCGTCGGCGACGTCGCAGAAGAGCGCCAGCAGCACGCGGGTTGGGCCGCGGTAGCCGATCTGGGCGCACCGGACCTCGAGGAAGACGAGGAGGTCGGCGACTCCGGCCTCCACGTCGGCGAGGAAGACGTGGGAGGCCGTCATCGTGCCGGGAGAGACCTGGCCGCGCCGCGTGCCCGCGACGGCCACGAACCCGCCAGGCCCGAGTTCGAGCTCCACGGAGATGAACGGATTCCCGTCGTCGTCCGGCATGTCGATGCGCGCGGTGTGGAACGGCGGTTCGGAGGCGATGCTGATGGGGTTGCGGCCGTAGGCCAGGGGACCCGTGGGGAAGGCTCCGGTGGCGTGGGCCTCGGACAGGACGACGTTGAGGTCCCCGGACGTGCTCGGGAGATCTGCGTCGACGCCCACGGGCCGCGCGACCCCGACGACCCACGCCTCGTGGGCCGTGTCGAGCCGGGTGGCGATCGCACGGGCGTGGGCGAGGAGGCCGACGTCCGGCGACGGTCCGTGGGCGGCGTCGTCGCCGGGCGGAGGGTGGGTCACACGGCCATCGTAAGACTCGGCAACGGGTGGAGTAGCCCCCCGCGCCACGTGAAATGATATGGGGCCGTGCGGTGGTCCGGTCGGGCACTTTGCTCAGATCGGGGCCGAATCGTCCGACCGGTCCGACATGAGCGATTGGCGGCAGGACGTGGTCGATGCCCTCGCGCGGATGCGAGTGAGCTTCGGCGCGCGCACGGCCGCGCGCAACCTGCCCGATTGCCTCGATCCCGGTGAACTCGTGCGCGAACTCGTGGCCTGTACCTACGCCGGCGGCGACGGCCTGCTCGTCCTCACCGACCGCCGGGTCCTCGCGGTCCGCGACGACTACGGGCGCTACCGGGTGCAGGCGGTGCCGCTCGCGGAGGCGTACGCCGTCGACTACGCACCGAAGGTGCACGACGGGCTCGGCGTCCTCACCCCGAGCGGGCGGATCGCGGTCCGTCGCATGAACCGCGAGGACAGCGGCCGTCTGGTCCACGCGCTGGTCACCGCGCATCCGCACGTCGTCATCGGCGCCAGTCGCCCCCGCCCGCCGGCGGCCCCCACCGGGCGCCCCGCCGCCCCGGCGACGCCCGCGGCGTCGGTCGCGGCGCCGACCCCGGCTGCCCCCTCGGTCCCCGCATCGAGGGCGACCGTGCAGCCGGAGGCGCCGGCGTCACCTCCGACCGCCGAGGTCGCCGCGCCCGTCGAGGCGCCGGCGGCGGACCCCGTCGACTCGGCCGTCGACGCCGACACCGACGTGCTGCTCGGCGTGCTCGCCGACCTGCACGCCAAGGGGCTGCTCACCTCCGACGAGCTCGCCGCGAAGATCGCCCAGCTCACCGCGTCCTCGGCCGGGCCCGCCGCGTCGTGAACCGGGCGGACCGTCAGCCGCGCAGCAGGTCGCGCGAGATGACGAGCCGCTGGATCTGGTTGGTGCCCTCGAAGATCTGCGTCACCTTCGCCTCCCGCATGTACCGCTCGACGGGGAAGTCCTTCGTGTAGCCGGCGCCGCCGAGCACCTGGACCGCGTCGGTGGTGACGCGCATCGCGGCGTCGGTGCAGACGAGCTTCGCGACGCTCGCCTGCCGCCCGACGCTGCGACCGGCGTCCTTGAGGCGGGCCGCGTGCAGGTACGTGGCCCGCGCCGAGGCGACCGCCGCCTCCATGTCGGCGAGCAGGAACGCGAGGCCCTGGAACTCGCCGATGCGGCGGCCGAACTGCTCGCGCTCGTTCGCGTAGCGGACGGCGACGTCGAGGGCCGCCTGCGCGAGGCCGGTCGCGGCGGCGGCGATGCCGAGGCGCCCCGCGTCGAGGGCCGACAGGGCGATGCCCATGCCCTGACCCTCCGCGCCGATGCGATCGTCGGCCGGGACTCGCACGTCCTCGAAGATCACCTGGCCGACGGTGTCGCTGTCGAGGCCCATCTTGCGCTCGGGCGCCGCGAAGACGAGGCCGGGCGCGTCGGCGGGCACGTGGAAACACGACAGCCCGCGGCCGCCGTCGTCGCTCGTGCGGGCGAAGACCGTGTAGAAGTCGGCGTGCCCCGCGTGGCTGATCCACGCCTTCGTCCCGCGCAGCCGGTACTCCTCGCCGTCGCGGATCGCGCGCGTGGAGATGCCGGCGACGTCCGACCCCGCGGTCGGCTCGGACAGGCAGTACGCGCCCAGGGTCGCTCCGCCGAGCATGCTCGGCAGCAGCCGGTCCCGCTGCGCGGCGGTGCCGAACGCGACGACGGGGTTGCAGGTGAGGGAGTGCACGCTCACCCCCACGGCGACGCTCATCCACGCGCTCGCGATCTCCTCGAGGACCTGCAGGTAGACCTCGTAGTCCTGCCCGCCCCCGCCGATGTCCTCGGGGTAGGCGAGGGTCAGCAGGCCCGAGCGGCCGAGGAGGTCGAAGATCTCGCGCGGGAAACGCGCCTGCGCCTCGGCGTCGTCGACCACCGGGCGTAGCCGGTCGTCGCAGATCTCGCGGGTCAGGTCGATGAGGTCGTGGGCGTCGGCGGTGGGCAGGAGGCGGTCGACGGGCATGCGTCGACGGTATCCGGCCCCCGCCTCCGGCGGTGAGGTTCCCGACGCACCGCACGGATGGCGCGACCGGCATCTGCGGAGCTTCTGGCCTTGTAGAGCCGCACCTGCGGTATCTTCGTCGCCATGGAGGACGTATCCGCGCCGAGGTATCGGGTCCGCGAGGCGGCCGAGTTGCTCGGAGTGAGCGATGACACCCTGCGCCGCTGGATCGACCAGGGCGCCCTGGCGGGGCGGCGTGCCGGCGCCGACCGCCTCTGGGTCGACGGGGTCGACCTCGCCGCCTTCGCCCGTGCGCGGGCCGCCGCCCCGCCGGAGGGGCTCGGCATCGGCTCGAGCGCGAGGAACCGCTTCACGGGCCTCGTCACGCGCGTCGTGTCCGACCGTGTCATGAGCGAGGTCGAGCTCCAGTGCGGCCCCTTCGCCGTCGTGTCGCTCATGAGCACCGAGTCGGTCCGGGTGCTCGGCCTCGCCCCGGGAGCCCGCGCCGTCGCCGTGGTCAAGGCGACGACCGTCATCGTCGACACCCCGGCGTCGTCGTGACCGCCGGGGAGGCCGGGGTCGGGCGGGGGCGACCTTCCCGGCGTCCGAGGTCGTGGCGCCGAAGCGCCGGGCTCGCGGCGCTCGTCGCGGTGCTTGCCGGATGCGGTGCGGGCGTCCCGTCGGCGCAGACGCCGTCGGGGTCGGCGGCCGGCAGCGGCGCGGGCGCCTCCATCACCGTCTTCGCGGCCGCCTCGCTGGCTCGGCCGTTCGAGGAGATCGGCGCGCAGGTCGAGCGCACCCACCCCGGCTCCGACGTGCGTTTCCAGTTCGCGGGCTCGGCCGACCTCGTGACACAGCTGCGCGAGGGCGCCCCCGGCGACGTCCTCGCCACCGCCGACGAGGCGAGCATGGCGCGCGCAGCCTCGGCCGGCCTGGTCGAGGAGACCGCCCCGTTCGCGACGAACACGCTGACGATCGTCGTCCCGACGGGCAACCCGGCCGCGATCACATCGTTCGCCGACCTCGCCCACGACGGCGTCGCCACCGTCGTCTGCGCCCCCCAGGTCCCGTGCGGCGCCGCCACGGAACGGGTCGAGGCGCTCACCGGGGTACGGCTCTCGCCGGTGAGCGAGGAGAACCGCGTCGACGACGTCCTCGGCAAGATCACGTCGGGGCAGGCCGACGCGGGCGTCGTGTACGTCACCGACGCGCTCCGGGCCGGCGAGGCCGTGGCGCGGGTAGACGTCCCCGAGGCCGACCGGGCGGTCAACCGGTACCCGATCGGCGTCCTCGCGGGGGCGGGCGGAGCCGACGCCTCGCACCGCGGCCCGAACCGGGCGTTGGCCACGGCGTTCGTCGACGCGGTGCGCGGGGGGCCGGGTCGGGCCGCCCTGACCCGAGCCGGGTTCGGCACGCCGTGACCGGGTCGACGGCGGCTCCCCACCTCACCCGTCGACCCACCACCGGCCGGTCGAGGCGCCCGGGCCCGGGGCTTCCCACGTGGGTGTACGTGCCCGCCGTGCTCGGGATCGTCGTCGTCGTCCTTCCCGTGGTCGGCATGGCGGCGAGGGTCGGCTGGGCCGACCTGCCCGCCCTGCTGAGCAGCCCCGCCGCCCTCGACGCCCTGCGCCTCAGCCTCCTGACCTCGAGCGCGAGCACGCTCGCGTGCATCGTCCTCGGCGTCCCGCTCGCACTCGTCCTCGCCCGAACACGGTTCCCGGGCCAGGGCCTGCTGCGGGCGCTCGTGCTGCTCCCGCTCGTGCTGCCGCCCGTCGTCGGGGGGCTGGCACTGCTCGCGACGTTCGGCCGCACGGGCCTGCTCGGCGCGCACCTCGAGGCGCTCGGCGTGCGGATCGCCTTCAGCACGGTCGCGGTGGTCCTCGCGCAGACGTTCGTCGCGTTGCCCTTCCTCGTCGTGGGGCTCGAGGGGGCGCTGCGCACGGCCGGACGGGACCACGAGGCCGTCGCGGCGACCCTCGGTGCGTCGCCGACGCACGTCCTCGCCCGCGTCACCCTTCCGCTCACCCTGCCCGGCCTCGTGTCCGGGGCGGTGCTCGCGTTCGCCCGCTCCCTCGGCGAATTCGGAGCGACGCTGACGTTCGCCGGGTCGCTGCAAGGCCGCACCCGCACGCTGCCGTTGGAGATCTACCTCGCCCGCGAGGCCGACCCCGACGCAGCGCTCGCCCTCGCGCTGTTGCTCGTCGTCGTCGCTCTCGTCGTGGTCGGGGCCGTCCACGGGCGGTCCCGGTCGTGACGGCCCTCGCCCCGGCGATGCGGTCCGGCCGCGGCGCCGGTCTGACGCTGACGTCCCGGCTCGCCACGCACGGCGTCGACGTCACGCTCGACGTCCCGGCGGGAGCGGTCCTCGCGCTCCTCGGGCCGAACGGCTCGGGCAAGTCGACCACGCTCGGAGTGGCCGCCGGGCTCGTGCACCCGGATGCCGGGCGCGTCGCCCTCGGCGAGAAGGTGCTCCTCGACGTCGGCGCGGGGATCGACGTTCCCCCCCACCGGCGCGGCGTCGCGCTCCTGCGCCAGGACGCGCTGCTCTTCCCGCACCTGTCCGTGGCCGACAATGTGGCCTTCGCGCCGCGGGCGGCCGGGGCGTCGCGCCGCGCTGCGGCCGCCGCGGCCGGGCACTGGTTGGCGCAGGTCGGCGCCCTCGACCTCGCCGCCCGCCGCCCGGACGAGCTGTCCGGCGGGCAGGCGCAGCGTGTGGCCCTCGCGAGGGCCCTCGCGGCAGACCCACACCTGCTCCTGCTCGACGAGCCGTTTGCGGCGCTCGACGTCCGCAGCGCCCCCGAGCTGCGCGGCCTCGTCCGCCGCGTGCTCCTCGAGGCCGGGCGGACGGCCGTCGTCGTCACCCACGACGTGCTCGACGTCGTCGCGCTCGCCGACCACGTCGCCGTGCTCGAGGCCGGCGAGGTCGTCGAACGCGGCCCGGTCCGCGACGTGCTCGCGGCCCCGCGAAGCGCCTTCGCCGCGGGGATGGTCGGCACCAACCTGCTCACCGGGACCGCGCTCGGCCGCGGCCGCCTCGCCCTGGCAGGGGGCCCGGTCGTCGTCGGGGTGGGGGAGGTCCTCGCCGGGCCGGCGGTGGCCGTCTGCCCGCCGCGCGCCGTGGCGCTCTACCGCCCACCCACCGGCCTCGCCGAGCCGCCCGCCGGCAGCCCCCGGAACGTCCTGCCCGGGGCCGTGCTCGACGCGACCGACCGGGCGGGTGTGATCCGCGTGCGGGTGGCCCTCGACGATCCGGCCGGTGGCGCCCCCGGCCCGCACGTGATCGCCGCCGATGTCACCCCCGCGGCCTACGCCGACCTCCGGCTCGAGCCCGGCGCCCGCGTCCGCGCCGTCGTCAAGGCGCAGGAGGTCGCGCTGCACCCCGGCGGGCGCGGCGACGACCCCGCCGCACCAGTCGCCCCTGACGCCCTGACTGATCGGTCAGGACCTTAGCGACGCACCTCCCGGTGGCCGCCGTCGAGGCGCCGGGTCCAGCCGCGGGTGTCGAGGTGTTCGAGCAGGGGGATCGCGACGCGCCGGGTCGTGCCCAGGGCCTGGCGGGCCTCGCTCGTCGTGAACGGCTGGGGCAGGGCGGCGAGGACGCGCATCGCCCGCGCGGGCGCGGTGGGCGACAGGACGACCTCGTCGCGCAGTCGCACGAGGCGCCCCAGGGCGGCGGCCGCGGCGACGTGGGCCGCGTCGAGCCCCGCGGCGGCGAGGTCGTCCGCCTCGGGGGCGGCGAACGGCTCGGTGCGCCACCGCTCCTCCCATCGCGCGAGACCCGCCTCGGCCGCACCGAGGTCCGGACGGGCGCCCGGACGACCCACGCGCCCCCGCTCGACCTCCAGGCCCGCCCCCGAGCGACCCGTCGCCACCACCGCGGCCGTCTCGGGGTCCGGCAGGCCCGCGGCGTCGGCGGCCGCCTTGAGGGACATGCGGGGATCGAGCGGGTGCGCGGCGGCGTGGGCGTCGACGGCCCCCGCGAGGGCGGCGGCCCACCCGTCCCACGTGGCCGCCGAGACGAGCAGGGCCCCGATCCGACGGACCCGGGGCTCGTCCGGGGCGAGGACGCTCGGATCCAACCCCAGCGCGAGGGCGCGATCGACCGTGAGCCGGCCGCGTCGCTCGACCTCCGTCAGCAGGTCGAGGGGGCCGGCGGCGAGGTGGTCGCCCCGCCGGGCGGCCTCGCCGCGCCGGGTGAGCTCGGCGGGGTCGGCCTCGACGACGCGCGCCCCCCACAGGGCGTGTCCGGAGGCGTCGCCCGGGTCGCGCAGCAGCACCCGGTCCCCGACGGCGACGGGCAACGGGTGGGCGAGGGTGAGGCGGGCCGCGTCCGGGCCCAGCGGCCGGCGGTGGACCTCGACCCCGGCCGTCCCGAGATGCAGGGTCAGACCCGCCGGGGCCTGGGCCCACCGCTCGCCCGCGCCGCCGTCGAGCACGACGTCGACGCGGACGGTCTCGGGCAGGGACCCGGGCGTGAGCAGGCTCTGGCCCCGGTGGACGTCGCCGTGCTCCACGCCGCGGAGGTTGACGGCCACCCGGGCCGGCGCGGGGACACGCTCCCTCGGCTCGCCGAGGCACTCGAGCCCCCGGACTCGGACCCGGACCCGGACCCGGACCCGGACCCGGACCCGCCGACGGTCGCGGGCCTGGGTTCCGACGGTCAGCTCGAGCTCGTCGCCGACGGCGAGGGTGCCGTGGCTCAGCGTGCCGGTGACGACGGTGCCGGCGCCCACGACGGGGAACACGCGGTCGATCCACAGCCGGACGGGGCCGTCGATGCGCGGGGCGGGCATCCCCAGTGCGAGGTCGTCCAGCAGTTCCCGGAGCCGGGGCAGACCCGCGCCGGTGCGGGCGCTGACGGCGACGTCGGGGACGTGGGCCAGGGAGGTGCTCGCGAACTTCCGTCGCGCCGCGGCCAGGGCGGGCCCGGGGTCCGCGAGGTCGCTGCGGGTGACGACCAGCAGGCCGTGTCGGACGGCCAGGGCGTCGAGCGCGGCGAGGTGCTCGTCGGACTGCGCCTCCCAGCCGCCGTCGGCCGCGACGACGAACATCACGGCGGGGGCGGGTCCGATCCCGGCGAGCATGTTGCCGATGAACCGCCGATGGCCGGGCACGTCGACGAACGCGAGCCGGTCGCCCGAGGCCGTCGTCGTCCAGGCGTAGCCG
This sequence comes from Agilicoccus flavus, assembly GCF_014857905.1. Classification (GTDB taxonomy): domain Bacteria; phylum Actinomycetota; class Actinomycetes; order Actinomycetales; family Dermatophilaceae; genus Agilicoccus; species Agilicoccus flavus. The sequence continues at coordinate 110,520 of NZ_JACYXE010000009.1, read as the reverse complement.
AGGTCGACGGTGAGGCCGCGCCGCTTCTCCTCCGCGAGCCGGTCGGGTTCCATCCCGGTGAGGGCGCGCACGAGGGTGGACTTGCCGTGGTCGACGTGACCGGCGGTGGCGACGACGTGCATGTCGGACATGGTCCTTCCCAGTTCGTCGAGGGCGGTCAGGCCCCGGCCGCGTCGACCGGTGTCGGCGCCTGCGGGTCGCCGCGCAGGACCGCGACGAGCGCCTCCTGCAGGACGGGCCCGTCGGCCTCCGGGACGCACCGCAGGTCGATCAGGGTGGCGCCGCGTTCGACCCGGGCGACGACGGGCGTCGCGCCCGTTCGGAGCTGCGCCGTGAGGTCGCCGGGCAGCGCGACGGCCCACCCGGGCAGGTCGAGACCCGGGGCGCCGCCGCCGCCGACGCGCCCGGCGACCGCCACGACCTCGCCGGCCCCGACGGCGTCGGCGAGCTCGATCGTGCGCTCCCGCAGGCGGTCCGGGTCGACGTGCAGGGCGAGGTCGGTGGGGGTGGGGCCGCCGCGCAGGGTCGCCTCGAGCGCGGCCAGGGTGAGCTTGTCGACGCGCAGGGCCCGCGCGAGGGGGTGGCGCCGCAGGGTGTGCACGAGGTCGGCCCGGCCGAGGGCGAGCCCCGCCTGCGGCCCGCCGAGCAGCTTGTCGCCGCTGCACGTGACGACGTCCGCGCCCGCCGCCAGCGCGGTGGCGGCGTCGGGCTCGTCGGGCAGCAGCGGATCCGGGCGCAGGAGGCCGCTGCCGATGTCGGCGAGCAGGGGCACTCCGGCGGGGCGGCACACGGCGGCGAGGTCGCGGGTGGAGGCGGCGCCGGTGAACCCCTCGATCCGGAAGTTGCTCGGGTGCACCTTGAGGACGAGGCCGGTCGCGGGGCCGAGGGCGCCGGCGTAGTCCCGGGCCTGGGTGCGGTTCGTCGTCCCGACCTCGACGAGGCGGGCGCCGGTCGAGGCCATGAGCTCGGGCAGCCGGAAGCCGTCGCCGATCTCGACCATCTCGCCCCGGCTCACGACGACCTCGGGGCGGCCCGCGGCCACGGCGAGGGCCGTGGTCGCGAGGACGAGCGCGGCGGCGCCGTTGTTGACGACGAGCACGTCCTCGGCGGCCGGGACCGCCCGGGCGAGAGCGGCGAGGGTGCCGCGGCCGCGGCGGGCCCGCTCGCCGGTGCGCAGGTCGAACTCGACGTCGACGTAGCCGGCGGCGTCGAGCAGCGCGCGGCGGGCGTCGGGGGACAGGGGCGCTCGGCCGATGTTGGTGTGGAGCACGACGCCTGTCGCGTTGAGGACCGGGCGGAGGTCGCTTGGGTGCGCTGACCGTTCGGTCAGGATCTCCGACACGTGGGCGATCACCTGCTCCGGGGCGAGGTGCCCGGCGCGCGCCGACCCCTGGGCCGCCGCCACCTCCGCCTTGACCGCATCGCCGCCGAGCCGGGGCAGGAAGGGTGCGACCGACGGGTCGGCGAGGACCGCGTCGGTGCGCGGAATGCGTCGGCGGGGGTCGTCACCGCTCACGTGGGCCTCCCGCCGATGTCTGCGGCGGCGTCGGCACCCGCCGTGTGCGGCCACCCTAAGGCGAGGGACGCGCCGGGCGCGGACCGGCCTCGACACGGGCGGTCCGGGCGCAGGACCGCCCGGATCGGCCTCCGACCGGGCACGATGGTGGCGGAACGAGGAGGTGGACGGTGAGCGACGACGATCTGCTGCCGTCGTGGATCAACGGCGGCGACGACACGGGCCCCCGCGGACGGGGCGGACGCGCCGACCGGTCCGATCGGCGACGCGATGACGCGTCGGCCGACGACGCGGCCGGGGTCGACGACGGCGCCGGCGAGGTCGCCTTCGAGGTCGAGCGCGGCGCCGACGAGGGGTGGATCGCCATCGCGCCCCTGGCCGGCGAGACGTTCGCCCCCGACGGGCCCTCGCCGGCCGGTGCAGAGCCCGACCTGCACGCCGTAGGGGCGCCCGTCGCGGGCCTGCTGTGGCCCGACGGCCCCGAGGTCGACCGCTCCGAGGTCCCCGTGGCGGACATGACCGGCCTGTGGCTGTCCGCGGAGACCGGCCGGGAGAGTCCGCTGCGCATCGACGGCCAGCCCCTCGACCCCCGCGACGCCGGGATCGACGACGACCTCGCCCTGCGCCTGCTCGACTACTCCGACATGTGGGCCCGCGACTGGGACCCGGCCACGGGATGGCGCCCCCGCGCCCGCCCCGACGACTTCGAGGCGCTCGGCGGGCACCTCGCGCGGCGCCTCAAGGACGCCCTCGGCGCCACCGAGGTGACGCTCTACCTCGCGCACCTGGGCCGCTCCGGCGTCGTCGTCGTGCCGCCGGCGGAGGAGCGTGAGCCGATCCGCGTCCGACTGATGAACGAGTACGGGGCGCCCATGCCGGTCTGGGGCGACTTCGTCACCGAGGCCGGCGTGGGGAGCTTCTCCTCCGAGCTCAACCTCAAGCTCGAGGCCTGGGCCGAGGTGTTCGCCGAGAACATGCACCACGAGACCGGTTGGCGCCGTCCGGAGATCGTCCGCGCCTACCGGGCGCAGGCGTACGCGTTGGCCGAGCAGATGCGCGACGAGCTCGGCCCCGATTACGTCGTCGACGTCGACCTGTGGGAGCTGGACGGCGACGGGCCGGGGGACGACGGGCGCTGACCGGGCGGCGTCGCGTCGGGCCCCGACGGTTCAGACGTCCAGGGGCGCGCGCCGCAGCAGGTAGGTGTCCATGACCCAGCCGTGCCGCTCCCGGGCCTGCGCGCGCACCCGCTCGATCTCGGGTAACACCTCGCCCAGCCGACCCGACACGAGCAGTTCGTCGGGGGTGCCGAGGTAGGCGCCCCAATAGACGTCCACATCGTCGTCGGCGTAGGCGCGGCACTCGAGGTGGGAGTCGAGCATGACGACGACGTCGTCGACGCCGTCGGGCCACGCCTGCGCGAGCCGGCGGCCGGTCGTGATCTGGACCGCGCCCGCCACGCGGTTGAGGGGGATGCGGTGGCGCGCGGTGAGCGCGTGCACGGCGCTGACTCCGGCGACGACGTCGTGGTCCGCCTCGAGGCCGCCCGCGAGCAGGTCCTCGACCATGCGGATCGTCCCGTCGTACAGGGACGGGTCGCCCCAGACGAGGAACCCGCCCACCCCGTCGGGCCCGAGCTCGCCCTCGATCGCCGCGCGCAGGCGGCGGACGCGCTCGTCGCGCCACGCGACGACCGCCGCCTCGTAGGCCGCGGCGTCGGCCGGGTCGCGGTCGCGGGGCGGGTCGGGCACGTAGACGAGGCGGCCCGGGTCGTCGGGGACGAACCGGTCGACGATCGCCTCCCGCGCGCGGGTGAGGTCGGAGGCCGGGCCCGGCTTGTCGAGCACGAAGAACGCCTCGACCTCGCGGAGTGCCTCGACGGCCTCCACCGTGACGAACCCGGGGTCACCGGCCCCGATCCCGATGATGCGCAGTCGTCGCATGGTGTCCTTTCGTGCCGCCCGCTCGAGTGAGCACGGGCCGAGGTGGGTGGCGGAGGCGGACGGGAATCGAACCCGCCTACGACGGATACCGCCGTACTCCGGTGTTGAAGACCGGGGGGACCACCAGGAACCCTGACGCCTCCACGGTCAGCCTAACCAGCCCGCCGCACGCGCTTCGACCTCCCGGCACCCCGCCGGGCCCGGCGTCCCCCTCGCGGCCCCAGGGCGGCGGCGCTGCCGAGCTGCGTAGGGTTCCGGCATGACCTCCACCACCGCGCCCGACGGGTCGGCGCCCCCGATCCGCCTCACGCAGTACGCCGCCGGCGGGGGGTGCGCGTGCAAGATCCCGGCGGGTCGGCTGGAGTCCATGCTCGCCGGGCTGGTCGGGGCGGGGGCCCGTCCGGGCGACGGCGCCGGCGGCCTCATCGTCGGGCTCGACGACGGGGACGACGCCGCCGCCGTGCGAATCGAGGGGGGCGCGGCCGTCATCTCGACGACCGACTTCTTCACCCCCGTCGTCGACGACGCCTACGACTGGGGGCGGATCGCCGCGGCCAACGCCCTCTCGGACGTGTATGCGATGGGGGGTCGGCCGATCCTCGCGATCAACGTCGTCGCGTGGCCGGTCGACGTCCTGCCCGACGAGCTGCTCGCCGAGGTGCTGCGCGGCGGGCTCGACGTGGCGACGCAGGCCGGGTGCCCCGTCGCCGGCGGGCACTCCATCACCGGCCCCGAGCCCGTCTACGGCATGGCCGTCACCGGGATCGGCGACCCGGACCGCTTGCTGCGCAACGACGCCGCCGAGCCCGGCCTGCCGATCAGCCTCACCAAGCCGCTCGGCGTGGGCCTGCTCAACAACCGGCACAAGGCCACGGGGGAGCGTTCGCAGGCGGCGATCGATTCGATGACGACCCTCAACCGCGACGCGGGCGCGGCGGCCCTCGCGGCGGGGGCGCGCGCGGCCACCGACGTCACCGGCTTCGGGCTGCTCGGGCACCTGTCGAAGATGTGCCGCGCCTCGGGCGTGAGCGCCGTCGTCGACCACGCGACCGTGCCGTACCTGCCGGGGGCCCGCGAGGCGCTGCGCGACGGGTTCGTGCCCGGCGGCAGCCGCCGGAACCTCGACTGGGTCCGCCCCCACCTCCGGGCGGACGTCGGCGAGGACGAGCTGCTCCTCCTCGCCGACGCCCAGACCAGCGGCGGGCTCCTCGTCGTCGGCGAGGTGCCCGGCGCCCCGGTCGTCGGCGAGACCCGCCCGGCGGGCGAGACGCGCATCGTCGTGCGCTGAGGCCGCGAGGTCGCCGGCAGGGCCTCGCGCCGCGCGTGCCGGTCGGTGGGAGCGGTGCACGGCCGGGCACGCCGTCGGCGAGATCACGGCCGGGTGGAGCCGACCAGGGCGTCCGGGCGGGCAGTCCCGCCGACGACGAGGGGCTCCGCGCGCCCGACCTCCCGCGCGAGAGGATGGACCCATGTCGTCCGCGTCGCCTCGCGTCCTCGTGCTCGCCCTCGGCGGCACCATTGCCTCGGTCCCCATCGCCTCCGGCGGGTCGGCGCCGTCGCTGACCGCGCAGGACCTCGTCGCCATCCCGGGTCTCGCCGACGAGGCGCGCATCGAGGCCCGCACGATCCGGTCGACGTCGTCCGCGGGCGTCGTCCCGCAGGATCTCGTGGGCATCGCCGCCGAGGTCCGGCGCCGCAGCGGCGGCACCGAGGACGCCGCCGACGGTGCCGGCGACGACACCCGGGAGATCGACGGCGTCGTCGTGACGCAGGGGACCGACACCCTCGAGGAGAGCGCCTTCCTCCTCGACATGCTGCTGCGCCCCCGGGTCCCGGTCGTCGTCACCGGCGCGATGCGCACGCCCGGCACGCCCGGCGCGGACGGCCCGGCCAACGTCCTCGCGGCCGTGCGGGTCGCCGCGAGCCCGGCGGCGCGCGGGCTCGGGGTGCTCGCGGTCCTCGACGACGAGATCCACGCGGCGGCCGCGGTCGCCAAGCGCCACACGAGCTCGACCGCGGCCTTCGTCAGCCCGGGCGGCGGCCCCCTGGGGCGGGTGATCGAGGGGCGGGTCCGGCTCGACGTGCGCCCCGCGCACGCCACTCCACACGTGCCCGTGCAGGAGGGCGCGAGCTGGCCGTGGGTGCCCGTCGTGCGCGTCGGCCTCGGGGCCGAGCCGCGGGACGTCACCGCGTTCTCGGGGGCGGACGCCGTCGTCGTCGAGGGTGTGGGAGGCGGTCACGTGCCGGAGCGGCTCGTGGGTCCGCTCGCCGACCTGGCCGACCGCGTCCCGGTCGTCCTCGCGGCCCGACCGGGGGCCGGCGGCACGTTGAGCCGCACGTACGGCTACCCCGGGTCCGAGATCGACCTGCTGCGCCGCGGCCTGATCGGCGCCGGACGCCTCGACGCCCTCAAGGCCCGGCTGCTCATGGCGGCCGTCTTCGCCGGCGACTCCCGCGCCGGCCACGACGACGTGCGCCGCGTCTTCGCCGAGCTCGACTGAGCGACGACGCCACGGCCGGACGCCGGTCGCCCGTTCGCGTCCGTGGGCCGACGGAAGAACCATTCGGGCCTGGTCGACGCCGGCCCGGGCCACCTGCGGATCCGGACGCGACTGCGGGGCAACACCTTTCGGTTTGCCCCTCATCTTGTGGGCCTGCCGACCCGGCCCGAATGGTTCGTGGCCGGCGACGACCGGTCGGTCAGGGGTGCGCGTTGGGCGGCGTCAGCCCGTCGTGATGCCGTGCGGGTCGGAGCCGGCGGCGCGCCGCGCGGCGAGGCGCGCCCGCTGCGGTTCGACGGTGTACCGCGGGTCCTTGGCCGAGGCGATCCCCGCCTCGAAGACCGCGAACCGGATGAGGGCCGAGGCCGCGTTGAGCGCGATCCCCGCGGCCACCGCCGCGGGCCGGTTGCGCCCGAACGCGGCGGTCACGGCGAGTCCCCCGAGGGCCGCGGCCTGGCTGACCCGGCCGAACCGCCCCGGCCGGCCCTCGTGCAGCGGCTCGGCGAGCATGCCCAGGCGCTTCTCCATGAGGTGGTGGGCGACGAACTCCATGGCTCCGCCGAGCAGCGCGACCCGGCGCGCCGGCGCCGCCTCCTGCGTGGGCGTCGTCACCATCGCGAATCCGCCGGCGGCGAGCAGCGCCGACCCGACGAAGACGAACGGCAGTTCGCGGTAGGCGCCGTGCCACGTGGGCGTGGCCGTGTCGGCGAGCAGGACCGCGGTGTAGGCGGCCAGCGGGGGAGCGAAAGCGGCCGAGCCGAGCGCCATCGGACGGTCGGCGAACCGGGCCACCGCGGCGACCCGGCCGAGGGCGCCCGTGGTCGGGAGGACGGCGCGGGCGACCTCGCACGCGAACGCCCCGCCGGTGAAGGCGCCGTACCCGGTGAGGATCCACGTGCCCACCGACATCGGCGACGTGAGCTTGACCGTCCGCATCATGTTGAGGAACCGGCTCGGCTTGCCGAGGTCGGCGACGAGGGCTCCCATCGAGCCGGCCAGGGCCGCGACCGCCGTGTATCGGGTGTTCCGGCGCAGCGTGTCGCGTCCGGAGAGCTCGGCGCCGGCCGCGAGCATGGCCGACCCCGCCGCGAGCCCGCCGAGGTAGAGGTAGGCCGGGATCTCGTGCTTCCACGGGGCGGGCTTGACGATCTGCCGGCCGTAGTACGACGAGAACTGCGCGTCGGGGACCATGACGTCCTCGCGCCCATGACCCCGCCCCTTGCGCCGGCCGAACCGGCGCCCGCCCGCCCGGCCGGCGGTGCCGTCCACCGGCCCGCCCGGCGCGTCCGGCCCGCCGGCATCACCGTCGTCGGTGGCCGCGTCGGCGCGGCCCGGGCGCGGTCCGTCGACCCGGCCCTGCGGCGGGGTGAACACGAGCGTCTCGTCGGGGTCCAGCCGGCTCATCGCCGCCCCCCGAGGAACGCGGCCGCGGCGAGACCGATCATCGCGCTCGCGGCGAAGCCGGCCTTGCGGAAGATGTCGGGCAGGTCGGCGGTCGTGACGATCGGGTCGGGCGGGAGGCCGTACACCTCCGGCTCGTCGAGGAGGAGGAAGACCGCGCCGGTGCCCCCGACGCCGTCGTTCTCGTTGGCGCCGTACACGCGGGCCTCCGTGAACCCGTTGGCGTGCAGGGCGTCGGCGCGTTCCTGGGCGCGGCGGCGCATGTCGGCGAGGTCGCCGAACTGGATCGACGTCGTCGGGCACGCCTGCGCGCAGGCCGGGGTCTGGTCGACGCCGAGCCGGTCATAGCAGAGGGTGCACTTCTGGGCGATGCCGTGCTCGACGTCCAGGACGTACTTCGCCTCGGCCTCGGGCGGCGCCTCCCGGCGCTCGATGACGCCGAACGGGCAGGCCGGCACGCAGTAGCCGCAGCCGTTGCACACGTCGTCCTGGACGACGACGGTCCCGAACTCGGTCCGGAACAGGGCACCGGTCGGGCACACGTCGAGGCACCCGGCGTGCGTGCAGTGCTTGCACACGTCGGAGGCCATGAGCCAGCGGAAGTCGGGCAGCGTGCCGGTGGCGGCGGCCAGCTCCGCCGCGTCCCGGGCGGCGCCCAGGTCGGTGACGTCGGGGCCCACCTGTCCGACGGGCGCACCGCCGCCGCACCCGCCGCCCGAACCCGACCCGCAGCCGCAGCCCGACCCGCCGTCGGCGGCCGCGAGGCCCGACCCGGAGGCGATGGTGCCGGGACCGCCCAGCGGCAGGGGGCCGGGCGTGGCGCGGGAGAGGCGCTGGGCCGTGGCCGACGGCAGCGGCTCGCCCTGCGGGCGCAGCGCGGGCATCCCGAGGTCGACGAGGGCCCGGCCCGACTCGCGCGCGGTCTCGATCCGCTCGGTCGTCTGCTCCACGAAGGCGACGTGTCGCCACGTGTTCGCGCCGAGCGAGATCGAGTTGTCGTAGGAGTCGCCCGTCATCCCGAGGCGGTCCATGGGGATGCCGTTCCACTGCTTGCAGGCGACCTCGCACGCCTTGCAGCCGATGCAGATGGAGGTGTCGGTGAAGAACCCCTTCCGCGGCGGCGGGTCCTCCCAGCCGGCGTCCCGGGCGGGGTCGGTCGGCCCGGCCAACTGCTGGTGCCAGAAACTCATGCCTCGTCCTCGTCCTCGCGTGGGTCGGCGGGGTACGACCCGGCCGCGGCGTCGCCCTCGTCGTATCGGCCGCCGTCCCCGTCGGAGTCGCCCGAGTCGTCCTCGGGTGTGGGGGAGGCCTGGGGGACCGCGTCGACGTGGCGGCGGACGTTGCCCGTCGTCGTCGTCACCCCGGCCCGGGTCAGGTAGTCCTCGACGAGCGCCCGCAGGGCCGGGCCGGTCGGCCGGCGACCCGCGCGGATGTCGCAGGTCGAGGCCTTGCTCTCCTGGATCGCGACGTTGGGGTCCAACGTCACGCCGAGGAGGTCGTTGGCCCCGTCGCCGGTGACGACGGCGCCCGTGCCGCCCTGACCCCAGTGGTAGGGCAGCCCGATCTGGTGCACCGTCTGCTCGCCGATGCGCAGCGGACGCATCCGCTCGGTGACGAGCACCCGCGCCTCGATCGCCGAGCGCGGCGAGACGATCGTCGCCCACCCGCCGTTCTCGAGGCCGCGTTCGGCGGCGAGCTCGGGCGAGACCTCGCAGAAGAACGCCGGCTGCAGTTCCGCGAGGTACGGCAGCCACCGGCTCATGCCGCCGGCCGTGTGGTGCTCGGTGAGCCGGTACGTCGTGAAGACGTACGGGTACACCGACGAGCCCGGGTCACCGGCCGAGGGGGCCGACGGGTTGTCGGGGCGGGGGTAGACGAACCGGGCCGGGTTGCGCTGCTGGTGGTACAGCGGGTTCGCGACCGGCGACTCCTGCGGCTCGTAGTGCGTCGGCATCGGCCCGTCGAGCAGCCCCTTGGGTGCGTACAGCCACCCCTTGCCGTCGGCCTGCATGACGAACGGGTCGTCGCCGGCCAGGCCCTCGATGCCCGCCGTGCCCTTCGGCGGGCGGTACGACGGCGGGGTGGTCAGGGGGAAGTCGGGCCGGTCGTGGCCGGTCCAGCGGCCCGCCTCCTCGTCCCACCAGACGTAGGCCTTGCGCTCGCTCCACGGCTTGCCGTCGAGGTCGGCCGAGGCGCGGTTGTAGAGGATGCGCCGGTTGTCCGGCCACGCCCAGCCCCACTCGGCCGAGACCCAGTTCTGCTCGGCGTCCGGCTTGCGCCGGTTGGCCTGGTTCACGCCGTCGGCGTAGACGCCGCAGTAGATCCAGCACCCGCCGCTCGTCGAGCCGTCGGCCTTCATCGACGAGTACATGGGCAGCATCTGGCCGGCCTTCTCGCCGGTGAGGAAGCGCCCGTTGATCTCCTGCAGGACGGCGTCGGCCTCGATCTCGCCGTGCTCGTCGACGGCGTAGTCCCACGTGAGGTCGAGCAGGGGCCGGTCGCGCGGGTCGGTGCTCTGCGCGAGCCGCTCCCGCAGGCGCAGCCCGAGCTTGTAGAAGAAGTCGAGGTCGCTCTGGCACTCGCCGGGCGGCGCCACGGCCGCCTCGCGCCACTGCAGCAGCCGCTGCGTCTGCGTGAACGTGCCGGACTTCTCGGCGTGGGAGGCGGGTGGGAGGAAGAACACCTCGGTCCCGATGTCCTCCGTCTTCATCTCGCCGGTCGCGATCTCGGGCCCGTCCTTCCAGAACGTGGCCGACTCGATGAGGTTGAGGTCGCGCACGACGAGCCACTTGAGGTTGCTCATGCCCGCGCGCTGCAATCGCCCGTGGCTCGCGCCCACGGCCGGGTTCTGGCCGAGGAGGAAGTAGCCCTCGACCGTGCCGTCGATCATGCCCATCGTCGTCGCGTACGTGTTGTGGTTGCCGTCGATCCGCGGCAGGTACGCGAACGCCCAGTCGTTGTCCTCGGTCGCCGCGTCGCCCCACCACGCCTTGAGCAGGTTGACGGCGTACGCGTCGGCGTTGACCCAGTACCCCTTCTGGCGCGGGGAGGCGATGCTCGCGATGTAGTCGTCGAAGTCGTCGTGCCGGCCCGCCCACGGCATGGGCAGGTAACCGGGCAGGAGGTTGAACAGCGTGGGGATGTCGGTGCTGCCCTGGATGCTCGCGTGCCCGCGCAGCGCCATGATTCCGCCGCCGGGCCGCCCGATGTTGCCGAGCAGCAGCTGGAGGATCGCGGCCGTGCGGATGTACTGCGCACCCAGACTGTGCTGGGTCCACCCGACGGCGTAGGCGAAGCACGAGGTCCGCTCGCGTCCGCTGTTCTCGGTCAACGCGTTCGCGAGGTAGGCGAAGTCGTCGGCCGAGATCCCGCACGTGCGCTCGACGAGTTCGGGCGTGTAGCGGGCGTAGTGCCGCCGCAGAACCTGCAGGACGCAGCGGGGGTGCTGCATCGTGTCGTCGCGTTCGACCTCGGCGTGCTCGAGCGACGGCCCGCCGGAGCCGTGCTCGTCGCCGGCGGAGCGTTCCTTGCGGCTGCTGCCGTGCTCGTCGCCCTCGCGCTCCGAGGACTGCTCGACGTGGTCGTCACCCGCGGCCGAGTCGTACCCCCACGACGTCATGTCGTAGGTGCCGGTCTCCGGGTCGTAGCCCGAGAAGATCCCGTCGAGCTCCTCGGTGTCCTGGAACGACTCGTCGACGAGCGTCGCGGCGTTCGTGTAGGCCCGCACGTACTCCTCGAAGTAGGAACCCGTCTCGAGCACGTGCCGGATGAGCGCGCCGAGCAGGACGATGTCGCTGCCCACGCGGATCGGGACGTGCTTGTCGGCCACGGCCGACGTGCGCGTGAACCGGGGGTCGATGTGGATGATCTTCGCGCCGCGCGCCTTGGCCTCCGTCACCCACTGGTAGGCGACGGGGTGGCACTCGGCCATGTTCGATCCCTGGATGACGACACAGTCGGCGTTGGCCATGTCCTGGACGAACTGAGTGGCGCCGCCCCGCCCGAACGAGGCCCCCAGACTGGGGACCGTGGAGCTGTGTCAAATACGCGCCTGGTTCTCGATCTGCACCGCGCCCAGCCCCGTGAAGAGCTTTTTGATGAGGTAGTTCTCCTCGTTGTCGAGCGCCGCGCCGCCGAGGGCCGCGATCCCCATGGTCCGGTTGAGCCGCAGGCCGCGGGCGTCGGTGTCCTGCCACGTGCGGCGGCGGGTCTCGAGGATGCGGTCGGCGATCATGTCGGTCGCCGTCTCGAGGTCGAGGTGGGTCCACTCGGTGGCGTGCGGGGCCCGGTACATGACCTTCGTGACCCGCGTGGGCGAGGTGACGAGCTGGGTGCTCGCGCTGCCCTTGGGGCAGAGGCGACCGCGGCTGATCGGCGAGTCGGGGTCGCCCTCGATCTGCACGATCTTCTCGTCCTTGACGAAGATCTTCTGACCGCAGCCGACCGCGCAGTACGGGCAGACGCTGCGCGCCACCCGGTCGGCCGTCGTCGTGCGCGGCTGCCGCGCGCGCGTGCGCGCCGACGTCACCGCCGCGCCGCGACCCAGCAGGTCGCCCGAGCGCACCTGGCGCAGCACCGGCCAGTCGAGGAACGTCCTGCGTGTGCCGCTCATCGCGAACCTCCGCCGTGGTGGGAACAGCTGTCCCGGAAGGGTAACCCTGCGCCCCCGGGCGGCGCGCGCGGCGGGGCGGGGTGAGCCGGACCGTTGTGCTCGCCGACCGACTGCACTGTCGAGGACGCTGAACCGTCCACCCGGTACAGCTCGGGCCCGTAGTCTGGTCCCGTCACGATCGGACGACGAAGGGGTCGATGAGGATGGGCGTGTTCCCGCGCGTGGTCATGGACGAGTCGCACAGCGAGGCCTGGTCGCTCGACCCGGCCGTCGCGGCCCGCATCAACCCGGCCCAGCCGGCGGACGCCTCCTACGCACTGGCCGCCGAGGCGTTGCGTCACCGGGGGTTCGAGGTGGTCGCGCACACGCAGGGGCCGATCGACCAGGCCGTGGCGCCGGGGGACGTCCTCGTGATCGCCCACCCCGCGCAGCTCGGCTCGGAGCGCAGCTCGGGGGCCGGGTCTCCGGTCTTCGCCGCCGGCGAGATCGACGCGCTCGAGGCGTTCGTCCACGCGGGCGGCGGCCTCGTCGTCCTCGCCGAGTGCGACCAGGACAAGTACGGCACCAACCTCGACGAGCTGCTGCGCCGCTTCGGGGTGCACGTCCGGAGCCTGACGTGCCACGACGGCACGAGCCGGCACAACCGCGTCTCGGCGTGGGTCCTCGCCGACCTCGGTGCGGGGGCCGGCCAGGGCGTGCTCGCCGGCGTGGGGCAGGTCTGCTTCTACCGTGCGGGCGCGTTGGAGGTCGGGGGCGAGCAGGCGGGTGGTGGCGCCGCCGCGCAGGTGCTCGCCCGGACGGGCGCGCAGGCGTTCCCGCCGGGCGCGCCGCTGGCGGCGGCGGTGCGGGTCGGCCGCGGGCGGGTCGTCGTCTTCGCCGACTCCGACCTCTTCGGGGACGACTCCATCGCCGAGCTCGACCACCGCACGCTGTGGACCAACGCGGTGACGTGGGCCGCGGGCTCGGCGGCGGCGGCCCCCGAGCCCCGCGCGCCCGGGCGGGCGTGGGCGAGCGACCCCCGTTGGCTCGACCTCAAGGCGGCCGTCGAGGCGCTGCGGCCGCTGCAGGTGAAGGACGGCTCGATTCCCGACGCCGGTCAGCACGGCGTCGCGGCCGCGCTCGTCGGCCGCGTCGTCGCCGGGATCGCCGCGCTCGCGCCCGAGTTCCCGCACGACGCCGAGTACCTCGACGCAGTCCGGGCCGACCTGGCGCGCTGGGCCGACACCGGGTTCGGGGTGCCCGACTTCCTCGACTCGCTCCTGGCCTTCCGCCCCGAGCGCAGCCGCGCCGACGGGGTCGTCCACCTCGTCGTCTTCCCGATGTACACCCAGAACGGCAACCCGAACCGCAACGTCGAGGCCGTGCTGTGCTCGGTCTTCTGGCCCGACTGGCTCGCGCAGATCGAGCGCGACTTCGACAACCCGGCGTTCCTGTCGTTCGACTTCGTCGACTTCACGAGCGGCTACGACACGAACTCCGCCGTCCTCTTCCCCGAGACCGTCGCGGTCCGCGAGGTGCCGCGGTTCACGTGGGGCGCGATCTTCTCCGACCGGGAGGCCGCCCGGTTCCGGGCCGTCACCGGGGCGGCCGCGGACCTGCTCAAGCTCGACCTGCCGCCGGACGCCGAGCGGCTCGTCGTCTCGCAGGAGCTGGCCCAGTCGGTCTTCGCGATGTGGGACCTCGTCCACGACCGCACGCACAGCCACGGCGACCTGCCGTTCGACCCCTTCATGATCAAGCAGCGGATGCCGTTCTGGATGTACGCGCTCGAGGAGCTGCGCTGCGACCTCAACACGTTCCGCCAGGCCGTCGTCCTCGAGGGGCGCGGCCAGCCGTTCGCCCGGGGCGTGCAGTACGCGATCGTCTTCGACCGGATCTTCCGGTTCGCGATCACCGGGGAGCGGGTCCGCAACTACGACGGGCTCGGCGGGCAACTGCTCTTCGCCTACCTGCACCGCCACGACGCGCTGCGCTGGACCGACAACCGGCTCACCTTCGACTGGCGCCGCGTGCCCGAGACCGTCGTCGCCCTGTGCGACGAGGTCGAGGCGCTCTACCGCGACGGCATCGACCGCAGCAAGGTCGCCCACTGGATCGCCTCCTACGCGTTCGTCAGCGCGCACGTCGCCCCGCACCCGCGCTCGACGTGGGCCAAGGGACCGGACGCCCTCCCGCTCGACGGGCCGCCCCGGGGGCTCGTCGACCTCGTCCTGCCCGACGAGTTCCCGCTCAACGTCTTCTTCGAGGCGCTGCGCGGCAAGCTCGCGCCCGTCGTCGCCTCCACGCGCGGGATCACCGGGCGCGGGCACCACGAGGTGACCGCCGGCGACGGCGACTCCGGCGAGGGTTCCGCCGGTCGCGCCCCGTCTTCGTCGCCGTCACAGCCACCCGCTCGCGAGACGCAGGGGGTGCCGGCATGAGCGCGCCCGAGGCCTCGACGCCGGACCTGACCGGGCGGGTCGTCGTCGTCGCGGGCGCCGCCGGGGCGGCGGGTCCGCCGCTCGTCTCCGCGCTCGCCGTGGCCGGCGCCCATGTCGTCGCGGCGGGCCGGGACGCCGCGCGCCTCGCCCCGGTCGTCGACGCCGCCACCGCGGCGGCCACCGCGGCCGGGTCCGGGGGGCGGGCGCAGGCCGCGGTCGTCGACCTCCTCGACGAGGCGGCCATCTCCGCGTGGGCGGCCGGCGTCCGTGCCGAGCACGGTCGGGTCGACGGGCTCGTGCACCTCGTCGGCGGCTGGCGGGGCGGAAAGGGGATCGTGGGGAGCGACCTCGCCGACTGGGCGTGGCTGCAGGACATGATCGTCGTCACGCTGGCGCACACGACGCGCGCGTTCCACGACGACCTCGTCTCCTCCGGGGGCCGGCTCGCGATCGTGTCGACGGTCCAGGTCGAAGCGCCCACCGCGACGAACGCGGCCTACGCCGCGGCCAAGGCCGCCGCGGAGGCGTGGACCCTCGCCGTGGGCGACTCGTTCGCCCGCGCGGCGTCGGGCGCCGGTCGAGGTGTCGCAGAAGCGGGCAACGTCACGGCCGACGAGGCGGCCCGGCCGGCCGCGGCGGCCGTGATCGTCCGCGTGAAGGCGCTGCTCACCGACGTCATGCGCGCCGCGAAACCCGACGCGGCCTTCTCGGGGTACACCCACGTGGACGACCTCGCCACCCGGCTCACGCGCCTCTGGGACACCCCGGCCGACGAGCTCGTCGGCCGACGCGAGACCCTCGTGCCGTGAACGCACGACACGACGACCAGACCGATCACGGCGAACAGGGTGAGGCGCGCGCGGCCGACACCGCGGAGGAGACCCGCGAGGCGGCGCTGTCCGCGCCGCGGCCCGGCGGCACCCCGCACGCCGGCCTCACCCGCCTGCACGACGCCGACTTCCGCGGCTTCGCCAGCGACAACTACTCGGGGGTGCACCCCGAGGTGCTCGAGGCGCTCACGCTCGCCAACGGCGGGCACCAGCGCGCCTACGGCGCCGATGCGTACACGGCCGCCCTCGCCGACGCGGTCCGGCGCGAGTTCGGGGACCGCGCGGAGGTGTACCCGGTGTTCAACGGGACCGGCGCGAACGTCGTCTCGCTCGACCTCATGACGCAGCGGTGGGACAGCGTCGTGTGCGCCCGCAGCGCCCACATCAACACCGACGAGTGCGGGGCCCCCGAGAAGATCGCGGGGCTCAAGCTCGAGACGGTCGAGACCCCCGACGGCAAGCTCACGCCCGAGCTCGTCGACCGGGTGGCCTACGGGTGGGGCGACGAGCACCACGCGCAGCCCGCGGTCGTGTCCGTCACGCAGAGCACCGAGCTGGGCACGCTGTACACGCCCGACGAGCTGCGTGCCGTCGCCGACCACGCCCACGCCAAGGGGATGCGGGTGCACCTCGACGGCGCCCGCCTGGCGAACGCCGCGGTCGCGCTGGGGGTGCCGCTGCGCGCGATCACGACCGACGTCGCGGTCGACGTCCTCTCCTTCGGCGGGACGAAGAACGGGCTCATGGGCGCCGAGGCCGTCGTCGTGCTCGATCCCGACGCCGTGAGCCGGCCGTTGTTCGCCCGCAAGCTCAACGGCCAGCTCGCCTCGAAGATGCGGTTCCTGTCGGTGCAACTGCTCACCCTGCTCGAGGGGGAGCTGTGGCGCCGTGGGGCCGGCCACGCCAACGACATGGCGCGGCGGCTGGCCGACGCCGTCCGCGACATCGACGGCGTCCGCCTCACGCGCGAGCCCGCCGCCAACGCCGTGTTCGCGATCCTGCCGCCCGAGGTGACCCGGCGGGTGCAGGCCCGCTACCCCTTCTACGTGTGGGACGAGGCGACCGGCGAGGTGCGCTGGATGTGCAGCTTCGACACGACCGAGGGCGACGTCGCGGGGTTCGCCGACGCCCTGCGGGAGGAGTCGGCCGCCCGCTGACGGGCGTGGCGCCGGGCCGTCGACCGGTCGGTCGACCCCTCCGGCGCACTCACCAGCGGGTGTGTACGTGCTCGCGGATCCGCTCGTCGTAGATCCGTTCGATGCGCGCGAGGGTGCCGGCGTCGAGTCGGGTGAGGTCGGCCGCCGCCGCGTTGCCGCGGGCCTGCTCACCGTTCCGGGCACCGGGGATGACGGTGCTCACGCCGGGCTGGTCGAGGATCCACCGCAGCGCCACCTGCGCCGTGCCGACGCCGTCGGGGGTGAGCGCGGCGACCTCGCGGGCGGCGGCGACGCCCACCTCGAAGGGGACCCCGGCGAAGGTCTCGCCGACGTCGAACGCCTCCCCGCGGCGGTTGAAGGTCCGGTGGTCGTCGGCGTCGAAGGTCGTCGACTCGTCGTAGCGGCCCGTCAGCAGCCCGCTCGCCAGCGGCACTCGCGCGATGATGCCGACCCCCGCGGCCGCGGCAGCGGGCAGCACCCGCTCCAGCGGCTTGCGCCGGAAGGCGTTGACGATGATCTGGACCGTGGCGACATGCGGTCGCGCGATGGCGCTCAGGGCCTCCTCGCACGTCTCGACCGAGACCCCGTAGGCCGCCGTGCGGCCCTCCTCCACCAGGGTGTCGAGGTCGTCGAAGACCTGGTCGAGGGAGTACACGGGCGTCGGCGGGCAGTGCAGCTGCACGAGGTCGAGCCGGTCGACGCCCAGGTTGGCGCGACTGTCGTCGTTCCACCGGCGGAACGCATCGAGGGTGTAGGCCGAGGGGTCGTGGGGATCGGCGCGTCGGCCCATCTTCGTCGCGACGACCAGGGGCGACGTCCCCGGCCCGCCGCTTCCTGCCCGCTCGGCGAGGAAGCGTCCGATGAGTCGCTCGTTGCGCCCGTCGCCGTACACGTCCGCGGTGTCGAGGAACGTGACGCCCGCGTCGGCCGCGGCCTCCAGCGTGGCCAGGGCGTCGTCCTCGTCGACCTCACCCCAGCCGCCCCCGATCTGCCAGCAGCCGAGCCCGATGACGCCGACCTCGCGCCCTGTCCGTCCGAGAATGCGCGTCTCCATGGTCGGCGAGTCTAGGCGCGCGCGGCGGCACCAGGGTCGTCGAACGACCCGGTCCGGGCGCGGCGATCGGGCTCAGCCGCCCGCGCGTCGGGCGGTGAGGATGCGGTACTCCCAGTCCATGCCCGCCTCGTCGCCCCCGCCGGTTCGCCCGTCGGCGGCGAGCGCGTCGGCGGCGAGGGCGTCGAGCGCCGCGTCCAGTTCGTCGCCGCGGCCCTGTCGCCCCGCATACGCACGTACCGCGATGGTCGGCCCGTAGGTCGCCGCGAAGTACTCCCTGAACTGCTGCGGGGTCTCGAAGCGGGTCACGCGGAGTGTGGCGACCCGGGAGACGACGTCGGTGACGCCCGATCCGAGCAGCTCACGCACGTACGCCTCGTCGCCCCACAGGGGAGGCGGGGACGCCCCGGGGGGTGGCGGCGGGGCGAAGGGGCGCATGACGGCGAACATCCTCCCGATGAACCCGCCCGGCGTCCACGCGAGGATCCCGATGCGGCCTCCGGGGCGGCAGATGCGCACGAGCTCGGCCGCAGCCAGGGCGTGGTGCGGCGCGAACATCACCCCGATGCAGGAGGTGACGACGTCGAACTGGCCGTCATCGCACGGGAGGTGCTCCACGTCGGCGGTGCGCCAGGGCAGGGTGAGGCCCTCGGCCTCGGCGCGCGCCCGTCCCGCGTCGACGAGTTCGGGCGTGAGGTCGGAGGCCGTGACTTCGGCCCCGACGCGCGCCGCCGCGAGGGCGGCGTTCCTCGCTCCCGCACACGCCACGTCGTGGACGCCTTCGCCGGCGGAGACGCCGAGCGCTGCGACGAGGGCGGGGCCGAGCGGGGCCACGAGGTCGCGGGCCAGGCGCGGATAGTCGCCGGTGGCCCACATGGCGCGGTGGGCCGCCTTGAGTGCGAGGTCGGCGGTCAGTGCGTCGTGGGCCCCTCGTGCAGAGGCGGTCGTGTCGGCTGTGGCGGTCCCGTCGGTCGGGTGCGAAGCGGAGTCGGTCGACGTCGGGGGCGGGGCGGGGCGAGCGAAGGTCGTCATGCCATCGACGGTCCTCCGCGGCGGGGCATCGGCCCAGTCCAGGATCTGTACCTGTCCGGTACAGCTTCATGGACCGATACTGGTGGAAGGAGGCCGCCATGGAGTCCGAACGTCTCACGTACGGGCAATACTGTCCCCTCTCGCGCGCACTCGACGTCCTCGGCGAACGCTGGTCGTTCCTCATCCTGCGTGACCTCACCCTGGGGACCACCCGGTTCAACGACCTGTCCCGCGGCCTGCCGGGGCTGTCTCGCAGCCTGCTCGCCAAGCGCCTGCGTCGTCTCGTCGCCGACGGAGTCGTCGAGCGACTCGACGGGGCCTACCTGCTCACGGACGCGGGCCGGGCGCTGCAGCCCGTCCTCTGGGGGCTCGGGGAATGGGGCAGCCGGTGGGCGTTCGGCGACCCGCAGCCGACAGAACTCGACCCGGACCTGCTCGCCTGGTGGATGCACGCCCGCCTCGACACCCCCGACTGGCCGGGCCACCGCCACGTCATCGAGCTGACGTTCGCCGACCACCCACGGCGCTTCTGGTTCGTCATCGAGCGGGGGACGCCGTCGGTGTGTCGCACGGACGCCGGGTACGCCGTCGACGTCGTGCGGCGGGCCGAGCTCGCGGCCCTGTACCTGGTGTGGCTCGGCCGCCTGACGTTGTCGGCGGCCCTGCGCGACGGGCGGGTGACCTGCCAGGGCCCGGCGGCGTTGACCCGCCGGCTGGGGCGGGTCCTGCGGCTCAGTCCCCTCGTGGCCGCCCCTGCCTGAGGGGCGCGGCCCGATCCGCGGGGTCGGTCACCGTTCCGGGCGCAGCGGTTCCGGGCGCTTGGGGGTGCGGTGGTCGCCGGAGGAGCGCCCCGTGAGCCGGCGCTGCACCCACGGCCCGAGGTGCTCACGGGCCCAGGCGCGGTCGGCGCGCAGTCGGTCGACGCGCGGCACCGGCGGCGCGGGCGGGAGCGGGGTGGCCCACTCGGTCTCCTCCGGGGCGTGGCCGAGCGCGGCGAAGGCGGCGAGCGCCACCCGGCGGTGCCCCTCGGGGGTCATGTGGATGCGGTCCTCGCTCCACATGCGCCAGTCCTTGAGGGCGTCGAGGCCCCACTGGTCGATGACGGCGCAGCCGTGCCGGCGGGCGATGGACCAGATGTGCGCCGTGAACGTGGCGTGCCGCCCGCGTACGTGCCGAATGACGGGGGCGTCGCGCGGGTCCGTGGGGGTCGCGAGGAGGACGTCGGCGCCCGTCGCGCGGATCCGGACGACGGCCTCCTCGAGCCGCCCGGCGAGCGCGTCGATGTCGGCCTTCGGGCGCAGGATGTCGTTGCCCCCGCCCACGATGCTCACGAGGTCCGGCTCCAGCGCGAGAGCGGCGGGCAGCTGGTGGCCGGTGACGTCGTCGAGCAGCCGCCCGCGCACCGCGAGGTTGGCGTAGGTGAACTCGCCCTCGGCGACGGCGGCGAGGTGGGCGGCGAGACGATCGGCCCAACCGACGTAGACGTCGGCCCGGGTGGGGTGGGCGTCGCTCATGCCCTCGGTGAACGAGTCGCCGATCGCGACGTAACGGGTCCACACGCGGGCGTCGGTCACGGCAGGCTCCAGTCGATGGGGTCGGCGCCCTGCTCGCGCAGGAGCTCGTTAGCCCGGCTGAACGGCCGGGACCCGAAGAACCCGGACCGCGCCGAGAGCGGGGAGGGGTGCGCGCTCTCGACGCAGGGGATGCCGTGCAGGTGCAGGGCGAGGTTGCGGGCGTCGCGCCCCCAGAGGATCGCGACGAGCGGCTGACCGGCGGCGGCCCGCTCGACCAGGGCCTCGATGGCCCGCGCCGTCACCTCCTCCCAGCCCTTGCCGCGGTGGCTCGCGGAGGCGCCGGGGGCCACGGTGAGGACACGGTTGAGCAGGAGCACGCCCCGGTCGGCCCACGGTGTGAGGTCGCCGGTGCTCGGGCGCGCGACCCCGAGGTCGGTGGTCAGCTCCTGGTAGATGTTGGCCAGGCTCTTGGGGATGGGGCTGACGTCGGGGGCGACGGAGAAGGACAACCCGACGGCGTGGCCGGGAGTGGGGTAGGGGTCCTGCCCGACGATGAGCGCGCGCACGTCGGGCAGGGGCCGCTCGAACGCCCGCAGGACGTGCGCGCCGCCGGGGAGGTAGGAGCGCCCGGCCGCGAGCTCGGCGCGCAGGAACTCGCCCATGCGCGTGACCTGGTCGGCGACCGGTTCCAGCGCCTGCGCCCACGTGGGGTGCACGAGCTCGGACAGGGGGCGCGGCTCGCTCATGCGCCTCACCCTAGAGGCTGGGTCCGACATCCACCGGGCCGCTCCGAGTCGGCCGCCGGGTGAATGACACCGGTGTGCTTTCGTGCGACCATGACAACCGGACCGCCAGAGGAGGGGACGTGATGGGGACGAGCGCACACGCACCGGTGTTGACGCAGGGTCGGCGCGAGCTCAACGACTCCGAACGCGAGATCCTCGCGTTCGAGCGGCAGTGGTGGAAGTACCCGGGCGCCAAGGAGCAGTCCATCAAGGACCTCTTCGACATGAACTCGACGCGGTACTACCAGACCCTCAACGCGCTCATCGACACCGAAGCGGCGCTCGCCCACGACCCGATGCTCGTCAAGCGGCTGCGGCGGATGCGCGCCTCCCGCCAGAAGGCGCGCTCGGCCCGCCGCCTCGCCGGCGACCTCTGACACGCGCCCCAGACCCCCGCGCGGCCCGTCCACCCCACCGGTGGGCGGGCCGAGTCATTTGCACTCACCATGCCCGAGTGCTAATCATGGGATTAGCACTCTCCCTCGTCGAGTGACAGAACAGGCGGCTCCGGCCGGCGTTCCGGACCGCGGCGAGGTGGGGGTGAGGAGCACCATCCTGAACGGACCGGACCGATGAGGCCCGGTGGTCGCGGCGCGAACGGCGCGTCCGCCCCGGGTCGTCCGTCGCGGGCATCGCCCGGTCACCTCAAACCCGTTTCGTGTGGGAGGAACCACCGCACATGGCCAAGATCATCGCCTTCGACGAAGAGGCTCGCCGCGGACTCGAGCGGGGCATGAACCAGCTCGCCGACGCCGTCCGGGTCACCCTGGGCCCCAAGGGCCGCAACGTCGTCCTGGAGAAGAAGTGGGGCGCCCCCACGATCACCAACGACGGCGTCTCCATCGCCAAGGAGATCGAGCTCGAGGACCCGTACGAGAAGATCGGCGCGGAACTCGTCAAGGAAGTTGCCAAGAAGACCGACGACGTCGCCGGTGACGGCACGACGACGGCCACCGTGCTCGCCCAGGCGCTCGTGCGCGAGGGCCTGCGCAACGTCGCCGCCGGCGCCAACCCGATGGCCCTCAAGCGCGGCATCGAGAAGGCCACCCAGGCCGTCTCCGACGAGCTGCTCAGCATGGCCAAGGACGTCGAGACCAAGGAGCAGATCGCCGCGACCGCGTCGATCTCCGCCGCCGACCCGCAGATCGGCGAGATGATCGCCGAGGCCATGGACAAGGTCGGCAAGGAAGGCGTCATCACCGTCGAGGAGAGCAACACCTTCGGGCTCGAGCTCGAGCTCACCGAGGGCATGCGCTTCGACAAGGGCTACATCAGCCAGTACTTCGTCACCGACCCGGAGCGCATGGAGGCCGTCCTCGAGGACGCCTACGTGCTCGTCGTCAACAGCAAGATCGGGTCCATCAAGGACCTCATCCCGCTGCTCGACAAGACGAAGCAGGCCGGCAAGCCGCTGCTCATCATCGCCGAGGACGTCGAGGGCGAGGCCCTCGCGACGCTGGTCCTCAACCAGATCCGCCGCATCATCAACGTCGTCGCCGTCAAGGCCCCCGGGTTCGGCGACCGCCGCAAGGCGATGCTCGGCGACATCGCGATCCTCACGGGTGGCCAGGTCATCTCCGAGGAGGTCGGCCTCAAGCTCGAGAGCGCGGAGCTCGACATGCTCGGCACGGCCCGCAAGGTCGTCGTGACCAAGGACGAGACGACGATCGTCGAGGGCGGCGGCGACGCCGACCAGATCGCCGGTCGCGTCAACCAGATCCGGTCCGAGATCGAGCGCAGCGACTCCGACTACGACCGCGAGAAGCTCCAGGAGCGCCTCGCCAAGCTCGCCGGCGGCGTGGCCGTCATCAAGGCGGGCGCGGCCACCGAGGTCGAGCTCAAGGAGCGCAAGCACCGCATCGAGGACGCCGTCCGCAACGCGAAGGCCGCCGTCGAGGAGGGCATCGTCGCCGGTGGTGGCGTCGCCCTCCTGCAGGCGACGGACGCCGCGTTCGGCAAGCTGTCCCTGACCGGTGACGAGGCCACGGGCGCGAACATCGTCCGCGTCGCCTCCGAGGCCCCGCTCAAGCAGATCGCGATCAACGCCGGTCTCGAGGGCGGCGTCGTGGCGGAGAAGGTGCGTAACCTCCCCGCCGGCCAGGGTCTGGACGCGGCCACGGGCGAGTACGTCGACCTCATCAAGGCCGGCATCATCGACCCGGCCAAGGTGACGCGCTCGGCGCTGCAGAACGCCGCGAGCATCGCCGCGCTGTTCCTCACCACCGAGGCCGTCGTGGCCGACAAGCCGGAGAAGGCCGCCGCGCCTGCCGGTGGCGGCGACGACATGGGTGGCATGGGCGGCATGGGCTTCTGAGCCCTTCGCCTCACCCCGATCGACGAGACGGGCCGCATCCCTTCGGGGGTGCGGCCCGTCCCGCGTGGTCGACCACCTGCTGGACCATGCCGGGCCGGCTCGGGTGTGCCGCCGTGTCGGCACAGCTCGCCACTCCGGCATCGCCGACATCGGGTCGGGCTCGAGGCCTTTCTCGGGGGCATCGAAGGTCATGGCCAAGGTATGTACCCGAGGTCGATAGTTTGTCCTCATGACCGTCAAGCGCACCACCATCGAACTCGACGAGGCTCTCGCCTCCCGGGCGCTCGACGCGACGGGAGGCACGTTGCGCGCCACGGTCGAGAGGGGGCTACGGCTCGTGATCGAGCAGAGCGACGATGAGGAGCGACGCCGCCAAGACGCCCTCGACCGACACCTTTCGAGCGCACCCGCGAGCGTCGACGTCGGCGTCCTGTTGCCGGGCGACGCATGGCGCTGAACCTCTGGATCATCGACAAGAGCGCTCACGTCCGCCTGGCCGACGGGACCCCTTTGCCCGCGGGGATCAGCCCGGCCCGGTCGGCGATCTGTGAGATGGGCGTCCTCGAGTGGTTGTACTCGGCGCGGTCGGCCCGTGACGACGACCTGGAGTGTGCCGCACTGCGTGACACGTTCTCCGTGCTGGATGCTCCCGCGGACATCTTCGATCGTGTGCTGCGGCTCCAGGCCGACCTCGCCCGTCATCAGAGCAGGTGGCACCGGCGGGCGATCGGAGACCTCTTCATCGCCGAGACCGCCCTGTCGCACCAGGCCGGTGTGCTGCATGCCGACGGTGACGTCGACCTGATCGGACAGGTCCGTCCCGGACTCCTCCTGCAGGCTCTCTGACGGCCCTGGTCTCAGCACGGCGGTTCGCGAGGCGACCCGGGTTCGTGCGGAGGGGGCCACATGGCGAGGGCCGCCGGGGTGCGGAGCGCGTTGACGGCGCTCCGGGCGATCGCGCCGATGGCGGCGTCGACGCGGGGCTGGTGCATCTCCGGGCGGACGGAGACGGTCATGACCGCGACGGCGACGGGCAGCTCGTGGGGGAAGTGCACGACCGCCGCCTCGTGGCGCAGCCGGCCGAGCGTGCCGGTCTTGCCCGCGACGCCGACGTCGTCGTGTGGGAAGCCCGAGCCGATCCGGTGCCGCCAGGCCTGGCGGCGCATCGATTCCCGCACCCAGTCGTACTGCTCGCCGAGCCAGAGGATGCGCAGGATCGCCGTGAGTTCCCGGGCGGTTCCGGAACTCGTCATCGCCGAGTCGTATTCGCTCGTCCCGCGGTCGTGCCGAGGGTCGGCGAGGCGGCTCATCGCCTCGCTCAGGCTGCGCCCGCCGGTCTCCTCGATGATCCGGCGCAGGCTCTGCGCGGAGCCGCGACGCACCGCGGTCGCGGAGAGCCCGTGCCCGGCGAGCCACGCCGCGACGCGGGTGAGGCCGACGAGGTCGAGCAGCGCCTCGGCGCACGCGTTGTCGGAGACGGCGAGCATGAGCCGGACGGCGTCGCGCTGGGAGACCTCGACGTCGTCGGCGAGCGCGGCCACCCCGGTCTCGCCCGGGGCGCGGCCCCGCGACGGGAGCCGCAGCCGGGAGACGGGGTCGAACTCGCCGGCTGCGACGAGATCGGCCCAGGCGCCCGCCAACGCCGGCTTGTAGAGGGACGCGATCGCCGTCGGGGTGTCGGCCTCGACGGCGACCTCGGGTTCGAGCGCCTCGACGTCACGTCTCCCCGCCACCGGCGTGCTCGCCCCGGGCGCCTCCGCCTCTCGCGTCGTGGTCTCGACAGCCCGGGCGTGGACCCGCGCGTGCACGCCGGCGTCGGCCGCCAGGGCCCGGATCGTCTCCGCCGCGTCGTGCCACCGGGTCATCGGAGTAGCTCCTCGACCCGGGTCAGAAGGGCCGGCGCATCGACGCCGGAGCGCCGCACGCGCAGCGGGCCCATGACCACGCGCACCCGGATCTCGAGCGCCGCCACGGGCGCGGCGTCGACCTCGTGGCCCTCGCCGACGACGAGCGCCGCGGCACGGCCCGCCGCCACCCACGCGTCGCGCTCCGAGGCCGTGCCGAGCTCGACGACCGCCCCGCTGTGGCCGAGGCGCGCGAGGGCGTCGACGAGCTGGTCGTGCGCCGCAGGGTGGTGGCTGCGGGGCGGCACCGCGACGGGCAGCGCGATCGCGCCTCCCTCGGGGCCCTGCGCCACGAGCCGGGCCGGCGCCGAGAACACCGCCCCGGTGAGCAGGCCGTCGACGATGCAGGGGTGGCGGATCAGTGCGACGTCGACCTCGCCGTCGCGGGTCGCCTGCACGAGCGTGCTGCTCGGGCGGACGATCGGCAGCGGATTCCAGCCGTCGGCCGCGAGCGCGCGCAGCAGGCCGCCCCACCGTCCGAGCAGGTCGTCGGCGATGCCGAACCGGAGCGTCGCGCGAGGCGTCCAGGCGCGGGCCTGCGACACCCACCGGTCGGCGTCCCCGAGCAGGTCGCGTGCCGCGGGGAGCAGGTCGGCTCCGGCGGGCGTGAGCTGCACGCGCCGCGCGTCGCGGTCGAAGAGGCGCACGCCGAGATTCCGTTCGAGGCGCTGGATGCCCTGCGAGAGTGGCGGCTGGGCCATGCCGAGTTCGTCGGCGGCGTGGCCGAAGTGCAGGTGCTCGGCCACCGCGACGAAGAACCGGGCGTGACGAAGAAGGTCCACGACCCGACGATAGCGAGGGAATATCACGGGGCGCGGTTCATAGTCTTTGACTCTCGCTCGGCTCGGCGGGGACGATGAGCCGGTGCCGCTGCTCCGGGGGCAGGGAAGGGGATCGCCGATGCGGCGACGGGGATTCGCGGTTCTCATCAGCCTGATCGTGGTGGGGGTCGTCGCTGCGATCGCGATCGCGGGCGTCGTTCTCCTGCGCCCCGATCACCGGCAGGGAGCGCAGGAGTACGCCGAGGCCGCCGCCCGCAGCCTGGCGGCCGGGAGGGTGCCGGCGCCGGTCGACGTCGAGGAGGGCGCCGACGCCGCGGCCGCGCAGCAGCGCCTCACGGCCACGCTGGCGGGGATGGGCGGGATCCCGCACCGGGTCACGGTCGCGGGGCTGACCCTCGAGGAGGGGGAGGGCGCGGGGTCGGTCGCCCTCGACCACACGTGGACGGTGCACGCGGACAAGCAGCCGTGGACGTATCGCACGAGCATGCCCCTCCGCCGCGACGGCGACGTCTGGCGGGGCACGTGGTCGAACGCCGTCGTCGCGCCCGGCCTCGCGCCGACCGACCGCCTCGGCGCCACCCGGCGCGACGCCCCCCGCGGTCGCATCACCGGCGCCGGCGGCGCCGTGCTCGTCACCGAACGGGCCGTGCGCCGGATCGGGATCTCCCGCCCCGAGACCGCCTCGGTCGCCCAGGCCAGGACGTCGGCCCGGCGGCTCGCCGCGCTCATCGACATCGACCCGAGGGCGTACGAGGCGGCGGTCGCCGGCGCGGGCCCGCAGGCCTTCGTCGAGGCGATCGTCTACCGCGAGCCCAGCCGGGAGCTGGCCGCGATCGCCGGGCGGCTCGGCCCGATCCCGGGCGCGACCTCCGTCGCGGACGCCCGGCCGCTCGCCCCCAGCGCGACGTTCGCGGCGCCGATCCTCGGCCGGGTCGGCGAGGCCACCGCCGAGATCGTCGAGGCGTCGAAGGGGAAGGTCCGGGCCGGCGACACGACCGGTCTCGGCGGCCTGCAGTCCGCGCAGAACGACCGCCTCACGGGCAGCCCGGGATTCGTCGTCGAGGCGATCCCGACCGACGAAGGCAGCCCGAGGGCCTTGTTCGAGGTGCCGGCCCGTCGGGGGAGCGACGTCCGCGTGACGCTGGACCTCACCCGCCAGGTGGCCGCCGAGGCGGCGCTGGCCGGGGTGCGCCCGGCGAGCGCGATCGTCGCGATCCGCCCGTCCGACGGCCACGTGCTCGCCGCCGCGAGCGGACCCGGGGGCACGGGTGGGTCGACGGCGACCCTCGGGCAGTACGCGCCCGGGTCGACGTTCAAGGCCGTCACGGCCCTGGCCCTGCTGCGCGCCGGTCTCACCCCGCAGACACCGCTGGCCTGCGCGGCGACGACGACCGTCGACGGGCGGGTCTTCAAGAACTACGACGACTACCCGGCCGCGCGGCTCGGCCGGATCCCGCTGCAGGACGTCGTCGCCCACTCGTGCAACACCGGGCTCATCGCCGCCCGCGACCGCCTCGGCCCGGACTCCCTCGCCGAGGCGGCGGGCGCGCTCGGGCTCACTGCGACGCCGTCGCTCGGGGTACCGGCGGCCCTCGGCACGGTGCCGGCGACGACCGGCGGGACCGATGTGGCCGCCGCCGAGATCGGGCAGGGCCGGATCGTCAGCTCGCCGCTGGGCATGGCGACCGTCGCCGCGAGTATCGCGGCGGGCCGGCCGGTCCGCCCGGTGCTCGTCACCGAGCCGGCCGCGTCCGCGCCGTCGGCGACCCCGGTCGCCGCCCCCGTCACGGCGCCGGAGGCGCAGGCCCTGCGGGGCTTGCTGCGCCGGGTCGTCACCGGCGGCTCGGCCACCTTCCTCGCCCGGGCGCCCGGCGGGCCGGTCATGGCGAAGACCGGGACGGCCGAGTACGGCACCGACACCCCGCCGCGCACGCACGCGTGGATGATCGCGATCCAGGGCGACCTCGCGATCGCGGTCTTCGTCGCGGACGGCGCCGGCGGTGCGCGCACCGCCGGACCACTCCTGGCCGACGTCCTCGCCGACATCGCGACGGCGCCCTCGCGATGAGGTCGGCGACGTCGGGGCCTCGCGCCGACCTTCGACGACGGGCCGAGCTGCGGCGACGTCGACGCCTCGGCCGCGTGACTCGCCTCGGTACGGCACGGGCGGGGCGGGCTCACACCCCACCCGGCCTCACCCAGGAATCGGTCCGTTCGCGTCGTTCCAGGGTCGGGCGACCTCAGCCCCGCGCGCCCGCGTCGGCGGCGCGCTGCGGGGCGAGGACGGTGATCACGCTGGAGTCGTCGTCGGCGGCCTTGCCCTGCGCCTGGCCGAGCAGGTAGAGCTGCTCGGCGGCCGCGGCGATCGGGGTCGCCACGCCGGCGCCCCGGGCGGCGGTCGTGACGAGGCCCATGTCCTTGACGAAGATGTCGAGCCGGCTGCGCACCTCCGCGCCGCCGTCGCCGTACGCCTGCAGCATCCGGGGTCCGCGATCCCCGAGCATGAACGAGGCCGCGGCTCCGGCGCCGAGCGTCTCGAGCGCCAGGGCGGGGTCGAGGCCGAGCGCCTCCGCCAGGGCGAGCGCCTCCGCGCCCGCGGCGATGTGCACCCCGCACAGGAGCTGGTTGACGGTCTTCATGCACTGCCCGTCGCTGGGCTTGTCGCCGACCCGCGTCAGCGTCGAGGCCATGGCCTGCAGGACGGGCAGGGCGGCCGCCCAGGCCTCGTCGGTCGCGCCGACCGTGACGAGCAGGTCGCCGTTCCCGGCCCGGACGGGCCCGCCCGACACCGGCGCGTCGACGAGGCCGATGACGTCGCCCGCGAGCTCGGACGCGACGCGGCGCACCGCGTCGATGCCGACCGTGCTCGTCAGCAGGACCGTCGCACCCGGGGTCAGAACCGTCACGACCCCGTCGGAGGCACCCCAGAGGGCCTCGCGCAGCTGGGCGTCGTTGCGGACGGCGAGGAGGACGACGTCGGCGCCGGTCGCGGCTTCACGGGCGCCGGTGGCGGGGGTCGCGCCGAACTCGGCGCACGCGGCGGAACGGGCGGGGTCGAGGTCGTAGCCGCGCACGGCGAACCCGGTGGCGGCGAGGTGACGGGCCATCGGCGCGCCCATGGCGCCCAGGCCGAGGACGGCCACGGTCGTGGTGGTCATGAGGGTCTCCTTCGAGCAGGGGTGAGGTGCGGGGAACGGTCGTGCGGGGGCCCGGGCCGTCGCGCCGGGGAGCGACGGCCGAGGCCGGGTCTTCGCGCCGCCGGGCGTCGGCGGGTCGGGCGCGGCCGACGGGCGGGGGGCGAGGAGAAGGTCGGGCGCAGGCGCGGGGACCTCAGGCCGACAACGTGTCGACGACGTCGGCGAGCGACTCGGGGCCGCCGACGTTGCCGGCGAACACGATGTAGGGGATGCCGCGGGCGGGGCCGTCCATCGGTTCCCACAGCGAGACGATCCCGGGGAGCATCGGGCCGCGGACGTAGGCGCGGTCGATGGACAGGCCGCGGGAGGCGACGTCGGAGGAGGTGATGCCGCCCTTCGCCACGACGAAGCGCGGCGGGTACGCCGCGAGGATCCGCTGGGTGACCTCGACGACCGCCGAGGAGACGAGGCGGGCGATGGCGAGGGAGTCGTCGGCGTCGGCGCCCTTGACGAGGGTGCGCGAGGTGCGCACGGCGACGTTCCCGGAGGCCAGAGCCGCGACCGCGTCCGCCACGATCTGCGCGAGGTGGGCCTCGCGGGCCACCGCGTCGCGCACCGTCGCGACGTCGATCTCGAACTCGGTGGGTGCCGACCGTGCGCGCAGCGCCTCGAGCTGGCTCGTCGTCAGGGCAGTGTGGGAGCCGATCATGATGAGCCCGCCGACGGAGTCCTCCGCCACGCCGTCGACGCGGATGGCGCGCACCTCCCCGCCGGTCAGCGGCGTGCGCGGGGTCTGCCCGAGGCGGGCGCGCATGAAGGGCGGCCCGACCCGGTAGAGCAGCCGGACGCCGGTGGACTCGGCCCGCTCGAGCGCCGCCGACAGCAGGAGCAGGTCGTTCTCCTCGACGATGTCCACGACGAACGGCCGGCCGTCCCGCAGCGAGGTGAGGGCCGCCACGGTGGCCTCCGGGTCGGTGCGCAGCGTCGTGAGGTCGACGAAGGCGACGTCCTGCGCCGCCACGCGGCCGCCCGTCTTCTCGGCCACCCAGTCGGTCATCGCGGAGCTGCAGTACCCGAAGGTGGCGTCCGTCGCGAACTCCGACTCGCCGACCGGGACGAAGCCGGCCGCGTCGGATCCCGCGTAGTGGACGCCGCCGACGGTGATCCGGCCCGCGTCGCCGAAGGCAGGCACGACGACGACCCCGTCGACGCCCCGGCCGGTCGCCGCCTCGATCTCGGCGGCGAGGGTGTCGGTCTCCAACGGGAAGTGCCCGCGCAGCGTGGAGTCCGAGCGCGAGACGAAGTCGACGTCGACGCCGACCTTCGCCGCGGCCTCGAAGGCGGCGCGGGCGACCTCGACGTTGCGCTGCCGCGCGTCGGCCGGGTCGAGGCTGCGCGAGTTCGTCATGACGTAGACGGCCGGCCTGCCCTGGGAGAGTGCCCATTCCAGGCTCTCGACGCTCCAGCTCATCAGCACCGGGAGATCGGTCACCGACTGCGTGCCGGTCGGGTCGTCGTCGAGGACGACGAACACGCGCCGGGACCCGTCCACCCCCGCGGCGATCTCGGCGGGGTCGACGGCCGGGCCGGTCGGTCGGCCGGCGAGCAGGGTCTCGCGGGTCTGCGGCATCGGTGCGCACTCCTTCGTGGCAGGAATCAGAGGTCTGATCTCTTGGAGATTAGTGGAGGGGTGCGTCGGGCGCAAGGGCGCGGGAGTGGCCGACGCGCACGGGCGGACGCCGACCCGGTGGTGATCGGGCCGGGCGGGTCAGTCGCGCGGACGCCCCAGCACGTACGTGTGCAGGTCGTCGGCGGTCTGGTCCATGTGCGCGTCCATGGCGGCGGCGGCGCCCTCGGCGTCACCCGACTCGATCGCCGCGAGGATCGCGCGATGGTGGTCGACGGCGTGGTCGCGGATGGCCGCGACCTGCGAGGTCTGCTCGCGCGCGGACGCGAGCACCTTCTCCAGAGGGTCGTAGACGAGGGCGAGGAAGGGATTCGCGCAGCCGCGCAGCACCGCGTGGTGGAACGCCAGGTCGTGCGTGACGAACGTCGCCACGTCACCCGCGTCCCGCGCCCGGACCATCGCGTCGAGGGCCGACCGGAGGGCATCGACGTCCTCGGACGTGCGACGGGCCGCGCACAGCGACGCCGCACCCACCTCGATCATGCGGCGGATCTCGATGACCGACAGCGCGACCCGGGAGCTGCCGGTCTCGCGCGTCCGGACCCGCGAGAGCGCCGAGAGGTCGCTCCACTCGTGCGGCGGCCGGACGAAGGTGCCGTTGCCCGGCTGCACCTCGACCATCCCCTTGGCGGCCAGGGCGGTGATCGCCTCGCGCACCGTCAGCCGCGACACCGCCATCTGCTCGGCGAGCTCCCACTGCCCCGGCAGGGCCTCGCCGGCGGCGAGCTCGCCGCCGACGATGCGATCGGTGAGGGCGTCCACCGCCTCGTCGACGCGACTGGGGCGGGGGCTGCGGGCCATGCTCCCAGGATAGGGCGAGAGGTAGACCTCTGACGGCTCTACGCTGGCCGACATGGACGGACTCGAGCGCCGACGACGCGGAGGGCGGGTGTGATCCTCGTCGACCCGCCGATGTGGCCCTTCCGCGGTCGGGTCTACAGCCACGTGGCCAGCGACACGTCGGTCGCCGAGTTGCACGGCTTCGCGCTGGCCGCGGGACTGCACCCCCGTTCCTACGACGGAGACCACTACGACCTGCCCGTCGAGCGCTACGAGGAGATCGTCGCCGCCGGGGCCGTTCCCGTGAGCAACCGGGAGTTGCTGCGGGCCGTCCAGGCCGCCGGCCTGCGATTCCGCAAGCGCCGGGGGGAACGGCCGCTGGCGAGCGTCCCGGACGGGCTGCCGTTCCTGCGCGAGCCGCACACGCTCGAGATCCTGCTCTCGCCGTTCGAGCCCCCGGTCGCCACGACGATCGCGGCCGTGACCTTCGTCGGCGACGCGGCCGGCCGGCTCCTGCTCGTGCAGAGCCCGAACCGCGGCGGCTGGGAGGCCCCCGGCGGGTGGCGCGAGCCCGGGGAGAGCGGCCGAGAGGGGGCGGTCCGGGAGGTCGCCGAGGAGGCCGGGCTGCGGCTGGCGCCCGACGACCTGCACCTCGTCGGCTACGAGCGCATCCGCTTCGCGGCCCCGCCGGTCGACCACCGATTGCACCCCACGAGCCACGTCGCCGTCTACGCGGCGCGGCTCCCCGGAGCCGGTGAGGACGGCGTGGGCCCCGAGGGCCTGGCCGTTCGCTGGCTCGCCCCGGACGTGGTCCGCGAGGCGTGCGCGAGCGCGCCGTGGTGGCCGATCATGGAGCGGCATCTCTTCGGCTGACCGCGTGACCGCCCGGGCCGGGCCGGGCGATCGGTCCGGTCAGGCCCGCAGCCGATCGAGCTCCCGGGCGAGGTTGGCCCGGGCGGGCCGGGTCCAGGTCGCCTGCGCCTCGGCGGTGAGGTAGAACCGCGGCCGGCGGGCGAGGTCGCGCAGGATGTCCGTCCGGGCGGCCGCGTACGTGGCGTCGTCGACGAACGCGTACTCCGCCCGCACCTGGGCGCAATACGCGTCGAACCGATCGGCCGGGGCCGACAGGATCCACAGGTCGGCGTCGAGGAGGGCCTGTGCGGCCCGGACCCCCCGGGTGTCGCCCGCCAGGCCGTCGGGGACCCGGTGGGTCGCGGTGGCGTCCACGAGGTCGGCGACGAGGTCGACGAGGCGGGGATCGAGGCCGAGACGCGTGAGGTCGCGGCGGGCGACCTCGGCGCTGAGCGCCTCGTCGCTCGCGTCGTCGCCGGCCACGGCGTCGAGCTCGGAGACCTCGAGGGAGGGCGCGAGGGAGGGCGCGGGGGAGGCGTCGCGGCTGGAGCCGTGCACGACGTCGTGGAACCAGGCGGCGAGCACGGCGGCGTCGTCGGCGGGGTGGGGCGCCGACACGGAGTGCAACGCCTCTCGGACCTCCGCCAGGTGGCGCAGGTCGTGGTACCGCCGCCGGGGGTCCGCGTAGGCGTCGACCACCCCGGTCACGACCTCGTCGAGGTCGGCCGAGTCGCGGGCCCCCGCCCGCCGCAGGTCGGCCCGGAACGCCTCGGCCGTCGCCCGGGCGTCGACGACCGGCAGTGCGTCGTCACCGCCTCCCGAGGCCGTCACGACTCGCTCGGCGGGGACACGACGGGATGGTCGCGGCCGTCACCGGCCTCGTCGAGGCTCCAGCCGGCGTCGCGCAGGACGCCCATGACGCGCCGCATCTCGTCGTCGCTCGGGAGCTCGTGGGTGGCGCGCAGGTAGCCGACCCCGACGTCGATCTTGTCGGCCGGGATAATGCCGCGCGCGACGAGCTCGTCGCCGAGCGCCCGGGCCTCGTCGTCGCCGAGGCGCCGGTTGAGCAGGGCGAACAGGGGGACGTAGTCGCGCTCGGGGATGCCGTGCGGGTAGCCGGCACGAAGCCAGTCGACGATGCGTTGCAGGTGGGCGATCACCGGGCGTCCTCGGGGTGACGGCACCGCGCTCGGCGGTGTGATGGGAGACGTCGTGGCCGCACCGTGCCCAGCCGCGGCATCCGACCATGGTCCATCGTGACACCGGCGGGCCGCCGGGGCGAGGGGCCGAGGCCGGTCGGGGAGGCCGGGCTGCGCTTCGTCGGCCGCAAGAGCAACGAGGGCGTGCCACCGGTCCGTCGAGCGACGCGCCGTCGTGCTCCGCTCAGCCGGCCACGTCAGGGTCGTCGCCCTGGTTCTCGCGCGCGTCGTCGCGGTCACGGCCGAGGGTGTCCGGCCAGTCCCGGATCTCCCACCCGTACGCCCGAAGATGGTCCACCACGCGGGCCAACTCGTCGTCGCCGGCGAGCTCGTCGGTGATGCGCAGGTAACCGACGGCGACGTCGAGCTTGTCGGGGGTGATGAGCCCCTTCTCGACGAGGCCCGCGGCGAGCTGGCGGGCCTCCTCGTCGCTCAGCCGCCGACGCAGCAGGGCGAACAGCGGGATGTAGTCGGCCTCGGGAATCCCCTGCGGGTACCCGGCCCGGAGCCAGTCGACGACGCGCTGGAGGCGGTTCGGCATGTCTGGGTCCTCTCGGGCGTGATCAGGGTGGGTCTCGATCCGACGACGCCCCGACGGGTTCCTCCCGTCAGGGCGTCCGCGGTGGGCCGGCCCCGGGGCGGTGTCGCCGCCCCGGGGGTCGGTCACTTCTCGATGAACGTGGGCACGATGTGCTCGAACGACACCTTGTACCCGAAGCCCGACGACACGATGATCGCGATGCCGAGGGCGATGGCCGCGAGGACCACGGCGAAGATGAGGACGCCGGCCACCCGGCCGGCCGGGTGGCCGACCTGGTGGCCCGTCTCGGCGTCGCCGCCGGCGCCGTACGCCATGGAGCGCACGCCGAGGGCGAACAGGGCCGGGAGCCCGGCGCCGACGACGAGCCCGATGATCAGGACCTGCGCGATGGCGGTGAAGAACAGCTGAGTCATGGCGGGTGTCCTCTCAGGCCTGGGCCGACGCGGGGACCTGGGTCTCCGGGGTGGCCCGGTCCCAGTCCTCGTTGACGTTGTTGTGGTCGACCGGAGCCTTCTTCGAGCGCCACCACATGTAGCCGGACAGGCCGCACAGGAGCGCGAAGACGACGAGGGTGCCGAACAGGCCGCCGATGCCGTTGCCGATCCAGAACATGATCGCGCCGACGAGGCCCGCGCACGGCAGCGTGATCATCCATGCGGCGACCATGCGCCCGGCGACCCCCCAGCGGACCTCCGCGCCCTTCTTGCCGAGCCCTGTGCCGAGGATCGAACCCGTGGCCACGTGCGTCGTCGAGAGGGCGAAGCCGAGGTGGCTCGAGGTGAGGATGACGGCGGCCGACGCGCTCTCGGCGGCCATGCCCTGCGGGGAGGAGATCTCGACGAGACCCTTGCCGAGCGTGCGGATGATCCGCCAGCCGCCGAGGTAGGTGCCGAGCGCGATCGCCAGGGCGCACGTCAGCTTGACCCAGAACGGGACGTTCTCGGTGTCGGTCCACTGCCCCGAGGCGATGAGCGCGAGCGTGATGACGCCCATCGTCTTCTGGGCGTCGTTGGTGCCGTGCGCGAGCGAGACGAGGGAGGCCGACCCGATCTGGCCCCAGCGGAAGCCCGACTCCTTGTAGCGCTCCGCGACCCCCTGCGTGATCTTGTACACGAGCCACGTGCCGGCCGCCGCGATGATCGCGGCGATGACGGGGGACGCGAAGGCCGGCATGACGACCTTGCCGAGCACCCCGTCGAGCTTCGACCCGTCGCCCGTCCACTTGACGCCGCTCACGCCGAGCGCCGCCATCGTCGACCCGATGAGACCGCCGAAGAGGGCGTGGGAGGAGCTCGAGGGCAACCCGAGCAGCCACGTGAGCAGGTTCCAGACGATGGCGCCGACGAGGCCGGCGAACACGATCATCAGCAGGGTGAACCCGCCGTCGGCCGTGAGGGCCACGTTGGGCGCCCCGGACTTGTCCTGGATGTTGATGACCGCGTTCGTCACCGTGAGAGCCACCTCGACCGACAGGAACGCGCCGATGAGGTTGAGGACCGCCGAGAGCGTGACCGCGGCCTTGGGCTTGAGGGCACCGGTCGCGATGGACGTGGCCATCGCGTTCGCGGTGTCGTGGAAGCCGTTGGTGAAGTCGAAGGCCAGCGCCGTCACGACCACCAGACACAAGATGATGAGGGAAACGTCCACGTACCCATCCTGACGCGTCGGCGAGGGTGCCGGGGACCGGGCGTGGCACGAGGCCACCCGCCCTTGCGCACGCGACCAGGGCGAACGCCTCCCCGGCCACCCCGACGTCACCGAGAGTTCACCTTCTTTGGGCAAAACCGCCGCGCCCCGGCCCGTGCGTGCGGGCCGAGAGCGCGGCACGACGGCGTGTCAGCCGTGGAAGAGCGCCGCGTTGGCGGCCTCCACGTCCGCGTACTGCTGACCGGCCCGCGCGAGGGCCTGGCGCATCCCGGCGAGGGCGGTGAGCATCTGCCGCTGGGCCGCCACCCACGACTCGGCGTTGGTGGTGAACCCCGCGGCGGCGGCCCCCTGCCAGACCGAACGGAGGTCCTCGATGCCCCGTCGGGTGGCCTCGAGGTGCTCCTCGAGGCCGGAGCCTCGGCGGTCGAGGTCGGCCGACGCGGCCTGGATGCGGGCGGTGTCGACCTGGAACTGGGAGCTCATGAGCCCTCCTGGAAGCGGGCGGTGAGGGTGTCACCACCGACGGCGCGGGCCGCGGACACGACCCGACCTCGACGCTAGGGAGCCGGGTCGTCGCCGGAGG
This sequence comes from Agilicoccus flavus, assembly GCF_014857905.1. Classification (GTDB taxonomy): domain Bacteria; phylum Actinomycetota; class Actinomycetes; order Actinomycetales; family Dermatophilaceae; genus Agilicoccus; species Agilicoccus flavus. The sequence continues at coordinate 74,332 of NZ_JACYXE010000009.1, read as the reverse complement.
CGACGTCCCCAACGGCGTCGCCCCGGGGCGCGTCCTGCGTTCCCGGGGCGACGTCGTGTGGACGGGGGCGATCAGCCGGTCGTCGCCCCCTGCGCGACGAGCGTGGTCCGCAGGTCACGGCGCTCGCCGTCGCGGACGACGGTGAGCGTGATCGCCTGGCCGACGTTCTTCTCCCGCACCTGTGCGACGAGGGCGAGCCAGCTGTCGACGACGTCGCCGTCGACGGCGACCACCCCGTCGCCGGGGCGGACCCCGGCGCGGTCCGCCGGCGACCCCGACGCCACGGTCCCGACCACCGCGGCGGCCCGCTGGGCGCCGCCCTCGCGCACGTACTGCGAGCGCTCCGAGCCCGTCACGCCGAGGAGGGGGTGCTGGACCGAACCGGTGCGCAGGAGCTGGTCGCTCACGGAGCGCACCTCGGCGACGGGGATCGCGAAGCCGATGCCGATGTTGCCTCCGTCCTGGCTCGTCTGGGCGATGGAGGAGTTGATGCCGACGAGCTGCCCCGACGCGTTGACGAGGGCCCCGCCGCTGTTGCCGGGGTTGATCGCCGCGCTCGTCTGGATCGCGTTCGTGACGACCGCCTCGGCCGGCGAGGTCGCGCCCTCGGCCTGGGTCCGCACGGGCCGGTTGAGGGCGCTGACGATGCCGGTCGTCACGGTGCCCGCGAGGCCGAGGGGGTTTCCGACGGCCATGACCGGCGAGCCGACCTGGAGCTGGTCGCCGTCGCCCATGGTGATGGGGCGCAGGTCGTTCGGCGGGCTCTGGAGCGCGATGACGGCGAGGTCGGTGCTCACGTCGGTCCCGACGATCCGGGCCTGGTAGGCGCGCTTGTCGTCGAGCGTGACGAGGATCTGGGGCCGCCCTTCGCCGCCGGCGGCGACGACGTGCGCGTTGGTGACGACGTTGCCCTTGGCGTCGAGGATGACGCCCGAGCCCTGCCCCTGGGCGCTGCCGCTCGCGACCTGGATGGAGACGACGCTCGGCGCGGCCGCCTTGGCGGTGGCCGTCCAGTCGGGCGCCGCGGCGTTGGCCTGTTGCACCGGGGGTGCCCCCACGGGCCAGCGCTGGGCGTCGGTGGCGCCGCTCGAGGTCAGGGGGCTCGCCTGCTGCTGGCTGCGCACGGTCATGAACGTGGCCGCCAGCGCGAGCGTCCCGAGCAGGAGCACGACGGCGAGGGCGGCGGCGATCAGCGGCAGCCGGCGTCGCCGGCGACGCCGGGGCGGCCCGCCGGTGCCGGGGGTCGAGCCGTAGGCGGCCGGGCCCTGGCCCCACGGCCCTTCCGGCTCGTCGGCGCCGTGCCAGGTCGGGGACTCGCCTCCCGGCCGGGGCGGGTTCGGCGGGTACGGGTCGCTCATGGTCGTCTCCTTCAGGGGTGGGGACGTGGGTCGAGTCGGGCGGGCCGGCGGGAATCGGGTCGCGGCCGGCGGGGCTGGTCGTGTCGGGTCAGGTCGGTTCGGGTGGAGTGGGGCCGCGCGCCGCCAGGGGCAGGTCGACGACGAACGTCGCGCCCCCGCCGGCGGTCCGGGCCACGCCCACGCGGCCGTGGTGGCTCTCGACGATCGCGGCGACGATGGCGAGCCCGAGGCCGTGGCCCCCGCTCTCGCGGCGCCCCCGCGCGGGGTCGTTGCGGTAGAAGCGCTCGAAGACGCGGCGGGCCTCGTCGGCGGGGATGCCGGGGCCGTGGTCGCGCACCTCGAGGCGGGCACGGCCGTCGCGGGAGCCGACGAGCACCTCGACGGCGGTGCCGTCGGGGGTGTGGGTGAGGGCGTTGGCCAGCAGGTTCGTCACGACCTGGCGCAGCCGGGCCTCGTCTCCGGGCAGGATCGTCGGGGCCAGCCCGTCGTCGTCGAGCCCGAGCACGCGGATCTGGCGGCCCTCGGTCCGGGCCCGGGCGTCCTGGACGGCGTCGGCGGCGAGGACGGTGAGGTCGACGTCACCCATCTGCATCGGCCGCCGGTTGTCGAGCCGGGCGAGAGTGAGCAGGTCCTCCACGAGACCGCTCATGCGGGTCGCCTCGCCCTCGATGCGCCGCATCGCGGCCGCGACCGCCTCGGGCGAGGACGCGGCGCCCTGGCGGTACAGCTCGGCGTACCCGCGAACGGTCGCGAGCGGCGTCCGCAGTTCGTGGGACGCGTCGGTGACGAACCGCCGCATCCGCTCCTGCGAGGCCTCGCGGACGGCGAACGACGACTCGATCTGCGCGAGCATCGCGTTCAGGGACGCCGACAGGCTCGTCACCTCGTCGTTCGCGGGTCGCTCGGGGATCCGGCGGGTGAGGTCGCCCCCGGCGATCGCCGCGGCCGTGTCCTCGATGACGCGCAGGGGGCGGAAGGCCCGACGGAACCCGAGCCAGCCGACGAGGACGCAGCCGACGAGCAGGAACGCCCCGAGGACGGTCGCGATGATCGTCAGCCGCCCGACGGTCTGGTCGACCCCCCGCAGGGAGGTCGCGACGGCGTACAGGCCCGTGTCGTTCTGCAGGTGGCCGGCGCGCACGAGCCAGCGTGGGCCGTCGTCGTCGTTGGAGGGCACGACGAACGGGGTGTTGCTCTCGACCCGGGGGTCGCCCTCGGCGAGGTGCGGCAACGCCGGCTGGTACTGCCGGCTCGCCGGCGACATCCACCGCAGCACCTGCCCGCTGTCGGTCATGATCGCCACCGCGTAGCTGCTCGGGAACTCGTCCGCGTCGCGCCAGCGGTACTGCTCAAGCACCTGCGACGAGACCGTCGTCGAGGCGATCTGCAGCTCGTCGGCGGCCCGGGCCGTGAGGTAGCGCTTCATGAGCACACCGGTGGCGACGTTCGACACGGTCAACGCCCCGAGGAGGAGGACGACGAGCACCGCGATGAGCCGCCAGGTCAACGACCAGCGGTGGAACGGGGCGGCGAGGCGCCCGCGCACGAGCGCCGCGGCCTCCCGGCGAGTGCGTCGGGGGGCCGCGGCGTCGGGTCGCTCCTGCCGGGGCGCCGACGCGGGGCTCACGTCGTCTCGGGAGGCAGGCGCAGGACGTACCCGACCCCGCGCCGGGTGTGGATGAGCGGCGGGCTGTCGATGTCGATCTTGCGCCGCAGGTAGGAGATGTAGGACTCGACGATGCCGGCCTCCCCGCGGAAGTCGTAGTCCCAGACGTGGTCGAGGATCTGGGTCTTGCTCAGCACCCGGTTGGGGTTGAGCAGCAGGTAGCGCAGCAGCTTGAACTCGGTGGGGGAGACGTCGATGACCCGCTTGCCGCGGCGCACCTCGTGGCTGTCCTCGTTGAGCTCGAGGTCGTGGAAGCGGAGGATCGCGTCGTCGGTGACGTCGCCGCGCGTCCGGCGCAACACGGCCCGGATGCGCGCGATGACCTCCTCGAGGCTGAACGGCTTCGTGACGTAGTCGTCACCCCCGACGGTCAGGCCCTTGACCTTGTCGTCGACGGAGTCGCGCGCGGTGACGAAGACGATGGGCATGACGCGGCCGTGGTCGCGGAGCTTCTGGGTGACGCTGAACCCGTCGAAGTCCGGGAGCATGACGTCGAGGACGACGAGGTCGGGGTCCTCGCGGCTCGCGAGATCGACCGCGGTGGCCCCGTCGGCGGCGGTGAGCACCTCGAACCCGGCGAAGCGTAGGGACGTGGCGAGGAGCTCTCGGATGTTGGGCTCGTCCTCCACGACGAGGAGGCGGGCCTCGGGCGGTGCGCTGGTCACCCTCCCAGGGTGCGCCCCCAGGCTGGGCATTCGCTGGACGCACGCGGGGCGGCCGGGATCGTGTCCATCCCGGCCGCCCCTCGCGGCGGCGTCGGTCGCGGCTCAGCCGGCAGTGTACTCGTACACCTTCGTGTCGCCCGGCAGCGGGGTGCCGGTGCACTCCAGGTCGCGGGTCGGGAACACGCCCTGCTGCAGGTAGGCCATCGTGTGCTTGGCCACGCACGACGTCGGGGGCGCGGCGAGGAACGCGCCGTGGGCACCGGCGCCCTTGACGGTGATCATCCGCGTGTTCCGCACGGCCGCGTGCGCCCGCTTCGCGCCCTCGATGGGCGTCGCGGGATCGAGCTGGTTCTGCAGCATGAGCATCCGCGGCATCGGGACGCCGGCGATCTGGACCTTCTTGTCCACCGGCACCTTCCAGTAGGCGCACGGGGCGACGATCATGCCCGAGATGTACCCGAAGTTCGGGAAGCGTCGGCCCAGGTCGAGGATCTCCTTCTCGAACGAGGCGGGGGTGCGCGTGAACGGCCCGTCGTTGCAGATGATCGACTGCCGCACGGTCACGAGCGCCATCTTGGGCACGGCGGGCGCGACGGAGCCGCCGGGGACGGGGTTCATCCCCTCCGGCATCCGGAAGGCGGTGGGACGGCGACCGGTCCGCAGCGCCGTGGCCGTCTTGCCGATCTGCGTCGCGAGCGCCGGCAGGGTCTCGTCGGCGTAGAGCAACTGGAAGACGACGAGGTCGAGAGTGTTGGGCGTGAGCCCCGGGACCTTGCCGGCGCCCGCCGCTGCCCGGACCCTCTCGACGCTCGCCCGCACCGCGGCCGCGGTGGTGCCGAGCTTGTACTCGCGGTGGTGGCGCGCGGCCCAGGGCAGGAACTGGCGGTCGTAGCGGCGCTGGAAGCCCATCGGGAAGTCGTGGAACGACGTCCGCCAGTCGGAGGAGAAGTCCGTGTTGGCGTCGACGACGACGCGTCCGACGGTGCGCGGGTGCAGCCGGGCGTAGTACGCACCCATCCACGACCCGCCGGAGATGCCGAACCAGTCGGCCTGCGGGTACCCGAGGACGCGGCGCGCGAGGTCGTGGTCGTGGACGGTGTTGGCGGTCGTGATGTGCCGCAGGACCGACCGGTGCTCCGCCACGCACGTCTGCGCGAAGGTGCGGTAGGCGGCCTGCACCTTGGCGCGGGCCGCGCGGGTCGTCACCCGCAGGTCGGGGATCGGGTCCATGTAGGGCCGGCAGGGCAACGGCGTGCTGCCACCGGTCCCGCGCGGGTCGACGGCGACGATGTCGTGCGTCGTGCGGAGCATCGGCTTGGTGAGAGCGACGGGCGCCACGAGCAGGCCGGCCGGGCCGCCCGGGCCGCCGGGGTTGACGAACAGGCCCCGCGCCCGGGGGGCCCTGACCGCCCGGCGCACGGCCTTGGGGCGCACGGTGCGCGTGAGCTGCAGCACCATCGAACCCTTCGACAGGTCGCCCCAGTCCAGCGGCGTCCGGATCCGCGCGCACTCGATGACCGGGCGCTGCTTCTTCGGGATGTCCTTCAGCCCGGCGGCGATGTCGGGCGTGCACAGCTTGGCGCTCCACGTGGGCTTCTGGGCGACGTACTGGCTCCACCGGAGCGGAGGGCGCTTCATGGTGGGGGTCGGGACGGGGTCGCCGGCCGGGGCCGCGGTGACGCTGCGGGTCGGCGCGGCCGAGGCGGGCGCGATCGCGAGCGACGCGGGGGAGAGGGCGAGCGGGAGCGCGAGGGCCGCTCCCGTGACGACGCGGCGGGTCGATGAGGGCATGCAGGTTCTCCTGGCCGTGCGGCGGAACGAGCCGGCGCGCCGACTCCCTGAACGTGCGGTAAGGACACCCTGTCAAACAACTGGACGCCTGTCCGTCGGTTGTGGGGCACGGCCGACTCTCCCCGGCCGCCTCCGGGCCTGCCCCGGCTCAGCCCGTCCGGTCGGCGGCCACGACGGACGGGTCGATGTGCGCCGGCACCGTAAGGATCGCGAGCAGGGCCAGTCCGGCGACGAGCGCGAAGAAGTAGAACCCCCAGGGGTGCGCGAGCCCGGCGGCGAGCAGCGCCCCGGTGACGGCCGGTCCGGCGATCGCGCCGAGGCGCCCCACCCCGGAGGCCAGCCCCAGGGCCGTGCCGCGCACGTCGGGCAGGAACAGGTGGGCCACGAGCGCGTAGATGAGGACCTGGGCGCTGAAGACGAAGACACCCGTGGCGAAGAGGGCGAGGTCGAGCACGAGCGTGTTCTCCATCCGCACCGACAGGAGCGCGAGGAGCACCGCCGAGACCGCGTACCAGGCCAGGATGCTCGGCTTGATGCCGCGGCGGTCGGCGACCGTGCCCGCGAGGAGCAGCCCCACGACGGCGCCGACGTTCATGATGAGCAGCATCGTCAGGGCGGAGTCGAGGCTGTAGCCGGCCTCGTTCATGATCTTCGGCAGCCACGTGTTGAGCCCGTACACGAGGAGCAGGCCCATGAACGAGCCGACCCACGTGCCGATGCTCGCCCGCCTGTAGGGGCCGCGCAGCAGGGTGGACAGCGGGACGCGCGGGGTGGGTTCGTGCGCCGCGGCGACCTCGCGCGACTCGGGCATGGTCGACCACATGACGGGCAGCAGCAGGAGGCCGAGGACGCCGCCGGCGTAGAAGATGACGTGCCAGTTCGGCCCGGCCAGGAGGGCGAGCAGCGAGGTGGCGACGGCGCCGACGTGGTAGCCCGTCATGGTCAGGGTGGCCGACTTGGCCCGGTGTCGCGGTGGCGCGACCTCGCTCATGATCGTCAGGGCCGTGGGCATGCAGGCCCCGAGGCCGAGCCCGGCGACGAACCGGAACGTCGAGAAGAGGGCCGCGCTCGGCGCGAGCGGCAGCAGCAGGGTGAAGACGGAGAACAGCGCGACCGACCCGATGAGGGCGACGCGGCGGCCGAGGCGGTCGGCCAGCGGTCCGACCGACGCGGCGCCCAGGCCGACGCCGACGAGGGAGATCGTGGCGGCGAACGTGAGCGCCGGGACGTCCATCCCGAGATGCTGCGTCTTCGCGAGGGTGGGGATCACCGCCCCGAGCGCGACGAGGTCGTACCCCTCGAGGGCGACGGTGAGCCAGCAGAGGACGGCGGCCGCCACGTCGGCGGACCGGGCCGGAGTGGGCCGGGTGGAGGAGGAGGTCATGACGTCGGCTCTCGTGGGTCGGTGGGGGCGGGATCGGAGACAGACCGACCGGCGGCGGTCAGGGTGACCGGGGCGGCGACAGGGCGGTGGCGGGGCGGTGCCAGGGCGCAGACGGTGGGCTCATCCGCTGGGCCCACGGTGTGCGACCTCACGGTGACGGGCTCACTGCGGCCGGCTCGCGGCGGTGGGCACCTCGACCAGCCGTGGCCCGCGCGCGGGCTCGGCGAGCAGGTCTGCCAGCTCGGCCGCCGTGGCGACGGCCCGGCCGGGCACGCCGTAGCCGCGCGCGATGTCGACGGCGTCGATGCCGGGCAGGTCGATGCCGGGGGCGTCGGGGACCCCGAGCAGCTCGGCGAACCACGCAAGGGCGCCGTACCCGCCGTTGCGCAGGACGACGAACGTCACGGGCACGTCCAGCCGGGCCGCCGACCACAGGGCGGTGACGCCGTAGTGCAGCGAGCCGTCGCCGATCAGGCCCACGACGGGCCGGTCGAGCCCGGCGTCGCGGTGGGCGAGCGCGACGCCGACGGCCGCCGGCATCCCGAACCCCAGCCCGCCGGAGGCGGGGAAGTAGTACGAGCCGGGCGCCCGGAGGTCGCTCTGGGCCCAGAAGTCGGCGTTGGTGGAGGTCGACTCGACGACGTACGCGGTGTCGTGGGGCAGGCTCCGCCGCAGGGTCGCGACGACCTCGGCCGGGGCGAGGGGTTGCCCCGGGGCCGCGGCGCGGACGGGCGCGCACGGCACGAACGCCGCGTCGTCGCTCAGGTCGGCGTCGGGACCCGCCGCGAGGGCGTCGACGAGCGCGTCGACGACCGCCGCCGGGTCGGCGATCAGCGCCTCGCCCACGGGCGGGCGGGTCGCCGCGCCGGCGTCGTGGGTGACCTGCACGAGGCAGGTGCCGGCGGCGAGGTACTCGCCGGGCTCGTGCTGGTGGTAGCGGAACACCGGTGCGCCGAGGACGAGGACGAGGTCGTGCCCGGCGAGCCGCGCCGACACCGAGGCAATGCCCGCGGGCAGCACGCCCGCGAACCGTCGGTGCCGGTTGGGGTAGGGCAGCCGGAACAGCGACGGGGCCGCCCAGACGGTCGCGTCGAGCCGGTCGGCGAGCGAGACGAGCCGGCCCGGGGGCACCCGCCCGTCGAGGTCGCCGCCGAGCACGAGCGCCGGCCGCGCAGCGCCGCGGAGCGCGTCGGCGAACCGGTCGACCTGCGCAGGCGAGGGGTGCCCTCCCGTCTCGACGTCGCGCGCCAGGACGTGCTGCGCGCCGGGCGGCGCGGGGGCCGACCAGTCGTCGTAGGGCACCGAGACGTAGACCGGCCCCCGCCGGCCGTGCTGCGCCTCGAAGATCGCCTGCGCCATGGTGCGCGGCACGTCGCCGGCGCACGCGGGCTCGGCCGAGAAGCCGACGAGAGGGCGGGGCAGGAGGGCGGCGTCGACGTTGGCGAGCATGCCCTCGGTGCCGACGACCGACCGCACCTGCTGGCCGGCGGTGACGACGAGCGGGGTGCGCGCGGAGACGGCGTTGGTCAGCGCCCCCATCGCGTTGCCCGTCCCCGAGGCGGCGTGGAGGTTGACGAACGCCGGCCGGCCGCTCGCCTGGGCGTAGCCGTCGGCCATGCCGACGACGACGCCCTCGTGCAGCCCGAGGACGTAGCGGAACTCCGGCGGCAGCCCCGCGAGGAACGGCAGCTCGTTCGAGCCCGGGTTGCCGAAGATCGTCGTCAGGCCGTGGCGGGCGAGCAGCCCGTGCGTGAGCTCCTTCACGCTCGCGACCCGCGCGTCGTCGTCCATGCGCCACTCCCTCGTCGGCCCGCGCACCCGTTCGTCCGGCGGCCCTGCGTCGGGCCGTGGCGACACCCTAGACGCCGGGACCGACAGGGTCGGCGGGGCCGGCCCCTCAGGGAGCGGCGAAGAGGTCCTCGGCGTCGACGATGCGGTAGGCGTAACCCTGCTCGGCGAGGAAGCGCTGGCGGTGGGCGGCGAACTCGGCGTCCACGGTGTCGCGGGCGACGACCGTGTAGAAGTGCGCGGTCCGACCGTCGGCCTTGGGGCGCAGCACCCGGCCCAGGCGTTGGGCCTCCTCCTGGCGGGACCCGAACGTGCCGCTGACCTGGATCGCGACCGCCGCCTCGGGCAGGTCGACGCTGAAGTTCGCGACCTTGCTCACGACGAGGACCCGCAGCTCACCGGTGCGGAAGGCCTCGAAGAGCCGCTGCCGGGCCCGCACCGGGGTCTCGCCGGTGATGAGCTCCGCGCCGAGCCGCTCCGCGAGCGTGTCGAGCTGGTCGAGGTACTGCCCGATGACGAGCACCTGGTCGCCGGCGTGATCCGCGACGATGCGCTCGACGACGTCGTCCTTGGCGGGCGAGCACGACGCGAGGCGGTAGCGGTCCTCGGCCTCGGCGCTCGCGTAGGTGAGCCGTTCGGCCTGGCCGAGGGTGACCCGCACCTCGACGCAGTCGGCCGGCGCGATGTACCCCTGCGCCTCGATGTCCTTCCACGGCGCGTCGAACCGCTTGGGGCCGATGAGGCTGAACACGTCGTTCTCGCGGCCGTCCTCGCGCACGAGCGTCGCCGTCAGCCCGAGGCGGCGGCGGGCCTGCAGGTCGGCGGTCATCCGGAAGATCGGCGCCGGGAGGAGGTGGACCTCGTCGTAGAGCACGAGGCCCCAGTCGCGGGCGTCGAGCAGGTCGAGGTGGGTGTACGCGCCCTTCCGGCGCGTGGTCAGCACCTGGTACGTGGCGATGGTGACGGGGCGGATCTCCTTGCGGGCGCCCGAGTACTCGCCGATCTCCTCCTCGGTCAGGCTCGTGCGGCGCAGCAGCTCGTCGCGCCACTGCCGCGCGCTCACGGTGTTCGTCACGAGGATGAGGGTCGTCGCGCGGGCCCGCGCCATCGCGCCGGCCCCGACGAGAGTCTTGCCCGCGCCGCAGGGGAGGACGACGACGCCGGACCCGCCGTGCCAGAACCCCTCGACCGCCTGCTCCTGGTACGGGCGCAGCGACCAGTCGTCGGTGCGCAGGTCGATGGCGTGGGCCTCGCCGTCGACGTACCCGGCGCGGTCCTCGGCGGGCCAGCCCACCTTCAGCAGTTCCTGCTTGAGGTGCCCGCGCTCGCTGTTGTGGACGACGACGCGCAGGTCGTCGAGGCGCTCCCCGAGCAGCGGCTTCACCTTGCGGTGCCGCAGGATCTCCTCGAGCACGGGCCGGTCCGTCGTGCGCAGGACGAGCCGGCCGGCGGGGCCGCCGGCGTCGGGCACGTCGGGGCTCGCGTCCTCCTTCTCGAGGACGAGGCGGCCGTAGCGGTCCATCGTGTCGGCGATGTCGACGAGCAGCGCGTGTGGTACCGCGTACCGGCTGAAGGTGACGAGGGCGTCGACGACCTGCTCGGCGTCGTGCCCCGCGGCGCGGGCGTTCCACAGGCCGAGCGGGGTGACGCGGTACGTGTGCATGTGCTCGGGCGCGCGCTCGAGCTCGGCGAAGGGGGCGATGGCCCGCCGCGCCTCGCCGGCCCGCGGGTGGTCGACCTCGAGGAGCAGCGTCTTGTCGCTCTGGACGATGAGAGGGCCGTCGGTCATCCCTCCAGTCTGACGGACCCCCGCTGCGCGAGCGTCGTCAGGCAGGTGCGGGCCAGGCCGAGGGAGTCGTAGGCGAGGCCCACGACGCGCGCGAGCGCGAGCAGCTGCGCGTCCGCGAGGTCGGCCAGGGTGGCCGGGTCGCGCACGTAGAGGACGTCGGCCTCGACGAGGGTGTGGGCGTGGGCCTGGTCGGGGTCGGCCCACGGCGTCGGCGCGAGCGGCCACGTCTTCGTCGCCACGGTCAGGTGGGGCACGAGCCCCATCCCGCGCAGGAGCGCGTCGATCTGGCCGGCCGTCGGCTGGTCGACGTAGAGGCGGTGGTGGTTGACCTCGATCTGCACCGCGAGCACGTCCGCGAGGGTCCGCCGGCCGTGCTCGACGATCATCGCCTCGGCACCCTGGACGTCGATCTTGAGGTAGTCGACGCGGCCGACGTCGAGGTCGTCGAGACGGGCGGTGGGCACCGGCACCCGGGCGACGACCTCCGCCAGGCGCGGAAAGTCGGTGAGGAGCGCGAGCTGCCCCTCGTCGGGCGCCAGGATCGACGTGAAGCCCGACTCGGCGCAGACGGACAGCTCGTGGGTCCGGCCGTCGCCGAGGGCGTGGGGCAGGTACCGCTCGGCCGGTCCCGCCCGCTCGAGCAACCGGGCGAGGGCGTCGGGCTGCGGCTCGAAGCCGGTCACGCGGGCCAGGCCGGCGCGCAGCAGCGGCAGGTAGGGCGGGTCGCCGTCGATGGGGTTCGCGCCGACGTCGAGGACCTCGATCGGATCACCCGCGGGGAGCTCACCGGAGGTCAGGGCGGCGCGGACATCGGCGATCGAACACAGCTTCACGAAGATCAGTCTCCTCGTCGACCCGTGTGGGCGTGCGGGTCGGGGACGGCAGCGGGCCGGCCCGCCGCCGACTCGGGGTCGCTGCGAACCCACCCCGAGCCGCAGCCGAGCCGCAGCCGGGTTGAATGAGGGCGGGCGAATCACCCGGCTGCGCCACGAGGCATCGATCCCGAGCGGCTCGTCGCGCCCGACGTCAGGTGCACGCTCGCCCCGTGGGGAATCTCGCGCAGGCGCACCGACGATGCGGCCGGTATCTTCGCGTTCGCTCGGTTCTCTGCGCTCACGAGACACAGCCTTGGTGGGTGTACGTGCACGTGCGTATTCTCGTCCGTGGACGTCTGTCCAGATGATGCGAGGGGCCGGGGTCGGCCGTCGCGAGAGCCGACTGACGCAGCCGCCACGACGTGGTGGTGATGGAGTCATGACCGGGCACGAAGAACTTGGGGGTAGCAAGATGACGTCCGGTGAACCTCGACGCACTCGGTCACAGGAGCGGACTTCCTTGGACGTGCGCCGAGACGCGACAGCGCATCGAGTCCAGGCGCGGGCGGAGCGTCGGTTCTATCCCGAGGTGCAGGCGCTTCGGGCCGTGGCCATCGCCATGGTGTTGCTCTTTCATTTCGGCTCGGGCATCGATGCGTTCGGCGGCGGCTTCGTCGGCGTCGACGTGTTCTTCGTCATCTCCGGATTCCTCATCTCCGGGCACCTGCTCGCCGAGCTCGACCGGACCGGCCGGGTGCGCCTCGGGGCCTTCTACGCCCGCCGGGCGCGGAGGCTGCTGCCGGCCAGCCTGTCGGTGCTTCTGCTCGTGGGGGCGATGGTGCCCGTCGTCCTCCCGCGGTCGGAGTGGGGGGACGCGGGCCGAAGCATCTTCGCCGCGGCCTTTTACGCGATGAACCTGTACGCGGCCTACCTCACGTCCCTCGGTGGCCAGAGCGCGTTCGCCGATCTACCGACCGTCCATTACTGGTCCCTCTCAGCGGAGGAGCAGTTCTATCTGCTCTGGCCTCCCCTCATCCTCCTGGCCGTCGGGGTGGCGTCGTGGTCGAGGCGGCGCGGTCGAGCGGTGAGTTCCGTGTTCGCAGTCGGGACGGCCCTTGTCGTCGTCGCGGCCATCTCTTTCGTCGCGGCGCTGGTCTGGACGTGGCACGACCACCCCGTCGCCTTCTTCGTCACAGTCACGCGGGTCTGGGAGTTCGCCGCAGGAGGCCTGGTCGCGCTCCTCCTGCGGCGGTGGGCGCCGGGCCCCGCGGCCGCCACCGCGATGCGCTGGATCGGGCTGCTGCTCATTCTTCCCGGCTCGCTTCTACTCGTCCTGCCCGATGTCATCCCCGGTCCGGACGTCCTGCCCGCGGCGGCCATGTTCCCCGCCCCGTTGGCTCTGCCGGCGGTGCTGGGGACCGCGCTGGTCATTCTCGCGGGCGGCACCCGGCCGGGCACGATGCTGGATCGGATCGTCGCCTGGAGACCCACCCAGTGGCTCGGGCTCATCTCGTACTCCGTGTACCTGTGGCACTGGCCGCTCATTCCGCTGGCCGAGAACCTGATCGGGCAGATGGGTGGCTCCGTACGGCTCGTCCTGCTGGCACTTGCCCTCGGGCTCGGGCACGTGTGGCAGCGCTGGGTGGAGGACGCCTCGCGCTACGTGCCGGGCATGAGGGAAAGCACCCGAATGACGCTGTGGGCGGCCGCGGCGGGAATGCTCCTGGTCGGGGCGGTCGGGTTGCTGCTATCGATCGCCGGCGGTGGGTGAGACGACAGACGCGCAGCCGTCGCCGACGCGACGAGTCATGCACGCGACGGCCGTCGCGGTGCAGCAGCGGCGGGTAGGGAAAACGCCCGCCGATGAAGTCGGCCGACGTCGAGAACCTCGATCGGATCACCCGCAGGAGCTCCGAGGTGAGCGCGACGCGGACATCGGCCATCGATGTCAGGCGCTGCCGTGAGTCTCTGATTCGGCCCGGCCGTTCGGGCACCCGGGTCGGCGACGGGGAAGGCCGGGTCGGCGAGGATGGGGCACCGTTGTCGGTATCCGTCCCCACCACGAGGAGTGCAGCGATGCGTGAACCCCAGATCGAGCCCGCTGAGGGCCTGCCGGAGCGCGTGAGGATCTACGAGGTCGGCCCGCGGGACGGCCTGCAGAACGAGCAGGGCATCGTCCCCGTCGCCGACAAGGCGGAGTTCGTGCGCATGCTGGCGCAGGCCGGGCTGGGCACTATCGAGGTGACCTCGTTCGTGTCGCCGCGCTGGGTGCCGCAGCTCGCGGACGCCGCCGACCTGCTCGCCAACCTCGGCGAGCTCGGCCTCGGCAAGGACCGTCCCGTGCTCGTGCCGAACGAGAAGGGCCTCGACCGCGCCCTCGACCTCGGCGTGACGTCGGTGGCGATCTTCGCCTCGGCCACGCAGACGTTCGCGGAGAAGAACCTCAACTCGAGCGTCGACGGGCAGTTCGACATGTTCGCCCCGGTCGTCCGGCGCGCGAAGGACGCGGGGATGTGGGTGCGCGCCTACGTCTCGATGGCGTTCGGCGACCCCTGGGAGGGGCACGTGCCGATCGCCGACGTGGTGGAGGTGAGCCGGCGGCTCATGGACCTCGGCGCGGACGAGCTGTCACTCGGGGACACGATCGGCGTCGGCACCACCGGCCACGTGACGCGGCTGCTCGACGGCGTCGAGGCGGCCGGCATCGGGCTGGACGACGTCGCCGTCCACTTCCACGACACCTACGGCCAGGCGCTCGCGAACACCCTCGCCGCGCTGCGCCGGGGCGTGAGCATCGTCGACGCGTCGGCCGGCGGGCTCGGCGGGTGCCCGTACGCGAAGTCGGCGACGGGCAACCTCGCGACCGAGGACCTCGTGTGGGCCCTGCACGGCCTGGGCATCGAGACCGGTGTCGACCTCGATCAGCTCGTCGCGACGAGCGCGTGGATGGCGGGCCGGCTCGGGCGGCCGTCGCCGTCGGCCGTCGTCCGCGCGCTGACGGGGGCCTCGTGAGTGCCGCCGGCAGCGCGTCCGGTCCGCCGGAACCGCCGGAGCCCTCGACGCACGCCGAGCAGCCGGATCGGCCGGAGGTGACGGTGCGCGCCGGCCGGATCGAGGACCTCGAGGCCATCGTGGGCCTGCTCGCCCACGACGGGCTGGGGCGCGGCCGGGACGGCGGCGACCTCGCCCCCTACGCGGCGGCCTTCGCGCGGATGGTCGCCGACCGCAACCAGATCCAGGCCGTCGCCGAGCTGGGCGGGCAGGTGGTCGGGACGATGCAGTTCACGATCATCCACGGCTTGAGCCGGCGGGGGACGACCCGCGCGCAGATCGAGGGGGTCCGCACCCTGTCGACCCTGCGGGGCCGGGGGATCGGGGAGCAGCTGTTCGCGTGGGCGTTCGAGACCGCTCGGGCCAAGGGTGCGACCCTCGTGCAGCTCACCTCCGACACCTCCCGCGGCAACGCCCACCGCTTCTACGAGCGGCTCGGGTTCGTCGCCAGCCACACGGGGTTCAAGAAGGAGCTGTGACGTCGGGCGGCCGACGACGTCGGCGACGTGCTCGGTTCGCGACAGCCGGGTGCGCCCTCGGAACGCCCGCCCGGACCGTGCGTGTGGTGTGCGAGGGCTCGGGGGTTACCGGTCATGTCCTGCGGATCGAGGTCCCGGTCCGCCGTGCGCCGGGTCGTCGGGGACCAAGAACCATTCGGGCCGGGTCGGCATGGCGCTCGCATCAGGGCAAATTCGAGAATCGTTGTGCCGCAGTGGTTCCGAGATCCGCGCGTTGCCGGGGTCATGATCGACCCGGCCCGAATGGTTCTTCGCGCCGCGACCTGACGTCGTGCGATCGCACCGCCCGTCGGGGTCTCCGTCGGTACGGCATACGGCTCGGTCAGCCGCGGCCGCCCGCGCGCGGCAGTCGATGGAGCTCGAACTCGTTGCCGTCAGGATCGGCCAGCTCGACGACGTCCGCGTCCGGCTCGCGGAGGAGGACGGCGGCGCCGAGATCGGTGAGGCGGCCGACCTCGTGCGTGAAGTCGCCGTCGGGGACGGTGAGCTCGAAGCGCTGGCGGTTGCGCCCGTGCTTGGGCTCGAGGGGCGGGCCGCCCCAGGCGACCTTCGTGCCGCCGTGGGGGGACTGGATCGCGGTCTCCTGGTCCTGGTCCCAGACGAGCGGCCAGCCGAGCGCCTCGGCCCAGAAATAGCCGACCTGCTGCGTGCCGTCGCACGCGACCTCGCCGAGATGCCCGCACCCGGCGAGATAGGCGTTGCGCGGCTCGATCACGCAGAACTCGTTGCCCTCCGGGTCGGCCAGCACGATGTGCCCCTCCTCGGGGAGCTGCCCGACGTCGAGGTGAGCACCCCCGAGCCGTATGACGTGGTCGACGGTCGCCTGCTGCTCGTCAGCGTCGTGGCTGGTGAGGTGGAGGTGCAGGCGGTTGAGGCCGGCCTTGGCGCTCGTGGCGTGGGCGAAGCGGAGGCCGACCTGGGTGGGCGAGCCGGCGAGCGGACCGCGTGGGTCAGGGGCGACGGTGCGCCCGAGCAGGTCGGCCCAGAAGCGGGCGAGGCGATCGGGGTCGTCGGCGTCGAGGACCACGGCTGACAGGTGGGAGGACATGGTGTCGACGGTAGGCGTGGGGGTGACGCCGCGCCTGCGGATGAGGGCGGGGCGTCAGGTGCGGGGGGACTCGCACGCACAACGACCCATCGCCGCAGGACGCTGCCGCCGAACGGGCCGTTGTGCATGTGAGTTGTCGCCCTCGACCGGTCACGCGGCGTCCGTTGGGACGAGCTGGGAGGTCAGGCGTCGGCTGTCAGAGGGCGGTGACGATGGCGGTGGCGGCCGTGACGCTCAGCAGCACCAGCACGATCACGCGGAAGGTGCCCGGCGACAGCAGACTGCGGACGCGTACCCCGAGCAGACCCCCCCACGGCCAGCGCGGGCCACGGCCACGACAGGCGGTCCGTTGGTGCCGGTGCAGGTGGTGAGCATCCCGCTCAGTGTCCCGACCAGCAGGTCGACGCGGCGCGAGCTCCGGGCGAGAGTCGCGCCGCGGGCCAGGGCGACGACGGTCACGAGGATGACGGCGCCGATGGTGAGCTGCAGGACGCGGGCATCGCTGCGGGTGAAGGCGATGCAGCCGAGCGGCAGTCCCACCAGCGCACCCAGCAGCAGTCGGCCGATGACCGATCGATCGACGACCTTGCGCCCCTCGACGGCCTGGCCGAGGTTGTCGACGGTGGCGAGCAGCAGGGCGAGAAGGACCGCCTGGTGCGCGTCCGTGACGAGCGCGAGCAGCGGCACCGACACCAGCGCGAAGCCGAACCCGGTCGCGAGCTGCACGACCGCGGCCACGGCCACGACGACGAGGACGCCGATCATGACCGCGCCGCCGGGCGGGATGGGTCGGGCCTCACCCGGGTGCCCCGTCCTGCGCGTCGTACGACGCTCGGGCTCCCAGCACCTCGCCCGCATGCCGCTCGGCCCAGCTGCGCAGCGCGTCCAGCGGACCGACGAGCGTGCGCCCGAGCGGGGTCAGCTCGTAGTCCACCCGCGGCGGCATCGTCGGCAGGGCGCGCCGGTCGACGAGTCCGTCCCGCTCCATGGAGCGCAGCGTCTGGGTGAGCACCTTGGCCGTCACGCCGCCCACCTGGTCGCGGATCTCTCCGAACCGCGCCGGCCCGGGAGCCAGCACCCCCACCACGAGGGGGGTCCACCGATCGGTGAGGTGACGCAGGACGCTCCGCGAGGGGCAGGCCGGGTCGAGGACGTCGAAGGGTCGGACCGCATCCACGAAAAGCTCCTCCTCTCGTCGCCTTGAAGGTTACCTTGAGGTACTCAGTTACCAATGCATACTATCGGACGATCCACACATCGTCACAGGAGGCAGACATGAAGATCACCGTCATCGGAGCGACCGGCATGGTCGGTCAGCGCGTCGTCGCGGAGGCGCTCTCCCGCGGTCACGAGGTCGTCGCCGGCTCGCGTCGCGGCACCCCCGTCGACGGGGCGCAGGCCCTGACCGTCGACCTCTCCGACACCGACGCCATCGCCGCCCGGATGGCTGCGAGCGACGCGACCGTCCTCTCGGTGCCCCCGGCGCGGGACGGCAGCAGCCACGAGCCGACGCTCGCCGCGCACCGCGCGCTCATCGAGGCCCGTCCCCAGGGTCGCCTCCTGGTCGTCGGCGGGGCCGGCGCCCTCCAGGCCGGGGACACGCAGCTGCGCGGCACCCCGGGCTTCCCGGCGGAGTACAAGGCCGAGGCCGACACCTTCGCCGCCGTGCTCGACCTCTATCGCGCGGCCGAGGGGCTGGACTGGACGATGCTCGCCCCGGCGCCGATGATCGCGCCCGGCGAGCGGACCGGACGCTACAGCGTCGAGCTCGACGTGCCCGCCGGCGACCAGGTCAGCGCCGAGGACTTCGCGGTGGCCCTTGTCGACGAGCTCGAGCGGCCCGCCCACCGCGGCGTCCGCTTCACCGTCGCGAACTGACGTCCGCCGACGCCGACCGCGACGGGTCGAGCGGCCTGCCCGGGCGGGGCCGGCCGGACCGACCGGACCTCCGCCCGGGCGAGGCCCGGCGGTCCCGGCCACCCTGTCAGGGGGCTCGCCTATGGTGGCGGGACCGACGATTCGAGGGGGCTGCGCCTGATGCGTTCCGGCATCGACACCACCGGCATGGACACGACGATCCGCCCGCAGGACGACCTGTTCGGGTACGTCAACGGGGGGTGGGTCGCCTCGACGCCGATCCCCGACGACAAGGGCCGGTACGGCACCTTCGACATGCTGCGCGACCAGGCGCAGGAGCACGTGCGGGCGCTCATCGAGCGGGCTGCCGCGGTGGTCGAGGAGGGTGGCCGGTCCGCCGCGGGGGCGCAAGCGGCCGACCCGGAGGTGGCGGCCGCGCAGGAGAAGGTCGGGGCGCTGTTCACCTCGTTCACGGACACCGAGCGCATCGAGGCGGCCGGGCTCGAGCCCGTTCGGGCCGACCTCGCGGCCGTCGACGCGATCGACTCGGCCACCGAGCTGTTCGCCACGCAGGGGCGCCTCATGCGGGCGGGGGTCTCGGGTGCGCTCGCCGCCTACGTGGCGCCCGACAAGCGGGCCTCCGACTCCTACGTCGTGTACCTCTACCAGGCCGGCCTCGGCCTGCCCGACGAGGCCTACTACCGCGAGGACCAGCACGCGGCCACGCGCGCGGCCTACGTCGCCCACGTCGAGCGGATGTTCGCGCTCGCCGGCCTCGACGACGCGGCCGGGCAGGCCGCGGCCGTCGTGGCGCTCGAGACGCGGCTCGCCCGGTCCCACTGGGACCGCGTAGCCTCCCGCGACGCGGTGAAGACATACACCAAGCTCACGCGGGCGGAGCTGACCGACCTCGCGCCCCCCATCGACCTCGACGCGTGGGCGGACGCCCTCGGCGCCCCGGCCGGCGCCCTCGACCCGGCGGTCGTCGTCCAGCCGAGCTACCTCGAGGGCCTGTCGGCCGCGGTCGAGCACGAGCCGCTCGACGCCTGGCGGTCGTGGCTGCGGTGGCACGTCCTCTCCTCCCGGGCGCCCTATCTGCCCGAGACCTTCGTCGAGGAGGACTTCGACTTCTTCGGCCGCACCCTCACCGGCACGCCGCAGAACCGCGAGCGCTGGCGCCGCGGCATCGGACTCGTCGACATGCTCCTCGGCGAAGCGGCCGGCCGGCTGTACGTGGCCGAGCACTTCTCCCCGGAGAGCAAGGAGCGGATGCTCACGCTCGTCGACAACCTCATCGCCGCGTATCGGCAGGACATCTCGGAGCTGGCGTGGATGGGGGAGCAGACGCGGGCCAAGGCGCTCGACAAGCTCGGCGCCTTCACCCCGAAGATCGGCTACCCCGACGAGTGGCGCGACTACTCGGCCTACGAGCTCGACGCCGCCGACCTCGTCGGCAACGTCGCCCGGGGGTTCGCCTTCGAGACCGACCGGGAGTTCGCCAAGCTGGGCGGCCCCATCGACCGCGGCGAGTGGCACATGAGCCCGCAGACGGTCAACGCGTACTACAACCCGACGATGAACGAGATCGTCTTCCCCGCCGCCATTCTCCAGCCGCCGTTCTTCGACGCGGACGCCGACGACGCGGTGAACTACGGCGCGATCGGGTCGGTCATCGGTCACGAGATCGGGCACGGCTTCGACGACCAGGGCAGCCGCTACGACGGCGCGGGCAACCTCGCCGAGTGGTGGACCGACGACGACCGCGAACGGTTCGACGCCCTTTCCGGGGCCCTCATCGCGCAGTACTCCGCGCTGTCCCCGCGCGAGCTGCCGGGCGAGAAGGTCAACGGCGAGCTCACCGTCGGCGAGAACATCGGCGACCTGGGGGGCGTGACCATCGCCCATCTCGCCTACCGGATCTCGCTCGACGGGGCGACGCCGCCCGTGCTCGACGGCCTGAGCGGCGACCAGCG
Source organism: Agilicoccus flavus (assembly GCF_014857905.1). Lineage (GTDB taxonomy): Bacteria > Actinomycetota > Actinomycetes > Actinomycetales > Dermatophilaceae > Agilicoccus > Agilicoccus flavus. The sequence goes on along the minus strand of NZ_JACYXE010000009.1, from coordinate 54,629 downwards.
CTTCTTCGCCGGCTGGGCCCAGGCGTGGCGCGGGGCGGCCCGGCCCGAGGAGGCGCGCCGCCTCCTCGCCCTCGACCCGCACTCGCCCATGGACCTGCGCGCGAACATCGTCCGCAACCTCGTCGAGTTCCACGAGGCGTTCGAGGTCGCACCGGGCGACGGGTTGTGGCTGGCCGAGGAGGACCGCGTCCGCATCTGGTGACCGGCGGGCTCGCCGGCGGTGGCCCGTCGGTGCGGCTCGCCGGTCCTCGGATCGGCGCGGACCCCGCCGCCGGGCCGCCGCGTGCCCGAGGGTCAGTCGGCGGCGCGCGCCCCGGTGATCCGGTGCACCGAGAACGCCTGGGGGCTGGTGCGGCCGTCGACGGTCCCGTGCACCCGGCCGCCGTCCACGCGCTCGGGGTGCAGCAGCAGGCGCGTCGTGCCGCCCGACCCGTCGGCGACCCCGATCCACACGTTGGTGCGGTCGGCGATCGCCTCCCGGACGAGGGCGAGGGTCACCGCTGGATCGCAGGCCGGCACCGAGGGGCCGACGCGTCCCGCGGCCTCGCGGTCGGCGCCGGCGCGGGCCTCGTCACCGGCGCGCAGGGCGGAGACGAGGGTCGCCGCGTCCTGCGTGTCGAAGGTCGCCGTCGACGTCGCCCGTGGGGGCCGTCGGCGCGGCACGGCCCGCCGGTGGTCGACCGCCGTGAGCACGAGGCCGCCGTCGGCGCCCTCGACGACGGGGGTGAAGCCCTGCCCGCGCAGGGCGTCCACGAGCGCGGTCGGCGAGACCCCGGTGACGAGGACCGTCGGGGCCAGCCGCCGCAGCCGCAGAGGGGCGAGCTCGGCCCGCGCGGCCATGGCGTCGAGGGTCGCGGGGTCGTCGCTGCGCACGTACGCCGAGACGGCTCCCACCCGCGCCTGCCCGTGGCGCCGCGCGACGTCGGAGACGAGGTACTCGACCGGCTGGGGCAGCGGGCCGGTCGACGCGTCGCGCAGCGCGTCGAGGACGTCGTCGGCCGACCACCCGGCGTCGAGGCACCGACGGACCCCCTCGGGGGTCAGCCGGTGGACGGTGGCGCCGCCGCGGGACTCGACGTCGGCGACGAGCCGCAGGAACGCCGCGAGCGCCCCCTCGAGACGGCCGGGCGCGACGACGGTGAGGTCGGCCTGCACGAGCACCGACTCGACCGGGGCCGGGATGTGGGCGTCCACGGCCGCGGCGATGCGCTCCGGCGGCGCCCCCTCGAGCAGCGCCCGACCTGCCTCCGTGAGCGCGCCGCGCCCGGAGACGCCGATGATCTCGGCCTCGGTGAGCACGGCCCGCACAGCGTCCGCGACGTGCCCGGACGTGCGCAGCGGTCGGCGCCACGCGAACCGGGCGAGGACGTCGTCGGCGCGCAGCGACCGGCCGGGCGGCAGGTCGGCCAGCTCGGCGAGGACGTCGCGGCGCAGCGTACGGATCGCCGGCCAGGTCGTCTCCTCCGACAGGGCGTTGATCGACGACGTCGCGCCGCGGCCGGCCGGCGGCCGGGTGCCGACGAGGTGCGGGGCCCGCGTGGAGGTGAGCCAGGCGCGGGCCAGCGTCGCCCATCGCGCCGCGGCAGGGTGTCGCTGCCACTCGTCGTACTCGGGCGTCGGCGCCCAGACGGGGTCGAGCTCGCCGTCGTCGTCGACGAGCCCCGCGGCGTGGGCGACCTCGAGCACGAGCGCCGCGTGCGCGGGCGTGATCTCCAGCGACGCGGCGAGCCGCCGCAGGTCGAGCGCGGCGAGCCCGCCGCTGCGCAGGACGCGCGGCGGACGCGGACCCCAGGAGCCCGCGATCTCGTCGACCTGCTCGAGCAACAGCGAGGCCTGACCGGCCCCGGCCGCGGCCACCGCCTCCGGGGCGACGTCGCGGCCCGCTCCCGCCGGTGGTTCGGTCTCGAAGGCCGCATGGCTGCGTCCCCCGCGCAGATCCAGGGCGATCTCGCGGGGGAGGAGCACCGCGCCGTCCTGGCCGCCGTCGCGCCGCAGGAGACCGTGGGCGACGAGCTGTTCCGCGAGGCCGCCGAGCGGACCCGCGGGATCGAGCTGCCCGACGGGCGGGCCCCACGTCAGCCGGTCGAGCAGCGCCCGCGCCTCGGGCTCGCGCTCCCCGAGCGCCGCGAGCCGCTCCGCCGCCCCGGTCGTGCGCGTCGCGCCGGCCCCGCCGGCCCCGCCGGCCCCGTCGCGTCCGACCAGGGAGGTCGGTTCGCCCGGCGCGAGCCCGGCGACGTGCGGGCCGAGCACCTCGGCGGCGGTGCGGACCACGTGCCAGTGCTCGCCGCGCCACAGCAGGGCGAGCTCCCACAACCGGTCGAGGTAGGGGCCCAGGCGCCGCGGTCCGACCCCGAGCAGGGCGGCCGCGGCGGCGGGGTCGACGGCGTCGGTGCCGGTGACGAGCAGGGCCTCGAGGACCTGCAGGTGCGCGCGGTCGAGGGAGTCGAGGCAGCGCTGCACGCTCGGCCTGGTCGCGGCCCGGGCCCCGAGCGCGCCGACGTCGGCCGGCGCCGGGCGGGCGAGGTCGGGGCGGGCGGTCAGCAGGTCGCCGAGCTGGTCGTCGCGGCGGGTGCGGAGGTCGTCCGCGAGGCTGCGGACGGTTCGACGTCGCGTGGGCACCCGATCAACGGTACGCCGCGACCCGAGGTCGGGTCCCCTCCGCGGGCGACGGGACCCCGCCTCGGCCGCGGCGGCCGGTCAGGTGCCGCCGCGACGCCGGCTGGGTCCGCCGCGATGCCGGCCGGGTCCGGCCGAGGTCGACGTCGTCGCCCGATCCGGTTGTCGGGGGCGCGTCCGGCCCGCAGGATGGGACGCGTCCCACGTCGTCCCTGCAACGCCGCACGGAGGTCCCGCCATGACCGCGCCCGAGAACCCGACCCCCTCGCTCGACGCGGGCCCGACGGAGCCCGCCCTGCTCGAGGAGACGATCGGGGCGAACCTCGAGCGCACCGTGGCCGCCCATGGGGATCGGGAGGCGCTCGTCGACGTCCCGAGTGGTCGCCGCTGGACCTACCGGGAGTTCGACGCCGACGTCGACGCCCTCGCCCGCGGCCTCATGGCGCGCGGCGTGGACGCCGGCGACCGCGTCGGCATCTGGGCGCCGAACTGCCCCGAGTGGACCCTCCTGCAGTACGCCACGGCGAAGATCGGCGCGATCCTCGTCAACGTCAACCCGGCCTACCGGAGCCACGAGCTCGCCTACGTCGTCACCCAGTCGGGCATGTCGACGCTCGTGTCCGCGACGCGGCACAAGAGCAGCGACTACCGGGCCATGGTCGAGGACGTGCGGGAGCAGTGCCCGGACCTGCACGACGTCGTCTACGTGGGCGACCCGAGCTGGGACGAGGTCGTCGCGGCGGGCGCGGGCGTGAGCGCCGCGGAACTGGCGGACCGCTCCGCCTCCCTGACACCGGGCGACCCGATCAACATCCAGTACACCTCCGGCACGACGGGCTTCCCCAAGGGCGCCACCCTCAGCCACCGCAACATCCTCAACAACGGCTACTTCGTCGGCGAGCTCGTCGGGTACGGCCCGACCGACCGGGTGTGCATCCCCGTGCCCTTCTACCACTGCTTCGGCATGATCATGGGCAACCTCGCGTGCACCTCCCACGGCTCCGCCATGGTCATCTCCGCGCCCTCGTTCCACCCCGCGCTCACCCTCGAGGCCGTCGTGGCCGAACGCTGCACGAGCCTGTACGGCGTCCCGACGATGTTCATCGCCGAGCTGGGGCTGCCCGACTTCGACACCTACGACCTGTCGACCCTGCGCACCGGGATCATGGCGGGCTCGCCGTGCCCCGTCGAGGTGATGAAGCAGGTGGTCGCGCGCATGAACATGGGCGAGGTCGCGATCTGCTACGGCATGACCGAGACCTCGCCGGTGTCGACGATGACCCGGACCGACGACGACCTGCGGCGGCGCACCGAGACGGTCGGGCGCGTCATGCCGCACCTGCAGGTCCAGGTCGTCGACCCGGTGACGGGCGAGCCGACCCCCCGCGGGCGCGCCGGAGAGCTGTGCACCCGCGGCTACTCGGTGATGATCGGGTACTGGGAGGACGAGGACAAGACGGCCGAGGCCATCGACGCGGAGGGCTGGATGCACACCGGCGACCTCGCGACGATGGACGACGACGGCTACTGCGCGATCGTCGGCCGCATCAAGGACATGGTCATCCGCGGCGGGGAGAACGTGTACCCGCGCGAGATCGAGGAGTTCCTCTACGGCCACCCCAGCGTGGCCGACGTGCAGGTCATCGGGGTCCCCGACGAGAAGTACGGTGAAGAGCTCATGGCGTGGATCATCCTGCGCGACGGTGCCGACGAGGTCGACGCCGACGCGATCCGGGAGTTCTGCGCCGGTCGTCTCGCGCACTACAAGATCCCGCGCTACGTCCACGTGACGACGTCGTTCCCCATGACGGTGACGGGCAAGATCCGCAAGGTCGAGATGCGCGCGCAGGCGCTCGAGCTCCTCGGCCTGCCGCCCGCGGCCGGCGCACGAGCCCGGTGACGGCCCCGATCCCGACGCCCCCCACCCACGACCTCGCCCCGATCCACGACACACCCCGACTCACGACACACCCCCGGAGGACCCCTGTGAGCCACGCCGAGACCGACGACACGACCCAGGAGCGGCTCCCCGGGGCCAGCGGGACGGAGTGGACGATCCGTCACGGCGACCACGTCGCGACCGTCGTCCAGGTCGGGGGCGCGCTGCGGCGGTACGACGTCGGCGGACGGCCCGTCATCTCGGGGTTCGCCGAGGGCGAGGCGAGCCCCGCCTTCCGCGGCAAGCTGCTCGTGCCCTGGCCGAACCGCATCGGCGACGGCGAGTACACCTTCGAGGGCACGACGCGTCTGCTGGCGCACACCGAGCCCGAGCGGCACAACGCCCTCGGCGGACTCGCGTGCTGGCTGCCGTTCACGGCGGTGCACCTGGCCGAGGACGAGGTGACCCTGCGCCTCGACCTCCTCCCGCAGCCGGGCTGGGACTGGATCCTGCGCATCGACGTCACGTACACCCTCGGCGCGTCCGGCCTCACCGTGACGACGCGCGCGACCAACCTGTCCCAGACCCCCGCGCCGTTCGGCTTCGGCGCCCACCCGTACGTGACGGCGGGGGAGGAGCGGGTCGACGACCTCGTCCTCGTCGCGCCGGCCCGCTCCCGGCTCGTCGTCGACGACCGGCTCGTGGCCGGCCGCGCGGCGGACGGCGGGCCGCAGATCGTGCCCGTCGACCCGAGCAACGACTTCCGCGGGGACGACCCGGTGGGCGACCGCGACGTCGACCTCGCCTACACCGATCTCGACACCGGCGCCGACGGTCGCTGGACCGTGGAGCTGCGCGGGCCGGAGCGCACGACCCGCGTCTGGGCCGACGCCGCCACCTTCCCGTGGCTGCAGATCTACTCCGGCGGCACGCTGCTCGAGCCGGCCCGGCGGCGCACGGGGGTCGCCGTGGAGCCGATGACGTGCCCGCCGGGCGCGTTCGACTCCGGCCGCGACCTGATCGTCCTGCAGCCGGGCCAGGCGTGGAGCGGCACGTTCGGCATCGACCCGACGCCCTGAGCCGGGCGTGCGCGGCCCCCGCCCGTGCGCGGGACGAAACGCGCGTGCCCGGGTGTTGTGCCACCGGATAGCCTGGTGAGGACGGCGCAGGCCCGTCCGCCGACGGCGGACTCGGCGCGCCGCCCACGACGAACGATGACGGCGGCCGCCTCGAGCGGCGGGGAAGGTGTGCGCAGGTGCCCACTGGCAAGGTGAAGTGGTACGACGCGGAGAAGGGCTTCGGGTTCCTCTCCGACGACGCGGGAGGCGACGTGTTCCTGCACGCCAACGCGCTGCCCGCGGGCGTGGCCACGCTCAAGGCCGGCACCAAGGTCGAGTTCGGCGTGGCGCAGGGGCGCCGCGGCGCCCAGGCGATGCAGGTCAGCGTGCTCGACCGCGCCCCGTCCATCGCCGCGGCCCAGCACGCCAAGCACCGCAAGCCCACCGACGAGATGGTCGTCATCGTCGAGGACCTCATCACGCTCCTCGACGGCGTCTCGACGCAGCTGCGTCGCGGCCACTACCCCGACCCCAAGGTCGCCGGCAAGGTCGCGGCGGTGCTGCGGGCCGTGGCCTCCGACCTCGACGGAGCCTGACGATGCCCACCCTGAAGAAGGACCTCACCCTCGCCGACGCGGTCGACGCGGCCCGGGCGGCCGCGCTCGAGATCGCCGAGCCCGGCACGGTCGGCGACCACCTCGGCGTCGTCATGGAGGGCGAGCGCGTCGCGACGCACTCGTTCCGGTGCACGGCGCGGGCCTACCGCGGCTGGCGCTGGGCCGTCACCGTCTCCCGGGCGCCGCGCTCGCGCGCCGTCACGGTGAGCGAGACGCACCTGCTGCCCACCGACGACTCCGTGCTCTCGCCGGAGTGGCTTCCCTACACCCAGCGCCTCCGACCGGGCGACGTCGGGGCGGGCGACGTCCTGCCCTACGAGGAGGACGACGCGCTCCTCGAGCCCGGTTTCGAGGCCACGGGCGACGAGGACGTCGACGCGATGGCGCAGTGGGAGCTCGGCCTCGGCCGCACCCGCGTGCTCTCCGCGGAGGGTCGCGACGTCGCCGCCCAGCGCTGGTACGACGGGGACGCCGGCCCCCACGCCGACGTCGCCCAGCAGGCCGCGGCCCCGTGCTCCACGTGCGGGTACTTCCTGCCGCTGTCGGGTGCGCTGCGCGCCGTCTTCGGCGTGTGCGCAAACGGATGGTCGCCGTCCGACGGCAAGGTCGTCAGCCTCGACCACGGGTGCGGCGCGCACAGCGAGACCGACGTGCCCCCGCGCCCGGAGGTCGTCCTCGAGCCGCTCCTCGACGACCTCGCCTACGACGTCGTCCCGGGCTGAGCCGGACCGCCCGACGTCGCCGCCCACGCGATTCTGCGCGCGCGGCGGCGGGACGCCGGGCGCGCATGTCGCCTCGGGGCGAGCGCCCGCTGTCCGCCGTTCGGGCGCCCCTCGGGCCGCCGCGCGGCCCCCTCTAGGCTTCCGCCCATGAGCAGCGCGCCCCCCCTTACCACCACCCGCGCCGACGGTCGCAGCGGCGTCGACCGCTTCTTCTCCATCAGCCGGCGCGGTTCGACGATCGGCCGCGAGATCCGCGGCGGCGTCGCGACCTTCTTCACGATGGCGTACATCGTCGTCCTCAACCCCCTGATCATCGGCACCGTGCAGGACGGCACGGGCCGGTTCCTCGGCGGCGGCACCGAGCCGGACCTCGCCCTCGTCGCCTCCGGCACGGCGCTCGTCGCGGGCGTCATGACGATCCTCATGGGGCTCGTCGCGAACTTCCCGCTCGCGCTCGCGACCGGGCTCGGGCTCAACGCGTTCGTCGCGTTCGGCATTGCCAGCCTGCCGCGGATGACGTGGGCCGACGCGATGGGGCTCGTCGTCCTCGAGGGCATCATCATCCTGCTGCTCGTGCTCACCGGCTTCCGCCAGGCCGTGTTCCACGCGATCCCCGCCCAGCTCAAGACGGCGATCAGCGTCGGCATCGGCCTGTTCATCACGCTCATCGGGCTCTTCGACGCGGGCATCGTGCGCAAGGCGCCGGCCACGCCCGTGCAGCTCGGCCCGGGCGGCTTCCTCGCCGGGTGGCCCAGCCTCGTCTTCGTCATCGTCCTGCTCGCGATCATCGTCATGATGGTCAAGCGCGTCAGCGGCGCCATCCTCTACGGCATCGTCGGGGGCACGATCCTCGCGATCGTCGTCGAGGCGATCGTGGGGGTCGGCAGCCAGACCGACGCGACCGGAAAGGTCGTCAACCCCACGGGGTGGGGCCTGAACGTCCCGGCCCTGCCGAGCGACATCATCGACCCGCCCGACTTCGGACTCGTCGGGCAGTTCAGCCTGCTCGGGTCGTTCGAGAAGATCGGCATCGTCTCCGCCGCGCTGCTCGTCTTCACGCTCATGCTCGCCGACTTCTTCGACACGATGGGCACCATGGTCGCCATCGGCGCGGAGGCCGACCTGCTCGACGATGAAGGCAACCCGCCCCGCACCCAGCGCATCCTCGTCGTCGACTCCCTCGCCGCGGCGGCCGGCGGCGCCGCGAGCGTGTCGAGCAACACGGCCTACATCGAGTCGGCCTCCGGGGTGGGCGAGGGCGCCCGGACCGGGTTCGCCTCCGTGGTCACCGGCATCCTGTTCCTGCTCGCGACGTTCCTCGCCCCGCTCGTCGCGATCGTCCCGTACGAGGCGGCCACCCCGGCGCTCGTCATCGTCGGGTTCCTCATGATGCAGCAGGTCACGGGCATCGACTGGCACGACATGGACATCGCCATCCCGGCGTTCCTCACCATCGTGCTCATGCCGTTCACGTACTCCATCACGGCCGGCATCGGCGCGGGCTTCGTCACGTACGTCGTCATCCGCATCGCCCGCGGCCGCGCCCGCGAGCTGCACCCGCTCATGTGGCTCATCGCGGTGCTCTTCGTCGTGTACTTCGCGATCGACCCGATCAAGTCGTTCCTCGGCGCCGCCTGAGCGTCCGGGCCGCCTCTGTCGCCTCCGTCGCCCCCGTCGCCTCCCCGGCGGCGGGGGCGTCGTCGTGCGGCCCGCGGAATGCTGAGCTAAGCTACGGAGTTGAGCTAAGCACCCGCCGAGTCGACCCCCTGGAGTCACCGTGGCCACGCCGCCGGACGCGCCCACCCCCACCGCGACCGGCTCGCGCGTCGGCGACGTCGGCGGCACCGACAGCACCGGCGGTACCGACAGCACCGGCGAGGTCGACGTCGCGGCCCTGGCCGCCGAGGTGCGCCTCGCGTGCATGCGGATCAGCCGGCGCGTGCGCTTCGAGCAGTCCGGTCGGCCGGGCGCCCCCGACGCGCTCGCACCCCACCGGTTCAGCGTCCTCGCCCGGCTCGAGTCGGGGCCCCTGCCCGTCACGCGCCTCGCCGAGACCGAGCGCGTCAGCGGCCCGAGCATGACGCGCACCGTCGGTTCCCTCGTCGACGCCGGCCTCGCGCAGCGGCTCGAGAACGCCCTCGACCGGCGTCAGGTCGTCGTCGCGATCACGGAGGCGGGGCGCGCCGCCGTCGCCGACGTGCGCGCCCGGCGCGACCTGTGGATGGGCGCGCGGCTCGCCGGCCTCTGCGAGCGCGAGATCGCCCTCCTCGCCGCGGCGGCCCCGGTGTTGTCGAAGGTGGCCGACGCGTGAGCCCCACCTTCCGGTCGTTCGTCGAGCGCAACTACCGCCTGTTCTTCGTCGGGGCGCTCGTCAACAACGTCGGCACGTGGATGGGGCGCACCGCCCAGGGCTGGCTCGTGCTCACCGAGCTGACCGACCACTCCGCGGCGGCCCTCGGCATCTGCACCGCCCTGCAGTTCCTGCCCGCGGTGCTCTTCGCCCCCGTCTCCGGTGGGATCGCCGACCGTTTCCCGAAGCGGCGGGTGCTCACGGCGACCCAGGGCGCGATGGCCATCATCCAGCTGACGACGGCCGTGCTCGTGCTCACGGGCACCGCGACGCTGCCGCTCGTCTACGCGCTGACCTTCGCGCTCGGGTCGGCGGCCGCGATCGACACCCCGGCCCGGCAGGGGTTCGTCTCCGAGGTCGTCGGGCCCGACCTGCTCACCAACGCGGTCGGCCTCAACAGCGCGAACTTCAACATGGCGCGACTCATCGGGCCGGCCGTCGCCGGGGTTCTCATCGCGCTCGTCGGCACCGGGGGCGTGTTCCTCGTCGACGCGGCGAGCTTCGTCGCGATCATCGCCTGCCTGTGGGCGATGGACGCGCGGACCCTGCGGCCGGCGCCCCTGCGCCGCGGCGGCGGTGGCGCGCGGGAGGGGCTCGCCTACGTGCTCGCCCGGCCCGACGTCCTGCTCGTGTTCGCCATCGTCTTCGTCCACGGCACGTTCGCGATGAACTTCCAGATGACGACGGCGCTCATGGCGACGACGGTCTTCCACCAGGGGCCGGGGGAGTTCGGTCTGCTCGGGTCGATCATGGCCGTGGGGTCGCTCGCCGCCGCCCTGCTCGTCGCCCGCCGGGAGCGGGCGCGCCTGCGTGTCGTCGTCGGCGGACTCGCCGCGTTCGTGCTCGCCTCGACCGCGGCGGCCTTCGCCCCGTCCTACTGGACCTTCGCCGCCCTGCTCGTGCCCGTCGGGCTCACCGCGATGACGATCATGCCGACGGCCAACTCGATGGTGCAGCTCGCCGTCGCGCCGGAGATGCGCGGCCGCGTCATGGCCCTGTACTTCGCGATCTTCATGGGTGGCACGCCGCTCGGGGCGCCGCTCATCGGGTGGGTCGGCGAGAACTGGGGGGCCCGGGCGACGATCCTCGTGGGCTCGGTCGCCGACGCGTTGCTGCTGGTGGGCGTGCTCGTCTATCTCGTGGTCTACCGGGGTCTGCGGGTGCGCTACCGTCGGGCGCGTACGCCGCACCTGCTCGTGAGCGGGCCGCCGCCCACACCGTTGCCGGAGGTGACGCGATGACCCCGAGGACCCGCCGCCTCATCGTCCTCGTCGCGCTCGCCGCGATGCTCGCGGTGGTGCTCATCGCCCCGTTCGTCCGCTGAGCGCCCGGCCGGCCGGCGACCGGGTCAGAGCGAGGCGACGACGGCGTCGACGCACCGGGTGAGCGCGGAGACGTCCTCGGGATCCACGGCCGGGAACATGCCCACCCGGATCTGGTTGCGGCCCAACGTCCGGTACGGGTCGAGGTCGACGATCCCCTCCGAGCGCAGCAGTGCGCGCACGTGGGCGGCGTCGATGCGCTCGTCGAGGTCGACGGTGCCGACGACGTTCGAGCGGTGGGCCGGGTCGGCGACGAAGCACGACGTGTACGCGGTCCGCTCCGCCCAGTCGTAGAGGCGGGAGGCCGAGTCGGCGCACCGCGCGGTGGCCCAGGGGAGGCCGCCGTGGTCGCCGAGCCAACGCACCTGCGAGGCCATGAGCGCGAGCGTGGCCAGGGCGGGCGTGTTGTACGTCTGGTTCTTGCGGGAGTTCTCGAGCGCGATCGACAGGTCGAGCGACGCGGGGCACCAGCGGCCCGACGCGGCCAGCTCCACGACCCGATCCAGGGCGCGCGGCGAGAGGATCGCGAACCACAATCCGCCGTCGGAGGCGAACGCCTTCTGCGGCGCGAAGTAGTAGGCGTCGACCTGCGACATGTCGACGGTCAGGCCCCCGGCGCCGGAGGTGGCGTCGACCACCATGAGCGCGTCGTCGGCCGCCCCGGGCACCCGGTGCACGGGCACCATGACGCCGGTGGACGTCTCGTTCTGCGGCCAGGCGTAGACGTCGGCGTCGTCGTCGGTGAGCAGGTCGGCGCACGTGCCGGGCTCGGCGCGGGTGACGCCCGGCTCGTCGAGGAACGGTGCGGCCGCCGTGGCCTTCGCGAACTTCCCGCTGAACTCGCCGATGACGAGGTGGTGGGCGCGGCGTCGCACGAGCCCGAACGTCGCGACGTCCCAGAACGTCGTCGACCCGCCGTTGCCGAGGACCACCTCGTAGCCGTCGGGGAGGTCGAAGAGCTCGGACAGGCCCTCCCGCAGCGACCCGACGACGTCGCGGACGCCCGCCTGCCGGTGCGAGGTGCCGAGCCAGTCGGCGCGGGCGAGCAGATCCGAGACCTGCTCGGGGCGGACCTTGCTCGGGCCGGAACCGAACCGGCCGTCGCGGGGGAGCAGCTCGAGGGGGAGGCGGGTCACACCCCCATCATCTCGCGCCCGCCGACGACGTCGAGCAAGCCCCGCGGGCCGGCGCCCTCGTAGCGCGCGAGGCCGCGCACGACGTGTGCCGCTGCCTTCTGCTCGAGGATGTGCGCCGACCAGCCGGCGACGCGGGCGCACGTGAACACGGCGGAGTACATCGACGCCGGCACCCGCGCGGCGTCGAGCAGCACCGCCCCCCAGAACTCGAGGTTGGTCGGCACCGGCTTGTCGGGGTGGCGCTGGGCCAGGGCGGCCCGGGCGGCCGCCTCGACCCGGAGGGCGAGCTCGTAGCGCGGGGCCTCGAGGCGACGGCAGGTCTCGCGCACGACCTCGGCCCGCGGGTCGGCCCGCCGGTAGATCCGGTGGCCGAAGCCCATGAGGCGATAGCCGGAGTCGAGGACCCGGGCGACGCACCGATCGGGGTCGCCGTCGCGTTCGGCGGCCTCGAGCAGCGAGAGGGCGCGGGCCGGGGCGCCGCCGTGCAGGGGCCCGCTGCTCGCGCCCACGGCGGCCGACAGGCAGGCGGCCACGTCCGCGCCGGTCGAGGCCACCATCCGCGCGGTCAGGGTCGAGGGGCCGAACCCGTGCTCCGCCGCCGCGATCATGTACGTCTCGATGGCCTCGGCGTGGCGCGGGTCGGCCTCGCCGCGCCACCGGATGAGGAAGCGCTCGACGATCGAGTCGGACCGGTCGACGACCCGCTGCGGGACGATCGGCAGGTCCGGGCCGCGCGCCGACTGCGCGACGAACGACAGCGCGAGGACCGAGGCGCGGGCGAGCTGGTCGCGCGCCTCCGGGACCGACACGTCGTGCAGGGGCCGGAAACCCCACACCGGCGCGAGCTGCGCCAGGGCGCTCTGCACGTCGACGCGGATGTCACCCGTGCGCACGGGCAGCGGGAACATCTCCGCGGGCGGGAGCTGCGTGGCGAAGCTGTCGTCGACGAGCAGACCCCAGACCTGGGCGTACGGCACCGTCCCGACGAGGTCGCGCAGGGCCACGCCCCGGTAGCGCAGCGTGTCGGAGGCGGGGTCGGCCTCGGCGATGCGCGTCGAGAAGGCCCGGGGGGCGGCCTCGTAAGGCCCTGACCCCAGGCGGTCGACGGTCGGCGGCGACGGCATGCCGCCATTGTGCGTCATCCGAACGCGGATGATCCCGGCGACCCGGGACGAATGCGACGAATCGGTCACCCTGCAGGCGGCGCGTCGCGTCCGACGTCGTCCCCTCGGGCTGCCGCCCGCCGGCGGCCCCGGGCGGTCCGCCGATGGGGGTGGTGAACACGGCCGTCGACCGGTGAGCGGCGGGCGAGCCGACGGGACCGTTCGCCCGTCTCCTAGGGTCGTGGCATGGAACAGGTGCGCCGGTGGGACTACGAGGGGATCGGCATCGACGAGGAGACCGCGGGGCGCGCGCCGTGGGCGCTGGCGCGCACGTGGGTGGACGACGCGGCGCAGGCCGCGCGCGACGGCCGGATCCACGAACCCTCGGCGCTCGCCGTCGCGACGGTCGACGCCGACGGCATGCCCGACGTCCGGGTCGTCCTCATGCGGTTCTTCGACCCGACCGGGCCCGGGTTCGTCTCGAGTCTCCACTCGGCCAAGGCCGCGCAGATCGAGCGGACGGGGACCATCGCGGCCGCCCTCACGTGGACACCCCTGTATCGGGCGGTGCGATTCCGGGGGCGGGCCCAGGTGATCGACGCCGAGACGGCCGACGCCTACTGGCGCACCCGTCCGTGGGGCTCGCGCATCTCGGCCCGCGCGTCGCGGCAGTCGCACCCGGTGCCCGGGCGGGCCGAGCTCGAGGCGGCCTACGCCGCGGAGGCGACCCGATGGCCCGACACGGGGTCCCCCGACGACGTCCCGGCCCCCGAGGACTGGGTCGCCTACCGCATCGCGTGCGAGTCGGTCGAGTTCTGGTCGGGCCGGCCCGACCGTCTGCACGACCGGTTGCGCTTCACCCGGGTGGGCGAAGGGGGCCTGGACGCGCCGGAGGCCTGGCGCTCGGAACGCCTGCAGCCCTGAGCGCGGGACGGCGCGGGTCGTGCGCCGCGGCAGGACGCGCGGTCGGCGCGCCGGTGGTGCGAGACTGGGGCGCGTGACGGACCTGATCGACACCACGGAGATGTACCTGCGGACCTTCCTCGAGCTCGAGGAGGAGGGCATCCCGCTGCTGCGGGCCCGGATCGCCGAGCGGCTCGGGCACTCCGGCCCCACGGTCTCGCAGACGGTGGCGCGCATGGAGCGTGACGACCTCGTCCAGGTCCAGGAGGACCGCCACGTCGTCCTCCTGCCCGAGGGGCGGGCCCGAGCGGTGCGCGTCATGCGCAAGCACCGGCTCGCCGAGCGCCTCCTCGTCGACGTCATCGGCCTCGAGTACGAGTACGTCCACGACGAGGCGTGCCGGTGGGAGCACGTCATGTCCGAGCGGGTGGAGCGCAAGATCCTCGCCATGCTCACCGAGCACGGGCTGAGCCCCTACGGCAACCCCATCCCGGGGCTGGAGGAGCTGGGCGAGACGTCACTGCCGTTCACCCCGGGCGACACGATGCACCTGACGTCCGTGGAGGACCCCTCGAGCGAGCGCGTCGTCCTGCGCCGCATCGGTGAGGAGCTGCAGGGGGAGCCCGACATCCTCGCCGGGGTGCACGCCGCGGGTGTCGTGCCCGGGGCCGAGCTCGTCGTCCGCCGCGACGGGACGACCTACGTGGTCCGCGCCGCCGACGCCGCCGAGTCCGACGCCGCCTACCTGCCGCCCGATCTCGCGGCGCACCTCTTCGTCACCACGGGGGCCTGAGGGTTTCGTCCACACGTGAGTCCTGGCCGGGGCGGCATGCGCGCCGTGCGGCGGGGCTGTGCACGACGGATCGGCCGGCTCCCACGACGTTCGTAGCGTGCAGGGGTCGTCGCCTGGCGACCGTCCTCGTGGCTCGCCGCCCCCGCCGCCACCCGGGCGTCGCCCCTGCGTGCGGTGCGGCGGGGCGCGGGTGACCGCGGGCGAGGCCGGAAAGCAGACCCATGGGCTCCTCCTCCTCGGCGACGGCGTTCGCACCCTCCGCCGTCGTCCCCCGCTCGACCCCGGGCCGGCATCGCGCCCTGCCCCGCACCCCATCCCGCGGCCTGCCCCGTGGCCCCGGCGCTCTGGTGCTCGCCTCGGGTGTGGCCGCCGCCCTGACCGTTCCGGCCGCGGCCCCGGCCCTCGCCACCGACCGGCCGCTCCCGGTCGCGACCGACGACGCCCGGACCGCCGGGCCGCAGGCGCACGGATCGGACGCCGCGCCGGGCGCACCGACGCCCGACCTCCCGGCGCCGATGCCCACGAGCCCCGCGACGTCGTCGGACGCGGCATCCCCCGCGTCGTCGGCGGGGCCGACGGTGGCGTCGTCGGGGAGCCCGGCCGTGACGCCGCCCGCGCCGTCGTCCGCCCCCGCGCCGGCCTCGTCCCCGGTCGCGGGGATGGATCGGGACCGGCTCGCCGCGGCGGTCGTCGAGGCGCTGGCCCGCCAGGGCGCACAGGCGCAGGCGGGCGACACCCTCGTGGTCGTCATCCAGCTGCCCGAGGCGACGGCAGGGTCTCCGTCCCCCGCGGTGGCGGTGTCGCCGCCCTCCATCGCGACACGGCCTGCGTCCCCGCCGCCGGTCGTGCCGGGCACGAGCGTGCCGGGGCCGCCGGTGTCGCCGGTGCCCGCCACCCCGGCGAGCGGGGACGAGGGGACGCCGAGCACGCCGGCCCCCACGGCGCCGGGCGAGACGGCCGAGGACGGCGACGGGGACGCACCCCCGACGCCGCCGCAGCGGTCGGCCCCGGGGTCCGCGCAGACGGGCGCCGAGCAGCCCTCTGTCGTGCCCTCGGAGGGGCCCGCAGGGAAGCCCTCCGAGACGCCGTCTGCGAAGCCTTCTGCCGAGCCTCCCGCGAAGCCCGCCGTGAAGCCCTCGACGACGAAGGCACCCGGGGCGAGCCCGTCCCGGACCGAGCGGCGACGGGAGACGCCGCGGCGGGCCAACCCTTCGACGCCGGCGCGGGCGGTGGACCGGGCCACGGCCACCGCGGCGGGGCTGTCGGGTATCCGCTACCGGTGGGGCGGCACGAGCACGAAGGGCTTCGACTGCTCGGGGTTCACCCAGCACGTGTACGGCCGCGTGGGGGTCGAGCTGCCCCGCACGGCGGCCGCGCAGCAGCGCTTCGCGAAGAAGACGAACGACCCCCGGCCCGGCGACCTCGTGTTCTTCGGCCGGCCCGCCCACCACGTCGGCATCTACGCGGGCAAGGGGAAGATGTACGACGCCCCGCGCACCGGCAAACACACCGGGCTGCACCGAATCTGGTCCCCGAACGCCACGTACGGTCGGGTGCGGTGAGGGCGGATGGCGCGGGGGCGCGCGCCGCCACCCGGCCGACCTCCGCGAGTCTGTCGGTGGTGGGCATTAGCGTCGAGGACGACGAAGCCGCGGGGCGCGGCGCCGGAGGAAGGGAGGGTGACGTGGTGCGGTTCCTGCACACCAGCGACTGGCAGCTCGGCATGACCCGTCACTTCCTCGAGGGGGAGGCGCAGGCCCGGTACACGGGAGCGCGCATCGACGCGATCCGGTCCGTGGCCGACGTGGCGCGGCGGGAGGGGTGCGAGTTCGTCGTCGTCGCCGGCGACGTCTTCGAGTCGAGCCTCGTGGCCACCCAGACCGTCCGGCGGGCGCTCGAGGCCATGGGCAGCATCGACGTCCCCGTCTATCTCCTGCCCGGCAACCACGACCCGCTCGACGCGGTGAGCGTGTACTCCTCGCGGGTGTTCGCGGCCGCGCGGCCCGAGAACGTCGTGGTCCTCGACACCCCGGGGCTCCACGAGGTCGCGCCGGGGGTCGAGCTCGTGGCCGCCCCCTGGTTCTCGAAGGAGCCGCTGTCCGACCTCCTCGCCGACGCGCTCGCCGGGCTCGGTCCCGCCGACGGCGTGCGGATCGCCGTGGGCCACGGTGCGCTCGACGTCCTCGACCCCGACGAGTCCTCCGTGCGCTCGATCGGGCTCGCGGGCCTGCAGCGGGCGCTCGCCGACGGCGTCGTGCACTACGTCGCCCTGGGCGACAAACACACCCGGCTGGGTGTGGGGGAGGCGGTCCACTACTCGGGCTCGCCCGAGGTCACGTCGTTCCGGGAGGAGCAGCCGGGCGACGTGCTCGTCGTCGACGTCTCGGCGGGCGCCCCGCCGGTGCTCACCCCGCATCACGTGGGCACGTGGTCGTTCGTGTCGGTGCAGGCGCAGGTCGAGGGCGCGGCCGACATCGACGCCCTCGACGAGGAGCTCGGCGCCCTCGCGCCCAAGGACCGGACCGTCGTCCGCACCGCCCTGCAGGGCACGCTCACCCTCGCCGACAAGGCACGCCTGGACACGCTGCTCGACGCCTACGACGACGCGTTCGCGGCGCGCATCACGTGGAGCAGCCACGACGACATCGCCGTCGTCGTCGGCGACGAGCTGACCGACCTCGGGGTCGGCGGGTTCGTCGACCACGTCGTCGACCGGCTCGCCGCCCAGGCGGGGGTCGGCGGCGCGGCCGGCCCCGGACCCGCCGGCGCCGGGTCGGCGGGCGACGAGGCCGGGACGGCGCGCGACGCGTTGTCGCTGCTGTATCGCCTCGCCAAGGGGCCCGCGGCATGAGGCTGCACCGGATGGAGATCCGCGACTTCAAGGGGATCGAGCATCGCGAGCTGCGCTTCCCCGACCGCGGCATCCTCGTCGTCGAGGGGCCGAACGAGGTCGGCAAGACCTCGATGATCGAGGCGCTCGACCTGCTCCTCGACCACAAGGACACCTCCCGGCGGGCCGAGATCCGGGCGGCCCGGCCCATCGGGCGCGATGTCGGCCCGTTCGTCGAGGTCGAGATGTCCACCGGGCCCTACCGCTTCACCTATCGCAAGCGCTGGCTGCGCCGCAGCCTCACCGAGCTCGACGTCACGGCACCGACCCGCGAGCAGCTCGTGGGCGACGTGGCACACGAGCGCGTGCGCGCCCTGCTCGCGCAGACGGCCGACCTGCACCTGTGGCGGGCGCTCCGGCTCATGCAGGCGAGCCCCCTCGACCCGGCGGAGCTGTCGGGGTCGCCGGCGCTGGCGGCGGCCCTCGACCGCGCGGCAGGTGCGGCGAACGCGCCGGGGGGAGAGGGCGACACGATCCTCGCCGCCGCCGAGGAGGTGTACCTGCGCTACTTCACCGCCAAGAGCGGGCAGCCCACGGGCGAGTACCGGGTGCTCGGCGAGCGGCTCGAGCGCGCGGAGGCCGCTGTCGCCGCCGCGCAGGCCGGGCTCGACGAGGTGGCCGCGGACGTCGACCGGCACGCCCGGCTCCAGGCCGAGATCACCGAGTGCGCCCGCCAGGAGACCGCCGCCCGGGCCGCCCTCGACCAGGTCGAGGCGCACTGGGCCGACGTCGAGGACGTGGTCGCGGCCGCGCAGCGGGCCCGGCGCGCCCACGACGACGCCCGCCGCGACCACGACCTCGCGATCGGGCGTGCGCAGGAGCGGGCCCGGGCGGTCCGCGACCTCGCCGAGCGCGAACTGGCCCTGGCCGGCGCCCGGTCCACGCTCGACGAACTGCGGGAACGGCTCGCCCCCGACGACGCCGCCGCCGCGGGCCGCGCCGCCGAGCTCGACGCGGCGGTGGCGGCGGAGGCGCGTACGCGGGCCGACCTGGTCGCGGCCCGGGCCCGGGCCGAGCACGCCCGCGAGGCCGAGGAGCTCCGGGAAGTCGAGGCCCGGCTCGACCGGATCGATCGCGCGAGCGCCGACCTGCACGCTGCCCGCGCCGCGGCCGACGAGGCGCCCGTCGACGCCGCCGCCCTGCGGCGCGTGGAGGACGCGGCCCGCGACCTCGCGGTGGCCCGGGCCCGCGAGGACGCCGTCAGCGCTCGGGTGAGCGTGCGCCGGCTCGACGGACACCCCGTCGTCGAGGTCGACGGGTCGCCGCTTATACTCGACGCCCCGTGGGAGCGGGCGCTCAGCGAGCCGGTCACCCTCGTCGTCGGCGGCGAGGTCGAGATCGCGCTGGCCCCCGACGAGGCGGCGTCGCGGCTCGCCGCCGGGGTGGCGCAGGCGCGTGAGGCGCTCGACGACGCGCTGGTCCGGGCGGGCGTCGACTCCCTCGACGCCGCCCGCGCCGCCCACGACGTGCGCCGCGACCGCGAGGAGGACGTCCGTTCCGCGCGAGACGCCCTCGCGGCGCTCCTGTCCGGCGACAACCGCGACGACCTCGCCGCCGCCCGCGACCGACTGCGCGAGCGGCCGGCCGAGAACGCCGAGAACGCAGAGAGCACCGAGGGGGCCGACGACGTCGAATCGACCGCTCCGACCGAGCCGCCCGAAGCCGGACTGACGCGGGCGCGTGAGGCCCACGACGCGGCCCGCGACGAGGTCGAGCGGGTGCGGGACGCCCACCACGCGGCGCGGGAGTCCGGGCACGAGGCGCGCATCGAGCTCGCCCGCGCCGAGAGCCTCGCCGAGGCGGTCGCCGCCGAGACGGCCGGCCTGTCCGCGCGTCTGGCCGCGGCGCGCGAGGCGTGCGCCGACGCCGACCTCGAGTCCGCGCGCGAGAGCGCCGCAGCCCGGGCCGAGGAGGCGTCACGCGAGGCCGGCCGCCACGAGCAGCGCGTGCGCGAGGCCGACGTCGACGCGCTGCGGACCCAGCTCGAGTCGGCGCGCGCCGAGGTCCCGGGCGTGCTGCGGCGGCGGCGGGAACTGGAGGACGACCGGCTGCGGGTCGCCGCACGCCTCGAGCACGCCGGCGGGCAGGGCCGGCGCGAGGCGTTCGACGCGGCCCGGTCCGAACATGCGCACGTCACCCGGCTGTTCGAGGCCACGACGCGGCACGCCCAGGCGGCCCGGCTGCTACGCACGCTGCTGCGCGACGAGTCCGACGCGGCCCGCCGCGCCTACGTGCGGCCCTTCACCGATGCGATCACCCGGCTGGGCCGCGTCGTCTACGGCGCGTCGTTCGACGTCGAGGTCGCCGACGACCTGTCCGTGACGAGCCGCACCGTCGACGGCCGCGCCGTCCCGTTCGCCCACCTGTCGAGCGGCGCCAAGGAGCAGCTCGCCATCCTCACACGCCTGGCCTGCGCGAGCGTCGTCGACGCCGAGCACGGCGTGCCCGTGCTCATCGACGACGCGCTCGGCTACTCCGACCCCGACAAGCTGCGCCGCGTCTGCGCGGCGTTCGGCCGCCTCGACCCCGGCGCCCAGGTCGTCCTCCTCACCTGCACGCCCGGTCGGTACTCCGCCATCGGTCACGCCGACGTGGTCCGCCTGTGAGGCGGGTCGCGCTGCGGGGGAGATCCGTCGCCCCGAACGACGGGTCGTAGGGTCGGCACATGCGCAATGTCTCCGTGGGGAACAGCGGTCTGGCGGTCTCGGCCCTCGGCATCGGGTGCAACGCCTTCGGCGCGCGGACCGACGCCGACGAGGTGGTCCGGATCGTCGACGCCGCGCTCGAGCACGGGGTCACGTTCTTCGACACCGCCGACACGTACACGCGCGGCGAGAGCGAGACGCTGCTGGGTCGCGCGCTGCGGGGGCGCCGCGACGAGGTCGTGGTCGCGACGAAGTTCGGCATGGATCTCGAGGGCCTGAACGGGCCCGACTTCGACCGGCGCGGATCCCGGCGCTACATCCGCCGGGCGGTGGAGGCGAGCCTGCGCCGCCTCGACACCGACTGGATCGACCTCTACCAGTTGCACACCCCCGACCGGAACACGCCGATGGAGGAGACGTTGACGACGCTCGACGACCTCGTCCGCGAAGGCAAGGTCCGCTACGTCGGCTGCTCCAACCTGCGCGCCTGGGAGGTCGTCGACGCGAACCGGCTCGCGGAGTCGCTCGGCGTGCAGGCGTTCGTCTCGGCGCAGAACGAGTACTCGCTGTACAACCGCTCGGCGGAGACCGACCTCGTGCCGGCCTGCGAGCATCTCGGGGTGGGGGTGCTGCCCTACTTCCCGCTCGCGTACGGCCTTCTCACGGGCAAGTACCGCCGTGGGCAGGACGCGCCGGAGGGCAGCCGCCTCGCGCAGTCGAGCCAGGCGTCGCGCCTGGCGGGCGCCGACTGGGACGTCGTCGAGGCCCTCGCCGGGTTCGCCGAGGCCCGCGGCGTCGAGCTGCTGCACGTGGCGATCGCCGGCCTGGCCGCCCAACCGACGGTCTCCTCCGTCATCGCGGGGGTGTCCCGCCCGGAGCAGGTGGCGCTCAACGCGGCCGCCCTGGAGTGGGAGCCGAGCGAGGAGGACCTCGCCGAGCTCGACGAGATCGTGCCGCGCGGCTCGGGGCACGGGTATGACACGTTCGCCACGCCCCGGGCCTGACGCCGGCCGCGGACCGGACGCGTCCGAGGGCACGACCACGCCCCGGACCCACCGCGAGGCGCTGCTCGCCCGCCGCGCCGACGCCCTCGTCCGCCTCGCCGCGTCGGAGGAGACCGTCGCGCGCATCGTCGAGGGCGCGGTGGATGCGAACGCCGACGACGAGCACGATCCGGAGGGCCAGACCATCGCGTGGGACCGGGCGCAGGCGAGCGCCTCGGCCGACGAGGCGAGGCGCGCGATCGCCGACGTCGACGCCGCCCTCACCCGGCTCGAGCAGGGGTGGGACGGCGCCTGCGAGGACTGCGGGCGGCCGATCCCGGCGGAGCGGCTGGCGGTGCGCCCGGCCACGACGCGCTGCGTCGACTGCGCCGGGCGGACCGCGGCGCGCTGACCCCGCCGCCGGACGCGTGAGGGGCGGCCCCGAGATCCGGGGCCGCCCCTCACGCGTCGTGGTGTGTGGTTCAGGCGGTCTTGATCGCCGAGATCTCGAACTCGAGCGTGATCTTGTCGCTGACGAGGACGCCGCCGGTCTCGAGGGCCGCGTTCCACGTGATGCCGAAGTCGCTGCGGTTGATGCTCAGGCCGCCGTCGAAGCCGATGCGCTCGTTGCCGAACGGGTCGAGCGCGCCGCCGGCGAACTCGAAGGGCACGGTGACGCTCTTCGTCACGCCCTTGATGGTGAGGTCGCCGGTGATCTCCAGATCCGACTCGGACGTGGCGCGGACCGACGTCGAGACGAACGTGATGGTCGGGTACTCCTCGACCGCGAGGAAGTCGCCGCTCTTCACATGGCCGTCGCGCTGCTCGTTGCGGGTGTCGAGGCTCGCGGTGCGGATCGTCACGTCGACCCGGGCGTCAGCGAGGTCGGCGCCGACGGTCGCGGTGCCCTCGACGTCGTTGAAGGCGCCGCGGACCTTGGTCACCATCGCGTGGCGGGCGACGAAGCCGACGCGGCTGTGGGCCGGGTCGATGGCGTACCTGCCGGCGAGGTCGGACAGCGTGCGGGGGGCGGTGGCGGTGGTCATGTCTGACTCCTTCTGGTCGGGTCGATCGTCGGACGGCGGTCCGGGCGATCTGCGTGATGCGTCACCAGCAGGATGCACACGTTTTGAGTGACGTGTCAACTATCGGCTAGGATGACGACATGGACACCGAGGACCCCTGGCTCAGCGACTCCCAGCAGCGCACGTGGCGCCGGTGGCTGACCGTGGAACGGCTCCTGCCGGCCGCGCTCGCGCGGGACCTGCAGGCCGGGTCCGGGTTGTCGCTGCCCGACTTCGAGGTGCTCGTGGGCCTCACCGAGTCGCCGGACGGGCGGCTGCGCGTCGGGGACCTCGCCCAGGCGACCGGGTGGGAGCGCTCCCGCGTGTCCCATCAGGTGACGCGCATGGAGAATCGCGGCCTCGTGCGGCGCCGGGGATGCGCCGAGGACCGGCGCGGTGCCTTCGTGCACGTCACCGACGCGGGTCGGGCCGCCATCGAGGCGGCCGCGCCGGCGCACGCCCGCGCGGTGCGTCGACTCGTCTTCGACGCCCTCGACGCCGAGCGGCTCGAGGCCTTCGACGCCGCCCTGGCGGACATCTCCGAGGCGCTCTCCCGCGAGAAGGACCCCGTCGATCGTTGATGACGGGCGGGCGTCAGCCCGCCCGGACCGCCAACGCGCGGTCGGTGTCGTCGAGCAGGTCGTCCCACTGGCGGCGCAGGACGGGGGGCAGGTCGCCCGCGAGGGCCGCGGCGAGGCCGTCACGCAATCCCCGCAGCCGCCCGGTCGGCAACGGCAGGACCGGTCCGCTCGCCCCGACGAGCCGCGCGAACCCCTGGCCGCGCTCGGCCGCGATGCCGGGCGCCCGCTCCAGGTAACGCCCGATGTAGTCCCCGGTCAGCTCGTCCTGACCGGGGGTCCAGAACCCGGCGGAGCCCGCCGACCACTCCCGGTTCGACGGGGTGCCGTCCACCAGCAGCGACCACGCCGCGGTCTTCGCGGCCGGCGTCGGGATCATCGCGCGGGCGGTGATCGCGGCGAGCCGCCCGGCGTCGCTGCCGTCCCGCCGGGCCTCGTCCTCGACAAGGCCCGGATCCTCCCCGAGAGCGACGAGCCGGCCGACGGCGGTCCAGCGCAGCGAGGGCTCGGTCGAGCCGTCGGCAAGGAGCGCCCGCAGCGCGGCGACGTCCGCGGTGTTCGCGGCGAGCACCTCCCGGGCCGCCCGGGCGGCACCGGGCACCCCGTCGGCGAGCCGGGCGGCCGTGGCCGCGAGGACGGACTGCGCGCGCGGGAGGTCCGCCGGGTCGCAGACGAGTGAGCCGCGCAGGCGCCCGAACGTGCGCAGCACCCCCTCGAGGATCACCTCGTTGCGCTCGGGGCCCAGGTGGCGTTCGAGCAGGTCGAACGCGGCGGAGACGGTGAGGTCGCCGGTGCCGACCATGTCGGCGGCCGTGTGCCACGCCACCGCCCGCGTCAGCGGGTCGGCGATGCCCGACAGCGACGACGCGATGCCGGACCGGCTCGCCTCGTCGAGGCGCACCCGCGCGAACGTCTCGTCGCCCGCGTTGGGCAGGACGGCGAGGCCGGCGAACTCGGGCAGCCTCACCGGGTCGTCGTCGAGGTCGACGAGCCGGGTCGCGACGAGGTCGCCCCCGGGCCCGAGGCCGGCGACGGTGAACCGGTGCGGCCGGCTCCCGAACCTGGTCAGCACCGGGACGTCGCCCTCGCGTGTCACCCGGATCGTGTCGAAGCCCGTCGTCCGCAGCCAGCGCTGAGCCCAGCCGCGCACGTCGCGGTCGCTCACGGAGTCCATCGCCGCGAGGAAGTCGGCGAGGTCGGCGTTGCCGAACGCATGCGCCGACAGGTACGCGTTCGTGCCCGCGAGGAAGGTCTCCCGCCCCAGCCACGTGCCGAGCTGCCGGAGCACGGCGTTGCCCTTCGCGTACGTGATCATGTCGAAGTTCGAGAACGCCGTGTCGACGTCGACGAGTGCGGCGGCGTCCTCGGCGATCGGGTGCGTCGAGCGACGCTCGTCGGCGCGGTAGCCGGTGGGCTTGCGCAGCAGTGCGCACTCGCTCCACGCGTCGGTGAAGCCCCCGGCCCGCCCCGCGACCTCGTAGCCCATGAAGTCGGCGAACGACTCGTTGAGCCAGCTGTCCTGCCACCAGCGCATCGTCACGAGGTCGCCGAACCACATGTGCGCCATCTCGTGGGCGATGGTGTCGGCGAGCCCCTGCTGTTCGAGGGCGGTGGGAGCGGCGCGGGGGAGGAGCTCGTCCCGGAAGGTGACGGCGCCGGGCGTCTCGAGGGCGCCCCAGTTGTGGCCCGGCACGAGCACCTGGTGGTAGCTCGCGAACGGGTAGGGCGGCGTGAAGAACGTCGTGTAGTGGTCGAAGAACGCCTCCGTCATGCGCCGCAGCTCGGGGAGGTCGCGGTCGAGGTCCGCCGCCTTCGCGGCCCGGGCGTGCCACCCGAACGGCAGGCCGGCGTGCTCCCACGTGCGCGAGTGCCACGGCCCGGCGCACACGACGAACAGGTACGTCGAGATCGGCGGGGTCGTCGGGAAACACCACGCGCCGGCCTCGCGGGTCGGGGTGCCGTGGGCGAGGACGGTCCAGCCGTCCGGCGCGGTGACCGCCAGGGCGATCCGGGCCTTGAGGTCGGGCTGGTCGAAGCACGGGAACACGCGGGAGGCGATGTCCATCCCGGTGTAGGCCGACACGTACGTGCGGCCGTCGGTGTCGACGAAGCGGTGCATCCCGTCGCCGTTCGTCACCGTCGGCATGCTCGCCTCGACGACGAGCTCGCTGCTCGCCGCCAGGTCCGGCAGGGCGATGCGCCCGTCGGCGTGGGCGACCGGGGTGCCGTTGAGGGTGGCCTCGAGCGTGAGGGGATCGGCGAGCTCGACGAAGCTGGTCGCCCCCGGTTCGGCGCAGTCGAACGTGACGACGGTGCGGCACCGATACGTCTCGCCCTCGTCCAGCGCCAGGGTGACGTCGTAGCGATCGACGGTGAGCAGGCGAGCGCGCTCGACCGCCTCGGTCCAGGTCAGCGAGGGCATCGGCCCAGTCTCGCAGGTGTGCCCTCCGCCCGCTCGGGCCCGCGGGAGGCGCGTAGGGGTCGCCACGCGCCCCACCCGCCACCCGTCCCGACCCCCCTGTGTCTCGTCAGTCGAGACGACGGCGTGAGGGCATCGCCCGACGTGAGAGCGGGTCGCCCGCGCCCCGGGCCGCACGCGGAGGGGTGATTTCGCCTGTGTTGCGTTACTGTTCGTACATTCTGGACGTCCGTTCTGAACGGATGACCCGAATGACGCGCGTGGCGTGCGCCGCCCGGCCGGGGACGGGGGCGAGCCGCCGACGCGCAGCTCCGGCCCGCCGTCACGCCCGACGCCGGCCCGGTCTGCCCGCTGCGACCGCCTCACACGTTGGGATACGCCACTCATGACTACGGAGGGCCTGCGCGCCCGGACTGACGGGACCGTGTCGGACCGCCCGGGGCAATGGCCCGGGGGACCGCCTCTGCAGGCCCGGATGCACCACTACTTCGAGGCCTCGTGCGATCGGCGCCCCGATGCCACCGCGCTGGAGTGGGAGGGGGGCGCCGCCACCTATCGCGAGCTCGACGACGAGGCGAACCACCTGGCCAACCACCTGTTGTCCGCCGGCCTGCCCGTCGGGGCGCGGGTGGGGTTGTTCTTCAACCGGAGCTACCTCATGTACGTCGCCCTGCTCGGGGCGCAGAAGACCGGCGCGGCCTTCGTGCCGATCGATCCTGCGTCGCCGGCGGACCGGGTCGAGTACTTCGCCTCCGACTCCGGCCTCGACATCGTCATCACGACGGCCGACCTCGCCGGCCGCCTCGAGGACGTCGACGCCCGGATGCTCGTCCTCGACGAGGAGCTGGAGGTCATCCGCCGGTCCTCGGGGACGCGCCCTCAGGTGCCGGTCGAGGGCGACCCGACGGCGTACATCATCTACACGTCCGGCTCCAGCGGCCGACCCAAGGGCGTCGACGTCGCCCAGTCGAGCATCTGCAACTTCCTGCAGGTCATCAGCGAGGTGTACGACGTCCAGCCCTCCGACCGGGTCTACCAGGGCATGACCATCTCGTTCGACTTCGCGATCGAGGAGGTGTGGCCGACGTGGTGCGTGGGGGCCACCCTCGTCGCGGGCCCCACCGACGGACGCCGGGTGGGCGCGGGCCTGACCCGTTTCCTCGAGGAGCGGGCGATCTCGCTGCTGTACTGCGTCCCCACGGTGCTCTCCACCGTCGAACGGACGATCCCGTCGATCCGCGGGCTCATGGTCGGTGGGGAGGCCTGCCCCGCGGAGCTCGTGGAGCGGTGGGCGCCGGGGCGTCGCATGCTCAACACGTACGGGCCGACCGAGGCCACCGTCACCTGCGTGTGGACGCGTCTGCTGCCCGGTCGTGCGGTGACGATCGGGGTCCCCGTGCCCACGTACACCGCCGTCATCCTCGACGATGACCGGAACCCCGTCCCCGACGGCGAGGTCGGTGAGCTGTGCATCGGCGGCATCGGCGTCGCCCGGGGCTACCTCAACCGTCCCGATCTCACCGCCGACAAGTTCATCGCGCACCCCACCGATCCGCACGGCGGGCGCATCTACCGCACCGGCGACCTCGCCCGCGTCCAGGAGGACGGCGACATCGTCTACCTCGGCCGCGCCGACGCCGAGG
The DNA here is from genome assembly GCF_014857905.1 of Agilicoccus flavus. Lineage (GTDB taxonomy): Bacteria > Actinomycetota > Actinomycetes > Actinomycetales > Dermatophilaceae > Agilicoccus > Agilicoccus flavus. The sequence continues at coordinate 27,908 of NZ_JACYXE010000009.1, read as the reverse complement.
TGAAGATCCGCGGGCACCGGGTGGATCTCGGCGAGATCGAGAGCGTGATGATGCGCGACCCGGCGGTGCCGACCGCCGCCGTGAAGCACCTACGCTCGGCCGAGCAGGGCGACGAACTCGCGGGATACGTGGTCGTCTCCCCGGGCGAGAATCCCGACGCCGTGCTGGCGCGGGTGCACACCGCGATGCGCACGAGCCTGCCGGCCTACATGGTGCCGACCTTCATGGAGCGGATCGACGAGGCGCCGATGCTGCCCAGCGGCAAGGTCGACCGCAAGGCGCTGCCCGACCCCACGACCCCCCGCCTCATCGGTGGCACCGGCGCCGTGGTGGCGCCGGACACGGCGATGGAGACGTGGGTGCGGTCGGTCTGGGCCACCGTCTTCGGGGTGGACGAGGACGTCCTCTCGGTCACGGCCGACTTCTTCGCCGATCTCGGCGGTCACTCCCTGTCGGCTGCGAACGCCACCTCCCGGCTGCGGGAGGACCCCCGGGCCGCCTCGATGTCGGTCGTCGACCTGTACGCCCACCCCAGCGTGCGCGCGCTCGCCGAGCACCTCGACCTCGCGGCGTTCGCGAGCGCCGAGGCCCCCGACGGCCCCCTCGCGCAGCCCGTCGACCGCGCCGCCCGGCGTCCGAGCACCGGACGGGTGGCGGCGTTCGGCGCGGCCCAGCTCGCCGTCGTCTTCATCGTCGTCGCGATCGCGACCCTGCCGTTCGCCCTCCTGTACTGGTGGTACGGCGGGCAGCCGTCGTCGGCCATGCTCCAGGGCATCGTCCTCACCTTCCCGCTCGTCTACCTCGCCGAGCGCTGGCTCCTCCCGCTGGTGGTGGCCCGTCTCGCCGGGCGCGACCTCCAGGAGGGCGAGCATCCCCTCTTCGGTCTCGTCCATCTGCGGGTCTGGCTCGTGGGGAAGGCGATGGAGCTGTCGCCGATGAGCAACCTGGCCGGGTCGGCCTACGCGCCCGGCTACCTGCGCCTGGCCGGCGCGAGGATCGGCCAGGCCTGCCACATCGGGACCGCCAAGGTGGCACTGCCGACGCTCGTCGACCTCGGGGACGACGTCACCGTCGGATACGCCACCCACCTCGCGGGTGCCTCCCTGCACGACGGGGTGCTCCGGATCGGCCGGGTGCGCATCGACGACGCCGCTACCGTGGCCGCGAACTGCGTGCTCACCGGCCCGTGCCGGGTGGGCGAGCGCGCCCTCCTGCGGGAGCAGTCCTCGCTGGCCGCCGGCGCGGCGCTGCCCTCCCGCGAGGCGTGGCAGGGGGCCCCGGCCAAGCGCCTGCCGTCGGTCGGTGAGCCGATCCTCGAGATCATGGCCTCGTGCGACGAGGCTCCCCGCGACTGGGACCGCGCGCACAAGGAGCGCTTCGCGCTCGGTCTCGTCGCCCTGGAGCTGGCGCCGCTCGCCGCCATGTTGCCCGTCGTGGCCCTCGTCTGGTGGGCGTTGCTCGCCTCCACCGAGCTCGTCGCGGTCGTCATCACCGCCCTCACCGGGCCGGTGTTCGTCATGTCCGTGTGCCTGCTCATCCTCGCCCTGCGCCGGTTCGGCCTGCCGCGGACGCCGGTGGGCATCCATCACCTGCGCTCCCGTCTCGGGGTCGAGAAGTGGTTCGCCGACAAGCTGCTCGAGATGAGCCTGCAGTTCACGAACACGCTGTACTCGACGCTCTACACCCCGCCCTGGCTGCGCCGCCTCGGCGCCCGCATCGGGACCCGGGCCGAGGTGTCGACGATCGCCAACATCGATCCCGACCTGCTCACCCTCGGTGACGAATCGTTCGTCGCCGACATGGCCAGCGTCGGCAGCGCCACCTACTGCAACGGGCACGTCGCGTTCCGCCCCACGGTGGTCGGACGCCAGTCGTTCGTCGGCAACGCGTCCTTCGTGCCGTCGGGCAGCCACCTGGCCGACAACTCGCTCCTCGGGGTGGGATCCGTCCCGCCCACGAGCGGGGTGCGGGCCGGCACGTCCTGGCTGGGCAATCCGCCGATCTACCTGCCCAAGCGGGAGGTGTTCGACGAGTACACCGACGAACAGACGTTCCGTCCGGCGCGGTCGCGCGTCGTCGAGCGGTACGTCATCGAGGCCCTGCGCATCTGCCTGCCGTCCTCGCTGCTGGCCCTGTCGCTGTTCGCGACGCTGCACGTGGCCTCCGTGCTCGGCGAGCTCGGCGCGCCGGTCCTCGCGATGGTGTTCGCCGTCCCGGCGGCCGCGATGGTGTTCGGCCTGACCGTCGTCCTCGTCGTCGCCGCCCTCAAGTGGATCCTCGTCGGCCGCTACCGGCCTCGCGTGGAGCCCCTGTGGAGCCGGTTCGTGCGCCGCACCGAGTTCGTCACCGGGCTGTACGAGGCCGCGGCGGTGCCGGCTCTCCTCGGCCTCCTCACCGGGACCCCGCTGCTCGGGCCGGTTCTGCGCCTGTTCGGGGTGCACGTCGGCCGGCGCAGCCTGCTCGAGACCACCTACCTCACCGAGTTCGACCTCGTCCGCCTCGGCGACGACGTGGTCATCGGGCCCGAGACCTCGCTCCAGACGCACCTGTTCGAGGACCGCGTCATGAAGATGGGCACGATCGAGGTCGGCGACGACGTCAGCACCGGCACCCGTTCCGTCGTGCTCTACGACACCCACGTCGGCCGGGGCGCGGACCTCGCGCCGCTCACCCTCGTCATGAAGGGCGAGTCCCTTCCTCCGGACACCGCCTGGTCGGGCATCCCCGCCCAACTGTCCGCCCGCTCCACCGCAGGAGGTCGCTGATGTCGACGGTCGCCACGACGGGGGTGCGGACCGAGGCGCCCCTGCACGCCGGGTCCGACGTGCCGATCCCGCACGACTGCGTGACCGAGGCGGTCGATCCCCCCGAGCGGTCCACGTCCGGTTCGCGTCTCATCGGGATCGACGCCGCGCGCGGGCTCGCCCTCATCGGCATGGTCGCCGTGCACACCGTCGCACCCGATACCGCCGACGGCGACGTGACCGCGGCCTGGCAGCTCGCGTCCGGCAACGCCGCAGCGCTCTTCGCCGTGATCGGTGGGGTGGGTCTGGCCTTCGTCAGCGGGCGGACCGTCGCCCCGCGCGGGGCGGCGTGGGCCCGGGCGGCCATCGGTCCGGTCGTGCGAGGCCTCGTACTCATCCTCGTCGGCGGGCTGCTCGGTGCCGTCGTCCTGGCCGACGACGCCAAGGTGATCCTCGCCTACTACGGCGTCCTGTTCATCGCCTCGACCCTGTTGCTGCCGTTGCGGACCCGCGCGCTCCTCGCGTTCGGCCTGGGATGGGCGGTGCTCGGCCCGGTCGTCGGGCACGCGATCCGCGCGGCCCTCGGAACCACGCCGCCGGCCGCGAACTTCACCCTGGGGGCCGTGGCCGCCGATCCTCTCGGGTCGCTGGAGGCGCTCACGCTCGGCGGGTTCTACCCGGCCCTCACGTGGATCGCCTACCTGGCCGTCGGGCTCGGCCTGGGCCGTGCCGCGCTCGGGTCGCGCCGGGTCGTCGCACGCCTCGTCGCGGGTGGGGCCGCCCTCACGGTGGCCGTCACGGCCCTGTCCTGGTTCCTCGTCGAGGTCGTCGACGTCTGGGGCCGCATCGCGCAGGACGTCCAGGGGCACATGAGTCTCGACGACTTCACCGACGCCTTGATGTGGGGCGGGGACGGCACCCTGCCCACCGACTCCTGGTGGTGGCTCACCGTGGACGCGCGGCACACGGCCACGCCGTTGGATCTGCTGCACACGATCGGGCTCGCTGTGCTGGTGCTGGGCCTCATGCTCGCGCTGTCGCACTCCTTCGGTGCCAGGCTGCGGGTGCTCGCCGTCCCCGGGAGCATGACGCTCACGCTCTACTGCGCGCACCTGCTGCTCATCGAGCCGCTCGGCGACCTCCCGGGCGAGTGGCACTTCGCCACCCAGATCCTCCTTCTCACGGCGTTCGCGCTCGTCTGGAACCGCCGGTTCCGCCGCGGCCCCCTCGAGTGGATGATGTGGCGCCTGACGAAGGCCGTCACCCCGGGGGCCCGCCGGGCCCGCTACGTGCCGCGCCATGCCCGCTGAGGTCGGGTTCCTCGCCGCGCTGCGTCGATGGGCCGGCTCGGCCCGCGGGCGGGGGCCCGAGAAGGCCGCCGACGCGCTGGTGTACCGCGGCCCCGCCGCCCTGCCCGGGTGCCCGGAGGCCGTGGCCCGCAGCCTCGCCGAGGTCGGCCTCCGTCCCCGGTTCGTCGGTCCTCGCGAGCCGGTCCGGCTCTCGCGGGAGTCGCTGCGCGGTTGCCGGGTCTACGCCCAGCCGGGCGGGCCCGATCTCGACGACGCGTGGCCGCACCTGGCCGGGGGCGCCGACCTGCTGCGGGAGTACGTCCGCGGCGGCGGTCGTTACCTCGGGTTCTGCCTGGGCGGGTACCTCGCGGGGAAGACGCCCGGCTTCGGGCTGCTGCCGGGTGACACCGACCGGTACATCTCCTCGCCGGGGGCGACCGTCCGGCACGAGGGCGACGCCCTGGTGACCGTGACGTGGGCCGGCGTGCCCCGGCAGGTGTTCTTCCAGGACGGTCCGGTCTTCGACGTCGACGAGTCGGGTGTCGACGTCCTCGCCCGCTACGACAACGGGCAGGTCGCGGCCCTCGTCTGCGGCTTCGGAGCGGGAACGGTGGGGGTGGTCGGTCCGCATCCGGAGGCCACGGACGACTGGTACGACGACGCCGGGCTCACCCCGCCCGAGCCCGCGGCGACCGATCTCGCCCGCGACCTCGTCGCGACCGTCCTGGCGAGGTGACCGCCCGCTCCCGTCCGCTCCGCCCGTTCTGGGTCGATCGCGTCGTGGACCGGTGGCGGTCCGAGCGGCGACGCCGCGGGCGGGCCCTCTATCCTCGCCGGGTGACGCGCAGATGCACGCCCTTCGTGACCGGGTTCGCCGTGCTCGCACTGGCGCTCGGCGGCTGCGCCGGATCCTCGGACGACACCGGCCGGCCCGACCCGCCGGAGGACCGCCCGGTCGTGTCGCTGACGTACTCGATGTCGTCGGCCCTCGACTCGATGACGGGCACCGAACGCGTCACCTTCACCCCCGACCGGCGGGTGTGCGAGCTCGTCTTCCGGGCCTGGGCGAACAAGCCGCTGACCGCCTCGACGGGAAACTCCCTCACCGTGCGCGACGTGCGGGTCGACGGCGCCGCCCTGCCCCTGTCCGTCTCCGCCGCCGGCGCCCCCACGGGCCGGCCGGGCACGCTGGTCACCGCGCGGCTGCCGGCCTGCTCGCCGGCGGGCACACCCGTCACCGCCGACCTGAGCTACGCCGTCACCCTCGGGGCCGGCACCGACGAACGCATCGGGTACTCGCCGCGGGATCGGATCGCCTGGCTCGGCACCGCCTTCCCGCTGCTCGCGTGGCAACGCGGCGTCGGATGGGTCACGGATCCGGCAGTGGCCGTCGTGGGCGAGTCCGCGACGAGCGAGGCGTTCCGTCTCGAACGGCTCCAGGTGGTCGCGCCGGCCCAGGACGTCGTCTCCGGCGTGGGGCAGGAGCAGGGGGAGCCGAGCTCGGCGCCCGACGGCCGGCGCGTGCACACGTTCTCCGCCGACGCGGTGCGCGACGTGACCGTGACGGTCGGGAACATCGTCCGCAGCACCGCGAAGGTCGGCGACACCGACATCGTCCTGTCCCTGCCGCGGAACGGGTCGCGCGCGACGGCCCAGGAATGGACGAGCCGGCTGACCGCCGCCGTCACCGCCCTCGAGGCCCGTTTCGGGCCGATGCCGTTCCCGTCGTTGTGGATCAGCGTGCTGCCGGCCGTGACGGACGGGGTCGAGTACCCCGGCGCCGTCCAGTTCTCCGACGTCGACCCCGCCCGCGAGCGGTGGCTGATCCTGCACGAGCTGGCGCACATGTACTTCTACGGTCTCGTCGGCAACGACCAAGGGCGCGATCCGTGGCTCGACGAGGCGTTCGCGACCTACGCCGAGGAACTCGTCAGCGCGACGCCGAACGCCGCCGACTGCCGGCCCGCGCCCAGCGGAGTGGGGCGCTCTCTGGCGTCCTTCGCCGGCGGGGCGGGGAAGGACGACGACTACGTCGACACCGTCTACGAGGGCGGTGCCTGTGCGCTGCACCGGGCGCGGGCGGCGGGGGGCGCGGAGGCGTTCGACCAGGCGGTTCGGGAGTACATGCGCACCCGGGCGTGGACCGTCGCGCAGCCGGCCGACCTGGCCTACGCGCTGCGGGATCTGCCGGAGGCGGTGGCCGTCCTGCGACGCGCCGGGGCGCTGCCGCCCGCCGCGGGGACCGGGTCCGGCGTCACGGGCTGAGGGATCAGGGCGCCGACGTGCTGATCGTGCCCGCGCTCGCGGTGGAGGCCGCGGGGGTCGGGTCCGTCGCCGCGGGTGTCGTGGTGGAGTCGCTCTCGGCGCGGTCGAAGTCGATGTCGAGCGTGCCCTCGAAGGCGCTGATGAGCCAGGTCGCCTGCGGGTCGGTGGTCGCCGCCGCCGAGGCCCTGGACGCCGTCCCCGAGGTCGAAGGACTCGTCGCCGGGGCCGACGGAGTGGTCGTCGAGGTGGCCGCCTTCGAGGCCGCGGGCACCAGCGCGAAGGTGATGTTCTTGGTGATCGTCGCGGGATAGGGGGCGCGCTTGTTGACGAGGGCGACCCGCGCCTGCTGCCGGAAGGTGACGACGAGGGGGACCGTACCGTCGGCGTAGGCCGCGCCGACGCCGATCTTGGCGCCACTGATGGCCTGACTGCGCACGGGGGAGCTGTCGAGCGTCAGCGTCGGGGTCTGCCAGTCGTGAAACCGCAGGAGGGCGACGTCCAGTCGCGCGGCCGCGTCACCGGCGATGGCCCGGTCCACCAGGCCCGCCCAGTGCGGGCGGGTGGACGGCCGCAGTCGGCCGTCGATGCCCTCGGTCAGGTTCTCGGCGGTGACGCTCTTCGTGGCGGACGGGTCGAGCAGCTCGGGCTGCAACCACTGCCGGAGGCTGAAGGTCGTGATCTCCCGGTACGCCGTGTCGATCGCCTTGCCGTACCTGGCTCGCGCAGCGGCCGACGCGGTGGGGGCCTCGACGAAGTCGCTGGGCAGCGCATCCACCTGTCGGCTGGGACTGCCGCACCCGGCCGTCACGAACATCATCGCCGCGAGAAGGAACGCGCCGACGATCGACCCGGGCGTCCGCCCGATCCGCGATCGTGTGGACATCTCGCCCCCCTTCGCCGTCGAATCGGACTCCGCCGACCGCGGAATCCTCCGTCGACCCTAGCCATCCGGCCGCGGCGTGTGGGCGGGGCCGGGAGCAGGGTGTGCCGAGCGTTCAGGTTGCGGCCGCCCCGGCCGATCGGAGAGAGGTCGTCGGCCGCGCCCGCGGTCCGTCGATCCACCGCACCGGTCGTCGTCCCGCCGGTGAGGTCCAGTCGTGCCGCCGGGCCCTCATCACTGCGGTCCCGCGGCGCCCGACGCCCCGGAGGCCTCGTGTCCCTTCAGCCCGTCCCGTCGTCCTGTCACCGCGCGTCCGACCGGGGAGGTGACGCGTCGATCGACGCCCGGAGGCGCTCAACCCGACGGCGTACGGTCGGGAGGGTGTCCGCGGCCGGAGCGCTCGTCGCCGCGGCGGTCCTCGGGGCCGGTGCCGCGTCGCCGGCCGCGTCCTCGGCCGCCTCCGTCGGCCCGTCGCGGGCCGCGGCGCCCGGCGTCTCCTCGGGCACGACCGGGGCCGCCGACCGGATGTCGGCGGCGTTCACCGCGCCGTCGGGAACGCGCTCGACGTACCACCTGTTCACGTCCCGGCTCACCGCGCCGGCGAAGGGCCTGGTCGTTTACCTCGACGGTGACGGCATGTACGGCCACGACCATCCCTCGTCGACGTGGGCCCTCGGCGGGAGCCGCGGCGTCGTCGCGCAGGCCGCGGCCCGCGGGCTGGCGACCCTCTCGGTGCGCACCCCCGACCGGTCCGGGACGCCGACCTTCTGGGAGAACGGCACCGTCAACGCCGCGTACGTCGCGGCACTCACGCGGAAGGTCGCGGGCGACCTGCGCACGGACACGGTGTGGGTCGTCGGCTACTCCGGCGGGTCCCAGCTCATCACCAAGTACCTCCTACCCGCGCACGCCGACCTGTTCACCCGCGGTGGCGCCGTCATCACCGGCGGCGGCGGCGCGCCGCGCTCGTCCACCGCCGCGCTGACCCGCGCGGCGTCGAGCCGGATGCCGCTGCTCTGGTACACGGGCTCGGACGACGACGGCAGCACGGCGGACGACGGGTACGACGCTCTCGCCGACGCGAAGCGCGGCGCCGCCTGGTATCAGGCCCGGGGCTTCGCCGTGACCCGTCAGCAGCCGGCGGGCATCGACCACGACGACCTCGGCGGGCGCTTCGGCACCGTTTTCGCGGGGGCGTTCGACGCCGCACGGCCCGCCGCGTCCGCCCGTGGGGCCGTGTCCGCGTCGGGTTGGGCGACGCGGGTCGTGCCGTCGCGCACCGGCGTCCGGGTCTCGGTGTCGTTCCCGCGCGGGACGAAGGGGCGGGTCCGGGTCACCGTGCGCGACGCCGCCGGCCGGGCCCGCTCGGCGTCCGCCACGACCGTCACCCGGAGCGTCACCGCGTCCATCGCGCCGTTGTCGGGCCGCCACACCTACGTCGTCGACCACGCCGGGGTCGTCCGGGCCACGGGCGCGTTCACGACGGCCCGCTGAGCCCGGACCTCGTCGACCGGCCGGGGTCGAGCCCACCCTTCCGAACCCGGGCGGGCCGCGGGGGAGTGACCCCGACCGGCCCCGTCGTTCTCGGAGGGGTCAGCGCTGGGGCTGGGCCGCCGGGGAGGCCGCCCACGACGCGAGCAGCGCGAGCGCGTCCGCGGCGGGGGAGGCGGGCTCGGCGGCGTACAGGGTCATGGTCAGGCCCGGCTCGGAGAGCATGTCGACGCTCTCGTAGGTCAGCTCGAACTCCCCGACGGCCTCGTGGTGGTAGCTCTTCGCACCGGCCCCGTGGTAGCGGACGTCGTGGCGCCACCAGCGCGTGGCGAACTCGGTGCTGCGGGTGGACAGCTCGCCGACCAGGTCGTGCATGACGGGGTCGTGCGGGTCGCGTCCGGCCTCGGTGCGCAGGATGGCGACGCACGTGTCGGCGGCCCCCGGCCAGTCGGGGTAGAACCGGTGCGAGTCGTCGTCGAGGAAGGTGTAGCGGGCGAAGTTCGGCACGCCGTCGGGCGCGCGGTCGTACAGCGCCGCGTGCATCGCCCGACCGAGCGCGTTGGTCGCGAGCAGATCCATGCGGCCGTTGCGGACGATGGCGGGGCCGCCGGTGAAGGCGTCGAGCACCCACTGCAGGCCGACCGGGGGTTCCCAGCGCTTGCGCCGACGGCGCGGCCGGAGCATCGCGCTCGTGCCGTCGGCGGCCTGCGCGAGGTGGAAGAGGTGGGCGCGCTCCGCGTCGGAGAGGCGCAGGGCGCGGGCGAGCGCGTCGAGGATGGCGGGGCCGGCCCCGGCGAGGGAGCCGCGCTCGAGCTTGGCGTAGTACTCGATGCTCACGCCCGCGAGGGTGGCGACCTCCCCGCGCCGGAGCCCGGGCACGCGCCGCTGGCCGACGTCGGGCAGCCCCACCTCCCGCGGCGTCAGCTTGGCGCGCCGGGTGGTGAGGAACTCGCGGACCTCCGCGCGGTTGTCCAGGGCCATGCGGCCAACGGTAGGTCGCCCCACGGCCACGAGGAACGCCCTGCCGGTACACCCCACGAGGCGCCGCGAGGGTCGCGGTCAGACCCAGGGCCGGGCGGGGCGCCGCCGGCTCAGCATGACGACGACGAGGACGAGGCCGTCGAGCGCCGCGGCGATCCGGACCCACCACAGGTCCGTGGAGACCCAGATGCCGCCCAGCCCCGCCGCCACGCAGGTGGTCAGGAAGGGGGCGCGGCTCGGACCGTCGAGTCGGCGCCGGAGACCCGGCACCAGCCGACCGCGTACCCTCCCCGCGTGAGGTGTGACGAGCTGTACGCCGATGGCGCCGCTGCCGCCGCCGTCGGCCTGTGGCACATGGCGCGACCAGCCGCGCTCACCGACTACGACGACCAGCGGGCCTGGTATCTCGGGTGGTTCGCCGCGGCGATCGACGGCGGCCTGTGGACTCACATGCACGACAGTCCCGACGTACGCGTGGCGATGCGCAGGTACGCGAAGCAGGACCGTGCCCGGGCGGTCCGAGCCCTGCGGCGCACGGCGTAGCGACGGCCGCGTCCGGCCCGTCATCGGCCCCGGAGCTCGGCACCGTTGGGTCTCGCCCCCACGTCCTCGGGGTAGCGCGTGTGTGCTGGTCAGCGAGTGCCCCCGGCAGGATTCGAACCTGCGACACCCGCTTTAGGAGAGCGGTGCTCTATCCCCTGAGCTACGAGGGCGGGGGCGCGGCGGGGCCGCGCGGTGGACATCGTCTCACGGCCTCGCGGGGGCGTCGGTGCGACCTCGCCCCCGGCGGACCCGTCCTCGGCGACTGCGTCAGGCGTCGCTGGACGCCTCGAGCCGGGAGGCGACGGCGCCGTTGGCGTGGCCGGTGTCGGCGGCGTGGCGCCGGTCGGCGGCGGTGCGGGTGAGGGGCCGATCGGCGAGCGCGTCGGTCCGCCGGTGGGTCCGTTCGGGGGCCGGGGTGGGGGCCGGGCCGTCGAAGCGCCGCGTGATGGCCTCGGCGATGTCGAGGAACGCCTCCCGCGTCTTCGGCTTGAGCAGGTCCCACTCGATCGTGCCGCCGTCGGCCATGTGCGGGTCGGCCGGGACGACGATGAGGTCGGCGGCCTTGCCGAGGTGCTCGAGGACCGCGTTCTTGTCGACGGAGCTCGACACGACGTCCTTCGCGGTGAGGACGACGATGCTCGTCCGGGCCAGGTGCTCGAAGCCGTTGTCGGCGAGCCAGTCGAGGGTCTCGGCGGCCCGGCGGGCGCCGGTCACCGACCAGGCGGCCGGGATGACGGCCGTCGTCGTGTACTTGAGGATGCCGCCCATGAGCGGGTGCGTCACGCCCGTGCCGCAGTCGACCTGCACGTACGAGTAGAAGCGGCGGACGACACCGAGCACCCGCTCGAAGTCGGTCGAGCTGAGCGAGTCGCCGAGCACGGGGTTCGGCTCGCCCGGCAGCACGGTGAGGCGCCCGGCCGTCGTCGTGTACCGCGACAGGTCCTCCAGGCTCGAGATGCGGTCCACGTCGCGGGCCAGCGCGCTGATCCCGGACAACTGGCGCCCGACGAGCCGCTCGGAGAGGTCGCCGGCGTCCGGGTTGGCGTCCACCGCGAACACGGGGTCAGGGCGCAGGTCGGCGAGCGCGATCGAGGTCGCGGCGGTCGTCGACGTCTTGCTCACGCCGCCCTTGAGGCAGAAGAAGGCCGTCACGTGCTTGCCCTTGAGCTGAGCCGCGATCTGCTGCTCGCGATCGCGACGCCGCTGCTCCCGTTCCGAGAGTCCGGGGTTCCAGCGCCCCAGCGACGCGTTGTAGGCGAGGGACCGCCAGCCGGTCCGGGGGCGGGGGCGGCGGGAGCGGAGCATGGGACCCTCGGCGGGGATGACGCGGGTGGACGACGGGGAGGACGCCGGCTCGTTCATCGGATTCGACTCTCGTATCAGAGGATTCGGACGGGCCGTCGCGCCGGGGCGGGCGCGGGGCCGCCGAGGGGGCGGGTGGCGTTCACCCTGCCGCCGCACCCGCTGCACGTCAACTCAACCCCGCCTGCGCGCGGGCTGGACGCGGCGTCCCCGCGTGGTCCGTCCGCGGCTCGGACACCGCCGAGCCTTCCGGCCGAGGGCGATGACGTGCGGAATCACCGGTCGTCCACCCTCCCCGTGCCCACGCCGCTTGTTAGCCTGAGCGCGTTCTGGGCGGCAGGGGGCCGCCCGTTTCGACCTCGAGCCGAGACGAGCCAGCCATGACCACAGCACGCCCTTCCGTTTCCGCGCGCCCGCAGACAGGCCGTGCCCGACGCGCCCGTTCCGGCGTCGCGTTCGTCGCCGCGGCCGGTGCCGCGGCGCTCGTCGCGTCGACCGGATACGGCGCGCACGCGGCGGCCGCCACACCCGTCACGACCGCCTCGCCGGTCGCGGCCGCCTCGCCGGAAGCGTCGTCGCCGGCGACGCCCCGCACCCCGGGCACTCCGGCTGCCCGTCGCAGCGGCACGAAGCCCCTGCCGCTCGGGACGGACACGCTCCCCGAGACGCGCCGCGCCCGCACCCTGGCCCCCGGGGTCACGCAGACGACGATCGTCCGCGGCGTGCCCCGCGCCCGCGCCTCGCAGATCGCGACGACCGCCTACGGCCCGTGGCGCGTCAACGTCGTCACCGTCAACCCGAAGACCGCGAAGGGGCGGCTCCAGACGACGTTCGGGGGCGACATCGCGCGCACCGAGCCCGTGAGCACCGTCGCCGGGTGGGCCAAGGCGCTCTTCGCGACGAACGGGGGCTTCTTCGCCCTCGGCCGGTCCCGGCTCTACCCGGGGGACCCCGTCGGTCTCGCGATCCACGCCGGGATGGTCGTCAGCGAGCCCACGGGGGCGGGCGCCGAGCAGAACGTCCTCATCGACTCCGACACCATGCGTCTGCGGATGGGCCGCTTCGCGTGGGAGGCGACCGTGCGCCACCGCGAGAGCGGACGTGAGGCCCGGATCGACGCGGTCAACACGGCGCTCGCCACCCCGGCCGGCTGCGAGGGCCTGCCCGACCCGACCGAGTGCGCCGCCCCGGGGCGGCTCGTCCGCATCACGCCGTCGTTCACCAGGCGCACGCCGGCGGGGCCGGGGGTCGAGGTCGTCCTCGACCGCGCGGGCTGCATCGTCCGCAAGGCCGTCGTGCGGGGCACCCGCATCACGGGCTCGCAGACGACCCTCCAGGCGACCGGCACCGACGCCGCCGAGCTCGCCGAGCTGGCCACCTCCGGGTGCCTGAAGATCGACGAGACGGTGCGCGACGGCGACGGCGACGAGCTGAACATCGGCCCGAGCACCTACGGGCTCACCGGCCGCTACCGGCTCGTCGACGACGGCGAGATCGTCGCCCCCACCGGCCGCAACAGCATCTCGGGCCGCAACCCGCGCACGTTCCTGGGCCGGACCAACGACGGCCGCGTCTCGGTCGTGACGATCGACGGGCGCTCGGTCACCAGCGTCGGCACCTCCCTGACCGAGACGGCCCGGGTCGCGAAGGCACTCGGGTTCGCCGACGCCGTCAACCTCGACGGCGGGGGCTCGACCACGCTCGTCGTCGAAGGCCGCGTCGCGAACGTGCCCAGTACGAACGGGCGGCAGCGCCCGATCAGCGACGCGCTCGTCTTCGTGCCGCGCCGCTGACCGACCTCTGACGCGGCGGCGCCCGGGCCGGCGTCCCGGGGCGGACCCGCGGGAGCCGATACGATTTGCCGGTGAGTCAGCAGCCCCTCCCGTCGTCCTCCCCTGCCCGTAGCCACCGGTCGGCAGGTCGGCCGGTGGGCTCCTCCCGGGCCCGCCGCGACGCGCTGCCCGACCCCCGGCCCGAGCCCGAGCGGACGACACCGTCCGACGGGTCTGCGCAGGCCGCGGGCCCGACCGAGCCCGGCTCCGGGTCCGGAGCGGGGCGCGACGGGCGTCGCGATGCGGACCGCCGCCAACCGGCTGCCGGCGACGGACTCCCGGCCGGCGGTTCCCGGGAGGCGCAGATCACGTCGGCGGCGCGCACGTGGCAGCGCCGGCTCGCCGACCTGGGCGGACGCAACACGCTCCTGTGGTACCAGGACCTTCCGTCGGGGGTCCTCGACCTCACCAACGCCCACCCCGGCGGGGTGTCGATGCTCATGGCGGGCCGCGGGACGCGCCTGTCCGACCTCGTGCGCGAGCCGAGCGCCTTCCGGGAGGCGCGCCGCCGGGCCCACGTCGTGCGCGACAAGATCCGCGAGCTCGACGAGGAGCGCGGACTGGTCGCCGGTTTCATGGCGATCGGCATGGCGACGTGGGACGTGCCGGGCGCCCGCCGCGCTCCGCAGGCGCCGGTGCTGCTGCGCTCCTGCGTGCTGCGGCCCACCGATCCCGCCCACCGCGACTACGACATCGACCTCGACGACCGACTCGAGCTCAACCCGGTGCTCGTGCACTACCTCGCCTCCGAGCAGGGGATCGGCCTCGACCCCGGCGCGATCACCGAGATCGCCTACATCGCGAAGCGGTTCGACCCGATGCCGGCGTTCCGCGAGCTGACCCGGCTGTGCCGGTCGGTGCCCGGGTTCCGCATCGCCGACCGCCGCATCATCGGCACGTTCTCGTACGCGAAGCTGCCGATGGTCGCCGACCTCGCCGCCGTCGGGAACGCGCTCTACCGCAACGACGTCGTCGCGGCCCTGGCCGATCCGACGCCGGCCCGCCCCGGCACCGCGTCGACGGCGCAGCCCGCCCGCATCGGTTCCGACCCCGGCGACGGCCTCGCCTCGTTCGACCTCGACGCCGACCAGCAGGCCGTGCTCGACGCCGTCCGCTCCGGCTCCGACGCCGTCGTCACGGGCGCGCCCGGCACGGGCCGCACGCAGACCGTCGCGGCCCTCGCCGCGGCCCTGGCCGCCGACGGCAAGCGCGTCCTCGTGCTCGCCCAGAAGCGGGCCGCGCTCACCGACCTGCACGCCCGCCTGGGGCGCGCCGGGCTCGGCGACCTCGTGCTCGACCTGCACGACGGCCCGCTCGACCGCGGCCGCGTCGCCCGCCTCGTCCGGGCGAGCATCGACGGACCGCGGCGGGCCGCCGAGCCCGACGTGCACGACGTCGAGGCCTCCCTGCACGCCTACCGCGACCGGCTCGAGCGGCATCGCGGCGCGATGCACGAGTCCCGCGCCCCGTGGGGCGTCACCGTCGCCGACGCGCACGACGCCCTGTCCCGCCTGTCGCGGGGGCGCCGCGCGCCCACGTCCCGGGTGCGGCTGACGGGCGACATCCTCGCCCGGCTCGACGCGCAGGGCCGCGGCCACGCCGCCGCCCTGCTCACCGAGGCCGCCGGGCACGGCGCCTGGACCGAGGAGCGGGGCAAGGACCCGTGGGCCCGCGCCCGCGTCACGACCGAGGCCGACCGGCGGCGCAGCGCCGACCTCGTCGCCGACCTGTCGGGGGCGCGCTTCGAGCGGGACCGCGACCGGCTCGACGCCCTGCTCCGCTCGGCGGGGATGCCGCCCGCGCCCACCCCGGCGCGCTGGGGCGAGGTGCTCGACCTCGTCGGCGGTGTGCGCGAGACCCTCGACACGTTCGACGCCGACGTCTACGGCCCCCGCCTCACCGACTACGTGGGCGCCACGGCGTCGCGCGCGGTCCGCGCCGAGCGCGGTGTGCGCATGTGGTGGTGGACGCGCTGGAGCCTGCGTCGCGAGGCCCGCACCCACCTGCTCGAGGGCGCCCGCCCCGACGGCCTCCACGCGGCGCTCCTCGCCGCCTCCGAGCAACGCGCCGAGTGGGCGCGCCTGTCCGGCGGCGCGTCGACGCCCCGCGTGCCCGCCGGGACCGACGAGGCGCGGCGCACCTACGACTCCCTCGACGCGGACCTCGCCTGGCTGGACGAGCGGCTCGCGACGACGAGCGGCGGGGGAGACCTGCGCCGCGCCGCGGTCGACGCCGTCGCGGCCCGCCTGCAGGCCCTGACGAGCCGACGGGATCGGCTCGACGTCCTCCCGGCGGTCACGCCGATCCTCGACGAGCTCGACCGCCTCGGCCTCACGCCCCTCGTCGACGACCTCACCGCCCGCCGCCTGCCCGCCGAGAACGTGCGGGCCGAGACGGAGTTCGTCTGGTGGTGCTCGGTGCTCGAGGCCGTCGCGGCCGCCGACCCCCGCATCGGGGAGCACGACGGCGCCGAGCTGCGGACCGTGCTCGAGGAGTACGTGCGGCTCGACCGCGACTTCGTCCGCGCCGGCGCCGACCGGGTGCTCGCCCGGGTCGCCGACCGGCTCGACGACGTGGTCGACCGCCGTGGCGACGCCGTCTCCCTGCTGCGCTCGGAGGCCGCGCGCACCGGACGCCACCTGCCGATGCTCGACCTCGTCGAGAAGACCTCCGAGGTGCTCACCGCCGCGCGGCCCGTGTGGACGATGAGCCCGCTCGTCGTCGCCTCGGTCGTCCCGCCGGGCGCCCACTTCGACGTCGTCGTCCTCGACGAGGCCTCCGGGGTGGAGCCGGCGCAGTTCGTCTCCGCCGCGGCCCGAGCGGCGCAGGTCGTCCTCGTCGGCGACGACCGGGCGCTCCCGCCGAGCCCGTTCCTCACGGCCGCCGCCGACGCCGAGCAGGCCGAGCTCGACGACGGCGTGACCGGCCCGGCCACTGCGTCGGTGCTCGACGCGCTCGCCGGCCGCCTGCCGCGGTTCACCCTGCGGACGCAGTACCGCGACCGCGACGAGCGGATCGGCGGCTTCGTCGCCGCCCACCTGCACGGCGGTGCCGTAGAGTCGTTCCCGGCCGCCGGGCGCACCTCGCCGGTCACCCTCGAGACCGTCCGCGTGGGCGACGGCGACGGCACCGACCTCGAGGCGGCCGAGGCCGCCCGGGTCGTCGAGCTCGTGCTCGAGCACGCCCGCACCCGGCCGACGCAGAGCCTCGGCGTCGTCACCCTCGACGCCGGTCACGCGGCCCGGATCGTCGCCGCCCTGCGCACCGCGCTCGACGCCGAGCGCAGCCCGAGCGTCTTCGCCTTCTTCGACGACGACGGGGACGAGCCGTTCTTCGTCAAGCCGCTCGACCGGGTCCGGGGCGACTCCCGCGCCGCGATCGTCCTCGCGGTGGGCGTGGCCCCGGACGGGGAGGGGCGCGTCGTGCACCGCCTCGGCCCGCTGCACCTCGACGGGGGCGCCCGGCGGCTCGGGGTGGGGATCTCCGCCGCGCGAGAGCGCCTCACGGTCTGCTCGGCGCTGACCCCGTCCGACCTCGCCGACCGGCACCTGTCGGCCGTCGGCGTCCGCCTGCTGCACGACCTCCTCGAGTACGCGGCCCACCGCGGCGACCCGGCCGTCCTGCGCCGCCAGGTCGCGGCCCCCACCCGCCCGGCGGTCGGCGGGCCCGGCCCGGCCGTCGACGCGTCGGCCGCCGAGACGCCGGGCCAGGCGCCGGAGGACGAGCGCCACGAGCTGCTCACCGAGCTGGCCGTCCGGCTGCGGCAGGAGGGGCTCGTCGTCCACGAGGGCTACGGCCTGTCGGGGCGTCGGATCGACCTCGCCGTCGAGGACCCGTACACCCCGGGGCGGGTCGTCGTCGCCGTCGAGTCCGACGGCCGTCGCTACGCCGCCATCGGCCGGGCCCGCGACCGCGACCGCCTGCGCGCGGAGCAGCTCGCCCGGCTCGGGTGGCAGCACGTGCGGGTGTGGGGTCTCGACGTGTTCGCCGACCCGGCGCGCGACGTGGCCCGCATCCTCGACGCCGTGCGCTCGGCCGAGCGCGACCGCCGGCCCTGATGAGCGAGCCGACCCCGCCGCCGGTGCGCCGGATCGGGCGGCGGCGCGTCGTCACCGGCCCGCCGCCGGGGCAGGACGGGACGCACACCCGGCCGGCCGGCGCCGATCAGACCAGGGACGACACCGACGAGGACTGGTCGGAGGCCGCCGGCGCCGGCGGCCAGGGCTCCCCTGAGTCCCACGACGACTGGCTGCGCCGCCAGCGGCCCCCGCACTGGGGCTGACCGCGCGTCCGCGCGGGGCCGAAGAACCGATCGGGCCGGGTCGACCGCTCCGCCGACGGGGTCGGCGGGACACATGCGCTGGTCAGCGCGTCGCGACCCGCGGCGGCTGCCGATCGACCCGGCCCGAATGGTTCCCGAGGTGGCGCGACCGCCGGTCCGCGGCTCGCGAGTACCGCCCGAGAGGTCGTCGGCGGTCACGGCGAGCGGGTCCGGAGCGTCGGGCCGGTCGCCGGCCGTCCGTCCAGGGTTCGGCCGCGCACCCTGGCCACGTCGTCCGTCCCGCCGGAGAAGTTGTTCGCCCCCGGACACGCGAAGGCCCGTTCCGATCGGGTCGGAACGGGCCTGTTCGCGCCGGGGGGGCGCGAGCGTCGGAGCGGAGGCTCAGGCGCGGCGGTTGCGCAGCTCGTCGCGGATCTCCTGCAGGAGGACGATCTCCTCGGACGGGGCCACCGGCTCCGGCTCGATGCCGGCCTTGCGGCGCTCGGCGAGCTTGTTCATCGGCATGACGAAGATGAAGTACACGACGGCGGCCGTGATGATGAAGACGATGAGCGCGTTGATGATCGTCGAGAAGTCGAGGAACGTGGACTGGGCCATCTGCGGGGTGTCGTTGCGCAGCGAGAACCCGAGGCCGCTCGACTGCGGGTTGCCGGCGGCGTTGACGACGGGGGTCACGAGCGCGGAGACCATCGTGTCGACGACCTTCTGGAACGCACTACCGATGACGACGGCGACGGCCAGTTCGATGACGTTGCCGCGGAGGACGAAGTCCTTGAATCCCTTGAGCATGCTGCTCCTTCTTCGGGGGTGGACGAATGGGAGTCGCGGAGCGGGGTCACTCCGAAACCTGAAAAATGATAGGGCCTCCAGCCCTTGACAGGTGTCCACCGTTGAGCAAAGTCGCGCCCCCACAGCTCAGCGGCCGGGCCGCAGCGCGATGTGGACGCCGTCGCCGCCCCCGCGGGCCGCGGCGGGCACCAGAGCGCGCAGCCCGTCCGGTGGAGCCGCGACGACGAGACCGCGGGCCGGGCCGCCCCCGGAGGCGAGCGGCCCACCGGCGGCCGACGGCGCGTCGACGTCGAGGACGAGCAGGTCGGTGCCGACGACGACGCCCGTGTCGAGCGAGACGACGTCGATGCGGTCGCCGGCGCGCACGAGGTCGAGGCTGCCCGGGTCGCCGACCGGGAGATGCACCGCGCGGGCGCCACGCCCGAGCGAGGCGTAGGCGCTCGCGGGATGCACCCGGCGGCGCGTGAGCATCTCGCCGGCGCCGACGGCGCCGGTCACCGCGCGCCCCACGAGTTCGCCCGGCTCGGAGACGCCCTGGGCCGGGGCGGCGCCGGGGTCGACCCGCACGGTCACGAGGTCGCCGGCGGCGAGGACGTGGCCGGGGGCCAGGTCGGTGCGGGCGGCGAGCACCTCGACCCGGTCGCCGGTGCCGACCGCCGCCCCGACCCCGAACCAGGCGGCGACCCCGACCGCCACCGCGGCGAGCGCCTTGCGCAGCCGACTCCGCAGGTACAGGCCACGCCGGCCGCTCGGCGCACGACGCGAGGCGGTGGCGCCCGGTGAGGGGTGGAACGGGTCGGGCGGGCCGGCGGAGAGCATGGCCCGACGCTAGGTCCGGGGCCGCCGGACGCCACCCGAGCGACGGACCGCGCGGGGACGAGCCCCCGACCGGCGGCCCGCCGCGACGTCCTGTGGGCGTCGTGCCCGGGACGTCAGGAGGCGGTGGCGGCGGACGAGGTCGAGGCCGACGAGGTGGACGACGAACCGGAGTCCCCGCCCTTCGACGTCGTCGACGAGCTCTTCGATTCCGACCCCGAGCCGGTGGACCCGGACCCGTTCGAGCCCGAGCTCTTCGAGCCGTCGGTGCCGGAGGCGCCGGCGCGGGAGTCGGTCCGGTAGAACCCGGACCCCTTGAACACGACGCCGACGGCGTTGAACACCTTGCGCAGGCGTCCCTCGCACTCGGGGCAGGTCGTCAACGCGTCGTCCGAGAAGGACTGGACGACGTCGAAGGTGTGCGGGCACTGCGTGCAGGCGTAGGCGTAGGTGGGCATCGGTTCTCTCTCGCGGGTCGCAGGGGGTCGCGGGGCGCGGGCCCCGCCGCCGTGCGCGTCGGTCGGTTCGCGTCGGTGACGCTCGGAAGTGTAAACACGCGGGGCGGCGGTTCCATGCCGCCACCGCACCCACGACCGGGCGCGTCAGGCGGGCCCGGGCGGAGGGCGTCGCGCGGAGACGTCGCGGCTGCGCCCGGCCGACCACCCCGAGAGGCGCCCCGACTCGTCGACGGCGTGCAGCCGCTGCTCGGCCGCGGCGCGGGAGGCGCGGGGGACGACGAGCAGGAGCTGGTCGCCGCGGCGCAGCACCGTGTGGGGCGAGGGCACGAACGCCTCCTCGTCGCGCACGACGAGCGAGACGTCGGAGCCCGGGGGCAGGCGCAGCTCGAACACCTCGACGCCGTGCAGCCGGGAGTCGGCGCCGACCTTGACCTCGAGAAGCTCGACGCCGACCTCGTCCAGGGGCGTGGCCTCGATGTCGAGGTTGACGGCCTGCTCGGGGTCGGACAGGCGCAGCAGCCGGGCGACGAGGGGCAGGGTCGGGGCCTGCACGAGCGTGAACACGACGACGAGCACGAAGACGAGGTTGAAGATCCACTCGACGCCACGGACCCCGGTGATGACGGGAACCGTCGCGAGCACGATGGGGACGGCCCCCCGCAGGCCCGCCCACGACAGGAACGCCTGCTCCCGCCACGGCACCCGGAACGGGGTCATCGTGACGATGACGGAGGCCGGTCGGGCGATGAGGAGGAGCCCGAGCCCGAGCAGGACGGCGGGCACGAGCTGGGGCAGCAGCTCCGACGGCGTCGCGAGGAGCCCGAGCATGACGAAGAGCCCGATCTGCGCGAACCAGCCGAGGGCCTGCGCGAACCCGCGCGTCGTCGTGCGGTGGGGGAGGGCGGCGTTGCCGATGACGAGGCCCGCGAGGTAGACGGCGATGAACCCGCTCGAGTGCGCGAGCGCGGCGACGGCGTAGGCGAGGACGAGCCAGGCGATGACCCCGATGGGGAACAGACCGGACGCCGTCGAGCCGAGGTTGCGCATGAGGCGGACGGCCACGTAGCCGACCCCGAGCCCGACGAGCGTGCCACCGACGAGCTCGGCCGCCACGAGCGCGACGACCTCGGGGATCGGTTCGGCCTGCACCCCGGGGGCGAGCGACGTCGACAGCGCGACGACGACGAGGACCACGGGAGCGTCGTTGAACCCCGACTCGGCCTCGAGGATGCCGGCGAGGCGCGGACTCGGTCGGACGTCACGCAGCACCGAGAAGACGGCCGCCGCGTCGGTCGAGGACAAGATGGCGGCGACGAGCATCGCCGTCTGCCAGTCGAGCCCGAGCAGGACGTGCGCGATCGCGCCGAGGACGACGATCGACACGGCCACGCCGACGGTCGCGAGCATGGCGGCGGGCGCCACCGCGGACTTGATGGCCGACCACGAGGTCGTCAGCCCACCCTCCGCGAGGATGAGGATGAGCGCGACGTAGCCGAGCACGCGGGAGAGGTTCATCGACTCGAACTGGATGCCGAGACCGGCCTCGCCGAGGAGCACGCCGATGAGCAGGTAGAGCAGGAGCGACGGGAGGCCGGTGCGGGCGGAGAGGCGCACGGCCGCGACCGCGACGATGACGACGGCCGCCCCGACCGCCAGGACGACGTCGAGGTCGTGGATGGTGAAACCCGCGGCTACGTCACCCACTCCGCCCTCCCTCTCACCCGTCGTGCGACCCGGTGCCGGTCACCCACCTGCCCCATTGTCCGTGCTGGTCGCCCCCGATGCGTCGCCTGTCCATCCGGCGAACCCGCCGTGCGGCGTGAGCCGGGCGTCGACCCGCCGGTCGTGCGCCTCGACGGGCACGGCCTCGAGCACCTCGTCGTCGTGGACGATCGCGACGAGGAGTGCGCCGGCGGACACCCGGGCGAGCGCGCGGTCGTAGCTGCCGCCGCCCTGGCCGAGGCGCCGCCCGGTCCGGTCCACCGCGAGCGCCGGGACGAAGACGAGTCCGGCCGCGCCGATCGCCTCCCGGCCGAGGTCCTCGCCGAGGACGAACCGGGCAGCGTCCGCCGACGCGGGTGCGGCGTCCGGTTCGGCGGGGTCGACCGGTTCGACCCGGTGCAGGTCGTGCCAGGTCAGGTCGCGGTCGGCGAGCATCCGGGGCAGCAGGACCCGGCGGCCCGAGTCGGTCAGGGCCCGGCCGAGTTCCTGGGTGGGGGGCTCGGTCGGCAGCGCGTCGAAGAGCCCGACGACGTCGGCGCCCAGCCGGTCGGCGAGCGCCAGGCCGGCCTGCGCGAGACGCCGCGCGTCGGCGGCCCGCGCCGAGGCGGCCCCGGGGGCGGCGTAGTGGTGCGCGCGCCCCGCCCGCAGCCGCCGCCGCACCTGACGCTTCGCGCCCGCGGTCTGCTCGTCCTCCGCCCCCTCGTCCGTCGTCGGCCCCGCCGACGCCCGGCCCGCCGGGGCAGGCCTCTCCTGCGCATGCTCGCGATCCGCCATGGACCCATCGTGCCGCGGCTGCGCCCGAGGCGAGGGCCGCCGGGCGCGCAGGGGCCCGCGCTATCGTGCCGACATGGCGGAGAGCAGCGGACCCGACGCGACCGGCCCCCGGGGAGCCATGATCTCCGTCGCCGAACACCTCGAGTCGATCCTGGGGGCGGTGCGGCGCCTCGACGTCGTCGAGCTCGATCTCCCCGACGCCGCGGGGGCGGTGCTCGCCCGCGACGCGATCTCCCGCCTCGACCTGCCGGGCTTCGACAACTCCGCGATGGACGGCTACGCGGTGCGCGCGGCCGACGTCGCCCGCGCGAGCGCCGCCTCGCCGGTCACGTTGCCCGTCGACGGGGACGTCCCCGCCGGCTGCGCGGACCCGACGCCCGTCGCCTCCGGACGGTGCGTCCGCGTCATGACCGGGGCGCCGATGCCCGCGGGCGCGGACGCGGTGGTCCCCGTCGAGAACTCCGACGGCGGCGCGCGCGAGGTGCGCATCACGGCCCCCGCCGGCGCCCACGTGCGGCGCCGCGGCACCGACCTGCGCGCCGGCGACACCGTCCTGACCGCCGGCACCCGGCTCGGCGCCCGCCAGATCGCGGTGCTCGCGGCCTCGGGGCACGGGCGGGTGCCCGCCGTCAGGGTCCCGCACGTCGTCGTCGTCAGCACGGGCGACGAGCTCGTGCCGCCGGGCGTCGAGCCGGGGCCCGGGCAGCTCGTCGACTCCAACTCGCTCATGCTCGTCACCGCCGCCCGCGAGGCCGGCTTCACCGCCGAGCTGGTCCGCGGCGTCGTCGACACGGAGGACGCCGTGCTCGCGGCCCTGGACGACGCCGCCGGCCACGCCGACGCGATCGTCACGACGGGCGGGGTGAGCATGGGCGTCTACGACGCGGTCAAGGCGGCGCTGAGCCGGCTCGGCACGGTGGAGTTCACGAAGGTCGCGATGCAGCCCGGCAAGCCGCAGGGGTTCGGGACCATCGGCGCGGGCGCCACGCCCGTCTTCACGCTGCCGGGCAACCCCGTGAGCGCGATGGTCTCCTTCGAGGTGTTCGTCGCACCCGCCCTGCGGGTCATGGCCGGGCGCCGCGCGCACGAGACACGCCTGGTGCGCGCCGTCGCCGACGACTCCTTCACCTCGCCCGAGGGCAAGACCCAGTTCGCGCGCGGCGTGCTGCGCCGGACCACCACGCACCACACGGTGGCGGCGGCGGGCGGGCAGGGTTCCCACATGCTCGGCTCGCTCGCGGCCGCCAACGCGCTCATGGTCGTGCCGCCGGAGACGACCCGCGTCGTGCCGGGGCAGGACGTCCTGTGCCTGCCCATCGGGCCGATCCGCTACGAGGACGACGAGGAGCGGTCCGGGTTCGCCGGACCCGAGCTGGTCGGAGGGCCGCGATGAGCGATCTCACCCACGTCCGCGCCGACGGGACGGCCCACATGGTCGACGTCAGCGCCAAGCCGGTCACCGCCCGCCGCGCGAGCGCCGCGGGACGGGTCCTGCTCTCCCCGGCGGCGATCGCGGCCCTGCGTGACGGCCGGGTCCCCAAGGGGGACGCCCTCGCGGTGGCCCGCATCGCCGGGCTCCAGGCCGCGAAGCGCACCCCCGACCTCGTGCCGCTCGCGCACCCCGTCGCGATCCACGCCGTGACCGTCGACCTCGACGTGCTCGACGACGGCGTCGACATCACCGCGCAGGTCGCGACCGCCGACCGCACCGGGATCGAGATGGAGGCGCTGACCTGCGTCGCCGTGGCGGCGCTCGCGCTCATCGACATGGTCAAGGCGGTCGACAAGCACGCCCGCATCACCGACGTCCGCGTCACGGCCAAGTCCGGTGGGCGCTCCGGGGACTGGGTCGAGTGACCGTGCCCGCCCCGCCCGCCCCGCGCGCCGCGCGGGTCATCACGTGCTCGAACCGCGCGAGCGCGGGCGTCTACCCCGACCGGGCAGGCCCGATCGTCGTCGAGCGGCTGCGCGCGGCCGGTCTCGACGTGCCCGACCCCGTCGTCGTCCCCGACGGCGAGCCGGTCGCGGACGCCCTGCGCGCCGCGATCGGGGCGGGGGTCGCCCTCGTCGTCACCACCGGCGGGACGGGCCTGACCCCGACCGACCGGACCCCCGAGGCGACGCGCCCGCTCCTCGACGCGCAGATCCCCGGCATCGCCGAGGCGATCCGGGCGGCGGGGGTGGCCAAGGGCGTGCCGACGGCCGTGCTCTCCCGCGGGCTGGCGGGGCTCGCCGGAACCACCCTCGTCGTCAACCTCCCCGGGTCGACCGGGGGCGTTCGCGACGCCCTCGACGTCCTCGAGCCCATCCTGGGCCACGCCCTGGATCAGATCCGCGGCGGAGACCACTGATGCCGCGCGGCGGCGAGCCCCGATGACGGGGCTGTGGCCCACGCAGATCACCCTGCGCGACGTGGGCGGGCCGACGATCGTCCTGCGCGGGCTGCGGCCGCGCGACCGGCAGGAGTGGGAGAGCCTGCGCGCCCGCAACCGCGGCTGGCTCTCGCCGTGGGAGGCGACGAACCCGGTGCCGCAGGGCGTGGCCCGCTTCCGCGCCCTCGTCCGGCACTACGACCGCGAGGCCGCGGCGGGGCGACTGCAACCGTTCGTCATCGAGTTCGAGGGACGCCTCGTCGGCCAGATGCACCTGTTCGGCATCGGCTGGGGCGCGGCGCGCGGCGGGGCCGCCGGGTACTGGGTGAGCGAGGACGTCGCCGGCCGCGGGATCGCCCCGCTCGCCCTCGCCGGCCTCGTCGACCACGCGTTCTACGGCCTCGGCCTGCACCGCGTCGAGGTCAACGTGCGCCCGGAGAACGTCGCGAGCCTGCGCGTCGTCGAGAAGCTCGGGTTCCGGGACGAGGGGCTGCGACGCGCCTACCTCCACATCGACGGGGCGTGGCGCGACCACCGCAGCTTCGCCCTCACCGCACTGGATCTCGACGGCGCCTCCCTGCTCGAGGCGTGGCGCTCGCGGGGCGGATCGGGGCGCGTCTGAGGCCTCGTGGGCCGACAGGCGCGCGCCGTGCCCGGCATGTGGCGGGGCCCGTCTCGGGGGGTGGTCGGGCGCTGCCCTGCCCGGTGCCCGCGCGGCGGGTCCGGCCGGTGGCCCCCGAACAGGCGGAACGCCGCCCTCCGAGGGCATCGAGTTACACGCGTGTAAGTCGATGCGCGTCCGGCCCGGAGTGTCTGTCGCCGTAGGGCCTCTCGGGCGCCTAACGTTGTCGTCGTGTCGCCCAGCAGCCTCATCTTCGTCGCCGTCATCGCCATCTGGGCGACCTATCTCGTCGTGCACGTGGCACACCGCCGGGAGTACCTGGCGACGGCCCGCTCGGTCGACCGGTTCTCGTCGCAGATGCGGGTGCTCCAGCGCCGCGCGGTGACGTACACCCCGCCGGCGACGTCGGCCCGCGTCTCCTCCTCGAGCCTGACCCGTCCGCGTCCGCTCGTCGCCTCCGGCGCGGTCTTCGCCGCCGACCACGCCGCCACCGTTGCCGCGTCGGCGTCGACGGGGGATCGCGTTGCGGTGCAGGCCGGTTCGATGCCCGCCGCCGCAGACGCGTCCGCTCGGACCGCGCCGTCCGACGCGCTCGCGCCGCCGCGCCCCAGGCCCTCGCGGGCCTCCCGCGTCGGGGGTCTGCTGCTCGTCCTCTCGCTCCTCACCGCGGCCGTCACGGGGGTGCTGGCCGCCGCGACGACCCTCGTGCCGTGGTTCGTGCCGGTCGCGGCGCTCGCCGTCGCCGGCCTCCTGCTCGTGGGGCTGCGCCGGGCCGCCGTCGCCCGCCGCCGGGCCGCGCGCCGGGTCGCGGCCGCGGAGCGCCGCCGCCGGGAGCGCGAGGCCGTCGAGGCCCGTCGCGAGGCGCTCGAGGCCCGCCCCGCCGCCCCCTCGCTGCCGGTCGCGCAGGAGTACGTCGCGCCGCGCGCCGATCCGGTCGTCGCGGCGCCCGCGGCCGAGGCGCCCGAGACGCCCGCCGCCGCGGCCGTCGTGGCCGCCAAGGTCCTCAAGACCTCCGACGTGCCGTTCGACCGCCTGTACGGCGACGCGGGCTGGGCGCCCACCCCGGTCCCGCCGCCCACGTACACGCTCAAGGCGCGGGCCGAGCGCCCGATGCCGCCCCCGCTCGACGTTCCGGTCCCGATCGAGGTCGACACCGACGAGATCGCGTGGGACGAGGAGCGCCGCCAGCCCCGCGTCGTCGCGGGCTGAGGGCCGCCCGCAGGGGCGGTCGTGGACCGGCATCGTGGCCGGTCAGGGTGCCTGCGGGCACCGATTCGGAGTCTGTGGGATCCGGTGCTAATGTTGGGTCTCGCATCCGGGGCTGTGGCGCAGTTGGTAGCGCGTCTCGTTCGCAATGAGAAGGTCAGGGGTTCGAATCCCCTCAGCTCCACCCCACGCACAAGGCTCGAACCCTTGCCACACGCACGAGGCTCGAACCCTTGCCAACGGAAACGTCGGTCGAGGTTCGGGCCTTGTTGGCGTCTGCGGCCCAGGTCAGGGCGTTGGCGTTGACCTGCGGATCGAGGAGCATCTCGAAGGGCCGGTTGTGCGCGACGCGCAGCTCGTTGTCCTCGTCGATGTAGACCTTGGTGAAGAAGGCCTGGTTGCACAGCCGCCGGTTGGTGTCGTCGCAGCGGGTGTAGATGTCGGCGCAGTTGGCGAGTAGTCCGAGGGCGTCGTCGAGGTGGGCGCGGGCGTCGGCGTAGTCGCCGAAGTGGGCGTCGATGCGGCGGGTCACCTGGTCGAGTTCGGCGACGATGCGGTCTTGTTCGCGCTTGAGCACTGAGAGAGGGATCGCGTCGGCGTAGTGCGCCTGCATGAGCCGGTCCTGCTCGCTTTCGAGCCGGTCGCGGTTGGTGGTGAGGCGTTCTAGTTCCTCGGTCTCGGCAGCCATGAGCCGATCGAACTCGTGGTGGAGCATGCCTGCGAGCGCATCCTGCTGGGCGGGCGTGATCTGGACGCGCGTGTAGTAGTCCTCGACGAGCTTCTCGACATCTTCGATGAGCATCGCCTGGCGCGTGCAGTCGGTGCGCTTGGAGTGCCGCCCAGAGCATACGAAGTAGCAGTAGACGTTGCCGTGGCGGTTCTTCGCGTTGGAGACGATGAGTCGGGAGCCGCACTGGCCGCAGTGGATGGTGCCTTTGAGGTAGTGGCCGTGGACTTGGGTTGCCTCGACGGCGCACTGGTGCGCGGTGAGCACGGACTGGACCTGGTACCAGACCTCGGCAGGAACGAGCGCCGGGTGATTGCCCTTGTAGCGGGTGCCTCGATAGATGACATCGCCCTTGTAGTACGGGTTGGGGACTGCTGCACGAACAGGTGACGGTCGGGGTGTCAGGCCGCGGTTGCGGTCTGACTGGTTGCTATGGTCTCAAACTCGATGGGGGTTACGCGTCCGAGTCGGGTCTGTCGGCGTCGACGATGGTAGGTCCGCTCAATCCAGGTGACAATCGCGATGCGCAGTTCCTCGCGGGTGTGCCACCGCTTGCGGTCAAGGACGTTCTTCTGCAGTAGCGCGAAGAAGGTCTCCATCGCCGCGTTGTCGCCGGCCGCGCCGACCCGTCCCATCGACCCGACCAGGCCATGACGGCTCAGAGCGTGGATATATTTACGGGCTCGAAATTGGGCGAGTTCAAGGGGTCGTTGCAACACCGGTCTGTGGGAGCGAGCGTAGTTGCTCTTCGAAGACCTCGGCGGGGGTTCGCCAGCCGAGGATCTTGCGGGGCCGGTTGTTCAGAGCGTGAGC
>NZ_JACYXE010000008.1 GCF_014857905.1 Agilicoccus flavus | reverse complement strand
AGGAGCTACGGAACGCGATCGTGCGCTGGATCGAACGGACCTACCACCGACGCCGGCGACAAACCGCCCTCGGACGATTGACCCCCATCGAGTACGAGACCATCATGACAACCCACGACACGCCAGCCACTCAGGCTGCGTGACCCAACCTGTCACCTGATCGTGCAGCAGTCCCGCTCTTCGTACTTGCGTGTGAGGTCGGATGTTGAGGCCGCCGGCGATGAGGAGCATGCGGAGGCGTAGTTGTCGCGGTTGCGGAAAGCCGCGCGATGCGTCGTTGGCGTTCGGTCAGGCCGATGGCCTCGGTGCCGCCGTTGGCGCCACCTTGTGGCTCGGCGTCTGTCGTCGCTGTGCTCGCACGAGTCACGCTCTCCCGCCGACAGAAAAGGGCGAGCGGCAATGTTCCTCGACACGTGGCGTCGATCGGCGTTCCCCCATGACGGGCAGGGCACGCTGAGTCGCGCTCGAACCACACGTGGCGACGCCGATCGGGAATCATCGACGCCCCACTCTTGTGCGGCCCCGTTGCTCTTCACGACGGTCGGAAGCGAGACCGACGATAGTCTGGGACGGGGTCAGGGGTGCGCCAGGTGGTGATAGATCGGGAGCACAAGAAGAATCTCGGCGAAGCACGAGAATTCGCGGCGCGGCCCCCACGGCACGCCAGATCCACTCCTCAGGAGCCCTCGGGCGGCGGGGCGATCGGCTCGGCCGGGTCGGCGGCCGAGCCGCGGGCGGCGCGGCGCGCTTGCGCGTCGGCGAGGTCGAGGGCGCTGGCCTCCGCCAGGGTGGGCGCGGTGCCGCCCATCGAGGCGGGGACGAACTTCAACTCGTCCCCGGAAAGACTCGGGTAGCCGCGGCGGACGTCGTCGAGCATGGCCTGCATCGTCGCCTTGACGCGGTCGAGGGCGACGTCGGCCTTCTCGGTGCGCGCGACGGGGATCGGTTCTCCGATTCGGATGACGATGGGGGTGTTCGTCCGGCCGAGACGCTTGGGGTGGCCCTTGGTCCAGACCCGCTGGCTGCCCCAGAGGACCATCGGCAGGATCGGTACGCGGGCGGCCTGCGCCATGCGCACCGCGCCGGACTTGAAGTCCTTGAGCTCGTAGGAGCGCGAGATCGTCGCCTCGGGGAAGACACCGACGAGCTCACCCGCCTTGAGCGCCGTCAGGGCGGCCCGGAACGACGCGCCGCCGTTCTCGCGATCCACCGGGATGTGCTTCATCCCGCGCATGAGCGGCCCGGCGACCGGGTGGGAGAAGATCGAGTCCTTGCACATGAACCGGATGTACCGCTTCGCGGGGAGAGCGGCGTATCCGGCGTAGGCGAAGTCCAGGTAGGACAGGTGGTTCATCATGACGACCGCGCCACCCGACGCCGGGACGTGCTCGACCCCCTGGACGTCGAACCGCAGGCCCTCGGCGGCGAACAGACCGCGGGCGAACGTGATGACGGGGCTGTAGACGGGCTCCATGCCGACAACCTAACGGGCACGCAGGACCCGCGCCCGCGCCCGTGGCCCGCCACCGGCGCGCCCCGCCCGCCGCCCGGCTCTGGCCCTGGCCCTGGCCCTGGCCCTGGCCCTGGCCGATCCGACCACCGGGGCACGTCCCCCTCGGCCCAGCCGACCGCCCGGTTAGGGTGACGACGTGCCCGCGCCCCTCCCCCATGTCACCGCGACGCGGTTCGTCCTCCCGCTGCGCGAGGGCGGGTCGATGCCGGGGCTCGTCGAGGCCGACGACGACGGCATGTACGTCGTCAAGTTCACGGGCGCCGGTCAGGGCCGTAAGGTTCTCGTCGCCGAGGTCGTCGTGGCCGGCATCGGCCGCCGCCTCGGGGTGCGCGTCCCCGACCTCGCCGTCGTCGACCTCCCGTCCGCCATCGCGAAGTACGAGGCCGACGAGGAGGTGCAGGACCTCCTCGACGCGAGCCCGGGCCGCAACCTCGGCGTCGACTTCCTGCCCGGCGCGTTCGGCTACGACGGGTCCGCACCCCCACCGCCCGACGAGGCGGGCGCGATCCTCTGGCTCGACGCCTTCACCGCCAACGTCGACCGCACGTGGGCCAACCCCAACCTGTTGCTCTGGCACGGTCGCACCTGGGCCATCGACCACGGCGCGGCGCTGTACATGCACCATTCGTGGCCGAGCAAGGGCTCGCGCCCGGAGGCGTTCGCGGGGCAACGCTTCGACGCCTCGACCCACGTCCTCGCCGGCGTCGCGGGCGACATGGCCACCGAGCACGAGCGCGCCTCGGCCCTGCTCACCGCATCCGACCTCGCCGACGTCGTCGCGCAGGTGCCCGATGAGTGGCTCGAGACCGCGTCGGGCCTGCCGACCCCCGACGCGGTGCGCGCCGCCTACGTCGAGAACCTCGCGGCCCGCCTCGCCGCTCCCGCGGCCTGGCTGCCCACGCGAGAAGGCGGCGGCGCGAGCGGCGGCGCCGATCCCGGGCCTGGCACGACCGGCCTGCGACGCGGCCGGCCCGACTGGCTGGACCGTCGATGAGCGCCACCGGGGCGGGCCTGCACCCACTGCCCTACCAGTACGTCGTCCTGCGCGCCGTCCCCCGGGTCGAGCGCGAGGAGTTCGTCAACGTGGGCGTCGTCGTGTACTGCCAGGCCGTCGAGCTGCTCGACGTCGCCGCCCACGTCGACGAGGACCGGCTGCGCGCCCTGCACCCCGACCTCGACCTCGACACCCTGCGCCGCTCCCTCGACCGGGTCGGCGGCATCTGTCGCGGGGAACCGGGCACCGGTCTGGACGCCGGCAGCCGGCTCGGGGCCCGGTTCGGGTGGATCGCCGCCCCGCGCAGCACGGTCCTGCAGCCCGGGCCCCGCCACGGCGGGACGACCCGGGACCCCCACGGTGTCGCCGCCGAGCTGCTCGGTCGCCTCGTCGGTCCGTGACCGAGGCGAGGTCTCTGACCGAGCGACCGGGTGGGCGAGGTCAGCCGTGCCGCGAGACGCGGAGAGCGGCGTAGCGCTCGCGGATCTCCTCGACGGCCTCGGACGGCGTGGCGCCCGGCTCGACGTCCTCGTCCTGGACGTCCCAGGCCGGAGGCTCGTTCCCGCCCGACAGCGCCCACGCGGCCTGGCGCGCCGCCCCGAGACCGACGTACTCCCCCGGGGCGGGCACGGCCACCGGCACCCCGAAGAGGTCGGCGGCCACGGTGCGGACCGCGCGGGAGGCCGAGGCACCTCCGATGAGGAGCACGCGACGCACCTGCACACCCTGGGCGCGCAGGGCATCGACGCCGTCGGCGAGGTTGCACAGCATCCCCTCGACCGCGGCCCGGGCCAGGTTCTCGGGCGTCATGTTCGCCCGGGTCAGGCCGCCCAGCGTGCCGGTGGCCTCGGGCAGCGGCGGCGTGCGCTCGCCGTCGAGGTAGGGCAGTAGCGTCAGCCCGCCGGCGCCCGGCTCGGCGGCCAGGGCGAGCTCGTCGAACCGCGCCTGGTCGACGCCGAGCATCCGCGCCCCCGCCACGAGGACGCGGGCGGCGTTGAGCGTGCACATGAGCGGCAGGTGGCGCCCGGTCGCGTCGGCGAATCCGGCGACGTCGCCGCTCGGGTCGGCGGCCGCGACGTCGCTGACGGCGAAGACCGTCCCGCTCGTGCCGAGCGAGACGACCGCGTCACCCTCGGCGAGCCCGAGGCCCAGCGCGGCCCCCATGTTGTCGCCCGTCCCGGCTCCGACGACGAGACCGGACGGCGTGCGGCCGGCCGCCTCCCCGGGCGCGACGACGTGCGGGAGCCCGACCCGCTTGCCCAGCGCCAGCTCGACGAGGTCCTCGCGATAGCGATCGTCGCGGGCGGAGAAGTAGGCCGTTCCCGACGCGTCGCCGCGGTCCGTCGTCCACCGCTCCGGGCGGTCCTGCCCACCGGCGAGGAGACGTCCGGTGAGCCAGTCGTGCGGGAGGACGACATCGGTGACCCGCTCGGCGTTCTCGGGCTCGTTCCGGGCCAGCCACCGGAGCTTGCTCGCGGTCATCGAGGCGCCCGGGACCACGCCGACGGCGTCGACCCACGCCTGGGGACCGCCGAGCTCGTCCACGAGGTCGGACGCCGCGGAGGCGGACCGGACGTCGTTCCACAGCAGGGCGTCGCGGACGACGGTGCCGTCCGCCTCCATGGCGACCATGCCGTGCTGCTGCCCCCCGACGGCGATGGCCTCGACCCCGTCGAGGAGTCCGTCGGCGGTCGCCTTCTCGAAGGCCTCCCACCAGCGGGCCGGGTCGACCGAGGTGGCGTCGGGGTGGGGGGCGCGCCCCTCGCGGACGACCTCGCCCGACTCCGCGTCGACGACGACGACCTTGGTCGACTGGGTCGAGGAATCGACCCCCGCGACGAGGTTCCGGCTGCGACCTGACGTGCTCATGAGGTGCTTCACTCCTGCGTCGACCGAGTGGGAGCGGCCCGCGCCGATCAGGAGCCGACGGCGGCGTCGGCGGGGTCGCCCATGACGAGGCAGACCTTACCGCTCGCCCCGGCGTCCGCCAGCTCGTAGGCGCGCCCGGCCTGCTCGAGCGGCAGGCGATGGGTGACGATCGCCTCGGGGTGGAGGTCCCACAGGACGAGCGCGGCGAGGAGCTCCTCCATGTGTCGCACCGAGGTCACCCACGACCCGTACAGCGTGATCTGCTTGTGGATGAGCAGGTCGGACACGGGGAAGTCGACCGTGCCCCCCTCCCCGACGAACGCGCAGCGGCCCCAGTGGGCCGTGTTCTCGAGCGCGAACCGGCGGGCGGGCGCGGCGCCCGAGCAGTCGACCGCGACCTGCGCGCCGTGCCCGTCGGTCCACCGCGCGACGAGGTCGGCGCTCGCGGCGGGGTCCGCGGCGTCGGCCGTCTCGTCGAGCAGGCCGAGACGGGTCGCGAGCTCGCGTCGCTCCGGCGAGGTGTCGGTGCCGATGACGACGGGCGCCCCGAGTCCCCGCGCGAGCATCGCGGCCGCCAGCCCCACGGGCCCGAGGCCGGTGAGCAGGACGCGGTCGGTGCCACCGACCGACGTGCGCAGCAGCGCCTCCCACGCCGTCCCGAACCCGCACGAGACGAGGGCCCCGTCGACGTAGGTGAGCGGTTCGGGCAGGATCAGGCAGGTGCGCTCCTCCGCGAGGAGGTACTCGGCGTGCCCGCCGTCGCGCTGCCACCCGTGCGCGGCCCGGAACTCGCTCGAGCAGCCCACCTCGTACCCCCGCCGACACTCGTCGCACTGCCCGCAGCCCGCGATGTGGTACACCACGACCTGGTCGCCGGCCGACAGACGCCGGGCGCCCGGGCCGACCTCGACGACCTCGCCGCACGGCTCGTGACCGGCGACGACACCCTGGTAGGCCTCCGCGCCCTTCCCGAGGTGCTCGCGGTAGATCGCGCGGATGTCGCTGCCGCAGATCGAGCTCGCCCGCACGCGCAGGAGCACCTGACCGTGACCGGGCGTCGGCACCGGCACGCGCACGTGCTCGACCGTGGAGTCCCCCGGCAGGCGGACCGCGGCCATCTGTGCGGGGCGTGTGGCCGTGCCGTCCGAGGCCCCCGTGGAGTCCTGCGCGGGGTTGATCGTCATGTCGGGTGTGCTCCTGTTCGGCGCGGGGATTCGAGACGGGTGGCCCCGGGCGGGCCGGGTCAGGACTGCGGGCGGACGATCGTCTTCACGGCGCCCGGGTCGCGCCGGGAGGCCGTGAGGGCG
Source organism: Agilicoccus flavus (assembly GCF_014857905.1). Lineage (GTDB taxonomy): Bacteria > Actinomycetota > Actinomycetes > Actinomycetales > Dermatophilaceae > Agilicoccus > Agilicoccus flavus. The sequence continues at coordinate 245,494 of NZ_JACYXE010000008.1, read as the reverse complement.
TCGGCGGCGTCCGCGAGCCCGACGTGGCCCGTGACGAGCCGGTCGAGGTCCACGGCCCCGCTGCCCGCGAGCGCGATGGCCGTGGGCCACGTGTTGGCGTACCGGAACGTGCCGGTCACGACGAGCTCCCGGTTCTGCACGAGGGACAGCGGCAGGGCCAGCTCGTCGCCGCCCATGCCGATGAGGACGGCGTGCCCGGCGGGCGCGAGCGCACGGAGGCCGTCGACGGTCGCGCCACCGTGGCCGGAGCACTCGAGCAACACCTGCGGCGTCACGCCGGCGCCGTCGTCGAGGGCGGCGAGACCCTCCGCGAGCGGCGCGGCCGAGCTGTCGACCGTGTGGGTGGCCCCCAGCTCGCGGGCCAGCTCGAGACGGCGGGGGTTGACGTCGGCGGCGACGATCGTCGTCGCCCCGGCGGCGCGCGCCACCTGGATGGCGACGAGCCCGATGGGACCGGCCCCGGTGACGAGGACCCGGCTGCCCGGTCCGACGCCGCCCTTGCGGCAGGCCCAGACGCCGACCGACAGGGGTTCGAGGAGGGCGGCCGCGTCGTCGCTGATCGTGTCGGGCACCGGGTGCGCGAACGCCTGGTGCACGGCGACGAACTCGGCGAAGGACCCGTCGATCGGCGGCGTCGCGTGGAACCGCATGTCGGGGCACAGGTTGTAGCGACCCGCCAGGCATTCCGGGCACGACCGGCACGGCACGCCCGGCTCGATCGACACCCGCTGCCCGACCCGGGACGGGTCGACCCGCTCGCCGACCTCGACGACGACGCCGGAGGCCTCGTGGCCGAGGACGAGCGGGGACTCGACGACGAAGTCGCCGATCCGCCCGTGCTCGTAGTAGTGGGTGTCGGAGCCGCAGACCCCCACGGCCCGGACCTCGACGAGAACCTCGTCGGGGCCGGGCCGCGGGGTGTCGCGCTCCGTGAGGGTGAGTCGCCCGGGGCTCTCGAGCACGGAGACACGCATTCGTCAGTCCTCTTTCTGCCAGTCCTCGAGCGTCGCGCGGGCGCCCTTGGTGTGGAGGGATTCCAGGGCCCGACCGTAGGCCTGCGTGAAGCGGTCGTCGTCGCCGAGATCGCCGAAGTAGTCCTTCATCGACAGGAAGGCGAGGGGCTCGTCCTTCTGCCGGGCGGCGGTGGCCATGACCCGTTCCTTGTCGTGGTCCACGACGTCGATGCTCTCGCCGGCCTCGTCGACCCCCTCGGCGTACCGCGCCCACGAGGCGACGACGAGCGCGGACGCCTCGATCTCGCCCCCGTGGGACAGGTTGTTCCGGATGACGGGCACGAGCCACTTCGGGATCCGGTCTGAGCTCTCGGCGCACAGGCGGGCGAGGGTGTCGCGCACCGCCGGGTTGGCGAAGCGGTCGATGAGCTCGCGGCGGTAGGCGTCGAGATCGACACCCGGCACCTGCGGCAGCGTGGGGCTGCCCTCGCGCTCCATGTAGCGCAGGAGGAACCCGCGGAACAGGTCGTCGGAGCACACCTCGTGCGCGTACCGGTACCCGGAGAGGTACCCGAGATAGGTCAACGCCTGGTGGCTCGCGTTGAGCAGCCGCAGCTTCATGAGCTCGTAGGGCACGACGTCCTCGACGAGCTGGACGTCGACGTCCTCCCACGCCGGCCGGCCGGCCGGGAAGTGGTCCTCGATCACCCACTGGGTGAACGGCTCGCACACGACGGGCCAGGCGTCCTCGATACCGAACTCGTCCCGCACCAGGGCGCGGTCGTCGTCCGTGGTCACCGGGGTGATGCGGTCGACCATCGCGTTGGGGAACGAGACGTTCGCCTCGATCCACGCGGCCAGCTCGGGATCGACGAGCTTCGCGAACGCGCCGATCGCGTACTTGGCGACGTCGCCGTTGCCCGGCAGGTTGTCGCACGACTGGACCGTGAACGGGGTGACGCCCGCGTCGCGGCGGCGGCGCAGCGCGGCCACGATGAAGCCGAACGCCGTCGTGGGCTCCGCGCCCGCCTCGAGGTCGCCCTGGATGGAGGGGTGATCCGCCCGGAACTCGCCGGTCACCTGGTCGATGAGATACCCGCCCTCGGTGATCGTCAGCGCGACGATCTTCGTGGCCGGGTCGGCCATCTTGTCGACGACCGCGGCCGGGTCGTCGGGTGCGAAGAGCATCTCGACCATGGAGCCGATGACGCGGGGTGTGAACGAGCCGTCGGGGTGCTTGAGGACGAGCGTGTACAGGCAGTCCTGGGAGCTCATGGCCTCGAAGATCCGCCGATCGTGCGGCAGGGCGGCGACGCCGCAGATGCCGTACTCGAGGGCGGACCCCTCGTTCATGAGCCGGTCCAGGTACATCGCCTGGTGGGCCCGGAAGAAACCGCCCACGCCGACGTGGACGATGCCGGTGCGCACGGCCGACCGGTCGTAGGTCGGAACGGGGACCCGCCCCGCCTGCCCGATCTCGGACAGGTGGGCGGCGTCGAGCTTGATCGCGCTCATGTGTTACCTCACGGCTCCCATCGACAGACCCTGGACGAGCTTGTCCTGCGCGGCGAATCCGGCGAGGAGCACCGGCAGCGACACGACGAGCGACGCGGCGCAGACCTTCGCGAGGAACAGGCCCTGGCTGGTGACGAAGCCGGTGAGGAACACCGGCGCCGTCTGCGCCACCGTACCGGTGAGGACCCGCGCGAAGAGCAGCTCGTTCCAGCTGAAGATGAAGCAGATGAGGGCGGCCGCGGCCAGACCGGGCATGACGACCGGGGCGATGACCTCGCGCAGCGAGCGGATCAGGCCGGCCCCGTCGACCTCGGCGGCCTCGAGCATCTCCACCGGCACCTCCGCGAGGAAGCTGCGCAGCATCCACACGGCGATCGGCAGGTTCATCGTCGTGTAGAAGGCGATGAGCATCCAGATGTTGTCGAGGAGCTGCACCTTCTGCGCGAACAGGTAGAGCGGCAGCAGGCCGGCGACGATCGGCATGAACTTCGTGGAGAGGAAGAAGAACAGCACGTCCGACCACTTCTTCACGGGCCGGATGCTCAGGGCGTACGCGGCCGGGAAGGCGAGCAGGATGACGAGGATCGTCGAGACGACGCTCGCGGTGAGCGAGTTGAGCAGCGACGGCCACGGGTTGGAGTCGAAGAACGCCCGGTACCCGTCGAGGACGAGGGGGGCGGCGAACGACGGGGGGTTCGTCGCCGCGTCGGCCTCCCTGTGGAACGACGTGAGGACCATCCACAGGACGGGGAAGACGAAGACGAGGCCGACGATCCACGCGCCGATCCCGATGAGGGTCGACGACCGCGTCGTCTTCTTCTGGCGGATCTTCAGGCCGAGCTGGGCGGCCCGGGTGCCGGGGGCGTAGGCGCTCATCGGGTCTCCTCGTTGAAGATGGTGAAGACGGTGCGCAGGGCGAACGTCGCGATGATGATCGTGCCGATGACGACGATGACGCCCGCGGCGGAGGCCCGACCGTAGTCGTGGGCCGTGTAGAAGGTCTGGTAGATGTAATACGGCAGGTTGGCGGTCCCGAGACCACCGCTCGTGATGGTGAAGACATGGTCGAAGTTCTGGACGATGTTGATCGCCCCGAGGAGCGCCGCCAGCTCCATGAACGGCCGCAGGTGCGGCAGGGTCATGTGCGTGAAGATCTGGCGCCCGGTGGCGCCGTCGATGCGGGCCGCCTCCACGACGTCGAGCGGCCGGCTCTGCAGCCCCGCGAGGATGATGAGCATCATGAACGGCGTCCACTGCCAGACGATGGCGACGATGACGGCCCACAGCGGGTGCTCGCTGATCCAGTCGGGCTGGGGGGCGTTCTCGCCGAACACGAGCCGCAGCAGGCCGTTGAAGAGGCCGTAGACCGGGTTGTACAGCGCGTGCTTCCAGAGCAGGGCCGCGGCGACGGGGACGACGAGGAACGGCGTGATCATCATCGTGCGGACGATGCCGCGCCCCGGGAAGCTGTGATCGAGCAGGAGCGCGGCGCCGAGACCGAGCAGCAGGCTGATGACGACAACCGACACCGTGAGGATGATCGTCACGAGGATCGCCTGGCGGGCGTTGACGTCGGTGAACACCTTGACGAAGTTCGACAGGCCCGCGAACACGATCTCGTCGGGGTAGTAGGCGTTCCACTTCATGAACGAGATGACGATCGTCGTGACGAACGGGATCTGCGTCAGGAGGATGACGAAGATCAGCGCCGGCAGCAGCGGCATCCGCCGCGACCAGGCACCGGCACGCTGCATGCGGGACGGCTTGGCCGGACCCGTCGCGAGCGGGTTCTTCGTGGGGTTCTGGGCGACGGGACTCACTGCTGGCCTCGCTCACGGTAGGTCTCGGCGACGTCCTCGGCGAGCTGCTGGCCCTTGTCGAGGGCCTCGTCGACGGTCGTCTGCCCGGCGATCGCGGCGCTGACGTCCTGGCTCACCTGGGTGCCGAGGTCGGGGAACTCGGGGATGCCGACGAACTGGATGCCTTGGGCGGGGCGCGGCTGCACGCCCGGGTTCAGGGGATCCGCCGACGCGATGGCGTCGCGGGTCGGCTCGGCGAAGGCGCTCGCCACCGTGAGGTACTCGGCGTTCTCGTACGTCGAGGCGCGCTTGCCGGCGGGGACCTTGGTCCAGCCGAGCTGCGATCCGACGAGCTGCTCGTACTCCTTGCTGGACGCCCAGGAGATGAACTTCCACGAGGCGTCCTTGCGGGGGCTCGCCTGCTGGATCGCCCACGCCCACGAGTAGAGCCATCCGGAGCTCTTCGTCTTGACGACGGGCGCCGCGACGTAGCCGAACTTGCCCTTGTTCGGGGAGTCGTCGGCCTCGAGGGACCCGGCGGCCGATGTCGCGTCGTACCACATGGCGACCTTGCCGGTCATGAGGTTGTTGAGGCACTCGGTGAAGCCGGCCTGCGGCGCGCCCTGCTCACCGTGCGTGCGCACGAGGTTCACGTAGAAGTTGACGGCCTCCTTGAACGCAGGCGCGTTGACCTGGGCCTGCCAGTCCTTCGTGAACCACGTGCCGCCGAACGTGTTGACGACGGTGGACAAGGGGGCGAAGACCTGGCCCCAGCCCGGCTGACCGCGCAGGCAGATACCCTTCATGCCCGGCTGGGCACCGTCGACCTGGGCCGCGATCTCGGCGACCTGCTGCCACGTGGGCTTGGGCGGGACGGTGATGCCCTTGGCGTCCATCACGTCCTTGCGGTACATGAGGAAGCTGCTCTCGCCGTAGAAGGGCTGACCGTAGATCTTCCCCTCGGAGGACAGCGAGGTCGTCATCGGCTTGAGGATGTCGTCCTGGTCGAACGCCGAGTCCTTCGCGATGTAGTCGTCCATCGGCGCGACCCACTTGGCCTTCGCGTAGATCGGGATCTCGAAGTTGCTCAGGGTGGCGATGTCGTACTGGCCCGCCTGGGACGAGAACTCCTGGCTGATCTTGTCGCGGACGTCGTTCTCGGGCAGGGCCGTGAAGTTGACCTTGATGCCGGTCTTCGCCGTGAAGTTCGCGGCCGTGAGCCGCTGCAGGTCCATCATCTGGGGGTTGTTCACCATGAGGACGTTCACGGCGCCCCCGTCGGCGGAGCTGGACGCCCCGCTTCCCCACCCGGCGCAACCGCTGACGGCGACGGCCGTCGCGGCCACGGCCGCGATCGCCGTCGTGCGAGTTCGTCTCCTCGTCACACTTCCTCCTCGTTGAGGTTCGCTCAAATGAGCGACTAGAACGCACATCTGAGTGCTTGCCTGAGTAAAGTGGGCGGTGACGCCGTTGTCAACGCTCGGTGCCGCGTTGCGCGAAAGCCGATCCGGCGGCCGTGCCCGAGAGGACCATTCGACCCACCGGCGGCGTCGGCGGCGTCGAGCAGGAGGCAGATCACATGAGCACCCCACCGCTCGGCCGCGACCCCTCGGCCCCCTCCGCGGGCGGACCCCTGCACACCGTCCTCCTCGGCACGGTCGCGCGCCGCTTCTACCTCGAGGGCGCGTCCAAGGTGGAGATCGCGGACGAGCTGCGGTTGAGCCGCTTCAAGGTGGCCCGCCTCCTCGACGAGGCCCGCGACGCGGGGCTGGTCCACATCGAGATCCGCGGCCACGGCGACCTCGATCTCGACGCGTCGGCCCGGCTCGCCGACGCGCTCGGCCTGCGCGAGTGCCTCGTCGTCCAGACCGGTGCGCTGGCCGCGCCCGAGCCCGGCGGCCGGCTCGGGGCGGCGGCGGCCGCCTACGTCACCGAGATCCTCACGGACGACGACGTCCTCGGGCTCCCGTGGGCCCGCGAGGTGTGGGCGATGGTGCGGTCGCTCGAGACGCTGCCGCCCATCGACGTCGTCCAGCTGTGCGGGGCGCAGCAGTCCCCCGACGTGGACGCGAGCGCCGTCGAGGTCGTCGTCCGGGCCGCCCGCATCGCCGGGACCAAGGGACACGTCTTCTACGCGCCGCTCATCGTCGACGACGAGGACACGGCGGAGGCGCTGCGTCGGCAGCCTTCGGTGCAGGACGCCCTCGCCCAGACCCACCGGGTGACCCGCGCCGTCGTCGGGGTGGGGGCCTGGCAGCGGGGGGCCTCGACGATCTTCGACGCCTGCAGTGAGCGCGAGCGCACGGCCGTCCTCGCCGCCGGGGCCGTCGGCGAGATCTCGGGAGTCTTCTTCGACCGGGAGGGGGGCCCCGTGACGACGGAGCTCGCGAACCGGATCGTCAACATCGACGACGAGGACTTCCGGCGCATCCCCCACGTCTGCGGCCTCGTCACGGGGGCGTGTAAGGCCGACGCGGTGCGCGCGGCCGTCGCCGGCGGGCTGCTCGACTCGCTCGTCGTCGACGCCACCCTGGGTCGAGCCCTCCTCGAGGGTCAGGGTGAGGGTGAGGGTTAGCCGGCGACGCCGAGTCGCTAGAGTCGCGGCATGTCCCTCGATCGCCCCCAGGCCCCGGATCCCTACTCCCTCCTGCCGCAGGTCGACGCGTTCACGCTGACCAGCCCCTCGTTCGACGACGGCTCCGACCTGCCCGCGACGCACGCCGTCTCCGGCGACAACCTCTCCCCCGCCCTGTCCTGGTCGGGGCAGCCGGAGGGCACCGCGTCCTTCCTCGTCACGTGCTACGACCCGGACGCCCCGACCCCGTCGGGCTTCTGGCACTGGTGCGTCGTCGGGGTGCCGGCCGACGTGACCGAGCTCACGGAGGGCGCCGGGTCCGCCGACGGCGGCGCGCTGCCTGAGGGTGCCCTGACCCTGGCGAACGACTTCGGCACGGAGGACTTCGGCGGCGCCGCTCCCCCGCCGGGCGACCGCCCGCACCGGTACGTCTTCGCCGTCACCGCCCTCGACACCGCCGATCCCGGCGTCGAGCCGGGCACGAGCCCGGCCAAGGCGCACTTCCTCACGCTCGAGCACGTCATCGGCCGCGCCACCCTCACGGGCACGTTCGCCGAGCCCGCCTGACCCGAGTCCCTCCGGCCCGGCCGATCGGTCGATCGACCGGGCCGGGACAGGCCCAGGGCTCAGGCGCGCAGGGCCCACATCGCGACGGCCGCCGCCGCGGCGACGTTGAGCGAGTCGACGCCCCCCGCCATGGGGATGCGGGCGACGAGGTCGCACGCGCTCCGGGTGCGGGCCGCGAGGCCGTCTCCCTCGGTGCCGAGCACGACGGCGAGGCGGTCGGGCGGCCGGGCGGCGAGGTCGTCGAGGCCGATCGCGTCGTCCGCGAGGGCCAGCGCCGCGACGGTGAACCCGGCGGCCTGCAGGTCGGCGACGCCGCCCGGCCACGGGTCGATGCGGGTCCACGGCACCTGGAAGACGGTGCCCATCGAGACCCGGACGCTGCGGCGGTACAGCGGGTCGGCGCACCGCGGGGTGACGAGCACCGCGTCGACGCCGAGCGCGGCCGCACTGCGGAACACCGCGCCCACGTTCGTGTGGTCGACGACGTCCTCGAGCACGACGACCCGTCGCGCCTGCGCGAGCAGGTCCGCCACCGGCGGGAGCGTCGGCCGCTGCATCGAGGCGATCGCGCCGCGGTGCAGGTGGAAGCCCGTCATCGCGGTGACGACGTCGTCGTCGGCCACGAAGACCGGCGCCCCCGAGCCCTCCGTCGTGGTGACGAGCTCGGCGAACTCCTCGACCCAGCGGGGCGTCATGAGCAGCGAGCGCGGGACGTGACCGGCGGCGAGGGCCCGGCGGATGACCTTGGCGCTCTCGGCGAGGTAGAGCCCCCCAGCCGGTTCGAGGCGGCGACGCAGGGCGACGTCGGTGAGTCCGACGTAGTCGACGATGCGCGGGTCGTCGGCGGACGTGATCCGGATCGGGCTCACGCGAACACCGTCATGTGGGCGATGGCGACGACGCCGACGACGACGATGAGGCCGCGCAGCCACACCGGGGGCAGCCGGCGGCCGACGCCCGCGCCGATGACGCCGCCGACGAGCGTGCCGAGACCGATGAGCAGCGCCGCCCACCAGTCGATCTGCGCGCCGGCGGCGACGACGAACACCGCCGCGCCCATCGTGTTGGCCACGAGGCCGAGGACGTTCTTCACGCCGTTGACGACCTGCAGCGACTCGGCGAGCAGCATGCTCATCACGCCGAGGAGGATGACGCCCTGGGCGGCCCCGAAGTAGCCGCCGTAGATCCCGGTGAGGAACACGAGCGTGACGAGCAGGACCGTGCCTCGGGGGGAACGACCCGTCCCGGTGGGCCCCCCGGTGACCCCGCTGCCGTCGGCGCCGTTCTGTGCGGCCTGTCGCGCCCGCGCGCGGCGCTGGACCGCGGGCGCGGCGACGACGAGGAGCAGTCCGATCGCGATGAGGACGGGCACGACGGCCCCGAAGACGGTCTCGGGCAGGACGAGCAGCAGCCCGGCGCCGACGGCTCCCCCGACGAAGGACGCCGGGACGAGCAGGCGCAGCAGCCTCCCGTGGCCCGCGAGCTCGCGCCGGTACCCGTGGACGCCCGACAGTCCGCCGGGGATGAGGCCGACGGTGTTCGACATGTTCGCCACGACGGGCGGATAGCCGAAGAACAGGAGGACGGGGAACGTGATCAGCGAGCCGGACCCGACGATCGTGTTGATGGTCCCGGCGGCGACGCCGGCGAGCAGGATCGCGGCGATCTCGAACAGCGGCACCCGCACACCCTACGGCCCCCGGTCCGCCGGGCAGGTCACGCCTGCCTCGGGGCGGGTCGGGGGCCGTGGGTGGACGGACCGGACCGTCGTCCGGACCGGCGCGGGTCGTGCCGGTCAGGCGCGCTCGGGCGGGGCGCTGGTCGCGCCGCCCGTGCCCTCGCCGGCGGGCTGCGTGGCGGGCGCAGACGCGGGATCGGCGACCGGCTCGGTGACCGGCCGGGCGACCGGCTCGGCGACGGGCGCCTCGGTCGGGACCGGGTCGGAGGTCGCGGGCACCGGCGGGGCGCCCTCGAGGGCCGCCTCGTCACCGCGGCCGGCCAGGCCCGCGGTCGCGGCGTCGGCCCCGGCCGTCGATGCGGGCGCGGGCGCACCGCCGCGGCGGCGGGTCGCCTGCGTGGCTCCCTCGGCCTCCCGGACCGAGCGGGCCGCCTCATCGCGGGCCTGGGCCAGCGCCTCGTGCGGGTCCTGCAGGGCCGTGTCGTCGAACGCGGTCCGCTGCTGGTCGGTGTCGGGCGTCCACTCCTCGTCGGCGGGGATGCCCGCGAAGGGCGACGAGGCGCCGGAACCGCCGCCGAACGAGGCGCCGAAGCCCTTGAGGGCCTCGGTGAACTCGCCGGGCACGATCCACATCTTGTTCGCGTCGCCGCGGGCGAGCTGCGGGAGCACCTGCAGGTACTGGTAGGCGAGGAGCTTCTGGTCGGGCTTGCCGCGGTGGATCGCGTCGAAGACCTGCGAGATGGCGCGGGCCTGACCCTGCGCCTCGAGGATCCGGGCCTGCGCGGAGCCCTCGGCGCGCAGGATCTGGCTCTGCTTGTCGCCCTCGGCGGTGAGGATGGCGGACTGCTTGACGCCCTCGGCCGTGAGGATGGCCGCGCGGCGGTCCCGCTCGGCCCGCATCTGCTTCTCCATCGAGTCCTGCACGGAGTGCGGCGGGTCGATCGCCTTGAGCTCCACCCGGCCGACCCGGATGCCCCAGCGGCCGGTCGCCTCGTCGAGCACCCCGCGGAGCTGACCGTTGATCTGGTCCCGGCTCGTCAGGGCCTGCTCGAGGTCCATCGACCCGATGACGTTGCGCAGCGTGGTCACCGTGAGCTGCTCGATGCCCTGGATGAAGTTCGCGATCTCGTAGACGGCCGACTTCGCGTCGTGGACCGCGTAGTAGATGACCGTGTCGATGCTGACGACGAGGTTGTCGCTCGTGATGACCGGCTGCGGCGGGAAGCTGACGACCTGCTCGCGCAGGTCGATGTTCGCGCGCACCTTGTCGACGAACGGCACGAGGATGTGGATGCCGCCGTGCAGCGTACGGGAGTACCGGCCCAGCCGTTCGATGATGAGGGCCGTCTGCTGCGGGACGATCCGGATCGTCTTGACGACGACGACCACCGCGAAGACGACCAGCAGCAGCAGGACGATCAGGGAGACGGAGACGTTCATGGTCGGTCCTCTCTCGGGATGACGTCGCGCAGCGGCGCGACGGGGTGGAGCACGAGCGCGGCGCCACGTACCTCCGCCACCAGGGCCTCCGCCCCGGACGGGATGTCGGGTTCGCCGTCGGGGACGCGCGCGGACCACGTGTCGCCGTGCAGGACGGCGTACCCGGCCTGCTCCGAGACGACCTCCGTGACGACGACCCGTTCCCCCACGTACCGGTCGACCCCCATGGCCCCCTCGTCGGCCCCCGCCATCAGACGCCGCTTGGCCAGCGGACGGACGACGCCCAACAGGGCGATCGAGGTGACGACGGCCAGCAGCACCTGGCCGACCGGGCCGAGGCCGAACCAGGCTCCCGCGGATCCGACGAGCGCGCCGCCGGCCAGCATGAGGAAGACGAAGTCGGCGGTGGCGGCCTCGACGACTCCGAGGACGAGTGCGACCCCGAGCCAGATTGCCCACAGGTTGTCGCTCAGCCAGTCCTGCATCGGCGGATCTCCTCCGGCTCGGGGGCGGGCGTCCTTCGTGCGTCATGGATCCGACGCGGGCGGGACTCGTTTCGTTCCGTCCGGCCGCCGATCCGACTACCGGTCGGTGGGCTCCGCCGCCGTGTCGGGCGTCCCGGTCGCCTCGGGTGTGCCGGCCTCGGGTGTGCCGGTGCGGGCGCGGGCGGTCCACCGCTCCCCGTGCTGCTCGAGTACGAGGGGCACGCCGAAGGTGCGCTCGAGGTTGGCGGCGGTGAGGGTGATCTCGATCGGCCCCGCCGCGACGACCTGTCCGTCGCGCAGGAGCAGCACGTCGGTGAAGCCCGGCGGGATCTCCTCGACGTGGTGGGTCACGAGGACGAGGGCCGGGGCCTCGAGGTCCTGCGCGAGCTGCCCCAGCCGGCCGACGAGGTCCTCGCGTCCGCCGAGGTCGAGCCCGGCGGCCGGCTCGTCGAGCAGCATGAGCTCCGGGTCCGTCATGAGGGCGCGCGCGATCTGGACCCGCTTGCGCTCCCCCTCCGAGAGCGTGCCGTACGCGCGCTGCGCGAGGCGGTCGGCCCCGAGCGCGGTGAGGAGCTCCCGCGCCCGCGCCAGGTCGCGGCGGTCGTAGCTCTCGCGCCAGCGGCCGACGATGCCGTAGGACGCGGTGACGACGACGTCCTCGACGCGCTCGTCGCCCGGGATGCGCTCGGCCATGGCGGCGCTCGCCAGGCCGATCCGGGGCCGCAGCTCGAACACGTCGACCGCGCCGAGGACCTCGCCCAGGACACCGGCGACGCCCCGCGTCGGGTGCATCCGGGCGGAGGCGAGCTGGAGCAGCGTCGTCTTCCCGGCGCCGTTGGGGCCGAGCACGACCCAGCGCTGACCCTCCTCGATCTCCCAGTCCACGTCCTCGAGCAGGACGGCGTCACCTCGGGTCACGGTGACGCCGGCGAAGGCCAGCACGTCGCTCATGGGTGCGACCCTATCGGGCCGCGACCACACGGACGGCGGGTGCCGCGCCGGGGACCACGCACGTCGTCGGCGGCGCCGCGCGGCCTACGATGACGCTCGTGCCCGATCTGCCCACCAGCGTCCGGTTGTCCCTGTGGGCGACCCGGGCCTTCGCCGGCGGCCTCGACCTCTCGACGGCCCTGCGGCTCGCCGCGCCCGACGCCGACCATCTCACCGGCGGCGAGCCCACCCTCGCCGCGTGGCGCGATCTCGGCGAGCGGGCCGTCCTCGTCGCCCTCCCCCGGCCCGGCCGGCTGCACGGCCTCCCCCGCGGCGACGCCGACTTCACCGACGCGGCACTCGAGGCGGGTGAGTGCGTCTACGTCCCCGGGGTCGGGGGCGCCCTGGTCCCCGACGTCCGGGAGTTCGGCCCGGCCGGTGATACAGGCCTGGCCGTCTCGTGGGTCGCGCACGGGTGCGACCCGACCCCGGCCCACGTCCTCGACGCGTGGTCGCTCCGGGACGCCGACCGGACGCTCCGGGGTGAGCTCGCGGCGGCCGTCGAGCTGCTCGAGCGCTCCTCGACGACGCCGTGGGCGTCGCGCGGCCTGCGGGACCTCGCCGACGAGCAGCTCGGCGCCGGCCGGTGGGGGTTGCCCGACGACCTCCCGGCCGCCGCGTACCGGCTGCTGCGCACCGCCGCGACCCTCGCCCACGCGGCCCGACTCGGCCTCGCCGCGCCCGACGACAGCCTCGAGGCCCGGTCCGCGACGGACCGCGCCGACGCGCTGCGACGACTCGGGGACGTGGCCGACACCGCCCTCGCCCACGTGACGAACGTCGCGGCGCTGCACCTCGCCGGCTACCGGCCGGGCCGCGACGACTGAGAGGCCGACCGCCGGGCCGGCCGAGCGCCTCAGCGCTCGAGCACGGAGCGGTACACGTCCATCGTGCGGTCGCCGATCGTCGACCACGAGAACTCGTTCACCGCGCGCTCGCGCCCGGCCACGCCCATCCGCCGGGCCCGCTCGGGGTCGCTCGTGGCCTCGGTCAGGGTGGCGGCGAGGTCGGCGACGAAGGCGTCGGGGTCGACCGGCGTGCCGGTGCCGTCGGCGACCTGGTCGATGTCGACGAGCCAACCCGTCTCGCCGTCGACGACGACCTCCGGGATGCCGCCGGTGCGGGTCGCGACGACGGGCGCCTCGCAGGCCATCGCCTCGAGGTTGACGATGCCGAGCGGTTCGTAGATCGACGGGCACACGAACGCGGTCGCGTTGCTCTCGATGGCGATGACCTTGTTCCGGGGCAGGTGCTCGGCGATCCAGATCACGCCCTCCCGCTCGCGTCGGAGGTCGTCGATGAGCGCCTCGACCTCGGCCTTGATCTCGGGGGTGTCGGGGGCCCCGGCGCAGAGCACGAGCTGGACCTCCGGCGGGAGCGCCTTCGCGGCGCGCAGGAAGTACGGCAGGCCCTTCTGCCGGGTGATGCGCCCGACGAAGACGAGCGAGGGACGGTCGACGTCCATGCCGTAGGACCGGGCGATGTCCTTGCCCGCGTCGCTGTGGTCGGGGCGCCAGTCCTGGGAGTCGATGCCGTTGTGGACGACGTGGACCGCCTCGGGATCGATCGAGGGGTAGGCCGCGAGAATATCCTCGCGCATGCCGTGGCTCACGGCGATGACGGCGGCCGCCGCCTCGTAGGCCGTCTTCTCGGCCCACGACGAGACGCGGTACCCGCCGCCGAGCTGCTCGGCCTTCCAGGGGCGCAGCGGCTCGAGACTGTGGGCGGACACGATGTGGGGCGCGCCCGTGAGCAGCGACGCGAGGTGCCCCGCGAAGTTCGCGTACCACGTGTGGGAGTGGACGAGGTCGGCCCCCTCGCAGTCGGCGGCGATCGCGACGTCCACCCCGAGCGTGGCCAGGGCGGCGTTGGCGCCGGCCAGCTGAGGCGAGTCCGGATAGCCCGTCGTCCCCTCCTCGTCCCGCTCGTCGCCGAAGCAGCGGACCCGCACGTCGACGTCCCCGCGGGAGCGCAGGGCGCGGACGAGTTCGGCCACGTGGACGCCGGCGCCGCCGTAGATGGCCGGGGGGTATTCCTTGCTGAGGATGTCTACTCGCACGCCCCCGACCCTAGTGGCCCGGACGCGGTCCGCACAGGCGTGCGCAACGCCCGAAATCGGTCGGCCCGATCCGGTCGTCCACACCGCGCCGGGACGGTACCTTGCACGCATGAGGCGAACCCCGCGCAACCCCAATGTCCTCGCCATCGTGCTCGCCGGCGGAGAAGGCAAGCGGCTCATGCCGCTGACCGCCGACCGGGCCAAGCCGGCGGTCCCCTTCGGTGGCATCTACCGACTCGTCGACTTCGCCCTGAGCAACGTCGTCAACTCCGGCTATCTCAAGGTCGTCGTGCTGACGCAGTACAAGTCGCACAGCCTCGACCGGCACGTCACGCGCACGTGGCGCATGTCGACACTGCTCGGCAACTACGTCGCCCCGATCCCGGCCCAGCAGCGCGTGGGCAAGAACTGGTACCTCGGCAGCGCGGACGCCATCTACCAGAGCCTCAACACGCTCGAGGACGAGCGCCCCGACATCGTCGTCGTCGTGGGCGCCGACCACGTGTACCGCATGGACTTCAGCCAGATGGTCGACCAGCACATCGAGACGGGGGCCGGTGTGACCGTGGCCGCCATCCGCCAGCCGATCTCGCTGGCCGACCAGTTCGGCGTCATCGAGGTCGACGGCGGCGACCGCCGCAAGATCGGGCGCTGGCGCGAGAAGCCCACGGACGCCATCGGCCTGCCCGACTCCCCCGACGAGGTGCTCGCCTCGATGGGCAACTACGTCTTCGACGCGGACGTGCTCCGCGAGGTCGTCACGAAGGACGCCGAGAACGCCGACAGCAAGCACGACATGGGCGGCGACATCGTGCCCTACTTCGTCGACCGCGACGAGGGCTACGTGTACGACTTCAAGGACAACGAGATCCCCAACGCGACGGAGCGCGACAAGGCGTACTGGCGCGACGTCGGGACCATCGACTCCTACTACGACGCGAACCGCGACCTCATCGCGATCCACCCGGTGTTCAACCTCTACAACGCCGAGTGGCCCATCTACACGAGCTACGGCAGCAGCTACCCGCCGGCGAAGTTCGTGCACAACGAGGCCGGGAGGCTCGGCGAGGCCCTCAACTCGGCCGTCTCCCCCGGCGTCGTCGTCAGCGGCGCCCACGTCGACGGCAGCGTCATCTCCCCCCGCTGCCAGCTCCACAGCTACTCGCAGGTCCACGACAGCGTCCTGCTCGACAACGTCGAGATCCACCGCAAGGCCGTCGTCGAGAAGGCGATCCTCGACAAGAACGTCGTGCTCGAGGAGGGCGCCGAGGTCGGCGTCGACCACGACCGCGACCGCGAGCGCGGTTTCCACGTCAGCGCCGGCGGGATCGTCGTCGTCCCCAAGGGGGCCGTCGTCACCGCCTGAGCGAGGTCGGAGCGGTCGGGCCCCGCGGCGGTCGGGGCCCGACCCGTGCCCGGGGGCCGTAACCTGACGCCCGTGAGCAGTCACGAACCCGCGTCCCCCGTGCCCGACCCCGCCCTCGACGGCCCACGCCTCGTCGTCCTCGACGTGGACTCGACCTTCATCCGCGACGAGGTCGTCGAGCTGCTCGCCGGGCACGCCGGCCCGGAGGCGGCCGAGCGCGTCGCGGCGGTCACCGAGGCGGCCATGCGCGGTGAGCTCGACTTCGCGGCGAGCCTGCGCGCCCGCGTCGCGACCCTCGCGGGGTTGCCGACCTCGGTGTTCGCCGACGTCCTCGCCGCGGTGCGGCCGACGCCGGGAGCGGCGGAGTTCGTCGCCGCCCTGCACGCCCGCGGCGACGTCGTCGCCCTCGTCTCGGGCGGGTTCGCGGAGGTCGTCGAGCCGCTCGCCGCGCGGTACGGCATCGGCCTCGTCCGCGCCAACCGCCTGACGGTGCGCGACGGGCGCCTGACCGGTGAGCTGGACGGGCCGGTCGTCGACCGCGCGGCCAAGGCCGCCGCCCTCGCCGAGTTCGCCGCCGAACGGGGGATCCCGGCGGAGGCGACGGTCGCCGTGGGCGACGGCGCGAACGACATCGACATGGTGGAGGCGGCCGGGCTCGGGATCGCGTTCGCGGCCAAGCCGGTGCTGCGGGCCCGCGCCGACGCCGTCGTCGACGAGGTCGACCTGCGCGCCGTCCTCCCCCTCCTGGGGCTGCCGCACGACGACCGCGCCGGTCCGAGGATCTGACCCCGGTGGCCGGACGCGACGACGGCCCGCCCCCGATGGCGGGGCGGGCCGTCGTCGCAGGCCGGGGTCGGCGGGTCAGTACCCCGTCGCGTGGTAGCCGCCGTCGACGTGGACGATCTCGCCCGTCGTCGCGGGGAACCAGTCGGACAGCAACGCCGCGCACGCCTTCGCGGCGGGCGTGGGGTCGGAGATGTCCCAGCCGAGCGGGGCGTGCTCGCCCCACTTCTCGAACTGCTTGAAGGCCGGGATGTGGTTGGCGGCGGTCGTGCTGATCGGGCCGGCCGCGACGAGGTTGCACCGGATGCCCTGCGGGCCGAGGTCACGGGCGAGGTAACGGTTCGTCGACTCGAGCGCGGCCTTCGCGACACCCATCCAGTCGTAGCCCGGCCAGGCGAACTCGGCGTCGAGGGTGAGGCCGACGACCGCGCCGCCGGGGCTCATGAGCGGCAGCGACGCCGCGGCCAGGCCCTTGAGCGAGAACGCCGAGATGTTGAGGGCGGGGGCGACGTCCTCCCAGGAGGCGCCGAGGAAGTCGAAGGCCCCCTTGGGGGCGAAGCCGATGGAGTGGACGAGGCCGTCGAGTCGGTCGACGTGCTCGCCGACCCGCCCGGCGAGGGCCTCGAAGTGCTCGGGGTCGGACACGTCGAGCTCGACGACCGGCGCCGCGCTCGGCAGGCGGCGCGCGATGGCCTGCGTGATCTTCATCGTCCGACCGAACGAGGTGAGGACGACGTTCGCGCCCTCCTCCTGCGCGAGGCGGGCGATGTGGAAGGCGATGGACGCCTCGGTGAGGACACCGGTGACGAGGATGTTCTTGCCCTCGAGCAGAGCCATGGGGGTTCCCTTCGGGTGGTGCGACAGCGTGGTGACGGGTGGTTGGGCAGGTGGGGCGCGTCGGACGCGCGGCTCAGTGGCCCATGCCGAGGCCGCCGTCGACGGGCACGACGGCACCCGTGATGTAGGCGGCCTGCGGGGAGGCGAGGAACGCGACGGCGGCGCCGACCTCGCTCGCGGCGCCGAACCGCCCGGCGGGGATGTGGCCCCTGTACGTCGCCTTGAGGTCGTCCGAGAGCTCGTCGGTCATCGCGGTCTCGATGAATCCGGGAGCGACGACGTTGGCCGTGATGTTGCGGCCGCCGAGCTCGCGGGAGATCGAGCGGGCCACCCCGACGAGGCCGGCCTTGCTCGCGGCGTAGTTGACCTGACCCGGGCCGCCGTGCAGGCCGATGACGCTGGAGACGAAGATCATGCGGCCGCCCTTGCGCTTCATCATCGGGCGGACGGCGCGGCGGGCGCAGCGGATGGCCCCGACGAGGTTGGTGTCGAGGACCGCGTCGACGTCCTCGTCGCTCATGCGCATGAGGAGCTGGTCGCGGGTGATGCCCGCGTTGGCGACGAGGACGCCGACGCCCGAGCCGGTGATCTTCTCGGCCTCGCCGAAGGCCGCGTCGACCGAGGCGGTGTCGGACACGTCGAGCGTGACGGCGTCGAAGTCGTCGGGCGCCTGGCCCGACCGGCACCCGACGACCACGCGGTGTCCGGCGTCGCGCAGCGCGTGGGCGATGGCCAGCCCGATGCCGCGGTTCCCCCCGGTCACCAGGGCGGTCGTGCTCGTCGTGGACTCGGTCATCGGGGGCCTCTCGTTCCGGTTCGTCTGGTCGTCGGCGCTGGTCGTCGGCGTGGCCGGATGCGTGGCGTGGGGCGACGCGATGCGGCGTGACGCCGGTCACGGCCGGCGGCCGTGGACCAACGTACTACGGCGGCGGCGTACGGGTCCCCGTGAGCACGAGCCGGGCGCGACGGCGATGCCGACCGGGCGTAGCCTGAACGGATGCGGACTTCCACGGGCGGGACCTCGGGGGCCGGCCCGGCCGACGGCCGGGCCCCCCGGGCCCGTCGGCCCCACCACGGGTCCGAACCCCGGCAGGTGCAGTCGATCTCGGCCCTGCCCCCGTCGCCGGCCGTCGACCGGGCCCGGCGGCTGCGCGGCTACCTCATCTCGATGGGCATCCGGACGGTGGCGTTCGCAGTGGCGGGCCTCGCCGTCGTGGTCGGGTGGCCGTCCTGGATCGCGTGGGTCTGCATCGTGGCCGCGGTCCTGCTCCCCTACCCGGCGGTCGTGTTCGCCAACAACGTCGACCGGCACGTCGCCCCGGCCCCGCCGGTGCTCGGCGTCCACCGCTCGCTCGGCCCCGCCGGCCAGGCTCCTCCGCCGGAGGACGACCCGTGGCGGGGCTGAGTCTCTTCGGCGCATCGCCCGGCGACGGCGGCGCGGGGTCGCAGGAGGTGCCCGGTGACGCGCCGCAGTGCAGCGCCAAGGGGTGCCGCGCCGACGCGGTGTGGGCCCTGCGCTGGAACAACCCGAGCCTGCACCCGCCGGAACGGCGCAAGACGTGGGCCGCGTGCGAGGAGCACCTCGAGCACCTGTCGGCGTTCCTGTCGATGCGCGGGTTCCTGCGCGAGACCGAGCGGTTGCCGGCCTGACGGTCGTGCGTCCGTCGGCCCGACGAGTCCCACCCGTCGGGCGTGAGGCTCAGCCGCCGATGGACGACATCGGTCGCGCGGGCTGGGTGAAGTCGGGGTCGCCGATGCCGTGGCCACGGCGCTTGCGCCACATCTCGCCACGGATGAGCCGCACGAGCTCGGCGTCGTCCGCGCCGTCGCGCAGCGGGCCGCGCAGGTCGAGCTCCCCGCGCGCGAACAGGCAGTTGCGGACCATGCCGTCGGCGGTGAGCCGCACGCGATCGCACGCTCCGCAGAACGGGGCCGTCACGCTCGCGATGATGCCGACGGTCGCGGGGCCGCCGTCGACGAGGAAGCGCTCGGCCGGGGCGCTGCCCCGCCCGGGCACCGGGGTGAGGGTGAACCGCTCCCCCAGCCGCTCGCGGATCTCGTCGGCGGTGACCATCGACTCGCGGTGCCAGCCGTGCTGCGCGTCGAGCGGCATCTGCTCGATGAAGCGCAGCTCGTAGCCCCGCTCGAGGCACCAGGCCAGCAGGTCGGGCGCCTGGGCGTCGTTGATGCCCCGCATGGCCACCGCGTTGACCTTGACCGGGGTGAGGCCCGCGTGCGCCGCAGCGGCCAGGCCCGCGACGACGTCGTCGAGGCGGTCCCGGCGGGTGAGCGCCTTGAACGTGAGGCGGTCGGTCGTGTCGAGGCTGATGTTGACCCGCGTCAGGCCGGCGTCGGCGAGAGCCTGCGCGGTCCGGGCGAGCCCGACGCCGTTCGAGGTCATCGCGATGCGGGGCGACGGGTCGAGGGCGGCGATGCCGGCGACGATGTCGGGCAACCCTCGCCGCAGCAGCGGCTCGCCGCCGGTGAGACGCACCTGCGTGATGCCGAGGGAGACGAACACCCCCACGACGCGCAGCAGCTCGTCGTCGGTGAGCATCTGCGGCTTCGCCATCCAGTCGAGGCCCTCGGCCGGCATGCAGTACGTGCACCGCAGGTTGCAGTGGTCGGTGAGGGAGACGCGCAGATCCCGACCCACCCGCCCGAAGGTGTCGACGAGGGCGTCCGTGCGAACCGGGGTCGCGACATCCATGCCGCTCACGTTACGCGCAGGTGCGGTGGGTAGCGTCTGCCGGGTGGTGCGCACGCTCCTGACCCGCAAATGGGCGACGGCCCTCGTGGTCGCGGCCCTCTTCTGCGTCGCGTGCGGTTTCCTCGGCCGCTGGCAGTACGGCCGGCATCTCGAGAAGGTCGAGCGGGCCCGGCTCGTCGCCGCGCACTACCACGCGGCGCCGGTGCCCGTGACGGACGTCGTGCCGCCGGGGGCGTCCGCCCTGCCTGCCGGCACCGAGTGGACGCGCGTGGAGCTCGACGGGCGCTATCTGCCCGACGAGCAGCTCCTCGCGCGCGGCCGCCCCTCCGCGAAGGGGGTCGGCTTCGAGGTGCTCGTCCCCTTCCGCCTCGATTCCGGTCCCACCGTCCTCGTCGACCGCGGCCGCGTCGCCGCGGGCGAGCGCGCCGACGTCGTCCCGGCGATCCCGGCCGCGCCGCCCGGACCGGTCCGCGCCACCGGGTGGGTGCGCCCGGGCGAGGAGTCGGTGGGTGACGCCCCGGCCGGGCAGCTCGCCTCGATCGACCTCGCCGCCGCCGCGCGCGCGACCGGCGCCCCGCTGCTGCCGACGTACGTCGTCCTCGAGGCCGAGGACGACGGCTCGGGGGTCCCGCCTGCGCGTCCCGAGCCGCTGGGCGAGCCGGACACCGGCCTCGGCACACATCAGGCCTACGCGTTCCAGTGGTGGCTCGCGGCGCCGCTCGGCTTCGTGCTCGTCTGGGTGTTCGCGCGGCGGGAGTGGCTCGAGTCCACCGGCCAGGCCGAGAACCGCGCCCGCGACCGGGCGGCGCGCAGGGCCGCCCGACCGGCGAAGGTCCGGATCTGGGACGAGGAGGACGGCTGAGGCTCGCGCGTCAGCCCCGAGGTCGGGCGCCGTCTCCCGCGAACTGCGTCGTGTACAGGTCGGCGTACAGCCCCCCGGCCGCGAGGAGCTCGGCGTGGCGCCCCCGCTGCACGATCCGGCCGCCCGCGACGACGGCGATGACGTCGGCGTCGCGGATCGTCGAGAGCCGGTGGGCGACGACGATGGCCGTGCGGTCGGCGAGGGCGGCGTCGAGGGCGCGCTGCACGGCGACCTCCGACTCGCTGTCGAGGTGGGCCGTCGCTTCGTCGAGAACGACGACGCCCGGGTTCTTCAGCAGCAGACGGGCGATGGCGAGGCGCTGCTTCTCGCCCCCGGAGAGGCGGTGACCGCGGTCGCCGACGACGGTGTCCAGGCCTTCGGGCAGGGACGCGACGAGATCCCACACGTGGGCGGCCCGCAGCGCCTCGACGATCTCCTCCTGCGTCGCCTCGGGACGGGCGTACGCGAGGTTGGCGCGGATCGTGTCGTGGAACATGTGCGCCTCCTGCGTGACGACCCCGACCGCCGCGCGCAGCGACGCGGACGACGCCTCGCGCACGTCGACCCCGCCGAGGCGGACGGTCCCGGACGTCGCGTCGTACAGGCGCGCGACGAGGGCCGTGATCGTGCTCTTGCCGGCGCCGCTCGGTCCGACGAGGGCCACGGTCTGCCCCGGCCGGGCCACGAGGTCGACGTCGTGCAGGACGGGCGCGCCGGCGCGGCGGTCTCCCGTCGCCGTCGACTCGAGCGAGGCGAGCGAGATCTCGTCCGCGCCGGGGTAGGCGAAGCCGACGTGGTCCAGCTCGACGGCGACCGGGCCGGGCGTAAGGGTGACCGGGGTGGGCGACTCCGCGACGAGCGGGCGCAGGTCGAGGACCTCGAAGACCCGCTCGAACGAGACGAGGGCGGTCATGACGTCGACCCGGACCGTCGCGAGCGCCGTCAGGGGGGCGTAGAGCCGGGCGAGCAGGGCCGCGAGCGCGAGGAGGGTGCCGACGGTCATGGCGCCGGACACGGCGGCCACTCCCCCGGCGCCGTAGACGATCGCCGTGGCGAGGGCCGCGATGAAGGTCAGGCCGGTCATGAAGATCGACCGGTTGAGGGCGATGCGCACCCCGATGTCGCGGACCGCGGCCGCTCGCTGCGCGTAGCCCTCGTGCTCGCGGGTCGGGTCGCCGAAGAGCTTGACGAGCAGGGCCCCCGCGACGTTGAACCGCTCGGTCATGCGGCTGCCGAGGTCGGCGTTGACGTTCATCGAGTCCCGCGTGAGGCCCGCGAGGCGACGCCCGACGATGTGCGCCGGCACGAGGAAGATCGGGACGACGGCGACGCAGGCGAGGGTGAGCGGCCACGACAACGAGGCCATCGCCGCGAGGATGACGACGACGCTGACGACGTTGCTCACGACCCCCGACAGGGTCGAGGTGAACGCCTGCTGCGCCCCGATGACGTCCGAGTTGAGGCGGGAGACGAGCGCCCCGGTCTGGGTCCGCGTGAAGAACGCGACCGGCTGCGCCAGGACGTGCGTGAACACGGCGCCGCGCAGGTCGTAGATGAGCCCCTCGCCGATCCGGGACGAGGCCCAGCGTTGCGCCACCCCGAGGACCGCGTCGACGACGGCGAGTGCGGCGACGACGAGGGCGAGGCCCACGACGAGCTCCCGGTTCCCCGCGATGACGCCGTCGTCGACGATGCGGCGCAGCAGCAGGGGGGTCGCGACGACGAGGACCGCGTCGGCGACGACGAGGACGAGGAAGACGGCGATGAGTCGCCGGTACGGCACGGCGTAGCGCGCGATGCGTCGGACGGTCCCGGGCTTGAGGCGCTGGCCCTTGACGGAATCCTGCGACATCGAGCGCATCATCTGCCACCCGCCAGCGGCTGCCATGGGGCGCTCCCGTCCTCGTACCCCGGCCGCGAGGCGCGACCCGAAAGGAGACCGCGCGTTCGGGCGACGGTCCCTGCGTGCCAACACCGGCACCGGTCGGGCTCTTCCCTCGCCCCCGCGGTCGCCGGTGCCGGCGACCACGCGGGCGGCCGCGGTGGCCCCGATCTTCTGCCTCGACGCCGGCGGGCCGCGGCCGGCCGAGCTGCCGGTCGAGGACTCAGGCCAGCGAGATGAGGTCGAGGTAGTCGGGGCCCCAGTGGTCCTCGACGCCGTCGGGCAGCAGGAGCACCCGCTCCGGCTCGAGCGCCTCGACGGCCCCCTCGTCGTGGCTGACGAGGACGACGGCACCCTCGTAGCCCCGCAGGGCGCCGAGGATCTCCTGGCGGGAGGCGGGGTCGAGGTTGTTCGTCGGCTCGTCGAGCAGCAGCACGTTGGCGGACGACACGACGAGGGTCGCGAGCGAGAGACGGGTCTTCTCGCCGCCGGAGAGCACCCCGGCGGGCTTCTCGACGTCGTCACCCGAGAAGAGGAAGCTGCCGAGGACCTTGCGGACCTCGGTCTCCCCGAGGTCCGGGGCCGCCGACTTCATGTTCTCGAGGACGCTGCGGTCGACGTCGAGGTTCTCGTGCTCCTGGGCGTAGTAGCCGATCTTCAGCCCGTGGCCCGGTTCGACGCGGCCGGTGTCGGGCGCGTCGACGCCGGCGAGCATCCGCAGCAGCGTCGTCTTGCCGGCACCGTTGAGACCGAGGACGACGACCTTGTGCCCGCGGTCGATCGCCAGGTCGACGTCGGTGAAGACCTCGAGCGACCCGTAGGACCGGGACAGCCCGCTCGCGCGCAGCGGCGTGCGCCCGCACGGCGCCGGCTTGGGGAAGCGCAGCTTGGCGACCTTGTCGCTGCGCCGCTCCCCCTCCAGGCCCGAGAGCAGCTTCTCGGCCCGCCGGGCCATGTTCTGCGCCGCCACGGCCTTCGTCGCCTTGGCCCGCATCTTGTCGGCCTGGGCGAGGAGGGCGCCGGCCTTCTTCTCGGCGTTCGCGCGCTCGCGGTGCCGGCGCTTCTCGTCGGTCTCACGCTGCTGCAGGTACGTCGTCCACCCGACGTTGTACTGATCGATCGTCGACCGGTTGGCGTCGAGGTGGAACACCTTGTTGACGACCGCGTCGAGGAGCTCGACGTCGTGACTGATGACGACGAGCCCTCCTGAGTACGTGCGCAGGTGCTCCCGCAGCCAGACGATCGAGTCGGCGTCGAGGTGGTTGGTCGGCTCGTCGAGCAGGAGGGTCGAGGCGCCCGAGAAGAGGATGCGGCTCAGCTCCACGCGGCGGCGCTGACCGCCGGAGAGGGTGCGCATCGGCTGGCCGAGGACGCGGTCGGGCAACCCGAGCGCGGAGGCGATCGCCGCGGCCTCCGACTCGGCGGCGTACCCGCCGGCGGCCTCGAATCGCTCCTGGAGGCGGGGGTAGCGGGCCATCGCGGCGTCGTGCGTCTCCGGGTCGACGCTCGCCATGGCGCCCTCGGTCTCGCGCATCTTGCGCACGATGACGTCGAGCTCGCGGGCCGACAGGATCACGTCCTGCGCGATGCGGTCGGGGTCGCCCTCGCGGGGGTCCTGCGGCAGGTAGCCGATCTCGCCCGAGCGCGTCACCGACCCCGCGGCCGGCTCGCTCCAGCCGGCGAGCACCTTGGTCAGGGTCGTCTTGCCGGCCCCGTTGCGCCCGACGAGCCCGACGCGGTCCCCGGCCGCGATCCGGAACGTGGTGTCGTCGAGCAGGAGTCGGGACCCGGCGCGCAGCTCGATCCCGGTGGCGGCGATCACGGCATACTCCTCGTCACTTCGGGGCAATGGACGGACGCTCCACGGCGAGTCCTGCCGGGCCGGCGCGGACGGTCACCGGGGCGTCATGTCGTGGGTGGGCCGCCGCCGCGCGATTCGGTGCGATCGTGGCGGTGGGATCCGGCCCGACCAACCAGTCTAGGCGGGCCGACGATCGCCGACGCACGACGGTCGTGCACTGAGAGAGGACGGAACGATGACCTTCAACGACAACGCGCAGCTCGACACCTCGCAGGTGGGTGGCGGCGGCGGGGGCGGCTTCCGACCCGGTGGCATGGTCCTCGGCGGGGGCGGCGGCTGCCTGTCGGTCATCGTCCTGCTCGTCGTCCTCTTCCTCAACGGCGGCCTCGGGGGCGGCGACGGCCAGCAGACCCCGGCCGACCCGGGGCAGGCCGGGCCGACCATGAACCGCGGCGGCGTGGGCGGCGGCGGGCAGCTCGGTTCCGACCAGTTCTCGGACTGCCGGACCGGCGCCGACGCCAACCGCGACGCGCGCTGCCGCGTCATCGGCACCGTCAACAGCGTGCAGGACTACTGGAGCAAGGCCCTGCCGGCGCAGTCGAACGGCCGGTACGAGTGGCAGCCGACGAAGACGATCCTCTACCAGGGGCAGACGCGGTCGGACTGCGGACAGGCCAGCAACGAGGTCGGCCCGTTCTACTGCCCGATCGACCGCCAGGTGTACATCGACGCCTCCTTCTTCGACCTGCTCACCCGCCAGTTCGGCGCCGACTCCGGCGCCCTCGCCCAGGAGTACGTCGTCGCGCACGAGTACGGGCACGCCCTCCAGGACCAGCTCGGCCTGCTCGAGCGCGCCCAGCAGGACCCGAAGGGTCCCGAGAGCGGCGGCGTGCGCATCGAGCTCATGGCCGACTGCCTCGCCGGCATGTGGGCCAAGGACGCCTCGACGACCAAGGACGCCAACGGGAACACCCTGCTCGAGCCCCTCACCCAGCAGGACATCGACTCCGCCCTCTCGGCCGCCACCGCCGTGGGCGACGACCAGATCCAGAAGAAGTCGCAGGGCCGGGTCTCGCCCGAGAACTTCACGCACGGAACGGCCGATCAGCGCCGCCGGTGGTTCATGACCGGGTACACGAAGGGCAGCTTGAACGCCTGCAACACCCTCGACGCGCGCAGTTTGTGACGTTGCGTCCCGATCGGCTGGTCACGCTGTGACTCTCCGACGCGCCCGGGCGTGCGCAAGAAATTTAGTTCCGTCCCGAGGGGCCCGTGACCGTCCCGAGATCGGGCCGTGACCACTCCGTGACATCAGACCGGTGATCGGTGCGTAGACCTCTGACCTGCGCCGTTAGGACGTCGCCCGACGCCGCGGCCCGGATCCCCTCGGTGGGGATCCGGGCCGGGGCAGGCGCTGCCCGAGACGTCCAGGAACGCAACGCGCCATCCTGACGTTTGAATCCGCCTCCGACCTTGGTCTATGTTTGCCGTGGCCCGGTTCCCCTGACCGGTCCACCGAGGGTGACGCTGAGTCCTGCCACCACCCGCGGTCAGAGCGCACAGACATGTGTTGGTGGCAGGAGCGGTGCACCCAGTAGTTCGGGTCCAACGGTCGACAGTCGACATCAGACTGCTGATCAGCGGATCCTCGGGGTGAAGCCGACCGACGTCGATCGTATCGGGGCGATCGAGGGAGGCGGCCGGGGACGCCAGGTCTCCGAATCCGACAGGTCATGCCTCGCAAGCGCTTCCTGGACACACCTTCATGAATCGCGTTCTTTCTGCTGCCCCGGCTCGCGTCGCGTTGACCGGAGTGCTCGCCCTCGGTCTCGGCGGTGGCGTCACGGTCGCGTCCTCGGACGCTGCGCACGCCGCCCCGGCCGCCGTCGCCACGAGCTCCGGCTCCGGCTCCGGCTCCAAGGCCTCGCTCCGCTCCGGCTTCTCCGCCGCGCAGGGCGTCATGGCCGTGCGGATCGCTCGCACGAAGAAGGGTTCGCCCTACCGCTGGGGCGCCTCCGGCCCCCGCGCCTTCGACTGCTCCGGGTACACGTCCTGGACGATGAAGCGCCTCGGCAAGAAGATCCCGCGGACCGCGAACGCCCAGTACCGCGCCTCGAAGAAGATCAACCGCTCGTCGGCCCGCCCCGGCGACCTCGTCTTCTACGGGGGCGGCCACAAGTACCACGTCGGCATCTACGCCGGCAACGGCCGCATGTGGTCCGCCCCGCGGACCGGTGACGTCGTGAAGCTCGCGAAGATCCGCGGCGGCGCCTCCTACGGCCGCGTGCGCTGACCGATCCCAGCACCTCGGATCGCCGCGACGCCCGTCTCACGCCCGTGAGGCGGGCGTCGCGCGTGTGTCCTCCCGGCCCAGGACAAGGAGAGACTCCGTGGTCGTCCGCACCGTCGGCTTCGACATCGATCTGACCCTCGTCGACACCCGCGAGCGCATCCTGCGCAGCGTCGTCGCCGGCTTCGGCGACGTGGGCGTGACGACGACGGCCGACGCCGTCGTCCCCCACCTCGGCATCCCGCTCGCGCACAAGGTCGCCGCCCTCGCGCCCGGGACGGACGTCGACGCGTTCGTCGCCGCCTACCGGCGCCATTACCACGCCCCCGACGCCCCGCCGTCCCCCGCGCTGCCCGGCGCGCGGGCCGCGCTCGAGGCCGTCGTCGCGCGCGGCGACCGGGTCGTCGTCGTGTCGGCCAAGATCGACGCGATGGCGACCGCCGCCGTGCAGGAGGCCGGCCTCGGGGATCTCGTCGCGGCCGTCCACGGCGGGGCGTTCGCCGCCGGGAAGTCGGTCCCGTTGCGGGCCGAGGGCGCGTGGGTCTACGTCGGTGACCACCCGGCCGACGTCGAGGCCGCCCGCGGCGCCGACGCCGTGGCCGTCGCCGTCGCGACCGGGTCGACCGACGCCGCCGGGCTGCACGCCGCGGGCGCGGACGTCGTCCTGCCCGACCTGCGTGACTTCCCCGCCGCCTACGACCGCCTGCGGGCGCGCGCGGACGGCTGAGCCGGCCGGCCGGTGGTTCAGCCCGCGACGGGATCGCGCGGCAGCTCGCGCTTGAGGATCTTGCCCGTCGCGCCCTTGGGGAGTGCCTCGATGAGGCGGACGTCGCGGGGGTACTTGTACGCCGCGAGCCGGTCCTTCACGTACGTCGACAGCTCCGCGGGCTCGACGCTCGCGCCCGGCTGGGCGACGACGTAGGCGACGATCTCCTCGCCCAGGGCGTCGTGGGGGACGCCGACGACCGCCACCTCGGCGACCGCCGGGTGCTCGTAGAGCACCTCCTCGACCTCGCGCGGGTACACGTTGTAGCCGCCGCGGATGATCATGTCCTTCGTCCGGTCGACGATGGCGTAGTAGCCGTCGGCGTCGCGCCGGGCGAGGTCGCCGCTGTGGAACCAGCCGTCCCGGATGGCCTCGTCGGTGGCGTCCGGGCGGTTCCAGTACCCGCGCATGAGGTTCTCGCCGCGGATGACGATCTCGCCGATCTCACCGTCGGGCACCGGGTTCCCCGCCTCGTCGACGACGTCCATCTCGACGCCGGCGACCGGGATGCCGACCGTTCCCGGCTTGCGCGGGAGGTGCGGCTGGTTGAAGCACGCGACCGGGGAGGTCTCGGACAGGCCGTACCCCTCGAGGATGACGCAGCCGAACCGCTCTTCGAACTTGCGCATGAGCTCGACCGGCATGGAGGCGCCTCCGCTGATGCAGACCCGCAGTGACGACGTGTCGGCGTCGACGTCGCGGGAGGCGGCGAGTATGGCGCCGTACATCGTCGGCACGCCGAGGAAAGCGGTCACACGGTCCCGGGCGATGACCTCCAACGCCTTGGCGGGGTCGAAGCGCGGGATGAGCGCCAGGGAGGCGCCGACGGCGAACGCGCTGTTCATCGCGCACGTCATCCCGAAGACGTGGAAGAGCGGCAGGCAGCCCATGACGACGTCGTCGGGGCCGAGGTCGAGCAGCGTCTCGCCCGTCACCGCCTGGTTCGTCTGGAGGTTGACGTGACGCAGCTCCGCCCCCTTGGGGCGGCCCGTCGTCCCCGAGGTGTAGAGCAGGACGGCCGTGTCCTCGTCGTCGCGCTCGGCGACCTCGACGCTCGGCTCGTGGTCGGCGAGGATCCCGGGGAGGTCGGCCACGTTGACGACGTCGACCCCGGCCTCGGCGGCGCCGGTCTGCAGCTCGCCGGGCAATCCGACGACGAGAGAGGCGCCGGCGTCGCCCAGGTAGAAGGCGACCTCGCGGGCCTTGAACAGCGGGTTCATCGGGACGACGACGGCCCCGACGCGCAACGCGCCGTAGTAGAGCACCGCGAACGCGGGAACGTTGGGCAGCGACAGGCCGACCCGGTCGCCGGGGCCGACGCCGCGCCCTCGCAGCCAGCCGGCCACCCGCGCCGTCGCGTCGTCGAGGCGGGCGTAGGTCCACACGTCGTCGTCGGCGCGCAGGGCCACGGCGTCCGGGCGTTCTCCTGCGGTGCGGGTGAGGTTACCGGCGAGATTCGCCATCGACGTCGCTCCTTTGCGGCGGGTGCGGGGTGCCCTTCAGGCTAACCCGCCTGCTCGCGTGGGTCGTCCCGCTCCAAGGGCCCGTCCAGGTGCACCCTCGCGACCCGGGCCCCGATCGCGCAGACGATCTCGTAGGGGATGGTGCCCAGGTCCGCGGCCATGTCGGCGGCCGTGTACGTCTCGCCGAGGAGGACGGCCTCGTCGCCGACGGCCGCGCCGCCCTCCGGCCCGAGGTCGAGCATGAGCTGGTCCATGCAGACCCGGCCGACGACCGGCCGCGCCCGGCCGGCGACCTCGGCCCGGCCGCGGTTCGACAGGTGCCGGTCGAACCCGTCGGCGTAGCCGACCGGCAGGGTCGCGACGAGCGTGTCTCGCTCGGGGGCCCACGTCCGGCCGTAGCCGACGGTCCTGGTGGCCGGCACCTCCTTGACGAAGGAGACGCGCGCGCGCCACTCCAGGGCCGGGCGCACGTCGACGGTCCGCGGGGTCGCCGCGTCGGGGTAGTAGCCGTAGGACATGATCCCCGGACGCACGAGGGTGAGCCACGAGTCGGGGTGGGCGAGGACCCCACCGGAGTTCGCGGCGTGGATCCACGCGGGCCGACGGTCGAGCACGGCCTCGACCGCGGCGACCGCGGCGGCGAACGTCGCGAGCTGACCGGCGGTGAAGGCGTCCTGTCCCGGGGTGTCGCTCGCGGCGAGGTGGGTGAAGACCCCGTCGAGGAGCAGTCCGGGGACGGCGGCGACCGCGGCGGCGACGCGGGCGACGTCGGCGAGCCCGGACTCGTCCCGGGCGTCTGCCACGGGCACGCCGATCCGTCCCATGCCCGTGTCGACCTTGAGGTGCACGGGGATCGGGTCCCGGCGCCCCGGTCCGCCCGCCTGCTCCAGCGCCTCGGCGACGGCGGCGACGTCGGCGCGGGAGGCCACCGTGAGCGTGACGTCGTGCCGGAGGGCGTCCGGGACGTCGCGCGCGGGCGCCGGCGAGAGCTTGAGGATCGGGAGGCGGATCCCGGCGCGGCGCAGGGCGACCCCCTCGGCGACGGTCGCGACCCCGAAGCGGTCGACGACCCCGGCGGCCTCGGCCCGCGCCGCCACCTCGACGGCGCCGTGCCCGTAGGCGTCGGCCTTGACCGGAAGGAGGATCGCCACGTCGGGACCGACCCGGGACCGGATCGCGCGCAGGTTGTCGTGCAGCACGTCGTGGCGGACGAACAGCCGCGAGTCCGGCGCCCCCGCCCGGGGGGTGCCGCGGTCCGTCACCGGGGCGCTCTCAGACGTTGAAGCCGAGGGCACGCAACTGCTCGCGGCCGTCGTCGGTGATCTTGTCCGGTCCCCACGGCGGCATCCAGACCCAGTTGATGCGGTGGGACGCGACGATGTCGGAGAGGGCCTGGTCCATCTGGTCCTCGATGACGTCCGTCAGCGGGCAGGCGGCCGACGTCAGCGTCATGTCGATGACCGCGTGGTTCTGCGGGTCGACGGTGACGCCGTAGACGAGCCCGAGGTCCACGACGTTGATGCCGAGCTCGGGGTCGACGACGTCGTGCATGGCCTCTTCGACGTCGGCGACGTCCGTCGGGGTGGGCTGGGTGGGTGGAGTGGTCATCGGGTCCTCCTGGTGGGCCCGCCGCCGGTGGGCCGGCGGCGCTGGTGCGGTGGTGGTTCTACGGGGTCGTGGGCTTCGGCCCGGCCGTCACGTCGGCGCCCGCGCGTGCGAGCGCATCGGTGAGGGCCGACCACGGCAGGAGCGCGCACTTGACGCGGGCCGGGTACTTCGCGACGCCGGCGAGGGCGACGCCGTCGCCCACGACCTCCTCGTCGCCCGGGTCCTGGCCGCGGCTCGTGAGCATCGTCTTCATCGCGCCGTACGTGCCGAGCACGTCGGCCAACGGATGACCGATCGCCTCCTGCGCGAGGATCGACGCCGACGCCACCGAGATCGAGCACCCGATCGCGTCGTACGAGACGTCGGCGACGACGGCGTCGGGGCCCGTTCCCGCGTTCGGGTCGAGGCGCACGCGCAGGGTCACCTCGTCGCCGCAGGTCGTGTTGACGTGGTGGGTCTGGGCGTCGAACGGTTCGCGCAGGCCGGCGTGCTGCGGCCGCTTGCTGTGGTCGAGGATGAGCTCCTGGTAGAGGTCCATCAGGCGCTCGCCGCCTCGAGGCCGAAGACGGCCGGCACCCGGTCGAGCGCCGCGAGGAAGGCGTCGATCTCACCGATCGTCGTGTAGACCGAGAAGCTCACGCGCGTCGTGGCGACGACGCGGAGGAACCGGTGCAGGGGCCACGCGCAGTGGTGCCCGGTGCGCACGGCGACCCCGGAGTCGTCGAGGATCTGCCCCACGTCGTGCGGGTGGACCCCGTCGACGGTGAAGGAGACGGCCCCCACGCGTCGGTCCGGATCCGTCGGCCCGACGACGGTGACCCACGGACGCTTCGCGAGCTCCGCGAGCGTGTGGGCCACGAGGTCGTGGTCGTGGGCCGCGACCCGCTCCATGCCGATCGCGGAGAGGTAGTCGCAGGCCGCGGCGAGCCCGACCGCCTGCGCGGTCATCGGCACCCCGGCCTCGAAGCGCTGCGGCGGCGCGGCGTACGTCGAGCTCTCGATGCGGACGAGCTCGATCATCGAGCCGCCGGTCACGTAGGGCGGCAGGGCCTCGAGCAGCTCGTAGCGCCCCCACAGGACGCCCACGCCGCTCGGGCCGAGCAGCTTGTGACCGGTGAAGGCGAGCAGGTCGACCCCCAGCTGCGTCACGTCGACCGGCAGGTGCGGGACCGACTGGCAGGCGTCGAGGACGGTGAGGGCGCCGACGGCCCGCGCCTTGGCGACGATCGTCGGGACGTCGTTGAGCGTCCCCAGCACGTTGCTCACGTGCGTGAACGCGAGCACCTTCGTCGCCTCGCCGAGCACGGCGTCGAGGCCGGCCAGGTCGAGCTCCCCGTCGTCGGTCACGTCGACCCAGCGCAGGGTCGCGCCGGTGCGTCGGCACAGCTCCTGCCACGGGACGAGGTTGGCGTGGTGCTCCATCTGGGTGACGACGATCTCGTCGCCCGGGCCGATCGTCAGCCGCGCGGCGAGCTCGGGGTCGACCCCGTCGAGGGCCCCGGGCGCCGACGCGTTGCTCAGCGCGTACGCGACGAGGTTGAGCGCGTCGGTGCCGTTGCGGGTGAAGACGACCTCGCGGGCGGGCGCCCCGATGAACCGTGCGACGGTCTCGCGGGCTCCCTCGTAGGCGTCGGTCGCCTCCTCGGCGAGGAGGTGGGCGCCCCGGTGGACGGCGGCGTTGTGTTGCTCGTAGAAGTCGCGTTCGGCGTCGAGGACGACGCGCGGCTTCTGCGACGTGGCGCCGGAGTCGAGGTAGACGAGGGGCGCGTCGTGGCGCACGCGCCGCGACAGGATCGGGAAGTCCGCGCGGAGGCGGGCCAGTTCGGCGTCCGTGAACGTGGCGGACATCGCGTACCTCCTGGCTGGGCGGTGGACAGTGGTGCCGGCGGCGGGGTGGGAGCCAGCGGTGCGGAGGTCGGCGGACGGTCGCGTCCGCCGACCTCGCCCCCGATCAGGCCGTGGCGGCCGAGGTGAAGCGGTCGTACCCCTCGGCCTCGAGGCGGTCGGCGAGCTCGGGACCGCCCTCCTGCGCGACGCGGCCGTCGACGAAGACGTGGACGAAGTCGGGCTTGATGTAGCGCAGGATGCGCGTGTAGTGCGTGATGAGGAGCACGCCCAGGTCGTCGGTCTCCTTCGCGCGGTTGACGCCGTCGGAGACGACGCGCAGCGCGTCGATGTCGAGGCCCGAGTCCGTCTCGTCGAGGATGGCCATCTTCGGGTGGAGCAGCTCGAGCTGGAGGATCTCGTGGCGCTTCTTCTCGCCACCGGAGAAGCCGGCGTTGACGTCGCGCTCCGCGAACGAGGGGTCCATCTTCAGGTCCGCCATGGCGTTCTTGACGTCCTTGACCCAGGTGCGCAGCTTGGGGGCCTCGCCGTCGATGGCCGTCTTGGCGGTGCGCAGGAAGTTGCTCACCGAGACGCCGGGGACCTCGACCGGGTACTGCATCGCGAGGAACAGCCCGGCCTGGGCGCGCTCGTCGACACTCATCGCGAGCACGTCGGCGCCGTCGAGGGTGATGCTGCCCTGGGTGACGGTGTACTTGGGGTGGCCGGCGATGCTGTAGGCCAGCGTCGACTTGCCGGAGCCGTTGGGACCCATGATGGCGTGGGTCTGGCCCGAGGAGATGACGAGGTCGACACCCCGGAGGATCTCCTTGGGGCCGTTCTCGGTCTGGACGTCGACGTGCAGGTTCTCGATCTTCAACGTGGACATGGGCGCTCAGCTCTCTGTCGTCGGGGAGAGCGAGACGTAGACGTCGTCGCCCTCGATCTTCACGGGGTACACGGCGATGGGGGTGATCGCCGGCGGGGTCAGGGGCCGGCCGGAGCGAAGGTCGAACTGTGAGCCGTGCAGCCAGCACTCGAGCGTGCAGCCGTCGACCTCGCCCTCGGAGAGGCTGACGGCGCCGTGGCTGCACGTGTCGGACACGGCGAAGACCTCGCCCTTGCCGTCGCTCTCGTCCGTGCGGACGATGGCGAGCATCTCGCCGCCGACCTCCGCCTGGGCGGCCTGGCCGGGCGTGAGGTCGCTCAGGGCGCACACTCGCTCGAAGCCCGCCGGGGCGCCGGCGGTCTCGACCGCGCTCACGACGTCGCCGGGACCGGCTCGGCGGCGGTCGCGTCGGTCACGACGTCGGCGAGGGCGCCCGTGCCGACCGGGCCCATCGAGAGCGCGAGCTCGGCGTCGATGGCCTCCATGAGGTGCTCGACGACGTCGGGCACGCCGATGCGCGCGACCACGTCGGCGAAGAAGCCGCGGACGACGAGTCGGCGGGCCTCCTCCTCGGGGATGCCCCGCGCCTGCAGGTAGAACAGCTGCTCGTCGTCGAAGCGTCCGGTGGCCGACGCGTGCCCCGCGCCCTCGATCTGGCCCGTCTCGATCTCGAGATTGGGGACGGAGTCGGCGCGGGCGCCTTCGGTGAGGACGAGGTTGCGGTTGAGCTCGTACGTCTGGGTGCCCTCCGCGGCCGCGCGGATGAGGACGTCGCCGACCCACACCGTGTGGGCCGTCTCGCCCTGCAGCGCGCCCTTGTACTCGACGTTGGAGGAGCACCGGGGCGCCTCGTGGTCGACGAACAGGCGGTGCTCGAGGTCCTGGCCGGCGTCGGCGAAGTAGACGCCGAGGCCGTCGAACGAGCCGCCGGGCCCCGCGTACTCCGTGTTCGTGCAGACCCGCACGACGCGGCCGCCGAGGGTGACGGCGATGTGGCGCACGGACGCGTCACGCCCCACCGTCACGTCCTGCTGGGTGAGGTGCAGCGCGTCGTCGTCCCACTCCTGGAGGGTCACGAGCGTGAGGTCGCTGCCGTCGCCGGTGACGACCGAGACGAGCTCGGAGACCGCGCCGGAGCCGGCGTGCGAGAGCACGACCGTCGCGCGGCTGTGGCGCCCGGTGGTGAGGACGAGGTGCCCGAACGCCGCCTGACCCGCGATCCCCCGCAGGTCGATGCGCACGGGCTCGTCGATCTCGGCGTCCGCCGGCACGTCGACGTGCAGCGCCCCGCCCGAGCGGGCGTGCGCCAGCGCGGCCGGCCGGTCGGCCGGGGGCATCGGGGAGAGCTCGCGCGCCTCGGCCGCACCGATCTCGCGGGCGCTCACCCCCGCCGGCAGCCGCGTCGACCACGTGAGGTCGCCGCCGGCGCCCGTGTCGGCGAGCAGCACCCCGAGGCGGTCGACGGGCGTGAAGCGCCACTCCTCCTCCCGCCCCGTCGGGACGGGGAAGTCGGCGGCGTCGAACGATCGGCGACGCTCGCCGCGGGAGGTGTCGGGCACGACCTGGGTCGTCGTCTCGGCCTCCGGGCGGCCCCCCGGCACGCCGAGCAGCGCCTTGTCGTCCTCGCTGACCGGCACTCCGGTCGAGGTCTCCTTCTGCACGAGCGGCATCAGCCGACGGCTCCTTCCATCTGCAGTTCGATGAGGCGGTTGAGCTCGAGCGCGTACTCCATGGGCAGCTCGCGCGCGATGGGCTCGACGAACCCGCGCACGATCATCGCCATCGCCTCGTCCTCGCTCATGCCGCGCGACATGAGGTAGAAGAGCTGGTCGTCGCTCACCTTGGAGACCGTGGCCTCGTGCCCCATCTGCACGTCGTCCTCGCGGACGTCGACGTAGGGGTAGGTGTCGGAGCGGCTGATGTTGTCGACGAGCAGCGCGTCGCAACGCACGGTCGACTTGCTGTCGTGCGCACCCTCCATGACCTGCACGAGGCCGCGGTAGGAGGTACGACCGCCGCCGCGGGCGACGGACTTGGAGATGATCGAGCTGCTGGTGTGCGGCGCGGCGTGCACCATCTTGGCGCCCGCGTCCTGGTGCTGGCCCTCGCCGGCGAAGGCGATGGACAGGGTCTCGCCCTTGGCGTGCTCGCCGAGGAGGAAGACGGCCGGGTACTTCATCGTCACCTTGGAGCCGATGTTGCCGTCGACCCATTCCATCGTCGCGCCCTCGGCGCACGTCGCGCGCTTGGTGACGAGGTTGTACACGTTGTTCGACCAGTTCTGGATCGTCGTGTAGCGCACGCGGGCGTTCTTCTTGACGACGATCTCGACGACCGCGGAGTGCAGCGAGTCCGACTTGTAGATCGGCGCCGTGCAGCCCTCGACGTAGTGCACGTAGCTGCCCTCGTCGGCGATGATGAGCGTCCGCTCGAACTGGCCCATGTTCTCGGTGTTGATCCGGAAGTAGGCCTGCAGCGGGATGTCCACATGGACGCCCGGCGGGACGTAGATGAACGAGCCGCCCGACCACACCGCGGTGTTGAGCGCGGCGAACTTGTTGTCCCCGGCGGGGATGACGGAGCCGAAGTACTCGCGGAAGAGGTCCTCGTGCTCGCGCAGGCCCGTGTCGGTGTCGACGAAGATGACGCCCTTCTCCTCCAGGTCCTCGCGGATCTGGTGGTAGACGACCTCCGACTCGTACTGCGCGGCGACGCCGGCGACGAGGCGCTGCTTCTCGGCCTCGGGGATGCCGAGGCGGTCGTAGGTCGCCTTGATGTCCTCGGGCAGGTCCTCCCAGGACGTCGCCTGCTTCTCGGTCGACTTCACGAAGTACTTGATGTTCTGGAAGTCGATGCCCGACAGGTCGGAGCCCCAGCTCGGCATGGGTTTCTTGTCGAACAGCCGCAGCGCCTTGGCGCGCAGCTTGGCCATCCACTCCGGCTCCGACTTGCGTCCGGAGATGTCGTCGACGGTCGCCTGGGACAGCCCGCGCTTCGCGGAGGCGCCCGCGACGTCGCTGTCGGCCCAGCCGTACTCGTAACGGCCGAGATCCTTCAGGCCCGGGTTGAGCTCTTCGATGGTGCTCATCGCGGCGTCCTTTCCTTCGAACGGTGCTGATCGTGCTCACGGGACACGGCGGCGGCGCCGTGCGTGCTCGGGTCCGGTCGGGGTGGACCCTCGCGGGCAGCGGCGGGCCCGGGGCCCGGCCGCGCGTCGTGCGGTCTCGTCCCGAGATCCGGGACGAAGGTCGTGCACACGTGCTCGCCGCCCGCCAGCGTGGCGAGGCGCTGCACGTGGACTCCGAGGAGCCGGGCGAAGGCGTCGGTCTCCGCCTCGCAGAACTGGGGGAACTCCGCCGCGACGCGCTGCACCGGGCAGTGCCCCTGACACAGTTGAACACCGCCGTGGGCGGGGTCCATTCCGGCGCCCGGGCCCCGGACCGAGCGGGCCGAGGCGGCGAACCCGTCCGCGGCCAACGCCGCGGCCAGCGCCTCGACCCGGGCGCGCAGGTCGGGCCCGGCGGCGTCGACGACCTCGACGTAGCGGCGCTCGAGCCCCGCGAAACGCTCACGCGCGAAGGCGTCGACGGCCTCGGGGCCGGCGTGGTCGGACAGGAAGCGCAGGGCCGCGAGAGCGACGCCGGCGTAGTCGGACTCGAGCCTGCGGTGTCCGTGCTCGGTGACGACGAAGAAGCGCGCGGGCCGCCCCCGGCCACGGGGGCCGACGGGGCCCTCGCCGGCGGCGATGTCGCCCACCTCGACGAGGTGCTCGAGGTGCCGGCGCACGGCCGTGGGCGTGAGGTCGAGCAGCTCGGCCAGCGTGGCGGCCGTGACGGGGCCGTACTCCGAGACGTAGGCGAGCACGCGGTCACGCGTGCGGGCGTCGTGGACGGGAGCGTCCGCCGGGGCACCGACCGCCCCGGGCACGCCCGTCACCGGACCGCCCATCACGTCGCCGTCGAAAATCACAACACCATTGTTGCTTAATTGGTCGGAGGCTCACCAGCAAGGGGAGCCTAACGTGTCGAACGTCCGTCCGATGAGCTCCCCGGGTGTCGCTGCGACGCCGTGCCCTGGAGATCCGTGTGGCACGCCTCGGTGCCCCTGGATTCGGTGCCACCGGTGCGACGTGGTGCTCATCGCCGCCACCGGAGGTCGCCGGCGTGCTCCCGGCCCGGCCGGCCCGACGACCCGCGGCAGTGAGTGTCGCTAGGTTGGTGGGATGACGCCCCGCGTGCGCTCCGCGGTTGTCCGCGGCACGGTCCTGAGTGTGGCCTTCTTCGTCATCCGAGTGCTCCTGCTGCTCTGGCCCGGGCGCACTCCCGAGCCTCTGACGCGGACCGTTCTCACGGCGGTGGTCGTCGGCGTGCTGTGGGGGATCGTCTCGTGGCTCCTCTGGCCGCGAGAGCAGCGCCGGCTCTCGGAGCGCGGCGACGCCCGACGCTGAGGACGGACTGCAACGGCGCCGACCCGCGACGCAGGACGCGTCCGGTGGTCCGGAACCAGACCCCGTCGGGTCCTCGGCCCTCGCCGGGGCATTGCGGGCCACGCCCTAGACTCGCTGACCGTGACCTCCCCCGTCGTCGTCGAGTCCCTCGTCAAGGGCTTCGGCGGCGTGCGTGCGGTCGACGGGATGTCGTGGTCGGCGCCCCCCGGCGCCGTGACGGCCGTCCTCGGCCCCAACGGGGCGGGCAAGACGACGACGATCGCGTGCCTCGAGGGCCTGCTGCGTCCCGACTCCGGTCGGGTGCGCGTCCTCGGCGCCGACCCGTGGCGCGCCGACGCCGCCCACCGCGCCCGGGTCGGGGTCATGCTCCAGGACGCCGGCCTCGTCAACACGTCCCGCCCGGTGCGTCTGCTGCGGCACCTCGCCGCCCTCTACGACTCGCCCACCGACGTCGACGAGCTCGTCGAGACCCTCGGCATCGCGGCCTTCGCGGGGACGACGATCCGCCGGCTCTCCGGCGGCCAGAAGCAGCGCGTCGCCCTCGCGGCGGCGTTGCTCGGACGCCCCGAGGTCGCGTTCCTCGACGAGCCCTCCGCCGGCCTCGACCCGCACGCGCGTCTCGACGTGTGGGCCCTCCTGCGGCGCACCCGGGAGGCGGGCGCGACGGTCGTCGTCTCGACCCACTCGTTCGAGGAGGCGGAACGCCTCGCCGACCACGTGGTCATCGTCGCCGGCGGGCGGGCCGTGGCCGAGGGGACCCCGTCCGACATCGCCGGCGAGGCCGGCCTCGAGGCCACGTACTTCGCCCTGACGTCCCCCGAGGCGGCCCGGTGAGCGCGGGGTCCGCGGCGACTCCGCGCCCCCGCCCCGCCCCTCGGCCCGTCCCCCGGCCGGCGGGCGCGCTCGCCCGGGCGGGCGCCCAGGCCCGCTTCGAGACGGGCATCCTCCTGCGCAACGGCGAACAGCTCCTCGTCGCGCTCGTCCTCCCGGTCCTCGCGCTCGTCGGGCTCACCCTCGCCCCGTTCCCCGACCTCGGCTCGGGGGTGGCGCGCATCGACGTGGTCGCCCCCGGCACGCTGGCCCTCGCCGTCATCTCCACGGCCTTCACCGGTCAGGCCATCTCGACCGGTTTCGATCGTCGGTACGGCGTGCTGCGCCTGCTCGGCGTCACCCCCCTCGGCCCGCGCGCGATGCTGGCCGGGAAGGTCCTCGCCGTTCTCGCCGTCGAGGCCGTCCAGGTCGTCGTCATCGCGGGCGTGGCGCTGGCCCTGGGGTGGAGCCCCGCCCTGGCCGGGCTTCCCGCGGCGCTGGTGTTCGGCCTCCTCGGCACGTGGGCGTTCGTCGCCCTCGCGCTCCTGCTCGCGGGCACACTCCGCGCCGAGGCGGTCCTCGCGCTCGCGAACCTCGTCTGGGTGCTGCTGCTCGCGCTCGGTGGGGTCCTCGTCCCACCCGAGACCCTGCCCGGAGGGTGGTCGGGCCTCGCGCGCCTCCTCCCCTCCGGGGCGCTCGCCGACGGTCTGCGCGCCGCCCTCGGCGCAGGCACGGTCGATCTCGTCGCGCTGCTCGTCCTCCTCGGTTGGGGCGGACTCGCGTCCCTCGCCGCGGCCCGCCTGTTCCGCTGGTCCGACTGAGTCCGTCCGCGACCGGGCCGGACGCGGCGGCGCCTGCGGCCCGCAGGGTCCCGAGGGCAGGACCGTAGACTGAGGCCCGTGCGTGACGACCCCTCCCACTCCCCCGACCACCGCGGACCGACCACGGCGACCGACTCCCCGTCGGGCACGTCGAGCATGTCGAGCGCGGCGCACGCGGCCCCCGACGTGCGCAGCGATCCGGCGCTCCCCCGCTGGGTGACCTGGGCGTTCGTCGTCAACCTCGTCGTCGAGATCGGCATCGTCGTCACCGGCGGCCTCGTGCGTCTGACCGGATCCGGCCTGGGGTGCCCGACCTGGCCCCAGTGCACCCCGGGGCGCTACACGCCGGTCGTCAAGGAGGCCACGAGCTACCACATCTTCGTCGAGTTCGGGAACCGGCTGCTCACGTTCGTCCTGGTCGCAGCCGCCGCGGCCGTGGTCCTCGCGATCCTGCGCCACCTGCGGCACCGCCGCGGTTTCCTGCTGCCCGCCGCGGCGCTCGTGCTCGGCATCGTCGCCCAGGCCGTCATCGGGGGCATCTCCGTGCGGGTCGACCTGCACCCCGCCTGGGTCCTCTCCCACTTCCTCGTCTCGGCGCTGCTCATCGCGCTGTCCGTCTACCTGCTCGTCCGGCTGAACGAGGGCGACGGCCCGGCCGTGCCCCTCGTCCCCGACGTCGTGCGGGCGCTGGCGATGGTCACCGCCGCCGTGGGCGCGGTCGTCGTCGTGCTCGGGACCGTGGTGACCGGGTCCGGGCCCCACTCGGGTGACGCCGAGAAGCCCATGCGCCTCGGCTTCGCCGTCAAGGACGTCGCGTGGCTGCACGCCGACGCGGTCCTGCTCTTCGTCGGCCTCACCGTCGCGGTGTGGCTGGCCGCGCGGCTCACCTCGACCGCCCGCCGCCCCCGGCGTGCCTGGGAGCTGCTCGGGGCCCTCACCGTCGTCCAGGGCGTCGTCGGGTACACGCAGTTCGCGCTCGGTGTGCCCGAGGCGCTCGTCCTCGTCCACATGCTCCTGGCCGCCCTGTTCGTGGCGGCCCTGACGAACGCGGTCCTCGCCCTCCGGCACCGGCACCACGCCTGATCCGCCGCTGCCCGGCGACCTTCGGTCCGGCAGGGCGCCGCCGGCCCGCCCGGTACCCCACCCCCACGCGACGCGACGGCCTCCCCGGGTATCCGGGGAGGCCGTCGTCGTGTCCGGCCGGCCGGGACCAGCCCGGGACGGGGTGGGCTCAGAAGGGCAGCGGCAGGTGCAGCAGCGGGTCGAGCGCGACGGCCACGAACAGCAGCGTCAGGTAGCTGATCGAGTAGTGGAACAACCGCATGGGCCGCAGCGAGGCCAGCGTGGTGTTCTCGGGGGCGCAGGCACGGCGCAGGAGCCGGTGCGCCTCGAGGAGGAAGACCGCGCCCGAGACGAGCGCCGCGACGAGGTAGATCCACCCCATGTCGGCGACGGGCACGAGGGCGAGCGAGACCACCACGGTCGCCCACGCGTACGCGACCACCTGGCGCGCCACGGTCACGTCCTGCGCGACGACGGGCAGCATCGGGACGCCGGCAGCGGCGTAGTCGTCCTTGAACCGCATCGACAGCGGCCAGTAGTGCGGCGGCGTCCACAGGAAGACGACGAGGAAGAGGACGACGGCGGCCCAGTCGAGCCGGTTCGTCACGGCCGACCAGCCGATGAGCACGGGGAAGCAGCCGGCGATCCCACCCCAGACGATGTTCTGGGAGGTCCGACGCTTGAGGACCATCGTGTAGAAGACGACGTAGAGGAAGATCGCCCCGAGCGACAGGCCCGCGGAGAGCCAGTTGACGGCGAACCCCAGCAGGAGCACCGACGCGACGCCGAGCACGATCCCGAACGCGAGGGCGCGCCCCGGGGAGATGACCCCGGTGGCGAGGGGACGGTTCTCCGTCCGGTGCATGAGCCGGTCGATGTCGCGGTCGAGGTAGCAGTTGAGCGTGTTGGCGCTCGCCGCCGACAGGGTGCCCCCGACGAGGGTGGCGAGGATGAGCCCCACCGGCGGGACCCCGCGCTGCGCGAGAAACATGACCGGGAAGGTCGTGACGAGGAGCAACTCGATGATCCGCGGCTTGGTGAGCGAGACGTAGTCCGCGAGCGTCGCCGACCGGGCCGACGCGTCGAGCTCGGGCGCGCTCGTCCGGCGGGGGTGGAGTGCAGTCACGATGTCCTTTGCGGGGTTCTCGTCCAGCGGTCGTCGGCGTCGCCGACGGCGGGAGGCCCGGCGTCGCTGGTGACCGGCCGACGCTCCCACCCGCAGTCTACGGGGCGGAGGCGCCGAAACGGGGGCGGCCCCAGCTCGCGACGCCTCGACCACGCGTTAGGCTCGAAGTGAGAGTTCTGGGTGTGACGCGGATCATGCCGCGCGACGATCGCGCGGCCCGCACGTCCATTCAGCTTCGTCCAGGTCGCGCCCGGTCGGGCGCGGGCCCGCACAGCGAGAAGGAGTCGTGACCAGCGTGTCAGACACGTCCCCCAGCACGAAGGCATCGCAGGGCGCACGCCGGCGTTCCGTCACCGCGCCGAAGGCCGACCAGGTCGGTTGGACCGATCTCGACGTCCGCGCCGTCGACACGGTCCGCGTCCTCGCGGCCGACGCCGTCCAGAAGACCGGCAACGGCCACCCCGGCACCGCGATCAGCCTCGCGCCCCTGGCCTACCTGCTCTACCAGAACGTCATCGATCACGACGTCCAGGACCCGCACTGGCTCGGCCGTGACCGGTTCGTCCTCTCGGCGGGCCACTCGAGCCTGACCCAGTACATCCAGCTCTACTTCGACGGCCTCCTCGAGAAGTCCGACATCGAGTCGCTGCGCACGTTCGGCAGCAAGACCCCCGGCCACCCGGAGGTGCACCACACCGAGGGCGTCGACCTGACGACGGGCCCGCTCGGCTCGGGCGTCGCGACCGGCATCGGCATGGCGATGGCCCAGCGCCGCCAGCGCGGCATGTTCGACCCCGACGCCGCCCGCGGCGAGTCCGTCTTCGACCACCACGTCTACATCATCGCCGGCGACGGCTGCATGATGGAGGGCGTCGCGAGCGAGGCGAGCTCGCTGGCCGGCACGCAGAACCTCGGCAACGTGACGATGTTCTACGACCAGAACCAGATCTCCATCGAGGACGACACCGACGTCTCGTTCAGCGAGGACGTCGCGAAGCGCTACGAGGCCTACGGCTGGGACGTGCGCGTCGTCGAGTGGCGCACGAAGCACGGCGTCCGCGACGAGGACTACGTCGAGGACGTCGACGCGCTCTTCGCCGCGATCGAGGAGGGCAAGAAGGTCACCGACAAGCCGACCCTCATCATGGTGCGCACCGTCATCGCGTGGCCCTCCCCGAAGAAGCAGGGCACCGGCAAGGCCCACGGCTCCGCGCTCGGCGACGACGAGATCAAGGCCATGAAGGAGCTCATCGGCTTCGACCCCGAGAAGAACTTCGAGGTCGCCGACGACGTCATCACCCACGTGCGCGACAGCCGCCGCGAGAAGAGCGCGACGGCCCGCGCCGCGTGGGACCAGAAGTTCGCGGCCTGGGAGAAGGCGAACCCGCAGCAGAGCAAGCTGCTCGCCCGCGTCCGCGACCACGGCCTGCCCGAGGGCTTCGACGAGGCCTTCCCCACCTGGGACGCCGACCCCAAGGGCATCGCGACCCGTGCCGCGAGCGGCAAGGTGCTCACCGCCCTCGCCGACGTCATGCCCGAGCTGTGGGGCGGCTCGGCCGACCTCGCGGAGTCGAACAACACGACGATGGGCGGCCAGCCGAGCTTCATCCCCGCCGAGCGGCAGACGAGCGAGTGGCAGGGCAACCCCTACGGGCGCACGCTGCACTTCGGCGTCCGCGAGAACGCCATGGGCATGATCGTCAACGGCATCGCCCTCGAGGGGCTGACGCGGCCCTACGGCGGCACGTTCCTCGTCTTCTCCGACTACATGCGCCCCGCGGTGCGCCTCGGCGCGATCCAGGAGTGCGACGCCATCTACGTGTGGACGCACGACTCCATCGGCCTCGGCGAGGACGGCCCCACGCACCAGCCCATCGAGCAGCTCGCCTCCCTGCGCGCGATCCCGGGCCTCGACGTCGTCCGCCCGGCCGACGCCAACGAGACCGCCCAGGCGTGGAAGTCGATCCTGTCCCGCCACGGACGCCCGACGGGGATGGCGCTGAGCCGTCAGGCCCTGCCCG
Organism: Agilicoccus flavus; assembly: GCF_014857905.1. Lineage (GTDB taxonomy): Bacteria > Actinomycetota > Actinomycetes > Actinomycetales > Dermatophilaceae > Agilicoccus > Agilicoccus flavus. The sequence continues at coordinate 202,065 of NZ_JACYXE010000008.1, read as the reverse complement.
TCTTCGACCGCACCGAGATGGGAGCGGTCGAGGGGGTCGACAAGGGCGCGTACGTGCTCGTCGAGGGCTCGAAGCCGACCCCCGACGTCATCCTCGTGGCCACCGGCTCGGAGGTGTCGATCGCCGTCGAGGCCGCGAAGACGCTCGAGTCCGAGGGGACCGCCGCCCGCGTCGTCTCCATGCCGTGCATGGAGTGGTTCGCGGAGCAGGACGACGCGTACCAGGAGCGGGTGCTCCCCAAGGCCGTCAAGGCCCGCGTCAGCGTCGAGGCCGGCGTGCCCATGTGCTGGCGCGACATCGTCGGCGACGCCGGGAAGATGGTCTCGATCGACCACTTCGGCGCGTCCGCCGACGGCAAGAAGCTGTTCGAGGAGTTCGGCTTCACCCCCGACAACGTCGTCGCCGAGGCCAAGAAGTCACTCGCCGCAGCCGCCGGCGAGTCCGTGCCCGGTGGGGACGGCCCGACGGCCGGAACCGCCTCCTTCGAAGAAGGGAACTGAACATGGCCGCCAACCCGAATCTCGACGCCCTGGCCGAGGCCGGCGTCTCCGTCTGGCTCGACGATCTCAACCGCCCGATGATCACCGAGGGCAAGCTGCAGTCGCTGCTCGACGAGAAGGGCGTCGTCGGCGTGACGACCAACCCGACGATCTTCGCGACGGCGCTCTCCGAGGGCGAGGCCTACAACGACCAGGTGGCCGAGCTCGCGAAGGGCGGTGCCGACGTCGAGGAGGCCGTCTTCGCCATCACCACCGAGGACGTCCGCAACGCGTGCGACGTCCTGCGGCCGGTCTTCGACCGCACCGACGGTGCGGACGGGCGGGTCTCGATCGAGGTCGACCCCCGCATGGCCAAGGACACCGCGGCCACGGCCGACATGGCCAAGAAGCTGTGGACCACGGTGGACCGCCCCAACGTCATGATCAAGATCCCCGCGACCGTCGAGGGTCTGCCGGCCATCGCGGAGGCGATCTCCGAGGGCATCAACGTCAACGTCACCCTCATCTTCAGCCTCGACCGCTACCGGGGCGTCATGAACGCCTACCTCACCGGCCTCGAGCAGGCTCGCGAGAAGGGCGTCGACCTGAGCACGATCCACTCGGTCGCGTCGTTCTTCGTCTCCCGCGTGGACGGCGAGATCGACAAGCGTCTGGAGAAGATCGGCACCCCCGAGGCCCTCGAGCTGCGCGGCAAGGCCGGCGTCGCCAACGCGCGCCTCGCCTACCAGGCGTACGAGGAGGTCTTCTCGACCCCGCGCTGGGCCAACCTCGCGGACGACGGCGCGCACAAGCAGCGTCCGCTGTGGGCCTCCACCGGGGTGAAGAACCCCGACTACCCCGACACGATGTACGTCGTCGACCTCGTCGCGCCGAACACGGTCAACACGATGCCGGGCAAGACGCTCGACGCGGTGGCCGACCACGGCCAGGTGCGCGGCGACGCGGTCACGGGCGAGTACGAGTCGGCCAAGGCCGTGCTCGACGACCTCGAGCGCGTCGGCGTCTCCTACGGCGACGTCGTCGAGTTCCTCGAGAAGGACGGGCTCGACAAGTTCGACAAGTCCTGGGCCGAGCTGCTCGAGACCGTTCAGGGCGAGCTCTCCAAGGCTGCTACCGCGTGAGCCCCGCACGGGTGAGCGCGACGCACAATCCGCTTCGCGATCCGCGGGACAAGCGTCTCCCGCGGATCGCGGGGCCGTGCGGAATGGTCATGTTCGGGGTCACCGGCGACCTCGCCCGGAAGAAGCTCATGCCGGCCATCTACGACCTGGCCAACCGCGGCCTGTTGCCGTCCGGTTTCTCCCTCGTCGGCTTCGCCCGCCGCGAGTGGGCGGACCAGGACTTCAGCAAGATCGTGTACGACTCGATCCGCGAGCACGCCCGGACCCCGTTCCGGGAGGAGGTGTGGCGCCAGCTCGCCGAGGGCCTGCGTTTCGTGCCCGGAGCCTTCGACGACGACGACGCGTTCGACCTGCTCGCCGAAACGGTGCGCTCGCTCGACGAGGAGCGGGGCACCGGGGGCAACCACGCCTTCTACCTCTCGATCCCGCCCGGGTCCTTCGCGCTCGTCTGCCGCCAGCTGGAACGCAGCGGCCTGACGCGCTCGGAGGGCGACGCGTGGCGACGCGTCGTCATCGAGAAGCCGTTCGGGCACGACCTCGAGTCGGCCCGCGAGCTCAACGACGTGGTCGAGAGCGTCTTCCCCCCGGACTCGGTGTTCCGCATCGACCACTACCTGGGCAAGGAGACGGTGCAGAACCTGCTCGCCCTGCGGTTCGCGAACACCATGTACGAGCCCCTGTGGAACGCGAACTACGTCGACCACGTGCAGATCACCATGGCCGAGGACATCGGCATCGGGGGTCGCGCGGGGTACTACGACGGCATCGGCGCCGCCCGCGACGTCATCCAGAACCACCTCCTGCAGCTCCTCGCCCTCACGGCCATGGAGGAGCCGGTCGCCTTCGACGCGACCAACCTCCGGGCCGAGAAGGAGAAGGTCCTCTCGGCGGTCCGGCTCGGCGGCTCCGTGGCCGAGGCCACGGCACGCGGCCGGTACTCCGCCGGGTGGCAGGGCGGCGAGAAGGTAGAGGGCTACCTCGACGAGTCGGGGGTGCCCGCCGACTCGACGACGGAGACCTACGCGGCCCTCAAGCTCGAGGTCGAGACCCGCCGCTGGGCCGGGGTCCCGTTCTACCTCCGCACCGGCAAGCGGCTCGCCAAGCGGGTGACGGAGATCGCGGTCGTCTTCAAGCAGGCCCCACACCTGCCCTTCAGCGACACCGCCACCGAGGAGCTCGGCGCCAACGCCATCGTCATCCGGGTGCAGCCCGACGAGGGCGTGACCATGCGCTTCGGCGCCAAGGTGCCCGGCGCGGCCCTCGAGGTCCGCGACGTGACGATGGACTTCGGCTACGGCCGGGCGTTCACGGAGTCGAGCCCCGAGGCGTACGAGCGACTCATCCTCGACGTCCTCCTCGGCGACCCGCCGCTGTTCCCGCGCCACGAAGAGGTGGAGCTGTCCTGGCAGATCCTCGACCCGGTCACCCGGGCGTGGGCCCGCCAGGCCACGGCGCCGCAGGACTACCCGGCCGGCGGCTGGGGTCCGGAGTGCGCCGACGACATGCTCGCCCGCGACGGACGCCAGTGGAGGATGCCGTGATCGTCGACCTGCCCGACACCAGCGTTCGCGCGGTGTCCAAGAAACTCGTCGCCCTGCGCGACGACGTCGGCGCGATGGCGCTGGGTCGCGTCCTGACCCTCGTCGCCGTCGTCGACGAGGCGCACGTGGGCTCGGCGCTCGACGTCGCGAGCGCCGCCACGCGGCAGCACCCCAGCCGGATCGTCATGCTCGTCACGGGCAACCGGCGCGGCGCCGACCGGATCGACGCGCAGATCCGGGTGGGCGGCGACGCGGGGGCGAGCGAGATCGTCGTCATGCGCCTGTACGGCGAGCTGACGCGCCACGGGGCCTCCGTCGCCCTGCCGTTGCTGCTCGCCGACTCCCCCGTCGTGGCCTGGTGGCCGAACGAGGCACCGAAGGATGTCGCGAGCGACCCGGTGGGGGTACTGGCGCAGCGGCGCATCACGGATGCGGAGCACAGCCCGAACCCGATCAAGACGATCGCGGGCCGCGCCAAGTCCTACGCCGACGGCGACACGGACCTCACGTGGACCCGCACCACGAAGTGGCGCGGCCTGCTCGCCGCGGCCCTCGACCAGCCGCCGTTCCAGTCGGTCACCGCGGTCACCGTCGCGGGTGGCCTCGACTCGGCCGCCACCGATCTACTGGCCGGCTGGCTCGGCGCCTACCTCGACGTGCCCGTCACCCGGGCGCGCACGCCCGCGGGCACGGGCATCGTCAGCGTGCGGCTCGAACGCGAGTCGGGGCCGATCGACCTGGTCCGCCCGGAAGAGAACATCGCGACCTTCGCGATGCCCGGCCAGCAGGTCCGCCGGCTGGCCCTCCCGCGCCGCCAGGACGCCGAGTGCCTCGCCGACGAGCTCGCCCGGCTCGATCCCGACGAGGTGTACGAGCGCAGCCTCATCACGGGGCTCGCGCTCTTGTCGCCGAAGCGGTCGATGACGGCGGGTGACGCCGCGGCGAAGGGGCTCGCCCCCTCCGTCGACGAGGCGCGTCGGGCGTCCGAACAGGTCCGTCGCGCGATGGGCTCGCGCGGCAGCGCCACGATGGTCACGCGGGAGACCCCGGCCGACGACGCGACGTCCGAGGGGGTCCACGAGCTGGCCGAGGAACGCCTCGAGGAGGTCCGCGAGGACCGGGAGGGCTAGCGACCCACCGGCCCCGGGAACACCGAACGGGCGGAGGATCCCTGGCGGGGATCCTCCGCCCGTTCGTGTTGCGCCCGCTGCTGCCTGACGCCTGCGTGCTCCCGCCGGGGCGGACCGCTCAGGGACGGTTCAGCCGCCGCGTCGCGCTCGCAGCGCGGCGAGGGCCTCCCCGAGGAGCTGCTCGCCCTCGGCCGGGCTGCGACGCTCCTGGACGTAGGCGAAGTGGGTCTTGTACGGCTCGGTGCGCGCGGCCTCCGGGGGCGCGTCGCGATCGGGGCCGGCGGGCAGGCCGCAACGGGTGCAGTCCCACACGGGAGGATGCTCGACGCCCTGCTCGTCGGCGAACGCGACGGCCGTGCGGTGGCCCCGCTCGCACCAGTAGGCGACGACGACCCGCGGGGCGGTCGTGCCTCGCTCGGCCTCGCCCAGGGGGCCGGCGCCGACCCGGGAACCGCGGATGAGATGGGAACCGGCCACGTCGAAGTCCTCTCGGAGTGCCGGTGGCGAGGACGTCAGCCGGCGAAACGGATGAGCAGCCCGTGTCCGACGATGCACGCCACCCACACGAGCGCCACGGTGATGGTGATGCGGTCGAGATTACGCTGCGCCACGGACGAACCGCCCATGGTGCTCGACATGGATCCGCCGAACATCTCGCTCATGCCGCCGCCCTGCCCCTTGTGCATGAGGATGAGGAGCGTCAGGAAGAGCCCGGTGATGACGAGGACGGCGTCCAGGGCGATCTTGAGGATGTCCACGGGATGCACTCGCTTTGCGTCGATCGGGGCCGGTGGGTCGGGCGGCCGGGGCGGAAGCACCGACGTCCCAGGGTAACCCCTGACCGGGGACGCGCCGCGGCGCCGCCCCCGGAGGTGGCGGCGCCGCGGTCACGCAGTCCTCGCCGGGTCGCGCCGGCGATCCGCTCAGCCCGCGTGGTGATCGCGGAAGCGGACGATGCCGGCGAAGTCCTCCGGCTTGAGCGACGCCCCGCCGACGAGCGCACCGTCGACGTCGGGCCGCGTCATGAGGTCGGCCACGTTCGACGGCTTCACGGAGCCGCCGTAGAGGATGCGCACACCGTTCGCGACGTCCGCGTCGTAGAGCTCGGCGAGAAGGCCGCGGATCGCCGCGCACACCTCCTGGGCGTCGTCGGGGGTGGCGACCTCGCCGGTGCCGATGGCCCAGACGGGCTCGTAGGCGATGACGACGGAGGCCGCCTGCTCGGCGGGCACGCCCGCGAGGTCGGCGCGGAGCTGGGCCAGCACGTGCTCGACCTGCCCCCCGGCCTTGCGGACGTCCAGGCCCTCGCCGCAGCAGAGCACGGGCGTCAACCCGTGGCGGTAGGCGGCCTTGACCTTCGCGTTGAGCAGCTCGTCGTCCTCGCCGTGGCCCTCGCGGCGCTCGCTGTGGCCCACGAGGACGTACGTGCACCCGAGCTTCGCGAGGAAGGCGCCGGAGACGTCGCCGGTGTAGGCGCCCTCGTCGTGCGGCGAGAGGTCCTGGGCGCCGTGGACGAGCTGGAGCTTGTCGCCGTCGACGAGGGTCTGCACCGTGCGGATGTCGGTGAACGGCGGGAAGACCGCCACCTCGACCGCGCTGAAGTCGTGCTTCGCGTCGCGCAGGGTCCAGTCGAGCTTCTGCACGAGGTGCGTCGCCGCGACGTGGTCGAGGTTCATCTTCCAGTTGCCCGCCATGAGCGGCGTGCGACCGGTGGTGTTCGAAACCATGGTGATCCCTTTCGGTGGACCGGCCCGGCGGGGGCCCGGACCGCGTCGCGCGCGGCCCGGCCCCCACCGCGGTCAGTCGGAGAGGACGTCGATGCCGGGGAGCGTCTTGCCCTCGAGGTACTCGAGGCTGGCGCCACCGCCGGTGGAGATGTGACCGAAGTCGTCGTCGGAGAACCCGAGCTGCCGAACGGCCGCCGCGGAGTCGCCGCCGCCGATGACGGTGAGTGCGCCGGCCGACGTCGCGTCGACGAGCGCCTTCGCCACCGTCTTCGTCCCGTCGGCGAACGGGGCCATCTCGAAGGCGCCCATGGGCCCGTTCCAGAAGATCGTCCGGCAGTCCGCGAGCTTCTCGGCGAACAGCTTCGCGGACTCCGGGCCGATGTCGAGCCCCATCCGGTCGGCGGGGATGGCGTCGACCGCGACGACCTCGTGGTCGGCGTCGGCCGAGAAGGCGGTTGCGACGACGACGTCGGTCGGGAGCACGATCTCGACGCCCTTGGCCTTCGCGTCCTGTAGGTATCCCTTGACGGTGTCGATCTGGCCGGCCTCGAGGAGGCTCTTGCCCACCTCGTGGCCCTGGGCCGCGAGGAACGTGAAGACCATGCCGCCGCCGATGAGGAGGCGGTCGGCCGTGCCGAGCAGGTTCGCGATGACGCCGAGCTTGTCGCTGACCTTGGCGCCGCCGAGGACGACCGCGTACGGACGCTGCGGGTCCTCGGTCAGCCGGCGCAGGACCTCAACCTCGGACGTGACGAGACCGCCCGCGTAGTGCGGCAGGCGCGTCGCGACGTCGTAGACGCTCGCCTGCTTGCGGTGCACGACGCCGAAGCCGTCGGAGACGAACGCGTCGGCGAGGGCGGCGAGCTCGTCGGCGAAGGCGCCGCGCTCGGCCTCGTCCTTGCTCGTCTCACCGGGGTTGAAGCGGAGGTTCTCCAAGACGGCGACGCCGCCGTCCCCGAGGCCGTCGACGACTTCACGCGCCGACTCCCCCACCGTGTCGGTCGCGAACGCGACGTCGCGGCCGAGCAGCTCGCTCAGGCGCCCGACGACCGGCTCGAGGGAGTACTTGGCCTCCGGCGCGCCCTTGGGGCGGCCGAGGTGGGCGACGACGACGACCTTGGCGCCGGCGTCGGAGAGCGCCTTGAGCGTCGGCACCGACGCGCGGATGCGCCCGTCGTCCGTGATCGTGCGGTTGTCGTCGAGGGGGACGTTCAGGTCGCAGCGGACGAGGACGCGCGTGCCGCGCACCTCGCCGGCGAGCAGGTCTTCCGTGGTCTGCATGGGGCGGTTCACTCCTTGTCGGGTCGGGGACGGGGCTACGGTCGGAGGCCCCACGACGGACGTGCGCCGGGCGCCCCGGTCGGGGTCGCCCGGCGCACGCCGCTCATCCGGTCACGCTCAGAGCTTGGAGCCGACGAGCTCGACGAGGTCGACGAGGCGGTTGGAGTAACCCCACTCGTTGTCGTACCAGCCGACGACCTTGACCTGGTTGCCGATGACCTTGGTCAGGCCCGCGTCGAAGATGCAGGACGCCGGGTCGGTCTCGATGTCCTTGGACACGATCGGGTCCTCGGTGTAGACGAGCTTGCCCTTCATGGGGCCCTCGGCCGCCTTCTTGACGATCGCGTTGACCTCCTCGACGGAGGTCTCGCGGCCGGCCTCGAAGGTGAGGTCGGTGGCCGAACCGGTGGGCACCGGCACGCGCAGCGCGTAGCCGTCGAGCTTGCCCTTGAGCTCGGGCAGCACGAGGGCGACGGCCTTCGCGGCGCCCGTGCTCGTCGGGACGATGTTGAGCGCGGCGGCGCGGGCGCGACGGAGGTCCTTGTGCGGCGCGTCCTGCAGGTTCTGGTCCTGCGTGTACGCGTGGATCGTCGTCATGAGGCCCTTGACGATGCCGAGGTCGTCGTTGAGCGCCTTCGCCATCGGCGCGAGGCAGTTCGTCGTGCACGAGGCGTTCGAGATGATCGTCTGGCTGCCGTCGTACAGGTCGTCGTTGACGCCCATGACGACGGTGAGGTCCTCGTTCTTCGCGGGGGCGGAGATGATGACCTTCTTCGCGCCGCCGTCGATGTGCGCCTTCGCCTTGGTCGCGTCGGTGAAGAAGCCGGTCGACTCGACGATGACGTCGGCTCCGACGCCCTTCCAGTCGATCTGGGCCGGGTCCTTCTCCTCGAAGACGCGGAACGTCTTGCCGCCCGCGGTGATCGACTTCTCGTCGTACGTCACGTCTCCGTCGAAACGGCCGAGGATCGAGTCGTACTTGAGCAGGTGCGCCAGCGTCTTGTTGTCCATGAGGTCGTTGACGGCGACGATCTCGACGTCCGCCCCCGACGCCACGACGGCGCGGAAGAAGTTGCGGCCGATGCGGCCGAAGCCGTTGATTCCCACACGTACGGTCACGAGTTGACCCTCCTGGTAGTGGATTTGGGGTTTGGCCTTCGGGTGGTTCCGGTGCTGCCGGTCGTACCGGCCCGCGGGACCCGGGTCGGTTCCACGGAACCGGTGCTTCGCCGACCGCTCCGCGCCGGACCCGGCGGCGTGACCTCGTCACGCGCCCACCGGGCTCGACCGGACCGGTCGGCCGGTCCACGACTCGACCCTATCGGAGGCGCCCCGGCGCGCAGTAGGGACAGGGGTCCCTGGTCGCGGGGTCGCGGCCCGGGGCCGGTCGTGGGGCCGAGGACCGGGTCGCCCCGGGTCCGCGCCACGCCCCTCCGGCGCCGGCGGGAGGCGATCAGGCGTCGAGCATCTCTTCGCTGAGGACAGCCTCGGTCGAGGGAATGCCCAGGTCGGAGGCCCTCTTGTCGGCCATCGCGAGGAGGCGGCGGATGCGCCCGGCGACGGCGTCCTTCGTCATCGGCGGCTGCGCCAGGGTGCCCAGCTCCTCGAGGCTCGCCTGCCGGTGCTCGAGCCGCAGAGCGCCCGCCGTGCGCAAATGTTCGGGCACGTCGTCGCCGAGGATCTCGAGGGCGCGCTCGACGCGGGCGCCGGCGGAGACCGCGGCGCGGGCGGACCGGCGCAGGTTCGCGTCGTCGAAGTTCGCGAGCCGGTTCGCGGTCGCGCGGACCTCCCGGCGCACCCGGCGCTCCTCCCAGGCGAGGACGGCGTCGTGGGCGCCGAGCCGCGTGAGCATGGCGCCGATGGCGTCCCCGTCCCGGAGGACGACGCGGTCGACGCCGCGCACCTCCCGCGCCTTCGCGTGCAGCTCCATCCGGCGGGCCGCCCCCACCATCGCGAGCGCCGCCTCCGGACCCGGGCTCGTCAGCTCCATCGACGAGGAGCGGCCGGGCTCGGTGAGCGAACCGTGGGCAAGGAACGCGCCCCGCCACGCCGCCTCCGCGTCGCACACGGCGCCGTTGACGACCCGCGGCGGCAGCCCCCGCACGGGGCGACCCCGCAGGTCGATGAGCCCGGTCTGCCGCGCGAGGGCCTCGCCGTCCTCGACCACGCGCACGACGTAGTGGCTTCCGCGACGCAGACCGCCGGCGGAGACGACGACGACCTCGGCCTGGACGCCGTACATCTCGGCGAGGTTGTGACGGAGGCGCCGGGCCGCCGCAGCGGTGTCGAGCTCGGCCTCGACGACGACGCGGCCGGAGACGATGTGCAGCCCGCCGGCGAAGCGGAGGGTCGCGGACACCTCCGCCTTGCGGCAGCAGGGCTTGGTCACCGTGTGGCGAGCGAGCTCGTCCTTCACCTTCGCGGTCATGGCCATGGGGGCCATCCTGCCAGGGTGGTCAAGCACCCTCCGGGTGGGCCCGACCGACGGAGAACCCGGATGAAAGTCGTGAATACCGTTGGACGACAGTCCAATTCAGCGAACCGAGCGGTCAGTCGAAGAGGTCTCGGTAGGCCGCGGCGAGACGCAGCACGTCGTGAACGCCCGGGTGGTCGTGCCGGGCGACGGGCGCGACGACGAGGCGGGCGCCGAGGCGGTCCACGGCGCCGCGCAGCGCCGACTCGTCGTCCACGACGCTGGGGTCGGCGAGGACGACGTCGAACGTCAGGCCGGGCGCGTGCTGGGCGAGGACGTCGAGGTGGGCGGCGGCCGTGTACCCGTTCGTCTCGCCCGTGTCGAGCTCGAGGTTGAGGGTGAGCAACCGCCGCGCCTCCGTGGTGCGGATTGCGTGGGCGAGGTCGGGAACCAGCAGGTGCGGCAGGACGGAGGTGAACCAGGACCCCGGTCCGAGGACGACCCACTCGGCCTCGCCCACCGCGCGGACCGCGAGATCGGAGGCGGGCGGGTCGCCCGGCTCGAGCGCGATCCGCCGCACGTGGCCGGTCGTCGTCGCGACGCTGGCCTGGCCCCTCACGAGCGCCTCGGCCTCGGGGCGGGCGGGGTCGAGGCCCTGCACGGTGGCGCTGATCTCGAGCGGGACCGTCGACATGGGCAGGACGCGGCCGCGCGCCCCGAGGAGCCGGCCGACCATGGCCAGGCCCTCCGACGGGTCGTCGCCGAGCAGCTCCCACAGCGAGACGATGAGCAGGTTGCCCAGCGCGTGTCCCCCGAGCGGCCCGTCACCGGTGAACCGGTGTTGGAGCACGTCGCGCCACAGGTGCCCCCACTCGGAGTCGTCGCACAGTGCCGCCAGTGCCATGCGCAGGTCGCCGGGCGGGAGGACCCCGTACTCGTCGCGGAGCCGCCCGCTCGAGCCGCCGTCGTCGGCGACGGTGACGACGGCGGTGAGGTCGTCGGTGACGTGGCGCAGCGCGGCGAGGGAGGCCGACAGGCCGTGCCCTCCGCCGAGGGCGACGACGGACGGGCGGATCACTCGCGCCCCAGGTCTCGGTGGAAGAGGAGGGTCATGATCTCGGGGGCGCGCAGCCGCGTCGCGAGCTGCTCCGCGATGGCGACGGACCGGTGCTTCCCGCCGGTGCACCCCACGGCGAGCGTGATGTAGCGGCGGCCCTCGGACAGGTAGCCCGCGAGCATCGGCTCCATGAGGTCGACGACGCGCTCGACGAACTCCCGCGCCTCGGGCCGCGCGAGCACGTACTCGGCCACCGGGGCGTCCAGGCCGGTGTAGGGCCGCAGCTCCGGCACCCAGTACGGGTTGGGCAGGAAGCGCAGGTCGAACACGAGGTCGGCGTCGAGCGGGACGCCGTACTTGAACCCGAACGAGACGATGGCGATCCGGAGCCGGGAGGCCCTCTCGGCCCCCATGGCGTCGCGGACCTTGGCCGAGAGCTGGTGGACGTTGAGGCCGGAGGTGTCGACGAGGACGTCGGCGTCGGCGCGCAGGTCGGCGAGGATCCGCCGCTCCTCGAGGATGCCGTCGAGGAGGCGGCCGTCACCCTGGAGCGGGTGCGGCCGGCGCACCGACTCGAACCGGCGCACGAGCGACTCGTCGTTGGCGTCGACGAACACGACCCGGGGGCGGAGGCCGAGCTCCCGGACCTGCGCCAGCGCTCGTTCGAAGTGGTCGAAGAAGTCGCGGCTGCGGGCGTCGACGACGGCGACGAGGCGCCGGGCCTCCCCCGTCGTCGTGTCGTCGACGAGGCGCACGAGGTCGGGGAGCATCTGCGGGGGCAGGTTGTCGACCACGTACCAGCCGAGGTCCTCCATGGCGTGCGCCGCGGTCGAGCGTCCCGCGCCGCTCATCCCGGTGAGGATGACGACGTCGACGGCGTCGGCCGACCCGCCTGGTGCGCGTTCCCCGTCCACCGTCATGTCCGCCTCCGCCGTTCCGCCTCGACCCGGATCGTGTCTCGTCCTCGAGTATCCCCGATCACTCCAGCACCTCCCCGGTGGTGAGGTTCACGGCGGGTTCGGCGGGCTCGCCGCCGTGCAGCGCGGCGTGGATCGCCGCGGCGAGCGCCGGACCGATGCCCGGGACCTCGCACAGCTCCGCGACGGTGGCGGCCCGCACCCCCTTGACCGAGCCGAAGCGGGCGAGGAGCGCGGCGCGTCGCGACGGCCCGAGGCCCGGCACGTCGTCGAGGGCGCTCGTCGTCATGGCCTTGGAGCGTCGCTGCCGGTGGAAGGTGATGGCGAACCGGTGCGCCTCGTCGCGCAGCCGCTGGAGGAGGAACAGCCCCTCGCTGGTGCGCGGCAGGACGACGGGGAAGCTCTCGCCCGGCAGCCACACCTCCTCGAGCCGCTTCGCGAGCCCGACGACGGCCACGTCGTCGACCCCGAGGGAGTCGAGGGCGGCCTGGGCGGCCTCCACCTGGGGCAGGCCCCCGTCGACGACGACGAGCTGCGGCGCGTAGGCGAACCGCCTGGGCCGCCCCGTCTCCGGGTCGATCCCCGACGGAACGGTGACGGCGGCCTCGTCCTCCCCCTCGGCCGCGACGTCTCCCACGCCCCCCGGCAGAGGGTCGGCGGGACCGTCGGTCTGCACCGCGGCCGGGTCGGGGGCGGCCACGTGGCGCCGGAAGCGCCGCAGGAGCACCTCACGCATGGCGGCGACGTCGTCGGTGCGGGCCCGGCCCGCCTCGTCGAGGACGTCGCCGCGCACGATGAACCGCCGGTACTCGCTCTTGCGGGGCAGCCCGTCCTCGAACACGACCATGGAGGCGACGACGTTCGTGCCCTGCACGTGCGAGACGTCGAAGCACTCGATCCGCAGGGGCGCCTCCGGCAGGTCCAGCGCGTCCTGCAGCTCCTCGAGCGCCTGGCTGCGAGCGGTCAGGTCCCCCGCCCGGGCCACCTTGTGGCGCGCGAGGGCCTGCTGGGCGTTGCGCTGCACCGTCTCCATGAGGGTCCGCTTGTCGCCCCGCCGCGGCACGCGGAGGTCGACGCGGCGTGTGCGCACCGCGGCGAGCCACTCGGCGAAGGACTCGGCGTCGGGCGGGAGCGTGGGGACGAGCACCTCGGCCGGGACGCCCTCGGCCGACTCGGTGCCGTACACCTGCTGCAGGAGCTGCTCGATGAGCAGGCCGTCGTCCTCGCCGGCGATCTGGTCGCGCTCGAGGACCCAGCCGCGCTGGCCGCGGATGCGGCCGCCACGGACGTGGAACACCTGCACCGCCGCCTCGAGGTCGTCGCCGGCGAGGCCGAACACGTCGGCGTCCGTCGCGTCGGTGAAGACGACCGCCGACTTCTCGAGCGCCTTGTTCAGAGCCCCGATGTCGTCCCGGAGGCGGGCCGCGGCCTCGAAGTCGAGCTCGGCGCTCGCCTCCTTCATCCGGCGCTCGAGCCGCTTGACGAAGCGGCCGGTGTTGCCGGCCATGAAGTCGCAGAAGTCGTCGGCGATGGCGCGATGCTCGTCGGCGTCGACGCGGCCGACGCACGGCGCCGAGCACTTGTCGATGTACCCGAGCAGGCAGGGCCGGCCCACCTGCCCCGCGCGCTTGAACACCCCCGAACTGCACGTGCGCAATGGGAAGACCCGCAGGAGGGTGTCGAGGGTCTCGCGGATCGCCCACGCGTGGGCGTACGGACCGAAGTAGCGGGTGCCCTTGCGCTTGGCGCCGCGCATGACCTGCGCCCGCGGGAACTCCTCCCCCATCGTCACCGCGAGGTACGGGTAGGACTTGTCGTCGCGGTACTTGACGTTGAAGCGGGGGTCGAACTCCTTGATCCAGCTGTACTCGAGCTGGAGCGCCTCGACCTCCGTGGACACGACCGTCCACTCGACGGCGGCGCCCGTGGTGACCATCCGCCGGGTGCGGGGGTGCAGGGCCGAGAGGTCCTGGAAGTACGAGGACAAGCGGGAGCGCAACGACTTGGCCTTGCCCACGTAGATGACCCGCCCTTGGGCGTCGCGGAACCGGTACACCCCGGGGTCGACGGGGATCTGCCCCGGCGCGGGGCGGTAGGTCGCTGGATCGGCCACCGGGCCAGCCTAGGAGTCGCCCCCGACAGGGTCGTCGGGCCCCAGGGCCACACGACCGGAGACGCCGCCCCGCCCGCGCTGCTTCCCGGATCCTGCCGCCGCGTGCAGGGAGCACCCGTCGCCGAAAGGTCCGGACCCGTCGCCCAAAGGTCCCCGGGGTGGGGAATGGGTAACGAACTGGACACGTGAACCCGGATGGGCGGTGGGTCGGGGCCCGGGAGGCTTATGTTCCTGGCACTCGCTGCGGCGAGTCGTGCCCGGGCGTGTGCCCGGCGCGGCATCCCTGAGGAGGACCTTCCGTGCGTCTACGTTCCGTGACCACCGTCGCAGCCAGCGTGCTCGCGACCTCCCTCGTGCTGTCGGCCTGCGGATCGCGCGGTGACAACTCGAACTCGAACTCCGGTTCCGGCGGCGGCTCCGGTGAGAAGACGGCCACCATCGGCGTGATCGCGCCCCTGTCCGGTGACCTGTCCGCCCTCGGCCTCGGCATCAAGAACAGCGTGGACCTCGCCATCAAGCAGGCGAACCAGAACAAGATGATCCCGGGGTGGACGCTCAAGCTCGACGCCAAGGACGACGAGGCCAAGCCCGACACCGGCGCGAACGCGGCCACCGCCCTCGCGGGCGAGGCCGACGTCGTCGGCGTCGTCGGCACCCTCAACTCGAGCGTCGCCCAGAACGTCCAGCCGATCCTGTCGACGGCGAAGATCGCGCAGGTCTCGCCGGCGAACACGAACCCGGCCCTGACGAAGGGCGCCGCGTTCGCGACGGCGCCCAAGCGCACCTACCCCGGCTACTTCCGCACGTGTACGACGGACGACGTGCAGGGCCCCTTCGCGGCGCAGTACCTCCTCGAGAAGGGGATCAAGAACGTCGCGACGATCCACGACAAGAAGACGTACGGGCAGGGTCTCGTCGACGCCTTCACCAAGGAGTTCACCGCCAAGGGCGGCAAGGTCGTCGCCGCGACGACCATCAACCCCGACGACGCGAACTACCAGACCGCCATCACCGCGGTGAAGGGCGCCGGCCCGCAGGCCGTGTACTACGGCGGCGAGTTCCCCCAGGCCGGCCCGCTCTCCAACCAGATGAAGAGCGCCGGCCTCGCCGTGCCGCTCATGGGCGGCGACGGCATCTTCGACCCGAAGTACATCTCGCTCGCCGGCGGCGCCAAGGCGAACGGCGACCTCTCCACCTCCGTGGGCGCCCCGATCGAGGAGCTCGCGAAGGGCAAGGAGTTCCAGGACGCCTACAAGGCGGCCGGCTACGCCGAGCCTCCGGGCGCCTACGGGGCCTACTCGTACGACGCCGCGCAGGCGATCATCGAGGCGCTCAAGACCTCGCTGGCGAGCGCGCAGGACGCGCAGAGCGCCCGCCAGGCGACGATCGACGCGCTCGGCAAGGTGAGCCTCGACGGCGTCTCCGGCAACGTCGCCTTCGACGAGTACGGCGACAGCAAGACCCGCACGCTGACCGTGTACACGGTCAAGTCCGGCGCCTGGGCGCCGGAGAAGACGGGCGAGGTCAAGTAGGACCGCTCACGAACGACGCAGGCGTCGGGGGTCACCCCGGCGCCTGCGTCCGTCCGGGTCGACCGGCCCGGAGCCCCAGTTCGCATCGCACCGTCGCGCCTGCGCGTTCGAGTTGCGGCCGCGCAGGTACGGCCGCAGGCCCGCTCCCGAGGACAGAGGTCCGCCCACCACCATGAACGACATACCTCAGCAGCTCGTCAACGGCCTGACCAACGGCTCGTTGTACGCCCTGATCGCCGTCGGATACACCGTCGTCTACGGCATCGTCCAGCTCATCAACTTCGCCCACGGCGAGGTCTTCATGATCGGCGCCTTCGGGGCGTTGAGCACCTGGTTCCTCCTCTTCCGGGACAACACCTCGGTGTGGGTGCTCCCGGTCATGATCGCCGGGGCGATCGCCGCCTCCGTCGCGACCGCGGTGATCATGGAACGCATCGCCTATCGCCCCTTGAGACACGCGCCGCGCCTGGCGCCACTCATCACCGCGATCGGCATCTCGGTGTTCCTCCAGGAGTTCGTCCGCCTCTTCTACGGCACGATCCCCGGCTTCCCCTCGGCGAAGTCCAAGATCCCCTTCCCGGCGATCGACGGCGTCACGGGAAGCCCGTTCCACCTCGGCTCCGTCGTCATCCAGCGACCGGCGCTGTTCACGATGGGCGCGCTGCTCGTCTGCGGTCTCTTCCTCGGCTGGTTCATCAACAAGACGAAGCAGGGCCGCGCGATGCAGGCCGTCTCCCAGGACCCCGACACCGCCCGACTCATGGGCATCGACGTCGACCGGATCATCGTCATCGCCTTCGCGCTCGGCGCGGCGCTCGCCGCCATCGCCGGCGTCGCCCAGGGTCTGCAGAACAACAACATCGACTTCAAGATGGGCTTCATGGCCGGCCTCAAGGCGTTCACCGCCGCGGTGCTCGGCGGCATCGGCAACATCCAGGGCGCCGTCGTCGGCGGCCTGACCCTCGGGGTGGCCGAGGCCCTCGCCACCGTGTTCGTCACGGGGGCCTGGAAGGACGTCTTCGCGTTCGGTCTCCTCATCCTCGTTCTCGTCTTCCGCCCGCAGGGTCTGCTGGGCGCCCGGGTGGTGGATCGCGCATGAGTACGACAGTCGACCGCGCCGACGGGGCGAACAGCCCCGACAGCTCCGCCCCCGCCCCTGCGCCCCGCGCCACGGGCAAGGGTGTGCCCCTCGCCTACGCCGGCAGCGGCCTCATGACGGCCTCGGCCCTCATGTCGTGGTGCTACGACCCCGACGTCCTCGGGGACCTCACCCTCTACGGCAACCCCGCCCCGGTGCAGCTGACGATGCTCGTCCTCGGATTGCTCGGACTCGTCCTCGCGATGTCGGCGAAGGGTCCCCTGCGCCGACTCGGGGCCGGCCTCGACACGAGCCGGGGCGCGTTCCGCCTCGGGCTCGGCGCCGTCGCCTACATGGCGTTGACCCTGGCGGCGATCACGGCGCAGGCCGGCGGGCTCGTCAACGCCGACCCGGGGGCCTGGGTGGCCCTCGTCGGATCGCTCGTGCTCGTCGTCGCCGGGCGCCTCGGGGTGAGCCGCCCGAGCCGCAACATCGGGGCGATGCGGGCCAAGGGCTGGGTCGAGATCCTCGTCCTCGTCGCGCTCGTGGCGATCGCGCTGCTGCTCGTCGCCGACGGCCTGACGCTGCGCGACCCCTGGGCCTTCGTCCTGCTCCTGCTCGGGGTCGGCGCGGCCGCCGCCGGGCTGGCCGGAGCGAACGCGTTCACGTGGCTGGGCGTCACCGCCTCGTACCACAGCCGCGTGCTCACGCTCGCGGCGTTCGTGGCCGCGTTCGCCTTCCCGCTGACGCAGAACGGGTCCGACGCGAACATGTCCATCGCGACCCAGGTCATCATCTTCTCGGCGACGGCCCTCGGGCTGAACATCGTCGTCGGGCTCGCGGGCCTGCTCGACCTCGGGTACATCGCCTTCCTGGGCGCCGGTGCCTACGTCGGGGCGATCCTGTCGGGCTCGGCGTTCGCGACGATCGACTGGCAGCCGCCGTTCCTGGTCACGGTCATCATCGGCGCGCTGTTCTCGGCCCTGCTCGGCCTCATCATCGGGTCGCCGACCCTGCGGGTCTCCGGCGACTACCTCGCGATCGTCACGCTCGCCTTCGGTGAGATCTTCCGGCTCGCGATGTTCAACCTCGACGGCAACAACGGCCCGAAGATCACGAACGGCCCCAACGGCATCCCGGCGATCCCGGAGCTGAACTTCTTCGGCTTCGACTTCGGGGTCACCCACCACCTGTTCGGGATCCCCATCACGCGCTTCTCGAACTACTACCTGCTCCTGCTGTGCGTCATCGCGCTGATCATCGTCATCTTCTCGAACCTCAACAACAGCCGCATCGGTCGCGGCTGGGTCGCGATCCGCGAGGACGAGAAGGCGGCCGACGCGATGGGCGTCAACGTCTTCGGGCTCAAGCTGCTCGCGTTCGCCGGCGGCGCCTTCCTCGCGGGCCTCGCGGGGACGATCAAGGCGCACCACGACGTCTCGGTCACCCCCGATCAGTACCAGTTCCTCGAGTCGGCGTTCCTCCTTGCGGCAGTCGTCCTCGGCGGCATGGGCACCGTGGGCGGTGTGCTCCTCGGCGCGGTCGTGCTCAAGCTGCTCCCCGAGAAGCTGCGCTTCTTCTCCGAGTACCGCCTCCTCATCTTCGGGCTCCTGCTCGTCCTCATGATGCGGTTCCGCCCCGAGGGCCTCGTCGCGAGCAAGCGTCGCAAGCTCGAGTTCCACGAGGACGACGAGCACCTCGCCGACAAGGTCCAGACGATCCACCTCGAGGAGAAGACCTCATGAGCACCGCGGTCGCCCACGACACCGGCGCGCCCGACGCCCCCTCGGGCCGCGACGTCCTGCTCGAGGCCCGGGGGGTCGTCATGCGCTTCGGCGGCCTCACCGCCGTCGACGACGTCGACCTCACGGTCCGCGAGGGCGAGATCGTCGGCCTCATCGGCCCGAACGGCGCCGGGAAGACGACGTTCTTCAACTGCCTGACGGGTCTGTACAAGCCGACGGAGGGCGAGGTGCGTCTCAGCGGCACGGTCCTCCCGCCGAAGCCGGGACGGGTCGTGCGGGCCGGGATGAGCCGGACGTTCCAGAACATCCGCCTGTTCGCGAACATGACCGCGCTCGAGAACGTCATGGTCGGGCGGTATTGCCGGACGAAGGCGGGCGCGTTCGACTCGATCCTGCGGACGCCGCGCTTCCGTCGGGAGGAGGCCCAGACCCGGGAGCGGGCCCAGGAGCTCCTCGACTACGTCGGCCTGGGTCGATCGACCGAGCTGCTCGCGCGCAACATGCCGTACGGCGACCAGCGCCGACTCGAGATCGCCCGCGCGCTGGCGACGGACCCGAAGGTGCTCCTGCTCGACGAGCCGACGGCCGGCATGAACCCGCAGGAGACGGCCGACGCCGAGAGGCTCATCTTCAAGATCCGCGACTCGGGTCTCGCCGTGGTCGTCATTGAGCACGACATGCGCTTCATCTTCAACCTGTGCGACCGCGTGCTGTGCCTCGTGCGGGGCAAGACGCTCATCGAGGGCACGCCCGGCGAGGTGCAGTCCGACCCGCGGGTCATCGAGGCGTACATCGGGACCGGCGACGGGACCGAGCCCGACGATCCGGACGACATCGACGCGAAGATCGAGGCGCAGGTCGAGGCGCGCGAGGCACGGGAAGGAGGCCGGGGATGACGGCGATGTTGGAGGTCACGGACCTCGTCGTGGCCTACGGCAAGATCCAGGCGGTCAAGGGCATCACCTTCTCCGTCGAGGAGGGCCAGGTCGTCTGCCTCATCGGGACGAACGGCGCCGGCAAGACGACCACCCTGCGCACCATCTCGGGTCTGCTCCGGCCCGAGTCGGGGAGCATCACGTTCGAGGGCGAGCGCATCGACAAGGTGCCCGCCCACAAGATCGTCACGCTCGGGCTCGCCCACTCCCCCGAGGGACGCCGGATCTTCCCGCGCATGACCGTCG
Source organism: Agilicoccus flavus (assembly GCF_014857905.1). GTDB lineage: Bacteria > Actinomycetota > Actinomycetes > Actinomycetales > Dermatophilaceae > Agilicoccus > Agilicoccus flavus. Next base: position 182,729 of record NZ_JACYXE010000008.1, on the reverse strand, counting down.
AGGAGAACCTGCGGCTCGGCGCCTTCAGCCGGACCGAGAACACGCAGAAGGAGGACCTCGAGGCGGCCTACGAGCTGTTCCCGATCCTCGCCGAACGCCGCAGTCAACCGGCGGGCACGTTCTCGGGCGGCGAGCAGCAGATGCTGGCCATGGGGCGGGCCATGATGAGTCGCCCCCGGCTGCTCCTGCTCGACGAGCCGTCCATGGGGCTCTCGCCGCTGATGATGAAGAAGATCATGTCGACGGTGCGCACCCTGCGCAGCCAGGGCACGACCATCCTGCTCGTCGAGCAGAACGCCCAGGCCGCGCTGAGCCTGGCCGATCACGGGTACGTGCTCGAGGTCGGCAAGATCGTCCTCCACGGCACCGGCAAGGAGCTCCTCACCAGCGACGAGGTCCGCAAGGCCTACCTCGGCGAGGCGTGACGCGCGTCGCCCGCAGGCGACGACCTCTCAGACGTGACGGCGGGGCCTCGGCCCCGCCGTCACGCGTCACCGCACCGTGTGCTGCGCCCGATCCGTCAGCGCGTCCCGCGCGCCCGGTTCGCGCCGGCCTTGGCGGCCGTCTTCTTCGCGGTCGACTTCTTGGCCGGCGTGTTCGTGGCGGCCTTGCCCGTCGCCTTGGTGGTCGCGCCGTTCGGCGACGTCCCGGCGCGGGCCGACGACCGGGTGCCCTTGGCGGACCGGTTCGCGGCGTCGGCCGCGCGGCGTCGCCCGGCCGAGAGGGGCAGTTCCTCGGGGCGTTCGCCCAGCGGGGCCACGGCGGGGACGTGGTCGGCGCGGGCGAGGACCGGCGCGAGGAATCGACCGGTGTGGCTCTCGGCCACGGTCGCGACCTGCTCGGGCGTGCCCGTGGCGAGGATCCTGCCGCCACGGTGACCGCCCTCCGGGCCGAGGTCGACGATCCAGTCGGCGTTCTTGATGACGTCGAGGTTGTGCTCGATGACGAGGACGGTGTTGCCCTTGTCGACGAGCCCCTGCAGCACCCCGAGGAGCTTGCGGATGTCCTCGAAGTGCAGGCCGGTCGTGGGCTCGTCGAGGACGTAGACCGTCCTCCCGGTCGAGCGCTTCTGCAGCTCGGAGGCGAGCTTGACCCGCTGGGCCTCGCCGCCGGACAGCGTCGGCGCCGGCTGACCGAGTCGCACGTAGCCGAGCCCGACCTCGTGCAGGGTCTTCATGTGGCGCGAGATCGCGGGGACGGCCGCGAAGAAGTCGACCGCTTCCTCGATCGGCATGTCGAGGACCTCGGCGATCGACTTGCCCTTGAAGCGCACCTCGAGGGTCTCGCGGTTGTACCGCGCCCCGTGGCACACCTCGCACGGCACGTACACGTCGGGCAGGAAGTTCATCTCGATCTTGATCGTGCCGTCGCCCGAGCACGCGTCGCAGCGACCGCCCTTGACGTTGAACGAGAACCGCCCGGGCTGGTAGCCGCGTACCTTCGCCTCGGTGGTCTCGGCGAAGAGCCGACGGATGTGGTCGAAGACCCCGGTGTACGTGGCCGCGTTGCTCCGCGGCGTCCGTCCGATGGGGCTCTGGTCGACGTGCACGACCTTGTCGAGGTGCTCGAGGCCGGTGACCGTCTTGTGGCGGCCCGGGACGTGACGGGCGCCGTTGAGCTTGTTGGCGAGCACGTTGTAGAGGATGTCGTTGACGAGCGTCGACTTCCCGGAGCCCGAGACCCCGGTGACGGCGACGAAGGTGCCGAGCGGGAACGACGCGTCCACCCCGTGGAGGTTGTTCTGCCGCGCGCCGACGACCTCGAGCATGCGTTCCGGATCGACGGCCCGGCGCATCCGCGGCACGGGGACGACCTTCCGCCCGGACAGGTACGCCCCCGTCATCGACTCGGGGTTCTCGAGCAGCTCGGCGACCGGCCCCGAGTGGACGACATGACCGCCGTGCTCGCCGGCGCCGGGCCCGATGTCGACGATCCAGTCGGCCTCGTTGATCGTGTCCTCGTCGTGCTCGACGACGATGAGGGTGTTGCCGAGGTCCCGCAGGCGCGTCAGGGTCTGGATGAGCCGGTGGTTGTCCCGCTGGTGCAGCCCGATCGAGGGCTCGTCGAGAACGTAGAGGACTCCGACGAGCCCGGAGCCGATCTGGGTCGCGAGCCGGATCCGCTGGGCCTCGCCGCCGGAGAGGGTCGCCGCGGGGCGGTCGAGCGAGAGGTAGTCGAGGCCCACGTCGAGGAGGAAGCCGAGCCGGGCCTGGATCTCCTTGAGGACCCGCTCGGCGATCCGCGCCTCCCGCGCGCCGAGGGTGACCTCGTCGAGGAAGCGCGCGCAGTCGACGATGGACAGCGCGGACACCTCGGCGATGCTCCGGCCGCCGAGCCGCACCGACAACGCCTCGGGCTTGAGCCGCGCCCCCTTGCACACCGGGCACGGCACCTCACGCATGTACCCCTCGAACCGCTCGCGCGACCACTCCGACTCGGTCTCGGCGTGCCGGCGACGGACGAACGGCAGGACGCCCTCGAAGCCCGTCGAGTAGGAGCGCTCCCGCCCGAACCGGTTGCGATACCGCACGTGGACCTGGTGATCGCGGCCGTCGAGCAAGGCCGTCCGGGCCCGGTCGGGCAGGGAGTGCCACGGCTGGTCGAGGGAGAACTTGAGATCCGAGCCGAGCGCCTCGAGGACCCGGACGAAGTAGTCGGACAGCCCGTTGGCCTGGGACCACGGGGCGATCGCGCCCTCCCGCAGGGTGAGGTCCTCGTCGGGGACGACGAGCTCGGCGTCGACCTCGAGCTCGGTGCCGATCCCCGTACACGCCGGACAGGCCCCGAAAGGGCTGTTGAACGAGAACGTCCGCGGCTCGATCTCGTCGATCGACAGGGCGTGGTCGTTGGGGCAGGCCATCCGCTCTGAGAAGCGCCGCTCGCGCGGCAGCCCGATCTCGGGGTGCACCGCGTCGACGGAGTCGACGCCGTCCTCTCCCCCGACCGGGACGTCGACGAACTCGACGACGAGTCGCCCGTCGGCCAGGCCGAGGGCGGTCTCGACGGAGTCGGTCAGCCGTCGCTTGGCGCCCGCGTCGTCGCCCTTGGCCACGAGACGGTCGACGACGACCTCGATCGTGTGCTTGCGCTGCTTCTCGAGCTTCGGCGGCTCCGAGAGGGAGACCGTGTCGCCGTCCACCCGGGCGCGGGAGAACCCCTTGGTCTGCAGCTCCGCGAAGAGGTCGATGTACTCGCCCTTCCGGCCGCGCACGACGGGCGCGAGGATCTGGAAGCGGGTCCGCTCGGGCAGGGTGAGCAGCCGGTCGACGATCTGCTGCGGCGACTGCCGGGTGATGGGCTCGCCGCAGACCGGGCAGTGCGGGCTCCCGGCCCGGGCGAAGAGCAGGCGGAGGTAGTCGTACACCTCGGTGATGGTGCCCACCGTGGAGCGGGGGTTGCGGTTCGTCGACTTCTGGTCGATGGACACGGCCGGCGACAGGCCCTCGATGAAGTCGACGTCGGGCTTGTCCATCTGGCCGAGGAACTGCCGCGCGTAGGCGGAGAGGGACTCGACGTAGCGGCGCTGCCCCTCGGCGAAGATCGTGTCGAAGGCCAGGGAGGACTTGCCCGACCCCGAGAGCCCGCTGAAGACGACCATCGAGTCGCGCGGGATCTCGATGGAGACGTCCTTGAGGTTGTGTTCCCGCGCGCCCCGGACGACGAGATGGTCGTGGCGCGGACGGGGGGTGGCTGAGCTTGGCGATGGCACGTCCGCCATCGTATTCGGGCCCACCGACAGGGTCCGCGCGCCGCCCGGGTCCGGTCCCGCGACGGGTCGGTCGGCCGCCGACCGGCCGGCCCCCGGGTGTCCGGCAGCCGGCAGTCCCGCGCCCACCGGGAGGCCCGACGGGAGGCCGGCCGACGGCGTCTAGGTTGGGACCCATGCGTGCCGCCCCCACCCTCGACCCCAGCTCGCGCGCCTCCGCCGTCGGCCTCGTCCTCGCGGCCGTCGTCTCGGTGCAGTTCGGCGGGGCCCTCGCGGCCACGCTGCTGCCCATCGTCGGCGTCGCGGGCTCGGTGACCCTGCGCCTCCTCGTGGCGGCCGTCGTCCTCCTGCTCGTCGCGCGGCCCCGGATCCGCGGCCGGTCCCGCGGCGACTGGGCCACCGTCGTGGCCTTCGGGCTCGCGCTCGCCGCGATGAACACGTCGTTCTACGCCTCGCTCGTCCACCTGCCGATCGGCGTCGCCGTGACCGTCGAGTTCATCGGGCCGCTCGTGCTCGCCGCGGTGCTGTCCCGTCGGGTCCTCGACGGGGTCGCCGTGGTCGTGGCCGCGGCCGGCGTCGTGCTCATCTCGAGGATCGTCGACACCGACGGGGCCGCGGTCGACGTCGTCGGGCTCGGCCTCGCGCTCACGGCGGGAGCGTGCTGGGCCGCGTACATCCTGCTCTCGGCCCGCGTCGGGGCCCGGTTCGCCCGCCTCGACGGGCTCGCGATCGCGCTCGTCGTGGCGTCGGTCGTCGTGACCCCGTTCGGCGTCGCCGGGCACGGGAGCCGGCTCGTGGATCCGCATCCGCTCCTCGTCGGAGCGGGCGTGGCCCTGCTCTCGTCCGTCCTGCCGTACTCCCTCGAGCTCCTTGCCCTGCGCCGCCTGCCCGCCCACGTGTTCGGCGTCCTGCTCAGCCTCGAACCCGCCGTCGCCGCTCTCGCCGGCTTCCTCGTGCTCTCGCAGACCCTGGCGCCGGCGCAGCTCGTCGGGATGCTCCTCGTCGTGGCCGCCTCCGCGGTCGTGACCCGGCGGGATCCGGCGGACCCGGAACAGGAGGCGCCCTCCGGCCCGCAGACCGACGCCGGCCCCTGACGCGTCGTGCGTCAGGGGCCGGCGGGGCGGCGGCGGGCGGTCAGGAGACGCGCTCGTCCCGGCGGGTCTTCGCGAGACTCGCGACGGTGGTCACGCCGAGGATGACGACGATCGCGCCGAGCGACACGGAGATGGGGATCTCCGGGACGGAGTGGATCGGCTGACCGCCGTTGAGGAACGGCAGGTTGTTCTCGTGCAGGGCGTGCAGGATGAGCTTGACGCCGATGAAGGCGAGCAGCACGGACAGGCCGAGGCTGAGGTACACGAGGCGCTTGAGCAGACCGCCGATGAGGAAGTACAGCTGGCGCAGACCCATGAGGGCGAAGATGTTCGCGGTGAGCACGAGGTAGGGCTCGCGGGTGAGGCCGTAGATCGCGGGGATCGAGTCGAGCGCGAACATGAGGTCGGTGGTGCCCAGGGCGAGGATGACGATGAGCATCGGGGTGATGATGCGCTTGCCGTTCTCCCGGGTGAAGAGCTTCGTGCCGTGCTCCCACGAGTTCGTGGCCGGGAACTTCCGGGTGACCCACTTGAGGAACGCGTTCTCTTCGTAGTCGTCATCGTCGTCGTCGCCCATGCCCTCCTTGGCGAGCTTGACGGCGGTGTAGATGAGGAAGAGACCGAAGAGGTAGAACACCCACGCGAACTGGTTGATGAGGGCGGCCCCGGCCGCGATGAAGATGCCGCGGAGCACGAGGGCGATGATGATGCCGACCATGAGGGCCGCCTGCTGATACTTCTCCGGCACCCCGAACTTCGCCATGATGATGATGAAGACGAAGAGGTTGTCGACCGACAGCGAGTACTCCGTCATCCAGCCGGCGAAGAACTGGGCGCCGTAGTCCCAGCCGGACAGGACGCCGATCGCGATGCCGAAGACGATGGCGGATCCGACGAAGAACGCGAGGTGCCGGGCGCACTCCGCCATCGTCGGGACGTGGGGCCGACGCGCGATGACGAGCACGTCGACGAGGAGGAACGAGACCGTCACGACGAGGGTGGCGATCCACAACCACAGCGGGATGTTCACGGGGGCCTTCCGGAGGGCAGGGGGCCGGAGGTCTCTCCCACCCCGAGGGGCCGACCTCCCGGGCCGGGCGTCGGTGCGCCGGGACCGTGCTGACGGGAGGTCGTGACAGGGATACTCCCCTCCGTTGACGTTCGCACCTTACCGGTTCCGGCGCCCCGTGCCGATCCCCGCCCGCCACCGGTGTGCGCACAACCGGCCGGCGCGCCGATCGGTGCAGGTCAGCGTGTCGCCTCCTGCATCTGACGCAGCTCCTTCTTGAGGTCGCCGAGCTCGTCCCGCAGCCGGGCCGCGAGCTCGAACTGCAGCTCCTCCGCGGCGCCGTGCATCTGCGTGGTGAGCTCCTGGATGAGGTCGGACAGCTCCGAGGCGGCCATCGACGTCGTGTCGACCGCCCGGGACCGGCCGGCGTCGGCGTCGGCGCCCTTGCGGCCGCCCTTCTTGCCGCGCGACTGGTTGCGGCCCGAGCCGAGCAGCGCCTCGGTGTCGGCGTCCTCCCGGTTGATCATGTCGGTGATGTCGGCGATCTTCTTGCGCAGCGGCTGCGGGTCGACCCCCCGCTCGAGGTTGTAGGCCACCTGCTTCTCACGGCGTCGGCGCGTCTCGTCGATCGCCGACTCCATCGACGGCGTGATGGAGTCGGCGTACATGTGCACCTGGCCGGAGACGTTGCGCGCGGCCCGCCCGACGGTCTGGATGAGGCTGCGGGCCGACCGCAGGAACCCCTCCTTGTCGGCGTCGAGGATGGAGACGAGAGACACCTCGGGCAGGTCGAGGCCCTCGCGCAGCAGGTTGATGCCGACGAGGACGTCGTACTCCCCCATCCGCAGCTCCCGGAGCAGTTCGACCCGGCGCAGGGTGTCGACCTCGGAGTGCAGGTAACGGACCCGCACCCCCTTGTCGAGGAGGTAGTCCGTGAGGTCCTCGGCCATCTTCTTGGTCAGCGTCGTGACGAGGACGCGTTCGTTCTTCTTCGTGCGCTCGCCGATCTCGAAGAGCAGGTCGTCGATCTGGCCCTTGGTCGGCTTGAGGACGATCTCGGGGTCGAGCAGTCCGGTGGGCCGGATGATCTGCTCGACGACGCCGTTGCTCTTGGCGACCTCGTAGTCGCCAGGGGTCGCGGACAGGTACACCGTCTGCCCGATCCGGTCGAGGAACTCCTCCCATTTCAGCGGGCGGTTGTCCATCGCGCTGGGCAGCCGAAAGCCGTGGTCGACGAGGGTGCGCTTGCGCGACATGTCGCCCTCGTACATGGCGCCGATCTGGGGCACGGTGACGTGGGACTCGTCGATGACGAGGAGGAAGTCCTCGGGGAAGTAGTCGAGGAGGCAGTTGGGGGCCGACCCGGGTTCGCGGCCGTCGATGTGCAGCGAGTAGTTCTCGATGCCGTTGCAGACGCCGACGGTCCGCATCATCTCGATGTCGTACGTCGTGCGCATGCGCAGGCGCTGCGCCTCGAGGAGCTTGCCCTGCTGCTCGAACGTGCGGAGCTGATTCTCGAGCTCGTGCTCGATGCCGCCGATGGCGCGCTCCATGCGTTCGGGGCCCGCGACGTAGTGCGACGCGGGAAACACGTACATCTCCTGCTCCTCGCGCACGATCTCCCCCGTGAGCGGGTGGAGCGTGTACAGGCGCTCGATCTCGTCGCCGAAGAACTCGATCCGCACGGCGAGTTCCTCGTACATGGGGATGATCTCGACGGTGTCACCCCGCACCCGGAACGTGCCCCGCGTGAACGCGAGGTCGTTGCGGGTGTACTGCATCTGCACGAACCGGCGCAGCAGCGTGTCGCGGTCGATCTCCTGCCCGACCTTGAGCCGCGCCATCCGGTCGACGTACTCCTGCGGCGTGCCGAGACCGTAGATGCACGAGACCGAGGCGACGACGATGACGTCACGCCGGGTGAGCAGGCTGTTCGTGGCGGAGTGCCGCAGCCGCTCCACCTCGTCGTTGATCGAGCTGTCCTTCTCGATGTACGTGTCCGTCTGCGGGACGTACGCCTCGGGCTGGTAGTAGTCGTAGTAGCTGACGAAGTACTCGACGGCGTTGTTCGGCAGCAGCTCCCGGAATTCGTTGGCCAGCTGCGCCGCCAGCGTCTTGTTGGGGGCCAGCACGAGCGTGGGCCGCTGCACCTGCTCCACGAGCCAGGCCGTGGTGGCCGACTTGCCCGTGCCGGTGGCGCCGAGCAGGACGACGTCCTGCTCCCCGGCCCGCAACCGCCGTGTGAGGTCCGCGATCGCGGTCGGCTGGTCGCCGCTCGGGGAGAACTCCGAGACGACGTCGAACGGGGCGACGGTGCGCTGCAGATCGGTCACGGGACGCATGGGTGACACGGTAGACGCCCCCACCGACAACCTCGACGCACCCGGACGACGACCGCCCCGCCCGGGTGCGTCCCCAGCTCAGAAGAGCTCGCCGATGGCCTGCTCGGAGGACTCGACGTAGCGGTGGCGCTGCTTCTCGCCGAACGGCCCGTACGGGTAGTCGTTCGGCGTCGGGGCGCTCACCTCGTCGAGACGTTCGTCTCCTCCATCGGGGTCAGCGCATCCCAGCCGTGCAGCTGGTATAGGTCGATGTTCTCGCGCCCGAGGCGGCGCAGCGACGCGCTCAGGGCGCGGTCGAGGTTGCGGCGGGAGTTGCCGACCTCGTTGACGTCGGGCCCCGTGCCGAACCGTGCCTTCGTGGCGAGGACGACGCGCTCGCTCAGGTCGTCCGGGCGGTCGGCCATCCAGCGGCCCACGACCTCCTCGGAGACGCCCCCGCCGTACACGTTGGCGGTGTCGACGAGGTTGCCGTCGGCCTCGACGAACCGGTCGAGGATCGCGAACGCGTCTTTCTCGTCGGTCGCGGTGCCGAACCCCATCGTGCCGAGGGCCAGGTTGGAGACGCTGATTCCGGTGCCGGGCAGGTGGCGGTATCTCATGACGCCGAGTCAACCCGTTCCCGGTCGCCCGCGCGAGGGTCCGCCGGTAGGTGCACCGGCAGGGACCCCTCCCGGAGCCGCCCACAGCCAGGAGTTCCGGGAGCTCTGGGACGCCCACGACGTCGTCGACCATCGCGCCGGCACCAAGAGCATCCGGCACCCGGTCGTCGGCGACCTCGACCTCGTCTTCCAGAGCATGGACCTCGCCGTGGACCGCGGACTGCAAATGCTCGTCTTCTCCGCGGCGCCCGGGTCCCGCTCCGACGAACGCCTCCGGCTGCTCGCCGATCGGACCTCCTCCGGAGTGCGGTCCGCGACGTCGTGACACGGGCGAGATGCCGCGGGGACACGGTCCCGCGACGCCTCGGCTCATGCCAGGCGTCGATTCGACCGGCGCGGTCAGGGCGCGTGGGGCGCGACGGGTGTGGCCTCCGGCATCGCCGAGGAGTGGTGGCTCGTGATGAGCCACCGGTGGCCGGTCCACCGGTACGTGAACGTGTACCGCGCCGGCACGACCCGCCCGTCGCCGAAGGTGAAGGTGTAGAGCCCGGCGTCGACGGCCGTGCGGCAGTCGATGTCGATGTGCCGGGACACGATGCGACCGGTGGGTCGGCCCGCGAGGAAGTGCGTGAAGTAGTCACGCTGCTCCTCGGGAGTGTCCCGCGGGACGTTCGACAGCGTGGGCAGCAGGACGGAGCCGGGGGCGTAGTTGCGTCGCACGACCGTGTCCGCCCGTCCCGTCGCGAGGGAGGCGTTCCATCGGTCGAAGAGGCGGGCGATCTCCTTCTCGTTCGTCGCCCGGCACCGGGGCCGATGACGCTCGCCGCCGGCAACGGCATCCGGGGCGTCCGTCAGGGGGCGGTCGGCCGAGGCCCGGACGGCCGTCGGCGTCGTCGACGAGGCGGGGGCGGAGGCCGCCGTACCGGCGAGCAGCACCGGGACTGCAGCGAGGACGGCGAGGGCGGCACGAAGGGACGACGGCACGACGATCACCCGATTCTGTGGTGGGACAGGGTGAGTGGACTGTACCGGAGGCCGGCGCCGGGTGGGCCGATCGAGCTCGTCGGATCGGCGGTGGGGTCAGTCGTGCCAGCCGGACCGCTGCGCCCAGGCCTGGATGCGGGGCCAGATCTCACCGAACCACGGGGCCTTCGCCTCGGCGTAGTCCGCGCTCGAGGAGGACTCGCGCCGGAGCCGGTCCTTGACGTCGACGTACTCGGCCGCGGCCTCGGGATCGGCGCGCAGGAAGTCGCGGAACAGGAGGGCGTACTGCCAGCCTGCGCTGCCGAGCTCCCGGACGTGGACATGGACGACGCGGCCCGGGTCGCACGAGGCGTGGAACCGCTTCACCCACAACGACGGGTCCGGCAGGTCCTCCGTGGGGTGATCCATCCGGTAGTCGTCGATCCGCGGGAAGCCGAGGTCGGCCATGGTCGACATGAAGTCCGGGTCGTCGGCGTCGGCGAGCCTGGACACCCCGATCTGCACGTCGATGACGTCCTTGCCGGGCATCCCCGGCACGGCGGTGGATCCCACGTGCTCGATCTCGGGCGCCCGGTCCCCGAGGGCAGCCCCGAGACGGTCGACGATCCGCCGAGCCGCGTGGGGCCAGCCGGGGTCGTAGTCGACGAGCACCGGGGTGTCGGGCCGCCGGAACGGGCGGCCGAGCCGGACGTTCTCCTCGAACGGGCGCAGCCGCTCGTGCCACAGCTCGTGCACCGCCGCCACGAGCTCCTCGCGCGAGCCGCCGTTGGGCAGCAGCACGTCGGCGGCCGCACGCCGGGTGTCGTCGTTCGCCTGGTGCTCCATGCGGGCTCGCGCGTCCGCCTCCCCCATGCCGCGTTCGCCGACGAGGCGCTCCAGCCGCACCGCGGCCGGCGCATCGACCACGACGACGAGGTGATAGCCGGGGCCCATGTGCTTCTCGACGAGCAGAGGGACGTCGTGCACGACGATCGCGTCGGGCGGCGCGGCCGCCACGACCTGCGCCGTCCGCTCCGCGATGAGGGGATGCAGGATGCCTTCCAGGTCCGCTCGGGCGGCGTCGTCTCCGAAGACGGCGGAGGCGAGGGCGGGCCGGTCCAGGGACCCGTCCGCCGTGATGACGCCGTCCCCGAAGCGGCGCCGCACGCGCGCCAACCCGTCACCACCGGGGGCCGCCACCTCGCGCGCGAGAACGTCCGAGTCCACGACGCACGCGCCGAGCTCTGCCAGTCGGCGCGCCACCGTCGACTTGCCGGATCCGATTCCGCCGGTCAGGCCCACCTTCAGCATGACCCCACTGTAGGCGCGCCGCCCGGAGCGTGGGGGTCTTGCGGTCGGACGCCCGACCAGGCGGGTCCGACGCGGAGACGACGGACGGCCCGCCCCCCGGTGGGGGACGGGCCGTCCGCGTGAACCGTCGAGGCGGCCGGGGCCGCGCCGACTCAGTTGCCGGTGAGCTTCTCGCGCAGCGCGGCGAGAGCCGCGTCGGAGGCGAGGGTGCCTTCGGTGGAGGTCACCTGACCCGTGTCGGACGACGAGCCGCCGCTCGAGTACGAGGTCGCGGGGGCCTCGCCCGTGGTGACGGCCTCGGCGTCGGCCTTCTGGGCCTCCTCGACCTGGGCGCGGTGCGCCTCCCAGCGCGCGTGCGCGTCGGCGTACTGCTTCTCCCAGGTCTCCCGCTCCTTCTCGTGGCCCTCGAGCCACTCGTTGGTCTCGGGGTCGAAGCCCTCGGGGTACTTGTAGTTGCCCTGCTCGTCGTACTCGGCCGCCATGCCGTACAGCGTGGGGTCGAACTCGGCGTTGCCCGCGGCCGCGTCGTTGGCCTGCTTGAGCGACAGCGAGATGCGGCGACGCTCGAGGTCGATGTCGATGACCTTGACGAAGATCTCGCCACCGACGGTGACGACCTGCTCCGGCAGCTCCACGTGACGCTCGGCCAGCTCGGAGATGTGGACCAGACCCTCGATGCCGTCGTCGACGCGGACGAACGCACCGAACGGAACGAGCTTGGTGACCTTGCCCGGCACGACCTGACCGATCGCGTGGGTGCGGGCGAAGTGCTGCCACGGGTCTTCCTGCGTCGCCTTGAGCGACAGGGAGACGCGCTCGCGGTCCATGTCGACGTCGAGCACCTCGACCGTGACCTCCTGGCCGACCTCGACGACCTCGGAGGGGTGGTCGATGTGCTTCCAGGACAGCTCGGACACGTGGACGAGACCGTCGACGCCGCCGAGGTCGACGAACGCACCGAAGTTGACGATGGAGGACACGACGCCCGGGCGGACCTGGCCCTTCTGGAGCTCCTTGAGGAAGCTCGTGCGCACCTCGGACTGCGTCTGCTCGAGCCACGCGCGGCGCGACAGGACGACGTTGTTGCGGTTCTTGTCGAGCTCGATGATCTTGGCCTCGATCTCCTTGCCGACGTACGGCTGGAGGTCGCGGACGCGGCGCATCTCGACGAGGGAGGCGGGGAGGAAGCCGCGGAGGCCGATGTCGAGGATGAGACCACCCTTGACGACCTCGATGACGGTGCCGGTGACGACGCCGTCCTCTTCCTTGATCTTCTCGATCGTGCCCCAGGCGCGCTCGTACTGGGCGCGCTTCTTGGAGAGGATCAGGCGACCCTCCTTGTCCTCCTTCTGGAGGACGAGCGCCTCGACGTCGTCGCCGACGGCGACGACCTCGGACGGGTCGACGTCGTGCTTGATCGACAGCTCACGCGAGGGGATGACGCCCTCGGTCTTGTAGCCGATGTCGAGCAGAACCTCGTCGCGGTCGACCTTGACGATGACTCCCTCGACGATGTCGCCGTCGTTGAAGTGCTTGATCGTCGCGTCGATGGCGGCGAGGAGGTCTTCCTCGGACCCGATGTCGTTGATCGCGATCTCGGAAGTGGCCGGGCTGGCAGTCATGTAGTTGGGGCTCCGTTGGTGGACAGTGGAATCAAGGGGCACGCGTTCGGCAGCGCACTCCGGCGAACAGGGTGTGCACACCCGAGCGAACGAACCGCGGAACGGCCGATCGTGAAGGTGTGCGGTGCGACACGGGTCCGCTCACCGGTGCGACGATCGGGCGGGGTCGTGCATCCTCGGGCCACCCGTTGGTCTCGGGTGGCCGCCGGAGCGATCTGGGACGATCGCGGCCGGAGCGATGCGGACGATGGACGATCGTGCGGCGAGCGCACGCCATGCGCACGTCTACCCTACCGATCCCACCGTCGGTCTCCAAGTCCCGGTCGCCACGCGACGGATCCGCCCGACCGACGATCCGCTCGCGCGGGGGTCCGCCGGGACGCCACAGGCTGGGAGACTGCCGGGGTGAGCGACTCCGACCAGACCGCCGCCGTCGCCTTCGGACCCGACGGGAAGCCCGTGCACGACGAGATCGTCGCCGCCCGCCGCGACGTCGGGGCCGACGACTCCGCCCGGGCGAACCGGGCCTGGTGGGACGAGCAGGCCGAGGACTACTACGCCGAACACGGGGCGTTCCTCGGCGACGCCGAACTCGTCTGGGGACCCGAGGGCGTCCGGGAGTCCGACCTGCACCTCCTCGGCGACGTGGCCGGCGCCGACGTCCTCGAGATCGGCGCGGGAGCCGCGCAGGGCGGCCGGTACGTCGCCCGCACCGGCGCCCGCGTCGTCGCCACCGACCTCTCGGCCGGGATGCTCCGCCGGGCCCGCGCGATCGACGGGTCCGCGCGCGTCGACGACGCCGACGAGAAGGGCGCTCGCGCAACGCTGCCGCTCGTGCAGTGCGACGGCCGGGCCCTCCCCTTCGCTGACGCCTCGTTCGACATCGTCTTCTCCGCCCACGGGGTCCTCGCGTTCGTCGCCGACCCGCACGTCGTGCTCGCCGAGGTCGCCCGCGTCCTGCGTCCCGGCGGGCGGGCCGTCTTCTCCACCCCGCACCCGATGCGGTGGTGCTTCCCCGACGACCCCGGTCCGGCCGGTCTCGTCGCGACGATGTCCTACTGGGACACCACCCCGTACGTCGAATCCCTCGCCGGCCGGCCCACGTACGCCGAACACCACCGCACGCTCGGCGCCCGCCTGCGGGAGTTCGTCTCCGCCGGCCTCGAGGTGGTCGACCTCCTCGAACCCGAATGGCCGGACGAGAACACGTCCGTCTGGGGCGGATGGAGCCCCACCCGCGGCGCGATCCTGCCCGGCACCTGCATCTGGGTCGCGCGACGGCCGGGGTGACGACCGGTGCGCAGGTGGTCAGAACTCTCTGTCGCGCTCACGACGGCTCGCACGCTCGCCTCCGTTCGCCGCTCAGAACCCTCTGTCGCGCTCACGACGGCTCGCACGCTCGCCTCCGTTCGCCGCTCAGAACCCTCTGTCGCGCTCACGACGGCTCGCACGCTCGCCTCCGTTCGCCGCTCTAGTGACCGGCCGCGTGCCAGCTCCCTCCCACGCCCACGCTGACGTCGAGCGGCACGTCCATCTCGACGGCGCTGCCCATCTGTTCGCGCACCAGCGCCTCGAGGGACTCCCGCTCCCCCGGCGCGACCTCGAGGATCAGCTCGTCGTGCACCTGCAGCAGCACGCGCGACGCGGCGTCGGCCTCGCGCAGCGCGCGGTCGACCCGCAGCATGGCGAGCTTCATGACGTCCGCCGCCGACCCCTGGATCGGGGCGTTGAGCGCCATGCGCTCGGCCATCTCGCGCCGGGCACGGTTGCTCGAGCCGAGGTCGGGCAGGTAGCGGCGCCTCCCGAGCATCGTCTCGGTGTATCCCGCGCGCCGGGCCTGCTCGACGACGTCGCGCAGGTAGTCGCGGACCCCGCCGAACCGCTCGAAGTAGCCGTCCATGAGCTCGGTCGCCTCGGACGTCGGGATCAGGAGCTGACGCGACAGGCCGAATGCCGACAACCCGTAGGCGAGTCCGTAGGACATCGCCTTGACCTTGGCCCGCATCGCCGACGTGACGTCGGCCGGCTCGACACCGAAGACCCGGCTGCCGACGAACCGGTGGAGGTCCTCCCCCGCCCGGAAGGCCTCGATGAGGCCGGCGTCGCCCGACAGGTGCGCCATGATCCGCATCTCGATCTGGCTGTAGTCGGCCGACATGAGCGACTCGAACCCGTCCCCGACGACGAAGGCGGACCGGATCCGGCGACCCTCCTCCGTGCGCACCGGGATGTTCTGCAGGTTGGGGTCGGTGGAGCTCAGGCGGCCCGTCGCCGCGATCGTCTGCTGGTAGGTCGTGTGGATCCGACCGTCGTCCGAGACGGACTTCATGAGGCCCTCGACGGTGACCCGCAGGCGCGAGGCGTCGCGGTGGCGCAGCAGGGCCTCGAGGAACGGGTGCTCGGTCTTCGCGTAGAGGTCGGCGAGGGCCTCGGCGTCGGTCGTGTAGCCGGTCTTCGTCCGCTTCGTCTTCGGCAGGCCCAGCTCCTCGAACAGCACGACCTGCAGCTGCTTGGGCGAGCCGAGGTTGACCTCGTGGTCGATGGCGGCGAACGCGTCGGCCTGGGCGGTGGCCACCTTGGCGGCGAAGTCGGCCTCCATCGTGGCCAGCCCGTCGGAGTCGACGGCGATCCCGGTGCGCTCCATCCGGCCGAGGACGTCGAGGACCGGCAGCTCGAGGTCGCGCAGCAGCGGCAGCCCCTCCCGCGACTCGAGTTCGGCGACGAGGACGTCGGACAGGTCGACGACGGCGCGGGCCCGCACCATCGCCCCCTGGGCCGCACCGTCGGACTCCTCCGCCGCGAAGTCGAGGACCCCCTGCCCCGAGGCCTGTTCCGCGTCGTCGCGCAGCTCGCGGTGGAGGTGGCGCAGCGCGAGGTCCGCGAGGTCGAACGAGCGCTGGTCGGGCTTGAGCAGGTACGCGGCGAGGGCGGTGTCGCAGACGAGGCCGGCGACCGGGAGGCCGCGCGCGGCCAGGGCGTGGAGGGGGCCCTTGGCGTCGTGGAGCACCTTGGGCCGGGCCGGGTCGGCCAGCCAGGCGGCGAGCTCGCGCTCGTCATCGCTCGTGAGGTCGACGAGGTCGACGTACGCACCGGTGCCGTCGGCCCCGGCGAGGGCGAGGCCCTGGGCGTCGCCCACCCCGAAGCGCGCGGTCGCGCCGACGACGTGGACGCCGGTCCGGGCCGCCGACGGCGGGGCCGGCGTGGTCGACGGCGTGGCGGCCGGCTCGACCTCGGCGGTCATGCCTTCGGCGGTGACCTCCTCGGGCCGGGCCGCGGGATCCACCGGCTGCTGGGCGGACGTGTGCTCACGCAGCCACGCGGCCACGGTGCCGGGGGCCAGGGTCTCGCCGCGCACGTCGAAGCCGCCCTCGCCCTCCGGCTCGGCGGTGGTCAGCGTGGCGAAGAGGCGGTCGCGCAGGACCCGGAACTCGAGCCCGTCGAAGACCTGGTGCACCTCGTCGCGGTCCCAGTCGGCGCGCGCGAGATCGGCGATGTCGAGCGGCAGGTCCACGTCGTGCACGAGCTGGTTGAGCCGTCGGTTGCGCAGCACCTGGTCGAGGTGCGCCCGCAGGTTCTCCCCCGCCTTGCCCTTGATCTCGTCCACCCGGGCCACGACCCCGGTGAGATCGCCGTACGCGCCGATCCACTTGGCCGCGGTCTTGGGGCCCACTCCGGGGACGCCGGGGAGGTTGTCGGAGGTCTCCCCGACGAGGGCCGCGAGGTCGCTGTACCGGTTCGGCGTCACGCCGTACTTGGCCTCGATCGCCGCCGGCGTCATGCGGGACAGCTCGGAGACGCCCTTGACCGGGTAGAGCAAGGTGGTGCGCTCGTCGACGAGCTGGATGGCGTCGCGGTCGCCGGTGCAGACGAGCACCTCGTCGAGCCCCGCGGCCGCCGCCCGGGTGGTCAGGGTGGCGATGATGTCGTCGGCCTCGAACCCCTCGACGGAGACGTGGCGGATGCGGAGCGCGTCGAGCACCTCTTGCAGCAGCGAGATCTGGCCGCGGAACTCGTCGGGCGTCGCCGCTCGGCCGGCCTTGTACTCGGCGTACTCCTGCGTGCGGAAGGTCTGCCGGGACAGGTCGAAGGCCACGGCGAGGTGCGTGGGCTCCTCGTCGCGCAGCAGGTTGATGAGCATGGACGTGAATCCGTACACGGCGTTCGTCGTCTGGCCGGTCGTCGTCGAGAAGTTCTCGGCCGGCAGCGCGAAGAAGGCCCGGTAGGCCAGCGAGTGTCCGTCGAGGAGGAGAAGTCGGCTCACACATGGCAGCGTAGGGGCAGGCACCGACACGAAGGAGACGAGGCGGGATGAGCGAGGCGGGTCGCACCGGCGGAGACGGGACACGAGGGTGGGTCGTCGACCCCGACGACGTCGCGGACACCCTCATCGGGCGCATGGGGATCGAGCTGGACGAGTACGGCCCGGAGGGTGGGTCCGGTTCGATGCCCGTCGCCGGCAACACCCAGCCGTACGGCCTCCTCCACGGCGGCGCGAGCGCGGTGCTCGCCGAGACCCTCGGGTCGTTGGCCGCGGCCGCCCACGCCGGCGCCGATCGCATCGCCGTCGGCATCGAGCTCGGGTGCACCCACCACCGGGCGGCCCGCACGGGGCGGGTCCACGGCGTGGCCACGGCGCTGCACCGGGGCGGCAGCCTCGCCACGTACGAGATCGTCGTCCGCGACGACGAGGGCCGGCGCGTGTGCACCGCCCGGCTCACCTGCCTGATCCGCCTGCGCCCGCCGGGCGCCTGAGTCGGTCCCGCGTACCCCGTGGGGCACCTCGGCCCGGTCCGCCCTCCGGGGGGCCGACCGGGCCGCTCGGGGCAGGGATTCAGCGGGCCAGGGCCACGCCTTCCGCGGCGAGTCGGGCCCGGTGGGTGCGACGGCGCAGCAGCACGGCGTCCCGCGGCGAGGACCCGCCGCGCAGGCGGCGGAGCAGCGCCGACGAGGAGGCGACGCGGGACGTGGCCGCCGGCACGAAGCCGAGCCGGGCGAGAACCCGGTTGAGGGTGCGGGCGTGCGTCGGCGCGACGCAGGCGATCTGGTCGCCGCCGTTGCGTTGCGACAGGGTGCCGGCCGCGACGAGCAGCGCCTTGGCCGTCCCGTGGCGGCGGCGGTCGGGGTCGACGTACATGTCCTCGATCGTCACGCCCGGGCTGTCGAGGAGGGTCGACAGCGGGCGGACGGCGACCCACGCGAAGCCGCGGATCTCCCCGGCGCAGACCGCGAGCTGGACGACGACGTCGCTCGACAGGGCCGCCTCCCGGAGCCGGCCGTCGGCGACCGCCCGGCGGGCGCTGTCGGCGGGATGACCGAGGTCGACCCGGCGCTGGACCCACAGCTGCGCGAACGCGGCGAAGGCCTCGTCGGGCGCGAGCTCCGGCACCCCTCCCGACACGGCCTCCGACAAGACCCGGATCGACGTACCGACTCGCGACATCGCTGCTCCTGAAGGGGGTGGGGTCGGACGCTGGTGGACTCGTCCGCCGCACACACTAGACCCTCCGCGCCCCCGTGGTGAGCGGTTGTCCGGGACGCTCGTCCGAGGAGGACGCGGCGGCCCCGGCCGACCCGCCGTCTAGGGTGACGCCATGACGAGCTTCCCCGGCCTCGGCACGGTCCTCAACGCGTCGACGGTCGTCCTCGGCGCCCTGGTGGGGATGACGATCGGGCACCGGCTCCCCGCGGCCACCCGGGGGGTCGTCACCGATTGCCTCGGCCTCGTCACCCTGCTCATGGCGGCCCTGTCGGCGACCGCCGTCACGGACGCCGCGTTCGCCGACGCGGTCGGCGGATCCGCTCCCGTGCTCATCGTCCTCGGCAGCCTGCTCATCGGCGGCGTCGTCGGCTCCCTGCTGCGGATCGAGCACCGTCTCGAGGGGCTCGCCGACCACGTACAACGCATCGTGGCCCGGCGCCTGCCGGGCGGCCGCCGCGCGTCGGGCCCCGCGGGCCCGGGGCGAGGCTCCGTCGCGTCGGACGAGCCCGCCACCGAGCGCGCGCCGGGCGCCCGCGAGGTCGAGGCCTCCCCGCGGGAGCGGTTCATCGAGGGGTGGCTCACGGCGACCCTGCTCTTCTGCGTCGGCCCGCTGACCATCCTCGGGGCGCTCAACGACGGGCTGGGCCGCGGCATCGACCAACTCGCCGTCAAGTCGGTCCTCGACGGGTTCGCGGCAATGGCGTTCGCGGCGTCCTTCGGCGTGGGGGTGCTCGCGTCGGCGGTGTCGGTCGTCGTCATCCAGGGCCTACTCACCGTGGCCGGACTCGTGCTCGGCGGCGTCATGCCGGACGCCCAGATCAGCGCGCTCACCGCGACGGGCGGGCTCCTCCTCGTCGGGATCGCCTTCCGACTCCTGCGGATCCGGGACATCCCCGTGGGCGACCTGTTGCCCGCGCTCGTCGTCGCCCCGCTGCTCACCCAGCTCGTCGCGACCCTGGCCTGAGCCGCATCATGCGGGACGTCCGCCCCGACGTCGGTCGGAGCGGGCGTCCCGCAGGTCACGTGGCGCGGCGCGTCAGCGGCCGGGGATCCCGTCGATGACGGCCTCGGCCACCTGCCGCATCCCGAGGCGACGGTCCATCGCCGTCTTCTGGATCCAGCGGAAGGCGTCCTTCTCGCTCAGCTTGAGCTGGCTCATGAGGATGCCCTTGGCCCGGTCGACGGCCTTACGGGTCTCGAGGCGCTCACCGAGGTCGGCGATCTCGGCCTCGAGCGCCACGACCTCGGCCCAGCGCGACCGGGCGATGTCGATGGCGGGCCGGAGGTCGTCGATGGTGAAGGGCTTGACGACGTAGGCCATGACCCCGGCGTCGCGGGCGCGCTCGACGAGCTCCCTGTCGCTGAACGCGGTGAGCATGACGACCGGGGCGATCCGCTCACGGCCGATCTCCTCGGCGGCGCTGATGCCGTCGAGCTTGGGCATCTTGACGTCCATGATGACGAGATCGGGACGGTGCTCCCGGACCGCCTCGACCGCGGCGGCCCCGTCCCCGACCTGGTCGACCACGTCGTACCCGGCCTCGCCGAGCATCTCGGCCAGGTCCAGGCGGATGAGCGCCTCGTCCTCGGCGACGACGACGCGGGTGCGGCCGGCGCCCCCCTCGCGGTCCTGGGCGTCGTCGGCCCCGGGCGCGGAGGTGGCGGGCTCGGCGGCGTCGGGACCGCTCGGGGCGGCCGGAGCCGCGGGAACCGGGATGGCGGAGTCGTTGGCGTCGGTCACGTCGCCCACCCTAGACCGCCGAACCGACCGCCCGGCGCCGGGGCTCGCGTCGATGCCGGTGGGCCGGGTGGGGGTCTCGCGCAAAGGCGTCCTGCCGCCGTCGGGGGCCGCCCTCCCCCGCACCGTATCCGCTCCGGCCGGCCCCTGCGCTGACGCGTGCAGACGTCCGCCGCGCGGAACGTGCAGGGAGTGCGGTGCCGGGAGCGGGACTCGAACCCGCACGACCTCTCGGCCAGAGCATTTTGAGTGCTCCGTGTCTGCCATTCCACCATCCCGGCCGGGAATCGTCGTTCAGCATAACGCGGCCCGCCGCCCCCGTCGGCCGGCACGGCGGAGGCCGGCCGGCCGAGGACGAGCGGCCGGCCGCGGGCCGGGCGACGCAAGGCTGCGGCTCAGGTGCCGGAGACGCCCACGCGGTGCACCTGCAGGGTGTTCGTGGAACCCGAGACGCCGGTGGCGACCCCGGCGACGACGACGATCGCGTCGCCCTCGGTGCACCGGCTCTGGGCGAGGAGGATCTCGTCGGCGTGCGTGACCATCTCGGCCATCGTCTCGATCATCGGCAGGTTGATCGTCGTGATGCCCCACGTGAGCGCGAGCCGGCGACGCGTCTGCTCCTCCTGCGAGAACGCGATCATCGGCAGCGACGGCCGCACCCGCGACATGCGCCGGGCCGAGTCGCCCGACGTGGTGAAGACGACGAGGTACTTGGCGTGCAGGAACTGCCCGATCTCGGCGGCGGCCCGGGTGATGGCGCCCCCGGTGGTGCTCGGCGTCGACCCCAGCGGAGGGATGCGACCGAGCCCGTGGTCCTCGGTGTTCTCGATGATGCGGGCCATCGTGCGGACGGCGATGATCGGCCACGCGCCGACGCTCGTCTCGCCCGAGAGCATGATCGCGTCGGCCCCGTCGAGCACGGCGTTCGCGCAGTCGCTCGCCTCGGCGCGCGTCGGGCGGGGGTTCTCGATCATCGACTCGAGCACCTGGGTGGCGACGATGACCGGCTTGGCCTGGCGACGCGCCAGCTCGACCGCCGTCTTCTGGACGAGCGGGACCTCCTCGAGCGGCATCTCGACGCCGAGGTCGCCGCGGGCGACCATGATGCCGTCGAAGGCGTCGATGATCTCGGCGAGGTTGGCGACGGCCTGGGGCTTCTCGATCTTCGCGATGACGGGGCGGACGATCCCCTCCTCCGCCATGATCTCGTGGCATCGCTCGACGTCACGTGCGTCGCGGACGAACGACAGCGCGATCCAGTCGGCCCCCTCGCGCAGACCCCAGCGCAGGTCCTCCTCGTCCTTCTCGGACAGGGCCGGCACGGAGACGGCCACGCCCGGGAGGTTGATGCCCTTGTTGTTCGACACGACCCCGCCGACCTCGACCTCGGTGACGACGTCGGTCTCGCTCACCTCGCGGGCCCGCAGCAGCACCTTGCCGTCGTCGATGAGGAGCATGTCGCCGGGGCGCACGTCGCCCGGCAGGCCCTTGAACGTCGTCGAGACGCGGTTCTGGTCGCCGTCGACGTCGTCGATGGTGATGGTGAAGCGGTCGCCCGGGGCGAGGGTGACCGGGCCGCCCGAGAAGCGGCCGGTGCGGATCTTCGGCCCCTGCAGGTCCACGAGCACGGCCACGGCCCGGCCGGTGGCCTCGGAGGCGGCCCGGACCCACGCGATCTGCTGCGCGTGCTCCTCGGCGCTCCCGTGGGACCGGTTGATCCGGGCGACGTCGACGCCCGCCTCGATCAGCTCGCGGATCTTCTCCTCGCTGGCGACGGCGGGGCCCAGGGTGCTGACGATCTTGGCTCGGCGCATGAGCCCAATCCTAGGGGCAGCCCGGACGACGATCGGGGCGGCCCGTTGCTCGGACCGCCCCGACATGGTGAACGTCTCGTGACCGGCGCTCGACGACCCGGTCGACGCGCCCGCCCTGGTTCTCAGACCACCAACGGGCGGTCCGTCGGCGCGATCGGCCGCGGCAGGGTGGACCGACCGGTCAGCCACGCGTCGACGCCGTTGGCCGCCGATCGACCCTCCGCGATGGCCCACACGATGAGCGACTGGCCGCGGCCCGCGTCGCCGGCGACGAAGACGCCGGGGACGCTCGTCATGAAGGCCTCGTCGCGGGTCACGTTGCCGCGCCCGTCGAGGTCGACGCCGAGCTGCTCGACGACCCCCTCCTTCTGAGGGCCGACGAAGCCCATGGCGAGGAGCACGAGCTGCGCGGGGATGACCCGGTCCGTGCCGGGGACCTCCTCGAAGCGGCCGTCCTTCATCTCGACCTCGACGATCTCGAGACCGGAGACGGCGCCGTCGTCGCCGAGGAACCGACGGGTGCTCGTCGCGTAGACCCGCTCGCCGCCCTCCTCGTGCGCGCTGGCCACCCGGAAGAGCATCGGGTAGGTGGGCCACGGGTGGGCCGAGGACCGCTCGGTCCCGGGCTGGGGCATGATCTCCAGCGACGTCACCGAGCGTGCGCCCTGGCGCAGGGCCGTGCCGATGCAGTCGGCGCCGGTGTCGCCGCCGCCGATGACGACGACGTCCTTGTCGGTGGCCAGGATCTGGTCCGGCACGTCCTGGCCGAGGCTCGCGCGGTTGCTCTGCGGGAGGTACGTCATCGCCTGCACGACGCCGCTGAGGTCCGCGCCTGGCACGGGCAGCCCGCGCGGCACGGTCGACCCCACCGCGAGGACGACGGCGTCGTAGCGACGCCGCAGGTCCTCGCCCGAGATCTCGCCGCCGACGTCGACGCCGGTACGGAACCGGGTGCCCTCAGCGCGCATCTGCGCGAGGCGGCGGTCGAGGACGGCCTTCTCCATCTTGAACTCCGGGATGCCGTAGCGCAGGAGGCCGCCGGCCTTGTCGGCGCGCTCGAAGACGGCCACCGTGTGGCCGGCCCGGGTGAGCTGCTGGGCGGCGGCGAGCCCCGCCGGGCCCGACCCGACGACGGCGACGGTGCGGCCCGACAGGCGCTCGGGGGCCATGGGGACGACGCGGCCGTCGTCGAAGGCCCGCTCGATCGTCGTGACCTCGATCTGCTTGATCGTCACCGGGTCGGAGTTGATGCCGAGCACGCAGGCGGTCTCGCACGGCGCGGGGCACAGGCGCCCGGTGAACTCCGGGAAGTTGTTCGTCGCGTGCAGCCGCTCGATCGCCTCGGGCCAGCGGCCCTTCCACGAGAACGTGTTCCACTCGGGGATGAGGTTCCCGAGCGGGCACCCGCTGTGACAGAACGGGATGCCGCAGTCCATGCAGCGGCTCGCCTGCCGCTGCAGCTGCTCGACCGGCTGCGGCTCGTAGACCTCCTTGTAGTCCATGATCCGCACCGGCACGGGCCGGCGGGCGGGCAGCTCTCGGGTGCGGTGCTTGAGAAACCCTCGGGGGTCAGCCACGGGAAGCCTCCATGATCCGGTCCCAGACCTGGGCGCCGTCGAGATCGAGCCCTTCGGCCTCCGCGGCGGCGCGGACGTCGAGGACACGCTGGTAGTCGCGCGGGAGCACGAGACTGAAGCGGCCCGCCTGGGCCGGCCAGTCGTCGAGCAGAGCCCGCGCGGTCGGGGAGTCGGTGTACTCGACGTGGCGACGCAGGAGCGTCTCGACCACGTCGAGATCGGTCGGTCGCAGCGGCGACACGTCGACGAGCTCGGTGTTGACGCGCTCGGTGATGAGGTCGTGCACGTACGCGACGCCACCGGACATGCCGGCCGCGAAGTTGCGGCCGATGCGACCGAGGACGACGGCCACGCCGCCGGTCATGTACTCGCACCCGTGGTCGCCCACGCCCTCGACGACCGCGCTGGCCCCGGAGTTGCGGACGCAGAACCGCTCCCCCGCCTGCCCGCGCAGGAACAGCTCGCCGCTCGTGGCGCCGTAGGCGATGACGTTGCCGGCGATGACGTTGCCCTCGGCGAGGCCGTCGGACCCGGGCGCCGGGCGCACGGCGATGCGACCGCCGGAGAGCCCCTTGCCGACGAAGTCGTTGGCCTCGCCGGCGAGCCGCAGCGTGATGCCGGCCGGCAGGAACGCGCCGAAGGACTGACCGGCGCGGCCCGTGAGCCGGACGTCGATGGTCCCGTCGGGCAGCCCGTCCGGGTGGGCCGAGGTGACCGCGTGGCCGAGCATCGTCCCGACCGTGCGGTTGACGTTGCGCACCGTGTGCTCGATCGTCACCCGCTCGCCCGACTCCAGGGCGGGCCGGGCGGCCGCGATGAGCTCGTTGTCGAGCGCGCGCTCGAGCCCGTGGTCCTGCGTCTTGGTGCAGTAGCGGTCCTGGTCCTCACCCGGCACCGCCTCCGCGAGGATCGGCGACAGGTCGAGGCCCGAGGCCTTCCAGTGCTCGACGGCCTCCCGCGTCTCGAGGACCCCGCCCTGGCCGACCGCCTCGGCGATGCTGCGGAAGCCGAGCTTGGCCAGCCACTCCCGGACCTCCTCCGCGATGTACTCGAAGAAGGTCTCGACGAACTCGGGCTTGCCCGAGAACCGGGACCGCAGCTCCGGGTTCTGTGTCGCGATGCCCACCGGGCACGTGTCGAGGTGGCAGACGCGCATGAGGATGCAGCCCGAGACGACGAGCGGGGCGGTCGCGAAGCCGAACTCCTCGGCGCCGAGCAGCGCCGCGACGACGACGTCGCGACCCGTCTTGAGCTGCCCGTCGGTCTGCACGACGATCCGGTCGCGCAGCCCGTTGAGGATGAGCGTCTGCTGCGCCTCCGCCAGGCCCAGCTCCCACGGCCCGCCGGCGTGCTTGAGCGACGTGAGCGGCGAGGCGCCCGTGCCGCCGTCGTGGCCCGAGATGAGCACGACGTCCGCGTGGGCCTTGCTCACCCCGGTGGCGACGGTGCCGACGCCGACCTCGGAGACGAGCTTGACGTGGATGCGCGCATTCGGGTTCGCGTTCTTCAGGTCGTGGATGAGCTGCGCGAGGTCCTCGATCGAGTAGATGTCGTGGTGCGGCGGCGGGCTGATGAGGCCGACGCCGGGCGTGCTGTGCCGCGTCCGCGCCACCCACGGGTAGACCTTCGGCCCCGGCAGCTGCCCGCCCTCGCCGGGCTTGGCGCCCTGGGCCATCTTGATCTGGATGTCGTCGGACTCGGTGAGGTAGAGGCTCGTCACCCCGAAGCGGCCGGAGGCGACCTGCTTGATGGCGCTGCGGCGCTCGGGGTCGACGAGGCGCTCGGGGTCCTCGCCGCCCTCACCGGTGTTCGACCGGCCGCCGAGGCGGTTCATGGCGATCGCGAGCGTCTCGTGCGCCTCCTTGGAGATGGAGCCGTAGCTCATCGCCCCGGTGTTGAAGCGCGTGACGATCTCGGAGACCGGCTCGACCTCCTCGAGCGGGACCGGTGGGCGGACGCCCTCCTTGAGGGAGAAGAGGCCGCGCAGCGTCATGAGGCGGCGCGACTGCTCGTCGACGCGCGCCGTGTACTGGCGGAACACGTCGAAGCGGCGGCTGCGCGTGCTGTGCTGCAGGCGGAAGACCGTCTCGGGGTCGAACAGGTGCGGCTCCCCCTCGCGGCGCCACGTGTACTCGCCGCCGATGTCGAGGACCCGGTGGCTGGGGCTGATGCCGTCCTTCGGGTACCCGATGGCGTGCCGGGCGGCGGCCTCCGCGGCGATGACGTCGAGTCCCACGCCGCCGAGGCGGCTCGTCGTTCCGGTGAAGTAGGCGTCGATGAGGTCCTGCGCGAGACCGACGCACTCGAACACCTGCGCGCCGCGGTACGACGCGACGGTGGAGATGCCCATCTTCGACATCACCTTGAGCACGCCCTTGCCGAGCGCCTTGATGAGGTTCTTCGTCGCGGTCTCGGCCGTGACGCCGGTGATGGCGCCGCGCCGGACCATGTCCTCGACGGTCTCCATCGCGAGGTAGGGGTTGACGACGGCCGCCCCGTACCCGATGAGGAGGGCGACGTGGTGGACCTCGCGCACGTCGCCGGCCTCGACGACGAGCCCGACCTGGGTGCGGGTCTTCTCGCGGATGAGGTGGTGGTGGACCGCGGCCGTGAGCAGCAGCGACGGGATCGGGGCGAGCTCCGCGGTGCAGTCGCGGTCGGAGAGGACGACGTTGCGCACGCCCTTGGAGATCGCGCTGCTGACCTCCTTGAAGATCTGCTCGATCCGGTCGCGCATCGCGCGGGCCCCGCCGGCCACCTCGTACAACCCGCTGACGACGAGCGTGGGCCGGTTGCCCTGGACGTCGCCGAACGGGTCCTCGTCGAGGTGGACGATCTTCGCGAGCTCGTCGTTGTCGATGACCGGGAAGGGCAGGACGATCTGCTGGCAGGCCTCCGGCGTCGGCTCGAGGGCGTTGGCCTCGGGGCCGATGACCGAGCCGATGGACGTGACGAGCTGCTCGCGGATGGCGTCGAGCGGCGGGTTCGTCACCTGCGCGAACAGCTGGCTGAAGTAGTCGAACAGGAGCCGGGGCCGGCTCGACAGGACCGCGATGGGCGTGTCGGTGCCCATCGATCCGAGGGCCTCGGCCCCCGTCGTCGCCATCGGCGCGAGGATGGTGCGCAGCTCCTCCTGCGTGTACCCGAAGGTCTGCTGGCGCCGGGCCACGGACGACGCCGTGTGGAGGATGTGCTCGCGCTCGGGCAGGTCCTTGAGCTCGACGAGACCCTCGGAGAGCCACCGGCCGTACGGGTGCTCGGCCGCGAGGGCGTTCTTGACCTCGTCGTCGGGCACGAGCCGGCCGGCGGCCGTGTCGACGAGGAACATGCGCCCCGGGGAGAGGCGGCCGCGCTTGACGATGCGGGCGTCGTCGATGTCGAGGACGCCGGCCTCGGAGCCGAGGACCACGAGCCCGTCGTCGGTCACCCAGTACCGCCCGGGGCGGAGCCCGTTGCGGTCGAGGACGGCGCCCACGAGGGTGCCGTCGGTGAAGGTGACGCAGGCCGGGCCGTCCCACGGCTCCATGAACATCGAGTGGTACTCGTAGAACGCGCGCCGCTCCGGGCTCATCTCGGCGTGGTTCTCCCACGCCTCGGGGATCATCATGAGCACGGCGTGCGGGAGGGAGCGGCCGCCGAGGTGGAGCAGCTCGAGGACCTCGTCGAACGACGCGGAGTCGGAGGCCCCGGGCGTGCAGATCGGGAAGGTGCGGCGCAGGTCGCCCGGGATGACCGAGCTGCGGAGCTGGCTCTCGCGGGTGCGCATCCAGTTGCGGTTGCCCTTGACCGTGTTGATCTCGCCGTTGTGGGCGATGAGGCGGTACGGGTGCGCGAGCGGCCAGCTCGGGAACGTGTTCGTCGAGAAGCGGGAGTGGACGAGCGCGAGCTCGGTGGCCATGCGCTCGTCGGACAGGTCGGGGAAGAAGTCCCCGAGCTGCTCCGTGGTCAGCATGCCCTTGTAGACGAGGGTCCGCGAGGACAGCGAGGGGAAGTAGACCGCGAGGTCGCGCTCGGCGCGCTTGCGCAGGCAGAACGTGAGCCGCTCGAGGTCCAGCCCCTCGACCGAGGCGTCGAGCGGGCGCAGGAAGAGCTGCTCGAACCGCGGCATGACGGCGCGGGCCGCCGCCCCGACGATGTCGGCCCGCACGGGCACGTCGCGCCACGCGAGCACCTCGAGGCCCTCGTCCGCGGCGAGCTTCGCGACGCCGCCGCGGACCGCGTCGGCCTCCGCGTCGTCGGTGGGCAGGAAGGCCAGGCCCGCGGCGTAGTGACCGGCCTCCGGCAGGTCCACGTCGAGGACGCCGCGGAAGAAGGCGTCGGGGGTCTGCAGGAGGATCCCCGCGCCGTCGCCGACGGTGGGATCGGCGCCCGTCGCACCGCGGTGGTCGAGGTTGCGCAGCGCCTCGAGGGCGTGCTCGACGATGTCGTGGCCGGGGGTGCCGCGCAGGGTCGCCACCATGGCGACCCCGCAGGCGTCGTGCTCGAGGCTCGGGTCGTACAGACCCGTCAGGCCGGGCATGGCGGAGAAGAGCGGACCGGGCACAGAACATCACCGTCCTGGGAGGAGGCGGCCTGCGCACAGGCCGAGGAGGCTCGCATGGACGTCGATGGCCTGCGATGACTGACGAGAGCGTCAGTTTAGGGCCTGCATCCCGTCATCCGGTACGCAACCGATCGCATCGTGAGACCGCCGAGGTGGGCCCGACCGGGCCCGCCGGGCGAGGGCGATCTCAGGGTCGCGGGGCGCTCGCGGCGTCGGCGGCCGCGGAGCCCACCCGCTCGCGGTGCGGCTCGATCGCCGGTCGACCGCGCCGACCGAGCCACCACCACCAGGCGAGGCCGAAGGCGAGGACGAGGACCGACGTCCACACGTTGAGCCGGAGCCCGAGGACGTGGTTCGCCTCGTCGATGCGCACGTTCTCGATGACTCCCCGACCCATCGTGTACGCGACGAGGTAGAGCGCCATGAGCTGGCCCTGGCGGCGGTAGAGCGGGCCCCGACGGCGCCCGACGGCGACGAGGACCGCCGCGGCGGCGAGGCACCACAGGAGTTCGTAGAGGAACGTGGGGTGGAAGGTGCCGAGGACGACGGGGGCCCCGTCCGGAGCCACCGTGGCCCGGCCCAGGGCGTGGTCCCACGCGTGGATCTCGAGGGCCCACGGCGCGTCGGTCGGCGCCCCGTACAGCTCGTTGTTGAACCAGTTCCCGAGCCGACCGATGGCCTGGGCCGCGAGCAGCGGCGGCGCGAGACTGTCGGCGAGCGTGAGGTAGTCGACCCCGGCCCGCCGGCAGCCGATCCACGCCCCGACCGCCCCGAGGGCGACGGCCCCCCAGATGCCGAGGCCGCCCTGCCAGATCTTCAGGGCGTCGACGGGGTGACCGCCCGGGCCGAAGTACGGCTGCCACGACGAGGCCACGTGGTAGAGCCGCCCGCCGACGATGCCGAACGGGACGGCCCAGACGGCGACGTCGAGGACGGCGTCGCGATCCCCGCCCCGCGCCTCGAGCCGGCGGCCCGTCCACACGGTGGCGACGACGATGCCGAGCAGGATGCACAGCGCGTAGGCCCGGAGGGGGAAGGGGCCCAGGTACCAGACGCCCTGGTCGGGGCTGGGGATCGCGGCGAACACGGCCAGTGCCTCAGGACGTGGGCGACGCGGCGCCGCCGGCGAGGACGGCGGCCCGGAACCCGGCGGCGTCGTTGACCTTGCTCAGGTCCATGTCCTTGCCGTTGACGCGGAACGTCGGGGTGCCGGTGACGCCCGCCTTGGCGGTCGTCTCCTCGACGCCCTTGACGTAGTCGGCGTACTTCTTGGTCGAGTAGCAGGACTTCCACGTGTTCAGCGCGTCGCCGGTGACGCCCGACTGCGTCGCGAACGTCTCGAGCTGGGCGTCGGTGTACCCCTGCCCCTCGGGCGTGTTCGCCGCGAAGACGGCGTCGTGGAACTGCTGGAAGCGGCCGGCGTCGGCGGAGCAGGACGCGGCGAGCGCCGCGCGCGTCGAGGAGTCGTTGCCGAGGTTCGCGTCGAGGAACGACTTCATGTGGTAGACGACCTTGGCCTCACCGTCGGCGGCCATCTTCCTGATGGTCGGGCCGACCGCGGCCTCGGCCTGCATGCACGCGGGGCACTGGAAGTCCTCGTAGACGTCGAGGGTGGGCGCGCCCGCCTTCGCGTTCGTGGTGACGGCGATCCCGCCGGTCGCCCCCGTGGCGCCCTTGGGGGCGGCGGCCGCCGGATCGGTCTGCGACCCGCGGGTGCCGAACCACACCGCGGCGACGACGCCGAGGACGGCGACGATCGACACGAGCGCGATGAGGATCGGCTTGGCCTTGCTCGGCTTCGGCGCGGCGGCGTCGATCTTGGCCTGGCGGGCACTGCGATCCCCCGGCCGGCTGCCGGGTCCCTGGGGCGTGCTGCTCATCGGTTCTCCTTGCTCGGGTGGCTCACGTCTCGGCCGGATCGTGGGTCAGGGGCGTCGTGGGTCAAAGGCTTTGTGGGTCAAGGGCGTCGTGGGTCGGACGGGGCGGGGTCGTGGTGCGGCGGTTCGGTCCGTCGGCCGCGGGTCTCGTGTCATCGCGCGCCGAGGCGAGCGTCGAGCGAGAAGGGGGTGCGTGGGCGCAGCGCGAGCCAGGCCCCGCACAGGGCGAACCCGAGGTCGCGGGCGATCTCCGCCGGGTAGGCGGTCTGGGCCGCGCCGATCTCGCCGCCGCCCCCGAAGCACCCGCAGTCGATGCTCAGGCCCCGCGCCCAGGCGGAGGCGATGCCCACGACGAACGCGAGCATGAGCAGGCCGCCGACGACGGCGGAGACCCGCGTGAAGAGACCGACGACGAGCGGGGCGCCGACGACGATCTCGACCACCGGCAACGCGTAGCCGATGACGGCGGCCACGTCGAAGGGAAAGATCTGGTACGCCTGGACGGCCCGGGCGGACACGAGGGGGCGACCCACCTTGAGGGCGCCCGCGACGATCAGCACTCCCCCGAGGACGAGACGCGCCGGCAGGCCGAGGCCGTCGAGGATCCGGGTGCGTCTCGCGGAGCGGCCCTCGGGCCGCCCTGAGGGATCGGCGGTCGGGAGGGCGGCGTCGGAGCCGTCCTCACCGGGGCCGGAACGCGCCGGCGGTCTACCGTCGACCTGCACTTGCACCCTCCCGTACGCCCGCGCCGAGGTCCGTCACCACCTCCGTCAGGTTAACGAGGTCACCTGGGTTCTCGCTGGAGGCGTCCTGCCCCAGCGCGGCGACGAGCGCGGAGCCGACGATGACGCCGTCGGCGAACGAGGCGACGTCGGCGGCCTGGGCCCGCGTCGACACCCCGAGTCCGACGGCCAGGGGCAGGTCGGTGACGGCGCGCGCCCGGCCGACGAGGTCCCGGGCCCCCGCCCCGACGCTCGTCCGCGCCCCGGTGACGCCCATCGTCGACGCGACGTAGACGAAGCCCCGGCAGTTGCCGGTCGTCATGGCCAGGCGCTCCGGCGTGCTCGAGGGCGCGACGAGGAAGATCGTCGCGAGCCCGTGGCGGTCCGCGGCCCGCATCCACTCGTCGGCCTCGTCGGGGATGAGGTCGGGGGTGATGACGCCGCTGCCGCCCGCGGCGGCGAGGTCGGCCGCGAAGCGGTCGACGCCGTAGCTGAGGATCGGGTTCCAGTAGCTCATGACGACCGCCGCCGCGCCGGCCTGCGTCACGGTGCGGACGGCGTCGAAGACGTGCGGCAGGCGGGTGCCCGCCTCGAGCGCGGTCACCGCCGCCTGCTGGATCGTCGGTCCGTCCATCATCGGGTCGCTGTAGGGGAAGCCGACCTCGACGACGTCGGCGCCGGCCTCGACCACCGTGCGCATCGCGCGCAGGGAGGTCTCGACGTCGGGGTAGCCGACGGGCAGGTAGCCCACGAGCGCCGCGCGGCCCTCCGCCCGCGTCCGTTCGAAGACGTCCTTGATCCGTACCGCCGCCTGCCCGCTCACCAGCCGCTCCCGTCCGCCTCGGCGACCGGTTCGGACGCCTTGAGTTCCTGTTCCTCGACGAGGTCCTCAGCGCTGAGCAGCCCGAACCACCGCGCCGCCGTGTCGACGTCCTTGTCGCCTCGGCCGGAGAGGCTGACGAGGACGACACCCTGCGGCCCGAGCTCTCGGCCGACCTTCATCGCCCCGGCGAGGGCGTGGGCGCTCTCGATGGCGGGGATGATGCCCTCGGTCCGGCACAGCAGGCGGAACGCCTCCATCGCCTCGTCGTCGACGACGGGCGCGTAGGTGGCCCGCCCCGACTCGTACAGGTAGGCGTGCTCCGGGCCGACGCTCGGGTAGTCGAGGCCGGCCGAGACCGAGTGGGACTCGATCGTCTGGCCGTCGTCGTCCTGCAGGACGTAGGTCGCGGCCCCGTGCAGGACCCCGCGGGTCCCGGTCGAGAAGCGCGCGGCGTGCCGCCCGGAGTCGATGCCCGCTCCCCCGGCCTCGAAGCCGAAGAGGCGCACCGAGGCGTCGGGGACGAAGGCGTGGAAGATGCCCATGGCGTTCGACCCGCCGCCGACGCAGGCGCAGACGGCGTCGGGCAGGCGCCCGACGGCCTCGAGCACCTGCTCGCGGGCCTCCTCGCCGATGATCTTGTGGAAGTTGCGGACCATCTCGGGGAACGGGTGGGGGCCCGTCACCGTGCCGAGGACATAGTGCGTGGAGTCGACGTTGGCGACCCAGTCGCGCATCGCCTCGTTGACGGCGTCCTTGAGGGTGCGGCTGCCGTTCTTCACCGGCACGACCTCGGCACCGAGCAGCCGCATCCGGGCGACGTTGAGCGCCTGCCGCTGCGTGTCCCGCTCCCCCATGTAGACGACGCACTCCAACCCCATGAGCGCCGCCGCGGTCGCCGTCGCGACGCCGTGCTGACCGGCCCCGGTCTCGGCGATGACGCGCGTCTTGCCCATCCGCTTCGTGAGCAGGGCCTGCCCCAGGACGTTGTTGATCTTGTGGGAGCCGGTGTGGTTGAGGTCCTCGCGCTTGAGGAAGACCCGGGCGCCGCCGGCGTGCTCGGCGAAGCGCGGCACCTCGGTGAGCAGGCTCGGGCGGCCCGTGTAGGTGCGCTGGAGGCGCAGGAGCTCGTCGGTGAAGTCGGGGTCGACCTCGGCCTTGCGCCGGGCCTCGTCGAGTTCGTCGAGCGCGGCGACGAGGGCCTCGGGGACGTACCGCCCGCCGAAGTCGCCGAAGCGGCCTATGCCGACGCCCGGTGGGGCGGGGCGGGGCGGGTTCTCGGGGCGATGGGGTTCAGGGGTCACGACGGGGGCCTTCTGCCGGTGCGGTCGGTGGGCGGGGTGGAACGGTGTCGGAGGGAACGGCCGGGGCGTCCGGGCCGCCGGTCCGGCAGGGCCTTCGTGCCGGACGGCGACGGCTCGGTGTCCGGTCCCCTCGGGCGCGTCAGGACGGGCCGTGCCCGGCGCGCAGGGCCGGGTGGGAGCCGGCGGCGACGAGGTCGGCGACGGCCGAGGCGGGGTCGCCGCCGGTCACGAGCGTCTCGCCGACGAGCACGGCGTCGGCGCCCGCCTGGGCGAACTCGATGACGTCGTGGGGTCCGCGGACCCCGGACTCGGCGATGCGCACGAGGTCGTCGGGCAGGTGGGGCGCGACGCGGGCGAAGGTCCCGCGGTCGACCTCGAGGGTCTTGAGGTTGCGGTTGTTGACGCCGACGACCCGCGCTCCCGCGTCGACGGCACGCCGGGCCTCCGCCTCGTCGTGGACCTCGACGATGGCCGTCATGCCGAGGGAGCGCGTCCGCTCGAGCAGCCCGACGAGCTCGTCGTCGTCGAGGGCCGCCACGATGAGCAGGACGAGGTCGGCGCCGGCCGCCCGGGCCTCCCAGAGCTGGTAGCTCGTGACGACGAAATCCTTGCGCAGCACGGGGATGTCGACGACCGCGCGCACGGCCTCGAGGTCGGCGAGGCTGCCGCCGAAGCGGCGCTGCTCGGTGAGCACACTGACGACCGAGGCGCCGCCCCGCTCGTAGTCCTGGGCGAGGGAGGCCGGGTCGGCGATGAGGGCCAACGCGCCCTTGCTAGGGCTGGACCGCTTGACCTCCGCGATGACCCGCACACTCTCGCCCTCGCCCCGCCCGCGCAGGGCGGCCACCCCGTCGAGCGCGGGCGTCACGCGTTCGACGCGGCGCTTGAGGTCGTCCAGGCTCACCCTGGTCTGGCGCTCGGCGAGGTCTTCACGGACCCCGACGATGATGTCGTCCAGTACGGTTCCCACCCCGACAGGCTATCTCGCGCCGACCGGGGCGCCGCACGCCCCGGGGAGGCCGGGGCGGGGGTGGGCGCCGCGGCCCCCGAGCGGTCAGCGGACGGCGGTCGTGCCCTGCTCGTGGCCGGCCTTCGCGGAGGCGGCCTTCTTGGCCAGGACCACCCAGGCGGCCGCGCCGACGACG
The DNA here is from genome assembly GCF_014857905.1 of Agilicoccus flavus. Lineage (GTDB taxonomy): Bacteria > Actinomycetota > Actinomycetes > Actinomycetales > Dermatophilaceae > Agilicoccus > Agilicoccus flavus. The sequence continues at coordinate 149,064 of NZ_JACYXE010000008.1, read as the reverse complement.
ATCCCGACGATGCCGACCATCCACATGAGGGGCACGTCGAGGACCATGCCCAGGCAGATCAGAGCGGAGGCCACGAGGAGGATGCCGACCCCGGTCCAGGCCGCGGGGCTGTGGCCGTGGTCCTCTGCGTGGGCGTGTGCGTCTGCCATGGGTGTGTCTCCTTGCCGAGCCGTGATCCGGTGCGGTGATGGTCGCTGCGACGGCGGCGCCGTCGGACCGATTGTGTCAGGCGGGGGGCCCGTTCGGGGCCACCGGTCCGGCGGCTCACGCCGTCGGGTCGTCGCCCCGGCTGAGCCGGTCCCAGTCCGTGACGGCGGAGTCGCGCCGGGAGCGGGGGGCGTCCTCGCCCTCGCGCGGGACCCGGCCGACCGCGGGGTCGCCCGCCGCGGGCGCCTCGGCCGGCCGGCCTGTCCTCGCGCCCTCGTCGTCGGCGTCGGTGCGTCCGTGCGGCCCGGCGGGCCCGCCCACCGTGGCCGCGCCGACGGGCGCCTCGTAGCGCGACGACAGGCCGGAGGGTCCGCGCACGGCGAACGCGAGGACGAGCCCCGCCACGACGAGGAGCGCCCCGACGACCGCGGCCGCGTAGGCGGCGGGGGCGGCGACAGCACCGGTGACCCCGGCGGCGTCGGCGCGGCCGACGCTCCCGGCCGCGCCGCGCGCGAGGGCGGCTCCCGGGTCACGGAGGACGAGCGCGGTGGCCCAGACGATCCCGATCCCGCATCCGAGCGCGACGACGGCGGCGACGACCCGCGCGAACCTCCCGGTGAGGGCGCCCGCGAGGCCCGCGGCGCCCGCGGCGAGCGAGAGCCCGAGCACCGCGGGGGCCACGACCGTGCCGGGCAGCGCGGCCCGATGCGGTCCGAGCGCCGGGTCGACCACGTCGCCCGCGACCCACGTCGGCAGCGCGAGGACCGCGCCGAGGGCCGCGAGCCCCACGAGCGAGGCGACGACCGCACCGCGTCGCGGCGTCCGCCGCACTCGGGCCGGCGTCCCGACACCGCCGGACCCCTCGACGGCCGGCCGGCCCGGGGGTGGTTCGGGAGGCGAGGACGTCACGGTGTCATCGTCCGCATCGTCGCGGCGGTGGCCACGGCCCGCAGGGCGGCCGCGGCCTTGTTGACGGACTCCGCGAACTCCAGATCGGGCACCGAGTCGGCGACGATGCCCCCGCCGGCCTGGACGTACGCCTTTCCGTCCTGGATGACGGCGGTCCGGATGGCGATGGCCATGTCGAGGTCGCCGGCCACGTCCATGTACCCGACGACCCCGCCGTAGAGGCCGCGGCGGCTCTGCTCGAGCTCGTCGATGAGGGCCATGGCCCGGGTCTTCGGAGCCCCGGACAGGGTCCCGGCGGGGAACGTCGCCGCGAGGGCGTCGTAGGCGTCGGCCCCCTCCTTCAGGCGGCCGACGACCGTGGACTCCAGGTGCATGATGTGGCTGTACCGGCGCACGTCGAGCAGGTCGACGACCTCGACGGTGCCCGGCCGGCAGACGCGCTGCAGGTCGTTGCGGGACAGATCGACGAGCATGACGTGCTCGGACAGCTCCTTGGCGTCGACGAGCAGGTCGGCCTCGAACGCGGCGTCCTCCTCCGGCGTCGCGCCGCGCGGGCGGGAGCCGGCGATGGGGTGCGTGACGACCCGGTCCCCGTTCACCTTGACGAGGGCCTCCGGGCTGGAGCCGACGACGTTGTAGGGCGTCCCGTCCGGCTTCGTGAACCGCATCAGGTACATGTACGGGCTCGGGTTGGTCGTCCGCAGGACGCGGTAGACGTCGAGCGCGTCGGCCGGGCAGGGCGCGGTGAACCGTTGGGACAGCACGACCTGGAACACCTCGCCGGCCCGGATGGCCTCCTTGCCGGCCTCGACGATCCCGTGGAAGTGCTCCGGGGTCACGTCGCTCGTCGCGTCCGGCGGGGCCGCGTCCACCGCCACCACCGTCGACGGGGCCGGCGCCGCGAGGTCGGCGGTCATCGCGTCGAGGCGCGCCAGCGCGTCGGCGTGCGCCTCGTCGACCCGCTCGTCGCTGCCGTCGTAGTTGACGGCGTTGGCGACGAGGAGGATCGAGGCGTCGGCGTGGTCGAGCACCGCGAGGTCGGTGGCGAACATCATCGCCAACTCGGGCAGACCGAGCACGTCCGGCAGGGCATCGGGGACCTTCTCCCAGCGCCGCACCGCGTCGTACGTCACCATCCCGACCATGCCGCCGGTCAGCGGGGGCAGGCCAGGCAGCGGCGGGGTGGCGAGCACCTCGAGCGTGGCCCGCAGCGCCTCGAGCGGGTCGTCGCCCTCGCGGGGCACGCCGGCCGGCGGCTCGCCCAGCCAGTGGACGCGACCCTCCGACTCGGTGAGCACCGCCCGGCTGCCCGCGCCGATGATCGAGTACCGCGACCACACGCCGCCGTGCTCGGCCGACTCGAGCAGGAAGGTCCCGGACGCGTTCTTCGCGAGCTTGCGGTAGAGCCCGACCGGCGTCTCCGCGTCCGCGAGCAGCCGGCGGACGACGGGGATGACGCGGCGGTCCGGCGCGAGCGCGCGGAAGGTGGGCAGGTCCGGCCACGTGGTCCCGTACGTGAGGTCGGGGGCGGGGGTGGTCATCGAGGGGCCCTCTCGGTCGGCCGGGTCGGGTGGGTCGGCGGGGCGGGGGTCGGCCGGGGGGCGGTCGCGCCGGTCACGGCCGGCAGGTCGCGGGTGAAGCAGGACCAGGTCCCCGTGTGGCAGGCCGCCCCCACCTGGTCGACGACGACGAGCAGGGCGTCGCCGTCGCAGTCGAGGCGGACCTCGCGGACGAACTGGGCGTGCCCGCTCGTGTCGCCCTTGCGCCAGTACTCCCCGCGGCTGCGGGACCAGAAGGTCACGCGGCCCTCCGACAGGGTCCGGCGCAGCGCCTCGTCGTCCATCCACCCGACCATGAGCACGTCCCGCGTGGCGTGGTCCTGGACGACGGCCGCCACGAGCCCGGCGGCGTCGCGCTTGAGCACGCGCGCGATCTCGTCGGGGAGCGGGCCGGCGGGCGGGGTGGGGTCGGTCACGGTGTCATTGTGCCAACGCCCTACGGTCGCCGGCCCTCCGCCCGGGTCTGCGACGATGGTCGACATGACGGGACTCGCCCAGCTCGAACGCCGATCGCTGTGCTCGACGCTCACCCGCGTCGGACCGCACGCGCCGACGCTGTGCGACGGGTGGGACACCTCCGATCTCGCCGCGCACCTCGTCGTCCGGGAGCGCCGCCCCGACGCGGCGGCGGGCGTCGTCATCCCCGCCCTGGCCGACCGCACGGCCCGCGTCCAGGACACCTACGCGGAGCAGGCGTGGCCGGGCCTCGTCGACATGGTCCGCCAAGGGCCGCCCGGCTGGTCCCCCGTCCGCGTGCCCGCGGTGGACGACGCCGTCAACCTCGTCGAGTTCTACGTCCATCACGAGGACGTCCTGCGCGCGCAACCCGACGAGCCGCGCCGGGCCCTCGACGCCGACGTGCAGGCCGCGCTCTGGTCGCGTCTGCGTCAGATGGGTCAGCTCATGTTCCGGCGCTCCCCCGTGGGCATCGTCCTCGTCACCCCCGAGCACGGGCGCAAGGCCGTGCGCGGCCCGACGAAGCTCGGCACCGTCGTCCTGCGCGGCGAGCCGGGCGAGCTCGTGCTGTACGGGTTCGGCCGGGGGGCCGTCGCGGCGGTCGAGGTCGAGGGCGAGCCCGACGCCGTGGCCGCGCTGCAGGAGACCCGCCTCGGGCTCTGAGTCCCACCACGTCACGCCCCGTCCCATCCCTGCCGCATCGACGACCCGCCCGCGACGCGCACCTCGTGGTGGAGCCGCGGAACGTAGCGTGGTCGACATGTTCGGATTCGGCGATGAGCAACGGGAACGGCGCCTCGCGCGCATCGAGCGCACCCTCGTGCGCCAGGACGAGCTGCTGCGGCGCCTCGCGGCGCACGCCGGCGTCGAGACCGACGACCTGCCCGACGAGTTCGCCCTGACCGCGGACGAGAAGGCCCTCGTCGACGCGAACCGGTCGATCGAGGCGATCAAGGCCTACCGCGAACGCACCGGCGCGGGCCTGGCCGAGGCGACGCGCTGGGTGCGGGGGTACCAGTCCGGCCGGGACGAGCGTCCGCGCAGCTGAGGAGGCCGCCTCTGCGGCACGGTGAGGCCCGGGCCGCGGTGCGCGGCGGCGGCCTGCGCCGCGCCCGCCAGGCGACGAGCCCACCGAGCGACGTCGGCGGCCACGCCGACGGGGCGGCATCGTCCCGGCTCAGATGCGCATGAGGCGCCGGAGCTCGCCGGTGTCGAGGTGGCCCTCGACGGCGTCGGCGAGGTGCTCGAGCATGGTCTCGCGGCGGGCGCGGAAGCCCGGCGCCCCGGTCCGGGCCCGCCACGGCAGGCGCCGGCGGTCGGCGACCTGGGCGAGGAACGCGCGACGGAAGCCGTCGTTCTCGAACGCCCCGTGCCACGTCGTGCCCCACACGGCACCGGCGGACCAGCCGTCGAGGAACGGCCGCACCTCCCCCGTCGGTGACGCGCCCAGCGCCGGGACTCCGCCCGGCTCCCCCGTTGGGCCCGGCTCACAGCGGCGGGCCACCCCGTGGTGGATCTCGTACGCCTCGACCCGGTGACCCTCCCACGAGCCGACGGGCGTCCCGAGGCGCTTCTGCGCGTGGAACGTGACGTCGACGGGCAGCAGCCCGAGGCCGTCGACCGCTCCCCCGCCGGGGATCTCGACCCCGGCGTCGTCCCGGATGCACCGGGCGAGCATCTGGTACCCGCCGCAGATGCCGACGATGGGCCCCCCGTCGGCGGCCCGCCGGGTCAGGGCCTGGGCGAGACCGCGCGAGCGCAGCCAGGCCAGGTCGCTCGCGGTCGCGCGCGAGCCGGGCAGGACGACGAGGTCGGCGCCCGCGAGGTCGCCGGGGCGGCGGGTGACGACGACCTCGACGCCCGGCTCCGCGGCCAGCGCGTCGACGTCCGTGGCGTTCGACAACCGCGGGAAACCGACGACGGCGACGCGCAGCGGGTCGATCCCCGCCGCCCCGGACCGCGTTCCGGCACTCCCGGCATTCCCGACAGGGCCGTCGGAATCGTCACGGCGGTCGGGGTCGTCGAGGTCGTCGAGGTCGTCGAGATCACGGTCGCCCCACGCCCCGAGCGCGAGGGCGTCCTCGCCGTCGAGCCACGCGTCCTCCAGCCAGGGGACGACGCCGAGCATCGGCAGGCCGGTGCGGGTGCGCACGACGTCGAGTCCGGGCGTCAGCAGGTCGAGGGCGCCGCGGAACTTGTTGACGATCCAGCCCGCCAGGCAGGCGCGGTCGTCCTCCGGCAGCAGCGCCCACGAGCCGTACATCGAGGCGAGGACGCCGCCGCGGTCGATGTCGCCGACGACGACGACGGGCAGCCCCGTCGCGCGGGCGAGCCCGAGGTTCGCGAAGTCGCCCTCGCGCAGGTTGACCTCGGCGATGCTGCCGGCGCCCTCGGCGACGACGACCTCGTGGCGGCCGGCGAGCTCCTCGACCGCCGCGAACGCCGCGGCCGCGAGCTCTCGCCGGCCCGTCGACCACTCGCGGGAGTGCAGGTGCCCGGCCGGGCGGCCGAGGAGGACGACGTGGGAACGCCGGTCGCTGCCCGGCTTGAGTAGCACCGGGTTCATCGCGGCCTCGGGGACGACGCGGGCGGCCTGCGCCTGCAGCCATTGGGCGCGGCCGATCTCGGCGCCGTCGGCGCACACCATCGAGTTGTTCGACATGTTCTGCGCCTTGAACGGCGCGACGTCGACGCCGTCGCGGGCCAGCCAGCGGCACAGGCCCGCGGTGAGCAGGGACTTCCCGGCGTCGGAGGTCGTCCCGCCGACGAGCAGACCACGCACGTCAGGCCCCGATCCGCGAGGCGAGGGCGACGCAGCACCCGAGGGCGGCGGCCCCGACGGCGCCGGAGAGGCGCAGCACGCGGGGCACGTCGCCGACGCCGACCGGGCGGCCGCGGCCGAGGGTGCCGCGGTGCTCGACGACGTTCCCGTAGGCGTTGCTGCCGCCGAGTCGCACGCCGAGCGCGCCGGCGGCGCTGGCCTCGACCGGGCCGGCGTTGGGGCTGGGGTGCGCGGGCGCGTCGTCGCGCCAGGCGCGCCACGCCTGCGCCGGGGCGCCGCCGACGAGCGGGGCGAGCGCGACCGTGAGGGCCGCGGTGAGCCGGGCGGGCACGACGTTGAGCGCGTCGTCGAGCCGTGCCGCGGCGCTGCCGAAGCGCGCGTAGCGGGGGCTGCGGTAGCCGACCATCGCGTCGAGGGTGTTCGCGCACCGGTAGGCGACGATCCCGGCCGGCCCGGCGACCGCCCCCCAGAACAGCGGGGCGACGACGGCGTCGGAGGTGTTCTCGGCCAACGACTCGACCGTCGCGCGGGCGAGTTCGTCGACGTCGAGGCCCTCGGGGTCGCGGGCGCACAGGTGACTCAGGCGGCGACGGGCCGCGGCGACGTCCCCGGTCGCGAGCAGGGCGGCCATGACGACGCCCTCCCGGTACAGGCTGCGCCCGCCGAGGGCCGCCCACGTGCACGCGGCGACGAGGACCGCGCGGGCCGCGGGCCGGCGCCGGACGAGGGCGTCGGCGCCGGCCGCGAGCAGCGTGGGCGCCCCGACGGCGACCGTCACGTAGCGCGCCCCGGCCCGCACGTCGTCGGCGTAGAGCGACCGCTCGAGCCGCAGGGCGGCGCTCCCGAACCCGGCGACGGGGTGGAACCGGCGGGGGTCGGCGAACACGAGGTCGGCGGCGTAACCGATCGCGAGGCCGGTCATGAGCGCGGCGGAACGCGCCGTGGTCGAGGGCACCGGCCCAGTCTGCCGTGAGCACCGCCCTCCCCGGCGTCAGGGGGACGGCCGCGTGGTGAGATGCCACGTCGTACCGGCCAGGGCCCGCCGGGGGCGGTCGGTCGTGCGATCTCACGATCCGGCCGGGGCGCCGGTTAGGGTCGGGGCGTGAGTGGAGGGACGACGTGACGACGGTGCTCGTGCTGGGCGGGGCGCGCAGCGGCAAGAGCGCCTACGCCGAACGGCTGCTGGCCGGTCGCGAGGCGGTCACGTACGTCGCGCCCGGACCCGTCCCCGGTCACGGGGACACCGAGTGGGCCGCACGCGTCCGGGCCCACCGCACCCGCCGACCGGCCGCGTGGACGACGCTCGAGACCGCCGACGTGCCCGGCGCGCTCGCGGACGCCGGGCCGGGTGACGCTCTGCTCGTGGACTGCCTGGGGACGTGGTTGACGCGGCTCGTCGACGACGCGCGCGCCTGGGACGACGCCGGCCGGGCGCGGGCCGAGATCGGGGCGGGGATCCGCCGGCTCGTCGCGTCCGTCGAGCAGACCCGCGCGGACGTCGTGCTCGTCTCGAACGAGGTGGGCTCGGGCGTCGTCCCGGCCACGCCCTCCGGGCGCGTCTTCCGCGACGGTCTGGGCCGCGCCAACGCCGCCGTCGCCGACGTCGCCGACCACGCGGCGCTCGTCGTCGCGGGTCGCGTCCTCGACCTCACCGGGGTGCCGCGGCTCGACGACGCCCCCCGTTTCGGCCTGTCGTGACCTCGGATCCACCCCCGCCGCGGGGGCGCGTCCTGCGCGACGCCCTGCGCCTCGCGGTCGGCACGCTCACCGCGTTCCCGGTGCCGCCACCCGAGCGGGTGGACCGGCGCGTCGCGGGCGCGGCGATGGCCCTCGCCCCGCCGGCGATGCTGCCGACGGCGGTCGTCCTCGGGCTCGTCGCGTGGGCCGGATCGCGGTCCCCGGCGCCCCCGCTGCTCGTCGCCTCCCTCGTCGTCGCCGCCCTCGCGCTGAGCACCCGCGCGATGCATCTCGACGGCCTGGCGGACCTCGCCGACGGGCTGTCCGCGGGGTTCGACCGCGAGCGCGCGCTCGCCGTGATGAAGCGCAGCGACACCGGGCCGAGCGGCATCGCGGCGATCGTCCTCGTCCTCCTCGTCCAGGTCGCGGCCCTGTCCGGCCTGATCGTGTCGCTCGCCGGCATCGGGCTCGCCCTCCTCGCGGTCCTCGTATCGCGCCACGTGCTCGCGTGGGCGTGCCGTCGGGGTGTCCCGGCCGCCACCGCCGGGGGGCTCGGCGCGACCGTCGCCGGGACGGTCTCCCCCGCCGCGCTCGCGGCCGCCACTGCCGCCGCGGCGGTGCTCGCGGTGGCCGTCGGCCTGGCGGTCGGAGACGTCCTCGCGGCCGGGCTGACCCTCGTCGTCGCCGTCGTCAGCGCCGTCGTCGTGGTCGAACACGCCCGACGGCGTCTGGGCGGCATCACCGGCGACGTGCTCGGCGCCGCCGTCGAGGTCTCGCTGGCCTGCGCGCTCGCCGCGGCCGCCGCGACCCTCTGAGCCCGGGTTCTCGGGCCATGCCTCCGCGCCGCGGGCGCGGTGCGGCCCCTTCTGTGGCGCTCGCCTTCGTTCGCCGCTCGACTCGTGGGACGCGGGGGCGGTGCGACCATGCCACATGCCCGAGAACGTCCCCGATCACCCGTCGCCGATGGAGACCCGCCGGGTCGACGGTGGGTCGGAGGCCCGTCCCCGGATGTCCCCCAAGCTGCGCGCGCTGTCCTGATTCACCGCCGCCGTCTGGGGCGCGATGTTCCTGCTGCACGCCCTCGACGGGAGGTCGTGCACGGTGGCCGTCTACGGGGCGTTGGCCCTGTTCCACGTCGGCTTGGCGCACCTGCCGGGACGCTGGTTCCAGGTCGACGGGGACGGGATGAGGATGAGATGGCCGCTGCGGCGGGCGTGGTCCTGGGACGACGTGGACCACGTCATCACGCCGGGCCGCTGGGACCCGGACGTCGTCCGCGTGGTGACCTCGAGCGGGCGCGTCTCCGCAGCATCGGCTTCCTCCCCGAACACGCCGCGGAGATCGCGCGCATCGGCGGAGTGCCGCTCGACCCGTCGGAACACGTCCTGCGGGACCGGACCGGCTGAGAGCCCAGCGACCGTCCGGTCCGGCGTGCTCGCCCCCGGGTCGGCCTCCCCGTCAGTCCCCGGCGCCGGCCTGCACGAACGGGGGCTTGGTGACCGTGGCGGCGACGTCGCGGCCCCGGACGTCGACGACGACCTCGTCGCCGACGCTCGCCCCGCGGTCGAGCAGGCAGAGGGCGATGCCCTTCTTCAGCGTCGGCGACATCGTCCCGGACGTGACGACCCCGATCTCGGCGCCCTCCGCGTTCTTGACGACGCACCCGGCCCGCGGGATGCCGCGACCGTCCACGAGCAGTCCCCACGCGAGGCGGCACGACTTCTCGGCGCGCTGCGCCGAGAGGACGTCCTTGCCCCAGAACGTCTCCTTGTCCCAGCCCACGGCCCAGCCCGCGCGCGCCATGTTCGGGGTGATCTCCATGCTCAGCTCGTGACCGTGCAGGGCGTACCCCATCTCGGTGCGCAGCGTGTCGCGCGCCCCGAGACCGCAGGGCAGCCCCTCGTACGGGGCCATCGCCTCGACGAGCGCGTCCCACACCGCCTCGGCCCGGCCCCACGGCATGACGAGCTCGTACCCCTTCTCCCCCGTGTAACCCGTCCGGCACACCGTCAGCGGCTCGCCGCCGAACGCGGCGTCCGCGTAGCTCATGTACTCGAGGTCCGTGGGCAGGCCGAGCGCGGCCACGACCTCAGCGGACCGCGGCCCCTGCACGGCGATGATGCCGTGGTCGTGATGGAGGTTCGTCAGCGTCAGCCCCTCGGGCAGCTCCGCGCGCATCCGCGCCACGACCTCCGTCGTGTTCGAGGCGTTGGGGATGAGGAAGACCTCGTCGTCCCCCTTGTAGTACTGGATGAGGTCGTCGACGACGCCGCCCGTCTCGGGATCGCAGCACATCGTGTACTGCGCCTTGGGCGGGGTCACCTTGCGCAGGTCGTTCGTGAAGCAGGCGTTGCAGAAGTCCGCCGCCCCGGGCCCCGAGACGAGGGCCTTGCCGAGGTGGGAGACGTCGAAGATGCCGACCCGCTCGCGCACGGCCGTGTGCTCACGCAGCACGCCACCGCCGGGGTACTCGATCGGCATCTGCCACCCGCCGAAATCGGCCATCTTGGCGCCGAGCGCGACGTGGCGCTCGTGCAGGGGCGAGGTCAACGGGTCCGTCTGCGTCATGACCGCCAACCTAGCGGCAGGGGCTTTCTGTCGCGCTCGCTTCGGCACGCACGCTCCCCTCCGTTCGCCGCTCAGAGCCTTCTGTCGCGCTCACTACGGCTCGCACGCTCCCCTCCGTTCACCGCTCAGAGCCTTCTGTCGCGCTCACTACGGCTTGCACGCTCCCCTCCGTTCGCCGCTCAGATTCTTCTGTCGCGCTCACTACGGCATGCACGCTCCCCTCCGTTCGCCGCTCAGAGCCTTCTGTCGCGCTCACTACGGCTCGCACGCTCCCCTCCGTTCGCCGCTCAGAGCCTTCTGTCGCGCTCACTACGGCTCGCACGCTCCCCTCCGTTCGCCGCTCGAATATCCTGAGGTCACGGACATCCCCGACGGCCGCCCGATCCGGACGCCGGTGCCACCCCAGCGAAAGGACCACCCGTGACGACGCTGTCCCCGTCCACCTCGGCCCCCCACGAGATCGAGGCCGACGCCCTCGTCCTCTTCGCCGTCCCCGCTCAGGGGTCGACGACGAAGGGCCGGCCCGGCGTCCGCCTCCTCGGAGCCGAGGCACTCGGCAAGAAGGCGCGGACCCACCTGACCGAGACGCTCGCCACCCTGCGCGCGGCGGGCACCGCCGGCGAGAACGTGTCGGTCACCGGCACCCCCGGAGTCGCCGCCCCGCTCGTCGTCGTCGCCGGCCTCGGCGCCCACGAACCGGGCGAGGTCCCAAGCGAGGAGACCGTCCGCCGGGCCGCCGGCGCCGCGATCCGCTCCCTCGCCGGTCGCAGCCGGGTCGTCGTCGCGGCCCCCGCGGGCGAGGCAGAAGGCGCCAAGAACGCCAAGGGCACCAAGAGCGCCCGGAGCGCCACGAGCACTGAGATCGCGAGCGGTACCGCGCTCGCCGTCGCCGCGGCCGAGGGGGCGGCGTTCGGGGCCTACCGCTTCGACCGCCACCGCAGCACGCCCGGCGAGGGGTCCGGGGCGCCCGTGGCGGAGGTCGTCGTGTGCGGCCCGTCGTCCGCCGAGCTCGACGCCGCCCTCGAGCGCGCGGCCGTCCTCGCGCAGGAGCAGGCCTGGGCCCGCGACCTCGTCAACACGAGCCCCAACGCCCTGTACCCCGCCAGCTTCGCCGACGCCGTCCGCGAGCACGCGCCCAAGCGCGTCGACGTCGAGGTCCTCGACGAGTCCGCGCTCGAGGCGGGCGGATTCGGCGGCATCCTCGGGGTCGGGCAGGGGTCGGCCCGGCCGCCCCGCCTCGTGACGATGACCTACCGCCCCCGCCGCAAGGCCCGCGCCCGCCTCGCGTTCGTCGGCAAGGGCATCACCTTCGACTCGGGCGGCCTGTGCATCAAGCCCGCCGGGAGCATGATCACGATGAAGTGCGACATGGGCGGTGCCGCCGCCGTCGCCGCGGCCGTGTCGGCGATCGCCCGCCTCGGCCTGCCCGTCGAGGTCACCGGCTACCTGTGCCTCGCCGAGAACATGCCCGGATCGAACGCGCAGCGTCCCGGCGACGTCGTGACCATGCGCGGCGGACGGACCGTCGAGATCATCAACACCGACGCCGAGGGCCGCCTCGTCATGGCCGACGGCATCGCGCTCGCCGCCGAGTCGGACCCCGACGCCATCGTCGACGTCGCCACCCTCACCGGCGCGGCGATGATCGCGCTCGGCAAGCGGACCGCCGCCGTCATGGCCAACGACGACGACCTCCAGGGCGAGCTCACGAGCGCGGCCACGGCCGCCGGCGAGAGCGTGTGGCCGATGCCGATCGCCGAGGAGATCCGGTCCGGCATGGACTCCCTCGTCGCCGACCTCAAGCACACGGGCGAGCGCGAGGGCGGCGCGATGGTCGCGGCCGCGTTCCTGCGCGAGTTCGCCGGCGCGAGCGCCGACGGCCGCCCCCACTCGTGGGGTCACCTCGACATCGCGGGTCCGGCCTACAACGAGGGCTCCGCGCACGGCTACACCCCCAAGGGGGGCACGGGGTACGGCGTCCGCACCCTCGTCGGCTTCGCCGAGTCCCGCGCCTGACCTCGGGCGGGATTCGCCGGCCCGACCCACCGCCGGCCACCCGGACGGCCGCACCCACCTCGACGCCCCCGCGACGGCGGGCCCCTGACCCCGGGCTCCGCGGCGGGGCGTCGCGGTGGCCCGAGGTCGGGCGGTTGCGGTGGGTCCGCCGGCCGGCACGGCCGGCCCGCGGCGCGGCGGGTCGACCGGGCGCGGCGGCGCGGCCCATCGGGGCCTCCGCCGTAGACTGGGGGACGTCATCGCAGGCCCGCGCGCCGCGGGGGGCCAGGGATGCCACCGCGATCCACACCGCGACCACCGGGCGTGCGCCGCAGCGTCAGGAGTCGTCCCCTCGTGAGCCAGCCCGCGCCCGCCCCGGCCCGATCGCGTCGCGGTACGCGTCCACGGCGCCTCGACGCGCTCGACGGGCTGCGGACCGTCGCCGTCTTCCTCGTCATCGCCTACCACGTGAGCCTGCCGTTCTCCCACGGCGGATTCCTCGGCGTCGACGTCTTCTTCGTCCTCTCGGGCTACCTCATCACCACGCTGCTGCTCACCGAGCTGACGCATCGCGGCCGGATCGACCTCGCCCGCTTCTGGATGCGGCGCGTGCTCCGGCTCCTGCCGGCCTCGATCGTCGTCATCCTCACGGTGCTCGTCTGGGCGATGATCGCCGCTCCCCCGTTCCGACGCCCCGGTCTCGGGGCCGACGCCCTGTGGTCGCTGCTCTACGTGGGCAACTGGCGGTTCATCTCGACCTCGAGCTACTTCGCGGCCGACGGGACGATGTCACCGCTGCAGCACGTGTGGTCGCTCGCGGTCGAGGAGCAGTTCTACCTCCTGTGGCCGCTCCTGCTCGCCGGGCTCGGCGCCCTCGCGCTGCGCCGGGCACGGACCGCCTCCGACGGCCCCATCGACTCCGCCGGCCGGAACGAGCGCAACGCCGACCGCAGGCGCCGGACCGCGACCGCCGCGCTCGTCGCGGCCGGCGCGCTGATCCTCGGGTCCGTCGTGCTCATGGCGACGCTCTACGACCCGTCCGGACCGGACCGCGCCTACATGGGCACGGACACGAAGGCCTTCGAGCCCCTCCTCGGGGCGTTCGGGGCCGCCCTCATGGCCCGACCCGGCGTCCGCCGGGTCGTCACCGAACGCAGCCAGCCGCTCATGTGGCTCGGCCTCGCCGGCGTGGTCGCGGGGGTCGCGACGCTCGGCGACTCCCACGCACCGTCCCCGCTGTACTTCCGCGGCGGCGCGTTCGCCTTCGCCCTGGCCTGCCTCGTCCTCGTGGCCGCGACGAGCGTCGCCGACCGGCGCCGGGGTCTGACCCTGGTCCTGGGGTCGACGCCGATGGCCTACCTCGGGCGCATCTCCTACGGCATCTACCTGTGGCACTGGCCGCTGGCCGTGTGGATCATCGACGGGCACGGCTTCTCGCCGCGCCGCGCCGCCCTCGTCGTCGCGCTCACCGTGGCCCTCGCCGCGCTGTCCTACCACCTGATCGAGACGCCGATCCGGTCCGGTCGCCCGGCCCGGTGGCACCCTCGCCGCGTCCTCGTGCAGGCCGCCGGGGTCATGGCCGTGGTGGCCCTCGTCACCTCGATGCTCGGCGGCACCCCGCTCAACACCGTCGTGCCCGCGCTCGCGTCGGGGACGCAGAGCGACCGCACGGTCGTCGTCGTCGGCGACAGCGTCATGCGGCGCCTCGTGCCCGCCCTCGATCCGGTCGCGGCGCGGCGCGACCTCACCGTGCTCAACGCGGCCCGCGGCGGTTGCCCCGCCATCGGGGTGCCGGCCCTCGACGTCGACGGGACACTCCTCGCCGGGGGGTCCTGTGCGCAGGAGGTCCCCGAGGCGCAGACGGAGACGATCGAGCAGGCCAAGCCCGGCGTCGTCGTCTGGTGGTCGCGCTACGAGCTCGCCGACCGCCAGGGGCCGGACGGTCGGCCCCTCGTCGCGGGCACGGACGAGTTCTGGGCGGCGCAGAAGGCGTCGCTGGCGGAGGCCGTCGACCGGCTCACGGCCACGGGCGCCCGGCTCGTCATCGTGGACGTGGACCGGGTCGGCGACGGCATCGACACCCGGTGCACGCCGCAGAAGTGCCACGCGTTCCTCGACCGGCTGCGCAACCACGACGACCTGCGCCGGACGTGGAACGGCATCGTGCGCGAGTACGCGCAGCGCGACCCTCGCGTGGTCACCGTCCGCGTCGACGACCTCTACTGCCGCGACGACGGGAACCCGTGCGACGACCACACCCCGGCGCGGCTGCCCGGCGCCCGGTTCGCCGCACCCGGCGGCGCCGAGTACGCCCGGCCGGACGGATCGCACTTCTCGGGCCCGGCCATGACCACGGTCTCGACGGGCCTGCTCGACCGCGTCGCCGAGGCGACGGGCGCCTCCTGGGGGACGCCGCCGGCGAACTGAGGCGCCCCGCGGCGGGACCCGCCCTCGTCCACCGTCGACCCGGGACGCGTCGCTCGGCCCGCGTGCCGGCCGCGCCGATGAGAGGATGGGGCCCGTCGTGTCCGGGGCCACCGTCGCCGGCCACGGCCGGCCGGGCGGCCCGACGCCGCGCGGTCGTCCCACCTCGCGTGCCGTGACCCGGCAGGAAGCAGGGCGACACCCCATGACCGCAGGCAACGACGCCTTCGACCTCATCGTGCTCGGAGCGGGCAGCGGCGGATACGCCTGCGCCCTGCGGGCAGCCCAACTCGGCCTGCGCGTGGCGCTCGTGGAACGCGCCGAGCTGGGGGGCACGTGCCTGCACCGCGGGTGCATCCCGACCAAGGCGCTCCTGCACGTCGCCGAGGTGGCCGACACGGCCCGCGAGGCCGAGTCCGTGGGCGTCCGCGCCACCCTGGCGGGCGTCGACCTCGCCGGCGTCCACGCCTACAAGGACCGGGTCGTCGGCCGCCTGTACCAGGGTCTGCAGGGTCTCGTCTCCGGGGCCGAGAAGATCACGTTCGTCCAGGGCGACGGCCGGCTCGCGGCCCCCGACGCCGTCGAGGTGGCCACGGCCGACGGTCCGCTCCGGCTGACCGCCCCGAGCGTCGTCCTCGCCACCGGTTCCCGCGCCCGCACGCTGCCCGGCCTCGACATCGGCGGGCGCATCCTCACCAGCGACGAGGCCCTGAGGCTCGAGACGCTCCCGGACCGCGTCGTCGTCCTCGGCGGCGGGGTCATCGGGGTCGAGTTCGCCTCGGTCTTCCGGTCCTTCGGGGCGCACGTGACCGTCGTGGAAGCCCTCGACCGCCTCGTGGCCGCCGAGGACCCCGCGGTGTCCACCGCCCTGGCGCGGGCGTTCAGGCGCCGCGGCATCGACGTCCGCACGGGCGCCCGCCTCGCCGGGGCGACCCAGGACGCGGACGGCGTCACCGTCACGGTCGAGTCGGGCGATCCGCTGCGCGCCGACCTCCTGCTCGTAGCCGTCGGACGGGGCCCGGTCACGCAGGGCCTCGGCTACGAGGAGGCGGGGGTCGCCGTCGAGCGCGGCTTCGTCCTCGCCGACGAGCGCTGCCGCACGAACGTCCCCGGTGTCCGCGCGGTCGGCGACATCGTGCCGGGCCTGCAACTCGCCCACCGCGGCTTCGCCCAGGGCATCTTCGTCGCCGAGGACCTCGCCGGCCTGCACCCCACCCCGCTGGACGAGAGCGGGATCCCGCGCGTCACGTACTGCGACCCCGAGATCGCCTCCGTCGGGCTCACCGAGGCGCAGGCCCGCGAACGGTACGGCGAGGTGACCACGTACGAGTACCACCTGGGCGGCAACGGCAAGAGCCAGATCCTCGGCACCACCGGGTTCGTCAAGCTCGTGCGCCGGGGCGGGGCGAACCAGACGGGGCCGGTGGTGGGGCTGCACATGGTGGGCGCGAGGATGGGCGAGCAGGTCGGCGAGGCGCAGCTCATCTACGGCTGGGAGGCGTTGCCCGAGGAGGTCGCCGCCCTCGTCCATGCCCACCCCACGCAGAACGAGTCGCTCGGCGAGGCGCATCTCGCCCTCGCCGGAAAACCGCTGCACGCCCACGCATGACCAGGGCCACGGCGTCCTAGACTCACGTCAACACCGACACGGAGGAGATCTCTCAAATGTCCGAACGCGTGACCATGCCGGCTCTTGGCGAGTCGGTCACCGAAGGAACCGTCACCCAGTGGCTCAAGAGCGTGGGCGACAGGGTGGAGGTCGACGAGCCGCTGCTCGAGGTGTCCACCGACAAGGTCGACACCGAGATCCCCTCGCCGGTCGCCGGCACCCTGCAAAAGATCCTCGTCGACGAGGACGAGACCGCCGACGTGGGCGCCGACCTGTGCATCATCGGTGACGGCGACGCCGACGACGCGGGCGGCAGCGACGAGTCCGCCTCCTCCGACGGGTCCGACGCCGAGGCGGCCAAGGAGTCCGACGAGGCCACGGCCGAGACCGAGCAGACCGTCGAGGAGACCACCTCCGCGTCCCCGAGCTCCGAGTCCGACGACCCCGAGGGCACGGCGGGCTCCGGCTCGGACTCCGGCTCCGGCGACTCGGGGTCGGGCGACGGCGAGCGCGTCACGATGCCGGCGCTCGGTGAGTCGGTCACCGAGGGCACCATCACGCGCTGGCTGAAGGAGGAGGGCGACGACGTCGAGGTCGACGAGCCCCTGCTCGAGGTCTCGACCGACAAGGTCGACACCGAGATCCCCTCGCCCGTCGCGGGCAAGCTCACGAAGATCCTCGTCGCCGAGGACGAGACGGCCGAGGTCGGCGCCGACCTCGCCATCATCGGCGGCTCCGGCGGCGGGTCCGCCGCCGAGGATGAGCCGAAGAAGGACGAGCCCAAGAAGGAGGAGCCCAAGAAGGAGGAGCCGAAGCAGGAGGCTCCGAAGAAGGAGGAGGCCGCCCCCAAGCAGGAGCAGGCCCCGACGAAGGACGAGGCCCCCAAGAAGGAGGAGGTCAAGGCGGAGCAGCCGAAGCAGGACGCGTCGTCCGACGACGTCGAGGACGCCTCCGCCTACGTGACCCCGCTCGTGCGCAAGCTCGCCGCCGACAACGGTGTCGACCTGTCCTCGCTCAAGGGCACCGGCGTCGGGGGCCGCATCCGCAAGCAGGACGTGCTCGATGCGGCCAAGGCCGCGGCCGAGCCCGCGGAGCCCGAGCAGCAGCCGGCCCCGGCGCCGGACTCCTCGTCCGCCCCGAGTGCTCCCGCGGCGCAGGCGGCTCCCGCTCCCTCCGGCAAGGGCGGCGGCGCGAGCGCCCCGGTCTCGCCGAAGCGCGGCACCACCGAGAAGATGACGCGCCTGCGCAAGATCATCGCGCAGCGCATGGTCGAGTCCCTGCAGGTCTCGGCGCAGCTCACCGCGGTCGTCGAGGTCGATATGACGCGCATCGCCGCGGTCCGGGCCAAGAACAAGGAGAGCTTCGCCGCTCGCGAGGGGGCCAAGCTGTCGTTCCTGCCGTTCATCGCGGTGGCCACGGTCGAGACCCTCAAGGCGTTCCCGTCGATCAACGCGAGCGTCGACGGCGAGAACATCGTCTACCACGACGGCGAGCACCTCGGCATCGCGGTCGACACCGAGAAGGGCCTGGTCGTCCCGGTGGTCAAGGACGCCGGCGACCTCAACATCGCCGGCATCGCCCGCAAGATCGCCGACCTGGCCCAGCGCACCCGCACGAACAAGATCGGGCCGGACGAGCTCGGTGGTGGCACGTTCACCATCAGCAACATCGGCAGCAACGGGTCGATCCTCGACACGCCGATCATCAACCAGCCGCAGGTCGCCATCCTCGGCACGGGCGCGATCGTCAAGCGGCCCGTCGTCGTGCAGGACGAGTACGGCAACGAGTCGATCGCGATCCGCTCGATGATGAACCTCGTGCTCACCTACGACCACCGCATCGTCGACGGCGCGGACGCCGGTCGCTTCCTCTCCGCGCTGAAGAAGCGCCTGGAAGAGGGTGCGTTCGACGTCTGATCCTGGCAGGGTCGGGGTGCGGGCCACCGGCCCGCACCCCATGGCAGGTCACCGCTCGACACTGCCGCCAGGAGACACTCAGGAGACACCCATGACACAGCGCGTCGCCATCACCGGAGCCTCTGGCCTGATCGGCGGCGCGCTGTCGTCGTCCCTGCTGGAGCGCGGCGACGAGGTCGTCCACCTCGTGCGGCGGGCCCCCCGCACGTCGTCGGAGGTGCGGTGGGAGCCCGGCTCCCCCCTCGACCCGGGCGCGCTCGACGGCGTCGACGCCGTCGTCAACCTCGCGGGCGCCGGCATCGCCGACCACCGCTGGAGCGCCGAGTACCGGGCCACGATCCGGCGCTCGCGGCTCGACTCGACGCGCACCCTCGTCCGGGCCCTCGCCGGGCTCGGACGCCCCGTCCGGCTCGTCAGCGGGTCGGCCATCGGCGTGTACGGCGACGATCGCGGCGAGGCGCTCCTCCCCGAGACGGCGTCGTGCGAGCCGGGGTTCCTGCCCGACGTCTGCCGCGACTGGGAGGCCGAGGCGATGCTCGCCGCAAAGGACGGCCACCAGGTCGCCCTCGCCCGGACGGGCATCGTGCTCAGCACGCGTGGCGGGGCGCTCGCCAAGACCCTGCCGCTCGCGAAGGCGGGCCTCGCGGGGCCCCTCGGCACCGGCGAGCAGTGGTGGGCGTGGATCTCGCTCGAGGACGAGGTCGCCGCACTGACGTTCCTGCTCGACCACCCCGAGATCACCGGACCGGTCAACCTCGTGGCGCCGGAGGCGGCGCGCCAGAAGGACGTCTTCGCCACGCTCGCCCGCCTCGTCTCCCGTCCGTACGGCCTCCCCGCGCCGGCCGCCGCGATCAAGTTCGGCCTCGGCGGGATGTCCACCGAGCTGCTCGGCAGCCGGCACGTCGTTCCCGAGGTGCTCACCGACGCCGGCTTCGCGTTCTCCCGGCCGGACGTGGAGTCGACGCTCGCGGCCGAGGTCACCCGCTCCTGACCGGGGCCGCGGCGCCGCTGCCGGTCCGGTCGCGGGTCGGGCCGGGAGCGGACCGGTCGGCGCCCGTCACCCGCCACCGTGCGGCCTAGACTCGGGCCATGCGTTTCGAAGTGCTCGGCCTGGACCCGGACCTCGTCGACTATCGGCAGGCGTGGGACCACCAGCGGGCGGTGCACGCGCAGGTCGTCGCGGGGACGTTGCCCGACACGACCCTCCTCCTCGAGCACGCCGCCACCTACACGGCCGGCAAGCGCACCGAGCCGCACGAGCGCCCCCTCGACGGCACGCCCGTGGTGGACGTCGACCGCGGCGGCAAGATCACGTGGCACGGCCCGGGGCAGCTCGTCGGCTACCCCATCGTCCGGCTCCCCCGCCGCCTCGACGTCGTCGCGCACGTCCGCCGGCTCGAGGACGTCATGATCGGGGTGTGCGCCGACCTCGGGGTGCACGCCGAGCGGGTCGCCGGGCGCAGCGGCGTGTGGATCCCCGCCGACGCGACCCGGCCCGAACGCAAGGTCGGCGCCATCGGCATCCGCGTCGCCCAGAACGTCACCCAGCACGGGTTCTCGCTCAACGCCGACTGCGACCTCGGGTGGGGCGGGGTGATCGTGCCGTGCGGCATCGCCGACGCGGGTGTGACGAATCTGTCGCTCGAGACGGGGCGCGACGTCACGGTCCGCGAGATCCTCCCCCTCGCCCAGGCCCACCTGAGCCGCGTGCTCGACGCGGTCGCCGTCCGCGCCGACGCGGACTGGCGTGCCGGGGTCGACGAGCCCGACACCGCGCCCCTGGCGCGCGCGGCGGGCGCGTAGGCTGGGGTACCCGCGCCACACCACGGCGCCCCGGCGCGCCACGAGGCGGTTGACGTCCTGCTGACGAACTCCCTCGTGCCGCGCGCCACGGTCGGCGTCACCCGCCGGCCGTACCCGACGTCGAACAAGGAGCCGTCCGTGACCGTCACACCGCAGGGACGCCGACTGCTGCGGGTCGAGGCCCGCAACGCGGAGACCCCGATCGAGCGGAAGCCGTCCTGGATCCGGACCACCGCGAAGATGGGTCCGGAGTACACCCAGCTGCACTCGATGGTCAAGACCGAGGGTCTGCACACCGTCTGCCAGGAGGCGGGGTGTCCCAACATCTTCGAGTGCTGGGAGGACCGCGAGGCGACGTTCCTCATCGGCGGCGACGTGTGCACGCGACGCTGCGACTTCTGCGACATCGCGACGGGCCGACCCACCGAGCTCGACCTCGACGAGCCCCGCCGGGTCGCCGAGTCGATCGCACGGATGGAGCTGCGGTACGCGACCGTCACCGGCGTGGCCCGCGACGACCGTCCGGACGGCGCCGCCGGCCTGTACGCCGACACGATCCGCGAGATCCACCGGCTCAACCCGAACACGGGCGTGGAGATCCTGCCGCCCGACTTCGGCGCCCGACCCGAACTCGTGGGCCAGGTCTTCGACGCCCGCCCGGAGGTGTTCGCCCACAACCTCGAGACGGTGCCGCGGATCTTCCGGCGCATCCGGCCGGCCTTCACGTACGAGAAGTCCCTCAAGGTGCTCTCGATGGCCAAGGCCGAGGGCCTCGTGACCAAGTCCAACCTCATCCTCGGGATGGGCGAGGAGGACCACGAGATCGACGAGGCCATCCGCGACCTGCACGACGCGGGCTGCGACATCCTTACGATCACGCAGTACCTGCGCCCGAGCAAGCTGCACCACCCGATCGACCGCTGGGTCAAGCCGGAGGAGTTCGTCCACTGGTCCGACCGGGCGCGCGAGGTAGGTTTCCTCGGCGTCATGGCGGGCCCGCTGGTCCGGTCCTCCTACCGCGCCGGCCGGCTGTGGGCGCAGGCGATGCGCGCGTCCGGCCGTACGATTCCCGAGCACCTGTCCCACCTCGATCAGGACGTCGACGCGCCCGCGCGCCAGGAGGCCGCGAGCCTCGTCGAGCGGCGCCTGACCGCCTCGTAAGGAGCGACCTCCACCGCCATGGCCCGTTTGTTGAAGAGAAGGACGGACGACGGTTCGGCGTCCGCCAAGCCGCCCAAGGAGAAGAAGCAGCGCTTCGCGCAGCTCCGTCAGGTGTTCACGCTGGCGCACCGGGCCGACCGGCTCATTGGCTGGAAAATGGCCGGCGCGATCCTCGGGATCGTGCTCGTCGGTGTCCTGATCGGCGCCGCGTTCGGCCACCCCGTGTACGGCGGGTTCCTCGCCCTCCCCCTCGGCGCGCTCGCCGCGATGTTCCTGCTCTCCCGCGTGGCCGAGAAGGCGGCGTACGGCGCCATCGAGGGTCGTCCCGGGGCCGGTGGTGCGGTCCTGCAGGGGCTGCGCCGGGGCTGGGCCTACGAACAGGAACCGGTGGCCGTCGACGGCGGTCGCGGCGCGAACCTCGAGCACGCCTCGATGGTCTACCGCGCCGTCGGGCGGCCGGGTGTCGTCCTCATCGGCGAGGGGCCGACGGGCCGCACGAACAAGCTCCTCGCGGCCGAGCGCAAGCGCGTCGGGCGCCTCGTGCCGAACGTCCCGGTCACGACCTACCGCCTCGGCACGGGTGAGGGCGAGAACGTCGTCGCCGCGCGCGAGGTCATCGGCCGGATGAAGAAGCTGAAGAAGCAGCTCACCAACCACGAGGTGACGGCGGTGAACCGGCGCCTGCACGCCCTCGCGCGGGTGGCCCCGCCGGTGCCGAAGGGCATGGACCCGCAGCGGATGCGCTCCGGGGGGCGTCCCCGGATGTGACGCGCCGGCCCCCGGGCCTCGTCACGACATCGAACGCCGCATCGGCCCGCTCCCCGTCCGGGGGCGGGCCGATTCGCGTCCGGGGCGGGAGGCGTCCGGGGCGGGACGCGTCAGGAGCGGACGAGGACCGTCCCGGCGAGGCGGTCGTGCAGGCCGCGACCGTCGCGGCCGACGACCAGGGGCGGGACGGCGAGGCAGAGCAGGAGCGCGCGCACGAGGGCGCGGCGCGGGCCGGCCCACCCGCGGGGGCAGGCGTCGACGCGCATCCCCAGGAGCCGGTGCCCGATGGTCCAGCCACCGGCGCCGACCATGAGCACGTTGATGACGAAGACGACGAGCAGGGGCTTGAAGGCGTCGAAGCCGCCCACCCCGAGCTCGAATCCGAGCAGTCCGCGCGCGATCAGCTGGGCCACCGCTCCGTCGATGAACAGGGCGAGCACACGTCGGCCGATCGGGGCCAGGGAGCCGGGACCGTCCTGCGGGAGCCCGAGGGATGCGCCGGGGTAGGCCTCGGGGTCCTGGGGCCCGCGGGCGCCGGGGCCCTCGAGCCACGAACCGATGTCTCTGCGATCGACCACGGCACCCACTCTAGGCGGCGCTCCGACGACGCCGGGCGGGTCCGGGCGGCGCGGGAGGGGCGCCGACGCGATAGCGTCGAGCACGACCAGGCCTGCGACGGCGCGACCCGGGGCCACGGCCTGAAACCCCCCGGAAACAATCGGGTGACGGTGCCGAAACCCTCCGCGCCTAACGTCGTGGGCGAACGAGATCCAGGTCGTCGCCGCGGGCGACGCCCCGAACAGGAGGCCGTGCGTGTTCAGCAAACCCGAAGAAGTCCTCGAGTACATCAGCAGCGAGGGCGTGCAGTTCGTCGACATCCGCTTCTGCGACCTGCCCGGCGTCATGCAGCACTTCAACGTGCCTGCGAAGACGGTCGACCTCGATTTCTTCACCGAGGGACAGGCGTTCGACGGCTCCTCGATCCGGGGTTTCCAGGCCATCCACGAGTCGGACATGAAGCTGTTGCCCGACATCTCGACGGCCTTCGTCGACCCCTTCCGGGTCGAGAAGACGCTCGTCATGAACTTCTTCATCGTCGACCCGTTCACGGACGACCCCTACTCGCGCGACCCGCGCAACATCGCCGCCAAGGCGGAGACGTATCTGCGGTCCACCGGGATCGCCGACACGGCGTTCTTCGGCGCCGAGGCCGAGTTCTACGTCTTCGACGACGTCCGCTTCGAGACGAAGCAGAACGCCGGCTACTACTTCATCGACTCCGTCGAGGCCGCCTGGAACACGGGCCGCGTCGAGGAGGGTGGCAACAAGGGCTACAAGACCCGGTACAAGGGCGGCTACTTCCCCGTCCCGCCGGTCGACCACTACGCCGACCTGCGTGACCTGATCTGCCAGAAGCTGGACGAGGTCGGTCTCGAGGTCGAGCGCAGCCACCACGAGGTGGGCACCGCCGGGCAGCAGGAGATCAACTACAAGTTCAACACGCTCGTCCACTCCGGCGACGACATCATGAAGTTCAAGTACATCGTCAAGAACGTCTCCTGGGAGGCGGGCAAGTCGGCGACGTTCATGCCGAAGCCGCTCTTCGGTGACAACGGGTCGGGCATGCACACGCACCAGTCGCTGTGGAAGGACGGGAAGCCGCTCTTCTACGACGAGCAGGGTTACGGCGGCCTGTCCGACATCGCCCGCTGGTACATCGGTGGTCTGCTCAAGCACGCGCCGTCGCTGCTCGCGTTCACGAACCCGACGGTGAACAGCTACCACCGCCTCGTCCCGGGCTACGAGGCTCCGGTGAACCTCGTCTACTCGGCGCGCAACCGTTCCGCGTGCGTCCGCATCCCGCTCGCGGGCACCTCGCCGAAGGCGAAGCGCATCGAGTTCCGCATCCCGGACCCCTCGGCCAACCCGTACCTGTCGTTCGCGGCGCAGCTCATGGCCGGTCTGGACGGGATCCGCAACCGCATCGAGCCCCCGGAGCCGGTCGACAAGGACCTCTACGAGCTGCCCCCGGAGGAGCACGAGAACATCGCGCAGGTGCCCGGCACCCTGCCGGAGGTGCTGGACGCCCTGGAGGAGGACCACGAGTACCTGCTCGAGGGTGACGTCTTCACCGAGGACCTCATCGCCGCGTGGATCGAGTGGAAGCGCAAGAACGAGGTCGACCCGATCCGGTTCCGGCCGCACCCGCACGAGTTCGAGATGTACTACGACATCTGACGAAGACGTAGCGGAGGGTGGGCGTCGAGCGCAGCGAGGCGCCCGCCCGAAGCGGAGTCGAGAACATGTCGTCATCGAGGACGACATCCCGACGTGGATGGGCGGATGCCGCCGGTGGAGCTTCGGCTCGACCGGCGGCATCCGCCGTTACCGGAGCGGTGCGAGTCCGGGCACTCCGCGGGCGGCGAGGGTGTCGACGGCGGCGCGGAGTCGGTCGCGGGCGGCCTCGTCGAGGCCGAGGACCGGCCGGGGCAGGTTGGGGTGCCCCACGAGGCCCAGCTCTTCGGCGAGGGCGGAGACGACCCGGTAGCTGCCGTGCGCGGAGAAGAGGTCGAACAGCGGGGCGAGTCGTTCGCTGAGCTGCGCCGTCCGGGCCGCGTCGCCGGCGGCGGCGGCGTGGACGATGTCGCGACAGGCCTCGGGGAGGGTGCCGCCGAGGACGCTGTACCAGATGTCGCACCCGGCGAGGAGGGCGTCCGCGGCCACGTGGTCGCCGCTGATGCCGATGGTGACGTCCGACGGGATCCGGGCGCGGAGGGCCTCGACCCGCCGGCGCACGGCGTCGGGGCCGCCGGTGACGGGCGGGATCTTGATCGAGGCGATGTGGGGCAGCCGGGCGATGCGGGCGTGCAGGTCGTCGTCGAACGTCACGTGGGTCGTGCCGGGGTTGTCGTAGACGACGATCGGCACGGAGGTGGCGGCGTCGACGTCGCTGAACAGGGTGTGGACCTCGTCGTCGGTCAGCGGCTGGTAGGAGACGGGCGCGAGCAGCAGCCCGGCGGCGCCGGCGGTCTGCGCGTCCGCGGCGTGGCGCCGGACCTCGCGGGTGCGTGTGGCGCCGATGCCGGCGATGACGGGTACCTCGCCGGCCTCGGCGACGGCGATCTCGACGGCCCGGGCGCGTTCGTCGGCGGTGAGGTAGGCGTAGCTGCCCGTGGAGCCCAGGACGGTGATGGAGTCGACGCCGGCGGCGGCGGCTCGGGCGACGAGGCGGGCAAAGGCGGTCTCGTCGATCCCGGCGTCGGTGACGGGCGTGAGCGGGAAGGCGCTCAGGCCGCCGGGGAGCGACCCGCGGGGGCCGCCGTTCGGCTGGGTCATGGGGCACTCCTGAGGTGGGACGCGAGGTGCCCCGCGGGTCGGGGCGGGTGGCGCGTGGCCGGCGGACGAGGGGCGGTGGCGGGCCGGCTGCATCTCGACCCCGGGGGATCTCCCGGGCCCGACGCCGGGCCGGGCCCGGGAGACGATTCTCCACCCCGAGTGCCCGCACGGTCAGGATCCGTGCGTGGTGCGAGCTTACCGAGCGGGTCACCCGGCGCGGCGCAGGCTTGGATGCATGGGTGTAGGCGTCGTATGCATGCGGGTGGCGGCTCTGGGGGCCGGGCCGTTTCAGCGTTCGGGCCGGGCCGCGCCCTCGGGGTCGATGTTCTCGAGGATGGCGTCGCCGATGCCGGCGAGCTGGGCGAGCTGGGCGCGGTCGAGGTGATCGAGGACGTACTCGCGGACGGCGGCGACGTGGTCGGGCGCGGCGCTGCGCACCTTGTCCATCCCGGCGGGCGTGATGATGGCGTGGGTGGAGCGACGGTCCGTCGCGTCCCGTTCCCGGCGGATGAAGCCCTGCCGTTCGAGGCGCTTGGCGACGTGGGACAGGCGGGACTGGGACCCGTTCGTGAGCACGGCGAGCCAGCTCATGCGCAGGCTGTGATCGGGGGACTCCGACAGCATCGCGAGGACCATGTACTCGAAGAAGGTCAGACCGTGGTCGCGGGCGAGCTCCCCGTCGAGGAGCCCGGGGAGCTTGATGAGGAGTCCGTTCAGGCCGACCCAGGCGGCGCGTTCCTCGTCGTCGAGCCACCGAGGGTCGCGGGACGGGTCACGGGAACCGTCACCCCCGACGGGGGTGGAGGCGGAACCGGTCATAGGGCGATTCTACCGAAACTTGAGCGTTCAACTATACGGGTGTCTCTCCCGGACCCCGGTCAGGAGCGGACCGGGGCGCGCCACCGGAGCATCGTCCCGCGGGGCGAGCGGGACGTGACGGAGAACGCGCCGCCGTGGGCGAGGGCCCGGTCCTGGAGGTTGACGAGTCCGCGCCGGTCTGCGGCGTCGTCGATGCCGACGCCGTCGTCCTGCACGACGACGAGGACGTCGTCGTGGACGCTGAGCAGGATCTGGGCGTCGCCGGCCCGCGCGTGCCGGACAATGTTCGACAGGCCCTCGCGCACGACGGCGAGGACGTCCTGCTCCATCCCGACCGGGACGTGCGACAGCAGCCCGTCGAAGGCGACGTCGGGCACGAAGCCGCACACCTGGGCGGCCTGGGCGACGAGGGTCTCGATCTCGGGCCCCAGCCCGCCCTCGGGGAGCCGGGAGTGCAGCTCGAAGATCGCGTGCCGCAGGTCCTTCACCGCGAGGTCGAGCTCCGAGACCGCCGCCTCGACCCGGTCGCGGGCGCTCCCCTCCAGGCCGCGGGAGGTGACCTGCAGGGACAGCCCGGTCGCGTACAGGCGCTGGATGACGTGGTCGTGCATGTCGCGGGCGATCCGGTCGCGCTCCTCGAGGAGGGCGGCCCGCTCGCGCTGGCGTTGCGCGCGGGACGCCTCGATCGCCAGACCCATGGCGTCGGCGAACCTCGTCAGGGAGTCAATGGTCTCGAACGCCCGGTGCCGGTCCTCGAACGGCCACGCCAGGGCGATGACGCCGACCTCGACCTCGCCGACGGTGATCGGGACGACGGCGCACGAGCCGAGGGTCTCGAGCCCATGGCCCGCGGCGAGCTCGTGGACGAGGTCGTCGCGGTGGGTGTCGCCGGTCCGGCCCATGACGAGGACCGGCACGCGGGACCGCAGGATGAGCGCGAACCCGATGCCCTCCAGGGGCGTCCCGACGAAGGAGTCGCGGGCCGCGGGCCCGCCGACGGCGGCGACGACGAGCGAGCCGTCGTCCTCGCGGATCGCGAGCGTCCCGAGGTCGGCGCCGCCGAGGTCGCAGGCGTGCTTGACCATGCGGGCGAGGACGCTGTGCTCGTGGCGACCCTCGAGGAGCGTGCGGGTGAGCTCGCCGAGGACCTGGGCCCATTGCTCCCGCATCTGCGCGTCGCGGTACATCTGCGCGTTCTCGACGGCGATGCCGGCGGCCGCCGCGAGGCCCTCGAGCATCGACGCGTCCTGGTCGCCGAACTCCCTGGCCCCGGGCGCGCGGGTGAGGTAGAGGTTGCCGAAGACCCGGTCGCGCACCCGGATGGGGGACCCGATGAACGGCCCCATCGGCGGGTGCCCCCGCGGGATCCCGACGGACGCCGGGTGGTCGCGGAGGTCGGCCAGGCGAAGCGGTCGCGGCTCCCGGATGAGCAGGCCGAGGATGCCGTGACCGCGGGGCGGTTCCACGAGCCGGCCGCGTTCGACCGGGTCGAGCCCGACGGTGATGAACTCGGCGAGCTCGATCCCGGCGCCGTCGAGGACGCCCAGGGCGCCGTAGCGGGCGTCGGCGAGCGTGCAGGCGGACGCGACGATGCGTTCGAGGACGACCCGCAGGTCGAGGGCGGACGAGATGGCGACCACGGCGTCGAGCAGGGAGGCCAGGCGCTCGGTGGTCCGGGTGGCCCCCTCGGCCCGTCGCCCGATCTCGGCCAGCAGGTCGTCGAGGTGGAGGCTGCCGGCCTGGGCCAGGCCCCGGGCGTGACCGCCGCCGCGGCGCGCGCCGGCCCCCCGGTCGCCGGGGTTCGGCGGCGAGGGTCGGTCAGGCATCGACGCCCGCCTGCGCGGGGGCCTGGGCGGGGGCCCCGACGATGAGGACGTCGCAGCGGGCCAGGCGGCGCACGGCCTCGAGCGCCGGGTGGTGGTCGCGACCGAGCACGAGGACGGCGGCGCCGGCGCCGATCTCGACGAGACGCTCCGCCGCACGCGAGGGGTTCAGGCGGAGGGTCTCGAAGGTCACCGGCACCCGCGTCTCGTCGCGCAGGGCGCGCAGGGCGGCCTGGAAGACCATGGACTGCCCCGCGGGGCCGTCCACGTCGCGGGGGTCCCGGCTCGCGTCGATCAGCCTGAGGAAGTGCACCCGCGCCGACCGGGTGCGGGCCTGGCGGGCCGCGGCGCGGGCGACGTCGACGGCGGAGCGCTCGTCCTCGAGCACCGCGATGACGTCGGACATCTCCATCCCCACGTGCGGGGTGACGGACCAGGCTCGACCGGGCATGAGTTCAGCGTCCGCCCCGTGCTCGCGGGCGGCCCGTGACCAAGGTCCCCTCCGCTCGCCCGGCGGTGGCCGGCGCGCGACGACCGGTCCCCCGCCGGCCGGTCGTGGACCCGGTCGGCGTCGGCGGCCCCGCGGTCGCGTGGCCATCACGGGCGGCGGCCTCCGCGCTGGTCGAGGTCGTCGGCGTGCTGGACGGCGAACACCGCCGCCTGGGTCCGCCGCTCCATGCCGAGCTTCGACAGGATCGTCGTCAGGTAGTTCTTCACCGTCTTCTCGGCCAGGGCGAGCTCGGCCCCGATCTGCCGGTTCGTCAACCCGTCGGCGACGAAGGCGAGGATGCGGCGCTCCTGCGGGGTGAGGCTGCGCAGCCGCGGGTCGGCGGGCTCCGCCGCCCCGGGATGCGCCTGCGGCGGGCCCGCCCGGTGCGGGGCGAAGAGGCGACCTCCCCGGGCCACGACCCGGATGGCCTCGACGAGGTCGGTCCCCCGCACGTCCTTGAGCAGGTAGCCGGAGGCCCCCGCCTCCTGCGCGGCGGCGAGGGCCCGGTCGTCGTCGTAGGACGTGAGGACGAGGGCGCGGATCGTCGGGTCGACCGCGCGGACGTGCCGGCACACGTCGATGCCGGACCCGTCGGGCAGCCGGGCGTCGAGGACCGCGACGTCGGGGCGGATGGCGGGGATGCGTCGGGCCGCCTCCGCGGCTAACGCCCCCTCACCGACGACCCGCAGGTCGTCCTCGAGCTCGAGCAGCTCGCGCAGCCCGCGCCGCACGATCTCGTGGTCGTCGAGGAGGTACACCCCGATCGTCATCGGCCGACACCCCGTCGGGCCCCGCCGCCACGCCGGGCCCCCGTGGGCGGGTCGGTGTGCGGCGCGGCCGGGTCGTGTCCGTAGAAGAGGTGCTCGGTCACCGCCCGCGCGCGGCGCGCGACCCGCCGGTACCGCTCGCCCAGCTCCCAGCCGCGGCCCGCTCCCCCACCGAGGATGCGATGGATCCCGTCCGCGTCGCGGACGTCGTCGGGCAGCGATTCGGCGCCGCGCACCCGGTAGAGCACGGCCGCGTTGCGCACCCCCGAGGCGAGCCGCCAGGCCTCCTCGAGGACGGCGGCGTCGGCGGGCTCGATGAGCTTCGCCTCGGCCGCCGCGTGCAGCGCCGACATCGTGCCCGTGGTGGCCAACGCCGGCACCTCGTGCGCGTGCTGGAGCTGGAGGAGCTGGATGGTCCATTCGACGTCGGAGAGCCCGCCGCGCCCGAGCTTGAAGTGCGTCTTGGGGTCGGCGCCGCGCGGGAGGCGCTCGGACTCCATCCGCGCCTTGAGGCGGCGGATCTCGGTGAGGGCCGCGGCGCTCAGCCCGCGGGACGGGTGGCGGATCGGGTCGACGAGGGCCTCGAACTCGCGCCGGAGCTCCGCGTCGCCGGCCACGCCGCGGGCGCGGAGCAACGCCTGGGCCTCCCACGTCGCCGACCACCGGTCGTAGTAGGCGCGGTACCCCTCGATCGTCCGCGACACGGGGCCCGCCTTGCCCTCGGGGCGCAGGTCGAGATCGACCTCCATCGACGGATCGGGCCCCGGCGAGCCCACGAGCCGGCGTAGCTCGTGGACGACGGCCGTGACGAACTCGGTCGCCGCCCGCTCGTCGACGCCCGCCGCCGGCCGGTGGACGACGACGACGTCGGCGTCGGAGGCGTAGCCGCACTCGGCGCCGCCGAGCCGGCCGAGCCCGATGAGCGCGATGTCGGCGCTCACACCGTCGTCCCGGTCGAGCGAGACCTTCTTCGTCGCGATGTAGAGCGCGACCTCGAGGAGGGCCTCCGTGACGTCGGTGAGCGCGCGGGCGACGGCGTCGTCGTCGATCGCGTCGACGAGGTCGGCGAGCGCGATGCGGAACAGCTCCTGGCGCCGGATGACCCGGGCGGCCGACATCGCGGCCGGCGCGTCGTCCTTGCGCCGCACGGCGGCCCGCATCGTCGTCAGGACCTCCTCACGCGTGCGCGGCACGAGGCCGCTCTCCTCGGCGAGGATCTGCACCGACTCGGGCGCCTGCATGAGCAGGTCGGCGGCGTACTTGCTCCGGGCGAGGACGTGGGCGAGGCGTTCGGCGGCCCGGCCCTCGTCGCGGAGCATCTTCAGGTACCAGTGGGTGCTGCCGAGGGAGTCGCTGAGCTTGCGGAAGGTGAGCAGGCCGTAGTCGGGGTCGCTCTCGTCGGCGAACCAGCCGAGCATGACCGGCAGCAGGGTCCGCTGGATCGCCGCGGTGCGGTTCGTGCCGCTCGTGAGGGCCTCGAGGTGGCGCAGCGCGCCGGCCGGGTCGCGGAAGCCCAGCGCGAGCAGGCGGGCCCGGGCGGCCTCGGGGGTGAGCCGGGCCTCGTCGGCCGTCAGCTTGGCCGCCGCAGAGAGCAGGGGCCGGTAGAAGAGGCGCTGGTGCAGCCGACGCACCTCGACCTTCTGGGCGCGCCAGGCGGCGATGACCTCCTCCCCCGGCTCGCTGCGGTAGCCGACGCTGCGGCCGATGCGGCGCAGGTCGGCGGCGTCGGTGGGCATGAGGTGGGTGCGGCGCAGCTTGTAGAGCTGGATGCGGTGCTCGAGGGTGCGCAGCAGCCGGTAGGCGTGGTCGAGCTCGACGGCGTCCTCACGCGCGACGTAGCCGCCGTGCGCGAGCGCCGCGAGACCGACGAGGGTCGTCCCGCTGCGCAGCGAGGGGTCGGTGCGACCGTGGACGAGCTGGAGGAGCTGCACGGTGAACTCGACGTCACGCAGCCCGCCGACGCCGAGCTTGATCTGCCGCTCCGACTCCCGGCTCGGCACGTTGTCCTCGACGCGGCGGCGCATGGCCTGCACGTCCTCGACGAAGTTCTCGCGCTCGACGGCGCTCCAGATGAAGGGCCGGATCGCGTCGAGGTACGCGGCGCCGACCTCGCGGTCGCCCGCGGCGGTCCGCGCCTTGAGCAGCGCCTGGAACTCCCACGTCTTGGCCCACCGGCGGTAGTAGCGCTCGTGGCTCTCGACGGTGCGCACGAGGGGGCCCTGCTTGCCCTCCGGACGCAGCGCGGGGTCGACGGGCCACAGCGTGCCCTCGGCGGTGGACGCCGAGCACGTGCGCATGAGCGTGGTCGCGAGCGTCGTCGCGGCCGCGACGGTCGCCGCCTCGTCGGTCTCCGACGCGCGGGACGGTGCGGCGCCCGACGAGCCGGACCCGTCGCCGCCCCCGCCCTCGGGCGCGTCGCCGGGCGGCTCGGCGACGAAGACGACGTCGACGTCGGAGACGTAGTTGAGCTCGCGGCCCCCGCACTTGCCGAGCGCGATGACGGCGAGCCGCGTGATCGCGGCCTCCTCCGGGTGCTCCTGCCGCGCGACCGACAGGGCGGCCTCGAGGGCGGCGCCGGCGAGGTCGGCGAGCGCCTCGGAGGTCTGCGGCAGGGTGAGGGTGGGGTCATCGCACGACAGGTCCAGCGCGGCGATCTCCAACAGGTGGGCCCGGTAGGCGACGCGGAGCGCGTCGGCCCCGCTGCGGTCGCCGCGGACCTGCGGCGACACGGCCCGGACGAGGTCGTCGGAACGCGACTGCGCGTCCCACAGGCCGGCGTCGGCCGCGCGCGCCCAGTGGCCGGGGTGGCGCTGGAGGTGATCGCCGAGCGCCGCGGAGGCCCCGAGCACGGCGAGCAACCGGGCCCTGCGCGGACCGTCGGACCCGAGCACCTCGCGCAACTCGTCGACGCGGTGGGCGTCCCGGCCCAGGTGCCCCGGGCCGTCGGCCGCCTCGAGCAGGCGCACGAGCCCGAGGAGGGCGACGTCGGGATCCGCCGTGCGCCCGATCGCCCGGAGCAGCCCGTTCTCGTCGGCGTCGGCGTCGGCGAGCCCCGCCAGGGCGGGGTCGGCGGCGAGCGAGCCGGCCCGGGCGGGCTCGTCGAAGCCCCACCGGGCGAACTGGGCCGCCGCGCTGCCCTTGCGCCGTGCCCCGGTCACAGCCGCGGAAGGAGATGGGTGAGCTCGAACGGCGTCACCTGGGCGCGGTAGTCGGCCCATTCCTGCCGCTTGTTGCGCAGGAAGACCTCGAACACGTGCTCGCCGAGGACGTCGGCGACGAGCTCGGAGCGCTCCATGATGTCGATGGCCTCGGACAGCGACGCCGGGAGCGCGCGGATGCCGAGGGCGTGCCGCTCGGCGTTCGTCAGGCGCCACACGTCGTCCTCGGTCTCCTCGGGGAGCACGTACTCCTCCTCGATGCCCTTGAGGCCGGCGCGCAGCAGCACGGCGAAGGCGAGGTAGGGGTTGCAGGCGGCGTCGAGCGTGCGGACCTCGATCCGGGAGCTGTTCTCCTTCTGCGGCTTGTACATCGGCACGCGCACCATGGCGCTGCCGTTGTTGTGCCCCCACGAGACGTGCGCGGGGGCCTCGGCGCCGCCCCACAGCCGCTTGTAGGAGTTGACCCACTGGTTGGTGACGGCCACGATCTCGGGACCGTGGTGCATCAGGCCCGCGATGAACTGCCGCGCCACCTTACTGAGCTGGTATCGACCGCCGGCCTCGTAGAACGCGTTCTGGTCGCCCTCGAACAGCGACAGGTGGGTGTGCATGCCCGAGCCCGGGTGACCCGACAGCGGCTTGGGCATGAAGGACGCGAAGCAGTCCTGCTGGAGCGCGACCTCCTTGATGACCGTGCGGAACGTCATGATGTTGTCGGCCGTGGAGAGCGCGTCGGCGTAGCGCAGGTCGATCTCCTGCTGGCCGGGGGCGCTCTCGTGGTGGCTGAACTCGACGGAGATGCCCATCGCCTCGAGCATGCTGATGGCGTGACGGCGGAAGTCGTGGCCGTCGCCCTGGGCGACGTGGTCGAAGTACCCCGCGTCGTCGACGGGGACCGGCTGCTCCCCCGGCACGACGGGCTTGCGGAAGAGGAAGAACTCGATCTCGGGGTGCGTGTAGAACGAGAACCCCATGTCGCCGGCCACCTTGAGGGCCCGCTTGAGCACGTGGCGCGGGTCGCCGGGGCTCGGGGATCCGTCGGGCAGGAGGATGTCGCTGAACATGCGGCCGGTGCCGGGCGGCGAGCCGCGCCACGGCAGCACCTGGAAGGTGCCCGGATCGGGCAGGACGAGCATGTCCGACTCGGTGATGCGGGTGTACCCCTCGATGGCGCTGCCGTCGAAGCCCAGGCCCTCCTCGAAGGCGGGTTCGAGCTCGGCCGGGGCGACGGCCACGGACTTCAACGTCCCGAGGACATCGGTGAACCACAGCCGGATGAAGCGGATGTCGCGCTCCTCGACGGTGCGCAGCACGTACTCCTGTTGACGGTCCATGACTCGATCTTGCCCCACCGGGCCGCCCGGCGGGCGCCCGGGCCCATGCGCCGGGCGCGCCGCGCGGGCGGGCCTCAGTCGTCCTGCTCGGCCGCGGTCTCCTCGTCCCAGCGGCGGGTCTTCTCGGCGGCGGTCTGCAGCGCCCGCGCCGCCTCGTCGTGCGTCGCGTAGGGACCCATGAGGTTGTCCTTGCGGGACGTGTTGCTGTCCTCCTCGACCTGCTCGGTCGAGACGTTGTACCAGTAGGGCATGACGGCCTCCTCGCCGGTGGACGGTGGAGCCTTCGACCCTAGCGGGGCCGGGACCGACGCGGACGGTCGGCGGATCGGCGGGTCGCCGACTCCTGGGGCGGGCACCACTCGCGCCTAGACTGCCGCGCATGGTCTCCGCCGCTGCACCCGTGGTCGCGGGTCGCGTCACGCCCGCCGCGGCCGTCCCCGCCCGCATCCCACGCCCCGAGTACGTGGGGCGGCCCGGTCCGCGGGCCCACACCGGCTCCGAGGTGCAGACGCCCGAGACCATCGACGCGATGCGGACGGCGGGCCGGATCGCCGCGGCGGCCCTGGCCGCGGCGGGCGCGGCCGTGGCGCCCGGGGTGACCACGGACGAGCTCGACCGGGTCGCGCACGACCACCTCGTCGCGTGCGGCGCCTACCCGTCGCCGCTGGGGTACCGCGGCTACCCGAGGTCGGTGTGCACGAGCGTCAACGAGGTCGTGTGCCACGGCATCCCCGACGACCGCCCGCTGGCCGACGGCGACATCGTCAACGTCGACGTCACGTGCTTCGTCGGCGGCGTCCACGGCGACACGAACGCGACGTTCCTCGTCGGCGACGTCGACCCCGAGTCGCGTCGCCTCGTGGAGGCGACCCGGGAGGCCCTCGCCCGCGGCATCCGCGCGGTGCGGCCCGGTCGACGGCTCAACGTCGTCGGGCGGGTCATCGAGACCTACGCGCGGCGCCACGGCCTCGGGGTCGTCCGCGACTACACGGGGCACGGCATCTCGACCGTCTTCCACTCGGGCCTCGTCGTGCCGCACTACGACTCGCCGGCGCACGACACCCTCCTGGTCGAGGGCATGACGTTCACCATCGAACCCATGCTCACCCTCGGCGCGCCCGACACCCGCGAGTGGAGCGACGGGTGGACGGCGGTGACCGTCGACGGCAGCCGGTCCGCCCAGTTCGAGCACACCATCGTCGTCACCGCCGACGGCGCCGAGATCCTCACCGCCCCGCCCGACCCTTCGCCCTGAACCGGCACCCGACCGTTTCCCGGCCCGCCACCCGAAGCCCGAACCCGACCACCCCCTCACCTCCCGGAGGCAGACATGGCCAAGCACTACCCCCTCGGCATCGACGTTGGCGGCAGCGGCATCAAGGGCGCGCCCGTCGACCTGAAGAAGGGCGAGTTCGCGGCCGACCGCCTGCGGATCGAGACGCCCGAGGGCGCGAGCCCGCAGGACGTCGCGGACGTCGTCGCCGGCATCGTCGAGGCGTTCGCCCGGGTCGGGGCCGACCAGCCGGTCGGCGTGACGATGCCGGCCGTCGTCCGACGGGGGGTCGTGGAGTCGGCCGCCAACATCGACCCCGCGTGGATCGGCACCGACGTCGAGGCGCTCATGGCCGAACGGCTCGGGCGTTCGGTGACGGTGCTCAACGACGCGGACGCCGCGGGCGTCGCCGAGATCGAGTACGGCGCGGGCAGGGGCGTGCAGGGCGTCGTCCTCGTGGCCACGCTCGGCACCGGGATCGGCTCCGCGCTGTTCGTCGACGGGATCCTCGTCCCGAACACCGAGCTCGGCCACCTCGAGCTCGACGGCGCCGACGCCGAGACGCGGGCCGCGAACTCGGCCCGGGAGCGCGAGGACCTCTCGTGGGAGGACTGGGCGAAGCGCCTCCAGCGCTACTTCTCCCACGTCGAGGGCCTGTTCTCCCCGGACCTCATCGTCATCGGCGGCGGCGTGTCGAAGAAGGCCGACAAGTACCTGAAGTACCTCGACCTGCGCACGAAGATCGTGCCCGCCGGCCTGCTCAACGACGGGGGCATCATCGGCGCGGCGTCCCAGGCCGTGACGCACGCCTGACGCCGGCGTCGAGCGGACGCCGCCCGACGAGGGCCGCCCACGCTCCGGTGGGCGGCCCGCCGAGTTTCGCCGGCGCCCGCTCTCGTGGTCGGCGCCCGCCGGCGCCCGGTCAGCCCACGCGCACCGCCCCGCGGCCGCGCAGGTCGGTCCAGCCGACCCCGCGGTCGCCGGCGCCGAGGTTCGCGACCTGACGCAGGAACAGCTCGCGCCCGACGTCGGAGAGCAGGGCGTCGTGGACGGGGATCATCGCCGGCGCGCCGATCCGGCGCACGAACTCGACCGTCTCCTTCATCGCGCACCACGGCGCGCACACCGGGACGGCGAGGACGTCGACCTGCCCCGGGTCGGCGTCGAGGGCGTCGCCGGGGTGGAAGAGGCTCGGCTCGCCCTCGGCGCGCAGGACGACCCCGGCGTTGTCGATGCGCGGGATGTCCTCGTGGATGACCGCGTGGCGGTGGCCGACCGGGTCGACGCGGACCGGGCCGAGCTCGACCGGCGTGCCCGAGGCGAGCGCCTCGACGTCGTGGCCCGCCTCGCGCAGGTCGGCCGCGGTCGAGGCCTCGGCGAGCACCCGCGCTCCGGCGTTGCCCGCGAGCAGGGCCGGGAGGCGGTCGACGTCGCAGTGGTCGGGGTGGGCGTGGGTGACGAGCACGGCGTCGAGGTCACGGACGTCCTCCCACCCGACGGCGAACGTGCCGGGGTCGATGAGGATCCGCGTGTCGGCGACCTCGACGAGCACGCACGAGTGTCCGTACGACGTGAGCTGCATGGGGACTCCTTCTCCGGTCGGCTGATCGGTGCGGCGGATGGGCGGGGTCGCCCCGGGGCGGTGGGCCGCTCCCGCCGCCGCCATCCTCGCGCCGGTCCGGCCCGGCCGCCAGGGCCGGGGCGCTCCGGTCGCTCGTCCTAGGATGGCGCGGTGCGCTTCCTCGACGACGTCCGCCCGCCCTACGACCTCACCTACAACGACGTGTTCATGGTGCCGTCGCGCTCCGGAGTGACCTCGCGGCTCGACGTCGACCTGCGCACGCCCGACGACGTGGGGACGACGATCCCGCTCGTCGTGGCCAACATGACCGCGGTGTCGGGGCGGCGGATGGCCGAGACCGTCGCCCGGCGGGGCGCGGTCGCGATCCTGCCCCAGGACATCCCGCTCGGTGCGATCCGCGACACGGTCGCGCAGGTCAAGTCCGCCGACCCCGTCCTCGAGACCCCGATCACCATCGGCCCGGGTGCCCCGGTCGCCGATCTGCTCTCCCTGCTCGGCAAGCGGGCCCACCGGGTCGCGATCGTCGTGGAGGAAGGGCGCGCGGTCGGCGTCGTCACCGAGCGCGAGTGCGAGGAGGTGGACCGCTACAGCACGGTCGGCGACGTCATGACGACCGACATGTTCACCCTCCCGGCCGGCATCGACCTCGCCGAGGCGTTCGAGCTGCTCAGCTCCCGCCACCTCGACCAGGCCCCGGTCGTGCACGCCGACGGCCGCCTCGCCGGGCTGCTCACGCGCAAGGGCATCCTCCGGTCGACGATCTACTCCCCCGCCCTGGACGGGTCCGGTGCCCTGCGCGTCGGCTGCGCCGTGGGCATCAACGGGGACGTCGCGGGCAAGACCGAGGCGCTCCTCGCCGCCGGCGCCGACGTCCTCGTCGTCGACACCGCCCACGGCCACCAGGACAAGATGGTGGAGTCGCTCGGGGTCGTCGTCGCGGCGCGCGACGCCCACGAGCAGCGCGGCGGCCTCCGCGTCCCGATCGCCGCCGGGAACGTCGTCTCGGCCGCCGGGGTGGCCGATCTCGTCGGCGCCGGCGCCGACATCGTCAAGGTCGGGGTGGGACCCGGCGCGATGTGCACGACTCGGATGATGACGGGCGTGGGGCGTCCCCAGTTCTCGGCCGTCCTCGAGTGTTCGGCCGCGGCCTCCGACCTCGGCGCGACGGTGTGGGCCGACGGCGGCGTGAAGTACCCGCGCGACGTCGCGCTCGCGCTCGCCGCCGGCGCGGGTTCGGTGATGATCGGGAGCTGGTTCGCCGGCACGCACGAGAGCCCCGGCGACCTCATGCGCGACGGCCAGGGCCGCCTGTACAAGGAGAGCTTCGGGATGGCGTCGGCGCGGGCGGTCCGCCACCGGACCCGCGACGCCTCCGCGTTCGCCCGCGCCCGGTCGGCGCTGTTCGAGGAGGGCATCTCGTCCTCGAAGATGTACCTCGACCCCGAGCGGCCCGGCGTCGAGGACCTCATCGACACCATCACGGCGGGCGTCCGCAGCTCGTTCACCTACGCCGGGGCGACCTCGATCCCGCAGTTCCGGGAGCGCGCCGTCGTCGGCGTGCAGTCCTCCGCCGGTTACGAGGAGGGCCGCCCCCGCCACGCCTCGTGGTGAGCGCCCCCGCCGTGACGTGATCGGCGCGGGCCGCCGCGGTCTCGCGACGGCCACGTGGGCGCCCGCCCGCGCGCCCGCCGTGACAGGACGGGGCGGGGCGGGAGCGCGGATGAGTCGGCCTGTACGCCGGGTTCTGTCGAGGACGGTCATCCATCTCGGGCGGCTGTTGCCAGACGCCTCCAGCGACCTACCCGCGTGCTCGGGCGGGCCGCCCTCGAACGCACGCTG
The DNA here is from genome assembly GCF_014857905.1 of Agilicoccus flavus. GTDB lineage: Bacteria > Actinomycetota > Actinomycetes > Actinomycetales > Dermatophilaceae > Agilicoccus > Agilicoccus flavus. The sequence continues at coordinate 110,869 of NZ_JACYXE010000008.1, read as the reverse complement.
TCTGGTCTTGCTCCGGGTGGGGTTTACCGAGCCGGACCAGTCACCTGGCCCGCTGGTGGTCTCTCACACCACCGTTTCACCCTTACCCGCGCCTGCCGGCCGGAGCCGGTGGTACGCGGGCGGTCTGTTCTCTGTGGCACTGTCCCGCGGGTCGCCCCGGGTGGCTGTTGGCCACCACCCTGCCCTGCGGAGCCCGGACGTTCCTCGGCGACCGGCACTTCCCGGTCCGACCTGCGGCCCGGGGTTGCACGGCCGACGCGACCGCCCGGCCGACTCATCCGCACGAGCAGCATACGCCCGCTCGGGGGCCCCGTTCGCGTCCCCCGAGGTCAGGACGGGGGCGTGCCCTCAGGATGACCGCCGCCCGGCCGACAGGACGGGCGTCATGCGCATCGCCTCTCCCCGACCCCGCGCGGTCGCCTCCTCGCCCCCGGTCCGGCCCACCCGAGCCCCGCTCGCGGCGCCGGCCGACGCCGTCGCACCCGCCGACGCTGCGGTCGTCGACCCGATCGACCCCGCCGACGCCCCGCTCCCCGAAGCCCCGATCCCCGGCGCGCCTGCCCTCGCGTCCACCGACCCGGTCCCGACGCCACCCGGGGACGCGAACGGCGGGCGCCGTTCTCCCGTGCTCGTCGGACTCGCCGGCGCGCTCGCCGGGGCCCTGCTCGTCGGCACCGTCCTGACGACCCAGCACGTCCGGGGCGCCCAGGAGGCCGACGCGGCGACGGGCGCCACCGCCGCGCCCGCCGCGACGGCGGGCCCGGCCGACGGCGCCCCGAACGGCTCGGGGGTCCTCGGCGCGTGGCAGCAGTGGTCGCACTCGCGCTCCTTCGACCCCACCTTCGCCGCCGCGGCGGCCGACCCGCGTGGCGTCCTCCTCGTCGGCGACTCGATCGCCAGCGGGATCCGGACGCCGCTCATGGCGTCGACGACGGCACTGAAGCGTCCTCTGTCCTGGGACCACTGGAACGGGCGGCCCACGCACGGCACGGCGGACGCGGTCGTCGCCCTCGCCTCCGCCGGGCGGGCGCCGCGCCACCTCGTCGTCGTCTCGGGCGCGAACGACGTGTTCGAGCCCGCCGCGTTCGCCCCGCAGGTCGACCGCCTCCTGAGGGCGGTCGGCCCGGACACGACCGTCGTCTGGGTCGTCCCGTACGTCGCGAGGCGCGCGACCCGCGACGCCGACGTCGCCAACACCGATCGCCTCGACGCCGTCCTCACCGACGCCGCGGCGACCCACCCCCACCTCCGACTCGTCGACTGGACCGCGCACCTGCGGGCCCTGCCGGAGGCACAGCGTGCCGCGCTGGTCCCCGACGGGGTCCACCCGTCGCCCGCCGGCGCCGCCGAACTCACCCGACTCGTGACCGGAGCCCTGCGATGACCCCGCCCGACGACACCGAGACTGGCCGGATCTCCGCCCGCCTCGCGACCGCCCGCCGCCGCACGATCATCGCCGCGGCCGGGGCCGGGGCCGTGTCGTTGGCCGCCGCCCGACGCGCGGAGGCCGCCGCCGTCGACCCGTACAGCTCCGGGAAGCTGGGGAACTGGCGCGCCTACGGGCGGGCCGCGTCGCGGGCCTCGGTCGACCGGTCGGTCGCCGCGCATCCCGACGGAGTCCGGCTCGTCGGTGACTCCATCGCCAACGGCGTGCTCCGACCCTTGACCACGGCGTTCGCGAACCGAGGCCGCCCCATGTCGTGGGACGCCTGGGCCGGCCGCCCGACCGCCCCGCTCGTCGACTCGGTCCGCGCCTGCGTGGATGCCGGCACGATGCCGCCGACCCTCGTCGTCGTCTCGGGCGCCAACGACATCTTCGCCTCCGCGGCGTTCGAGCCGGCCGCGCGCCGGCTGCTCGCCGCGGTGCCCGAGAGCACGCGCGTGCTCTGGGTGACGCCGTCGGTGCAGCGGCGTACCTCGCCCACGCCCGACGTGCGCAACAGCGCGCTCGTCGGTCTCGCCCTGGAGCGCGCAGCCGCCACCCGCGAGAACCTCACCCTCGTGCGGTGGTTCGAGTTCCTCGCCGCCAAGCCGGCGACGCGGATCCCCGCCTACCTCGTCGACGGGGTGCACCCGACGAACCCGCGCGGGTACGCCGCGCTCGTCTCCCTCGTGCTCGCCGCGGCCTGACCGACTGGTCAGAGAGCCGTCGCGGGGCGCAGCTTCGTCACGTCCCAGCTGCGCCCGCGGTGGGCGGCCAGCGCCGAGGCCAGGACCGAGACGGCCGCCCAGGCGAGCAGGACGACCGCCGACGACACGAGGTGCAGGTCCCCGCCGGCGATGAGCGAACGGAACGCCCGGACGACGTACGTCATGGGCAACAGGGGATGCAGCACCTGGAACACGGTCGGCGAGCTCTCGATCGGGTACGTCGCCCCGGCGGAGGCGAGCTGCACGACCACCAGCAGCAGACCGATGAAGCGCCCGGGCGGACCGAGCAGCGCGTTGAGGGCGTGGTTGATCGCCACGAACGTCACCGACGCGAGCAGCGCGAACGCGAGGAACCGCCACGGACTCGCGATCTCGATCCCGACCCAGAAGACGACCACCGCGGTCAGCGCGAGCGCCTGGAGCACCCCGAGGAGCACGGGGGTCGCGAGACCGGCGAGCGTGATGCGCCACGTCGGGGCCGTCGTCGCGAAGACGCGGCGGGCGAACGGGCGGAGCATGAAGAACATCGACATGCCGCCGACCCACAGCGCGAGGGCGAGGAAGTACGGGGCGATGCCGGTGCCGTACGTCGGCACCCGGTGCAGCCGGGTGTTGTCGGCGTCGACCGGTTCCGCGACGACGCCGGACAGGCGCGACCGCGCGTCGCTGTCGTAGGTGGGCACCGCCTTCGCGCCCTGGGCGGCTCCCTGCGCGAGCCGGGTCGCACCGTCGTCGAGCTTTCCCACTCCGGCAGAGAGCTGCGCGACGCCCGCGTCGAGGCGGTGCGCGCCGCTCGCCGCGGATGCGGCGCCGGTCGAGAGCCGGGTCCCCGCCTGGGCCGAGCGCGAGATCCCAGCGGTGAGCTGCCCCGTCGAGGCGTCGAGCGTCTCGGCACCGTCGGCGAGCCGGTCCGCCGAGGTCGCCGCGGTGCTCAGCCCGGTCGTGATGCGGGGAGCGGCGTCGGCGAGGCGGGTCAGGCCACCGGACAGCGTCGTCGCTCCCGTGGAGAGACGGGTCGCCCCGGAGGCCAGCGCGTCGGCGGCACCCGCCGCGCGGGTCACGCCCTGACCGAGGGTCGGCGCGGCGGCGGCGAGACGACGCAGGCCCTGCTCGAGCGAGTCGGCGCCACCCTCCAGCGCGCTCACGCCGTCGCCGAACCCGTCGGCGCCGGTGGACAGGCGCGTCGCGCCGGCACGCAGCTCGTCGGCCCCCGACCGCAGCGGCGCGGCGCCCGCGGCGAGCTCGTCGGTGCCGGCCGCCACCGCGGCCGCGCCGCGGCGCAGATCGGCCGCGCCGGACGCCGCGGCGGCGGTGCCTTCGCGCAGCGATCCACCGTTCTCGGCCGCGGAGGAGAGGCGCGCGCAGAAGGCCGCCTCGGCCCCGGACCGGGCGCAGGACGCGGCGAGCCCGTCGACCGCGCGGGTGTACTCCGCGGCCCCGGAGGCCACGTCGGTCTGTCGGCGCGCCAGGTCGTCGACGCCCTCGGCGACGGCCCCGGCGCCGGTGTCGACGCGTCGGGCGCCGTCGGCGAGCCGACCGGCCCCGTCCGCCAGCGCGGTGCCGCCGGCGGCGACCCCCTGCGCCCCCGTGGCGAGGGCGCCCGCGCCGGTGGTGAGCCGCCGGACGCCCGACCCCAGCTCGCCGGCGCCGTCGGCCAGCGCCGTGGCCTGACCGGGCAGGGCGCGCGTGGCCGCCGCGGCCTCGTCCAGGCCGGACGACAGGGTCGTCGCGCCGCGCGCCAGCTCCGCGTTCCCGCTCGCCAGCGTCCGGGCGCCCTTCGCGAGGGCGGCCGTCTGCGCGGGCAACTCGAACACCGACGCCGCCGCGGAGCCGAGCCCGTCGGCAAGGCGGCGGTTGCCGTCGGCGAGCGTGCCCACTCCCGTCGCGAGCCGGCCCGCGCCGGCGTCGAGCCGGTCGAGGCCGTCGGCGAGCTGGGCGCTGCCGAAGGCGAGGCGGTCCACGCCCGAGGCGAGGTCGCGCGAGCCCCCGCGCAGGGTCGTCGTCGCGGTCGCGAGGCTCCCGACGCCGTCGGCCAGCTCGTCGGAGGCGGACGCGAGCTTGGTCAGCTGGGCCTGGATGTCGTTGAACCCGAGGTAGATCCGGTTGAGGTAGGTCTTCGTCAGCTCGTCCCCGGTCTGGCTCGTCACGGCGTTCGCGACGCTCGAGGCGATGTTTCCGGCGAGGTAGCTCGTCGCGTCGTTGGTCCGGAGCTGCAACTGGGCCGGCCGGGCCCGGTCCGCGTCCGCGGTGGAGACGGCCGACGCCGAGAAGTCGGCCGGGATCGTCAGGACGGCGTAATAGGTCCCGTCCTCCAGCCCGGCGCGGGCGCCCCGCGCGTCCGTCGGGGTCCAGTCGAGGTTGCTCGGCGAGTCGTCGGTCGCGAGGCGCCCGGCGACGACGCGGCCGAGGTCGACCCGCTGTTTCTTGCCGTCGGCTCCGGTCGTCGTCGTGGGCCGGTCCTCGTTCACCACGGCGGCCGGCACGGTGTCCAGGTGGCGGGTGACGTCGATGTTGCTGTAGGTGAGCAGGCCGGCGTAGATCGAGGGCACCGCGACGAGCGCGAGCACGACGAGCTTGCCGAACACGCCCCGGGCGAGGCGGCTCAGCTCGGAGTTGGCGAGGCTGGGAAAGAGACCCATCAGAGGTTCACCTTCACGATCGATGCGGTGCGCAGACGGGCGACGACGACGTCGGCGGCGGGCAGGCCGGTCCAGCGGGTGAGGTCGGCGGGGGCGGGTGGGTCCTGGCAGGCGGCGACGACCGCCGGGCGGCTCGGCGCGGTCCGGGCCAGCCAACCGAGCACGGCCCAGACGGCGACGCGGTCGTGACGGCTCCGCAGGGCGTCCACGTCGTCGACGACGATGACGTCCGGCTCGCCGACCTCCGCGAGGACGATGCCGAGAACGGTCCGCAGCAGGCTCGAGAGGTCACCGACTCCGGCGGCGGGGTCGACGAAGACGGGGTCGGGCAGCCGGGGGTACCCGGCCTGCGACCCGGCGGGCGACGCGTCGGCGGACGCGGCGGCGACCGGCGCGGGAGCGTGGCGGGCCCCGTCCTCGGCGGCGACGCGCAGGCCCACCCCGTACGCCTCGTCGACGAGGGCGAGCACGGCGTCGACGTCGCGGGGCCGCGACCACGGGAGCAGGAGTCGCGTCGCGAGGCGTTCGGCGATGTGCTGCCGCACGTCGACCTCGTCGTCGAGCGGGTTGACCGTGGGCAACTCGGCCAGGCCGACCCGCGCCCGGACGACGCGGGTCTGCTCGGGCAGCACGGCGCCGGCCACCTCGAGGTCCCCGCGGCTGTGCTGCATCCGCCCGGCCAGGGCCAGCAGGGCCGACGTCTTCCCACTGCCCTCCGGTCCGGTCAGGGCGCATACCTGACCACGGTCGAGGCGCAGGTCCAGGCCGCTCACGACCGGGCCGAGGGGCCCGGACACCTCGACGCCGCGGGCGAGCACCACCTGATCGGGCGCGGCGGCGGACGCCTCCGCGGCCGCGAGCCGCCGCGCGACGCCGACCCCCTCGAGGTCGACGCGGGGCAGCCGGGCGGCCAGAGCGGGGGGCAGCGTCCACGCCGCGCGCCCCGCGAGCGCCAGGACGGCGGGGGCGAGCAGCAGCCGGACGAGCAGGGCGTCGACGGCGACCCCGACCGCGAGGCCGGCCAGGAGCGGTCGCAGCGAGGGGGGCGCTGCCGGCGCGGCCGCGGCGAGCGCCAGCGCCGTCCCGACACCCGCGAGGAGCAGAGCCGGCGCGGCCGCGGCCGCCCGCTGCGCCGCCGCCGCCCGCGCGTCGTGGTGCCGGTCGAACCGCTCGCGCACGCGCGCCCCCAGGAGGAGCTGGGCGGCGACGGCCGGGGCGAGCAGGGCGGCCGGAAGGACGACGGGGAACAGCGCGCTCACCGGTCCGGCCGGCGCCAGGCCGAACGCAGCGGCGAGCCGGTCCCCGTGCAGCGCGGCCGCCACGGCGCCGCCCGCGACGGCGGCCGAGAGGGCGAGGCCGAGGGCGGCGATCAGGCCGACGACGACGGACCGGGCCGCGACGAACGCGACGAGGAACGCCAGGGCGAGCACGAGCAGGGCGAGCGCGGGAGTGGCGCCGGTCAGGCGCTCCTCCGCGTCGACCCGCACCGCCGTGTCGCCCGTGACCCGCACGCGGAGGTCGTCCGCGCCGTCGAGGGTGTCGGCCCGCGCGCGGAGGTCGCTCACGAGCCGGGCGGTCGCCGGGTCCGCGGGGCCCGTCGTCGGCACGACGACCAGCACGCCGGTGTCGGCGCCCGCGTCGATGAGCGGGACACCGACGTGCGCGACCCCCGGGAGGGCCCGCAGGCGGTCGGCGAGCCCGTCCATCGCCGTCGTGGGGGAATCGGAGGCGATCACGTCGGCGACGACGAGCAGCGGACCCGTCCACCCCGGTCCGAGGCGATCGACGACCATGTCGTGGGCCGCCCCGGCGCTCGAGGTCGGGGAGCGCATGCCGTCGTCCGGGAGGGCGAACGAGAGGTCCCGCGCCGGTGCCGACGCGAGGCCGAGCAGCACGGCCAGACCCGCCGCGGCGAGGAGCGGGCGCCGCACGACCGCACCGACGGCGGCCCGGGCCCACACCGGGCTCCGATCGCCCGAGGGGTCCGCTGCGGTCCCGCGGTCGTGCGCGTGGGCGTGGGCGTCGTCGCCCGCACCGTCGTCCCGACGATCGTCGTCGCGGTCGTCGGGACCACCGTCGGCCACGGCGGCCCGGTCGCGCTCCCTGCCGCTTCCTGCGCTCGCCGGCGGTTCACCCGCCCGCTCGGCGTCCGCGCCGGTCGCCTCGTCGGCCACGCCGCCGCCATCTTCGTCGTCGCCGCGCGCGTCGTCGCCTCCCGCGTCGTCGCCGTCCGCGTCGTCACCGTCACCGCCGGCCTCGCGCTCACTCCCGGGCCGCGGACCGCGCCGCCGCGACGCTCCAGCGGCGCGGCCCCGGAGCCACGGCATGCACGCCGGCCCGAGGGTCAGCGCGGCTGCGAGGGCGACGACGATCCCGAGGGCCGCGCCGGCCGCCGTCCACCCCAGGAAGGGCACGCGCACGACGAGCGTCGCGAGCAGGCCGACGACCGCGGCGGCCCCGGCGAGGACCACGGCGGTGCCGGCGGTACTCGCCGCGTGCCCGGCGCCGTCGTCCGGCTCGAGGCCCGCCCGCAGGTTCTCGCGATACCGGACGAGGAGGGCGAGCGAGGCACCGAGCCCGGCCGCGAACGCGACCGCTCCGCCGAGCAGGACGGCCTCGCCGGGCACGCCGGAGACCGCCGCCGCGAGGAGGAGGACGGACACCGTGACCCCGGCCGCGGCGAAGCCGGCCAGGATGCCCGCGGCGGCCGCCGCGGGTGAGCCGAGGACCGCGAGCGCGAGAAGGGCGAGCGCGAGGGCGGCGGCGGCCGTCCCCGCGATCGTCGCGCCGTCGATCGCGGCCGTCGGAGCGTCGTCGAGCACGCCCCCGACCAGCACCTGCAGATCGTCCGCCCGCAGGCGGTCGGCCTCTGCGGTGACCGCCTGGAGGGTCGAGGACGGGATCTCGCCCGGTCGGTCGTCGAAGCGCACCGTGACCAGGGCGGTCCGCCCGTCGGCGGCGAGCCCGCCCTCGTCGGGGGCCGCGACGGGGTCGGTGACGGCGGCGACGCCCCCGATCCGGTCGAGGCGGTCCACCGCCGCGGCGAGGCGCTCGGCCCGGGCCGGTGCGGTCAGGGCCGCGGACGTCGACCGCACGACGATCGGCGCGGTGGCGCCCGCCGTCTCCGGGAAGCGGGCGGCCAGATCCTCGAGGTCGTCCTGGGCCGCGCTGCCGGGCGCCGTGACACCGCCCGTGGGGACCGAGTCCGACAGGCCGGCCGCTCCGCCGAGCAGCGCGATCAGCAGGAGCCAGGCCGCCAGGACCTGACCCGGCCGTCGGCGGGCGGCCCGGCCGAGGGCGAACAGGGCGGAGGACACGGGTGTCCCCTTTCGACGTGCGGAACGGATCTGGCGGACGCTCCGGGGCGCGTCGGTGCCGCCGGCGCGGTCGAGGGGTTCAATACACTCCTGTATCGAACCGCCGATGCAATACTGTATCGAAACGTGCCGCGGTCGTCACGCGGCGACCGATGCGCACGAAGGAGCACTCGAGGATGCCGACCCGTTCCCCGGCGCCCACCGCACCCACGCCGTCCCGCCGGCGTCGGGCGACCCGGGAGCGCCTCGTCGAGGCGACGCTCGAGCTGCTCGCCCGCACGGGCATCGCGGCCGCCTCGGTCGAGCACATCTGCGAGACGGCGGGCTTCACCCGGGGAGCCTTCTACTCGAACTTCGCCGACAAGGACGACCTGCTCGCCGCGGTCATCGACCACCAGGTCGAGCGCCTCGCGGGCACTCTGACCGCGTCGGCGCGGGTGGCGCCGGGCGACGATCCCGTCCCGCTCGACGCCGTCCTCGACGTCGTGCTCGGCGTTCCCGGCTTCGGGGACGACTTCTACCTGCGCTACACCGAGCTGTGCCTGCACGTGGCCCGGTCGCGCAGCCCGCGGCTCGTCGCCGCCTTCGCGCGACTCGACGAGCAGATCGCCGGAGCCCTCGGCGATCTGCTCGCCGGGCTCGGGCTCGCACCCGTCGTGCCCGTCCCCCACCTGCTCTGCGTCCTCCAGGGCGTGCTCGCCGAGAGCCATCGGCGCGCCCTCCTGGGTGGGGACGAAGATCGCAACCGCATCGCGCGCACCCTCATCCCGCCGGTGCTGGCGGGCCTGACACGGCCACGCACCTCGGAAGGGGCGGCCCCCGCGCCGGCGGCGACCTGAGCGGCGAGTCACTCCGGCGCGACGACCTCGAGCTCGACCCGGCGTTCCACGACGTCGGCGCGGGCGACGCGCACCCGGACCCGCACACCCTCGGGGTGCGAGCCGCGGCACGTGGCGAGCACGGCGGGGTCGACGAGCTGGACGAGGCATCCCTTCTCGCCGCGATCGTCGACGACCATGCCGTCGAACTCCTCGTCCCGCCGGCTCGCGAGCACCGCCGCCTCGACCGCGTCCGTGCACGCCCGGTCGACGGCCGCGGCCCGCCGGTCGCCGGCGCGCATGAGCTCGGGCAGCTCCGCCAGGGCCGCACGGACGTCGTCGGGCACCGGGCTCCCCTCGCTGATCGCGGCGCAGACGAGAAGCCCGAAACGGTCGACGAGCCGCCGCAGCGGGGCCGTGACGTGCGCGTACGGGGCCGCCACGGCCGCGTGCGTCACGTGCTCGGGGGCCGACCCGAGCACGGGTGTGTACCCCGCGCCCCGGAACAGCACGGTCGCCTCCTGGATGAGCGCGAGGTGGGTGGGGTCCTCCCGGTCGAGCGTGTCGAGGAACCGGCCGTGCCCCATCCCCTCCGGCCACGCGATGCCCAGGGCCTGCGCCTGACGTCGCACCTGCGCGACGGCGCCCGGCTCGGGCGCCGGCATGGTCCGCAGGATCCCGACCCCGGCCGAGAGCATCATGTCCGCGGCGACCATGCCGGTCATGAGCGAGATCTGGGCGTTGTGGTCCTCGGCGGGCACGGGCGGGCGGAACGACAGGACGTAGCGACCGTCGACGAGGTCGATCTCCTGCTCGGGCATCGGCAGGTCCGCGCCGCCCCGGGCGCGCAGCCCCTCGTGGCGCAGGGTGCCGATCCGGGCGAGCAGCGCGAACTCCTCGCGCGGCGAGCCCGAGTCGAGCTCGGCCTGCACCTGGGTGTAGTCGAAGCGCGCGACGCTGCGCACGCGGGCCCGGTACACCTGCGCGGTCCGCACCTCCCCGGCGGCGTCGAGGAGGAGGTCCCACACGAACGCCGGTCGCACGCGGTCGGGCAGCAGGCTCGCGCCGTCCTCGGCGAGCACGGGCGGGTGCAGCGGGGCGCGCTCCCCGGGCAGGTAGAGCGTCTCGACGCGGCGGCGGGCCTCGGCGTCGACGGCCCCGCCGGGGCGGACGAACGCGGGGACGTCGGCGATGGCGTACCGCACGCGGAACCCGTGGCCGTCGGCGCTCAGGTGCATCGCCTGGTCGAGGTCCATGCTGCCCGCGGGGTCGATGGTGAAGAACGGGACGGCGGTCTCGTCCCGGCCGGCGGGCGAGGCGGCGACGGCCGCGACCGCGGCGGCCGCCTCGGCCTCGACCTCGGGCGCGAAGGGCCCGGGGACGTCGAACTCCTCGTGGATCCGCTCGAAGGCCCGGCGCAGCGCCGGGTCCGCCGGTGCGCTCGCGGTGCCGGCGGGGCGCGGGGGCTCGGGCGGCGCGGCCCCGTCGGCGGAGGCGCCGGCGGGACCGGCGGGTCGCAGGTGGTCACCGAGGCGGACGCGTCGCAGGGCCATGGGGCTCAGCGTAGGGGTCGGCCGCCCGCCGGAGCGGGCGCCGCCCTCAGCCGCCGAGGTGCGAGGTGTCGTTGACCACGTCGACGGCGAGGCCCCCGTCCGGCCAGGCCCGGAGCACGGTGATCGACCCCGGGGCCAGCGTGAACCGCCACGCCATCTCGTGCGCGAGACCGAGCGCGTGCTCGAGGACGGCCATGAGGGGGCCCCGGTGGGTCGCGACGATCGTCGTGCCGCCGGCGGCGACGACGTCGGCGAACGCCGCACGGACGCGGGCGGCCAGCTCGGCGAAGGTCTCCCCGCCGGGGGGTCGCACGTCGACGTCGGAGCGCATGGCGGAGAACGCGTCGCCGTGCGCGGCGACGAGGTCGGCCAGCGACGCACCATCCCACTCCCCCACGTCCTGCTCGTCCCACGCCGGGTCGGCGACGGCGGGGCACTCGAGCTCGGCGCCGACGAGCCGGCCGGTCTGGACGGCCCGGGCGAGGCTCGAGGACACGACGCGGACCTCGCCGAACGGTCCGCCGGCGCGGTCGTCCGGGCCGCCGATGATCCGGCGCAGGGAGCGCCCGGCGGCGAGCGCCTGACGCTGCCCCTGCGCGTTGAGGGACGGATCCACCCCGCCCCGGCCGTCGAGGCGGCCGGTGACCGTGAGGTCGGTGACGCCGTGGCGGACGAGGACGACGCGGGTGCCCGGGCCCCGCGTCGGCGGTCCGGACGGTCGCGCCGGCCGGATCGACGGCACCGCGCGCGCGGGGTCCGCCGTGCGGGTGCCCCCGGGGCCGGCCGCGGTGGCGTCGTGGGCCCCGCTCGGTCCGAGGTTCGCGGTGAGCTCCGGGTCCACGGTGGGAGCCCGATCCTCCGTGGGGGCGGCGACCTCGGGCGGCGCGCCCCGGTCGTCCGGGTCGCGGGAGACGTCGTCCACGTCGTCGTCCATGCCGTGCTCAGCGCGGGTCGGCCGGCGGTCGACGGTGTGACCGTCCATGCCCTCGTTCGACAGGGCGTCGGCCGCGCCGTTGAGGGCGCGGGGGATCCACTCGAAGCGGACGGAGCCGCCCGCGGCCCGGCGCGCCGCGACGAGCACCCTCGCCTCGTCGGCGAGGCGGCGCATGTCCTCGTGCTTGATCTTCCACCGGCCGCTCATCTGCTCGACGACGAGCTTGCTGTCCATCCGCGCGAGGACGTCCGCGGCGGGATCCACCTCGGCGGCGGCCTCGAGCCCGACGATGAGCCCCGTGTACTCGGCGACGTTGTTGCTCGCGCGGCCCAGCGGCGCGGCCCGCTCCACGAGCACCCGCCCCCGCGCGTCGCGCACGAGCGCGCCGTAGCCGGCGACGCCGGGGTTGCCGCGCGAGCCGCCGTCGGCCTCGACGACGAGCGACCCGGGGGTCACGGGTTCCGGGGACACGGGCGTCGAGGACGACGCGGGCGTGCGTCGCGTCGACGCGGCGGGTCGGCGCCCCGTGGGGCTCACAGGCCGGATTCGGCGGTGCGCACGAGGATGCGGCGGCACTCCTCGCACCGCACCACCTCGTCCTGGGGCGCCTCCGTGATGCGGCGCAGGTCCGCGCCGAGCAGCTCGAGCCGGCATCCCTCGCAGCGTCGCTGGGACAGGGCGGCCGCCCCCATCCCCGTCTGCGCGCGGATCTTCTCGTACAGGGCGAGCAGGTCCTCCCCCACGCCGTCGGCGACCCCGGCCCGGCGGCCGTCGATGTCGCGCTGCTCGCTGTCCAGGCCGGCCACCGCGCGGTCGCGGGCGGCCGCGGCCTCCTCGACGCCGGTCGCGAGCCGCTCCCGCCTGGCGGTCAGCTCGGCCACCTCGGCCTCGATGCCCTCGGCCCGCTCCATGACCTCGAGCTCGGCGTCCTCGAGCACGTCCTGGCGGCGCGCGAGGGACTCCAGCTCGTGCTGCATGCCCTGCAGGTCCTTCGCGCTGCCCTGTCCCTCGTCGAGGCGGGACCGGTTGCGTTCCGCGCGCTCCCGCACGAGCCGGACGTCGTCCTCGGCCTTGGCGATCTCGCGCCGCACGTCCTCCAGGGCGGTGGTCGCGGCGACGAGGGAGTCGTCGACGGTGGACAGCTCGGCGGCGGCGCTCGCGTGGGCCGCCTCCTCGGGCAGGGTCCGTCGCCGGTGCGCGATCTGCGCCGAGCGGGTGTCGAGCGCCTGCAGGTCGAGCAGTCGCCACTGCCGGGACGGATCCGCCTTCATCGAGTGCCTCTCTCGTCGGGTCCGGGGACCGCCTCGGGGCCGTCGGCCCCGACGACGAAGGTCCACGGGTCGGTACACAGCGTGCTGACGTGGGTCTCCACGGTAGTGCCCGCCGGTCCGAGGGCGGCGAGCAGATCGTCGCGGGCCTGCGCGAGCCAGAGCCACTCCGTGGCCCAGTGCCCGGCGTCGACGAGGTAGGGCGGGCCGGCCTGCTCCGGTGGGTCGCCGGGCCGCGCACCCCCGGCGGCGCGGGCCTGCTCCCGGGCCTCCAGCGCGGGGTGATGGCGCAGGTCGGAGGTGACGTAGACGTCGGCGCCCGACGCCCGCACCTGCTCGAACAGGGAGTCGCCGGCGCCGCCGAGCAGGGCGATGCGCCGCACGGGGGCCCGTGGCGGCCCGGCCACGCGGACGCCCACGGGGGCGTGGGGCAGCTCGCTCTCGAGGCGGCGCGCGAGGTCGCCCAGGGAGATGGACTCGCCCAGGTCGCCGACGAGTCCGAGCCCCTGGCCCTCGCTGTCCGAGAGCGGGGTGCAGGTGGCGGCGTCGAGCCCGCACGCCCGCGCGAGGGCCGTGTTGACCCCGGGCGTCGCGACGTCGGCGTTCGTGTGCGCGGTCCACAGGGCGAGGTCGGCCAGGACCAGCGCCGTGACCGCCGCGCCCTTGGCGTCCGTCGGCACCACCGAGGTGATCCCGCGCATCAGCAGGGGGTGGTGGGTGACGAGCAGGTCGGCCCCGGCGTCGCCCGCCTCGGCGATGACGGCGAGCGTCGGGTCGACGGCGAAGTGGATGCGCCGCACGGGCTGGGCCGGGTCGCCGCTGACGAGGCCGACCCGGTCCCACGACTGGGCCGACTCCTCCGGGAAGAACCGGCGCAGGTGCGCGAGGACCTGCGCGAGATCGGGCGGGTCGGTGAGCAGGTCGGAGCTTTCCGGCGCGCTCACCGCGGCTCGCGAGTTCGCCGTCGTTCGCCGCTTCGTCATGTGGGCCCGGCCGGCCTCGAACCGACGACACCCGCGGTGTAAACGCGGTGCTCTACCAACTGAGCTACAGGCCCCGGACGCCCTCGGGCGCGCCGGCTGCCCATTGTGCCATCACGGGACGGGCCGGAGGCCGCCGTCCGGCGGGCGCGCGGCCGGCGCAACCACGGCGGGGCTCACGCGCCGACGATCTCCGCGAGGGTGGCGTGGAAGCCGGAGAAGTCCCGCGCCTGACCGGGCTCGTTGACGAGGGACCACCGCGTGACGCCGTCGGGGTCGCAGAAAAAGGTGCCGCGGTGGGCGAACCCGCGCGCCTCGTCGAAGACGCCGTACTGCCGGGCCACCTTTCCGTGCGGCCAGAAGTCGGAGAGCAGCGGGAAGAAGAAGCCCTCCCGGTCGTCCCACGCCCGCAGCGAGAACATCGGGTCGCACGACACCGCCACCACCTGCACGTGCTCGTTCTGGTACGAGCCGAGGTCGTCGCGGATCTCCTCGAGCTCCCCCGTGCAGATCCCCGAGAACGCGAACGGGACGAACACGACGAGGACGCCCCGCCCGTCCCGCAGGCCGGACAGCGTGACCGTCTTGCCGTACTGGTCGGGCAGCGCGAACTCGGGGAGCCGGTCGCCGACCGTGGGAGCGGAGGTGGTCATGGCCGACATTCTGCCAGCGCGGAACCCGACATGCCCGGGGGCAGGGTCGTCGTCAGCGGCGCGCGGTCGTCTTCGGGGCGACGAGCCGGGTGGCCGACCAGTCGCTCGTGAGGTTGATGCTCGCGGCCGCGTTGAGTCCGGCGGTGTCCGCGGCCTCGGCGACGTCGCTCGGGTCGACCTCGCCGGACCGGCCCACCTTGGGGGTGACGAGGACGATGAACCCCTGGTCCTCCAGGGTCGCGAGCGCGTCGACGAGGGCGTCGGTGAGGTCGCCGTCGTCCTCGCGCCACCAGATGAGCACCGCGTCGACGACGTCGCCGTAGTCCTCGTCCTCGAGGTCGCCCTGGATCGTCTCGGCCACCTGGGCGCGGACGTCCTCGTCGACGTCGTCGTCGTACCCGAGCTCGAGCACGACCTGACCCGCTCCGAACCCCAGCTTCGCCACGGCCGTGCCGTGGGACGCGGTCTCAACCACGCGTTCCAACCTCCCCAGCATCCGGGCGTCCGTGTTCGGCCCGGGTCGACAAGTCTCCAGACCTCAGTCCAGCGTGTTCGGCGGCAATTGGCAAACAGGCGGGCCGGACACGGGCGGTGCGGCACCCCACCCGACACCGGGTCCACCCCCTCCTCGGACGCGTCTCGGAGGCGCCGTGCCACCCTGTGGGGCAGGCGGCCGGTGCCCCGCCGCCCGGCAACGACATCCCTGGAGGAGACGTGGAGCGCGCGACCCGCCGCACCCCTGCCCTCCGGTTCGAGCTCGGGGCCGACCCGGCCGGGCCCGCGACGTCGGTCCGGGGCGTCGATCGGGTCGTCGTCGAGGAGCCGCTGCAGATCCGGGTGGACGGGGCCGACGTCGTCATGACGATGCGCACCCCCGGCGACGACGTCGACCTCGCGCTCGGATGGCTCGCGGCCGAGGCCGGGCTGACCTCCCCCGCGGACGTGGCGAGCGTCCGCCCGTGCGGGGACCGCGGGCCCGACGGCCTGCCCACGTACAACACGCTCGACGTCACCCTCGCCCCCGGCGTGACCCTGCCGCCCGACGTCGCCCGCGATCGCCCCGTCTCGAGCGCCTGCGGCGTGTGCGGCGCCGACACCGTCGCGGCCGTGGCCCGGCGGGGCGGCACGGACATCGCCGCCGACCCCCTCGTCCTCGACCCCCGGACGCTGCTCGCCCTGCCCGACCTGATGCGCCCGCGGCAGCGGCGCTTCGACGCGACGGGCGGCACCCACGCCGCCGCGCTCGTCGACGCCGCCGGCGAGGTCGTCTGCCTGCGGGAGGACGTGGGCCGGCACAACGCGGTCGACAAGGTCGTCGGCGACGCGGTGCGCCGCGGCGCACTGCCGCTGACCGGGCACGTGCTCGTCGTCAGCGGGCGGGCCGGCTTCGAGATCACGCAGAAGGCCGCGCTCGCCGGCATCCCCGCGCTCGTGTCCGTGTCGGCCACGACCGCCATGTCCGTCGACCTGGCCCGCGAGGTGGGGATGACGCTCGTCGGCTTCGTCCGCGCCGGCCGCGGCACCGTCTACGCCGGAGGGCACCGCATCCGGTCCGGGACGTGAGCCCGGTCACCCCCGATCGCCTCGCGGGCGCCCCGACGGTGACAAGATGAATCCCGCGGTACCGGCGTCTCGCCGGTCCCACGACGGCCGGGGCGCACGGCACCCCGGGCGTCGACACCGATCAGACCCACATCGGCAGGAAGGGCACCACCGTGCGACGCGAGGATTCGCCGATCATCAACGGCCTCCCGAGCAGGCTTCCCGACATCGACCCGGACGAGACGCAGGAGTGGCTCGACTCGATGGAGGCGGTGCTCGACGAATCGGGTCAGCAGCGTGTCCGTTACCTCATGCTCCGCCTCATGCAGCACGCGCGGGAGCGCCAGGTCGGTCTGCCGTCGTCGACGACGACGGACTACATCAACACCATCCCCCTCGAGCAGGAGCCCTGGTTCCCGGGCGACGAGGAGATGGAGCGCGCGTTCCGCCGACTCATCCGCTGGAACGCCGCGGTGCTCGTGCACCGGGCCCAGCGGCCCGGCATCGGCGTGGGCGGCCACATCTCCACCTACGCGTCCGCGGCCACCCTCTACGAGGTGGGCATGAACCACTTCTTCCGGGGTCAGGACCACCCGGGCGGCGGCGACCAGATCTTCTTCCAGGGTCACGCGGCCCCCGGCATGTACGCCCGCGCCTACCTCGAGGGCCGTCTCGACGAGACGCAGCTCGACGGGTTCCGCCAGGAGCACAGCCACGTCGTCGACGGCAAGCCGGTGGCGCTGCCGAGCTACCCGCACCCCCGCCTCATGCAGGACTTCTGGCAGTTCCCGACCGTGTCGATGGGCATCGGCCCGATCAACGCGATCTACCAGGCGCAGTTCAACAAGTACCTGACCAACCGCGGCATCAAGGACTGCAGTGACCAGCAGGTCTGGGCGTTCCTCGGTGACGGCGAGATGGACGAGGTCGAGAGCCGCGGCGCGCTGCAGATCGCGGCGTTCGAGGAGCTCGACAACCTCAACTTCGTCATCAACTGCAACCTGCAGCGCCTCGACGGCCCGGTCCGCGGTAACGGCAAGATCATCCAGGAACTCGAGGCCCAGTTCCGCGGCGCGGGCTGGAACGTCATCAAGGTGATCTGGGGCCGCGGCTGGGACGACCTGCTCGCCGCCGACAGCCAGGGCGCCCTCGTGCACCTCATGAACAGCACGCCCGACGGCGACTACCAGACCTTCCGGGCCAACGACGGCGCCTACATCCGCGACAACTTCTTCGGCCGGGACCCGCGCACGCGCAAGCTCGTCGAGAACTGGAGCGACGAGGACATCTGGTGGCGCCTCAAGCGCGGCGGCCACGACTACCACAAGGTGTACGCGGCCTACGAGCGCGCGGCCAACCACACCGGGCAGCCGACGGTCATCCTCGCCCACACGATCAAGGGCTACACCCTCGGCTCGCACTTCGCCGGCCGCAACGCGACCCACCAGATGAAGAAGCTCGCGCTCGACGACCTCAAGGCGCTGCGCGACACGCTGCAGATCCCGATCAGCGACGAGACGCTCGAGGCCGACCCGTACCAGCCCCCCTACTACCACCCGGGGGCCGACGACGAGCGCATCGCGTACATGCAGGAGCGGCGCGCCAAGCTCGGCGGTCACGTGCCGGAGCGGCGGAAGTCGAGCACGGCCATCCACCTGCCCGACCACAACGCGTACAAGACCCTCAAGAAGGGGTCGGGCAAGCAGCAGGTCGCGACGACGATGGCGTTCGTGCGCCTGCTCAAGGAGCTCATGCGCGACAAGGAGTTCGGCAAGCGCGTCGTGCCGATCATCCCCGACGAGGCCCGCACCTTCGGGATGGACAGCTTCTTCCCGACGAGCAAGATCTACAACCCGCACGGGCAGAACTACACGTCCGTCGACGCCGAGCTCATGCTCGCCTACCGCGAGTCGCCGCAGGGTCAGATGCTGCACCTCGGCATCAACGAGGCCGGCTCCGTGGCGGCGTTCACCGCGGCCGGAACGTCGTACTCGACGCACGGGGAGCCGATGCTGCCCGTGTACGTCTTCTACTCGATGTTCGGCTTCCAGCGGACCGGCGACAGCATCTGGGCGGCGGCCGACCAGATGGCCCGCGGGTTCCTCATCGGGGCCACCGCGGGGCGCACGACGCTCGCGGGCGAGGGCCTGCAGCACATGGACGGCCACAGCCCGATCCTCGCGGCCACGAACCCCGCGGTCGTCCAGTACGACCCGGCCTACGGCTACGAGATCGCGCACATCGTCGAGGACGGACTCCAGCGCATGTTCGCGCAGGACGAGGACGTCATCTACTACATCACCGTCTACAACGAGCCGTTGCAGCAGCCCGCTCAGCCCGACGACGTCGACGTCGAGGGCATCAAGAAGGGCATGTACCTGCTCAAGCCGGCGCAGAAGAAGGACGCGAAGCTGCGCGCCCAGCTCCTCGCGTCGGGCGTGGGCGTGCCGTGGGCGCTCGAGGCGCAGAAGCTCCTCGCCGACGACTGGGGCGTCCAGGCCGACGTGTGGTCGGTGACCTCGTGGACCGAGCTGCGCCGCGAGGCCATGGCGTGCGACGAGGACCACCTCCTCGACCCGACCTCGACGCCGCGGGTCCCGTACGTGACGCAGAAGCTGCAGGACGCTCCGGGCCCGGTCGTCGCGACCTCCGACTACATGCGCGAGGTCCAGGACCAGATCGGCCCGTGGGTCCCGGGCGACTACCACCCGCTGGGCGCGGACGGCTTCGGCTTCTCCGACACCCGGCAGGCCGCCCGCCGGTTCTTCCACATCGACGGACCGTCGATGGTCGTCGCGACGCTCTCGGCCCTCGCCGACCAGGGCAAGCTCGACAAGAGCGTCGCGCAGGAGGCGATCGACAAGTACCGCC
This sequence comes from Agilicoccus flavus, assembly GCF_014857905.1. Taxonomy (GTDB): domain Bacteria; phylum Actinomycetota; class Actinomycetes; order Actinomycetales; family Dermatophilaceae; genus Agilicoccus; species Agilicoccus flavus. The sequence continues at coordinate 92,143 of NZ_JACYXE010000008.1, read as the reverse complement.
TCCTCGACGTCACCGCCGGCGCGTCGGGCAACGCGGGCGGCGAGAGCTGACCGCGCCCGTCCCGGCCCACGCGACGACCCTCACCCCCTGGGGTGGGGGTCATCGCGCGTGCGGGCCCGGCTCGGCCCGACGGCCCTCGTGAGCGAACCTGCGCGTTTAGCATGAGCCCATGACGCGCGTACGCGGACGACCGCGGGACCCTCGGCGATGCTGAGGGAACAGCGCCACCACCTCATCCTCGACGCGCTGCGCGCGCGGGGGACCTCGACGGTGGCCGACCTGGCCGGGTCGGTCGACGCCAGCGTGGCCACCCTGCGGCGGGACCTCGCGGAACTCGACGCCTCCGGGCTCCTGCGACGGGTCCGCGGCGGAGCGATGCCGATCGACGAGCACGACGAGCCGTTCGACGCCGTGCGGGGCGTCAACGCCGACGCCAAGGAGGCGATCGCCCGCGTCGCGGCCGGCCTCGTGCGCGACGGCCAGAGCGTCCTGCTCGACATCGGCACGACCACCCATCGCATCGCGCAGGCGCTCTGTGGACGCCGCATCACCGTCCTGACCAGCAGTTTGCCGGCCGCTGCGGTGCTCGCCGGCGACCCGGCCGTCGAGCTCATGGTGCTCGGTGGGCTCGTGCGACGCGACTACCACTCGATGGTCGGCTTCCTCACCGAGCATGCGCTCGAGCAGGTCCACGCCGACGTGCTGTTCCTCTCGACGAGCGGCATCCGCACCGGGGGCGACGGCGACCTGCAGGTGATGGACACCACGGTCCTGGAGGTGCCGATCAAGCGCGCGATGCTCCGGGCCGCGTCGCGGGCGTACGTCGTGGCCGACGCCACGAAGTTCCCCGGTCGCGGCTCGAGCCGCGTGTGCGACGGCAGCGACCTGGCCGGTCTCGTCACCTCCGCGACGGCTCCCGCCGCCGCCCTCGACGCCGCGCGGCGGGGCGGCCTCGAGGTTCACCTCGACGACGTCCAAGGTTCACGTGCGACCGAAACACTGTCGAACATGATCGTTCCTGAGTAGTCTGACGATCCATCCGGCGCCGCACGGCCACGATCACGAGGACCGTCCGGACGCACCTCGATGACGAAACGGACACTGCCATGGCGCTCCCTCGCTCCACCCGCACGCTGGCCCTCGCGCTGGCCCTCGCCGCCCCCCTCGCCGTCGCCGGATGCGCCAAGTCCTCCTCCGACGTGCAGAACGACAAGGCGGCCGCCACGGGCGGGGCCTCCGGCGGAGGCGCACAGTCCGTCACCGTCCTCATCAGCGCCGACACGAACATCCAGAACCTGTGGGAGAAGAAGCTCATCCCGGGGTTCACCAAGGCGAACCCGGGCATCACCGTCAAGACCAACTTCGACCTGCACGGCGAGCACGACGCGCAGAACCTCGCCAAGCTCGCCGCGGCCGTCAAGGGGGGCAAGGACGTCGGCTTCGACGTCATCGACGCCGGCTTCGTCAGCCAGGCCGCCGACTCCGACCTGCTCGTGCCGCAGGGGACCGACACCCTGCCCGCTCTCGCGCAGGTGAGTCCCACCCTGGTCGAGGCCGGCCGGGGCCACGGCGTCCCGTACCGCGCCAGCTCGGTGCTGCTGGCCTACGACACCAAGACGGTGAACGCACCCCCGAAGACCCTCGACGAGCTGCTCGCCTGGGTCGAGGCCCACCCCGGCAGGTTCGCCTACAACTCGCCGAAGTCCGGCGGCTCCGGGCAGTCCTTCGCGACCACCGTGCTAGACGCGAACATGGACGAGGCGTCCGCGAACGCGCTGCGCACGAGCGTGGACAAGGCGGCGATGGCCAAGTGGGACAAGGGTTTCGCCGTGCTCAAGGGCCTCAACCCGTACGTGTATGGCAAGGGCGTCTACCCCAACGGCAACTCCCAGGTGCTCGAACTGCTCTCCTCCGGGCAGATCGACATGGCGCCGGTCTGGTCCGACATGTTCGTCACCGCGAAGACGAACGGCCAGATCCCCGACACCGTGGATGTCACCCAGATCACCGCGCCGTCGTTCACCGGCGGAGCGTCCTATCTCGGCGTCGCCAAGAACAGCCCGCACCAGGAGGCGGCCCAGAAGCTCCTCGCCTACCTGCTCACCCCGCCCGCGCAGGCCGACATCGCGATGGAGATCGCCGGCACCCCCGTCGCCCCGCTGGCGAGCCTGCCGGCGGAGGTGCAGAAGAAGTTCGAGGGCACCGACCCGACGACGATGCGCCCCACCTACTACGCCGAGGTCGCCAACGACCTCAACAACCAGTGGGACCAGAAGGTCCCCGGGCAGTGATCCCTCGTCCGAGCCGGCGGAGGACCGGTGCGTAGGCCGGGACGCGGCTTCGCGATGGCGATGCCGCCCATGCTGCTCATCCTGGGTTTCGTCGGGCTGCCGATCGTCACCGCGGGCCTCTACAGTCTGGGGCACTTCGGGGGGCTCAACTCGACGACGGCGGCGATCGGCCAGCATCAGCACGAGGCGACGACCTGGTGGGGCACCCTCGGGGCGTACACCGAGGTCCTGTCCAACCCCCGCTTCCGCAGCGACCTCGCGGCGACGGTCGGCGTGACGATCGTCTCGACGGCGATCGTCATGGTCCTGGCCATCGGGATCGCGCTGTATCAACGGTTCTCCGACTCGGCCCTGGCCAAGGGGCTCGCCGTGCTGTCGATCGTGCCGATGTTCATCCCCGTCGTCATCGGCTCGTGGGCGATCCTCACGTTCTACTCGGGCACCGGTTTCGTGCGCACCGTCCTCGCCCAGGTCGGCATCGACGGGCCGGTCTGGGCCTACACGCAGACCGCGGTCGTCATCGGGTCGGTGTGGACGTCGCTCCCCTTCGCCGTGCTCATGGTGACCTCCGGGGTGCAGGCCGTGCCCGACGCGCTCATCGACGCGGCTCGCGACGCCGGGGCCTCACGGGCCCGCACCGCGGCCGGGATCATCCTGCCGATCGCGGCGGTGCCCATCGTCATCGCGGTGACGTTCACCTCGATCGGCGTCCTCGGGTCCTTCACCGTCCCCTACCTCACGGGCCCGAACGCGCCGGCGATGCTCGGCGTCGACATCGCGAACTACTTCCAGGCCTTCAACCAACCGCAGCAGTCGATCGTCATGGCGTTCGTCGTCTTCGCCCTCGCCTCGGCGATCGGGGCCTTCTACGTGTGGGCGAACTTCCGCTCGGCGTCGGGCGCGGTGCGGTGATGGACCGGGTGGCGCGCACGTTGCTCGGGGTCGTCGTCGCCGGGCTGTGCCTCTTCGTGTTCGGGCCCCTGCTCTGGCTGGGGGCGCACGCCTTCGTGTCGAACTGGACGTATCCGCACCTGCTGCCCGACGGGCTGACCCTGCGCTGGTGGCGTGTGGTCCTCGACGACCCCAACCTCGCGGCCGCCGTACAGAACTCGCTCACCTTCGCGCCACTCACGGTCCTCGCCTCGGCGGTGATCTGCCTGCCCGCGGCGTACGCCTTCGCCCGCCATGACTTCTTCGGGCGCCGGACCATGCTCATCGGGCTGTTCGCGACCAACGCCTTCCCGAAGATGGGGCTGTTCGCGACGATGGCCTCGCTCTTCTACGCCCTCGACCTCATGCAGACCGTGCTCGGGATCCTCATCGTCCACGTCATCGGCACCGTCGTGTTCATGACGTGGATCCCCGCCGCCGCCTTCGCCGCCGTGCCGCGCTCCCTCGAGGAGGCGGCCCGCGACGCCGGCGCCCGGCCGCTGCGCGTCTTCTTCACCGTGACCCTGCCGCTCGCGCTGCCGGGCATCCTCGTCGCCGCCATCATGTCCTTCCTCGCGAGCTTCGACGAGGCGCAGGGCACCTACCTCATCGGAGCCCCCGACTACATGACCATGCCGACCCAGATGTACAGCCTCGTGCTCAACTACCCCAAGCAGGTGGCCGCCGTCTTCTCCCTCATGCTCTCCGCGCCGTCGGTGCTGCTCCTGCTCCTCGTCCGTAGGCAGGTCATGGGTGGTCACCTCGCCGAAGGGTTCCAGATCCGATGAGCCGGGCGCCCGATCCCCGCGTCGTCACCGAGGCGATCACGCCCAAGGGCCTGCGGATCCGCGGGCTGCGGAAGGTCTTCGGCGAGAAGGTCGTCGTCGCCGACTTCGACCTCGACGTCCGCCCCGGCGAGCTCGTCAGCCTGCTCGGGCCCTCCGGTTGCGGCAAGACGACGACGCTGCGGATGGTCGCCGGCTTCCTCGCGGCCGACGCCGGGCGCATCGAGATCGACGGCTCCGACGTCGTGCGCCTGCCCCCGGACCGGCGCCCGAGCGCGATGGTCTTCCAGAACTACGCGCTGTGGCCGCACATGAGCGTGTTCAAGAACGTCGCGTACCCCCTGAAGCTGCGCCGCCTGCCCAAGGCCGAGATCGAGCGGCGCGTCCTGGGCGTGCTCGAGCTCGTCGACCTGGCCCACCACCGCGACAGCCGCCCCGCCACGATCTCCGGAGGGGAGCAGCAGCGCGCCGCCCTGGCCCGGGCGCTCGTGCAGGAGCCGCACGTGCTCCTGCTCGACGAGCCGCTGAGCAACCTCGACTCCAAGCTGCGCGTCAAGGTGCGCGAGGACATCCGCGAGCTGCAGCAACGCCTCGGCATCACGACCGTGCTCGTCACCCACGACCAGGACGAGGCCCTCTCGATGTCCGACCGCGTCGCCGTGATGAACGACGGCCGCATCGAGCAGTTCAGCGCCCCCGACGAGCTCTACGACGCCCCGCGCACGAGCTTCGTCGCGAACTTCGTCGGGCAGCTCAACACCCTGCCCGGGGTGGTGACCGGCGGGCGGGTCGCCCCGCGCGACGGGATCCTCACGTGCGTCCGGCCGGAGCACACGACGTGCGTGGCACCCGGGTCCGGCGATCTCGACGGGATCGTGCGGCGGGTCGTGCCGCGCGGAGCGTTCCAGGAGGTCGTCATCGACCTCGACTCCTCGGGTGACGAGCCGACCGGCGGGTCCACGACGGTGCGGTCCATGGCCGTCCGGCCCGACGTCTCCCCCGGTCAGCGGGTCGGTCTCCGGCTCGAGCGCCCGATGAGCTTTCGCGACGGAGCGCGCGTGGACTCACCCGCCCCCACCCACACCCCCGGCCGGTAGCGCGATGGTCGAGATCTGCGCCCACCGCGGCGAATCGTGGACCCACCTCGAGAACACCCTGCCGGCGGTCGCCGCCGCGCTCGAGGCCGGCGTCGCGACGATCGAGATCGACGTCCGGATCACCGCGGACGGCGTGCCGATCGTCCTGCACGACGCGACGACCGCCCGGATCTGGGGCCGCCCGAGCGCCGTGCGCGACCAGACGATGGCGCAGGTGGCGGAGCTGCGGTGCGGCGGCGACCGGATCCCGCGCCTGAGCGAGGTGCTCGACCTCGTGGCCGGCACGGGCGTCCGCCTGCTCGTGGACGTGCCGGATCCCGCGATCGCGCAGGGCGCGCACGCGGTCGTCGCGGCCCATCCGGGGCGGGGGCAGGTCGCCTGGTGCGGCGACACGCTCGCGATGTTCGTCGTGCGCGGCCTCGACGCCGACGCGTCGATCTACCTCGCGACCGAGGGGGTCGACGAGCACGACCTGCGCGAGCTCGTCGGGCGGCTCCGCCCCGACCACCTCAACAGCGACGGGAGCGAGCTGACCCCATCCGACCTGCGGCGTTGCCACGACCTCGGGCTCGCCCAGTCGGTGTGGACCATCGACGACCCGGCGGCGATGGCGCTGCTCGTCGACCTCGGCGTCGACTCGATCACGACGAATCGCATCGACCTGCTCGCCGCCGTCGTCGCCGCCGGTCCACCGCGGGCGATCCCCGCCGACCTCGCCCGCGCGCGCGATGTCGCCCTCGATCTCGCCGGCTTCGCCCTGCGGCGCTCCCGGGCGGGCGCCCGGCGCGTCGAGACCAAGTCGGGGGCCGCCGACCTCGTAACGGACGTCGACCGCGCCGTCGAGACACGCGTGCGCGAGATCCTGACCTCCGCCTTCCCCACCCATCGCGTCGTCGGTGAGGAGGCGGGCGTCTCCGGACCGGACTCGGCGTGGAGCTGGCATTGCGACCCCGTCGACGGGACGACGAACTTCGCGGCCGGGCTCGCCTTCTCCTCCTTCTCCCTCTGCCTCGTGCACGAGGGTCGCCCCGTCGTCGGCGTCGTCGTCGACCACGGGACCGGGCAGGTCGTCGATGCGGTCGCGGGAGGGGGCGTCCGCATCGACGGGCTGCCCGTCGAGCGCCCCGAGACCCCGCTGAGCGGCGGCGTCGTGCTCACCGAGCTGCACGGGAACCGCTGGTGGCCCGGGCTGGACCGGTTCTACGACGCCTGCGTCGCCGCGGACGCGACCTTGCGCATCATGGGCTCGGGCACGCTCTCCCTCACGCAGGTGGCGCTCGGACGCGCGGCGGCCTGCGCGATCAGCGAGTTCCACGCCATCGACCACGGCGCGGCGCTGCTCGCCTGCCTCGAGGCGGGGTGCCGGATCCGCACCGCCCCCCTCGAGCGCGGCGCCGCCCGAGACGTCACGGGCGAGGCGATGCCGCTGGGCGCGCCCGTCGTCGTGGGGCGTTCGGAGGCGCTCGCCGCCCTGGGTGGCCCCACGCCCTGAGCCCGAACACCACGGGCCGACCCGCCCCGATCGCCGGAACGCGACGACCCCGCCCGTTCGGCGGGGGTCGTCGCGTCCCGGCTCGGCCGGCGGTCAGCGATCGCGGCCGGCGCGGAACGCCTCGCGGGCGACGACGCCGGTGTCGGGGTTGTCGGTGAACACCCCGTCGATGCCCGTGCGCAGGTAGACGACAATCTCCTCGACGGCCTTGCCGTAGTCGTCGGGGTCGGTGCCGTTGTGGAAGTCCTTCGCCATGAACTGGTTCTCGTTGCGGAAGGTCCAGGGGATCACCTTCAGCCCGGCGCGGTGGGCGTCGGCGACGAGGCTCGTGGGCGCGCCGAGGCGGCCGTCCGGCTTCTTGGGGATGACGAAGAACTTCTCGGGGCCGATGCCGTCGGCGAACCGCGCGATCTTGCTCAGCTCCGCGGGCGTCAGGTACTCGGCGTACGTCCGCTTGTCGCCCTTGGCGATCATGTCGAACGGACCGTCGAGCGGGCCCGAGCCCGTCCACGCGAGGAACGTCGAGTTGGCGCGGTAGCCCATGCGGCGGATCGTCTTGAGGTTCGTCAGCTCGAACGACTGGAGCCAGAGCGGCGCGTGCCGCCGGTTGAGCCCGTACTCCCGCACGAGGCGCAAGAACTCCTTCTCGGGGTCGAGGCCCTGGGAGTGGAAGTACGTCGAGTGCTTGATCTCGGGGATGATCCCGATGGGCCGGCTGTGCTGCTTCTGGAGGCGCTCGCGGGTGGCCAGCACCTCCTCGAACGTCGGCACCCGCCACAGGCCGTCGTAGATCGTGTTCTGCTGGCGCACCTTCGGCAGTCGCTCCTTCGCGCGCAGCGTCCGCAGCTCGGCGAGGGTGAAGTCCTCGGTGAACCACCCGGTCGTGGGCGTGCCGTCGAGGTTCTTCGTCGTCTTCCGGGCGGCGAACTCCGGGCGGGTCGCGACGTCGGTGGTCCCCGAGATCTCGGGTTCGTGCCGGTCGACGAGGACCCCGTCCTTGGTGAGGACGAGGTCGGGCTCGATGTAGTCCGCGCCCTGGGCGACGGCGAGCTCGTACGCGGCGATCGTGTGCTCGGGGCGGTACCCCGAGGCGCCACGGTGGGCGACGACGAGCGGGGCGGGCATGCGCGTGCGCTCGGCGCGCGCGGTGGGTGAGCGGTCGGCGCCCGCGTCGGCCGCGAGGGCGGAGGCGGGGACGACCGTGGCCCCGAGGAGCAGGGCCGTGAGGGAGGCGCCGACGACGCGGCGGGGGGTGGTGGCAGCCATGAGCGGTAGTCAACTCCCCCTCGCCCCCCGGATGGGTGATGGCCGGGTGTCGGGTCGGCGACGCGCCGGCGACCGGGAGGGGAACGCGCCGTTCCCGGCCGCCGAGGCCCGGATTGTCGGGGGAACACAAACCGGGCGCGCTCGCCTCCGTAGACTCCACCCTCATGACTCCCGGTGACGAGCGACCGGACGAGCCGCCGGACGGGGCCGCGGACGGGGCCGCGGACGGGGTGACGGGCCGCCCGGCCGCAGGACCGCCCGCCGGTCCCCCGGGCCTGACGTCGGCCGACGAGGCCGCGACGCTGCGCACGCTGGAGCGGTCCGCCGGCGACCTCATGACCACCGCGCAGCGCCGCCTCGAGGAACGCTTCGGCTGGTACCGCGAACTCCCGGCGCAGGAGCGGTCGTGGGTGGGTCTCATCGCCGCGGCGGGCATCTCGGAGTTCCTGCGCTGGTGCCGCGAACCAGGGCGGGCGGGGCGCCTCATGGCCGACGTCTTCGGCTCGGCACCGCGGGAGCTCACGCGCACGATCACGCTGAGCCAGACCGTGGACCTCGTGCGCTCCGTCGTCGAGACCGTCGAGGAGGAGGTCGACCGGCTCGCGCCGCCCGATCAGCAGGCCGTCTGGTCGCTGGCCGTCCTGCGGTACTCGCGGGAGGTCGCCTTTGCGGCGGCGCAGGTGTACGCGAACGCCGCCGAGCAGCGCGGGGCCTGGGACGCCCGCCTCGAGTCCCTCGTCGTCGACGCGATCGTGCGCGGCGAGAGCGACGACGAGACGGTCTCACGGGCGACCGCGCTCGGGTGGGGCACGCTCGGCCCGGTCACCGTCGTCGTCGGCCACGCCGGGCGCACGCGCAGTGACGACGCGGTCACCGCCCTGCGCCACGTCGCCGGCCGGCACGGGGTCGAGACCCTCATCGCCGTGCAGGGCGGACGGCTCGTCGTCGTCCTCGGCGGCGGCGACGACCACGCCCGGGTCGTCTCCCAGCTCACCCCCCACTTCGGCCCGGGGGCCGTCGTGCTCGGGCCGAGCGTGCCGCGCCTCTTCGCGGCCGGGCGGTCGGCGCGGGCGGCGATGTCGGGCCTCCGGGCCGCGCCCGCCTGGCCCGCGGCCCCGCGCCCGGTCGCGGCCGACGACCTCCTGCCGGAGCGCGCGCTGATCGCCGACACCCCGGCCCGGCACCTCCTCGTCGAGCGGATCCACCGCCCCCTCGAGGCGGCCGGGTCGTCCCTGCTCGAGACGGCGACGACGTTCCTGCACGTCGGGCGCTCGATCGAGGCCTCGGCGCGCGACCTGTTCGTGCACCCGAACACGGTCCGGTACCGGCTGCGGCGCATCGCGGAGGTGACCGGGTACGACCTCACCGATCCGCGGGAGGCGCACGTCGTGCGCACCGCGATCGCCGTCGCCGCCCTCGACGTCCCCAGGTCCCGGACCCGGCGCCCGCGGCCGGCGGACGTCGACGGCCCGCCCGACCCCTGAGCGCCGGGCCACCTCTCGCCCCGCGAGTTTCCGAGCCCTCGGGCCCCCGATCGACGGGAAACGACGCCTCGCGACGCCCCCGTGCCACGGCAAACTTGGAGGAAACCTCCAAAGAAGCGGACGAAACTTGTCGGGACCCGGACCGGGATCGGAGCCCCGACTACGCCAGAGTGTGGGGGTGCTCGTCATCGTCTGCCCCGGACAAGGGGCCCAGAAGCCCGGCTTCCTCTCCCCCTGGCTCGATCTCCCCGGCTACCGCGACCGGCTCGAACGGCTCGGCGCGGCCGCCGGCGTCGATCTGCTCACCCACGGCACGACCTCGGACGAGGCGACGATCAAGGACACCGCCGTCGCGCAGCCGCTCATCGTCGGCGCCGGGCTGCTCACCCTCGACGCGCTGCTCGAGTCGGCCGGCAGCGGGCCGGACCTGAGCGCGGTCGGGGCGCTCGCCGGGCACAGCGTCGGCGAGATCACCGCCGCCGCGGCGGCGGGCGTGCTCGCTGCCGACGACGCGATGGGCCTCGTCGCGCTGCGCGGCCGTGCGATGGCGCAGGCCAGCGCCGTTCGCCCCACGGGCATGAGCGCCGTCCTCGGCGGCGACCCGGAGGACGTGGCCGCCACGCTGGCCGCTCACGGACTCACGGCCGCGAACGCCAACGGCGCCGGCCAGGTCGTCGCGGCCGGCACCACCGAGCAGCTCGAGGCGCTCGGCGCGGCACCGCCGGCCAAGGCCCGGGTCATCGGGCTGTCGGTCGCCGGCGCCTTCCACACCACGCACATGGAGCCGGCGGTCGACGAGCTCGCCGCCCACGCCGCGGGCCTGTCACCCGCCGACGCGCGCGTCCCCCTGGTCTCCAACCGCGACGGCGAGGTCGTCACCGGCGGCCGCGAGGTCCTCGACCGCCTCGTCGAGCAGGTGCGCCGACCCGTCCGGTGGGACCTGTGCATGGAGCGCTTCACCGAGCTCGGGGTCACCGCGATCCTCGAGGTGGCGCCCGCCGGCACCCTCGTCGGCCTGGCCAAGCGCGCCCTCCCGGGCGTCGCGACCCTCGCGCTGCGGACCCCGGCCGACCTCGACAAGGCGCGCTCCCTCGTGGCCGAGCACGGCGCCGCCTCGTGAGCGGCGACCGGCCGAGGCCGACCCTGCGCACGATCCGCGGCCCGGAGTTCAGCGCGATCCTCGGGATCGGCGACCACCGCCCGGAGCGCGTCGTCGGCAACGACGAGATCGTCCGCTACATCGACTCCACCGACGAGTGGATCCGGGAGCGCTCCGGCATCGCGGCCCGCCGTCAGGCGGGCCCCGACGAGTCGCTCGTCGACATGTCCGTCTCGGCGGCGCAGGCGGCCCTGGACGCCGCGGGCGTGGCCGCGGACCGCGTCGGCGCGGTCATCGTCGCGACGATCTCGCACGACGTGCAGACCCCCGCCGCCGCGACCCTCGTCGCCGACCGGATCGGCGCGGGCCACGCGGCGGCCTACGACCTAGGGGCGGCCTGCTCGGGGTTCACCTACGGCATCGCGACCGCCGACGACCTCGTCCGCTCGGGCCGCGCGGAGCACGTGCTCGTCATCGGCGCCGAGAAGCTCTCCGACTACCGCAACCCCTACGACCGGGGCACCGCGTTCGTCTTCGGCGACGGCGCCGGCGCGGCCCTCGTGGGTCCGTCGACGACGCCGGGCATCTCGGCCACGGTGTGGGGGGCGGACGGTTCCGGCGCGCCGCTCATCAGTCAGTCCGTCGGGTGGAACGCGGCCCGCGCCGCGTGGTTCCGCGACACCGCCGAGCACGGGCTCGACGCCGCCGGAGGCGAGCTCCCGCCGCCCGCGCGGGTCAACCCGGAGGCCACCGACACGTACTGGCCGTACCTAACCATGCAGGGCCCCTCGGTGTTCCGGTGGGCGGCCTACCAGATGGCGCCGGTCGCGCTGGAGGCGATCGAGGCCGCCGGCATCACGCCCGACGACCTCGACGTCTTCGTCCCGCACCAGGCGAACACGCGGATCATCGACGCCCTCGTCAAGAAGATCGGCCTGCCCGACCGGGTCGTCGTCGCGCGGGACGACCTCGCGGACATGGCGAACACGTCCGCGGCGTCCATCCCGCTCGCGACGGCGCGTCTCCTGCGCGAGGGCCGCGCGAAGAGCGGCGACCTCGCCCTGCTCATGGGCTTCGGCGCCGGCCTCACGTGGGCCGCGCAGGTCGTCGTCCTCCCCTGAACCCCCGCCGGTCCGACGGGTACGCATCGGACCACCGCCGCCCCCGGGCGGCACCCGCCAGCGGCGGGGACGCACCCACCGCCCGCGCGGCCGGCCCGGCCACGCGGACCGACACAGATGAAGGAGCAGTCACATGGCTCAGAGCCAGGAAGAGATCCTCGCGGGTCTCGCCGACATCATCAACGAGGAGACGGGTCTCGAGCAGGAGGCCGTCCAGCTCGACAAGACGTTCACCGAGGACCTCGACATCGACTCGCTGTCGATGATGACGATCGTCGTCAACGCCGAGGAGAAGTTCGGCGTCCGCATCCCCGACGAGCAGGTCAAGAACCTGCAGACCGTCCGCGACGCCGTCGACTTCATCCACGGCGCGCAGGACTGACCCGTCCCGCGCGAGCGCGGTGCCACCCCGCCCACGGGCGTGGCACCGCGCGCCGGGCGCGGACGCCTGGCGCGTCACCCGCGGCGCCCGCCCGGGCACCCGTCACGCTCCGTCACTACCCGCATCGCCCACCACACACTCTCGACCCCCGCACCGTCCCCGCCCTCTCGCCCAAGGAGAACCGTCGATGTCCACCACGAGTGATGCCCGGATCGTCGTCACCGGTCTCGGAGCCACGACCCCGCTCGGCGGCACCGTCGAGTCCACGTGGGACGCCCTGCTCCGGGGCACGCCCGGGGCGAAGACCCTGACGCAGGAGTGGGTCGGGCAGTACGAGCTTCCCGTGCGCTTCGCCGCGAGCCTCGCGACCCCGGCGTCCGAGGTCCTCAAGAAGGTGGAGCTGCGCCGTCAGGACCCGTGTGCGCAGTACGCGCTCATCGCCTCGCGCGAGGCGTGGGCCGACGCCGGCACCCCCGAGATCGAGCCCGACCGTCTCGCCGTGGCCGTCGGCTCCGGCATCGGCGGCGTCACGACCCTCATCCAGGCGTGGGACGACCTGCGCGAGAAGGGCCCCCGCCGCGTCTTCCCGCTGACGGTGCCGATGCTGCTCGCCAACAGCCCCACCGGTGCCGTCGCCATCGAGCTCGGCGCCCGCGCCGGCGGCCACACCCCGGTCAGCGCGTGCGCGTCCGGCGCCGAGGCCATCGCGAGCGCCATCACGACCCTGCGCAGCGGGCGGGCCGACATGGTCGTCGCCGGCGGCACCGAGGCGGCGATCCACCCCGTGTGCATCGGCGGGTTCGCCGCGATGCAGGCCCTGTCGACCCGCAACGACGACCCGGCCACCGCCTCCCGCCCGTACGACGTGGGTCGCGACGGCTTCGTCATGGGTGAGGGTGCCGCGATCGTCGTGCTCGAGACGTACGAGCACGCCGTGGCCCGCGGCGCGAAGATCTACGCCGAGCTGCGGTCGGCGGGGCTGAGCAACGACGCCTACCACGCGGCCGCTCCCGAGCCGGAGGGCATCGGCGCGTCCGCCGCCATCCGGGAGGCGCTGCAGCGCGGCGACATCGACGTGTCCGACGTCGTCCACCTCAACGCGCACGCGACCTCGACCCCGGTGGGCGACATCGCCGAGTGCAAGGCCATCCACGCCGCCTTCGGCGACCGGGTCGACGGCATCGCCGTGAGCGCGACGAAGTCGTTGACGGGCCACCTGCTCGGCGCGGCCGGGGCGCTGGAGGCGATCTTCACGATCAAGGCGATCGAGACGCGCACGGCCCCCGCGCAGATCAACCTCGAGGAGAAGGACCCGGCGATCGACCTCGACATCGTGCACGGGCAGCCGCGCACCCTGCCGGACGGCGACATCGTCGCGCTCGACAACTCGTTCGGGTTCGGCGGCTGCAACGTGGCCCTGGCCTTCGCCAGCGTCTGACCCTCTCGGCGACGCCCCTCGCGACACGCGGGGGGCGTCGTCCCGTCCCTGCCGCCGACCCGCCCCGCCCGCCGACCGCGCGCCCGTCGCCGCCGACGGCCCACCGCCGAACCCCACGAGGTGCCCCGTGACCTTCTCCCGCATCGCCATCGTCAACCGTGGTGAGGCCGCCATGCGGCTCATCCACGCGGTCCGCGACCTCAACGCGGCCGCGGGGCTCGAGCCGGGCCGCGGGCGGCCGATCGAGACCGTCGCGCTGCACACGAGCGGCGAGCGGGGGGCGATGTTCGTGCGGGAGGCCGACCACGCCTACGACCTCGGCCCCGCCGCGGATCGTCCCTACCTCGACCTGGCGGTGCTCGAGCGGGCCCTGCACGAGAGCGGCGCCGACGCCGCGTGGGTCGGCTGGGGCTTCGTCGCCGAGGACCCGGCGTTCGCGGAGCTGTGCGGCCGCCTCGGAGTGACCTTCATCGGTCCGAGCCCGGAGGCGATGCGCCGGCTGGGCGACAAGATCGGCGCCAAGCTCATCGCCGAGGAGGTCGGCGTGCCCGTGGCGCCGTGGAGCCGCGGGGGCGTTGACACCCTGGCGGACGCGACGGCCGCGGCCGCGCGCATCGGCTACCCGCTCATGCTCAAGGCGACCGCGGGCGGCGGCGGACGCGGCATCCGGCGCGTCGACTCCGACGCCGACCTGGCCGACGCCTACGAGCGCACCCGGGCGGAGGCGGAGCGGGCCTTCGGCTCGGGGATCGTCTTCCTCGAGCGCCTCGTCACGGGGGCCCGGCACGTCGAGGTCCAGGTCGTCGCCGACGGCCAGGGCACCGCCTGGGCCCTCGGCGTGCGCGACTGCTCGGTCCAGCGCCGCAACCAGAAGGTGCTCGAGGAGTCGGCGTCACCGCTGCTCGACGAGGCGCAGACCGCCCAGCTCAAGGCGAGCGCCGAACGCCTCGCCCTCGCCGTCGACTACGCCGGGGCCGGGACCGTCGAGTTCCTCTACCACCCCGGGGAGGCCACCTTCGCGTTCCTCGAGGTCAACACCCGCCTCCAGGTCGAGCACCCCATCACCGAGGCCACGACCGACACCGACCTCGTCGCCCTGCAGATCCACGTCGCCGCCGGCGGGCGGCTGGAGGGAGACCGCCCGGTCGAGTCGGGCCACGCGATCGAGGCGCGCCTCAACGCGGAGGACCCCGACCGCGACTTCGCCCCCTCCCCCGGCCGGATCGCGCGTCTGCGCCTGCCGAGCGGCCCGGGCATCCGGGTCGACACCGGGGTCGCCGAGGGCGACGAGATCCCCGCGGACTTCGACTCGATGATCGCGAAGATCATCGCCGTCGGCCGGGACCGCTCCCAGGCGCTGGCCCGGTTGCGGCGCGCCATGGACGAGACGACCGTCGTCATCGAGGGCGGCTCGACGAACAAGGGGCTCGTCCTCGACCTCCTCGCGGCGCCCGAGGTGCTCGACGGCTCCGCCGACACGGGCTGGATCGACCGCGTCCGCGCGCAGGGCCGCCTCGCCGAGCGGCGGCACTCCGGCGTCGCGCTCGTCGCGGCGGGCATCGCGGCCTACGAGACGGCCGAGCAGGTCGAGCGGGCCCGGCTGCTCGAGACGGCCCGCGGCGGCCGGCCGCAGGTGCAGCACCGGACGGGTCGCGCCGTCGACCTCAAGCTGCGCGGCGGCGCGGCCAAGGTGACGGTCTACCGGATCGGGTCGCGGCGGTACCGGGTCCACCTCGCCTCCGGCGACGTCGAGCGCACGGTCCTCGCGCAGACCGACCGGATCGACGATCTCACCGGGCGGATCACGATCGACGACACCACGTACCGGCTCGTCACGGCCACCCACGGAGCCGTCCAGCTCGTCGAGGTGAACGGCGTCACGCACCGGGTGGTCCTCGACGAGGGCGGGGCCCTGCGCTCCCCCGCGCCGGCGCTCGTCGTGGCGACGCCGGTCGCCGTCGGCGACGTCGTGGAGGCCGGGGCCCCCGTCCTCGTGCTCGAGTCGATGAAGATGGAGACGGTCCTGCCGGCCCCCTTCGAGGGGCGGGTGAGTGAGCTGACGGTCTCCCCCGGCAGCCAGGTCGAGACCGGCGCCGTGCTCGTGCGCCTCGCCCCCCTCGGCGACGGCTCGCGCGCCGACGCCGCCTCCGCCGTCGACCTCGACCTGCCGGACCCCGCGGGCGACGGGACCGACCGGGTCGGGCACCACCTCGACGACCTCGGGGCCATGCTCCTCGGCTACGACCTCGTGCCGGCCGAGCAGGGGCAAGCGCTCGCGGCCTACCTGCGGACCCGGACCCGGCCGACCGACGCGCCCCCGGCGGGTGAGCTGGCCCTCCTCGAGACGTTCGCCGACTTCGTCGAGCTGTCCCGCAACCGCCCCGCCGGCGAGGAACTCCATCTCGACGTGCGGGTGCACAGCTCGCGCGAGCACTTCCACACCTACCTGCAGAGTCTCGACGTCGAGCGGGGCGCGCTGCCGGAGACGTTCCGCGCCAAGCTGGCCCGCGTGCTGCGCCACTACGGCGTGACGTCGTTCGACCGCACGCCGGCGCTCGAGGAGGCCGTGTTCCGCGTGTTCCTTGCGCAGCAGCGGTCGGCCCCCGAGGTCGAGGTCGTCACGACCGTCCTGCGGGCCTGGCTCGTCGAGCCCGCGCCCGGCCCGGACCTCGCCGCACGCGTCCGGGACGTCCTCGCCCACCTCGTCACCGCCACACAGCTCCGGTTCCCCGTCGTGGGCGACCTCGCCCGCAGCGTCCGGTTCCGGTGGTTCGACCAGCCGCTCGTCGACGCCGAGCGGGCGAGTGTCCTCGCCGGCGTCTCGGGCCGCCTCGCCGACCTGACCGGCACCCCGGCCAGCCCGGCCCGGGACGTGGCGATCGACGCGCTGGCCGAGATCCCCGAGCAGATCGTCCAGTTCCTCGCCGAGCGCATCGGCGGTGCCGAGCTGCCCGCCGACGAACCGATGCTCGCGGTCCTCGTCAAGCGTCACTACCGCCGGCACGGGCTCCACGGGCTCACCGAGACCCACGTGCAGGGCCGCCCGGTCGCCGTCGCCCAGTACACGCTCGACGAGGTGCCGCGGCACCTCGTCACGACGATCGGGCGGGTCGCGGAGCTGCGCGAGGGGAGCGGACTGCTCCGCGCCGTCGAGGAGAAGCTCGCCGACACCCCCGCCGGGCACGACCCCATCGTCGACCTCTACCTGTCGTGGCCCGACGCGCCGGAGGACCCCGACGCGGCCTCCGCCCGGATCGGCCGGATCCTCGGCGACCTGGAGTTCCCGCACCGGGTGCGGCGCGTCGCGGTCGCCGTCTGCCCGGGCGGCGGCCGCGAGGTCGGCTACTTCACGTTCCGCCCCGCCGCCTCGCCGCAGGGACGCACGGTCCGCGCGAGCACCGCTGCCCCCGTCGACCCCGACGACGCGGGAACACCCTCCCCGTTGACCGAGGACGTCCTCGTCCGCGGGGTGCACCCGATGGTGGGGCGACGCCTGGACCTGTGGCGCCTGCGCGAGTTCGAGGTGACCCGCCTCGACGCGCCGGCCGACGTCCTGCTGTACCGCTGTGTCGCTCCGGGCAACCCGACCGACCAGCGCCTCGTCGCGCTCGCGCAGGTCCGTCAGGTCGCCGTCGTCCGCGACTCCTCGGGCCGCGTCGTCGGCCTGCCGCACGCGGAGCGCGCCGTCGCCAACTGCCGGGAGGCGATCCGTCGGGTCCGCGCCGCGAACGCCGAGGAGTCGGTGCGCCTCGACATGAACTACGTGTGGATCCACCTGTGGCCCACCCTCGAGGCCGACGTCGCGCAGCTCACGGCGCTCAAGGATGACATCGCCCCCGTCACCGCCGGCGCGGGGATCGAGGAGGTCGTCGTCGACGGGCCGGTGGCCTCCCCGGACGGCACCGAGACCCAGCTCGCGGTGCGGTTCCGGAAGGCGCCCGGGTCGGGGGTCGTCGCGACCCTCGGGGGTCCGCCCACCGAGCCGCTGCACCCCCTCGACGACTACGCCACCAAGGTCCTGCGCGCCCGGCGCCGCGGCCTCGTCTACCCCTACGAGCTGCAGGCGATGATCGCCGGCGCCGGCGGGTCGACCACGGAGTACGACCTCGACGAATCGGGCCGCCTCGTCCCCGTCGAGCGGCCGCGGGGGCGCAACACGAGCGGGATCATCGCGGCCGTCGTCACGACGCGCACCGCGCGGCACCCGCACGGGGTCACGCGGGTGGTGCTCTGCGGGGACCCGTTGCGGGCGCTGGGCGCGGTCAGCGAGCCCGAGTGCGCCCGCATCGTCGCGGCGATCGACCTCGCCGAGTCGATGGGGGTCCCCCTCGAGTGGTACACTGTCTCGGCCGGCGCGCGGATCTCGATGGACTCCGGCACCGAGAACATGGACTGGGTCGCCCGCGCCCTGCGCCGGATCGTCGAGTTCACGCAGGCCGGCGGAGAGATCAACGTCGTCGTCGCCGGGGTCAACGTCGGCGCGCAGCCGTACTGGAACGCCGAGGCGACGATGCTCATGCACTGCAGGGGCATCCTCGTCATGACCCCCGACAGCGCGATGGTCCTCACGGGCAAGCAGTCGCTCGACTTCTCCGGCGGCGTCTCGGCGGAGGACAACTTCGGCATCGGCGGGTACGACCGCGTCATGGGCCCGAACGGGCAGGCGCAGTACTGGGCCCCCGACCTGCTCGGGGCGCGGCGCATCCTCATGGCGCACTACGACCACACGTACGTCGCCCCCGGCGAGGCGGGGCCCCGACGGGTGGCGACGACCGACCCCGTCGACCGCGACGTGACGACCTCGCCGCACCCGGCCGGGGACGCGGGCTTCACGCGGATCGGCGACATCTTCTCGGCGCGGACGAACCCCGACCGGAAGAAGCCGTTCGACATCCGCACCCTCATGGGGGCGGTGGCCGACGCCGACCACCCCACGCTCGAGCGCTGGGCCGGCATGGCCGACGCCGAGACCTCCGTCGTCGCCGACGCCCACCTCGGCGGGATCCCCGTCTGCCTCATCGGGATCGAGTCGCGGCCCGTGCCCCGCCGCGGCTTCCCCCCCACCGACGGCCCCGACGTCTACACGGCCGGCACCCTGTTCCCCCGTTCGTCGAAGAAGACGGCCCGCGCCGTCAACGCGGCGAGCGGCAACCGGCCCGTCGTCGTCCTCGCCAACCTCTCCGGCTTCGACGGTTCCCCAGAGTCGATGCGCAACCTCCAGCTCGAGTACGGCGCGGAGATCGGCCGAGCCATCGTCAACTTCGACGGCCCCATCGTCTTCTGCGTCGTCTCCCGTTACCACGGCGGCGCGTTCGTCGTCTTCTCGAAGGCGCTCAACCCGAACATGACGGTGCTCGCCGTAGAGGGGTCCTACGCGTCGGTCCTCGGCGGCGCCCCCGCCGCCGCGGTGGTGTTCGCCCGCGAGGTCGACGCGCGCACCGCCCAGGATCCCCGGGTGAGCGGGCTCGAGGCGCAGCTCGCGGCCACCCGCGGCGAGGGCGACGCCGACGCCGAGCGGGCGGCCGCCGCCGCCCTGCGGGCCCGTCTCGAGGCGACGCGCCGCGACGTGCGCGCCGAGAAGCTCGGGGAGGTCGCCGCCGAGTTCGACGGCATCCACGACATCCATCGGGCCGTCCGCGTCGGCTCCGTCGACGAGGTCGTCGCCCCGGCCGACCTGCGGCCGCGCCTCGTCGCCGCCCTCGAGGCGGGGCTGCGCCGGTAGGGGGGCCATCGGGCCGGTCCGCGCGTGAGCCCGGACGAACGGGCGCCGCCGGGCACAGCGACGGGAGGCCACCCGCCCGGGTGGCCTCCCGTCGCGTCGGTCGCGGTGCACGTCCCCGCACGCGGGCGCAGGGCGACCGCGGACGCTCGGACGCGGTCGGCCGTCACGCGCGCACTCCCCCGCGGGTGCGACGCGTCACGGGGACTCGCCCGGGCGGGCGGTTCAGCTCACGCGGTAGAGCCAGCGGGTGGGCTGGCCGTCGCCGGCGTGGCGGAAGGGGTCGAGCTCGAGGTCCCACGCGGTGCCGAGGGCGACGTCGAGCTCCCGGCGCAGTGCGCTGTGGTCGCCGGCCCGCAGGGCGGCGCGGATCCGGTCCTCGTTGAGGACGGCGTCGCCGTTCGCGGACGTCCACGTGTGGTGGATGCCGAGGGCGGGCGTGTGGCTCCAGCGGGACCCGTCGGATCCGGGGCTGGCCTCCTCGGTGACCTCGTAGCGGAGGCTGTCCCATCCGCGCATGGCGCTGGCGATGCGGGCGCCCGTGCCGGGCTCGCCCACCCAGGCGACCTCGGTGCGCACGAAGGATCTCCCGAGCGGCTGAGGGGTCCACTCGAGACGTACCCCCTCGCCGAGGACGCTCTCGAGCGCCCACCCGATGTGGGGGCACAGCGCCGCCGGGGCCGAGTGAATGAACACCACCCCGCGGGTCATGACGGTCGACGACACGACGGACATCCGGGCCTCCTGTGTGTGAGGGACGTCTTCCCCAACGACCTCACGCGGATGACCGAGCCGATCGTGCGCCTGCGACGCGCCGATGCTGTGATCTGTGTCGATCTCTTCGGTTGTGCGGGCCGGCCCCGGACGCATCCGCCCTTCCCGGAGCGGACGCGCGAGTTGCCTTGCCTTCTCGTCATTCTGCCCCACCGACGCCGCCCGGCCAAGCCCACGCGACGAACGGATGTCGACAAGTTCGCAGCTCGTGGGCGTGGAAAGCTGGACAACCGATCAAGACGTACGGTTGACTTGGTCCTGTCGCCGCCGCCGGTGCAGGGAACATCGGCCGCGGACATCGAGTGCCTCGGCGCTCGAGGTCGCACCGTCGTGGGGGCGGAGAACCGTGGCGACACCGCAGGACACACGCTTCGACCAGGGGGGAACCACCATGAACGAGATCACCGCACCGGCGCCCGGCATGCAGAGCGCGATGGCCATCCTCACGGCCCGGCTCCAGAGCATGGACGGGGGCTGCACCGTCAACGAGTACGTCGACGTCCTGCGCGACGAGATGGAGGGCCAGGACCCGATCATCCTCACCTCCGCGATGGCCAGCCTGGCCTCCGCGCTGCTCGCGATCGCCTCGGGTGGCACGAAGATCCCGCCGTACGAGCTGCTGTCGACCATCGGTCTGACGCTCGCCGACGCCTGACCTCCCCGGGCGAGCCGTGAGTGCAGTCGGCGGGCCGGTTAGTCTGTGCGCTGCGGGCCAGTAGCTCAGCCGGTCAGAGCAGCGGACTCATAATCCGTCGGTCGTGGGTTCAAGCCCCACCTGGCCCACCGCTATAGACACGGTCACCGACACGACGAAGGCCCCGACCGTGCGGTCGGGGCCTTCGCGGTGGCTCCCCCGGTTGGACTCGAACCAACAACCCTCCGGTTAACAGCCGAATGCTCTGCCAGTTGAGCTACAGGGGAATGCTGCCTGAGGAAGATTAGCAAACTTCGGCAGCCGGGCGAAATCGCGGTCGGCGGGGCTGACCTGGTCAATCGTCCACGCGCACGCGCGCGTTCGCCCACGCCGCGTCGCCGGCCCAGGGGCGGCGTCGGCGGCGTCCGTCACCGGCCCGTCAGCGCAGGCCCGCGGACTCGGCGAGCTCGGCGAGGACCTCCCCGCACAGGGCGGCCACCTGCGGGTCGCCGCGGCGCACCCCGCGGGCCGGCACGATCTGCTCGACGAGCGAGGAGTCCGACAGGTCGCGCCGGATCGCGACGCGGCCGACCTCGGCGTCGTCGAGGACGACGACGGCGTCGACGAGGACGCTCGCCGCGACCCGCTCGTAGAACACGGCGGAGAAGCGGTCCCCGCCCGGTCCGAGGGTCCACTGGGCCGCGCGGCCGCCGTCGACCCACGTCACCGAGATCGTCCCGGTCACCGGCTCCCAGGCGCCCGCGAGGACGTCGAGCCACGGCCGGGAGAGGCGCACGGTCGCGCCGTCGGAGCCGCCGGGGTCGAGGACCCACACGCGCGTCGTCCCGGCGACGAGGAGCCCGCCACGGTAGGTCTCGGTCGTCACCGCGAGGGGGCGCTCCCCCGGGCGCTCGCGGCGGAGGACGTCGCGGGCGAGGGAGGCCTCGGGCCGCCGGCGGGAGAAGAGGCCCATCAGCTCACCCGCGCCCGCAGGCCGGCGAGGTCGCGTTGCAGGGCGGTGAGTTCGACGGCGATGCCGTGCGCCCGGGCCGGGTCGTCGCCCTCGGCGCGGCGCAGGGCCCCGGTGGCGTCGGCGATCCGCCGCTTGAGCGCGTTCTCGCGCATCCGGACGACGAGCGAGTCGACGTACCGCTCGTCGGGCTGCATCGTCGTCGGGTCGACCCGCGCCTTGACGGGGGCCACCGCGAGATGGCTGACGAGCCGGGACGCGCGGGGCCCGGCGGCGGCGTCGAGGGCGTCGACCCAGGCCGCCGACGACACGGTCTCGTGCCGGCCCCACTGGGTGAGGACCGCGTGCATGACGGCGTGGTGGCCGGGGTCACTCAGGGTCATGGCCGCGAGGGCCGCCGCGTCGGCGTCGGCCACCGCCCGCGGGTGCTGCACGAGCACCTGCAGCAACTGGTGCTCGAGGTCGACCTCGGGGTCGCGCAGGTTCGGGAATCCGAACGGCACGGTCTCCGGGTCGACGGGTGCGGCCTGCGGTGCCCCGGGTTCGGCGACCGGAGGCGCGGCGGGCGCGACCGGCGCCGCGTGGCCCGGGCGTCGTTCGGCGTCCGCGGCGCGCGCGACCTCGCGGGCCACCTGCTCGACCTCGACGCCGATCCATCCCGAGACCGTGCGCGTGTACTCGGGGCGCAGCGAGCGATCGCGGATGTCGGCGATGATCGGGGCCACGGCCCGCATCGCCTGCACGCGCCCCTCGGCGTGGTCGAGGTCGTAGGCGGCGAGCGTCGTCCGGACGGCGAACTCGAACATGGGCACGGCCTGTTCGACGAGCAGGCGCACGGCCCCGTCACCCGACCGGATCCGCAGGTCGCACGGGTCCTGCCCGGAGTCGGCCACGGCGACGTAGCTCTGCGAGGCCCAGCGCTGGTCGAGCGAGAAGGCCCGCATGGCGGCCTTCTGCCCGGCGGCGTCTCCGTCGAAGGTGAAGATCGTGCGCGCGGGGGCCGACTGGGCGTCGTCGCGCAGGAGACGACGCAGCGTGGCGACGTGGTCGGTCCCGAACGACGTCCCGCACGTCGCGACCGCCGACTCGACGCCGGCGAGGTGGCACGCCATGACGTCGGTGTAGCCCTCGACGACGACGGCCCGCCGGGTCGTCGAGATCGCCTTCTTCGCGAGGTCGAGGCCGTAGAGCACGGAGGTCTTCTTGTAGATGGGCGTCTCGGAGGTGTTGAGGTACTTCGCCTCGATGCGGTCGTCGTCGAAGAGGCGACGCGCCCCGAACCCGACCGTGGCGCCGGTGAGGTCGCGGATCGGCCACACGAGCCGGCCGCGGAAGCGGTCGTAGAGACCGCGGCCGCCGCGCCCCACGAGCCCGGCGAGGACGAGCTCCTCGTCGGTGAACCCCTTGCCCCGCAGCTCGGCGGCGAGCGCCTCACCGGAGCGGGGCGCGAAGCCGACGCCGAACCGTTCCGCGGCCGCGCGGTCGAAGCCGCGTTCGCGCAGGAAGTCACGGCCGGCGCGGCCCTGGGGGTCGGCGAGCAGCGCGGACCGGTAGTAGTCCTCTGCCGCCCGGTGCGCCTCGATGAGGCGGGCGCGCCGCCCGTGGGCGGCGTCGTCGCGGCCGCGCCCCTCCTCGTACGTGAGGGAGATGCCGAAGCGGTCGGCGAGCTGCTCGACGGCCTCCACGAAGGTGACGTGGTCGATCTTCATGACGAACGAGATGACGTCGCCGCCCTCGTCGCACCCGAAGCAGTGCCAGTGCCCCTGAGCGGGACGCACGTTGAACGAGGCGGTCTTCTCGTCGTGGAACGGGCACAGGCCCTTGAGGCGCCCGACGCCGGCCCGCGTCAGCGTCACGTGCTGGCGCACCACCTCGTCGATGAGCGCGCGCTCCTTGACGAGGGCGACGTCGTCGTCGCGGATGCGTCCGCCCCGTGAAGCCTGCACGCCCACCTCCCATGTCCCGCGCGGCCCCAGTCTATCGACGGGCGGTCACCCGGCCCGGGCGAGGCGGCCGGTCCGGGTACGCGTGGCGGCGCGGACCCGCTGTGCGCCCACCCTCAGGTGCACCAGCGGCGATGGAGGGTGAGCGCGCGCACGTCGGACAGCGACGCGACCTGGTCGAGGACCACCCGGCGGCGCGCCGCGTCGTCGCCGGCCGCCTGCGCCGCGGCGAGGTCGGCGGCCAGGGGCACGTCGAGCCGCTCGGGCCGGGCGAGGAAGGCCGCGACGAGATCGGCGACGACGCCGCGCTCGCGCTCCATGAGGTCGACCCGGTCCGGGCTGCGCATGACGAAATGAGCGGCGAGCGCCTTGAGCACCGCGCATTCGGCGCGCGCCTCCGCGGGGACGACCACGTCGGCGTCGTACCGGGTGTGCGGGCCGGGCCCGAACGCGGCGAGGGTCGCCTGCTCGGCGGCGAGGACGAAGCGCCCGATGAGCCGGCTCGTCATGTCCTTGAGCGCCGCGAGGCCGGCCCGGGAGTGGTCGAACCGTTCGACGACGTCGCCGGTGGCGCGCAGTCGGTCGACCGCCGCCACGAGGAGCGCGTCGTCCAGGTCCGGCTCGTACCACTCGCGCACGACGTCGAAGACGGGCCGCAGGTCGGTGCGCGAGCCGAGGACGCGCAGGTCGAGGCGACCGCCCGCCACGGCGTCCTCCACGTCGTGGACGCAGTAGGCGACGTCGTCGGCCCAGTCCATCACCTGCGCCTCGACGCAGCGCCGCCTCTGCGGCGCCCCCGTCCGCAGCCACGCGAACGCGTCGGCGTCGTCGGCGTACACCCCGAACTTGGCCGTGCGCACCGGCCCGTCGCCGCGGAACCACGGGTACTTCGTCGCCGCGTCGAGGCTGGCCCGGGTGAGGTTGAGCCCCGCCGACCGGCCGTCGGGGTGGGCGCGCTTGGGTTCGAGCCGCGTGAGGATGCGCAGCGTCTGCGCGTTGCCCTCGAACCCGCCGATGTCGGCCGCGACCGCCGCGAGGGCCGCCTCCCCGTTGTGGCCGAACGGTGGGTGGCCGAGGTCGTGGGCGAGGCAGGCGGTGTCGACGACGTCGGCGGAACAGCCGAGCGCGCGGGCGAACTCGCGCCCGATCTGGGCGACCTCGAGGGAGTGGGTGAGCCGGTTCCGGACGAAGTCGTCGGTGTCGGGCTGGACCACCTGGGTGGTCGCCGACAGCCGCCGGAGCGCGGCGGAGTGGACGAGCCGCGCCCGGTCCCGGGCGAAGTCGTCGCGGTCGGCCCGCTTGAGCGCGGGGTCCTCGGCGACCCAGCGCGCGCGGTCGTCGACGGAGTAGGCACCCACGCGAGAACTCTAGGATGGGGTGGTCGTCCCGGTGGCAACGAGGCCGCGCGAGAGACGCCCGTCGGAGATCACCGTGCCGGCGGGGCCCGGGCCGGTGAGCCCCGGGTGCGCGGCCGCCCCTCGTGGACGGCGCGAGGACCCCTCCACCCTCCAACCCGTAAGGTCGAGTCATGCACCGCCACCCCCTCATCTCGGCGGCCGAGCTGGCCGCGCGTCTGCGCGGCGGGCCGAGTCAGGCGCCCCTCCTGCTGGACGTGCGCTGGCAGCTCGGCTCCGGCGACGGCTACGACGCCTACCTGCAGGGACACCTGCCAGGGGCCGTCTTCGTGGACCTGGAGCGCGACCTGTCGGGCGAGCCCGGCGAGGACGGCGAAGGTGGCCGCCACCCCATGCCCAGCGTCGACGACTTCGAGCTCGACATGGCCGAGTGCGGTGTCGACAACGAGCGCCTCGTCGTCGTCTACGACGACTACGACTCGATCGCCGCCGCCCGCTGCTGGTGGCTCCTGCGCCACTTCGGCAAGTACGACGTCGTCGTCCTCGACGGCGGCCTGAGGGCCTGGAAGGCCGAGCGGCTGCCCGTCGAGTCGGGCGTGCGGCTCGTCGAGGAGGGCGACTTCTCGATCCGCCGGTCCCGCATCTCCGCCCTCGACGCCGACCAGGCCCTCCTCTACGCCCGCGAGGGGCTCTTGCTCGACGCGCGCCCGTCCGACCGCTTCGAGGGCCGCAACGAGACCGTCGACCGCGTCGCGGGTCACATCCCCGGCGCCGTCAACGTGCCCGCCCGCTCCCTCGTCGCCGGCGACGGGACGATGCTCGAGCCGGCCCACCTGCGCCGCGTCCTCGGCGAGGTCGGCGTCGACGGTGAGCGCCCGGTCGCCGCGTACTGCGGATCCGGCGTCCAGGCGTCGTTCCTCGCCCTCGCGATCTGCGCGGCGGGCCTCGGGTGCGAGATCCCCGTCTACGTCGGCTCGTGGTCCGACTGGATCACCGACGCCTCCCGCCCGACCGGATCCGATCACACCTCCGGGGTGCGCTGACCTCGGGTGTGCTCCCGGGGCGGCGTCCCTCAGCCGCCGGAGACCGAGACCTCCGCGGCCGCGACGAGCGCCGCCGAGGCCCCCGTGAGGTCCCGCGACTCGAGCCAGCCCTCCGGGAGCGCCACCCGCCGCGGCGAGCCGGCGCGGCCGCGTTGCCCTTCCGCCGCGTCACCCGGCCACGGCTGGATGGGGTCGAGGCCAGCGAGCAGCTCGTCGAGCGAGTCGAGGTCCTCGACGAGGGCCAGCCGGTGCCGGATGTCGTGCCCGGCGGGAAAACCCTTGAGGTACCAGGCGATGTGCTTGCGGATGTCGCGGCACGCCTTGTTCTCGTCCCCGTAGAACTCGGCGAGGTACACGGTGTGGCGGCGCATCGTGGCCGCGACCGTGCCCAGGTCGGGGCGGACCCGCGCGTCGCTGCCGGCGAAGGCGGCCGCGAGGTCGGCGAACAGCCACGGCCGCCCGAGGCAGCCGCGCCCGACGACGACCCCGTCGCACCCCGTCCGGGCCACCATGTCGAGGGCGTCCTCCGCGGACCAGATGTCACCGTTGCCGAGCACGGGGATGCTGCTCACCGCCTCCTTGAGCCGCGCGATCGCATCCCAATCCGCGCGGCCGGAGTACGCCTGGCTCGCCGTGCGGGCGTGCAGCGCCACCGCCGAGGCCCCCTCGGCCTCGGCGATGCGACCGGCCTCGAGGTAGGTGACGTGGTCCTCGTCGATGCCGACGCGCATCTTCACGGTGACGGGGACGCCGCTCGGGGCGGCGGCCCCGACGGCCGCCGCGACGATGTCGCGGAACAGGCCCGTCTTCCACGGCAGGGCCGCTCCCCCGCCCTTGCGGGTCACCTTGGGAACGGGACACCCGAAGTTGAGGTCGATGTGGTCGGCGCGGTCCTCGGTGACGAGCAGCCGGGCCGCGGCTCCCACGGTCGCCGGGTCGACGCCGTACAGCTGCACCGACCGGGTCGGCTCGTCGGCGTCGTGCTCGATGAGCCGCATCGTCTCGGCGTTGCGCTCGACGAGCGCCCGCGACGTGATCATCTCGCTGACGTACAGGCACGACGCGGCGCCGCCCGCGGCCGCGTCGAACTCGCGGCACAACCGGCGGAAGGCGCGGTTCGTGATCCCCGCCATGGGCGCGAGGACGACGGGCGCGGCGATGCGGTGCGGCCCCAGGGACAGGCCCGGAAGGGTGGAGAGAACGCTCATGGTCTCCCCATCATCCCAGCCGCCCGGCGTGCTCCGGCCCCGGCCGGGGCCCCGCCGCTCCGCGGCCGAGGGGCCGGCCGGCCGCACCGGGTGGGCGTGCGGCAGGGGCCTACCTCGTGGCGACCTCGAGGGCGACGACGGCCACCGGTGCGACGAGGCCACCCACGTATCGTGGGGACGTGCCCGAACCGACCCTCCCGCCCACGCCCCCGCACCCCGTCCACGACGCCGCCGCCCCCGCATCCGAGGGGGCGGTCGACCCGCGCGACACGGCGACCCCCGCCGGACCCACGCAGCCCGCGTGCGCCTGCTGCGCACACGGCGCGGAGGCCGCGCCCGGCGTGCCCGGTGCGCCGGCCACCCCCGCGACCCGCGGGCCCGCCTGGCTGCCGGCGGCGGTCGTCGTCACGCTCCTCGTCGTCGGGCTGCTGCTCGGCGGGCCCGTGGGCGCCGTCGTGGCGGGGCTCGGCGCGGTCGCGCTCACGGTCGTGACCGCCCTCGCGTGGCGCCGCGCCGAGCCCGGCGAACGCCTCATGCGCCTCGCCGTCCTCGTGCTCGTCGTCGGGCTCTGCCTCGTGCGGTTCGTCCCTCGCTGAGCGGTGAGCGGGAGCCGTCCGCCGAGCACGTGAGCGCGCCGGCCGCACCCCTCGATGAGGTGCTACGGGGTGCTACGAAACTGAAGTGAAGACCATCAGCCAGCGCGAACTGCGCAACGACAACGCGACGATCGTGGCGGGTGTCGAGAGCGGCGAGGTCTACACCGTGACGCGGCGCGGGGTTCCGGTGGGCAGACTCGGCCCCGTCGACGCCGAGGCGGACCTGCGCTGCGCCAGACCCGCGAGATCACGTCCCGTGTTCGCGTCCCTCCCGCGGGTCACGAGCGAGGTCTCGACCGAGGAGATCCTCGCGGACCTGCGCGGCGACCGGTGAGTCGCTGGTACATCGACACCTCGGCCGCAACGAAGCTCCTCGTCGACGAGGACGAATCGGCGGCACTCGCGGGCGAACTGGACGCCCGCCGACCCGACCTCGTGGCGAGCTACCTGCTCGAGACCGAGATCCGGCGGGTGGTGCATCGCGTCCCCACCCTGACGCACGAGTCGGCCAGCAGACTCCTCGACAGCGTCGGACTGTACGAGTGCCCGCCGTCCCTCTTCCGCGAAACCGGCCTTCTGCCCGGGCCCGGGCTGCCGTCCCTCGATCCTCTCCACCTCGCGACGGCCGTTCGCGTCGGGGTGGACGCCGTCCTGGCGTACGACCGGAGGATGGGCGAGGCGGCTCGCGCGCTCGGCCTGACCGTCGTGGCCCCCGGTGCATCGGACCCGACCGTCGCCTCGCGCTGATCGCCCCCCGACAGGCCTGTCGAGGCCGGCCCCGTCAGTCGTTGCCGAACTCCATCGCGGCGCGGTCCAGCGCCTCCTCGTCGTCGTCGATGCCCGCGGTCGACGAGGCGATCGCCGCAGCGCCGCCCGGGGCGAGGTCGCCCACGAGGTTCGTGCTCGCGATGCCGTGCGACGGGGCGCCGGCGGCCCCGCCGAGCAGGCCGATCCCGGCGTACTGCTCCAGGCGGCTGCGCGAGTCGGCGATGTCGAGGTTGCGCATGGTGAGCTGGCCGATGCGGTCGGTGGGGCCGAAGACGGCGTTCGCGGTGCGCTCCATCGACAGCTTGTCGGGGTGGTAGCTGAAGTTCTCGCCCTGGGTGTCGACGATCGTCCAGTCCTCACCGCGGCGCAGGCGCAGGGCGACCGAGCCGGTGACGGCCGAGCTGACCCACCGCTGCAGCGCCTCGCGCAGCATGAGCGACTGCGGGTCGAGCCAGCGGCCCTCATACATGAGCCGGCCGAGGCGGCGGCCGTTGCCGTGGTAGCTCTCGAGGGTGTCCTCGTTGTGGATGGCGTTGACGAGCCGCTCGTAGGCGATGAACAGCAGCGCCATGCCGGGCGCCTCGTAGATGCCGCGGCTCTTGGCCTCGATGATCCGGTTCTCGATCTGGTCGGACATGCCCAGCCCGTGGCGGCCGCCGATCTCGTTGGCCTTGAGCACAAGGGCGACGGGGTCGTCGTACCGGACGCCGTCGACGGCCACCGGCCGCCCCTGCTCGAACGTGAGGGTGACGTCCTCGGTGGGCACGTCGACCTCGGGGTCCCAGAAGCGCACGCCCATGATCGGGTCGACGATCTCGATGCCCGTGTCGAGGTGCTCGAGACGCTTCGCCTCGTGGGTCGCGCCCCAGATGTTCGCGTCCGTCGAGTACGCCTTCTCGGTCGAATCCCGGTAGGGCAGGTCGCGCTCGGCGAGCCAGCGGCTCATCTCGGCGCGGCCGCCGAGCTCCTCGACGAAGTCGGCGTCGAGCCAGGGCTTGTAGATGCGCAGCGCGGGGTTGGTGAGCAGTCCGTAGCGGTAGAACCGCTCGATGTCGTTGCCCTTGAAGGTCGATCCGTCGCCCCAGATCTGGACGTCGTCCTCCATCATCGCGCGGATGAGCAGGGTGCCGGTGACGGCGCGACCCAGGGGCGTGGTGTTGAAGTACGTGCGGTTGCCCGAACGCAGGTGGAACGCGCCGCAGGCGAGGGCGACGAACCCCTCTTCGACGAGAGCGGCGCGGCAGTCGACGAGGCGGGCGAGCTCGGCGCCGTACGCCTGCGCCCGGCCTGGCACCGAGGCGATGTCGGGCTCGTCGTACTGGCCGATGTCGGCGGTGTACGTGCAGGGCGTGGCGCCCTTCTCGCGCATCCACGCCACCGCGACCGAGGTGTCGAGGCCGCCCGAGAAGGCGATGCCGACACGTTCACCGACGGGGATGCACGTCAAGACCTTGGACATGACCACAGATTATGCGTCGGACCGTATGTCTATGCAGTCGTCTCGGATCGTGGACAGCGCCGGGTCACGAATCGGCGGTGTCGACGGCCCCGCCGTAGCGCCGGTCCCGGCGGGCGTACGTCTCGATCGCGGACCAGAGGTGCCGGCGGTCGTAGTCGGGCCACAGCGTGTCCTGGAACACCATCTCCGCGTACGCGCTCTGCCAGAGCAGGAAGTTGCTCGTGCGCTGTTCGCCGGAGCTACGGACGAAGAGGTCGACGTCGGGCATGTCCGGCTCGGGCAGGTACCTGGCGAGGGTCTTCTCGTCGATCCCGCCCGGCCGCAACCGGCCCGCCGCAACCTGCTCGGCGATGGCCCGGGTGGCGTCCGCGATCTCGGCGCGGCCCCCGTAGTTGACGCAGAAGTACAGCGTCATCGCCCGGTTGTCCCGCGTCATCTCCTGCGCCGTCTCGAGCTCGGAGATGACGGACCGCCACAGCCGGGGCCGCCGCCCGACCCAGCGCATCCGCACCCCCCACGCGTGGAGCTGGTCGCGCCGGCGGCGGATGACGTCGCGGTTGAACCCCATGAGGAACCGGACCTCGTCCGGGCTGCGCTTCCAGTTCTCCGTCGAGAACGCGTAGGCCGACAGGTTCCCGACCCCGATCTCGAGCGCGCCGGCGACGACGTCGAGGAGCGCCGCCTCCCCCGCCTCGTGGCCCCGCGTCCGGGGCAGACCGCGCTGGTTGGCCCAGCGCCCGTTGCCGTCCATGACGACCGCGACGTGGTTCGGCACGAGCCCGGCGGGGAGCTGCGGTGGCGTCGCGCCGCTCGGGTGGGCGAACGGGGCGGCGTAGGTGCCGTGGGGCATGGTCAGGACCTTTCGACGAGGCGCAGGGACCGCACGCCCCGCTCGAGATGCCACTGGAGGAACGCGGCGACGAGGCCGCGCCCCTCGCGGCGGTGGACGGCCTCGCTCGCCTCGGCGCTGCTCCAGTCGCCCTCGAGGAGCGCGCCGAGCAGGGCGAGGGTGGCGAGGGCGGGGGCGGCCGAGCCGGGGGTGCGGCACGACGGGCACACGGCACCGCCCGCCGACACGTTGAACGCCTTGTGCGGCCCCGGCTCCCCGCAGCGGACGCAGTCCCGGAAGCTCGGCGCCCACCCGGCCACCGAGAGGGAGCGCAGCAGGAACGCGTCGAGGACGAGGCCCGCGTCGTGCTCCCGGCCGGCCAGGGCCGCGAGGCCGCCCGCGAGCAGGAAGAACTGGGCCCGGGAGGACTCGCGCGCCTCGACGAGCCGCTCCGCGGTCTCGAGCATCGCCGAGGCGGCCGTCCACGCGTCGTAGTCCCGGGCGATCGCCTCCCCGTAGGGGGCGAGCACCTCGACCTGGGTCACGGTGTCGAGGTTGCGCCCCTCGTAGAGCTGGGCGTCGACGACCATGCCCGGCTCGAGGCGCGCCCCGAACTTGCTCTTCGTCCGTCGCACCCCCTTCGCGACGGCGCGGACGAGCCCCCGTTCGCGGGCGAGGAGGGTGATGATGCGGTCCGCCTCGCCCAGCTTGTGCGTGCGCAGCACGATGGCGGCGTCGCGATAGAGGGGCACCGGCCCATTCTGCTACGCAGGTCCGACATCGCCTCGCCGGCGCCCCGGCGCCGCCCTACCGGGACGGGCGGCCCCACCCCGCGCCCGCGCTCTCCGGGCGCCGCGCGGAGGCCGGGCCGAGGTCGCGCCGCGGCCAGGCGCTGAACCGCCCGACGAGCGTGAGCATCGCCGGCACGAGGACCGTGCGCACGAGCAGGGCGTCGATGAGGATGCCCACGGCCATGGCGAAGGCGAGCTGGTGGAACGAGGCGAGCGGGATGACGGCGAGCATCCCGAAGCTCACGGCGAGCGCGAGCCCGGCCGTGGTGATGGCCCGCGACGTCTCGGGCATCGCGCGCACGATCGCCTCCCGCAGCGGGTGGTGGTGGGCCTCCTCCCATGTGCGGCCCACCCCGAAGATGTTGTAGTCCGACCCGAGGGACACGAGCAGGACCGACGCCGCGAAGGGGACGTAGAACACCAGGCCGTCCGCGCCGAGCACGTCGACGAACAGCCACGTCGTCAGCCCGAGGGACGCGGTCAGCGCCAGGCAACTGCTCAGCAGGAGGTAGACGGGCGCGACGAGCGCACGCAGGAAGCCGGCGAGGAGCACAAAGTTGACGAGCA
The DNA here is from genome assembly GCF_014857905.1 of Agilicoccus flavus. Classification (GTDB taxonomy): domain Bacteria; phylum Actinomycetota; class Actinomycetes; order Actinomycetales; family Dermatophilaceae; genus Agilicoccus; species Agilicoccus flavus. Next base: position 60,102 of record NZ_JACYXE010000008.1, on the reverse strand, counting down.
GCCCGACGACGGCGATCCGCAGCAGGTCGCTCGCGGTGCCGGAGACGAGCCCCTCCGCGAGCGCGGTGTCGCCGGCGAAGCTCATCCGCGCGTCGCCGAAGCCGGCGCGGTCGGCGAGGCCCGGCAGCCGCTCCCGCAACTGCGCCAGGTGGGCGATCGCGCGGGCGTCGAGCGGCTCGGAGTCGAACACGAGCAGCAGCCGGGCGGCGTTCCCGTCCGGGGAGACGACGACGCCCTGGGCCGCCCGGTCCAGCGGGAGCTGGCCGGGGCCGATGACGGTGGCGACGCCCGGCTCGGCCGCGATCTCGCGCTGCAGCACCCGCAGGGCGTCGAGGCGTCGGCCGACGCCGTCGCCCTCGACGAGTACGGTCGTCGGCGAGGTCACCCCGGGCGCGAAGGCCTGGGCCGCCGCGGCGGAGGCCTCGCTGACCGTGTTCGTCGCCGGGAGCGAGCTCGTGAACCCCGCCGAGAGCTGGGCGCGGGCCAGGGGCAGCGAACAGGCGACGAGGGCGGCCACGCAGACGAGGGCGGCCAGGAACGCGGTCACGGGCCGCACGAGCAGCTGCGTGAGCCGGCGGATGAACCACGAGGGCGGGGCCGAGACGCGATCGGCGGGGTCGGCCGGGCGGGGGTGACCGGCCGGGCCCGCGACAGCGCGGCGGCGCCCCCGCGCGACGGCCCGGGGCCACATGAGCCTCCGTCCGAGGATCGCGATGAGCGCCGGCACGAGGGTGAGGGAGACGACGCAGCCCACGACGATCGTCGCCGCCATCGCCGGACCGAAGGCGCGGAAGAAGCCCGACTCGGCGACGACGAGCGAGAACGTGCCGGCGGCCACCGTGAGCCCCGCGGCCAGGACGATCGGGGTGTAGACGCCGACCGACTCGACGATGGCCTCCCGGACGTCGCCGCCGTGGCGGTCCAGGGCCGCCGTGAACCCCGTGGCGTAGAAGATCGTGTAGTCGGTGACCACCCCGAGCAGCAGCGCGACGACGACGGGCTTGAGCTCGGCCGGCGCCCCCACGCCCACGTGCTCCGAGAGGAACACGAGGAACCAGATCGTCGACACGACGGCGATCCCGGAGGCGAGCAGCGCGACGAGCGGGACGACCAGCGACCGGAACGCCAGCCCCACGAGCAGGAAGATGACGGCGACGGTGAGGGTCTCGACGAGGGGTAGGTGGGTGTCGAGCAGGTAGCTCTGCTGCGCCCGCGCGGGCACGGAGCCGGCGACCCCGACGACGTGGTCCTCCGGCCGCTCGAGCCGGTCCTGGGTGTACTGACGCGCGGCCGCGTGCTGTTGGCCGAAATCGCTCGTCGGGTCCATGAACATGTACGTGAGCACCGCCGTGCCCGTCTCCCCCTGCCCCTGGCCGAGGGGCACGGCGTTCGTCAGGGGGATCGCGCCGAGGACGGGCCAGGCCGGGGTGGTCTGGTTGAGCGCGAGGGCATCGAGGATCGACTCGGCCTGCACGAACGGGGACAGGCCGGCCGAGTCGTGCTGGACGACGACCGTGCGGCTCGAGAGAGGGAAGCCGAACCGTTCGACGGCGCGCAGTTCGGCCTCCGCCGCGGCGCTCTCCTCGGGGATGAGGCTGGCGGTCTCGTCCGGCGTCGAGAAGCTTGGCGGGTTCGCGATCAGCAGGCCGACGAGCACGCACCACAGCAGGACGATGGGCCACCGGCACGCGTGGACGACCCGGGCGTAGACGTGGGAGGGGCGGAGCGATCTGAGACGGGCGGGGGGACGGAGTGGGCGACGGGGCGCGCGTTCGGCGCCGCCGCCGGTGTCCGTGCCTGACGTCCTCGTGGCGGGACCTCCCCGGACGGGGGCCGTCGCGGCGGCCCGGCGCTCACGCCGTCGCGACCCGACGGCCGCATCAGGATATGGCCCACCGGGTGTCCCGCCGGCCCGGGTGGATCGACGGACCGTCCGGGTCGCACCGGTCCCCGGCGCCGCTAGCGTGGAGGCGCGGCGCGTCCGACTCCGGTGCGCCCCCGGCGAAAGGACCCCGCGATGCGCTCCTCCCCCGGCGGCCTGTTCGAGGCGGACCCCTCCCCGGCCCGGCGGCCACGCCGACGGGGTGCGCTCGTCGCGGGGCTGATCCTCGGCCTGCTCCTCGGCGCCGGCGGGCTCGTCGCGCTCGTGCGCACCGAGTGGGGGGCGGCGACGATCGCCCGCCCGGCCCCCGTCCCGACCGTCACGGCGACCCGGGCCCCGGACTCGTCCGACGGCGTCGCCGGGCCGGCGGGATCGACGTGGCCGGCGGCGTGCGCACGCGTCACCGAACACTCGACCGCGGTGCTCGCCCTCCTGCGGCAGGGCGCCGACGCCGCGTCCCGGCTCGACGCGGCGACCCTCAGCGGGATCGTCCGGCAGGCCGAGGAACGCAACGCCGCCCTCGCCGCGGACAGCGCGACGTGCCGGCAGCTCACGGGCGTGGGCTGAGCGGCGAACGGAGGCGAGCGTGCGAGCCGCAGTGAGCGCGACAGAAAACTCAGAGCGGCGAACGGAGGCGAGCGTGCGAGCCGCAGTGAGCGCAACAGAAAACTCAGAGCGGCGAACGAAGGCGAGCGTGCGAGCCGCAGTGAGCGCAACAGAAAACTCAGAGCGGCGAACGAAGGCGAGCGTGCGAGCCGCAGTGAGCGCGACAGAAAACTCAGAGCGGCGAACGGAGGCGAGCGTGCGAGCCGCAGTGAGCGCGACAGATTCTGAGGCCGACCGTCAGCGGCTGAGGTCCACGTCGGCGCCGGACAGGCGGACGCGGAAGCCGTCGTCGCCCACCGCCAGGCTGGACACCGTCAGACCGGGCGGGAGCCCTGGCACCGGCTCGCGGATCGTCGCCTGCGCGAGCACGAGCCGCTCGATCGGCCCGCTGACGAGGTCCGGCAGCGGCAGTCGCACGGAGACGGGCCGGACGACGATCGCGTCGCCGGCGGCCTCGACGGTCCCGACGCCGCTGACGTCGAACGACCGCCCCAGCACGGTGTAGACCCCTTGGATGCGGACGCGCCCGGAGCCGTCGTGGCCGAGGTCGACGTCCTGCCCGACCTGCCGCTCGACGGTGTCGAAGGGCACGGTGGCGTCGACGGCCACCTGCGTCGCCGAGATCTTGCCGCCGATCTTGCGGAATCCGCGCGTGACGAGGACGACGTCGCGCAGCTCCCCGGAGGAGGTGAGGATGCGGTCGGACGCGAGCTGCGTGCCCTGCGCCCACGCGTCGTCGCCGCCGAGCGACTCGATCGCGGGGGCGGCCGGCGACCCCGGCGGGGCCGCGGAGGGGCCGGCGCCGGGGCCCTGGGAGGCCGGGCGGCTCCCGGCGAAGAGCAGGCCGGCCGTCACGACGAGCACGAGCAGCGCGACGGCGCCGACGACGGCGAGGACCCTCTCGATGTGACGCATCCCTGCCAGTGTCCCATTGCCGACGGCCGCGTCCCGGGCGCGACTCGCTTCGCACACACGTTCGATGTCGCGCTATCCTCGGGGGATGATCGCGTTCCAGGGATCTCTGCTCGACACCGACGACGAGGTGCGCCTGCACCCCCTCGGCGACACGCCCCGGCGCACGCAGCTCGACCACGGCGCCTGGGTGGACCTGCGGCCCGGCTGGGTCGGCGGCAGCGACGGGCTGTTCACGCTGCTGCGCGACCGGGTCGACTGGACGGCCGAGCGGCGGCAGATGTACGACCGCGTCGTTGACGTCCCGCGCCTGCTGCGCTTCTACGGCGCCGACGAGCCGCTCCCCCACCCGATCCTCGGCCTCGCGCGGACCGCCCTGGGTGAACGGTACGGTCCCGAGCTCGGTGAGCCCTTCGCGACCGCCGGCCTGTGCTACTACCGGGACGGCCGCGACAGCGTCGCGTGGCACGGCGACCGGATCGGCCGCTCGCGCACCCAGGACACGATGGTCGCGATCGTCTCGCTCGGCGCCCCGCGCCCTCTGCTGCTGCGACCGCGGGGCGGGGGCCGGTCCCGGCGGTTCGTCCTCGGGCACGGCGACCTGTTCGTCATGGGCGGCTCGTGCCAGCGCACGTGGGACCACGCCGTCCCCAAGCTCGACGCCGGCGTCGGGCCGCGCATCAGCGTGCAGTTCCGGCCCCGCGGCGTGCGTTAGTGCGACTCCCCCGGCCTTGCCGGCCGGTCAGAGGCGAGCCCCGCGGGCGTGGGACGGCCCCCGTCGCCCGGGGCGGGCGGCGGGGGCCGGTGTGCGGGTCGGTCTCGCTCAGGGGCCGCCGCCGGGGCGGCTGATGACCTGCCCGCCCACGACGGCCGGCTCGCCGTCGCGGACGGCGCGGTTGACCGCCGAGAGGACGGCGGACATCGACGCCCGCACGATCGAGCTGTGCACGCCGACGCCCCACAGGACGCGGTCGCCGATGGCGCACTCGACGTAGGCGGCGGCGCGGGCGTCGCCGCCGGCCGAGAGGGCGTGCTCGGCGTAGTCGAGCACCCGGACGTCCACGCCCACGTGCGAGAGGGCGTCGACGAACGCGGCGATGGGCCCGTTGCCGCGGCCCTCGACCTCGACGGGGTACCCGGGCGCGGTGTGGTCGACGAGCGTCGCCCAGATGTGGTCCTTGCCGTCGGCGTCGCTCTCGGAGCGGGTGCTCACCGGCACGAACCTCCCCCAGGCCCGGTCACCGTCCCCGGTGCCGGGCAGGTACTCGTCGCTGAACACCTCCCACAGCGCCGCCGCCGAGAGCTCGCCGCCCTCGGCGTCGGTGCGCTTCTGCACGACCCCGGACAGCTCGATCTGCAGGCGCCGGGGCAGCTCCAGCTGGTGCTCGGTCCGCATGAGGTAGGCGACGCCGCCCTTGCCCGACTGGCTGTTGACGCGGACGACCGCCTCGTACGACCGGCCGAGGTCGTGCGGGTCCACGGGCAGGTAGGGCACGCCCCAGACGAGCTCGTCGACGGACCGGCCCGTCTCCTCGCTCTGCCGGGCCATGTCGTCGAAGCCCTTCTTGATCGCGTCCTGGTGGGACCCGGAGAAGGCCGTGAAGACGAGGTCGCCGCCGTACGGGTGACGTTCGGGCACGGCGAGCTGGTTGCAGTGCTCGACGGTGCGCCGGACGTGGTCGATGTCCGAGAAGTCGATCTGCGGGTCCACGCCCTGGGAGTAGAGGTTGAGCCCCAGGGTGACGAGGCACACGTTGCCGGTGCGTTCGCCGTTGCCGAACAGGCAGCCCTCGATGCGGTCGGCCCCGGCGAGGTAACCCAGCTCGGCGGCGGCGACCCCGGTCCCGCGGTCGTTGTGCGGGTGCAGGGACACGACCATCGAGTCGCGCCGGTCGAGGTGACGGCACATCCACTCGATCGAGTCGGCGTACACGTTCGGCGTCGCCATCTCGACCGTCGCCGGCAGGTTGACGATCATCGGCCGCTCCGGCGTGGGCTCGAACACCTCGGCGACCTCGTTGACGATCCGCGCCGCGAACTCCAGCTCGGTGCCCGTGTACGACTCCGGGGAGTATTCGTAGGTGATCTGCGTCCCGGGCAGGGTCTCCTCGAGCTTGCGGCACAGCCGCGCGCCCTGGAGCGCGATGTCGACGATGCCGTCCTGGTCCTTGTCGAACACCACGCGGCGCTGCAGCACCGATGTCGAGTTGTACAGGTGGACGATGGCCTGCCGGGAGCCCGCGATCGCGTCGTACGTGCGCTCGATGAGGTGGTCGCGCGCCTGCGTGAGCACCTGGATGGTCACGTCGTCGGGGATGTGACCGTCGTCGATGAGCTCGCGGCAGAAGTCGAAGTCGGTCTGGCTGGCCGACGGGAAGCCGACCTCGATCTCCTTGTAGCCCATCTGGACGAGCAGCTGAAACATCCGCAGCTTGCGCTCGCGGTTCATCGGGTCGATGAGGGCCTGGTTGCCGTCGCGCAGGTCGACGGCGCACCAGCGCGGGGCCGCGGTGATGGTCCGGTCCGGCCACGTGCGGTCGGGCAGGTGGACCGCGATCTGCTCCGAGTAGGGGAGGTACTTGCCGGTGGGCATGCCCGAGGGCTGCTGCCGGTTCGTCGTGTAGCGGTAGGGCGTGGTGGTGTCCGTCATGTCGATGCTCTGCTCTCGCGTTCGCGGGGAGGGATCAGACCGGGCGAAGCTGACTCCGCGGCGAGGGTGGCCTGACTAGCGGGCCCCGCCGCGGCGGAGGAGCAGGAGGCGCAGGAGACCGGCGCGCGTTGCGGACACCCCTGCACCGTAGCCGTCCGGGCGAAGCCGCGTCCATCCGGCCCCCGGCGGGTCGCCCGCTCGAGGTCGAACTGAACGGTCGTCTCAGGAGTGCCCGCCGGCGGCCGATGGGCAGGGCACACGCCCACACATGCCGGCACACGGGTCGGTGTGGGCGCGTCGCCCCGGTCCACGTTCGTCCAGAAAGAGGCGGATCCCATGACGATCAGAACCCACTCGCGAGCCCACCCCACGACCGACTGCGTCGGCATCGCCGGCCTGGTGATGGGCCTCCTGGCGGTGGCCGCCTGCGTGTTCCCGGCCGTCGGGATGCGCGGCATGCCCCTGGCCCTGCTCGCCATGGGCCTGTCCATCGCCGGGGTCGTCCGGGCCTTCCGCGGCACACCGGACGGGTCCGACGATCCGCGCTCCGCTCTCGCGGGCCTCATCCTGTCGTTCGTCGCGATCGGGGCGGCGGGCGTGTGGTTCACGCTGACCACGTCGGGGGTCGTCGGCGGCTGAACGCGCACCGTGTCGGTGGTCGGTGCTTGAGTGTTCCCATGACACGTCGCGCGGCCGGCGGACCGGCCACCCCATCCGGCAACTCCCCCGATCTCCTTGCCCCGCAACGCGACCGACGGCCCGATCCGGGTCGCCACGTGTGCGGCGTCGTCCCCCCGTTCCTCCTCGCCCGCCTCGCCGACCGCGCAGACGGCCGGGTGGCGCAGAGCGCCCGGCACACGCTGGCCGTGCAGCGCACGCTGCGGGTCCAGCGCGAGACGCGGGCCGGGCTCGGCCCCGCGGGACGCCGGGCCGGCGTCCCGGCGGCGGGTCCCGGCGACCGCGCGGGCTTCGTCCCCGAGCGCCTCCGGCGCCGCCCCGACGTGCGGCCGCTGCGCCGCCCGCCGGCCGATCTCGAGCCCGGTGAGCGCGCCGAGCGCGAAGGGGCGCGGGCGGCGGCGTCCCCGCACCGATCCGTCCACGACGCGGAGCACGGCAACGCCCTACCGGGGGTGCTGCGGCGCGCCGAGGGCGACCCGGTCCACGCCGACGAGTCCGTCAACGAGGCCTACGACGGGCTCGGGGCCACGTGGTCGCTGTTCCACGAGGTGTACGGGCGCGACTCCCTCGACGACGCCGGCCTGCCCCTCGTGGCCAGCGTCCACTTCGAGCGCGAGTACGAGAACGCCTTCTGGGACGGCGAGCAGATGGTGTTCGGTGACGGCGACGGCGAGATCTTCGGTTCCTTCACCGACTGCGTCGACGTCATCGGGCACGAGCTCGCGCACGGCTTCACCCAGTACACGACCGGCTTCGTCTACGTCGGCCAGTCGGGGGCGCTCAACGAGCACGTCTCCGACGTCTTCGGCGTCCTCACCCTGCAGCGCGCCCTCGGCCACGAGGCGCGGGAGGCCGACTGGCTCGTGGGCAAGGGCCTGTTCACCGACTCCGTGCGCGGCGACGCGCTGCGCTCGATGAAGGCCCCCGGGACCGCGTACGACGACCCGCGGCTCGGCAAGGACCCGCAGCCGGCGACGATGGCCGACTACGCCGACCTCCCCCACGACGAGGAGCACGACAACGGCGGGGTGCACATCAACTCCGGCATCCCCAACCACGCGTTCTATCTCGCCGCGGTCGAGCTGGGCGGGTCGGCGTGGGAGGGCGTCGGGCGGGTCTGGTACGACGTCATGACGGCCGGTCGCCTGCCGAAGGACGCCGACTTCCCCGGCTTCGCCCGCGCCACCCTCACGGCCGCCGACGCCCGCTTCGGTGCCGGCTCGGCGCAGGTCGAGGCCGTCGCCGGGGCGTGGGAGGAGGTCGGCGTGGCACCGGCCTGAGGCTGACCCGCCGGGGGTGCCGGGGATCGGGCCGGTCGCACGCCCGGACCCTTGGAGCTCGGGCCCTCAGAAGCCCAACCGGCGGAGCTGCTTGGGGTCGCGCTGCCAGTCCTTGGCCACCTTGACGTGCAGGTCGAGGTACACCCGGGAGCCGAGGATCTTCTCGATGCCGGCCCGGGCCTGCGTACCGACCTCCCGCAGGCGGGCGCCGCGGCGGCCGATGATGATCGCCTTCTGGCTGTCGCGCTCGACGAACACGTTGACCCGCACGTCGACGAGCGGGTCGCCCTCGGGGCGGTCCTCGCGGGGCACGACCTCCTCGACGACGACGGCGAGGCTGTGGGGCAGCTCGTCGCGCACGCCCTCGAGCGCGGCCTCCCGGACGAGCTCGGCGATCATGACGAGCTCCGGTTCGTCGGTGAGCACGTCGTCGGGGTAGAGCTGCGGCGAGGGCGGGAGGAACGAGACGAGGACGCGCCGCACGTCGTCGACCTGGGAACCCGACGCGGCCGAGCACGGCACGATCGCGTCCCAGTCGCCGAGCTGGTCGACGGCGATGAGGTGCTCCGCGAGCCTCGCCTTGTCGACGAGGTCGCTCTTGGTCGCGATCGCGACCACCGGGCGCCGCCGGGCCCGGCGCAGCTCGGCCAGCTCGTTCGCGATGTACGTGTCGCCCGGCCCCACGCGCTGGTCGGCGGGCAGGCAGAACCCGATGACGTCGACGTCGAGGAGCGTCTCGCGTACGAGGTCGTTGAGCCGCTGCCCGAGCAGCGTGCGCGGCCGGTGCAGGCCGGGGGTGTCCACGAGGATGAGTTGGCTGTCGTCGGCGGTGACGATGCCGCGGATGGTGTGCCGCGTCGTCTGCGGCTTGCTGGAGGTGATGGCGACCTTGTCCCCGACGAGGGCGTTGGTCAGTGTCGACTTTCCGGCGTTGGGCCGCCCGATGAGGCAGGCGAAGCCCGCGCGGTAGGTGGCCTGCGGCGCCGAGTCGTCGTCGGCGGCCGTCGAGTCCGTGGCGGCCGTCGAGTCCGTCGGGTCGAGGGAGTCCACGGAGGCGGCGGCGGAGGCCGGGCCGCCGGGTCCGACCTCGTCGTCCCGGTCCTCGTCGGGGCGCTCGGGGCGCTCGGGGGGTGCGGGGTGCGTCATCGGCGTCGCCTCTCGTCGTCGTGCCGGTCGTCGTTCGGGTCGGGCCGCTCGTCACGGGAACCGACGTCGGCGTCCGGCGCCGGCTCGTCGCGCTCGACGACCACGCTCGCGATGCGCCGCCGGCGTCCCGCCATCCGGTCGGCCGTGAGCACGAGGTGACCGATCCGGGCGGAGGAGCCGAGGATCGGGACCCGGCCGAGCTCCTTGCCGAGCAACCCTCCCACGGTGTCGACGTCGTCCTCGCTCAGGCCCAGCCCGAAGTGCTCGGCGAAGTCGTCGACGTGCATGGACGCGGGCACCCGTGTGCGGCGCTCGTCGAGGACCTCGACCCCGGGCGACTCCCGGTCGTGCTCGTCGGCGATCTCGCCGACGATCTCCTCGATGAGGTCCTCGATCGTCACGAGGCCGGCGGTCCCGCCGTACTCGTCGACGACGACCGCCATGTGGATCTGGTCGCGCTGCATCTCCCGCAGGAGGGCGTCGACCGGCTTGGACTCGGGCACGAAGGGGACCGGCCGCATTACCTCCTGCAGCGGGGCGGGGGCCGCCGCCGGGTCGGAGTGCAGCCGCTCGGCGACGTCCTTGAAGTAGACGAGGCCCACGGGGTCGTCGGCGTCCTCGCCGACCACGGGGACCCGCGAGAAGCCGCTGCGCACGAACAGCGACATCGCCTGGCGCAGCGTCTTGTCGTGGTCGATGGCGATCATGTCGGTGCGGGGCACCATGACCTCGCGGGTGACGGTGTCGCCGAGCTCGAAGACCGAGTGGATCATCGCCCGCTCCCCCGCCTCGATGACGAGGGAGTCGCTGGCGAGGTCGACGAGTTCGCGCAGGTCGGCCTCGGTCTCGAAGGGCCCGTCGCGGTACCCGCGCCCGGGCGTCACCGCGTTGCCCACGGCGACGAGCAGCCGGGCGAACGGCCCGAGCAGCCGCCGCAGCCACACGACGGGCCCGGCGCTCGCGAGGGCGATGTCCACGCTGTGCTGCCTCCCGAGGGTGCGGGGGCTGACCCCCACGATGACGAACGAGACGACGGCCATGACGCCGATCGCGACGAGGAGGACCTCCCACGTCCGGTCCACCAGCTCGGCGACGGTGATCGTCACGAGGACGGCGGCGCTCGTCTCGAGGACGATGCGCACGAACGTCGTCACCGACAGGTAGCCGGCGCTGTCGGAGAGGACGAGCTCGAGCGTGGTCGCGCCGCGCCGTCCCTGGGCGGCCAGCTCGGCGGCCGTGGAGCGACTCACCCGGGACAGGGCGGCCTCGGCCGCGGCGAGACCGAACGCGAGGACGAGGCAGGCGAGGACGCCGACGACGAAGCCGGGGGTCATCGGGGTGGGGTCACCCGCGGGGGCGTCCGGCGAGGAAGGTGAGGAGCAGCGTGCGTTGCAGCTCGAACATCTCCTTCTCCTCGTCGGGCTCGGCGTGGTCGTAGCCGAGCAGGTGCAGGATGCCGTGGGTCGTCAGGAGCAGGAGCTCCTCGGCGAGCGTGTGCCCGGCCTCCCGCGCCTGGCGCTGGGCGACGCTCGGGCACAGGACGACGTCGCCGAGCACGCCCTCGGTGGGGGTCTGCCCGTCGCGGCCCGGCCGCAGCTCGTCCATGGGGAAGCTCATGACGTCGGTCGGCCCGGGCAGGTCCATCCACTGCACGTGGAGGACCTCCATGGCCCCCTCGTCGACGAGCTTGAGGCACAGCTCCGCCCGCGGATGCACCTTCATCTCGTCCATGACGTAGCGGGCGCAGTCGACGAGCTCACGCTCGTCGACGGACGTCTCGGACTCGTTGAGGACCTCGATGCTCACGAGCCGCTCCCCGATCGCTTCCGCTCGTCCCAGCGGCCGTAGGCGTCGACGATCGCGCCGACGAGGCGGTGCCGCACGACGTCGTCGCTGCTCAGGTGCGCGAAGTGGACGTCGTCGAGGCCGTCGAGGATGCGGGAGACGACCCGCAGACCCGACTCGGTGCCGCCGGGCAGATCGACCTGGGTGACGTCGCCGGTGACGACGATCTTGCTGCCGAAGCCGAGGCGGGTGAGGAACATCTTCATCTGCTCGGGCGAGGTGTTCTGCGCCTCGTCGAGGATGATGAACGCGTCGTTGAGGGTGCGCCCGCGCATGTACGCGAGGGGGGCGACCTCGATGGTCCCGGCCGCCATGAGCCGCGGGATCGAGTCGGGGTCGATCATGTCGTGGAGCGCGTCGTAGAGCGGGCGCAGGTACGGGTCGATCTTGTCGTTGAGGGTGCCCGGCAGGAACCCGAGCCGTTCCCCGGCCTCGACCGCGGGCCGGGTGAGGATGATTCGGTTGACCTCCTTGGCCTGCAGCGCGGCGACCGCCTTGGCCATGGCGAGGTACGTCTTGCCGGTGCCGGCGGGGCCGATGCCGAAGACGATGGTGTTCTCGTCGATCGCGTCGACGTAGCGCTTCTGCCCCAGCGTCTTGGCCCGGATGGTGCGCCCGCGGTTGCTGATGATGTTCGTCGTCAGGACGTCGGCGGGGCGCTCGCGCGTCCGGTCGCGCAGCATCGCGACGCTGCGTTCGACGGCGTCCCGGTTGAGGGGCTGACCGGCCCCGATGATGGCGATGAGCTCGTCGAGGAGCCGCTCGGCGAGGCCGAGGTCGGCCGCCGACCCCGTCATCGTCACCTCGTTGCCGCGCACGTGGATGTCGAGGGCCGGCAGGGCCCGTTCGATCGTGCGCAGGACCTCGTCGTGGGCGCCGAGCAACGCCACCATCGACACCTCGGGCGGGACGACGAGCGTGTGCTGCTCCGCCGGGCCGGAGGAGTCGGCCGCGGCCGCCGGGGCGCCGCCCGACACGCCGTCCAGGGCCGCCTCGACGGCGGCCGGCGTCGACGGGCCGGATCGGGAGGAACTGCGGCTGGTGGTGCCGCCCTGACGGCGACGCGAGGAAGGCTGAGTCATATCGCTGCCAGTCTACGGGTGGCCGCCCCGGCACACCGGGCGCCCGGGCGGGCCGCGCCGTCGAGATCCCTCCCCCGGCGCCGCTCGGCCGGGCGTGGCGGGCGACGCGTGCGGCTCGCGCCGCGATGAGGCAGGCTGTCCGCCACCGAACGGAGGAGACCGAACGGAAGGGGAGGCTCGTGGACGCCGACGTCGTCGTGGTGGGGGCCGGACCGGCCGGGCTCTCCTGCGCGCTGCGACTGCAGCGGCGGGGGCGGGACGTCGTCGTCCTCGAGGCGGACGATCGGGTGGGCGGCAGCTCCCGCACCGACGTCGTGGACGGGTTCCGCGTCGACCGTGGGTTCGGGGTCGTCGCGACCGGTGACCCGCGGGTCCGGGAGGTGCTCGACCTGCGCGCCCTGCACCTGCGCCCGTTCGGCCGCGGGCTCGCGGTGCGCCGCGGCGACGGGCTGACCGTCGTCGCCGACCCCCTGCGCCATCCGCGGCACGCCTGGTCGACGGCCACCGGTCCGTACCGGGACCGGGGCGTGTTCGCGGCGCTCGTCTCGTGGCTGGCCCCGTCCCCGCGCCGACACCGCTCCCCCGACCCGGAGAGCCTGGCCCGCTCGCTCGACGCGGCCGGCGTCCGCGGCCTCCTGCGGACCGAGGTGCTCGAGCCCCTCGCGGCCGCGCTGCTGGTGCAGGGCCCCGACGAGACGTCCGCCGCCGCCGCACGCCTCCTGGCGCGGTCGCTCGCCCTCGGCACGCCCGGGCTGCCCACCCAGGGCCGGGCCGCGGTGCCGGAGCAACTCGCGGCCGCTCTCACCGCCCCTCCGGGGACCTCGACGCGCGTGCGGGCCGTGCGGCGGGCCGGATCGACGTGGCTCGTCGAGCACGAGGCCGGCTCGATCCGCGCCGACCGCGTCGTCGTCGCGACCGATCCCGCCGAGGCCGCCCGCCTCCTCGGCCGTGCGGCGCCGCCGACGCGCGGCCTGGTCACGTGGTGGTTCGCGGCCGACGAGCGCCCGAGCGACCTGCCGTTCCTCGTCCTCGACCCGCGGCAGGGGTCCGGCCCGGTCGTCCACACTGCGGTCGTGAGCAACGTCGCGCCCTCCTACGCCCCCGCCGGCCGGCACCTGCTCCAGGCGACCGCGATCGTGCCCGCCGGCGCCGACCCGGCCCCGGAGGGCGAGGTACGGGCCGAGCTCGCCGAGATCTTCCGGGTCCCGACGTCGCGGTGGGACCTCGTGGCGCGGCACCTGCGCCCCCACGCCGTGCCCGACGCCCCGCCGCATCGGCGCCCCCACCCCGACGCCCGGGTCGACGAGGGCCTCTACGTCTGTTCCGACGACCGCGACACCGCGACCGTCAACGGCGCGCTCGACTCCGGCCGGCGCGCCGCCCGCACGCTGCTGCACCGCGACGCCCACCCCGAGCTCCCCTGACCCGGGGCCGCGGTCGGCGAACATCGCGACAGCGCCCGCACGCTCGAGGGCGGGACCGCTCAGCGCCAGCGCGTGGCCGCGCACAGCACGGCGAGGGCGGTGGGGCCGGCGCTCGAGCTGCGCAGGACGGTGGCCCCGAGCCGGACCGGGACGGCGCCCGCCGCCTCGAACGCGGCGAGCTCGGCCGGGTCGATGCCGCCCTCCGGGCCGACGACGATCACCACGTCGCCCAGCTCCGGCAGGTCGAGCCCGGCGAGTGGGGTGGTGGCGTCCTCGTGCAGGACGAGCGCGAGGTCGGCGCGGGCCATCTCGGCGGCGAGGCCGGCCGTGCTCACGGGGCCACGGACCTCGGGCACGGTGGCACGCCGCGACTGCTTGCTCGCCGCCTCGGCGAGCGTGACCCACTTGCGCAGGGACTTCTCGGCGCGCTCGGGCCGCCACACGACCACGCTGCGGCCGGCCTGCCAGGCGAGGACGGCGTCGACGCCGAGCTCGGTCGCGGCCTCGACCGCCTGCTCGTCGCGCCCGCCCTTGGCGAGGGCCTGGGCCAACACGAAGCGGGGTCCGTCGGGCGCGCCCGGCCGGAGCAGCGCGAGCTCGACGCGGACGAGGCCGTCGGCGACCTCGACGACGCTCCCCTGCCCGAGCAGGCCGGAGCCGTCCGCGACGAGCAGTTCCTCCCCCACCCGCGCGCGCTTGACGGTGGCCGCGTGGTGCCCCTCGGCGCCGTCGAGGGTGACGACGTCGCCGGGCCCGCGGCCGGCGAGGGCGCCGGGCGCGAGCCGGAAGAGGGCTGCGGTCACTTGCCGCGGAACGCGTCGCGCAGCTTGCCGAACAGGCCCGAGCCCTCGACGGACGTGAGGTTGCCGGACGGGCTCTCCTCGCCGCGCAGCGCGGCGAGGCGGCGCACGAGCTCCTCCTGCTCGCCCGAGAGCCGCGTGGGGGTGACGACCTTGAGCTGGGCGACGAGGTCCCCGCGCCCGCTGCCGCGCAGGTGCGTGACCCCCTTGCCCCGCAGCGTGTGGACCTCGCCCGTCTGCGAGCCGGCGCGGACCGTGATCTCCTCGATCCCGTCGAGCGTCTCCATCGGCAGGATCGTGCCCAGCGCGGCGGCCGTCATGGGCAGTTCGAGGACGCAGTGCAGGTCGTCGCCGCGGCGGTGGAAGACCTCGTGCGGCCGGACGACGATCTCGACGTAGAGGTCGCCGGCGGGCCCGGCCCCGGGGCCGACCTCGCCCTCGCCGCCGAGCTGGATCCGCGTGCCGGTGTCGACGCCGGCGGGCACCTTGAGGGTGAGCGTGCGGCGGGTGCGGACGCGGCCGTGCCCGGAGCACTCGAAGCAGGGGTCCGTGATGACCGACCCGAACCCCTGGCACGCGGTGCACGGGCGCGACGTCATGACCTGCCCGAGGAAGCTGCGCTGCACCTGCTGGACCTCGCCGCGGCCCGCACACACGTCGCACGTGCGGGTGCCCGTCCCGGGCTGCGCGCCCTCCCCGTGGCACGTCGTGCACGCCACGGCCGTGTCGACGCTCACCTCCTCCTCGGCGCCGAACACGGCGCCGCGCAGGTCGATGTCGAGGCGGATGAGGGCGTCCTGGCCGCGCTGGCGGCGCGAGCGCGGGCCGCGCTGGGCGCCCCCGGCCGCGCCGCCGAAGAAGGCGTCCATGATGTCGCTGAACGAGAAGCCCTGGCCGAAGCCGTCCGCGGCGCCGCCGTAGGGGTCCGCCCCCGCGTCGTAGGACCGCTTCTTGGCGGGGTCGGAGAGCACGTCGTAGGCCTGCGAGATCTTCTTGAACTCGGCCTCGGCCTCGGGCCCCGGGTTGACGTCGGGGTGGAGCTTGCGGGCCTGGCGGCGGTAGGCGCGCTTGATCTCCTCGACGGAGGCGTCACGCGACACGCCGAGGTCGGCGTAGTAGTCGTTCACAGGGAGGTCTTCTTCCGCGGGTCGGGTCGGGTCTGAGGTCGGGGGGGCGGCGCTCACGTGTCGAGCAGCCGGGAGACGTAGCGGGCGACGGCCCGCACGGACGTCATGGTGCTCGGGTAGTCCATGCGCGTCGGGCCGAGGACGGCGATCCCGGCCAGGACGTCGTCGCCGGCGCCGTACCCGGTGCTGACGACGGAGGTCGCGGCGAGGCCGTCGTGGGCGTTCTCGTGGCCGATGCTGACGGCCACCCCGTTCGCCGATCCCTCCTGGCCCAGGGACGTGAACAACCGGAGGAGGACGACGTGTTCCTCGAGGGCGTCGAGGACCGGTTCGATGGTGAGGGGGAAGTCGGGGCCGAGCCTGGCCAGGTGCGAGGTGCCCGCGAGGACGACCCGCTCCTCCCGCTGCTCGACGAGCGCCCCCTCGAGCACGGCGACGATGCAGCGGGCGAGGTCGCGATCGGCGGGGTCGAGCGCGTCGGGGGCCGACGCGAGCTCCGCGGACGCGTCCGCGAGCAGCCGCCCCACCGCGAGCTCGTTGACGAGGTCGCGCACGCGGACGAGCCGCTCCTGGCCGGCCGGCGTCGACGGATCGGGCTCGACCTCGACGATGCGCTGCTCGACCCGCCCGGTGTCGAGGATGAGGACGACCATGATCCGCCCGGGGCCGACGGCGAGCACCTCGACGTGCCGCACCCGGGAGCGGCTCAGGGACGGGTACTGCATGACGGCGACCTTGCGGGTCAGGCTCGCGAGGAGCCGCACGGTGCGGTCGACGACGTCGTCGAGGTCGACCGCACCCTCGAGGAAGCGCGCGACGGCGGTGCGCTGCGCGCTGCTCAGGGGTCGCAGCATCTCGATCTGGTCGACGAAGGCGCGGTAGCCGGCGTCGGTCGGCACCCGGCCGGCGCTCGTGTGCGGGGCGGTGATGAGGCCCTCGTCCTCGAGGATCGCCATGTCGTTGCGGACGGTGGCCGCCGACACTCCGAGCGCGTGCCGCTCCAGCAGGGACTTGGACCCCACCGGCTCGGACGTGTCGACGTAGTCCTGCACGATCGCCCGCAGGATCGCCCGTCGTCGTTCGTCGCTCATCGTCGCCTCCTGCCGTTCGGATCTGTCCTGCTGCTCGGATCGGTCGTGCCGCTCGGATCTGCGGTGCTCGTCGACACTGCCGTGCCGCGCGCCCGGCGAGCCTGGCACTCAGCGCCCGCGAGTGCCAGTTTACGATCCCCGGATGGACTTCTCATCCGACCGGTACGGCAGCGACCCCCTCGCGGGCGGGTCGCGCACCCATCGCCGCCGGGCCGCGGAGCCCGTCGCCGCCGAGCGGGGCCTCGTCGTCGAGGACGTCCAGACCGGGTGGTGCGGGGCGGTCGTCGCCGTCGAGAAGGCGGGCGGCCTGCACGTCGTGCACCTGCAGGACCGGCGGGGCCGGACGAAGGCGTTCTCGCTCGGGCCGGGTTTCCTGCTCGACGGCGCCCCGGTCGTCCTCACCCCGCCGACCGCCCGGACGGACGCCGCCCGGGCCGCGGCCGGAGCAGCCTCGGGCCGCACGGCCAGCGGGTCTCGGGCCGTGGCGGGCAGCCGGGCCCGGGTCGCGGCCGGCTCGCGCATCTTCGTCGAGGGTCGCCACGACGCCGAGCTCGTCGAGAAGGTGTGGGGTGACGACCTAAGGGTCGAGGGCGTCGTCGTCGAGATGCTCGACGGGGTGGACGACCTGCGCGCCGTCATCGAGGACTTCGCTCCGACCGCGCAGGCCCGGATGGGGGTGCTCGTCGACCATCTCGTGCCGGGGTCGAAGGAGACCCGGGTCGTCGACGCCGTGCACGGCCTGCGACCGTGGGCCGAGCACGTCCACATCGTGGGACACCCGTACGTCGACGTGTGGCAGTCGGTCCGCCCGGAGCGGTTGGGGTGGGAGTCGTGGCCGACGATCCCCCGGGGCACCTCGTGGAAGCACGGCATCCTCGCGCACCTCGGCCGCCCGCACGACACCCAGGCCGACGTGGCCCGCGGCTGGAAGTACATCCTCGGCACCGTGCGCACGTACGCCGACCTCGAACCCGCGTTCCTCGGCCGGGTGGAGGAGCTCATCGACTTCGTCACGGTGGGCACCCGGGGCTGAGCTCCCCGAGGAACGGATCAGAACCCGAGGAGCGCGCGGACGACGGTGTCGGCGAGCAGGCGCCCCCGCAGGGTGAGGACGGCGCGCCGCTGCGCCTCCCCGCCCTCGCGTGCGGGCCGACCGCCGAGGGCGGCTCCCGGGTCGAGCAGGCCGTCGGCGACGAGCCCGGCGACGGCGGCCCGGCCCCGCGCGTCGAGGTCGGACAGCGGGAGCCCGTCGGCGAGGCGCACCCCGAGCAGGACCCGTTCGTCGTGGCGCTGCTCCGGGGTGAGGGCCTCCCGTCCCGCGGCCGGCGAGTCCCCCGCCGCGAGCATCGAGGCGTACCGGGCCGGGTGCTTGACGTTCCACCACCGGACGCCGCCGACGTGGCCGTGGGCGCCGGGGCCGATGCCCCACCAGTTCCCGCCGGCCCAGTAGCCCTCGTTGTGGCGACAGCGACCCCGCGACGTACGGGTGAAGTTGCTCACCTCGTACCAGTCGTAGCCGGCGGCGCCGAGCAGCTCGTCGGCGAGTTCGTACTTGTCGGCCTCGTCGTCGTCGCTCGGCGCGGGGACGGCGCCGCGGCGGACCCGGGCGGCCAGGGCGGTGCCCTCCTCGACGACGAGGGCGTAGGCCGAGACGTGGTCCGGCTCGAGCGCGAGCACCGCCTCGAGCGAGGCGCGCCAGTCCTGCAGGGACTCCCCCGGCGTGCCGTAGATGAGGTCGAGGCTGACCGCGAGGCCGGCCGCGCGGGCGCCCCGCACTGCGCGGGCGACGTTCGCGGGGTCGTGCGTGCGGTCGAGCACCCCGAGCACGTGCGGGACCGCCGATTGCATGCCGAGGCTGACGCGGGTGATACCGCCCTCGGCGAGGGCCGCGAGGCTCGCCTCGTCGACCGAGTCGGGGTTGGCCTCCGTCGTCACCTCCGCATCGGGCCGGAGGCCGAACGTGTCCCGGACGGCGCCCACGAGGCCGGTCAGCTCCGCGGTCGGCAGGAGGGTCGGGGTGCCGCCGCCGACGAAGATCGTGTCGACGACGGGCGCGTCGGCGCCCAGGACCCGCGCCGCCAGGTCGATCTCGGCGCGGGCCGCGTCGGTGTAGGAAGCCACGAGCGAGGGCAGTCCAGCGCGGGGGTCGGTGGCCCCGGGGGTCGCCCGGGTCGGAGCGAGGAGCTCGCGCGGGGTGTAGGTGTTGAAGTCGCAGTACCCGCAGCGCGTGGCGCAGAACGGGACGTGCAGGTACATCCCGAACGGCACGCCGGCGAGGCCCGCGAGGGCCTGCGCGTCGAGCGCTCCGTCGGCCGGGGCGGGGTCACCGTCGGGCAGCCGCGGCACGGGCGCACCTCCCGTGCTGCGTCGGCGTCACGCCGGTCGGCATCGTCGGCGCTGCTTGCGTCGGACAGGACGACCGTCCGATACTGGGAGTGGACACGTGTCGCGTCCACGCAGGCGCCGCAACGACATCGACCCGATCCACCCGATCGGGGCCGCGCGGTGGGCGGCGGGGACGGCGGCCGGGGGGACCGTCCAGGTGGTGGCCCTCCCGACGCGGCGACGCGGCCACCGGGGAGAAGGGGTGGACGTACGCAGGGCCGGACGGGCGGGGGCACTCCCCCGCCGACGCGCCGGCACCGCACCCCGATCCCGAGAACACCCGCGGCGGGCGGCTCGCCCGGCGTTGAGCGTCGCCCTCCCGGCGCTCAACGTCGGGCAGGTCGCCCGCCCGCGTCCGGCGGCAGGTCGTGCGGACGGTCCGGCGGCAGGTCTTGCGGCAGGGGGTCATCGGCGCACCACGTCGAGGTCGACGACGGTCCGCCCGGCCTCGAGGGCCTTGCGCTCGTAGCGCGTCAGGGGCCGGTCGGAGAACCGCGGCGCGTCGGCGTCGCCCCGCCCGCCCGAGGCCGGCCCGAGCAGGGGGCACGAGGCGATCGCGGCGCGCATGTGCTCGGCGTAGTCGGCCCAGTCGGTGGCCAGGCGCAGGTGGCCGCCCCGGCGCAGGGCCCGCGCGCAGTCGGCCACCGTGTCGGCCTGCACGAGACGCCGTTTGTGGTGCCGGGCCTTGGGCCACGGGTCGGGGAAGAAGATGCGGATCTCGTCGACCGAGCCGGAGGGCAGGGCGGCGGCGAGCAACGCCCGCGCGTCCGCCTCGAGCACGCGCACGTTGCCCACACCGAGCCGGTGTGCCCCGAGCACGGTGCGGGCTGCACCGGGCCGGTAGACCTCGACGGCCAGGTGGTCGACGTCGGGGTGCGCCGCGGCGCACGCGAGCACCGACTCGCCGGTGCCCGACCCGATCTCGATCACCAGGGGCGCGGACCGGCCGAACTCCGCGGCGGCGTCGAGGCGCCAGTCGGGGTGCAGGCTCGTGGAGCGCTCCGCGCGCGCCGGCGCGACGACGAGCCGTGCGTAGGGGGGCTCGAAGGCGCGGGTGACCTGGCGCGAGGCCCGGCCGTCGCGCCGGGCGAACGAGACGACCTCGCGGCGCAGGAGCCCGCCGGCGGGGGCGTCCTGCGTCGGGGCGGAGCAGGACCGGGCCGGCACTACTTCCCGGCCTTCTCCGGCACGACCGCGTCGTTGGACAGCGCCGCGATGAAGGCCTCCTGCGGCACCTCGACGCGGCCGACCATCTTCATGCGCTTCTTGCCCTCCTTCTGCTTCTCGAGCAGCTTGCGCTTCCGGGAGATGTCGCCGCCGTAGCACTTCGCGAGCACGTCCTTGCGGATGGCGCGGATCGTCTCGCGGGCGATGATCCGGCTGCCGATGGCGGCCTGGATCGGGACCTCGAACTGCTGCCGGGGGATGAGCTTGCGCAGCTTCTCGGCCATGAGGACGCCGTACGCGTACGCCTTGTCGCGGTGCACGATCGAGCTGAACGCGTCGACCTGGTCGCCCTGGAGCAGGATGTCGACCTTGACGAGGTCGGCCACCTGGTCGCCGTCGGGCTCGTAGTCGAGGGAGGCGTAGCCGCGCGTCTTGCTCTTGAGCTGGTCGAAGAAGTCGAAGACGATCTCGGCGAGCGGGAGCGTGTAGCGCATCTCGACCCGCTCCGGCGAGAGGTAGTCCATGCCGCGCAGGGTGCCGCGGCGCTGCTGGCACAGCTCCATGATCGCGCCGATGAAATCGCTCGGCGCGAGGACGGTGGCGCGGACGACGGGTTCGCGCACCTCGCGGATCTTGCCCTCGGGGAACTCGCTGGGGTTGGTCACCTCGACGTGGCTGCCGTCCTCCAACGTGACGTCGTACTCGACGTTCGGCAGGGTCGAGATGAGGTCGAGGTTGAACTCCCGCTCGAGGCGCTCCCGGACGATCTCGAGGTGGAGCATCCCGAGGAAGCCGACACGGAAACCGAAGCCGAGCGCGGCCGAGGTCTCGGGCTCGTAGACGAGCGCCGCGTCGTTGAGCTTCAGCTTGTCGAGGGCGTCGCGCAGGATCGGGTAGTCCGAGCCGTCGATCGGGTACAGGCCGGAGAACACCATGGGGCGCGGGTCGCGGTACCCGCCGAGCGCCTGAGTCGCCGGCTTGGCCTGGTTGGTCACCGTGTCGCCGACGCGTGACTGCCGCACGTCCTTCACGCCCGTGATGAGGTAGCCGACCTCGCCGACGCCGAGGCCGTCGCACTTGACGGGCTCGGGTGAGATGACCCCGATCTCGAGCAGCTCGTGGGTGGCCTTCGTGCTCATCATCGCGATGCGCTCGCGCGGGTTGAGGTTGCCGTCGACGACCCGGACGTAGGTGACGACGCCGCGGTAACTGTCGTAGACCGAGTCGAAGATCATGGCGCGGGACGGCGCGTCGGGATCGCCCACCGGGGGTGGGATCTGGCGCACGATCTCCTCGAGCAGGTCCTCCACGCCCTCGCCGGTCTTGCCCGACACCCGCAGGCAGTCCTCCGGCTCGCAGCCGATGAGCCCGGCGAGTTCCTCGGCGAACTTGTCGGGCTGCGCCGCCGGCAGGTCGATCTTGTTGAGCACCGGGATGATCGTCAGGTCGTTCTCCATGGCCAGGTACAGGTTGGCCAGCGTCTGCGCCTCGATCCCCTGCGCGGCGTCGACGAGCAGCACGGCCCCCTCGCACGCGGCCAGGCTGCGCGAGACCTCGTACGTGAAGTCGACGTGCCCGGGGGTGTCGATCATGTTGAGCACGTACGGCTCGCCGCCGCTCTCGAACGGCATGCGCACGGCCTGGCTCTTGATGGTGATGCCGCGCTCGCGCTCGATGTCCATGCGGTCGAGGTACTGGGCGCGCATCGCGCGCTCCTCGACGACGCCCGTCTTCTGCAGCATCCGGTCGGCGAGCGTGGACTTGCCGTGATCGATGTGCGCGATGATGCAGAAGTTGCGGATGCGCTGCGGCGGGGTCGCGTGCGGAGCCAGCGGCGTGCGGGCCAGGGTGGACAAGGGCGGGTACCTCGCAGGTCGACGTCGGCGGGCGCCTGCCGCTCGGTCCGTGCGGTGAGGCACGTTCCGACGCACCGCGCCGGGCGCGACGCCGGCCGAGCGGAGGCCGACGACCATCATCCCACGCTCCGGCGGCGCCGGGGCGACCGCACGTGGCTCGTGGGGCGCGACCCGGGACGCGACGGGGTCGACTCGGACCGCGCCCGGCGGGTATCGGGGCGCCCGTCCCTACCTCCTGCGCCCTGCCGCGCGCGCCTGATATCCCGGTATCCCGATATCCCGGCATCCCGTATTGCGACATCCACGACGCCCGGTATCTCCCGGTATCGCCCGCCGTGACCGGATCGTGACCCCATCCTCGCTCGCGGGGCACCCGCGTGGGGATAGATAGAGCGGCATCCCGCACGGATCCCCCTCCAGGAGTTCAAATGCCCTCTCGGACAATGAAGTTCGGACATGCACGGGCCGCCAGGGCGGCCGCCCTCGTCGCGGCGGCAGCCACCGCCCTCGCCGCCGGAGCCCTCGCCGACCCTGCGGCCGCGTCGCCCGCCGACGCGGCCGACCGAGCCGCGGCGGACGCGCGCCCCGCCACCGCGGCGGCCGCGCCCGGGGAGGACGCCGCCAGCCTCGTCACCGTGACCGCCCCCACGAAGGCGGCCCGCGACCGACTGGCGCGCCTCGGCTTCGACGTCACCGAGCACGCGACGACGCGCACCCGCGACGTCGTCCTGCACGGGCGGGCCGACGCCACCCGCCTGCGCGCCGCCGGCTTCCGCTGGCAGGTCAAGGTCGCCGATCTCGCGGCGCAGCAGCGCCGGTTCGCCGCCGCGGACCGGGCCTACGCGAAGGCCACGTCCCGCTCCCCGCTGCCCAGCGGCCGCACCGCCTACCGCACCTACGACGACTACGTCGCCGACATGAAGAAGCTCGCGACGACGTACCCGACACTCGTGCGCCTGATCACGCTGCCCAACCGGACGACCCTGGGGCGCCCGGTCCACGGCCTCGAGATCACCACCGACGTCCACCGGCTCGACGACGGCAAGCCCGTCTACCTCGTCATGGGCGCCCACCACGCGCGAGAGTGGCCGTCGTCGGAGGCGAGCATGGAGTACGCCTTCGACCTCCTCGCCAACCGCGCGAACCGGGCCGGCGACGCCCGCGCGAGGCGCATCGTGGCGCAGTCGCGGACGATCATCGTGCCCGTCGTCAACGTCGACGGCTTCATCGTCTCGCGCAGCGCCGCACCCAAGGGCGACTTCTCGCCCACCGACCACGAGAACCGCCGCAAGACGTGCTCGATCAGCGCGCACACGCCGGCCGACCAGCGCGGCGGCACCTGCGCCGACAACCCCGCCGGCCGCCTGCGGGGCACCGACGCCAACCGCAACTACCCGGGATTCTGGGGCGGCCCCGGCGCGTCCGCGGACTGGCGCAGCGACACCTACCGCGGGGACGCCCCGGGATCCGAGCCCGAGGTCGACAACATCCGCCGACTGGTCTCGCAGCGGCAGGTCGTCACCCTCGTCTCCAACCACACCTACAGCAACCTCGTCCTGCGCCCCCCGAGCATCCTCGATTCCGGCCTCACCCCCGACGAGCCGCTCTACCGCACCCTCGGCGGGGCCATGGCCGAGGCCATGGGCTACGTCAACCAGCGCTCGTTCGAGCTCTACGACACCTCCGGCAGCGTCGAGGACTGGAGCTACTGGAACACCGGCGGCCTCGGTTTCACCTTCGAGATCGGCAAGGAGGGCTTCCACCCGCCGTTCGCCTCGGGCGTCGTCGCCGAGTACGTCGGGGCCGCGCCCGCGCCGGGCGCCGACAAGGGGGGCATCCGGGAGGCGTTGTACCGCGGCTCGATGTCGACCCTCGACGCCCGCCGGCACGCGCGGATCGTCGGCACCGCCCCGCGCGGACACACGCTGTCAATCCGCAAGCAGTTCATCAGCGCGACGTCGCCGGTCATCGGGACCGACGGCGGCGTGGGCGCGCCGCGCTACTACTCCGACACCTTGACGAGCTCGCTGCGGTCGTCCGGCGGACGGTTCGACTGGGCCGTCAACCCCTCGACGCGGCCCCTCGTGGCCGGCCGCTACGGACGCGACCCGGTGGCCCCTCCCTCGGCGCCGATCACCCTCGTCAACCCGGCGGGCGTGCCGGCGCTCGGCAAGAGCGAACAGGCCACGTTCACCGTGGCCGGCCCGCCGGCCGCCGACAACGGCAAGGTGGTCGTCGAGGTGGGGTGGACCGGCGATACCGGCAACCCGGCCGTCGACTGGGACGTCGAGATCCTCGGTCCCGACGGCAAGCCCGTCGCCTCGGCCGGCACGCTCGCCCAGCCGGAGAAGGCGACGCTGCTCGACCCGGTGCCCGGCACGTACACCGTCCGCGTGACGAACTTCGCCGGCGGCGCCAGCGCCGACTGGCGCGGCAAGGTCACGTTCGCCTCCCCCGCGCCCGCGACGTACTCGGGCCTGAAGGAGGCGTGGACGCTGACGTGCACCCGCGACGCGCGGCGCAAGGTCGTCAACACGATGGAGGTCGTCGTCGACCGCGGCGGGGTCGCGGACGTCGGCCGCCGGGCCTGCCGCCCCGGCGGCCGCTGACCCGACGATCGCGCCGGGGTCGCCACCCCACGGACGGCGACCCCGGCGCGCTACCGTCCCGGTATGAGTTCCGGACGTTGGATGCGCCTCGCCCGCTCGCTGACCACCGACCTCGCCCGCGCCGTGCTCGACGGGGCGCTCGGGCGATCGACGCGGACGGGGCGGCCGGGGCAGACAGGGCGGCGCGATCCAACGAGGCCCCGACCCGCCGCTCCCCCGCCGGGGCGGCGGACCGCCGCGGGCGGGTACCCCGGCGACTACACCGGGCCCGTGCCCACCTCATACGCGCCGCGCGCCGACGGGAACGCCGACCCCGGCGAGATCGTGTGGGCGTGGGTCCCCTACGAGGAGGACCACTCCCGGGGCAAGGACCGGCCCGCCCTCGTCATCGGACGCGACGACGCCTGGCTGCTCGCCCTGCCCGTGACGAGCCAGGACCACGACCGCGACGCCGCCCAGGAGGCCCGCGCCGGGCGCCGCTGGATGGACATCGGTACCGGCCCCTGGGACCCCCGGGGCCGCGCCAGCGAGGTGCGCGTCAACCGGATCGTCCGGCTCGACGCCGGCTCCGTGCGCCGGGAGGGCGCCGCCCTCCCCCGCGACCTCTTCGACGAGGTGGTGGCCGAGGTCCGCCGACACGCCTGACCGGCGCAGGCCGACCCTGGCCGGGCCCGGGACGGACGACGGCCCGGTGCCCACGGGCACCGGGCCGTCCTCACGTCACGCTCGCGCGCACCCTCCGCTGCGTGTTCGTCAGTCCATACCTCAGCTCGGACTTCCTCCACTCCGCTACGGGCGCACACTCGCTACGCTCGCGCGCACCCTCCGCTGCGTGTTCGTCAGTCCATACCTCAGCTCGGACTTCCTCCACTCCGCTACGGGCGCACACTCGCTACGCTCGGGCGCACCCTCCGCTGCGTGTTCGTCAGTCCAAGTAGTCGCGCAGCACCTGGCTCCGCGACGGGTGGCGCAGCTTGCTCATCGTCTTGCTCTCGATCTGGCGGATGCGCTCGCGCGTCACGCCGTAGACCTTGCCGATCTCGTCGAGCGTCTTCGGCTGACCGTCCGTGAGACCGAACCGCATGGAGACGACGCCCGCCTCGCGCTCGGAGAGCGTGTCGAGCACCGAGTGCAACTGCTCCTGCAGGAGCGTGAAGCTCACCGCGTCGGCCGGGACGACCGCCTCGGAGTCCTCGATGAGGTCGCCGAACTCGGAGTCGCCGTCCTCACCCAGCGGCGTGTGCAACGAGATCGGCTCGCGGCCGTACTTCTGAACCTCGACGACCTTCTCGGGTGTCATGTCGAGCTCCTTGGCGAGCTCCTCCGGGGTCGGCTCCCGACCGAGATCCTGGAGCATCTGCCGCTGCACGCGGGCGAGCTTGTTGATGACCTCGACCATGTGCACCGGGATACGAATTGTGCGGGCCTGGTCGGCCATGGCGCGGGTGATGGCCTGACGGATCCACCACGTCGCGTACGTGGAGAACTTGAAGCCCTTGGTGTAGTCGAACTTCTCGACGGCCCGGATGAGGCCGAGGTTGCCCTCCTGGATGAGGTCGAGGAAGAGCATCCCGCGCCCCGTGTACCGCTTGGCGAGGGAGACGACGAGCCGCAGGTTGGCCTCGAGGAGGTGGTTCTTCGCGTTCTTGCCGTCCTGCGAGATCCACCACAGCTCGCGCTTGAGCTTGGTGTCCATCCCGTCGGCGGCCTTGAGCTTCTCCTCCGCGAACAGCCCGGCCTCGATGCGCTTCGCGAGCTCGACCTCCTGCTCGGCGTTGAGGAGCGCGACCTTGCCGATCTGCTTGAGGTAGTCCTTGACCGGGTCGGCCGTCGCGCCCGCGGTGATCACCTGCTGAGCGGGCGCGTCCTCCTCGTCGTCCTCGCGCAGGACGAACCCGGACTCGCCGGCGCCCTCCTCGGGCGCCTTATCGCCGGGCTTGCCCTTCGCGGCGACCGCCTTCGCGTCGTCGCCCTTGGGGTCGACCTCCTCGGCGACGGCCTCGAGCTCCACCTCGAGGTCCTCGACCACGACGTCGACGGGCTCCTCGGGCGCTCCCGGCTCGTCGGCACCCCCCGCCTTGGCCGCGGCCTTGACCGCGCTCTGGGCGGACGACGTCGCCGCCTTCTTGGCGGCCGCCTTCGTCGCGGTCTTCGCGGCCGGCTTCGCGGCGGTCTTGGCGGCCGTCTTCCGGGCCGGGGCCGCGGGGGTCTCGTCCGCCGGCTCGGCACTCGCCGGCGCCCCCGCCGGGGTTCCGCTCGCCGCCGCCGTCTTCGCGGACGCGGACTTCGTGGCGGGCTTGGCCGGGGCGGGCTTCGCCGTCTTCTTCGCGGCGGCACGCTTGCGGCCGGTCGTCACGGCCTGGGCGGCGTGCTCGGTGTCGAGGGTGATGTGCACGCCCTGACCCTCGAGGGCGCGGAGCACGGCCTTCTGACGCGCGGGCGTCAACGCGGCGGATTCGAGGGCGTTCTTCACCTCGGTGCTGTCGACGCTCCCGCGACCGGTCCCGACCTTCAGCAGCTCCTGGAGGGCGGGGTGCGAGAACTCGGCGGGCAGCGGCTTGGTCGCCGCTCCGGAGTTCGCGGGGGCAGATGTGGGGCTGGTCGCCACGAGCAGCACGTCACCTTTCGTGTATGGACGTCGACAAGGTGCGAACAGGCGTCTGACGACGGGCGATCGCGTGCCTTTCGGGGATGGTGGTACGGCGTGGGCAACGTCGGCGCGCCGCACGATGTTCCGGCCGACCGGGACGGTTCGACGCTCGTCGGGAGTACGTCTCGGTGGTGTCGTCACGGCGGATCGCGTCGCGCTGTCGGCGTGGTCCGCTTTCCATTATAAAACGCTCGTCCGTGTTCGCGCCGCCGGGCCCGTCCGGCGGGACGGGGCGGGGGGCGCGGGATCGACCGTCGTGCCAGGTCAGCGGGCCCGACTCGGATTCTTCCGGAAGCGGGGACGCCCGGTGCGTGTCGCCGCGCCGAGGGGCGGACGCTCAGTCGTCCTCGGCCTTGACGGCGAGGACCGCGCAGGACGCCTCGAGGAGGATGCGCTGCGCGTTCGAGCCGAGCAGCAGCTTGCCCACCGGGGTGCGCTTGCGCAGCCCGATGACGATCATGTCGGCGCCGACCTCGTCGGCGACCGCGATGAGGTCCTCCGCCGGCTCGTTGCCCCGCACGAACTGGCGCTCCTCGTGCTCCACCGACGACTCGGCCAGCATGCCGCGCACCTCGTCGAGCAGTGAGTCGAACTGGGCGACGTCCTTGGAGTCGAGGTTCCTCCCGCCGCGGGCAGAACTGACGACGACGAGCTTCGTCGACCGCAGGCGGCACTCCTCCGCGGCCCGGCGCAGCGCGGCGCGCCCTTCCTTCGTCGGCACATAACCCACCACGACCGCCACGTTCGTCCTCCTGCGCCAGTGCCCCCGCCGACCGGGAACGCTCCCCAGAACCGTACCGAACCCCGGCGCCGTCGGCAGCGACTCGCGCTGAGGCGCGGTCGAAGGCCCGAGCACGGTCGACGGCCCCGAGCACGGTCGAAGGCCCCGAGCGCGGTCGACGGCCTGGAGCGCGGTCGACCGCCTGAGGCGTGGTCGAAGGCCCCGGGCAGGGCCGACGACCTCAGGCGGGTCGGAGCCGCATCCCGCGCCCCGCCGCCGAGGGGCCGGGACCGCGGGGATGCACCCCCGCGGCGATCAGGCCGCTCACGAGCGTCGCGAGCCGATGCCGTCGATCGAGCTCCAGGGCGCGCGCGGCGGCCCGGCCCGCCGGACCGGTGTCGCCGTCCCACCACAGGACGGCGGCCCGGGTGGCGTGCACCGACGCGGCGCGCTGCGTCGGGCAGAGCCGCGCGAGCACCTCGAGCCGGCGCCGGGCCGGTCCGACGTCCACGCATCCGGAGGCGCCCGCCCCGGTTCCCGCGGCCACGAGGGCGCCCGGGGTGTCGCCCGGCGCGGCCGAGGCGGCCGGAGAGGAGGAGGGCCGGCGCTGCGGGCCGGGCGACGGCGGCGGCAGCGCCGCGCGGGCCGCGGGATCGAGCTCGTCCTCGCGGATGACGCCCGGCGCGAGCCGCGCCACGACGACGTCGCGCAGCGGCACGTCCTCAAGGGCCGCCACCGCGTCGACGACGAGTGCGACCAGGGTGTCGCCCACGCGTGCGACACCCTCGGGGCGAGGCGGTCCCGGGCGGGCGACGGAGACGGACCACGGGTCGACGTACGCGTCGAGGGCGCACGGCCCCGGGTCGAGGAGGGCCCGCCAGGCCCGTGCCCCGCGCCTGCGTCGCGCGGCCGGGTCCGCCGGGGACCGCACGACGAAGGCGGCGGGGTCGACCCGCTCGATCCCGGGCAGGAGGTGCCCGTCGGAGAGGGGATCGGTCGGCCACGCGGCCGACCACCACCGGTCGTCGCGGACGGTGACGACGTCGAGGACGTCCGCGCCGGCGCGGAGCAGCCGCTCGACCAACCGGGTCAGCGCCGGGTCGACGGGACCGAGCTCGAGCCCGAGGACGAGCACCCCGGCCCCCGGCGGGACCCCGGTCCACAGGCGGACGGCCTCGTCGAGGACGTCGTCGCCGGGGTGGGTGTTCGCGTCGACGCGGGCGAGGGCCGCGGGGCCGCTCGCACCGGCCCCGACGGTGGCCCAGACCAGCGCCCGGGAACCGGGAACGCTCTCGGGCCGACCCGCCGGGCCGCGCAGCGTGTGGTTCGCGGGGCCACGCAGGGCGGCGAGCACCTGCGCCAGGAACCGGCCCGTGCTCGGGGAGGTGGTCTGCGGGGGACGCGGGCGTGCCCCCGGGGAGGGTGAGGTCGTCATGGCCTCACGGTGACCGTGGCACCCGGGCAGCCGGGCGCCCCCGCACCGGACCTGGGGAGTCCGGACGGGGGCGACCGGGTGGCGATGTGCTGTGGAGGGCCGGGTCCGCCGTCACCTCAGCGGTGGTGGGGTCCGGTCACCTCGCGTCGAGGGCGAGGGTGTCGCGGCGCGGGAACTCGGAGCGCACGTGGTCGGCGATCTTGCGCATCGCCCACGTGTCGAGACCGGCCCCGAGGGCGCCGCCGAGGAACGGCACTCCCCGGCCGAAACGGCTGAAGACGCGCTTGCCGGTCTGCGTGACGAGCCGGAACCCGACGCCCTTGTTGACGGCCATGAGGACCGGCCCCGGCAGGCGCTCGGCGGCGAGGTTGGCGAGGCGGCCGGTGGACGCCTTGCCGGCCTTGCGCAGCAGGTCCTCCGCGTCGGCCCCCACGAGGGACAACAGGATCGCCGACCGGGTGGCGGGGTCCGTGACGTCGTAGCCGCGTACGGCGGCGATGGCCGCCGCCATGCGGGTCGCGACGATGTAGAAGCCCGCGACGTTGGCGGGCAGCGCCACGGGGAGCGTCACGAAGCCGCCCAGTCCGGTGACGAAACCGCCCGCGGCGGCGAGCTTGAGGTGCTCGGCGACGATGTCGTCGATGGCCCGCTCGGGGTCGCTCCGGCGGCGCATCGCCTGCGCGGCGACGTCGGCCGCGGAGTCGAACCGGCCGCGTCCGTCGATGCCGACGTCGAGCAGACGCTCCACGAGTCGGGTGCCGGCGGCCCCGAAGGCCGAGTCGTCGGAGGCCGTGGCCTCGTCGTGCGCGGATCGGCGGTCGAAGATTCCCACGTTGACTCCTTCTTGGCGCCCGGTCTCCCGGACGACGATCGGATGACGGTCGTCGGCGAGCTCACACACGTCCTCTGCCGGTCCCCACAGGCCCGTCAAGGTTCCGCGTGGTTCCGCGTGGCCCCTGCGAGGCCCGGTGGGGCGTTTGACGTGCGCGGTCGCCGCAGCTTCACTGAAGATCTCTGCCCAGGTGATGGGCGGTTCACACCGACTGCGCGCCGCGATCTCGGGCGCCGTCGGGTCAGGAGTGGGGGCACGGTGGACGGACACGACGTCGTCGAGGCGGCGCGCGACACCAACGATCATCCGGCGATCCGGGCCGCGGCCCGGACGGGCTACGTCGCCAGCGGCATCATCCACCTGCTCATCGCCTACCTCGCCGCGCGGGTCGCCTTCACCCCCGCGCGGGCGGACGCCGACCAGTCGACGGCCATGTCGACCCTCGCCGACCTGCCCGCCGGGCCCGTCCTCCTCGTCGTCGTCGCGATCGGGTTCGCCGGCCTCGCGCTGTGGCAGCTCACGGAGGCCATCGGCGGCCTGCACGCGCGCGGCGTCGACGGTGTCGGCTCGCGCGTCAAGGCCGTGGCCAAGGCGGTCGTGTACGTGGTCCTCGCCTGGGGGTCCGCCTCGTTCGCGCGGGGCCTCGGCGAGCGCGGCAGCACGCAGTCCACCGAGATGACCGCGCAGGTCATGCGGTGGCCGGGCGGGTGGATCCTCATCGTCCTCGCCGGGATCGTCGTCGTCGGTGTGGGCGTATACCACGTGTACAAGGGGGCGACGACCCGGTTCATGGCGGACCTCGTCCGGGACCCCGGCCCGCTCGCCGTGGTCGCGGGGCGCATCGGGTACGTGGCCAAGGGCATCGCCCTCGTCATCGTCGGGGTGCTCATGGCGCTGGCCGGGATCGACGGCCGGGCGGCGTCGTCGCGCGGACTCTCGGGCGCCCTGGCCTGGCTCGAGGCGCAGCCCTTCGGCCCCTACCTGCTCACGGCCGTCGCGCTCGGCATCGGCGCCTACGGCGTCTACTCGTTCTTCCGCGCCCGCTTCACCCGGGTCTGAGTCCGGCGTCGTCCGGCCAACGACCACCGCCCGGCCACCGACCACCGCCCGGCGGCGGTCCGCCGCCGGGCGCGCGTTTCACGACTGGTCGGAGCCGAACTGACCGCGCAGGAAGGCCTCGAACTCGGCGCCCAGCTCGTCGGCGGTCGGCATCTGCCCGTCCTGTTCGTCGAGGAGACCCGACGACCGGCGCTGCACGAACGCGTCGTACTGGGTCTCGAGCGCGGTGACCACCTGCTCGGCCTCGGGCGAGTTGGCGAGCTCCCCCGCGACGGCGTCGAGGGTCTGCGCCGCGCCGAGCGCGAGGGCGGAGTCCGGCAGGTGCAGACCCGTTCCCCCCGCGATCATCTGCAGCGCCGCCAGCGCCGCGGGCGTGAAGTCCGACTGGGCCAGGTAGTGCGGCACGTGGACGGACAGGCCGCCGGCATCGATCCCGTGCTCACCGAGGCGGTACTCGAGGAGCGTGGCCAGGCTTCCGGGCACCTGGATCGTCCCGAACGGGGAAGGGTGCGCGGACCGCCGCTCCTCGCTGCTCCCGTGGTAGGTCGCCCCGATCGGACGCGTGTGCGGCACCGCCATGGGCACCCCGTGCATCGACAGCACCGTGCGGACCCCGAGGAGGCCGACGAGGCCACGAACGGCCTCGACGACCCGCTCCCACTGGAAGTCCGGCTCGAGCCCGCTGAGCAGAAGGAACGGGGCACCCTTGTCGTCGACGAACCGGTACAGCGCGAGGGTCGGGTCCTCGTAATGGGTCCAGTGGTCGCTCTCGAGCGTCATCGCCGGGCGACGACCGCGGTAGTCGAGGAGCTGGTCGGCGTCGAACGTCGCGACGACCCGGTGGTCGAGCGTCGCGAGCAGGTGGTCGACGAGCAGGCGTTGGGTGTGCCCGGCGTCCATGAAGCCGGACAGCGCGACGAGCAGCGTCGGCGCCTGCGCCGAGCGCACGTCGACGTCCGTCTCGAACCGGTAGAGCTGGGCCGGATCCTGCACCATTCCTCCATCGTGCCGTAGGGGCGAGCCGCTCGCCGAGATCCGGTCCGACGGGCGCGGCGGCTGCGAACAGCTGCGCGGGGCGGCGGACGGCCCGATGGGCTCAGAGGCGGCAACGCCGACCGGGCCGCGTCGATTCCCGCTCCCGGGTCGATCTTGCGTCACGTGGACTCAACTCCGCCGCGATCCCCGCCGGCGGGTCGCCGACGCGGTCAGCGGGTCCGAGCGTGCGCTGCCCGGGCCGCCGCGAGCTCGGCGCGGATGCGCTTCTCGGACACCGGCGCCGCGGTGCCGAGGCGCTGCGCGAAGAGGGAGACGCGCAACTCCTCGAGCCGCCAGCGCAGGGCGACGACGTCGGGCGCGGTGCGATCGGCCGCGGGCAGCGACGCGACGAGCTCGGTCCGGGCGGCGTCGAGGTCGGCGACGAGCCGGGTGTGGGCCGCGTCGCGCGCGATGTCCGCCGGGCCCTTCTCGAGACGCTCGAGCATGCCGGCGAGGTAGCGCGGCAGGTGGCGGAGCCGCTCGAGGCCGGTGTCGGCGACGAAGCCCGGGTACACGAGGCCGGCCAGCTGCGACTCGAGGTCGCGCCGCAGGGCGGCCGTGGACGACGTCCCCGCCCGATCGAGCTCGAGGCGGACCGCGAGCGCCCGGTCGAGGACGGGGTGGACGAGTTCGACGATCTCGATGACGGTCGGGACGACCTCGCGCCGCACCGCGGCCAGCCGGTCCTCGAACGCCTCGCGGTCGTGCACTCCCCCGGGCGCCCGGGCAGCGATGGCGTCGACCGCGGCCGCGAGGCAGTCGTCGAGGAGTTCCTGCATCCCGCCGTGCGGGTTGTTGCCGAGGGCGAGGCGCTGGGCGTTCGTCAGCAGGCCGAGGATCCGCTTCCAGGGGACAGTCGTGTTGAGCAGGAGCAGCCGGCGCACGCCGAGGCGGGTCGCGTCCCGCTGCTCCTGGGCGCTGGGCAGGACGCGGACGTCCACGGCGTCGCCGGTGTCGACGAGGGCGGGGAACCCGCGGACGCTGCGCTCGCCGCGGCGCTGCTCGAACGTGTCCGGCAGGGCCTCGAAGTCCCAGGCCCGCAGCCCGCTGCGCTCCAGCCCCGCCCGGGCTGCCGCCTGCGACACCGTCGTGGCCACCTGCGGGGCCAGGCGCTCCTGCAGGTCGGCCAGGTCCTTGCCCTCCCCGAGGACGCGGCGCGCCGGCCCCTCGACGCGGAAGGTGATGCGCAGGTGGTCGGGCAGCCGGGACGGGTCCCAGGCGTCGGGCGGCACCCGGTGTCCGGTCGCGATGTACAGGCCGCGCGCGAGCTCGTCGACGAGGGACCCGTTCGCCGGATCGGCCTGGACCAGCGCGGCGCCCGCTCGGTCGGGGGCCGGGACGAAGTTCTTGCGGACCGTCTTCGGCAGCGATCGCACGAGCGCCGTCGCGAGCTCGGCGCGCAGGCCGGGGACCAGCCAGTCGAACCCGACGTCCCGCACCTGGTTGAGGTGTTCGATCGGGATGTGGACCGTGACGCCGTCGGCGTCCGCGCCCGGCTCGAACTGGTAGGTCAGGCGCAGCCGCAGCTCGTCCTGGGTCCACACGTGGGGGTAGTCGCCCTCGAGACCGGACACGGCCTCGTCGCCGGCCTCGGAGAGGACGAGGTCCTCGGTGAACGTGAGCAGGTCCGGGTGCTCGCGCCGCGCCGCCTTCCACCACGTGTCGAAGTGCGCCCCGGAGACGACCTCGGCGGGCAGTCGTTCGTCGTAGAACTCCACGAGCGTCTCGTCGTCAACGAGGATGTCGCGGCGGCGGGCCCGGGACTCGAGGTCGGCGAGCCGGTCGATCAACGCCCGGTTGTCGTGGAAGAAGCGGTGGGTCGTGTCCCAGTCCCCGTCGACGAGGGCGTGCCGGATGAACAGGTCCCGGCTCGCGGCGGGGTCGATCGAGCCGAAGGCGACGGGGCGGTCGGCCGCCAGGGGCACGCCGTACAGCGTGACCCGTTCCTTGGCCACCGCGCCGGCGCGCTTCCGGCTCCACGTGGGCTCGCTGTACTGGCGCTTGACCAGGTGCCCGGCCGCGGCCTCGACCCAGGCGGGGTCGGTGACGGCGTTGACGCGTGCCCACAACCGGCTCGTCTCGACGAGCTCGGCGCTCATGACCCAGTCCGGCGGCTTGCGGAACAGCGCCGACCCGGGCTGGATCGCGAACCGGGCGCCCCGGGCCCCGAGATAGTCGCGGCGTTCGTGGTCGCGCAGGCCGACCTGGGAGAGCAGGCCCGTGAGGAGCGCGCGGTGCACGGCGTCGGGGCTCGCGGGGCCGCTGTTGCGTCGGAGACCCAGCTCGCCGGCCACCGACCGGAACTGGGAGACGAGGTCCTGCCACTCGCGCACGCGCAGGTAGTGCAGGTACTCGGCCTTGCACCGGCGCCGGAACGCGCTGCCCGACACCTCGCGCTGCAGATCGCGCAGGTACTGCCACAGGTTGAGCACGCCGACGAAGTCGGAGCGGTCGTCGCGGAAGCGGGCGTGGGCCTGGTCGGCCTGCGTCTGCGCGTCGGCGGGGCGTTCCCGCACGTCCTGCAGCGACAGTGCCGCGGCGATGACGATCACCTCGTCGAGGGCCCCCTCGCCGTCGGCCGCGAGCAGCATCCGGGCCAGCCGGGGGTCGGCGGGGATGCGCGCGATCTTGCGCCCGAGGCCGGTGAGGCGGCGCCGGGGATCGGTCTCCTGCGGGTCGATGGCGCCCAGCTCGTGCAGGAGCCGCACACCGTCGGTGACCATCCGGGGGTCGGGCTTCTCGACGAAGGGGAACGAGGCCACCTCGCCGAGGCCGAGGCTGCTCATCTGCAGGATGACCGATGCCAGGTTGGTCCGCAGGATCTCGGGGTCGGTGAACCGCGGGCGCGCCTCGAGGTCCTCCTGCGAGTAGAGGCGGACCGCGATGCCGTCGGCGACGCGGCCGCAGCGCCCGGAGCGCTGGTCGGCGCTGGCCCGGCTGATGGGCTCGATCGGCAACCGTTGCACCTTGGTCCGCTGGCTGTAGCGCGAGATGCGGGCCGTGCCGGTGTCGACGACGTAGCGGATGCCCGGCACGGTCAGCGACGTCTCGGCGACGTTCGTCGAGACGACGATGCGGCGCGTCCCGGCGGCCCGGCGCTCGAAGACGCGATGCTGCTCGGCGGCGGACAACCGCCCGAACAGGGGCAGGATCTCGGTCGCCGGGAGATTCAGGCCGGTCAGCGCCTCGGCGGCGTCACGGATCTCGCGCTCACCGGAGCAGAAGACGAGGATGTCGGTCCCGGCGCCGTCGCGGTCGTGGCCCGGGGCCGCCTCGGTCCACAGCTCCTCGACGGCCTCGCAGATGCCGGTGACCTGGTCGATCTCGACGTCCTCCGGCGCGCCCCCCGGCTTCCGGCTCGGGCGGGAGCGGACGAGCGGCCGGTACCGGATCTCGACGGGGTAGGTGCGCCCCGACACCTCGACGACCGGGGCCGGTGACCCACCGACGTCGAAGTGCCGGGCGAACCGGTGGGGATCGATCGTCGCCGAGGTGATGACGACCTTGAGGTCGGGGCGCCGCGGCAGCAGGCGGCGCAGGTAGCCGAGGAGGAAGTCGATGTTGAGGCTGCGCTCGTGGGCCTCGTCGATGATGATCGTGTCGTATCGGCGCAGGTCGCGGTCCCGCTGGAGCTCGTTGAGCAGGACGCCGTCGGTCATCACCTTGACGAGGGTGCCGGCGCTGCTGACGTCGGTGAACCGGACCTGGTACCCGACCGCGCCGCCCAGCTCGACGTCGAGCTCCTCCGCGACGCGCTCCGCCACGGCCCGGGCGGCGATGCGCCGAGGCTGCGTGTGACCGATGAGCCCGTCGACCCCCCGGCCGAGCTCGAGACAGATCTTCGGGAGCTGGGTCGTCTTGCCCGACCCGGTCTCCCCCGCGACGACGACGACCTGGTGATCGCGGATCGCGGCCGCGATCTCCTCGCGCCGGGCGCTGACCGGCAGGTCCTCCGGGAACGTCAGGGTGAGGGCGTCGAGCCCGGCCCGCCTGGCCTGCTGCGCCTGTTCCCGTCGCCGGGCGCGGGCCTCCCGCTGCGCGGGCGTGTCACGCTCCGGCGATCGGGGACCGCGCCGTCCGGCGCGCTCCGGCCCCCCGGAGCGTTCCGGCCCGCCGGCGCGCTCGGCCCGGCCCGTCCCCCCGCCGCGGCGCCGACCACGCCCGCGCGCGCCCGACCGGCCCTGCGCGGCGGGGCGAGGGGCGTCGGGAGTCGGGGGGTTCTCGGGCACGCCCTCCAGGATAGGGAGCGCCCGCGAGTCGACCGCGCAGCGACCGCCCGCCGCAGCGCCGTCGGCGGGCGGCGGATGACCGGACCCCGGTGCGACCGAAGGGGTTCGGGCGGACGGGTTCGGCGAACCCCTGCCGTTAGGCTGCGCGGATGAGCGCGCCCCGCCGTCGGATCGGCCTCCTGCCCCGCATCGTCGTCGCCATCGTCCTCGGGGTGATCTGCGGGCTCTTCTTCCCCGAGTGGCTCACGCGGGTCTTCGTGACGTTCAACGGGATCTTCGGCAACTTCCTCGCCTTCGTCATCCCGCTGATCATCGTGGGCCTCATCACGCCCGCGATCGCCGAGCTCGGGCGCGGCGCCGGGACATGGCTGGCGGCGACGGCGGCGATCGCCTACGGCTCCACGGTCTTCGCGGGCCTGCTCGGCTTCGGCGTGAGCAGCCTCGTGCTGCCGGGACTGCTCGCGGGACGCTCGGCCCAGTCGGTCACCAACCCCGAGGACGCGCTGCTCGCGCCGTTCTTCGAGATCGAGATGCCGCCGGTCATGGGCGTCATGACGGCCCTCGTCCTCGCGTTCGTCGTCGGGGTCACCCTGACGGTCGTGCGGGGGGACGTCGTGGCGCGCGCGTTCTCCGAGCTCCGCGACATCGTCAACACGGTCATCGCCGCGGTCATCATCCCCCTGCTGCCGGTCTACGTCTTCGGCATCTTCCTCAACATGACCACGGCCGGCCAGGTCTGGGCGGTCGTCACGACGTTCCTCGGCGTCGTCCTCATGGTCTTCGCCCTCACGGTCGTCCTGCTCCTGATCCAGTTCTCGGTGGCCGGCGCGCTGACGCGGCGCAACCCGCTGCGCATGCTGCGGACGATGCTCCCCGCGTACGCCACGGCACTGGGCACCTCGTCCTCGGCGGCGACGATCCCCGTCACGCTGCGGCAGACGGTCTCGCTCGGCGTGCGCGAGTCGGTCGCCTCGTTCGTCGTCCCGCTGTGCGCGACCATCCACCTCGCCGGCTCGACGTTGAAGATCACGTGCTTCTCCCTGGCCGTCATGTACCTCTACGGGCTGCCGGTCCAGACGGGGGTGTTCATCGGCTTCATCCTCATGCTCGGCGTCACGATGATCGCCGCGCCGGGGGTCCCCGGCGGCGCCATCATGACGGCGGCCGGCCTGCTCAGCTCGATGCTCGGGTTCACCGAGCCGCAGGTGGGCCTCATGATCGCGACCTACATCGCCATCGACTCCTTCGGGACCGCGACGAACGTCACCGGGGACGCCGCGATCGCCGCGACCGTCGACCGGTTCATGAAGCGCGACCGGGCGGACGACCCCGAACCCACCCGATCCCCCGCCACCACCTGAGGGGGCGGGCCCGCTTCCGCACCGGCCGGGCCCGGTGAGAGGCTGGCAGCCCGAACCCCGACGCGCCCAGGAGAGCACCGTGATCATCATCAACGTGAAGTTCCCCGTGAAGCCCGAGCACGCCGACGCGTGGCCGCAGATCAGCCGCCCGTTCACCGAGGCGACGCGGGCCGAGCCCGGCAACCTGTGGTTCGACTGGTCCCGCAGCGTCGACGACCCGAACCTGTACGTCCTCATCGAGGCGTTCACCGACGACGGCGCCGAGCCGCACGTGACCTCCGCCCACTTCCGGGCGATGCAGGACGAGTTCCCGGCCTACCTGTCGGCCACGCCGCAGATCATCAACGCGCAGATCGACTCCCCCGGATGGGGCCCGATGGGCGAGCTGTCGGTGGACCGACCCGGCTGACCGACCCGACCGTCGGAGGCCACGGTGGCGGCGGCCGGCGTTCGGGACGCCGTCAGTCGGTGCCCGTCGTCGACGCGGCGGCCGCGAAGCCCCGGTCGAGGTCGGCGAGGATGTCGTCCACGTGCTCGATGCCGACGGCGAGCCGCACGAGGCCGGGGGTGACGCCGGCGCCGCGGCGGTCCTCGTCGGAGCCC
The DNA here is from genome assembly GCF_014857905.1 of Agilicoccus flavus. Classification (GTDB taxonomy): domain Bacteria; phylum Actinomycetota; class Actinomycetes; order Actinomycetales; family Dermatophilaceae; genus Agilicoccus; species Agilicoccus flavus. Next base: position 21,637 of record NZ_JACYXE010000008.1, on the reverse strand, counting down.
TGGCTGTGCGTCGTCGACGCCGGGTGGATGACGAGCGAACGGACGTCACCGATGTTGGCGACGTGGCTGTGCAGCTCGCACCCGTCGACGAACGCCCGCCCGGCGTCGAGACCGCCGGCGATCTCGAACGACAGCACCGCTCCGGCGCCCCGGGGCAGGTAGCGCTGCGCGAGCGCGTGGTAGGGGCTGTCGGGCAGGGACGCGTAGAAGACGCGCTCGACCTGCGGGTGTGCGACGAGGTACTTCGCCACCGCCGCGGTGTTCTCGACGTGGCGGTCCATGCGCAGCGCCAGGGTCTCGATGCCCTGGGCGATGAGGAACGCGTTGAACGGCGAAATCGCCGAACCGAGGTCGCGCAGCAGCTCGACCCGGGCCTTGAGCACGAACGCGAGATTCGCCCCGAGCGGCGACCCCACGCCGAGGTCGCGGGCGAACACGAGCCCGTGATAGCTCGCCGACGGCTCGTTGAACCCGGGGAAGCGGGCCGGGTCCGCCGCGAAGTCGAAGCTGCCGCCGTCGACGATGACGCCGCCGATCGACGTGCCGTGGCCACCCAGGTACTTCGTCGCCGAGTGCAGCACGACGTCGGCGCCGTGCTCCAGCGGCCGCAGGAGATACGAGGTCGCGACGGTGTTGTCGACGAACAGGGGCACGCCCGCCTCGTGGGCGACGTCCGCGACCCCGGCCACGTCGAGGATCTTGCTGTCGGGATTGCTCACGGTCTCGCCGAAGAGGACCTTCGTCTCGGGGCGCACGGCGGCGCGCCACTGCCCGAGATCGGTGATGTCGTCGACGAACGTCGTACTCACCCCGAGCCGCGCCAGCGTGTACTTGAGCAGGTTGTACGTCCCGCCGTAGAGCGCCGAGCTCGCGACGACATGGTCGCCGGCCGAGGCCACGTTGAGGATCGCGAGGGTCGTCGCGGCCTGCCCGGACGCGAGCAGCAGGGCCCCGACCCCGCCCTCGAGGGAGGCGATGCGCTCCTCGACCGCCTGCTGGGTGGGGTTGCCGAGCCTCGTGTAGATCGGGCCCAGGTCGGCCAGGGCGAACCGGTCCGCGGCCGTCTGCGCGTCGGGGAAGACGAACGACGTCGTCTGGTAGATCGGCAGGGCGCGCGCCCCGGTCTGGGCGTCGGGGGTCTGACCCGCGTGCAGGGCCCTCGTCTCGAACGCCCACTCGCCGTGCTGCGCACTCATCTGCGGTCCTCTCCGTCGGGGGTTCCGGTGGCCGTCGCACCGGGGGCCTGCCATCCGGTGCCCTGCTCCTGGGCACCGATCACCTCCCGGTACTTGGCCCGGGCCAGCAGGTGCGCCGACACCGGGATGGTGAGGAGCTGGAAGACGGCGATGAGCGCCATCATGCCGACGTCGAGCTCCTGGCGCATCGTCAGACCGAGTCCGACGAGCATGACGAGCATGCCCAGCGCCTGCGGCTTGCTCGCCGCGTGCATGCGCGAGTAGAGGTCCGGCAGGCGCAGCAGCCCCACCGCCGACGTCAGGCACAGGGCCGCGGCGAGCAGGAGGAAGACCCCGCCGAGCGCGTCGGCGACGCCGATCCACGAGATCGACGGGGTCGCGCTCGCCAGGGTGGTCGAGGTGGTGGGGGTCACGGCCGTCCTCTCATCAGGGCACCTGGGGCGACGCGTCGTCGCCGCCGGAGCCGGAGGGGTCGCCGCGGTCGACGGTGACGAGCCCCGTCTGCGGGTCGACCCGTGTCGTCCCGGCCCGTGGGTCGGCGTCCCGCGCGGCGAACCGCGCCACGGCGACCGACCCGACGAAACCGACGAGCGAGAGCGAGACGAGGATCGGCAGCGTCGTCGAGTGCCGGTTCACCGCCGCCTCCACGCCGAGCGAGATGACGAGGATCGACACGAGGACGTCGGCCCCCACCGCGCGGTCGAGGACGCTGGGTCCGCGGACGATGCGGATGGTGGCGAGGACGGCGGCGGTCCCGAGGACGGCGGTGACGACCGCGACGAAGAGGGGGTTCATCGGGCTCGTCCCGTCGTGTCGGGGTCGGCGCCCGGGGCCGCGTCCGCATCCGCGTCCGACCGTCGGTCCGGGTCGGGGTCCGTCGCCGTGTTCGCCGGCGGGTCGGCGCCCGCGTCCGTGGGCCGGGCGGCGGACTCGGCGTCGGGTGTGACGAAGGCCCGCAGGACCCGGTCCTCCTGCCCCTGCACGGTCGCCATCACCCGGTCGAACGCCTCCTGGTCGGGCACGTCGAAGGCGTGGATGAGCATCTCCCGGCGGTCGACGTCCAGGTCGACGATGATCGACCCGGGGATGAGGCCGGTCATCTCGGCTGTGAGCGTGGCGAGGACCTCGTCGTGGGTGCGCAGGGGCACGGTCATCAGCCGGCCCTGCGGACGCACCCACGGCGCCGCGGCCTGGTAGGCCATGACGAGGCTGGCGGTCACGAGGTCGAACAGGAACCGTCCGAGGAGCACGAGCAGGGCGATTGGCCGGACGCGGGTCCGGAACTCGGCGTACGGGAGCGGGAAGAGGACAAGGACGACGAGGCCCACGAGCAGCCCGGCCACGACGTTCCCGACGGACAGGTTGCCCCACAGCAGGACCCACACGGCGGTGAGCAGCAGGAGCGGAAGCGGACGGACGCGGCCGCTCGCTGGGCGGGCGCGGCGTCGCGGCGTGCCGCGCGAGGTGTCGGCCGAGCTCACGGGGCCACCACCCCCGCACGTTCGAGCTGCAGCACGGTGTCGACGTAGGGCGTCCGTTCCCACAGCGACGCGGCCGCGGCGTCGGTCACCTCGTACAGGGGTCCGGCGACGAGGGTGAGAGCGACGCTGACGACGACGAGCAGCGCCGCGGGCGCGATCATGCCGCGCGGCACGGTGCGCAGGCTCAGGTCGTCCACGCCGGTGTCGATGGCGCCGGTCGGTTGGTCGTCCTCCCCGGTCACCCGGGGCGTCGGGGCGGCACCGATGCCGGGCGCGTCGCCCACGCCGCCGCCGGCCGACGCGCCGGAGCCCAGCACCCGTTCCAGGGCCCCCGGGGCCGAGACGGGACGGCGCCAGAACGCCCGCCCCCACACGCGGGAGATCGCGTACAGCGTGAGCAGGCTCGTCAGGGCCGAGACACCGACGAGCGTGTACGCCACGGGCGAGCCCACCTCGACGCCGGCCTGCATGAGCCCGACCTTGCCGAGGAAGCCCGAGAACGGCGGGATGCCCGCGAGGTTCATCGCGGGGACGAAGAAGAGGACGGCGATGACCGGGGCCGTCCGCGCGAGCCCGCCCAGCTCGGACAGGCTCGTGCTGCCGCCGCGCCACTCCACCAGCCCCGTGACGAGGAAGAGGGTGGTCTGCACGACGATATGATGGATCGTGTAGAACAGCGCCGCCGAGAGCCCGATCTGCGTGTGCGTCGCCACGCCGAAGAGCATGTACCCGATGTGGCTGACGAGCGTGAACGACAGCATCCGCTTGATGTCGTCCTGGGCGATGGCGCCGAGGATGCCGACGACCATGGTCGCCGCCGCGGCGATCATGAGCAGCGTGTCGAGGCGGTCCCCCGGGAAGAGCAGCGTCTGCGTGCGGATGATCGCGTACACGCCGACCTTGGTGAGCAGGCCGGCGAAGACGGCGGTGACCGGTGCCGGTGCGGTCGGGTACGAGTCGGGCAGCCACCCCGACATCGGGAAGACGGCGGCCTTGATGGCGAACCCGAGCAGCAGGAGCAGGTGGAGCGTCGTGCGGGTTCCCTCGGGCAGTGCGTCGAGGCGGCCGGCCAGGTGCGCGAGCGTCACCGTGCCCGTCGCCGCGTAGACGAGCGCGATGGCGAGGAGGAAGACGAGCGAGGACAGCAGGCTGACGAAGACGTAGTTGACGCCGGCCCGCACCCGGTCGACGGACCCGCCGAGCGTGAGCAGGACGAAGCTCGCGACGAGCAGCATCTCGAAGCCGACGTAGACGTGGAACAGGTCGCCCGAGACGAACGTCGTCGACACACCCGCGATGAGGACCATGAGCGTGGGGTGGAAGATCGGGAGCGGGGACCCGGCGTCGGTCTCGTCGTCGCTCGAGCGGCCCTGGCCGATCGCGTAGAGGACGACGCCGGCGGTGACGAGCGTCGACGTGACGAGCATGAGCGCGCTGAGGCGGTCGACGACGAGCGCGATACCCATGGGGGGCGGCCACCCCCCGACGGCCACGGCGAGGGTGCCCCGCGTGTGCGACAGGACGAGCATCGCCGCCGACGCCGCGAGGACGAGCCCGAGGACGGTGAGGCTGACGACGCGCTGGAAACGGTCGTCGCGGCTCCCGATGAGGGTCAGGCCCGCCCCGATGAGCGGCAGCACCACGGGCAGGGGCACGAGCCAGGCGAACGAGTCGATCACGAGCGCCTCCCGGTCAGGTCGGCGGTCGGGGTGGACGTTTCGGGGTCGGAGCCGTCCGACGCGGCGTCGCCGACCCCGTCACCGGTCTCGTCGTCGTCCCAGAAGACGTCGCCGGGGGCGCACGTGTGGTGACCGCCGGGGTCGGGGTCCTCGCCCGGGGCGAGCGGCTCGGTGTCGATGCCGCCGTGGAAGTCGCTGTCGGACAGGTCGTTCTCCACGGCCTTGAGGTGGATGCGAGCGTCCTCGTCGTCGTCCTCGACGCGGTCGCTGTTCGAGAGCTGCCACGACCGGTGCGCGAGCGCGAGGACGAAGCCGGTGAGCGCGAGGGTGATGACGATGGCGGTGAGCACCATGGCCTGCGGCAACGGGTCGCTCATCTCCTCCACGGCGCTCTGCCCGACGATCGGCGCCCGCCCGGGGCGGCCCGACGCGACGAGGAAGAGCAGGTTGATGCCGTTGCCGACGAGCAGGACACCGCACAGGGCGCGGACGATCCCGCGCGCCATGATGAGCGTGACGCCGCAGCCGATGAGCACCCCGACGAGCAGGGCGAGGGTGAGGTTGACGGTCACGGTCGGCCTCCCACCGGCTGCGGTGCGGAGGGGGCCCGACGGTGCTCCTCGTCCTCGATCTGGCGATCGAGGGAGGACCCGAGGCTGCGCAGGACGTCGAGCATGAGCCCGATGACGACGAGGTACACGCCGACGTCGAAGGCGAGGGAGGTGACGACGTGCACCTTGCCGATCAGGGGCACGGGGACGTCGAAGATCCAGGTCTGCAGCGGGTCGCCGGAGGCGATCATCGAGGCCAGCGCGTTGCCCGCCGAGAGGAACAGGCCCAGGCCGAGCAGGGTACGGGGGGCGACGGGCATCGCGCTGCGCAGCTCCACGCGACCCCCCGCGAGGTAGCGCACGACGAGCGCGAGACCGGCGACCAGCCCGGCGGCGAACCCGCCGCCGGGGTTGTTGTGCCCGGCGAAGAGCAGGAACAGCGACCAGGTCATGACCACGTGGAAGATCATGCGGGTGACGACCTCGAACATCGTCGAGTGCCGCCCGCTCCCGTGGACCTCGTGTCCGACGAGCCACGTGCGGCCGCCGGTGCCGTCGGTGCCGTCGGCGGGGCGATGCCCCCGCCCGAGGGCCCGCCGACGCCGGGCCCGCATCTCGCGCACGCGACGGTCGGCGCGGGCGACGTTGTCGCGGTGAAGGAACACGAGGCTGGCCACGCCGGTCGCGGCGGCGAGCACGACGGACAGCTCGCCCATCGTGTCCCAGGCCCGGATGTCGACGAGGATGACGTTGACGATGTTCTCGCCGCCCCCGTAGTCGACGGCCAGCTCGGCCATCCCGTCCGACGCCGGGGCGGCCGTGCGGGCCTGCGGCACGACGACGGCGAGGGCCGCGGCGACCGCGCCGACGGCGACGCCGAACCCGACGCGCATGGCCCGGGCGCCCCGCGATCCCTCGTCGTCGAACCGGCCCGGCAGCCGGCGCAGGACGAGGATGAACAGGACGACCGACACCGTCTCGACGAGCACCTGCGTGAGGGCGAGGTCGGGCGCCCCGAAGAGGAGGAAGATCATCGCGGACGCGTAGCCGGTCACGCCGACGAGGTAGATGGCGCGGAACCGCCGGCGCGCGCGGACGGCGGCGACGGCGGCGATGACGGTGACGATCGCCACCCCGACCTGGGCGGCGGAGTCGGCCCAGCGCAGGGACAACTCACCCCAGGGAGCGGTGGCGACGAGGACCCCGCCGGGGAGGGCGACGAAGACGACGAGGATCGCCCCGAGGGTGAGCGGCAGCGAGCCCCGCTGCGAGGCTCCGGTCACCTCGAGGGAGACGCGGTCGAGCCCGCGCATGATCCGCCGGTAGACGTCCTCCGCGGCCGGGACCTCGGGCACGCGGTCCTGGGCCCGCTCCAGCCCGGCGCGCCCCGCGAACAGCGCCGAACCGACGAGCCACGTGAGCACCGACAGCCCGAGCGCGGGGGTGAGCCCGTGCCAGAGGGCGAGATGCTCGTGCGGCTCGCCGAACACGCCGGCGTAGCCGAGCAGGGCGGTGTCGATGGGGCCGGCCGCCAGCGGCGCGAGGAGCGAGGCGGCGGCGAGTACGGCGGGCACGCCGACGAGTACCGCTCCGGGGGCGTGCACGTGGGTGGGTTCGGCGTTGCGCGCCGGGCCGTCCCAGAACGCGCCCCAGACGAACCGGGCGCTGTAGGCGAACGTGAGCATCGACCCGACGACGAGGACCGCGAGGGTGGCCAGGTCGGCGGCGTCGGCGCGGGCGTACGCCGCGAGGGCCGCCTCCTTGGCGACGAACCCGAGCGTGGGCGGCAGACCGGCCATCGAGGCGGCCGCCACCGCGGCGGTCACCGCGAGCACCGGCATCGAGGCCCGCAGGCCGTTCAGCTCGCGCAGGTCCCGCGTGCTGGTGGCGTGGTCCATGACCCCGACGACGAGGAACAGGCAGGCCTTGAACATCGCGTGCGCGAGGAGCAGCGCCACCCCCGCGAGCGCGGCGTCGGGCGTGCCGGTCCCGGTGAGGACGACGAGGAACCCGAGCTGGCTCACCGTGCCGTAGGCCAGCAGGAGCTTGAGGTCGTGCTGGCGCAGCGACCGGTACGCGCCGAGGAGCATCGTCGCGCCGCCGAGGACGAGCACGCACCAGCGCCAGGCGGGGACGTCGGCGAAGGCCGGGGCGAGCCGGGCGACGAGGTAGATGCCCGCCTTGACCATCGCGGCCGCGTGCAGGTAGGCCGAGACGGGGGTCGGGGCCGCCATGGCCGCGGGCAGCCAGAAGTGGAACGGCACGAGCGCCGACTTCGACACCGCGCCGAGCAGCACGAGCACGACGGCCGTGACGAGCAGCGTGTCGCCCGGCGCGATCGGCGCGGCGGCGAAGGTGGCGACGACCTCCGAGAGGCGGTAGGTGCCGACCCGCTGCCCGACGACGATGAGCCCGCCGAGCATCGCGAGCCCGCCGAACGTCGTCACGACGAGGGCCTGGGTGGCGGCCGACCGGCTCGACCGGCTCTGCGGGCGGTGCCCGATGAGCAGGTACGACAGGACCGTCGTCGCCTCCCAGAAGAGGTACAGGACGAGGAGGTCGTCGCTGGTGACGAGGCCGAGCATGGCCCCGGCGAAGCCGACGAGGCAGGCCGCGAACCGCCCGAGACCCGGCTCGTCCTCCTCGAAGTAGGCCGCGCAGTAGACGAGCACGAGAGCGCCGATCGCGCCCGCGACGAGCGTGAGCAGCCACGAGAGGACGTCGAGGCGGAACGCCAGCTCGAGACCGATCGACGGCACCCACGTGAGGAGTTCGGTGGGCGCGGCCCCCGCGAGGACCTCGGGCGTGCGGATCGCGGCCCAGCCCGCCGCCGCCGCGGGCGCGAGCGCGAGCCAGGCGAAGGCGACCCGGCCCAGCCGGGCGACGAGGACGGGCGCGATCAGCGCGGCCACGAGGTGGGCGACGAGCAGGACGATCACGCCGGCACAGCCTCTCTCCTTCGCGGACGAACCCTCAGCCTAACGGGCGCGACCGCCTCGGCCCGCGCCCGGCCCGGGTGCGGTACGCAGCGGGGGCGCGCTCACGAGGCGTAGCGGTCGACGCTGCCCAGCGCGGCGTCGAGACGCTCCAGGCCCTCGCGGGCGTCCTCGTCGGTGATGGTGGCCGGCGGCACGACGTGCGTGCGGTTCCCGCCGATGAACGGCCACAGGCCCGCCTTCTTGCAGGCGGCCGTGAACTCGGCCATCGGCGCGTTGTCGGCGCCCGTGGCGCCCGGCGGCACGAGCGGTTCGCGCGTCGCGCGGTCCTTCACGAGCTCGAGCGCCCAGAACACCCCGAGACCGCGCACGTCCCCGACGACGGGGTGGGCCGCGGCGAGCTCGCGCAGGCCCGGACCGAACACGTCCTGTCCGAGGTGGCGGGCGTGCTCGACGATCCCCTCCTCGTGCATGATCCGGATGCTCGCCACGGCCGAGGCGCACGCCAGCGGGTGCCCGGAGTAGGTGAGGCCGCCCGGGTAGGGGCGCTCGCGGAAGGAGTCGACGACCGGCCCCGACATGAGCACGCCGCCGATCGGCACGTACCCCGAGTTGACGCCCTTGGCGAAGGTGATGAGGTCCGGCACGACGCCCCAGTGGTCGACGGCGAACCACTCACCGCAGCGCGCGAACCCGGCCATGACCTCGTCGGCGATGTAGAGGATGCCGTGCTCGTCGCAGAGCCGGCGGACGCCCTCGAGGTAGCCGGGCGGCGGCACGAGGATGCCGTTGGTGCCCACGACGGTCTCGAGGACGATCGCGGCGATCGTGTGCGGCCCCTCGGCCGCGATCGTGGCCGCGAGGTGCGCCAGCGCACGCTCGGTCTCCTCCTGCGGCGACGTGGAGTGGAACGCCGAGCGGTAGGGGTAGGGGCCCCAGAAGTGGACCACGCCGGGGTAACCCGGCTCGGAGGCCCAGCGGCGGGGCTCACCGGTCACGGTGATCGCGCCGGCCGTCGCGCCGTGATAGCTGCGGTAGGCGGCGAGGACCTTCTGTCGACCGGTGTGCAGGCGGGCCATGCGGGTCGCGTTCTCGATCGCCTCGGCCCCGCCGTTGGTGAAGAAGACGTGGTCCATGCCGTCGGGCCCCACCTCCGCCACGAGCCGGGCCGCCTCACTGCGGGCGGCGTGCGCCATCGCCGGCGAGACCGTCATGACGTCGTCGCAGGCGGCCTTGATCGCCTCGACGAGGCGCGGGTGCTGGTAGCCGATGTTGACGTTGACGAGCTGGCTCGAGAAGTCGAGGTACTCGGTCCCGTCCGCCGTGAACCGGGACCCGCTCGCGTCGGTGACGAGGGCCGGCGAGATCTGGTCCTGGGCCGACCACGAATGGAAGACGTGGTCGTGATCGTCGGCGAGAGCGTCTCGGGTGGGGTCGACGATGTTCGCGGTCGCAGTCGTGGTGGTCATCTGGGGCTCCTGCTCGCTCGGTCTCGGGCTCGATCCTGACCCCACCGTACGTCCGCCCACCGCCGCGTCCCCACGGCGAGGCGCGCCGTGCCGGACGTCGCGGCCGCGACGTGGGCCTCGGCGGCCGACAGGTCCCTCGACGTCACGTGCAGGTGCAGGGTGGCGATCGCGGCGTAGTCGGTGCCGACGACGTCGAGACCGGCGGTGCGCAGCTCGTGCTCGACCCGGCCCACGTCCGCGATCGGCACCTCGACCTCGACCTCGGCCACGAGGCGACGGGTGCGTCGCCGCGCCCCCGCGGCCGCCGCGGCGACGGCGTCGCCGTAGGCGCGCGCGAGGCCGCCGGTGCCCAGCAGGGTGCCCCCGAACCACCGCGTGACGACGGCGACGACGTCGCACAGCCCCGCCGCGTCGAGCGCGTCCAGCATGGGCGCCCCCGCCGTGCCCGACGGCTCGCCGTCGTCGTGGGCACGTCGGACGCCGGGCAGCAGCACCCCGTCCCCCACCTCGCCCGCGAGGACGAGGGCCGAGCAGTGGTGGCGCGCGTCGTGGTGGGTCCGTCGCGCCCGCTCGACGACGTCTCGCGCCTCCGCCTCGCTCCCGACGCGCTCGAGGTGGGCCAGGAAGCGCGACCGCTTGACCTCGATCTCGGCGTGCGCGACCGACGCGAGCGTGACGTACTCCGAGGACGGCCGGCCCGGGCCGCTCACGGCGCCCGTCGGGTCGGCGAGCTCATCGCGGCGGCTCGAAGCGCCCGTCGACCGCGGTCCACCCACCGTCGACCATGAGCTGGCTGCCCGTGACGAAGCTCGAGGCGTCGGAGGCGAGGAACACCGCGGCCCCGGCGAGCTCGCTGGGGTGCGCCCACCGGCCCAGCGCGGAGGCCTGCGCGTAGGCGTCCGCCCACGCCGGGTCCGCCTTGATCTGGGTCGTCAGCGGCGTGTCCGTCACGCCGGGGGCGATGGCGTTGAAGCGCACACCCTGCGGGCCCAGCTCGGCGGCCGCCGTCCGCAGGAGCTGCACGAGCCCGGCCTTGGTCGCCGCGTAGACGCCCTGGCCCGGCTCGACGACGACCGCGCGCATCGAGCTGAACGCGATGACGCTGCCGCGGCCCCGCTGTGCCATCGGACCGGCGAACGCGCGGATGAGGTCGAAGTGGGCCCGCAGGTTGAGGCCGACGACCCGGTCGAACTCCTCGCCGGAGTAGTCGAGGATCCGCTTCCGGACGTTGACCCCAGCGGTGACGACGAGGACGTCGACGTCGCCGAGCTCCCCGGGTGCGGCGGCCACGGCGTCGGCGTCGAGGATGTCGAGCTCGAACGGGGTCAACCCCTCGCCCAGCTTGCACGTCCCGCGCGCGGCGGCGAGGTCCCGGTCGGCCACCACGACGCGGGCTCCCTGGGCGGCGAGGGCGAGGGCGCTCTCCCGGCCGATGCCGCTGCCGCCGCCGACGACGAGCGCCGTGCGGCCGTCGAGGCGGAAGAGTCGTGCGTAGTCCGGCCGCTCGGTCGGGGCGCCGGGGGCCGGAGAGGGGCGCGAGTTCCGCGGATCCTGCGGGGTCTGCGGGGGCTCGGGGGTCTCAGGGGACTGCGGGGTCTGCGGGGGCTCGGCGGTGTCGGTCATCTCGGTCCTCACGGTCGTCACGGTCGTCTCTGCGGGGGCGGGTCGTCCGTCGGCCGGCGGCGCGGGTGGAGCCCCGAGACGGCGCTCGGGAACGCGTCGGCGTAGCTGCGGCGCGCGAACCTCGCCGCGCCCGGGTCGTCGCCTCTCGGGCCCGGCCCGGTGGGCCCGACGCCGGTCGCCGCGACCACGGCGTGCGCCACGGCCCGGGTGGCCGTGTCGCCGGCCGCCGTGAGGATCGCGTGGAAACCGGCGAGGTCGGGAGGCGGGCGCCGGGTCGTCGACAGACCGAAGAACGTGTCGCCGTCGAACATCGTGTGCACGGGGTTGACGCCGCGGGCCAGCCCGTCGTGGGCGAGGCCCGCCAGCTTGGCGCACTGCGCTTTCGTCAGCGTCGCGTCCGTGGCGACGACCCCGATCGTCGTGGCGGTGCCGGGCCGGCCGAGCACGAGCGGCGGGGCGGCCGCGGCGCGTCGTGCCGCCTCCGCGAGGTCGGCGGCGTCGGGGCGGACCAGGTCGAGCTCGCCGGGCAGCAGGTGGCGGGCGGCCCAGAGCGTGCCGTCCCGCGCGTCGACCGCCTCCCCGAGGGCGTTGAGCACGAGGAGCACCGCGACACGCGTCCCGTCGGGCAGCACCGTGCTCGCCGTGCCGATCCCGCCCTTGAGCCCGCCGACGGTCGCCCCCGTCCCGGCCCCGACGCAGCCCTGAGCGACGCCGGTGGGCCCGCCGGACGCCGCCGTCCGGGCGGCGCTCGCCGCCGCGGCGTAGGCCGCGGCCCCGCTCGACGCGTCCGGGGCGGCCGCGAAGTCTCCCCCGCGCCCCAGGTCGAAGACCACGGCGCCGGGCACGATCGGCACGACCTCGCCGGGCCCACCCATCGGCAGTCCGATCCCGTCGGCGAAGAGCGCCCGCGCGACCCCGTCGGCGGCCGCGAGCCCGAACGCGCTGCCACCCGAGAGGCAGATCGCGTGGACACGCTCGACGACGTTGCGGGGGTCGAGCAGGTCGGTCTCCCGGGTCCCGGGGCCGCCGCCGCGCACGTCGACGCCGCCGATCGCCCCGCGGGAACCCGGGTCGGCCGCGCGGGTGGGGTCGTCGAGCCCCTCCCCCGCCGCGAGGACGACCGTAGTGCCGGACAGGCGCCCCGGTCCGCGCAGCGTCTCGTGTCCGACGGCGAGCCCCGGGACGTCGGCCAACGAGTTCGTGGGTCCCGGCACGAGGGGGCCGATCCCGGTCCTCACGGGCGCGCCGGGGAGGGGTCGGTGGTGACGTCGGAGTCGGCGTCGGAACCTGCACCGGCCGCGAGGTCGGCCGGGCGGTCGCCGCGCAGGGCGCCGGCGATGGTCGGGATGCTGCCGACGAGGCGGCGCGTGTACGGGTGGTCGGGGGCCTCGAACAGCGCCGCCGTCGGCCCCTCCTCGACGATCCGGCCGGCCTCCATGACGAGGACGCGCTCGCACAGGTGACGGACGACCGCGAGGTCGTGCGAGACGAACACCAGCGTGAGGCCGAGGTCGTCGACGAGGTCGGCGAGCAGGTCGAGCACCTGCGCGCGCACCGACACGTCGAGGGCGCTCACGGCCTCGTCGGCGACGAGGATCGACGGCGACGGCGCGAGGGCCCGCGCGATGGAGATCCGTTGCCGCTGCCCCCCGGAGAACTGGTGCGAGTAGCGCCGGGCCGCGTCGGGGTCGAGCCCGACCGCCGTCAGGAGTTCGCGGACGCGCTCGCGACCGCCGGGCAGTCCCTGCGCGACGAGGGGCTCGGCGACGATGTCGGCCACCCGCATCCGGGGGTCGAGGGAGCCCATCGGGTCTTGGAACACGAGCTGCAGGCGCCGGCGCACGAGGGGCACCAGTTCCCGCTCCGAGCGGCCGGACACCTGCGCCCCCTCGATGCGGACCGTGCCCGAGGTCGGGGTGTCGAGGCCCGCCAGGAGGCGCAGGAGGGTCGACTTGCCGCAGCCGGACTCCCCGACGATGCCGAGGCGTTCACCGCGGGCGACCGTGAAGCTCACGTCGCGCAGGGCGTGCACGGGCTCGGGCCGCGCGCGCCACGACGTGCGCCGCCCCGCGTACGTCCGGGACAGCCCGCTGACCTCGATGATCGGGGCCCCGAGCCAGTCGGCGGATCCGTCGCCGGGCCGATCGTGCTCGGGCGGAGCGGCCGCGGATCCGCCCGAGGACGCGCGGGCCGGCGGCGCGGACGGCCGGCGCGTTCCGGCCCCGCCGGTGAGGCGGCCGCGGTCGTCCACGACGGACAGGTCGGCGGCCGCGACGAGGCGCCGGGTGTAGGGGTGGTCCGGCGCGGTGAGCACCTGCGCGACGTCGCCGGTCTCGACGATCCGGCCGTCGGTCATGACGGCCACCCGGTCGCAGACGGTGGCGACGACGGCGAGGTCGTGGCTGATGAACAGCAGCCCGGCGTCGCGGGCCGCGACGCCGGCGACGATGAGGTCGAGCACCCCCGCCTGCACGGTGACGTCGAGGGCGGTCGTCGGTTCGTCGGCCACGAGGAGCCCGGGGTCGTTGGCGAGCGCCATCGCGAGGACGACGCGCTGGCGCTGCCCTCCCGAGAGCTGGTGAGGGTAGGCGCGGGCCGCGGCCGCGGGGTCGGGCAGGCGCACGTCGGCGAGGAGCTCGACCGCGCGCGCCCCGGCGGCCCGCGCGTCCACGCCGTGGAGTCGCATCGCCTCGGCGACCTGCCGGCCGACCCGCATCGTCGGGTTGAGGGCGGTCATCGGCTCCTGGAAGACCATGGCGACGTCGCGGCCGCGCACGGCCGACATCGCGCGCTCGGAGGAACCGACGACGTCGTGGGGCCCCTGCGCCGTCGCGACCCGCACCCGCCCGCTCGCCCGCAGACCGGTCGGCAGCAGGCCGAGGACCGACAGGGCGGTCAGGGACTTGCCCGATCCCGACTCGCCGATGAGCCCCACCCGCTCGCCCCGTCGGACGGACAGGGCCACGTCCTGCACGAGCGGCAGGTCCCCCGCGTGCACGCTCAGGCCGGCGACGTCGAGGACGAGGTCGTCCCGATCGCGGTCGTCCCGGCCCGGCACCGTGCGGACGGCCGGGCTCATCGGATCTCCCGCGTGCGCGGGTCGAGCACGTCGCGCAGCCCGTCGCCGAGCAGGTTGAACCCGAGGACCGCCAGCGCGACCGCCACCCCGGGCACGACGGCGATCCGGGGAGCCAGGAAGAGCAGCGGCTGCGCCTCCTGGAGCATCCGGCCCCAGCTCGGGGTGGGCGGCGGCGTCCCGAACCCGAGGAAGCTCAGCGCGGCCTCCGCGAGGACGGCGATGGCGAACGAGACCGACGCCTGCACGATGACGACCCCGGAGACGTTCGGCAGGACGTGCCGCCAGGCGATCGCGGGGCGCATCCGCCCGGCGGCCCGGGCGGCGAGCACGTACTCCGTACTCATCACCTGCAGCGTCCCGGCGCGCACGACCCGGACGAACGACGGGATCGTCGCGATGCCGATGGCGACCATGGCCGTGAGGGTGCTGCCGCCGAACACGGCGCCGAACATGATGGCGAGCAGCAGCGCGGGGAACGCCAGCAGCAGGTCGCACGCGCGCATGATGAGCGTCGGCAGGATCCCGCGGGTCATCCCCGCGAGGATCCCGAGCGGGACCCCGACGGCGGCGGCGAGGCCCACCGAGACGACGCCGACCAACAGCGTGGTCCGCGCGCCGACGAGGACGCGGGAGAACACGTCCCGCCCGAACCGGTCCGTGCCGAACCAGTGCTCGGCCGAGAACGGCAGCAGGCGCGCGGTCGCGTCGACCCGGACGGGATCGTACGGGGTCCAGACGTAGGAGACCGCGGCCCCGACCACGACGAGGCCGACGAGGACCGCGCCGACGAGCAGCGTCGGCGAGAGGCGGCGGTCGCGGATCGCCCCGGGCGGGCGCGACGCAGGGTCCACGCCCTCCGGGCCCGGCCCGCCGAGGTCGACGCCGGCTCCCGGCCCCGCGCTCACCGCACCCCTCGCGTCCGGGGGTCGAGCAGGCCGTAGGCGAGGTCCGCGAGGGTGTTGACGACGAGCACGCAGACGACGAGGACCATGACGATGTCGGCGACGACGACCAGGTCGCGTTGGGCCACCGCGTCGAGCAGGAAGCTGCCGAGGCCGGGGACGACGAAGACCCGTTCGACGACGACGGCGCCGATGAGCAGGGTCGCGAGCTGGAGCGCCAGCACGGTGACGACCGGGATGGCGGCGTTGCGCAGCCCGTGCCGCCACAACGCCCTCAAGGGGGTGAGCCCCTTGGACCGGGCGGTGCGCACGTAGTCCTCGGACATGACGTCGAGGATCGCGGTGCGCACGTACCGGGCGAGCACCGCGCCCTGGACGAGACCGAGCGAGAGCGCCGGGAGCGCGAGGCGCGCGAGGAACGCCGCCGGGTCGACGGCGGGCGGGGTCCAGCCGCCCGCCGGCAGCCAGCGCAGCCCCACCGCGAACACGGCGATGAGCAGGATGCCCGCGAGGAACGACGGGATCGCCACCCCGATCTGCGAGACGGCCGAGGTGACCAGGCCCACCGCGTCGCGGTGGCGCACCGCCATGAGCACGCCCAGAGGCAGGGCGATGAGCAGCGCGATGACCATGCCCGCGAGGACGAGCCAGGCGGTCACGGCGAAGCGGTCGGCGAGCTGCGGCCCGATCTGGGCGCGCGAGATGTAGCTCTCCCCCGGGTTCCCGCTCACCAGCCCGCCCACCCAGTCGAGGTAACGCACGAGCAGCGGCCGGTCGAGCCCGAAGTGGCTGCGCATCGCCGCGACCGCCTCCTCGGAGGCGTTGAGCCCGAGCGCGACCCGCGCCGGATCGCCCGGCAGCACCTGCATGAACGCGAAGACGACGACCGAGCTCACCGCGAGCGAGCCGAGCAGGGTCGCGAGGCGCGCGAGCATCCGCCGGGCGGGCGGCGCGAAAGAGGGGACCGAGGTCACGGGAGGGGACGGGTCGTCGCGGCTCAGCCGCGCGCGAGTCCCGTGACGTCGAAGGACTCCGTGATCGCGTTCTTCGGCAACCCCGTGATCCCCTTCTTCGCGACCATGAGGTTCGGCAGCAGGAACAGCCAGTCGGAGGCCGAGTCCTCCGCCAGCAGGCGCGCGGCCTTCTTCATCTGCGCCGCCTGCGTCGCTTCGTCGCCGGCGTCGGCCGCGGCGAGAGCGGCCGTGAGCTGCGGGTTCTTGTAGTGGATGTAGTAGTCGGGGTTGCCGAAGACCGTCGGCAGGTCACGCGGCTCCACGTGGGCGATGATCGACGCGTCGTAGTCGCCGCCCTTGAAGACGGTCGTCAGCCACGCGGCCGGGAACTCCAGCTGGTCGAGGGTGACGCGGAACCCGGCCTGTTCGAGCTGGCTCTTGACGACCTGCCCGCACTCGGCGGCGTAGGGCAGCGTGGGCAGCCGCAGCCGGATCGCCGGGTTCGGGGTGCCCGCCTTCGCGAGGAGCGCCTTGGACGCGGCGAGGTCGAAGGGGACGACCCCGGTGAGGTCCTCGTACCACGGGTCGGTCGGGGGGACCATGCTGCCGATGAGCGTCCCCCGGCCCGCCCAGCACAGGTCGAGCAGGGCCCGGTGGTCGATGGCCTGGCGCGCGGCGCGGCGCACCCGGGCGTCGGCGAACGGGCCCTTCGCGTTGTTCATCGACAGGACGACCTCGCCGTTCGTCGTCCCCTCGACGACCTCGAAGCGGTCGTCGGAGGTGAACTGCTCGACGGTGTCGGGCGCCTGGACGGTGGAGATGACGTCGATGGTGCCCGTGAGCAGCGCGTTGTTCAGCGCCGTCGGCTCCTTGAAATACGCGAGCCGGACCGAGTCGAAGAACGGCTTCTGCCCGCCGTAGGACGGGTTGCGGTTCAGGGTGATCGAATCGCCCCGCTTCCACTCCCCCAGCGTGTACGGGCCGGTGCCCACCGGCTTCGTCGCGAGGGCGTCGACGCCGGTCCGGCTGAACATCGCCCCGACGCGGGTCGTCATCCGGAACAGCCAGTCGTTGCTCGGCTCGGTCAACGTGACGACGAGGCGGTGGTCGCCCTGCGCCTTCGCCGAGGCGACGACGTCCATCGCCGACTTCAGCGAGACGGTCCAGTCCTTCTTCACCCGCTCGATCGAGAAGACGGCGTCGGCGGCCGTGAACGGCGCCCCCGAGCTGAACCGCGCCTTCGGGTCGAGCTCGAAGGTGTAGGTCTTGCGGTCGGGCGAGACCTGCCAGCTCGTGGCCAGGGCGGGGACGATCTTGCCCTCGCCGTCGAGCTCGACGAGGCCCTCGTAGACGTTGGTCAGGAGGGCCTGCGGGATCGCGGCACCGTCGGTGGTCGTGAAGTCGAGGCTGGCCGGCTCGGCGACCATGCCCACGGCGAGCGCGTTCGCACCGGACCCGCCGCCCGCGCCACCCGTCCCGGCCGTCCCCCCGCCCCCGGGCGTGGAGGTCGACCCGGCCGAGCACGCGCCCAGCGCGAGCGTTCCCGCAAGGACCGCGGCGAGGGCGGTGACTGCTCGTGTGCGCATGCGAACTCCGTCGTCGAGGGGGTACGGGCCGATCCGACCCACCGGGCGCGGGCTGCGGTCATCCCACCCGTCGCCCGAGGTGGTGTCAAGGATAGGTGGGCGGGCGCGCGGGCGCCGGGGTCCCGCGCCCTCAGGCGGCGAGCTGCGCGAGGGTGTGGATGAGCAGGCCGGCGAGGCCGCCGACGATCGTTCCGTTGATGCGGATGAACTGCAGGTCGCGACCGACGTGCAGCTCGATGCGCTCGGCGGCCTCCTTGCCGTCCCAGCGGGCGATGACCTGGCTGATGATCGGCGCGAGTTCGGGCCCGTAGGACTCGACGACCGACGCGACGATCGCCCCGGCCCGCTCGTCGACGCGGGCGCGCAACGCCTCGTCGGCCTCGAGGCGGGCCCCGAGGGCCACGCACTCGTCCACGAGGCGCTCGCGCAGCGGGCCCTGCTCGTCGGCGAGGGAGACGGACAGGGTGCGGCGCACGACCTCCCACAGGCCCATCGCGGTCTCGAGGGTCTGCGGGTGGGTGAGGAACCGCTCCTTGAGCGCCTCGGCCCGCGCCATCGTCGACGGGTCCTCGCCGAGGTTGGTCGCGAGGTCGCGCAGGAGGTCGTCGAGCGCGAGCCGGACGTGGTGGGCCGGGTCGTCGCGCACGTCCCGCAGCCACTTCACGGCCTCGGTGTGCAGGCGGTCGCCCACGAGGTCGTTGACCCAGGTCGGGGCCCAGCTCGGGGCGCGCTCGGTGACGAGGGTCATGAACGTGCGCGGGTTGTCGAGCAGCCAGTTGTGGGCCTCGACGACGCACAGGTCGACGAGCCCGACGTGGACGCGGTCGGCCACGACCTGGTGCAGCAGGGAGCCGGCCAGCGGGCTCACCGGCTCCGCCGCGAGCCGAGGGAGCAGCGACTTCTCCAGCACCGAGCGGACCTCGTCGTCGTCGAGGTGCTCCAGGCCCCGCTCGAGGGTCGAGGACACCTCGGCGACGAGCCGGGTGCTGTGCGCGCGGTCGCGCAGCCAGCCGCCCACCCGGCGGGTCACCCCGGCCGCGACGAACCGCTCGCGGGCGGCGTCGCCGGTGAGGAAGTTGCCGACGACGAAGTCCTCGAGCCCCTTGGCGAACACGTCCTTCTTCTTCGGGACGAGCGCCGTGTGCGGGACCGGGATGCCGAGCGGGTGGCGGAACAGCGCGGTGACGGCGAACCAGTCGGCGAGCGCGCCGACCATCGCGGCCTCGGCGGTCGCGTTGACGTAGCCCCACACCCCGCCACGGTGGAGCGTGGCGACGAACACGAGCGCGGCCAGCACGAGCAGCGAGGTCGCGACCGTCCGCATGCGCCGCAGGCCGAGGGCGCGCGCCTCGTCGGCGGCCGCCAGGGTGGGTGAACTCATGCGGCGATTGTCCCCCGCGACTCCACGGGCGCGTCGCCGGGCCGCGATCGCGGCGGGCGCGTGCGCGAGAATGGGCGCATGGGCACGGGCCGGGGGACGCGGGGGACGTCGGCCGCGCGCACCTCGTGGGCCGCTCGGCTCCGCCGGCGCCGCTCGTCCGCGCTCGACGCGACGACGGGGGCGTTCCGCGCCCTCCCGCCGCGCCGCGAGGCCAGGCTCGCCGTGCGCGAGAACGGTTCCCGCATCCTGCGACTCACGACGGCGGCGGTCCTCGCCTACCTCGCGGCGAAGGCGGTGACCCCGAACCTCACCGACCTCACCGGGCCGCTGACGGCCCTGCTCGTCGTCCAGGCGAGCCTGTTCGGCTCGTTGCGCAGCGGGGTCGGGCGGGTCGCGTCCGTCCTCACCGGGGTCGTCGTCGCGCTGGGCCTGTCGATCTGGTTCGGCCTCACCTGGTGGAGCCTGGGGCTCGCGATCGGGCTGGCGCTCACCCTCGCCCACGCGTTCCGCCTCGGCGACCACATCCTCGAGACGCCGATCAGCGCGATGCTCGTGCTCGGGGTCGCCCAGCACGACCTCGCCGCCACGACCCGCATCACCAACACCCTCATCGGCGCGGGTGTGGGCATGGCCTTCAACCTGCTCGTCCCGCCCGACGCGGCGGGGCGCGGCGTCGTGGCCGCGGTCGAGGACGTCGCGCGCCACCTGTCCGCGGCGCTCGAACGCGCCGGCCGTGAGCTCGAGGAGGGGTTCGCCCGCTCCCGCGTGCAACGGTGGCTCGACGACGTCCACCGCGTCCTGCCCCTCGTGACGGGCGCCGAGGAGGCGCTCGTCGTCCACGAGGAGGCGCGTCGGTTCAACCCCCGCTCCGCGGCCGTGGGTGACACCGGCCCGGTCCTGCGGCCCGGGCTCCGCGCGCTGGACGCGGCGACCCTCGCCGTCCGGCACACGCTCATGTCCATCATGGAAGAAGCCCCCGCGACGGTCGGGACGGGCACCCTGCCGCGCATCGACCCCGCGGCTCCACCCCCGGACGCACCGACCTCGTCGGAGGCCTCACCGGAGGCCGAGGCGGTGCGGTCGGCGTTCGCCGGCGTGCTCACCCTCATGGGCGAGGCGGTGGAGGCGTACGGGCTGTTCGTCGCGGCGAGGGCCCGCGACGAGACGGCACCCGCCGCCGCCGCCCTGCGCGACGCCCTCGAGGCGCTGCGGGAGACCCGCGCCATGCTCACGGAGCTCCTGCTAGTCGACCCGGCCGACGACGCGGCCGCCTGGCTGCTGCGCGGATCGATCCTCGGCGGGGTGGACCGGTTCCTCGTGGCCCTCGACCTCGAGACGCAGGCCGCGCCGCCGCCGCCCGCGCCGACGCCGCTGACCCGCCTGCTCCTGGCGCGGTCCGCGCGACCGCGCCGGGACGAGATCGCCGCGGACGTCGGTCGCCGACCTCCGCAGGGCGGGCCGGCCCGCTATCCGATCGTGTGAGGCCTCAGCGCCGGGGCGCGTGCATCCAGAGGACGACGTCGAGGTGGCGCAGGCGGGCGTCCTGACGGCCGACGTCGACCGTGTCGGACTCGTCGGCGCGGGACACGAGACGGTCGAGTTCGTCGCGTACCCGGGGGTCGGCCATGACGGTGTGGAAGACCTGCCAGTCGACCTGGTAGCGGGAGGGCCACAGCCCGAGGTAGCGGCAGACCACCTCGTCGCGGACGGGGAACAGGTCGGGTCGCTTGCGGGCACAGATCTTCGCGGCGGTGGTCCATCCGGTCTGGTACCGGTCGGTGGGGGGCGGCACGACCGCCCGCAGCGTCGTGTACAGCTCGTCCATCGCCGCGAGCACCGGCGGGGTCACGTCCTCGAGGCGCGCGTCGAGCGGCAGCCGCTCGGGCGACAGCAGTTCGTGGACCCGGTCGCGGGTGGGCCCGTCCTTGAGGAGCGCCCGCGCCATGAGTGCCGAGACCGGCGCCTCGAGCAGCGTCGCCGCGAGCAGGTCGGCCTCGCCGATCCGCGCGGGGTCGTTCTCGCCGAGGCCGAGGAAGGAGGCGCCGGCGAAGTCGCCGCCCCGGTTGTAGTACCGGGTCAGACGCTCGGGGGTCCGGGGATCGGCGAGCGCCGTGCGCACGCGCTCCGCCGCGGACCGGTAGAACGGTTCCGCGTTGCGCCAGTCCTGCGGGACGGTCAGCCGGGCGAGCGTCATCGGTGCCTCCGTTCCTGAGCCCTCCCGTGGCCCGCCGGTGGGTGCGCCGACGACCGAGGAGGACCTGCGTCTCTCGCACCGTCACGGTATCCGGCGCGGGGCACGCGTGGGTCTGCGGGCCTCCGCGGGCCTGCCCCTCCACGGGTCGCGTGGTCACGACCCGTTACCTTCTTCGCACCCCGATGATGTGGGGTGCTGGTCACCAGGTCCGGCATGACTGAGTGCCCCTGTTGTTCGGATGATCCGGGGGGTGTTGTCACCGGGCCTGGTGGCGTCGGCGTGACCGCTGATAGGGACACGGCCGACGAGCGTGCTCGTCAGGTCTCTTCGTAACGTGGGTGCCGGCTGCTGACGCCCGACCGTGGCCAGTGTTGGGACCGACTCACGTGCTGGCAGGAGGCAGAAGTGAACGGACTTCCCGACCGCGCCTACGCGGTCTACCTGGGCCTTGACGTTGGCAAGGGCGAACACCACGCCTGCGCGGTGAACGCCACCGGCGCACGCGTGCACGACAAGCCGCTGCCGCAGGACGAAGCCCGCCTGCAGGCCCTGTACGAACAGCTCGCCACGCACGGGCCGGTGCTCGTCGTGGTCGATCAGCCGGCCT
>NZ_JACYXE010000007.1 GCF_014857905.1 Agilicoccus flavus | reverse complement strand
CGCGGGCCGATTCACGTGGGCGTAGTACGTCGACGGGGCGATCGGCAGCCCGTGCGCGCTCAGCACGGTGCAGATCGGCTCGACACCCCAACGCAGACCACCGTTGTCAGCTTCCTCACGGCGGCCGGCGTGCTCGCGGATGAACTCCACGATCAGCGGGAGGGCCGGTCGAGCTCGGCACCGAAGAAAGCCGCCGCGGCCTTCAGGATCGAATTCGCCCGGCGCAGCTCGGCGTTCTCCCGTTTCAACCGTCTGACCTCGGCCGACTCCTCGCTCGTCACCCCCGGACGGACGCCCTGGTCGACCTGAACCTGGCGCACCCACTTGCGGACGGTCTCCGCCGTGCTCACCCCGAGCAGCTCGGCGACCTTCGTCATCGCCTGCCAATCCGTGGCGTGATCGGCACGGATCTCCTCGAACATCCGCACCGCTCGAGCCTTCAGCTCAGGCGGGTACCTCGTGGACGTGTTTCCCGACATGACTCCAACCTTCCCAAGGTCTGGAGTCTCCCGACATCCCGGGGCGGTTCACGCCGACGCCTTGGATCAGCCTGATCGACCAGGCCCATATGGTTCTTCGGACGCGGCACCCCGACCGCTGGTGCCTGTGGGCGGCCACGCACGCGCCGACGACCCGCGCCGCGCGGATCCTTGTGGGTGGGGGCGAAACTGGGCCGCGCCGCGCCGCGCCGACAGTCTTCGCCGGTCCACGACTCGACCGAGCGCACCGACGTACCGGGCATGGGCACCGGCTCGCGCCTCGTGCGGCACCCGGGACACGGCAGACGACCGCCGCCCCCATGCGGGCAGACCGGCCTCACCCCGACCGGCAGACCGGGCCTCCCCCTGCGCATCCGGCCCCAGGCCGACCGGCAGGCCAGGACTCCCCTGCGCCTGCGGCCGCACCCCGCCGGCGGGCCCGGGGCTCAGCCCTGCGCCTCGTCGTCCTCCTCGTCGACGCGACGCCCCGCGAGGGCCTCGGTGAGCGTCGCGGCGGCGGCGATGAGGCCGATGCCGCGCTCGTAGTCGTCGTCCGCGCGGTAGGTGAGTACGCCCACGACGACGTCGTCCGCGTCGGCGTACCAGATCGTGAACCCGCCGGTCCGCGCGACGACCTCCTCGCGCTCGTGGCCGTCGCCCCAGGCCCAGTACTGCAGGACGTGCTCGCCGATCTCGCTCCAGAACCCGGGCACCCCGTCCCAGGCCACCTGATTCCCGTCGGCCGCGGCGGCGTTCGACCCCGCGAGGGCTCCCATCGCCTCGGCGTCGCCCCAGTGCTCGACGGGGATCGGTCGACCGGCGGCCGCGTTCAGTGCGCGGGCGGCGTCGCCGGCCACCCACACACCGGGAGCCGCGCCCAGGTACTCGTCCGCGACGACCCGCCCCTGGTGGAGCTGCAACCCCGTGGACGCGAGCAGGTCGCCCGCGGCGGGCGCCACCCCGACCGCGACGAGCACGAGGTCGGGCGCAAGGGTGGTGCCGTCGTCGAGGTGCACGGTGCGCGGCGCCGCGATCCCGGTGACGTGCACGCCGGTCCGCACCTGGACGCCGAGCGTCACGAGCCACTCGGTGATGCGGGCCCCGGCGAACTCTCCGAGCCGCGTGACCTGCGGGCCGGCCTCCGACGTGACGAGCGTGACCTCGACGCCTCGACGGGCCAGCGACGCCGCCGCCTCGCAGCCGATGAATCCCGAGCCGACGACGACGGCGGTCCGGGCGTGCTCCGCCGCGGTGACGAGCCGACGGGCGTCGTCGAGGGAGCGCAGCGAGAACGTCTCGGCGTCGGCGTCCACCCCCGGGAGGGGGACGTTCTTCGCCCCCGTCCCGAGGACGAGCCGGTCGAAGGAGAGCGTGTCGCCACCGGCGGTCACGGTGCGCGCGTCGAGGTCGACGGAGGTGACGCTCGCGCCGAGCCGCACCTCGACCTCGTCGGGCAGGTCGCCGTCGATGGGCGTACGTTCCGCGGGCGAGCTCCCCGCGAGCACCTCCTTCGACAGCGGCGGCCGCATGTAGGGCGCGTCGATGTCGGCCGTGACGATCGCGACCGGCCCGCGCCCACCCGCCTGTACGTACGCCTGCGCCGCACCTACGCCGGCGGGTCCGCTTCCGATGACGAGAAGTCCGTAGTCGCTCATGCCTGCGCCATACCCGCCCTGGGCGGTCACGACGCGCGGGTCGAAGGCCGCGGAACCTCGGAGCAGATCCGCGGGCGGCCGCCCCGCGACGACTCGGCCCCCTCGGAGCAGAGCAGGTCCGAGGGCGGCCGCCCCGCGACGACTCGGCCCCCCTCGGAGCAGATCCGCGGGCGGCCGCCCCGCGACGACTCGGCCCCCCCCTCGGAGCAGAGCAGGTCCGCGGGCGGCCGCCCCGTGACGACTCGGCCGCCGACGACATGGACGCCCCGCCCCCACGACCACCCGGGCGCCGGCCTGGGCCGATGCGACCCGGCACGCCCGCGATGTCGTCCGAACGGTTCTTCCCCCACTCGTCGGGGTCGGTCGGGAAAGAAGAACCCGGCCGCGCTCGCCGAACCGCGCCGGCCGCTGCCTCACGGCGCGGGAACGTCTCGGCCGTCGAAGAACCACACCGACGACATCGACGGGACTCTTCGCCCGACGACGAACCCCCTGAGCTGCACCGATCCGAACGGCGCCCGCGCCGATGTCGTCGGAACGGTTCTTGGTCTCGCCCACGCGACCGTGGGCGGCAGGGCAGGGACCCACCCGTGCGGGGCCGGACCCGGGCGGCCGTCGCCGCGGGTGCTGCGAGAGGCTGGAGGCATGTCTCAGGCGGCGACGACAGTTCCGGACGACGTGCTCACCCTCGCCCGGCAGGCCCGCCGCGTCACGGTGCTCACCGGGGCCGGGATGTCGGCGGAGAGCGGGATCCCCACGTTCCGCGATCCCGCCACCGGCCTGTGGTCGCGCTTCGACGCCACCACGCTGGCCAGCCGGGACGGCTGGGACGCCGATCCCGACCTCGTCTGGGCCTGGTACGCGTGGCGGGTGGGGCGGGTCCGGGCCGCGGAGCCGAACGCGGGGCACGTCGCCCTCGCCCGGTGGGCGGACCTGCTCGCCGAGCGCGGCGGGAGTCTGTCGATCGCGACGCAGAACATCGACGACCTGCACGAACGTGCCGGCAGCGCCGTCCTGGCCCACGTCCACGGCAGCCTGTTCGCGTTCCGATGCGCCGAGTGCGACACCCCCTTCACGGGTGAGGTGCCGGTGCCCGACGAGCCCGTCGAGCGCGTCGAGCCGCCCCTGTGCGAGGCGTGCGGCGAGTACGTGCGCCCGGGCGTCGTGTGGTTCGGCGAGATGCTCCCGCAGAGCGCCTTCGACGCCGCGACCGACGCGTGCCTCGAGGCCGACTTCGTGCTCGTCGTCGGCACCTCGGGCATCGTCTACCCGTTCGCCTCGCTGCCGGACCTCGCGCGGGGCCACGGCGTCCCCGTCGTGGAGATCAACCCCGACGACACCGACCTGACCCGCGGCGTCGACCACGCCTGGCGCGCCACGGCCGCCACCGCCCTGCCCGCCCTCGTCGGCGCGCTCGGCGATCCGAGCGCCGACCCACGCGACGGGGCGAACCCGGACATCGGGGCCGACGACGACGTCCCGTCACCGACCCAGTAGACGCGGATCACCTGACGACGCGGAACCGGGCGAGCGAGGTGCGCTTCCCGCCCCCGCTGCCGGCGCCGGCCACACCAAGAGGTGGACCCGGGCGGCCGGCACCGACGACGCCCGGTCACCGACACAGCTGACGCATCACCTCACGACCTGAAACCGGGCGAGCGAGGTGTGGCTCCCTGCCCCCGCGGCCTGCGCCGGCCAGGACCCGGGCGGCCGGGGCGCCGACGTCCGGTCACCGACACAGGTGCCGCATCACCTCACGACCTGAAACCGGACGAGCGAGGTGCGCTTCCCGCCCCGCTGCCGGCGCCGGCCACACCAGGGGGCGGACCCGGGCGGCCGGCCGACGACGCCCGGTCACCGACTCGGTAGACGCGCATCATCGCCCGGTGTGAAACCGGGCGAGCGAGGTGTGACTCCCTGCCCCCGCTGCCGGCGCAGGCCACACCGAGAGGCGGACCCGGACGGCCGGAGCCGACGGCGTCCCGTCACTGACGCAGTAGGACGCGCATCACCTCGCGCCCTGGAACAGGGCGAGCGAGGTGTGCTGCCTGCGTCGGCCACACCAGGGGGCCCCACCCGGGCGGCCGGGGCCGACGACGTCCGGTCACCGGCGGAGAGGACGCGCACCGCGTCGCAGTGTGGAACGGGGCGAGCGAGGTGGGGCTCAGTGGCCACGTCGACGAGCGGGCCCGGCCGGGCGCGCTCACTGGCGGCTCCGAGGACCGCGCCGGGGCGGCCGGGGCCGCGACGCCCGGCGCCCGGCGAGGACGACGCCGGTCAGAACCGGCCGGTGACGACCGTCCCCTGGTGGTAGAGCGCCACCCAGCGGCCCGATTCCCACCGCCACACGGTGGCGCGGCGGGTGAGCCGGCCGCCCTGGTCGAGCAGGTACGTGAGCAGCCGGGCGCCGTCGCCGAGGTCGCGGAGCTCCGCCTCGCTCGGCGACCATCCGGGGGTGGGCAACTCGCCGGCACGGCGACGCTGCACGACGCCCCAGATGACGTCCACGTCGTAGCGGCCCCCGCTCGCCCCGATCTCCCAGTACCCGGAGGCGACGCCGCGCTCGAATTCGGCGCGGTCGCCGGGCGGGTCGTGCAGGAGCCGCTCCGCCTCGAGGACGGCAGCGAGCTCGCTCACCGGGTGGGCGCCGCGGACGGCTGGGCCGCGGGGCGTTGCGCCGTCCGGCTCTGCTCGATCGCCCGGCGGAGCTGTTCGTTCTGCTCGCTCAGCCCGGTCACCTGCTCCTGCAGCTTCACCACGTCCTGCCGGAGCTGTTGATCCGGCTCGAGCGCCCGGTCGCGGGAGTCGCAGCTCCCGAACAGGGCGAGCACCGCGAACGCGAGGATCCACCCCGTCCGCCCGCGCAGGTGCCGGACGTCGCGCTCGGCCCGGGCCTGGGATTCGCGGACACCCCGAAGCTCCGCCTGCAGCGGGTCCTCGGGCTCCGGCCGCGGCTCGAAGGGCGGGATCGGGGACACGTGGGGCTCGGACATGGCGTCACCGTACGCCGCGGCCACGGGGAACCGGGGCCGTCACCGGACGTCGGTGGACTGCGAGGATGGCGACGGCCGGGCCGCGACCGGACCGGGACGAACCATGCACGGAAGGCGGGACGAGGCAGCGATGGACGCACCCGAGGACGCCCCCGACGGCCGGCGACGTGACGGACGGGCCCCGCAGGACCGCGCGGACCTCGCCGGGGTGACCGATGGCGCCGACGACGCAGGTGAGCGCCGCCCGGACGGCTCGGCGAGCGGGTCGGGCACGCGAAGCACCACGTGCTCGACGGACGTCCCGACCGCCTCGGACACCTCGTACGTCCCGAACACCTCGGACCTCACAGACGCCCCGAACACCTCCGGCGCCCCAGACACCTCGGGCGCCCCGGACACCTCCGGCGCCCCAGACACCTCGGGCGCCCCGAACACCACGCACGTCCCCAACACCTCGGACCTCCCAGACACCTCGGGCGCCCCAAACACCTCGGACCTCCCAGACACCTCGCACGTCCCGAACACCTCGCACGTCCCAGACGCCTCGAACACCTCAGGCGACGGGCGCCCCGCGAGGATCGCTGGCGCAGGCCACGCCCAGGCCGAGGGCGACCCCGATGCCGAGAACCCCGCGGAAGCCGGGCGTCTCGCGCCCGACGGCTCGCTCGTCGTCGTGGGCGCGGGCCTGGCCGGCCTGTCGGCGGCGCGCGCAGCGCGGCAGCTCGGGTTCACCGGGCCGCTGACGATCGTCGGCGCCGAGGCGCACCTGCCCTACGACCGGCCCCCGCTGAGCAAGGACTACCTCTCGGGCTCGGCCGGCGCGGATGCGCTGCGCCTCATGCCC
The DNA here is from genome assembly GCF_014857905.1 of Agilicoccus flavus. Taxonomy (GTDB): domain Bacteria; phylum Actinomycetota; class Actinomycetes; order Actinomycetales; family Dermatophilaceae; genus Agilicoccus; species Agilicoccus flavus. The sequence continues at coordinate 250,109 of NZ_JACYXE010000007.1, read as the reverse complement.
GACGACGACCCGCTGCTCGCCGACGCGCGCTGGCTCCGCGGTCGGTCGGCGACCGGCCTCGTCGTCGATCCCACCGGCCGCGCGCACGAGGTCCTCCTCGACGACGGCACGCGCCTCGCCGCCGGCGGCGTCGTCCTCGCCACGGGGTCGACCGCCCGCCCTCCGGAGGCGGCCGGGGTCCCGCAGGCCCCGAACGTGCACACCCTGCGCACGCGCGAGGACGCCGACGCCCTCCGCGCCGCGCTCGTTCCCGGCGCCCGCGTCCTCGTCGTCGGCGGCGGCCTCGTCGGCAGCGAGATCGCTTCCACGGCTGTGGGTCTCGGCGGCCACGTCACGGTCGTCGACCCGGCGGAGGCGCCCCTGTCCCATCTCGTGGGCCCCTTGCTCGCCCCCGCCCTGCTCGCCCGGCACGCCCGCGCGGGGGTGCGCCTGCTGACCGGGCGGAGTGTCGCCGGCGTCGAGCCCGCGCGCACCCCGTCGGCGCCGACCGCCGCGCTCACCGCCGTCCACCTCGACGACGGCGAGATCATGGGGGTCGACGTCGTCGTGGTCGCCGTCGGCGACGCCCCGGCCAGCGGGTGGCTCGCGGGTTCGGGGCTCGTGCTCGCCGACGGCGTCGTCTGCGACGAGGTCGGGCGCGCGAGCGCCCCCGGGATCGTCGCGGTCGGGGACTGCGCGGCGTGGTTCTCGCCGGCGCTCGGCCGCCACGACCGCGGACGGCACTGGCACGATGCGCTCGACCGGCCGGCCGACGCCGTCGCCGCCCTCCTCGGGGTCGACGCCCCGCGCCGCCGGGCCTACGTGCCCTACGTGTGGTCCGACCAGTACGGCTCGACGATCCAGGTCGTCGGCCGGCCCGCCCTCGCCGACGCCCTCGAGGTCGCCGACGGCAGCCTCGACGACCCCGGGGCGGGCCTCCTCGTCGACCTGCTGCGCGACGGCGTGCCCGTCGCCGCCGTCGCCCTGGACCGGCCCCGCGACCTCGCCCGCCGCCGCAAGGCCCTCACCGCGCAGGCCTGAGCGCCCGGACACACGACGACGCCGGCCACCCCCCTGGGAGTGGCCGGCGTCGGTTCGAGGCGGTCAGTGCATGACCGGGGCGGGGCCGCCGCGGTCGTTCGGGTCGTGCGTGAGGCCCAGCTTGGCCTCCATCTCCTCCAGCGGCACACCCTTCGTCTCGGGCATGACCTTGAGCACCCAGATGAGCTGGCCGACCATGAAGACGAAGAAGATCGAGAAGGCGACGCCGCCGCCGAGCAGCTCGACGATCGGCGGGAACGCCCACGACGTGATCGCCGCGAACACCCAATGCGTGAGCGAGCCGAGCGACTGGCCGCGGCCGCGGATGCGGTTGGGGAAGATCTCCGAGATGAACACCCAGATCACCGCGCCCTGACCGAACGCGTGCGCCGCGATGAACACGGCCAGGCCGAGGAGGACGAGCACGCTCGAGAGCGAGTTGAAGCCCGCGCTCTCGAAGTAGAACATCACGGCGGCGAGGAAGCCGAGGCTGATGAGGTAACCGATCGAGCCGACGAGCATGAGCCGGCGGCGGCCGAGCTTGTCGATGACGGTGAGCGCGGTCATCGTCGCGATGAGGTTGACGACGCCGACGCCGACGCTCATGAGGTAGGCCGTGTTCTCGGCCGCGCCGGCCTGCTCCATGACGCGCGGGGCGTAGTAGAGGATCGCGTTGATACCGGACATCTGGTTGAAGAACGCGATGGCGACGGCGAGCATGATGACCTTGCGGTGACCCCGCGTGAAGAAGGGGACCGACGCCGAGTTGCGCGCCGCGTCGAGGGAGGCGTGGATCTCGTCGATCTGCTTCCGCGCCTCTTCCTCGGTCATGCACAGGCGGCGGGAGGTGATCTCGCCCTCCTCGTTACGACCCACCGACATGAGCCAGCGCGGCGTCTCGGGGACCGTGGCGAGCAGGAGCAGGAAGATCGCCGAGGGCACGGCCATGACGCCGAGCATCCAGCGCCACGCGTCGGGGCCGTCCATGATCGCGCGGATGATGGCGTTCGACGCGTAGGCGAGCAGGATGCCGAGCACGATGTTGAACTGCACGAGGCCCACGAGCCGGCCGCGGTTGGCGGGCGGCGCGACCTCGGCGGTGTAGATCGGCGCGACGACGGACGAGGCGCCGACGCCGATGCCGCCGAGGAAGCGGAAGATCATGAGCAGCGCCACGTTCGGCGCGAGGGCCGACCCGAGCGCGCCGACGAGGTAGAGGATGCCGATGACGAGCAGGACCTTCTTGCGGCCGTAGGTGTCGGCCGGACGCCCCGCCACGAGGGCGCCGAGGATGGTGCCGAGCAGGGCGGTGGTGACGGTGAACCCGAGCATGCCCGCGCTGAGATCGAACACCTCCTGGATCTGCTTCTCGGCGCCCGAGATGACGGCGGTGTCGAAACCGAAGATGAGTCCGCCGAGGGACGCCACGACGGCGCTGCGGATGACGAGGGGCTTCATGGGGGCCGACGGTAGTCCCCCGCGCCCGCCCGGGCGGCCGCAACCACCATCACGATTCGCGCTTTTCGCAACGACGCGAGAGCCGGGACCTTCGTCCTTCGGATCGGCCCGTCGGCCCGGTCTCGGGACGGCCCGCCGCCCAGCACCCTGCTAGTCCCGTTCGAACCGCAGCGTCTCCCCCCGGGCCCCGCCCATCCACAGGTCCTGGCAGGCGGCGGCCATCTCGGGCAGCCCGTCCTCGATCGTCGCGAAGACGTTGCCGGGCACCCAGCCCTGGTCGCCGTTGATGAGGAGGTTGTTGCGGCCGTAGAAGACGGCGAGGTCGACGATGGTGCTCATCGCGCGATGCTCGCCCTCCGCCTCGTAGCCGTAGGCGGGGTTGCCGAGGTCGTCGCCCGAGAACGTGAACCAGCAGACGTCGCCGGGGATGGGCGTCACCGTCGTGTTCTCGGGGCCGGGGTCGGCCGGCGCGAACGCCGGCAGGAGCGTGTAGATCTCGTTGCGGGCGTACTTCCCGTGGTAGACCTGCGCGGCGAGCGGGAGGGCGTCCCAGACGGCGGCGGCCGTCCGCGGCGCCTCGTCGTCGAGGAGCCGGGCGCGGCAGCTCACGCCGCGGGTGGTGAGGGTGATGCGCACGTAGCGGGCCACGGATGCTCCTCGCAGGGGTCAGGGAAGGCGGGTCTCGATCCCGCAGGTCAGCGGCGGAGCAGCGCGGGCAGGTGGCGGTGCCAGTCGGTGGCGGCCTCATAGGCGCGCCCGACGCGCAGCACGAGCGCGTCGCCGTGGCGCGGCCCGACGACCTGCAGCCCGATGGGCCGCTCGTCGGCGGTGAGGCCGCACGGCAGCGACAGCGCCGGCTGCTGGGTCATGTTGAACGGGTACGTGTACGGCGTCCACGTCGACCACAGCGGCGTCGGCCACCCGTCCGGGGCGGCCTGCCCGGCGGGGAAGGCCGGGATCGGCATCGTCGGGGTGATGAGGACGTCGTACGTCTCGTGGAAGACGCCCATCGCCGAGCCCATCGCCATGCGCACGGCGTTCGCCTCGAGGTACTCGGCCGCGGTGCACTCGCCGTACGTGCGGATCCCCTCGGCGAGACCGGGGTCGATGCGCTCGAGCGCGTCCGAGCCGAACGCGCCGACGACGAGCCGCGCGGCGGGGAACCACAGCCGGTGGAAGGCGTCGAGGGGGTCGCCCCAGCCGCCGAGCTGCGCCGGGCCCACCTCCTCGACGTGCGCGCCGAGCTCGGCGAGGCGGGCGGCGGCGGCGCGCACGGCGGCGTCGACCTCGGGGTCGTTGCGGCCGTACCCGAGGTCGGGCGAGAAGCCGATGCGCAGGCCCGCGACGCCCGCGTCGAGGCCGTCGACGAACGAGCCCGTCGGCGCGGGCAGCGCCGACCAGTCGCGCGCGTCGGGCCCCGAGAGGATGTCGAGCAGCAGCGCCGCGTCGGTGACGTTGCGCGTCATCGGGCCGGCGTGCGACAGGGTCCCGTAGGCGCTCGGCGGGAAGATCGGGACGCGCCCGTACGTCGGCTTCAGCGCGACCGTGCCGGTGAACGACGCGGGGATGCGCACCGAGCCGCCGCCGTCGGTGCCCACCGACCACGCGCCCATGCCGAGCCCGACCGCCGTCGCCGACCCGCCGCTCGACCCGCCGGCGGTCAGGTGGGCGCCCCACGGGTTGCCCGTGACGCCGTGCCGGATCGAGTCGGTGACGCCCTTCCAAGCGAACTCCGGGGTCGTCGTCTTGCCGAGGAAGATCGACCCGGACTCGCGCAGCCGCGCCACGGTGGGCGCGTCGACGTCCCACGGGCCGGCGTCGTCGACGAGGCTCGACCCGCGCAGCGTGGGCCACCCCGTCGTGAGGAGCATGTCCTTGATCGTCGCGGGGACGCCGTCGGCCGGGCCGAGGGTCTGCCCGCTCGCCCAGCGCCGGGCCGACTCGTGCGCCGCGGCGAGCGCCCCCTCGGGGTCGGTGAAGAGCACGGCATTGACGGTGCCGTTCAGGTCCTCGATCGCGTCGAGGGCGGCGCGCGTGGCGTCGACGGGCGTGAACTCGCCCGAGGCGTAGCCGGCGACGAGCTCGCCGGCGCCGAGGAGGGAAAGGGAGTGGTCGGACACGGTGGGCACCTCCGGTGAGCGGGTGACGATGGGGTCGTACTACCCGACCCGCGAGGGCACGTAACCCCGGGCGTTGTCGACGACGTTCGCGAGCGGCTCCCCCGCGAGCCACGCCCGGGCGTTGGCGACGAACTGCCGGGCGAGCGCGTCCTTCCACCCCACGACGTCACCCGACATGTGGGGGGAGATGACGACGCCGGGCGCGGACCACAGCGGCGAGTCCGCCGGCAGCGGCTCGGTCTGGACGACGTCGAGGCTCGCGCCGTCGAGACCGCCGCGGTCGAGGGCGGCGAGCAGGTCGGCCTCGACGACGGTGGGGCCGCGCCCGATGTTGACGAGGTGCGCACGGGCCGGCAGCGCCCGCAGCACCGCGTCGTCGACGAGGCCCGTCGTGGCCGGGGTGAGCGGGGCGGCGTTGACGAGGTAGTCGACGTCCCCGACGTGCGCGGCCAGCTCGGCGCTCGGCACGACGTCGCCGAAGTCCGGGTCGCCGGTCCGCGCGGTCCGGCCCGCTCCCCGGACGCGCAGCCCGGCCGCGCGCAGCAGCCGCGCGATCTCGCGGCCGATGCCGCCGGTGCCGACGACCAGGGCCGTCCGGCCCGTCAGGGTCCCGGTCTCGCGGTGGACCCACTCGCGGCGAGTCTGCAGGTCCCACGTCTCGTGCAGCCGCTTGCCGTGGGCGAAGACCGACGCGAGGACGAACTCGGCGATGGGGCGGTCGAAGATGCCGTGCGCGTTGGTGACCGTGATGTCGCTCGCGCGCAGCTCGTCGAAGTACAGCTTGTCGACGCCGGCCGCGGCGACGTGGATCCACCGGAGCCGGTCGCACCGGTCCCAGTGGTCGGCGAGGGCGTCGGAGAAGAAGTCCCACAGGAACAGGGCGTCGGCGCCGGGGAGCGCGTCGCCCAGGCCGGCCCGGTCGACGAACCGGAACTCGAGGCGGCCCGCGAGCTCCTCCAGGTGGGCCGGGTGGTCGTCGGCGGGCTCGCACAGGACGGTGACGACGGGGCGCGGGTTCACCTCTGCAACCTAGGAACGGCCTGTTCTGATTGTCAACAATCCCGGGACCGGGGCAGGATGACCAGGTGGAGACCGCGACCCGCGCCGACGGCGCAGCAGGCGTCGGCTTCGTCGTGCCGTACGACTTCGCGCTCGATCGCGAGATGTGGCGCTGGGCTCCCCCCGAGGTCACCCTGCACCTCACGCGCACGCCCTTCACGCCCGTCCCCGTCACCCTCGAGCAGGCGCGGGCGGTCGCCGACCACGCCGACGTCGCGGCCTGCGTCCGCAACCTCCTCGCCGTCGACCCCCTGCTCGTCGGCTACGCCTGCACCTCGGGCAGCTTCGTCGCGGGCGTCGCGGGCGAGCGGGCGCTCGCCGCCGCCCTGCTCGCCGCCGGCGCCCCGCGGACCGTGACGACGAGCGGCGCCCTCCTCGAGGCGATCGCGCTCCTGGGGGCCCGCCGCGTCGCCGTGTGCACCCCGTACGACCGACCCGTCACCCGCGCCCTGGGCGACTTCCTGCGTGAGGCCGGCGTCGAGGTCGTCGCGTCGGCCCACCTCGGCCTCGCCGGGCACATCTGGGCCCTGCCGCTCGAGGCGACGCGCGCGCTCGTGCGCTCCACCCTCGCCGCCGCGGGCAGGGACGGCGCCGACGCGGTCGACGCCGTCGTCGTGTCGTGCACCAACCTGCTCACGTACGACGCGATCGTCGACCTCGAGGCCGAGACGGGCGTCGCGGTCCTCACCGCGAACCAGGTGACGATGTGGGCGGCCGTGCGCCGCATCGGCCTTCGCGCGGTGGGCCCCGGCCAGCGGCTCCTCGAGGCCGACGCGGGGGAGGTGGCGTCGGCCCCGACGACCACCTCCGTCGCCGCCCCTGTCGCCGCGTCGAAGGAGCCGTGCGAGAGGCTCGAGGGGACCGACCGTGCTCATCCGCCGACGACGGGAGACCAGCGATGACCGACCCCACCCCCGCCTCGGCCCTGCCGCGCCCGTTCTCGCAGGCGGAGCTCGACGACCGCCTCCGGCGGGTCCAGGAGGAGATGGCCCGCCGCGGCCTGGCCTCCCTCGTCGTCGTCGACCCGGCCAACCTGTACTACCTCACCGGGTACAACGCGTGGTCGTTCTACGTGCCGCAGTGCCTCATCGTCCCGGCGAGCGGGCTGCCGCACCTGTTCGGGCGACCCATGGACATGCACGGCACGATCCACACGACCGACCTCGCGAGCGACCGGGCGCACTTCTACCCCGAGAGCTACATCCACCGCACCGACATCCACCCCTACGACTGGATCGCCGACCGCGCCCAGGAACTCGGGCTGCTGCCCGACACGCACGACTCGATCGTCGCCGCCGAGACCGACGCCCACTACTTCTCCCCGCGCGGGTTCCTCGCCCTGCACCGCCGCCTGCAGCGGGCGACCCTCGTCGACGCCCACGAGCTCGTCAACTGGGTGCGCCTCGTGAAGTCCCCGGCCGAGGCCGACAAGATGCGGGTCGCCGGGCGCATCGCCACGCAGGTGATGACGCGCGCGATCGAGGCGCTCCGGCCGGGGCGCCGGCAGTGCGACGTCGTCGCCGACATCCAGCACGCGCAGGCCGTGGGCACCGCGGAGGCCGGGGGCGACTACCCGGCCATCGTGCCGATGCTGCCCACGGGCAAGCGCGCCGGGACACCCCACCTGACGTGGAGCGACGTCGAGTTCGTCCGCGGCGAGGCGACGACCCTCGAGCTGGCCGGCTGCTACCAGCGCTACCACGCCCCCATCGCCCGGACCGTGAGCCTCGGCCCGCCGTCCGCGCCGCTGGCCCACTGCGCCGACGCCATCGAGGAGGCCGTGGGCGTCACCCTCGACGCGATGCGCCCCGGCACGCCGGTGGACGAGGTCCACGCCGCGTTCACCCGGGTGCTCGCGCGGCACGGCCTGAGCAAGGAGTCCCGCATCGGCTACTCCATCGGCATCGGGTTCCCGCCCGACTGGGGCGAGCACACCGTGAGCCTGCGCGCCGAGGAGACGACGGTGCTGCGGACCGGCATGGCCTTCCACGTCATCCTCGGCATGTGGATGGACGACTGGGGCTACGAGCTGTCCGAGCCGGTCCTCATCGGCGACGGCGCCGCCGAGCGCCTCATCGACCTCCCCCAGACCCTCACCGTGACGCCATGACGTCGCCGACCTCGCCGGCCACCCTGGCTCCCCCGGTCTCCCCGACCTCACCCGCCGCCCTCGGCGACCGACCGAGAACCACCGTCGAAAGGATCTGTCGATGACCGCCGGACCCCTGCCCCTCGCCCGCCGCGCCGACTCGCTCGTGGGGTCGGTCATCGACTCCTCCACGGCGCTGCTCGCGAGCAAGACGCACGACATCGTCCGCTTCGCCATGGGCAGCCCCGCGCCCGAGGCGATCCCGACGAAGATCCTCGCCCACGTGGGCGTGGAGGCGATCGGCGAGGCGGCCCCCGACGCGTTCGACTACGCCGCCACCGAGGGGGACCCGGCCATGCGGCAGGCGCTCCTGCACGCCCTGGAGGGGACGAGCGACGCGACGACGCCGGAGCGGTTGACGATCACCTCGGGCGGCATGCAGGGCCTCGACCTCGCGTACAAGATCTTCCTCGACCCGGGCGACCTCGTCGCCGTCGAGTCCCCCACGTACACGAACGGCACCGCGACCGCCCTGTCCTACCAGGCGGAGCTGCTCGAGGTGCCCGTCGACGACGACGGCATGGACATCGACGCCCTGCGCGAGGCGGTCCAGCGGGCCGGGCGCGCCCCGAAGATCATCTACACGATCCCCACGTTCCAGAACCCCTCGGGCGTGACGATGTCGTTGCCGCGGCGCCGCGACCTGCTCGGGCTCGCCCGGGAGTGGGGCAGCGTCCTCATCGACGACGACCCGTACGGGATGCTCCGTTTCGCCGGCGACGACATCCCCACGCTGCACGAGCTCGCCGACGGCGACCCCCTCGTGTACTCCGTGCGCACGTTCAGCAAGATCGTCGCGCCCGGCCTGCGCGTGGGCTGGGTCGACGCCGACCCGAGCCTGCAGCGGCTGCTCATCGCCGCCAAGCAGGCGATGGACACGTGCACGAACCTGCCCGCGCAGCGCCTCCTCGCCGCGTTCCTGCGCGAGGGCTACCTCGACGATCACCTGCTCACCCAGCGTGAGCAGTACCGGCTGCGCAAGGAGGCGATGCAGGCGGCCCTCACCGAGCACTTCGACGGGCTCGCCCACTGGACCGACCCGCAGGGCGGCTTCTTCCTCTGGGTGACCTTCGAACGGGCCGTCGACACGCAGGCCCTGTTCGAGATCGCGCTCGACGAGGGCGTCGCCTACATCCCGGGGAACGCCTTCTCGCCGGAGGGGCGGTTCCCGAACGCGCTGCGGCTGTGCTTCGCCTCCTCCACCCCGGAGCGGATCCGCGAGGGAGTCGCCCGCCTGCGCCGCGCCGTCGACGTCCTCGAGGGGGCCTGAGGTGACGCCGGCGGGCGAGCCCCGCGGCCCCGGCTCCGCCGCCACGGGTCCCGGCCACGGCATCACCGCCGAGGAGCGGGCGGTCCTCGACCTCGTCACGGTCGACGAGGTCGTCGAGCTGACCCGACGCCTCGTGCGATGCCCCGGCGAGAACCCGCCCGGGCAGGAGGCGGCGACGGTCGCGGAGCTCGCGGCGATCTGCGCCGAACACGGCCTCGAGGTGCGCGAGGACGAGGTCGCGCCGGGGCGGGCCAACGTCACCGCGAGGCTGCCCGGCGCCGACGGGCCCGGCCTCCTGCTCCTGGGCCACACCGACGTGGTCCCGGTCGGCGACGAGTGGACCCGTGACCCCTTCGGGGGCGACCTGGTCGACGGCCGCGTCCACGGGCGCGGCGCGACCGACATGAAGGGCGGCCTCGCGGCGTGCGTCGTCGCGATGAGTGCGCTGCGCCGCGCCGGGGTCCCCCTGTCGGGCCCCGTCGAGCTGCTCGCCGCCGTCGACGAGGAGGAGACCGGCCTCGGCATCCGCGCCTGGATCGGCGACCACGCCCGACGCGGTGCCGACGCGAACCCGGACGCGGGGGGCGCCGCGCCGGCGTACGCGGGATGCATCGTCGCCGAGCCGACCGAGCTGCAGACGATCATCGCCGCCCGCGGCGACTCCTATCTCGAGATCACAGTGACCGGCGTCGCGGCCCACTCGGGCAACCCCGACGACGGCCGGAACGCCGTCACCGGCGCGGCGCTCGTCGTCGCCGAGATCGACCGCTGGCACCGCGAGTTCGCGCAGGGACCGCGCGAGCTCGGCGGTCTCGTCGGGGTCCCGACGTTCAACGCGGGCCTCATCGCCGGGGGGCAGGGCATCTCGACGGTCCCGGCGTCGTGCCGCATCGGCCTCGACCGCCGCCTCATGCCCGGCGAGGACCCGGACCGGGTGCTGGCGGGGGTGCGCGAACGCGTCGACGGCCTCGACCTGGCCGCCCGCGGCCTCGACGTGCACGTCGAGATGACGATGGACATGCCGGGCTTCGCGAGCGCCCCCGACTCGGCGTTCGTCGTGGTCACCGACGCGGCCCTCGCGGACGCGGGCGGGCCCGGCCTGCCGCTGTCGGGCTGGACGGCCGCGTGCGACGGCGGGTTCGTCGCCCGCGAGACCGGCGCCCCGGTGGTCGTCCTCGGCCCGGGCTCGGTCAACGACCAGGCCCACCGGCCCGACGAGTCGGTGGGCGTGCAGGAGCTCCTCGTCGCCGCGCGGGCCTACACCCTCGCGGCCCTGCGCCTGCTCACCTGACCGTTCGGTCCGACGGCCCGTCGTCCCCGGCCGAGAACGGTTCAGGCGGCGGTGAGGCGCCGTACGGCGTCGCGCATGTGCTCGACGACGAGGCGGTCGGTCGCCTGCGCGTCGCCGGCGAGGAACGAGCGCGCGATGGCCTCGTGCTCGGCGACGCGCTCGTCGAGCGACTCGTACGCCCGCTCGAGGGCGTGGATGCACATGCGGGTCTCGGTGATGAGGGTCTCGTGGGTGCGGCTGAGGCGCGCGCTGCGGGCCAGCGCGACGAGCGCCTCGTGGAACGCGATGTCGACCTCGCCCACCTCGCCCGCCCGCCCGGCGTCGGCGGCCGCCCGCATCCGCGCGACGACCTCGAGGAGCACCGCGGCGGCCTCCTCCGGGCCGCGCCGGTGCACCTGAGCGGCCGCCGCGCGCTCCACCGCCTCGCGGGCGAGGTACATGTCGGCGACGTTGGCGGGGTTCATCTCGACGACGAACAGCCCCCGGTTGCGGAGGGAGATGAGCAGCCCCTCCTGCGTGAGCCGCTGCAGGCCCTCGCGCAGGGGGCCGCGGCTCACGCCGAGGCGCTTGGCGAGGTCGGCCTCGCCGAGCTGGGCGCCGGGGGCGAACTCGCCGTCGCCGATGGCCTCCCGCACGCGGCGGGCGATCATGCTCGGGGTCGACTCCTGGACGACGGGGGTGAGGGCGGTGCGCATCGCGTCGGCGCCGGCCGCCGCGAGGCGCGCGGCCCCGGCGACCCCGCCGGCGGCGAGTCGGCCCGCCTCGCCGGGGCCGGCCATCAGGCCGCCCCCGACGGGACGGCCGCGCCCGCGAAGAGGGCCCCGAACCCGGGCCGGGGCGTCGTGTCGCCGGCGAGCCGCAGCCCGTGCCACGCGGTGACCTGGTTGGCCGTGAGGACGGGCAGGCCGGCCGCCACCTCGAGCTCCGGCAACCACGACAGGGTGTGCATGGCCGTGTCCGGGACGAGGACCGCCTGCGCGCCGCCCGTCACGTCGGCCCCGGCGACGATCGCCTCGACCTGTTCCCGGCCCAGGGTCCCGACCTCCGCGGCGGTGACGATGCCGTGGCTGCCCATCGCCGTGACCTCGATCCCGCCGCGCTCGAGCAACGCGACGAAGCGCTCGGCGACGTCGCGCGGGTAGGACGCGGCCACGGCGACGCGGCTCAGCCCGAGGGCCCGGGCCGCCTCGACGAACGCGAGGGAGGTCGACGACGTGGGCACCCCGGTGGCCTCGGCGAGCCGTTCCACCTGCTCGTGCGCCCCGTCCCAGCCGAAGACGAAGCTGCCCGACGTGCACGCCCACACGACGGCGTCGGGCCGATGCCCGGCCAGCTCGCGGGCGCCCTCGGCGAGCCGGTCGGGCCCGCCGAGGTCGAGCAGCGCATCGACGCGGTGCGCGTCCTCGCCCACCGACGTGACGGCCACCGGCAGGCGCGTGTCCTCGGACTCCAGGACGCCGAAGTCGTCCTCGGCGCTGTGACCCGGATAGAGCAGACCGACGGTGGCCATGGGCACGTCCTTTCGCGCGATTGTCGACAATGTTACGGCCCCCCGCCCTCCCCGCCGAGGGTCGTCCGGCCGCGCCGCGCGATCCGGCGGACTCGACCACCCCGCAGGCATGCCGCGTGTGCTCACGACAGAGCCACCCGAGCGCTCGGTGTGGCAGGGCTCGCCTCGACCTCCATCCTGTCGGTGCGGCCCACTACCGTCGGTTCATGTCATCCGGACCGATCCGCGCACTTCCGGCATGGTCGCCGGTCGCCCCGACCTACGCGACGGCGCACACCCGTCCCGTCTTCGAGTCGTGACCTCTGTCCTGTCGTGGCTCGACGGATTCGTGCACTCGTCCGGCGCAGGCGGACTCGGCGCACTTCTGGCCGCTCTCATCGCATGGAGCGCCGCCCGGGCCGGGCTCCGTCAACGGGCGACCTCGGCATCCGACGAGTCCCGGCGCCACGCTGAGGACGCACGCCACGAGAAGTGGTGGTCCCGACTTCAGTGGGCCCTGGACCGCTACGCGAGCTCGGATCCTCGCGAACGTCACATCGGCGAGGCATACCTGTTCGAGCTCATCAACAGTCGCTTCGCAGACGCCGAGGAGGCCACGATGATCGAGGCCATCATCGAACGCAGCCGCGACCACCCGCCGGTTGCCACGCTCTCCGACCGCGTCCGACAATGGCACCGGAGAGTGAGGTGGTTGCCATGACAGGACACCTGATCCCGCAGCCCGGGTTCGACTCGACGGATCGGCAGGGCAGGAACGGATCGACCCCCGCCTACACGCCCTTCGAGGCGGCTGTGAAGGTCGTCGCGATGCGCAAACGCGGGGAGGGCGAGGGGGTGACACCCGGCCTGTTGTCGACGGCCATGAGGTTTCCCCAGTTCGCCGTGTCCGAGCGCCGATCGGGGGCCGGTCGAGCCTGATCACACTCAGGCGCCCGCCCGAGCGGACCGGGCCGCCCCCGATGCGGGGGCGGCCCGGTCCTGCGTCGGGCGTGGCTCACATCTGGATGCCGACGTACTTCACCTCGAGGAACTCGTCGATGCCGATGCTGCCGCCCTCGCGGCCGAGGCCCGACTCCTTGACCCCGCCGAACGGGGCAGCCGGGTTGGACACGACGCCCTGGTTGAGGCCGACCATGCCGGTCTCGATCGCCTCGGCGACGCGGATCCCGCGCCGCAGGTCGTTGGTGAAGACGTAGGCGACGAGCCCGAACTCGGTGTCGTTGGCGAGGCGGACCGCCTCGTCCTCGGTCTCGAACGGGGTGAGGGGCGCGACGGGGCCGAAGATCTCCTCGTGCGCCATCCGGGCGCTCTGAGGCACGCCGGTGAGCACCGTCGGGGTGAAGAAGAAGCCCTCGCCCTGCGGCGCCGACCCGCCGGTGAGGACGGTGGCGCCCTGGCCCACGGCGTCGTCGACGAGCTCGCGCACCTTCGCCTGGGCGGCGTCGTCGATGAGCGGACCGACCTTCGTGTCGGGCTCGAGGCCGGGCCCCACGGTGAGCTCGGCCATCTTCGCCGACAGCTTCGACCCGAACTCGTCGATGACGGAGGAGTGCACGTAGATGCGGTTGGCGGCGGTGCACGCCTCGCCCATGTTCCGCATCTTGGCCGCCATCGCGCCGGCGACGGCCTCGTCGAGGTCGGCGTCCTCGAAGACGACGAACGGCGCGTTGCCGCCCAGCTCCATCGACGTGCGCATGACCTTCTCGGCGCACTGCTCGAGGAGGATCTTGCCCACCTTCGTCGAGCCCGTGAACGACAGCTTGCGCGCGAGCCCGGAGCGGATGAGCGGCTCCATCGTCTCGCCGGACCGCATGGCGCTCACGCAGTTGACCACGCCGGCCGGCAGCCCGGCCTCGGCGAGGATCTCCATGAGGGCGAGCATCGACAGCGGCGTCTGGTGCGCCGGCTTGATGACGCTCGCGCAGCCCGCGGCGATGGCGGGACCGAGCTTGCGGGTGCCCATCGCCATCGGGAAGTTCCACGGCGTGATGAGGATGCACGGGCCGACGGGCTGCTTCGTCACGAGAAAGCGCGCGTTGCCGGCGGGCGCCGTGGCGTATCCCCCGTCGATGCGGACCGCCTCGGCCGCGAAGTGGCGGAAGAACTCCGCGGCGTAGATGATCTCGCCCCTGGCCTCGGCCAGCGGCTTGCCCATCTCGAGCGTCATGAGGCGGGCGAGGTCGTCGGCCCGCTCGTGCAGCAGCTCGAAGGCGCGGGTGAGGATGTCGGCGCGCTCCCGCGGCGACGTCGCCGCGAACCCGGCCTGCGCGGCCACGGCGGCGTCGAGCGCGGCGCGGGCGTCCTCCGGCGAGGCATCGGCGACGGCGCACAGGACCTGCCCGGTGGCCGGATCCAGCACGTCGAACGTCGCGCCGCCGGCGGCGTCGACCCACTCACCCCCGATGAACAGCTGCTTCTTGACGCTCTCGACCACGGTGTCGCTCATGGGCGGATCAGTCCTCTCCTGGAAGTCGTACGTCGTGTCTGTCGTCCTGCTACCCGATCCTGCCACCGCGATGCGACGACCGGCAGGGGCGCGGGACCGGCCGGCGGACGTCCCCCACCTCCCCCCTGTCCCGGGTCGACGTCCTGCCCTAGGCTGATTGTCGACAATCTACCGAGGAGGATCCATGGCTGAACTGTCCCCCGCCCTCAAGCAGGCCACCGGCGTCGTCGCGGAGCGCGGAGAAGGCGCGCTCCTGTTCGACAAGGAGGGTCGTCGCTACCTCGACTTCACGTCCGGGATCGGCGTCACGAGCACGGGACACTGCCACCCCAAGGTCGTCGCCGCGGCGCAGGAGCAGGTCGGCAAGCTCATCCACGGCCAGTACACGACGATCAAGCACGAGCCGCTGCTCACGCTCACCGAGCGGCTCTCGGAGGTGCTCCCGAGCGGCCTGGAGAGCGTGTTCTTCGCCAACTCCGGTTCCGAGGCCGCCGAGGCCGCGCTGCGCCTCGCCCGCCAGGCCACGGGCCGCCCCAACGTCATCGTCTTCCACGGCGGGTTCCACGGCCGGACCGTGGCCGCCGCGTCGATGACGACGTCCGGCACCAAGTACCGCTCGGGCTTCTCCCCGCTCATGGCCGGCGTGTACGTCTCCCCGTTCCCCGACCCGAACCACTTCGGCTGGAGCGAGGAGGAGACGACCGACTTCGCGCTCAAGCAGCTCGACTACACGCTGCAGACCATCTCCTCGCCGCAGGACACGGCGGCGTTCCTCGTCGAGCCCGTGCTCGGCGAGGGCGGGTACGTCCCCGGCAACAAGCGGTTCTTCGACGGCCTGCGCGAGCGCGCCGACAAGCACGGCATCGTCTTCGTCCTCGACGAGGTGCAGACGGGCTGGGGCCGCACCGGCAAGTTCTGGGGCGGCGACCACTTCGACGCGAAGCCCGACGTCATCATGACGGCCAAGGGCATCGCCTCCGGCTTCCCCATCTCGGCGATCGCCGCCAAGCCCGAGATCATGGCCAAGGCGTGGCCCGGCAGCCAGGGCGGCACCTACGGCGCCAACGCGGTGGCCTGCGCCGCCGCGATCGCGACGCTCGACGTCATCAAGGACGAGAAGCTCGTCGAGAACTCGGCCGCCCGCGGCGACCAGCTCAAGGCCGCCCTCGAGAAGGTCGCCACCGACCACTCCCGCATCACCGACGTCCGCGGGCTCGGGCTGATGATCGGCAACGAGTTCCGTGACGGCGACGGCAACCCCGACGGCACGCTGGCCACGGCGGTCCAGCAGGAGGCGGCGAAGCGGGGCCTGCTGCTGCTCACATGCGGCCCGTGGGGCCAGGTCGTCCGGTTCATCCCGGCTCTCGTCGTCGACGAGGCGCTCGTCGACGAGGCGGCCGGCGTCTGGCGCGAGTCGGTCGACGCCGTCCTGAGCTGACGCGGCCGCAGGCGTCCCCGCACACGTCGAGGCCCGCCGCCCCCGAGGGGGTGGCGGGCCTCGTCGTGACCGCACCGGCGGCCGCGGTCCGATCAGGTCGCGCGGGACAGGGCGGCCTGCTCGGCGTGGGCCTCGTCGGTGCCGGGCAGCTCGGTTCCCCGCAGCGACTCGCCCTTCGTCTCGATCATCGTGAACGCCGCGACGAGGCCGACGACGCACGCCCCCACCATGTAGTAGGCGGGCCACATATTGTCCCCGGTCGCGGAGATGAGCGCCTCGTTCGCCGCGGGCGCGGTGCCACCGAACAGCGACGTCGCGACGTTGTACCCGAGCGCCAGGCCCGCGTAACGCACGTGGGTCGGAAACATCGCGGGGAACGTCGCCGAGATCGTCGCGAGCTGGGGCGTGTACAGCAGGCCCAGGACGGCGAAGGCGATGATCGCCTGGGGGAAACCCTGCGACATGAAGTGGTACATCGGGATCGTCAACACGATGAGCGCGATGAGCGAGGCGAGCCACATGGGCTTGCGTCCGACCTTGTCGGACAACCCGCCGACGAACGGCAGGATCGCCATCATCGCGAACTGGCCGATGATCGGCACCCACAGCGAACCCGTCTTGCTCAGGCCGATCGCGCCCTCGAGGTAGGTCGGCATGTACGAGAGCAGCGTGTAGTTGACGACGTTGAGCGCGATGACGAGACCGGACAGGCGCAGCATGACCGGCAGGTACGTGGTCAGCAGGTCCTTGAACTTGTCGGTGACCTTCTCGTCGACGGCCTCCTGCTGCTTCTCGATCTCGCGGAAGACCGGGGTGTCCTCAATCTTGCTGCGCAGGTACATGCCGACGAGGCCGAGCGGGCCGGCGATGAGGAAGGGCACGCGCCAGCCCCACGAGATGAGCTGGTCGTCACTGAGGAACGTCGTCAGGCCGACCATGAGCAGGGCGCCGAGGTTGAAGCCGGCGAGGGTGCCGAACTCGAGGAAGCTGCCGAAGAACCCGCGCCGGTTGTCGGGCGCGTACTCGGCCATGAAGGTCGCCGCGCCGCCGTATTCGCCGCCCGTCGAGAATCCCTGGATCATGCGCAGGGCGTACAGGAGGATCGGGGCGAGGATGCCGACCGAGGAGTAGCTGGGGAGCAGTCCGACGCAGAAGGTGGCCCCGGCCATGAGGATGATCGTCATGGCGAGGACCTTCTTGCGGCCGATCTTGTCGCCGAGCGGGCCCCAGAAGATTCCGCCGAGGGGCCGCATGACGAACGAGACCGCGAAGGCGAGCAGGGTCCAGATGACGGCCTCGGTGTCGTCCGGGAACAGCACCCGGGCGATGACCGTGGCGCCGTAGGCGTAGATGCCGTAGTCGAACCACTCGACGGCGTTACCCATCGCCGAGGCGCCGATGGCGCGTTTGAGGACGGCCGGGTCTACGTCTTTCGTGTCGGCCGTGGGGGAAGTCGAGCCCATGTCTGTCTCCTCGCTGGAGTCGGTCACGCGACGTGCGGCCCGGGTGCCGGGCCGCGCTCCGGTGGGCCCGATGCCGTCGCGGGCCTGCTGGTCCTATTGTCGACAATCGGAGGCTACACACGTTCGACCCGCCTCACCACTGACTCCGGGAGGTTTTACGGGCCCGAAACGCGGACCGCCCGCGCCCCGGAGGTCCGGGACGCGGGCGGAACGAGACGGGCGGGTCAGCCCTTGTGGTGGAACTCGGCCGGGTCGGGGCCGGTGCGCTCACCGCGGTCGAGGCCGCTGATCGCGGCGACGTCCTCGTCGTCGAGCGTGACGTCGAGCGCGCCGTAGTTCTCGACGATGCGCTCGGGCGTGACCGACTTGGGAATGACGACGTTGCCGATCGCGAGGTGCCACGCGAGGACGACCTGCGCCGGCGTCGCGCCGTGCTTCTGCGCGATCTTCGCGAGCGTGGCGTCGTCGAGCAGGCCCTTTCCGGACCCGAGCGGCGACCACGCCTGCGTGAGGATGTCGTGCTTCGCGTCGACCTCGCGCAGGCGCTCCTGCGTGAGATAGGGCGACAGCTCGATCTGGTGCATGACGGGCACGACGCCCGTCTCGGAGATGAGGTGCTCGAGCTGCTCCTCGGGGAAGTTCGAGACGCCGATCGACGTGACGCGCCCCTGCTTCTGCAGCTCGACGAACGCCTTCCACGTGTCGACGTACGTCTTCTCCCGGGGCATGGCCCAGTGGATGAGGTACATGTCGAGCGTGTCGATCCCGAGCTTGGCCATCGACGCGTCGAACGCCTTGAGCGTCGAGTCGTAGCCCTGCTCCGAGTTCCACAGCTTGGTGGTGACGAAGACGTCCTCGCGGGCGACGTCGTTGTTCTTCAGCGCACGGCCCACGCCCGCCTCGTTGCCGTACACGGCGGCGGTGTCGATGTGGCGGTAGCCGGCGTCGAGGGCGAGGCCGACGACCTTCTCGGCGACGTCGTCCTCGACCTGCCAGACGCCGTACCCGAGCTGCGGGATCGTGTGTCCGTCGTGGAACGTCAGCGTGGGGGATGTCGTCACGGGGGGAGTCCTTCCGTTGCGGGTGACCTACGTCCGCCCCAACCTCTCACGCCCCTGCAGTGTTCCGCCCGGGGGCGCCTCGACGCCCACGACCACCCGCCTCGCCGACGGGCCCCTCCTCCAAGCCCCCGCCGGACGCCCTGCCGTGCGCCAGCGTAGGAGCGCCCCACGTGCCGGACGCCGCGCGTCCTGGAGCGGGGTCCGCGCCGCGGTCGTCGCCGGTCGGCCGATCGTCGCCGGGGTCGGGCCACCGCCGACGAACGGCGCGTCCCAGGACAGCAGAAGGCCCCGTCCTCACGGTCGAGACGCGAGAACGGGGCCTGTGCGGCGGTGGCGGTGGGATTTGAACCCACGGAGGAGTTGCCCCCTCACACGCTTTCGAGGCGTGCTCCTTCGGCCGCTCGGACACGCCACCGCGGATCAGGGTACAGGCGCGTCCGGGGCCGGGCGAAATCGGCGACGGCTCACCCGCGGCCGGGCGCGCGGCGGGCGGAGAAGAAGTCGCGGAGCACGGCGACGCATTCGTCCTCGCGCACCCCGCCGACGACCTCGAGGCGGTGCAGGGCCCGGCGGTCGCGCACGAGATCCCAGACGGAACCGCAGGCCCCGGCCTTGTCGTCCCACGCCCCGAACACGACGCGGGCGACGCGGGCCTGCACCAGGGCGCCGGCGCACATGGGGCACGGCTCGAGGGTGACGGCCAGGGTCGCGCCGTCGAGGCGCCACCCGCCGCGCGCCGCGGCGGCCTCACGCAGCGCGAGGATCTCGGCGTGCGCGCACGGGTCGCCGTCGGCCTCCCGCCGGTTGTACCCGTCGCCCCACGTCGCGCCGTCGGGACCGACGACGACCGCGCCCACGGGCACGTCCCCCGAGGCGGCGCACCGGCCGGCGAGCGCGAGGGCGCGATCGACGAGAGCGACGTCCGCAGCGGAGACGGGCAACCCGCGGTAGCCGTGGACGACGGGCGCCTCGGTCGCCTCGCCGGGGGCGCCCGGCCCGTCGGCCTCGCCCCGCTCCGGCCCGCCGGGACCCTCGACCGGCGCCTCGCCCGACAGGCCGATCGGCGCCTCCTCCCGGGCCCCCGGTGAGGCGCTGGGCTTGTCCGCGTCGCTCACGGGCTAAGTTTCACCCATGCGCGTCCTCGTGGCCGACCACCCGCTCATCAACCACAAGCTCACCTACCTGCGCGACGAGAGGACGGACTCCCCCACCTTCCGCCGCCTCGCGGAGGAGCTCGTGACCCTGCTCGCCTACGAGGCGACCCGCGAGGTGCGCGTCGAGCCGTTCGACATCCGTACCCCCGTCGCCCCCACCCAGGGCATCAAGCTGTCGACGCCCAAGCCGCTCATCGTGCCGATCCTGCGCGCGGGCCTCGGGATGCTCGAGGGGATGGTGCGGCTCCTGCCCACCGCCGAGGTCGGCTTCCTCGGGATGGTGCGCGACGAGGCGACGCTCGAGGTCAGCGCGTACGCGAACCGCCTCCCCGACAACCTCTCGGGTCGCCAGTGCTACATCGTCGACCCGATGCTCGCCACGGGCCACACCCTCGTCATGGCCATCGACTACCTCGTGGGCAAGGGCGCGGACGACATCACGGCCGTCTGTCTGCTCGGTGCGCCGGAGGGCATCGCCCACCTGGAGGAGCGCCTCGCGGACGTCGACGTGCCCGTCACCCTCGTGCTCGGCGCCATCGACGAGAAGCTCGACGAGAACGGCTACATCGTGCCGGGGCTCGGCGACGCGGGCGACCGCCTGTACGGCGTCGTCTGATCCTCAGGTCCGCGGGGCGTACATGATGACGGCGACCCCCGCCAGGCAGACGAGGGCGCCCGTGACGTCCCAGCGGTCGGGGCGGAACCCGTCGACGACCATGCCCCACAGGAGCGATCCCGCGACGAACACCCCGCCGTACGCGGCGAGGATGCGCCCGAAGTTCGCGTCGGGCTGCAGCGTGGCGACGAACCCGTAGAGGCCGAGCGCGACGACGCCCGCGCCCACCCAGAGCAGACCCCGGTGTTCGCGGACGCCCTGCCAGACGAGCCAGGCGCCCCCGATCTCGGCGAGGGCGGCCAGCGCGAACAGCACGAGGGAACGCAGCACCATCAGGACAGCGCCTCGGCGACCCTCGCGGGAGACGGGGCCGTGGGGGGCGACGGCGGCGTGGGCGGATGAGTCGGCGGGGTCGGCTGGGCCACGGACGCCCGCAGGTCGCGGGCCACGTGGCCGGCCGCGGAGCAGGCGCTGCGCACGGCGGCCGCGTCGGCCGGCGTCGGGGGGACGCGCATGACGTCCATCCGCACCCCCGCCTGCGCGAGCACCGAGTAGGCGGACGACAACGCCCCGGCGGAGCCGGCGTCGATCGCCCCGAGCTCGACCGCGTCGGCGAGCCGCGCCGGGGTGGGCACCCGCGCCGACCCACCCTCGAGGGCGAACGCCCGGGCGACGTCCCGGATCGCACCGGCCGTCCGCAGCGCAGGACCGTCGACGTCGCGATCGTCGACCGCCGCGATCGCGCCCGCGAGCTCGTCGACCCGCCGCAGGGTGGCGTCGACGAGCTCCCGGGCGAAGCCGTTGGTGGTGACCGCGACCCGGCGCGCCGAACCGAACACCGCGTCGTAGAGCACCGGGTCGCCGACGACGCGACGCGCGTCGAACAGCTCCGGCGGCAGGCCCCGCGCCGACTCTCCCTCCAGGCCGGCGCGCACCCGGCCGCGCCACTCCGCGGCGGTCGAGGGCCCCGGATCCGTCGTGGCGACGAGGCCGGCCGGGAACCCGCACGCCAGCAGGGTGTCGACGACCTGCGCGGCGACGTCCCGGGCCCGCTGCTCGTCCTGGCCGTCGGCGAGGACGAGCGCGTTGTCCTGCCGGCCGTCGAGGGTGAGCTCACCGCGGCCGTGGGCGCCGAGCGCGACCCAGCAGAAGGCGTCGGGAGCCAGGCCCGTCCCGGCGGCGGCGAGCTGGACGGCGCGGGTCGTCGCGGCGTCCGCGATGGCCGTGACGACGCGCCCGAGGTCGTCGGCGCCCGCGCCGCGGCGGGCGAGCCGGTCGACGATCGAGGGCATCCGGGCGCAGGCCGACGCGACGCCGGCCGGGTCGGCGCGGGAGCCGATGTCGCGCACGAGGTGCACGGGATCGGCGTCCTCGAAGCGGCCCAGATCGGAACTCGTGACGACGCCGACGAGCCGGCCGGAGTCGACGACCGGCAGGTGGTGGATCCGCGCGTCCATCATGGCGAGCATGACCTCGAACGCGCGGGCGTCGACGTCGACGGTGAGGGGACCCGCGGTCATGATCGAGACGACCGAGTCGGCCGGGTCCAACCCCGTCGCGACGACGTGCCGGCGCAGGTCACGGTCGGTGACGATGCCGACCACGCGCGAGGCGTTGAGGATGACGACCGACGACACGTCCCGCCCGGCCATGACGCGGGCCGCGTCGCGGATCGAGGCCGCCGTGGTCGTCGTGACCGGGGCCCGGCGCACCAGGTCGCGGGCGGTGGTCCGCAGCATCGAGAGCTCGTCGGCGGGTCCGAGGCGGTCCGGGGGCATGGTCATGCGATCACGCGCCCGCGGGCCCGGGCAAGGGCGCCGCGGCCGCCGCGTTGCGCGAGGGCCGCTCTGGCGCGTTCCGGCCCGGCGTCCCGGCCCGCGGCCCGGCGTGTGGTTCGATGGCTCCGACCTGTCGTCCCGATCCGGTTGCTCGCGCACACAAGGAGTTCCATGCCCCACACGGTGAAGAAGATCCTCACGTGGATCTTCTGGATCTTCGTGATCTACGCGATCTTCACGAACCCGGACCAGGCGGCCGACCTCGTCGTCACGGTCTGGGAGATCATCGTCAACGGGTTCAGCTCGATCGGCATCTTCTTCGACCGCATCCTCGGGCGCTGAGCGCGGGCGCGTCGTGCCGGAGCGGAACACCGACCAGCTCGAGCGCTACCTCCTCAAGGGCGAGCGGATCGTCGTCGCCGTCCACCGGCACTGGGGCGCCGTCGCGGAGCCCATGGTCACGACGTCGCTCGCGCTCGTCGCGGTCATCTGGTTCGCCGTCGGCGCCGACGAGGCCCTGACCGAGGTCGCGACGTTCGCGTGGTGCGCCTGGGTCGTCCTGCTCGGCCGCGCGCTGTGGATGCTCATCGAGTGGCGCCGGGAGTGGTTCATCGCCACCGACCGCCGGCTCCTGCTCGTGTACGGGTTCATCGTGCGCAAGGTCGACATGATGCCCCTGGGCAAGGTCACCGACATGACCTATCACCGCAGCATCCCCGGCCGCCTGCTCGGTTACGGCACGTTCGTCCTCGAGAGCGCCGGCACCGACCAGGCCCTCTCGCGCATCGGGTTCGTCCCGCACCCCGACCAGACCTACCGGGCGATGATCGGGCAGATCTTCCACCGCGAGGGCGACGACGACGTCGACGAGGGCACCGAGTACTCCGAGTACGAGGCCGAGGTGGAGCAGGAGCCGGATCCCGCCCGCCGGGCGAGCCTGCGGCAACGGTTCATGCGCTTCACGGGTCTCGCGCCGGGCGAGGCGATCGACGAGGGAGACGTGCAGGTGTCGGAGCAGTCCCGCCGCCGCTCCGAGGAGGAGCACGAGAACCCCGACCGTCACGGCCGACACGACCGTCGAGACCACGATGACCCGCACGACCACGACCCCCGCGACCGGGAGCAGCACGAGTGGCGGGACCGCGATCACCGCGACCGGAACGAGCACCGGGAGCACGAGGACGAGGGCACGTCGCTGTTCGCGGCCCACCCCGGCGAGAGCCTCTACCGCGGGGGGACCCCGGCGCCGCGGGAGCCCGGCGACGGCACGGCCGACTCCCCCGTCACCGACTTCCGCGACGACACGACCGGGTGGTGGAACCGCCCCTGAGGGCCGACCCCGCCTCGCCCGCCGTGGGGCGGGGCGTCGGGGGTCAGTGCGACGGCGTCGACCCGCCGGGCCCGGTGGGGCCGGTCTGCCCGGGCACGGAGCCGTCGTCGGGGACGGGCGGCAGGCGATCGTCGTCGGCGGCCTCGGGGCCGGCCGCCTCGGCCTGCTCCCCCTCGGCCTCGCGCCGGCGGGCCTCGAACTCACGCTCCTGCTCGCGGCGATCCTCCTCCGAGAGCGTCCGGCGCGGCGTGAGCAGCTGGTAGAAGCCGAGCGCGTTGCCCCAGTTGTCCGAGAAGTTGAGGAAGGCGACGACATCGGGGACGGTGACCACCTCGCCCAGCGGGACGCCGGCCTCGTGCAGCCGCGCGGAGGCCGAGTCGATGTCGTCGCACTCGAAGCGCACCCGGGCGTTGTTCGCCCCCGGCCGGTCGTGGCCCGTCGAGATCTGGAGCCAGGTGCCGCGGCAGACCTCCCACTCGAGGAAGTCGTCGAGGGGTGCGGTGTCGGGGCCACGGTCGAACACGAGGGTGTAGAAGTCGAGGACCTCGGTGTTGTCGCCGGCGTTGATCGCGATCGTCAACCCGCTCAGTTCCGCCATGCCCCCAGGGTAAGGTCTGCGTCCCGCCGGCCCGGACCGCTGCGGGCGGGCCCGATCGGCGAGATCATCGTGGGGGTTGCCCGGCCGCGAGCCCGGACGGATGATCAAGGCGCACATGCGAAACGGCCGGTCCGAGGACCGGCCGTTCACCGCGAGCGCACCCGTAGGGATTCGAACCCCAAACCTTCTGATCCGTAGTCAGATGCTCTATCCGTTGAGCTACGGGTGCTTGTCGCACGTCGGCGACGGATGCTCACTTTACAGCTCCCCGGGGCGAAGGTGAAATCGGTGGGCGCCTCCCGTCCGGGCCCCCGGATCGGGGGGCCCGGCGGGCACGGATCTCTCCGCCGCTGTGACCAATCGGAGCG
Source organism: Agilicoccus flavus (assembly GCF_014857905.1). Lineage (GTDB taxonomy): Bacteria > Actinomycetota > Actinomycetes > Actinomycetales > Dermatophilaceae > Agilicoccus > Agilicoccus flavus. The sequence goes on along the minus strand of NZ_JACYXE010000007.1, from coordinate 225,980 downwards.
CCTGTTGTGCACAGGACGTGAGGAATCCGGTCGATCGTGCCGATGGGGAAGGCCGATCGAGACCCGGCCCGACCGAGACCGAGACCAGGCCGAGGACGGCAGGACGGCAGGACGGCAGGACGGAGGACCGTGCGCGTGGACGCCGGTGTGACGCACGACGACGCGCGCGCCTTCCAGGACCGGCTCCGCGGCCTCGGGTTGCCGCTCATGGTCGAGGCGCGTGCGCCGGCGGTCCCTCTGGCGCCGCACGGCCGCGCCGTTGGCGGGAGCGCTCCAGGCGGCCGTGGGCCTCGCTGCCTTCGACCACCTCAGCCGGCAGGTCGAGCAGATCGAGACGAGCTCCGACCAGGTCGAGACGAACCTGGCCCTCATCGTCTCCGCCCTCGTCTGGCTGGGCGTCGCCCTGCTCGCGCCGCTCACCGCGTGGCTCGTCGGCGCGGTCGTGCGGCGGTTGCCCCGGCCGGTCGGCACGGGGATCGGTGTGCTCCTCGGCGTCGGGCTGCTCGTGGCGCCGGCCGCGGCCGCCGCGCCGGAGATGCGTGGCCTCGCGCTCGTCGGTGGCCCGCTCGTCGTCGCGGGTCTGCTCGGCGCGACGTACCTCGGAGTGGGCACGCTCGTGATGTGGTCGTCGCGGCGGGTGCTGCGGGAGCTGTCGACCCTGGCGCCCATGACCTCCCGGGCGTTGCCGGTCGTCATGCTCGCGCTGCTGTTCACCTTCTACAACGCCGAGATCTGGCAGATCGCCATCGCCCTGTCCGTCGGCCGCACGTGGGCGGCGGTCGCCGTGTTCGTCGTCCTCGCCGCCGCGCTCGTCACCGTGACCACCCGCGACGAGCTGACCGACGTGCTCGCCGAGCACGACCGCGACGGCTCGGAGCAGACCGTGCCGCCGCTGCGCCGGGCCGAACGCGTCAACCTGCTGCTCGTGCCGGTGCTCGTCACGCTCATGCAGATGGGCCTGTTCATGGTCCTCGTGTTCGCCTTCCTCGTCGCCTTCGGCTCGCTCTCCATCCCGGAGGCGACCGCCAAGGCATGGACGCAGGCCCCGCTCAACCGGTTCGACGGCGTGCTGGGGCAGCTCCCGGTGAGCCTGACGCTCGTGCAGGTGGCGATGATCCTCGCGGGGTTCTCGGGCCTGAACTTCGTCGCGTCGGCGAGCAGCGATCGCAGCCACCGGCAGAACTTCGTCGACCCGCTGCTCGACGAGGTCGTCCACGGCCTGCAGGTGCGCGACGCCTACCTCGAGCGGGATGGCCGCGCCGCAGCGGCTCCGAGCCCGATCACCGAGCGTGATGCCGAGCCCCCCGGCCCACCCCTCGCCCCGGTCCCCGACCACGCCACCGGCGCCACCGACGCCGACGACGACACGGCCACCGACCCGCACCCCGACCGCCTCGAGCAGAAGTAGCGTGGACGAAATGGGATCGAGCATCGCGACCGTGCCCGGCCGGGCTCCCGGCCGCGGCCCTCGCCACGGGTCGGTGTCCGAGGACGGCCGGCAGGACGGGCCGCCCTCCCCCGAGGCGGACCCTCAGCGTCGGGGAGCCCCGCAGCCGGCGCCGGATCGGCGTCGCGAGGCCGCCGTGACGTGGATCGCGCACGTCCTCGTGGCGGGCGCGATCTGGTCGCTGCTCTCGCTGTGGCTGTTCGACACGGCGTTCGGGCGCCTCGTGACGATCGTCTTCGACGGGCTCGCCGTGCCCGTCGGGCCCAGCCTCTTCTCGGCGGTCCTGCTGCTCGCCATCGCCGGGCCGATCCGGCGGCGCTCGCGGTGCTCGTGGGCGGGCTCGCCACCTCCTACGTGATCACCCTCCTGCTCGCGCTCGCGTTCCCTCGCACGCTCGTTGGTCTTCAGGAGAAGGCCCTCTGGTCGCTGCTCGCGACGTTCGGTGACCTCGCGGGGTACGACGACTCCGGTTTCAACGGGCACCTCGGGCACGCCTGGATCTTCACCCTCGCGGGCCTCATGTCGGCCGCCGCCCTGCTCTGGGCCTTCGCGGTCCTCTGGCGCGCCCAGCGCCACAGCTCCCACCTCAGCGCCGACGAGGATCTGGAGCTGCGGGCGCTGCTGCTGCGCGACGGCGAGGACGACTCCCTCGGCTACTTCGCCACCCGCCGTGACAGGGCCGTCGTCTTCTCCCCCGACCGCCGCGCCGCCGTCGTCTATCGCACGCAGGGCAGCGTGTCCGTCGCGAGCGGCGACCCCATCGGCGACCGCGAGTCGTGGCCGGGCGCCGTCGCCGCGTGGATCGCGGACGCGCGCACCCGGGGTCGCTACCCGGCGGTCCTCTCGGCCTCCGCCGCCGGGTCGACCGAGTACGTCGCGCACGGGCTGCGGGCCCTCGCCCTCGGCGACGAGGCGATCCTCGACGCCGACTCGTTCTCGCTCTCCGGCCGGGACATGAAGCCGATCCGCCAGGCCGTCACCCGCGTGCGCCGCGCCGGGTACACCGCCCAGGTCCGCCGGTGCGCCGACCTGGCGCCGCAGGAGGTCGACGAGGTCGTCCGCCTCGCCGACGCGTGGCGCGGCAACGACACCGAGCGCGGCTTCTCGATGGCGCTCGGGCGGCTGGGCGACCCGGCCGACGGACGCTGCCTCATCGTCACGGCCGTCGCCCCGGACGGCTCGATCCGCGGGCTGCTCACCTTCGTGCCCTGGGGGCGGCGCGGCGCCTCCCTCGACGTCATGCGCCGCTCCCCCGACGCCGAGAACGGCGTCACGGAGTTCATGGTCGCCGCCCTCATGGACGCGGCCGAGGGCCTCGGCCTGCGGCGCGTGTCGCTGAATTCGCCGTCTTCCGGCGCGTGTTCAGCCAGGCCGACGAGGTCGGCGCCGGCCCGGTCACCCGCCTCCTCGACCGGGCCCTCGGGGTCGCGTCCCGGTACTACCAGCTCGACAGCCTCTACCAGGCGAACGCGAAGTACGACCCGCACTGGGCGCCCCGGATGCTCTGCTACGACCCGGGGCTGACCATCGCGCGCGCCGGGCTCGCGATGGGGGTCGCGGAGGGGTTCGTCCCGACGCTCACCCCGCGGATCCTCTCCGGCGACCGGCCGGGCGCGAACCAGCCGCCCCGCCACGAGTCGGACTTCGTCGATCGGGTCGTCGCGCAGGAGCGGGAGCTGTGCCGTCCGCCCTCGCCCGTGCACCGGCTCAACGAACAGCAGCGCGTGCGCCACGAGGCCCTGCGCGCCCTGGAGGCGACCGGCCGGACCGGCTACCCCGTGGCCGTGCCCCGCGACACGAGCGTCGCCGCCGCCCGCGCGGCGTTCGCCTCGCCGTCGGCCCGGACGGAGAACGGTCCGGAAAGCGGCCCGCAGTCGGGCACGGGGTGCTCGTCCACCCCGGCCGTCGGGGACGTCGTCTCGGTCGTCGGGCGTGTCCGCGCGGTGCGCGACCTCGGCGGCGTCTCGTTCGCGGTGATCGAGGAGGGCGGCGCCCGCATCCAGGCCCTCGTCAGGGCCGACGGCACGCCGGCCGACGAGCGCGCCGCGTGGCGCCGCTTCGTCCACCTCGGCGACCAGGTGTCGGTGACGGGTCCGCTGCTCCGGTCGCGCAGCGGCGAGCCCAGCGTCGCGGTGCAGAGCTGGGTCATGGCCGCCACGTGCCTCAACCCGCTGCCGACGCTGCACGCGACCCTCGCCGAGTCGGCGCGCACGCGCCAGCGCACCCTCGACCTGCTCACCCACCCCGAGGCGGTGTACCTGCTGCGGGGCCGCGGCCTGGCCGTGCGCGCGCTGCGCGACGCGTTCGTCGCGGAGGGGTACCTCGAGGTGGAGACGCCGATGCTGCAGTCCGTGCACGGCGGCGCGTCGGCCCGCCCGTTCACGACGCACATCAACGCCTACGACATGGGCCTCTACCTGCGGATCGCCCCCGAACTGTTCCTCAAGCGGCTCATGGTCGCCGGGATGGACCGGATCTTCGAGGTCGGTCGCAACTTCCGCAACGAGGGCGCCGACGCCACCCACAACCCGGAGTTCACGTCCGTCGAGGCGTACGCCGCGCACGCCGACTACGTCGAGATGCGGAAGCTGACCAGGCGCGTCATCCTCGCGATGGCCCGCGCGGTGCACGGTCGGGAGATCGCGCTGCGCCCCGACGGCCAGGGCGGCTACACCGAGGTGGACCTCTCGGGCGAGTGGCCGGTGCGCACCCTGCACGAGGCCGTCGCGGAGGCGACCGGGGCACCGCTCACGCCGGAGACGCCGGCGGCGGAGGTCGCGGCCCTGTGTGCGCGGCACGACGTCGCCGTGCCGCTCGACGCGTCGGCCGGCCTCATGGTCAAGGAGCTGTACGAGGCGCTCGTCGAGAAGCAGACCGTCATGCCGACCTTCTACTGCGACTTCCCCGTCGAGGTCTCGCCCCTGGCCCGTCCCCACCGGCGCGTGCCCGGCCTCACCGAGCAGTGGGGCCCCCACGGGCGGCCTGGGGATCGGCGTCGACCGGGTCGTCATGATGTTCACGGGCCAGAACATCCGCGCCACCCTCGCCTTCCCGTTCGTCAAGCCGCGATGAGCCTCCCGATGAGCCCCTCGGTGATCCCCTCGATGAGCCCCCGATGAGCACGGTCGCACCCGGCATGGGCACGCGGGTGCCGGTGGCCGCGCGGGTCGCCCTCGCCGTCGCCGCCGTGACGTACAGCTCGTGGACGCTGGCCGGTTTCACCGGCTCGCGCCTCGACCCGCGCACGTCGTACGTGAGCGAGGTCTACGCGCTCGGCGAGCCGTGGGCCGTCGCCTTCCGGGCCGCGGACGCGGTGGCCGGGCTCGCGGCCCTGGCCGCCGCGTGGTGGCTGCGCCCCACCGTTCCCCGTGGGCGGCGGGACCCTGCCCGACCGGCCGGGCTCGCCCGGCTCACGCGCCTCACCCGGCCCACCCTCCTCACCCTGGTCGCCGTGCTCGGCCTCGCCGTCTTCGGCGCCGCCACCCTCGGCGACGCCGCCGCGCCGCTGAGCTGCACCCCGACCCACGATCCCGTGTGCAGCGCCGCCGAGACGCAGGGCGCGGTTCCTCTGCACCACACGCTCCACGCGATGACGAGGTCCATCGCCTCCACGGGCGCGCTCGCGTCGACCGTCGCGGCGGCCGCCCTGACGCTGACGCGCCGCCCCCGCCGCGGGGTGGCGTGGGCCTACGTCGCGCTCGCCGCGGCCTCGCTCGCCACGACCGCGTGGGTGCTCGTGGAGGTCGCAGCGATCACGCCCGGCCCGTCCGGCACCCCGCTCCTCGGGCGGGTCGGACTCGACGCCCTGGGCTGGGCCCAGCGGCTGCAGACGCTGCTCGTGGCGACGACGCTGCTGCTCGCCGCCGCCCGGCCACCGCGCGCCGCCGCGCCGGACCGCGCCGGCCCCGCCACCACCGCCACCACCACGGACGCCGCCGGGGGGACGTCGTGACGGCGGTGCCGGCCGTGCCTCACCAGGACCCCGTCTGGGGCGCGCCGCGCATCGTGCGCCGCGGCGAGCGGGCGCTGACGGTGTGGGAGGTGCCGCGCTCGCGCCCCGACGGGCCCGACGACCGGCCCGTCGCCCTCGTGGTCTCGGGCCTCGGCGGCGCGTGGTTCGACTGGGAGGCCGTCGCGCTCTCGGTGCGCGACCGGGTCCGGGTGCTCGTCGTCGACCGTCCCGGCTACGGGTCGCCCCTGGACGGACCGACGGTCACGCCCGACCTCACCGAGATCGCGGACCCGCGCGGACCTGCCCGCCATCCCCGTCCGCGCCGTCGTCGCCCGGCTGCCGTGGATCCCGGCGGCGGTCTCGTCGTGGGTGCGCGACCAGCGTCGCCAGGCCTGTACCTGGGCCGAGGGCCCCGGCCCCGCGCCGACCGTGCAGGTCGTCCGGGGCCGGCACATGATCATGCTCCAGTGGCCCGCGGTGCTCGCCGGTGCGCTGCTCGAGCTCGCGGCGGACGCGGCCCCCACCCCCGCGCCCTGACCCGCCGTCCGGACAGGTGTCCGGCGCTTGTGATCGCGATCACAAGCTCGCTTCCTGTGGCCCCAACTTTTGCGCGAAAGCACGGGTACGGTGGGAAACAGTGGTAGTGCGTCGGGCCGCGCCGGTCGCGGCTCCGGCAGGAGACCCCCCGTGGAGCGCGTCGGCGCCCGGGACGACCCGGCGCCCACCCCGACGTCACTCACTGTCGAGCACGCGAAGGGACATCTCCGATGACTGCGACCGAGACGACCACGAACCCGTCGATGCCGGCGGCGCCCGGCGATCGCGCCGCGAGCGGGTCGGGTGGCACGAGCCACGCCGAGCTCGACGCGTGGGTGGCCGAGACGGCGGCCCTGACCACGCCCGACCGGGTCGTGTGGTGCGACGGCTCGCAGCAGGAGTGGGACCGCCTCACCTCCGAACTCGTCGACGCGGGCACGTTCGTGCGCCTCGACGCCAAGCCCAACTCCTTCTGGGCGGCCTCCGACCCCGACGACGTCGCCCGCGTCGAGGACCGCACCTACATCTGCACGCGCGAGGAGTCGGGGGCGGGGCCGACGAACAACTGGATGGCCCCGGAAGAGATGAAGGGCCTCATGCGCGACCTCTACGCGGGGTGCATGCGGGGGCGCACGATGTACGTCATCCCGTTCGTCATGGGTCATCTCGACGCCCAGGTGCCGATGTTCGGCGTCGAGATCACCGACTCGGCCTACGTCGTGTGCTCGATGCACATCATGGCGCGCGTCGGCGCTCCGGTCCTCGAGAAGATGGAGGAGAGCGACGCCGCCTACGTCAAGGGGCTGCACTCGGTGGGCGCCCCGCTCGCCGAGGGTGAGGCCGACGTGCCGTGGCCGTGCAGCGAGACGAAGTACATCGTCCACTTCCCGGAGGAGCGCACGATCTGGAGCTACGGCTCCGGCTACGGCGGCAACGCGCTACTCGGCAAGAAGTGCTACGCGCTGCGGATCGCCTCGGCGATCGCCCACGACGAGGGCTGGCTCGCCGAGCACATGCTCATCCTCAAGCTCACCGGCCCCGCGGGCCGAGTCCACTACGTCGCGGCGGCGTTCCCGAGCGCCTGCGGCAAGACCAACCTCGCGATGATCGAGCCGACGATCCCCGGCTGGAAGGCCGAGATGGTCGGCGACGACATCGCGTGGATGCGGTTCCGCAACGGACGCCTCTACGCCGTCAACCCCGAGAACGGTCTGTTCGGGGTCGCGCCCGGCACCGGCTACGGCACGAACCTCAACGCGATGAAGGCGGTCGAGGCGGGCAACTCGATCTTCACGAACGTCGCCCTCACCGACGACGGCGACGTGTGGTGGGAGGGCATGACCGAGCAGCCGCCGGCGCACCTGACCGACTGGCACCGCGCCGACTGGACCCCGGACTCGTCGACCCCGGCCGCGCACCCCAACAGCCGGTTCTGCACGCCGATCCGGCAGACGCCGTGCGCGGCGCCGGAGTTCGACGACCCGAACGGGGTGCCGATCGACGCGATCCTCTTCGGCGGGCGCCGCAAGACGACGGTGCCCCTGGTCACGCAGGCGCGGGACTGGAACCACGGGACCTTCATCGGCGCCACCGTCTCGTCCGAGACGACCGCGGCGGCCAAGGGCGCGGTCGGCGTCGTGCGCCGGGACCCGATGGCGATGCTCCCGTTCATCGGCTACAACGCCGGCGACTACCTCCGGCACTGGGTCGACCTCGGCGCGCGGCACGGCGACGCGATGCCCGCGGTGTTCCTCGTCAACTGGTTCCGCCGCGACGCGGACGGCGGCTTCGCCTGGCCCGGGTTCGGCGAGAACAGCCGCGTCCTCAAGTGGGTCGTCGAGCGCCTCGAGGGCACCGCCGAGGGCGTCGGGACCCCCATCGGGACGGTGCCCGCGCCGGGCGCCCTCGACGTCGACGGTCTCGACGTCACCCCGGAACAGCTCGAGGCGGCCACCCGCGTCGACACGCAGGAGTGGCGGGCCGAGCTGCCCCTCATCGAAGAGTGGTTCGCCACCTTCGGCGAGCGGCTCCCGCAGGAGCTACGGGCCCAGCTCGACCGGCTGCGCACCGACCTGGGCGCCTGACGCGACGCGTCCACGCGAGGCCCCCGACGCGCGCGCGTCGGGGGCCTCGCCCTGTCGGCGTGGTTCGCGATCTGGGTGGATGTGGGGTCGATCTCGGGTTCGATGTGACCGGTTCGTGACACCGATCGTGGCGCCACCTGCGCCGATCCGTGGTTGCGTGGAATCCGTTGACATCCGAGGAATCGACGAGGTCGGCCCTTCACGGCCGCGGAAGGCGAGGCGCGGAGTGTGGGAGTTCCTCACGCAGCGATGGGCGGACGTCGCCTACCGCGCGTTCCAGCACACGAGCCTCGTCGTGCAGTCGGTGGCGCTGGCCACCGTCGTCGCGCTGCTGCTCGCCGTGCTCGTCGTCGGCGTGGGGCGGCTGCGCGGGGTCGCCAACACGGTCAGCGCGATCGGCCTGACGATCCCCTCGTTCGCGCTGCTCGGGCTCGTCATCCCCCTCGTCGGGATCGGCACCACACCGTCGATCGTCATCGTCACCTTCTACGCGACCCTGCCGATCCTGCGGAACGCCGTCGTCGGGCTGGACGGCGTCGACGACGCCCTCCTCGAGTCGGCCCGCGGCATGGGCATGAGCCCGCTCGCGTCGCTCCTGCGGGTCCGGCTCCCGCTCGCGTGGCCGGTCATCGTCACCGGACTGCGCGTCTCGACGCAGATGTCGATGGGCGTGGCCGCCATCGCCGCCTACGCCCTGGGCCCCGGCCTCGGCGGCTACATCTACACCGGCCTCAGCCAGATCGGCGGGGCGAACGCCCTCAACTACGCCCTCGTCGGCACCGTGGGGGTCGTGCTCCTGGCCCTCGTGCTCGACGGCCTGCTCGTCGTCCTCGCCCGCCTCACGACCTCCAGGGGGATCCGTGCCTGAGTCCACCGACCGCCGCCCCGGCGACCGCCGCCCCGACGACACCGACACCGGCCTGCAGCGGGTCGTCTCCGGGGCCGCGCTCACCCTCACCGACGTGACGAAGACGTACGCGGCGCAGAAGCGCCCGGCCGTCGACCGGCTCAGCCTCGACATCCCCGCGGGCGAGATCGTCATGTTCGTCGGCCCGTCCGGCTGCGGCAAGACGACGTCGCTGAAGATGATCAACCGGCTCATCGAGCCGACGTCGGGCACCATCACCATCGACGGTGACGACATCAAGAACCACGACGTCAACGAGCTGCGGCGCAAGATCGGCTACGTCATCCAGGGCGGCAGCCTGTTCCCGCACATGAGCGTCGCCGACAACATCGGGCTCGTCCCCGGGCTGCTCAAGTGGGACAAGAAGCGCATCTCGGAGCGGGCCGACGAGCTGCTCGACCTCGTCGGCCTCGACCCGGCGCGCTACCGCGACCGCTTCCCCCGCGAGCTGTCCGGCGGCCAGCAGCAACGCGTCGGCGTGGCCCGGGGCCTCGCGGCCGACCCGCCGGTCGTCCTCATGGACGAGCCGTTCGGCGCGGTCGACCCCATCACGCGGCAGCGGCTGCAGGACGAGCTGCTGAGCATCCAGCGGCGCCTCGGCAAGACGATCATCTGCGTCACGCACGACATCGACGAGGCGATCAAGCTCGGGGACCGCATCCTCATCCTCCGCGAGGGCGCGCAGATCGCCCAGTACGACACCCCCGAGACGATCCTCGCGGCCCCGGCCGACGCGTTCGTCGAGGACTTCGTCGGGGCCGGCTCGGCCCTCAAGCAGCTCAACCTGGCCCGGGTCGACGACATCGAGCTGCGGCAGCCGGTGACCGCGGTGCTCGGCGAGTCGGGGGCGGACGTCCGGGCGCGCCTCGACGCGGCGGGCGAGACGGCCGTCGTGCTCCTCGACGACCGGCGGCGGCCCGTCGGCTGGGTGTTCCGGCGCTCGCTGCCCGACGGGCCCATCACTGCGCCGCGCGGCGCCGAACTGCTCCGCGTCGACCGGCAGGCCACCCTCAACGACGCCCTCGACACGATGCTCGCCTCCGCCTACGGCGGCGCGATCGTCACCGGCAGCCGCGACCGCTTCCGCGGGGTCGTCACGTTCGAGGCCGTGACCGAGCACATCCGCTCGACCGCCCGCGACGCCACGGGCCGCGAGCCCGGGGTGGCGCAGGCCGAGGCCGCCGCCCGGGACGGTGGGTCGTGAGCGTGTCGGCGGACCGGGCGGGCGAGACCGGCGGCCCGGCACCCGAGGAGGGGGTGGACCGCACGGCCACGCCGGCGCGCGTGCGCCCGAAGCGCGACTGGGGTCTGCTCGTCGGGCTGCCGCTGTTCGTGCTCGCGACCCTCGCCGGGTGGGCGATCTGGCGGCAGACCGCCGGCCTCGACGAGATCGAGACCCGCGCCCTCGACTGGGCGACCGTGCGCGAGCTGACCTGGGAGCACATCGTGCTCACCGTCGTCTCCGCGCTGCTCGTCGTGCTCGTCGCCGTGCCGCTCGGCGTCCTGCTCACCCGCCCCGGGGTGCGCCGCCTGACCGGTCCCGTCGTCGGCGTCGCGAACATCGGGCAGGCGGCGCCCTCGATCGGCCTCGTCGTCCTTCTCGCCATGTGGCTCGGGTTCGGCTTCCGGACGATGGTCGTCGCGCTCACCGTGTACGCCGTCCTCCCGGTTCTGCAGAACACGATCACGGGCCTGCTCGGCGTCGACCGGGGGCTGCTCGAGGCGGCCCGCGGGATGGGGATGTCGAAGGGCAACATCCTCCTGCGCGTCGAGTTGCCGCTCGCCGTCCCCGTCATCATGAGCGGCGTGCGCACCGCGCTCATCCTGCTCGTCGGGACCGCGACGTTCGCGACCTTCATCGACGCGGGCGGGCTCGGCGAGCTCATCGACACGGGCATCAAGCTCTTCCGCTACTCCATCCTCATCAGCGGCGCCCTGCTCGTCGCGCTCCTGGCGCTGCTCATCGACTGGGTCGGGCGCGTGCTCGAGGCGGTCGTGCGACCGAAGGGACTGTGATGATCCGACGCCCGAACCGCCGCCGTTCGCGGGCCGTGACCGTCGCCGGCCTGGCCGCGGCGCTGCTGGCCGGCACCACCTCGTGCGGGCTGGGGACGGCCGGCGGCTTCTCGCCGACCGGAACCCTCGCCGGCCCGCTCGCCGGGGTGAAGACCCTCGACGGCACGCCCATCGCCGTCGGCTCGAAGAACTTCACCGAGCAGATCGTGCTCGGCAAGATGCTCGTCATCCTCCTGCAGTCGGCCGGCGCCGACGTCGACGACCTGACGAACATCCCCGGCAGCGCGAGCTCGCGCCAGGCGATGATCGAGGGGCAGCTCGACGCGGCCTGGGAGTACACGGGCACGGGCTGGATCTCCTACCTCGGGCAGACGAAGCCGATCCCGGACGAGAAGCAGCAGTACGACGCGGTCCGCGACTTCGACCTGCAGCGGAACCGGCTCGTGTGGCTGCCGCCGGCGCCGATGAACAACACCTACGCCTTCGCGACGCGGCAGGACACGGCCGCGAAGCTCGGGGTGAAGACCCTCTCGGACCTGAGCAAGGTCGCGCCGGCGCAGCGGACCTTCTGCGTCGACTCCGAGTTCGCCGCCCGCAGCGACGGGTTCCAGCCGATGCTCAAGACGTACGGGCTCACGTACGGCCAGGACGTCCCGGCGTCGTCGGTCAAGCGGCTGGCCGAGGGCGCCATCTACGGCGCCGTCGACTCCGGCCAGTGCACGTTCGGCGAGGTCTTCACCACCGACGGCCGCATCAAGGCCCTCGATCTCGCCGTCCTCGAGGACGACAAGAACTTCTTCCCCAAGTACAACGCGTCGGTCGTCGTCCGCCAGGAGAAGCTCGACGAGGTGCCGCAGGTGGCGCAGCTCATCGCGCCGGTGGCGGCGAAGCTCGACGACCAGACCCTCATCGACCTCAACGCGCGGGTCGACGTCGACGGCGAGGAGCCGGTCGACGTCGCCTGGGACTGGCTGCGCCAGGAGGGGTTCGTCAGCGGGTAGCCCCCGCGGTGGCCGTCCGGCCGGAGGTCGGTGGGGCCGGCCCGGGCGCCGGGCGGCGCGGCTCCAGGGGCGCCGGCGCGGCGGGCGGTCACAGGCGACACACAGGAACGGCACAGCGGCGCCCGGGCGCGGCTGGTGTTCACTGAGGTCATGGCCCCGACCTCACCCACGTCCGTCCCGGTCCTGCAGCGCCCCGACGGCTCCCCGGTGCGCGTCCTCGTCGTCGACGACGAGGCCAACCTCACGGAGCTGCTGTGCATGGCCATGCGGTACGAGGGCTGGGACGTGAAGTCCGCGGCCTCCGGGCTCGCCGCGGTGCGCACCGCGACGGAGTTCCGGCCCGACGCGGTCGTCCTCGACTGGATGCTCCCGGACTTCGACGGCCTCGAGGTGCTGCGTCGGATGCGCGCCCAGGACCCGAACATCCCCGTGCTGTTCCTCACCGCAAAGGACGCCGTCGAGGACCGGGTGGCGGGCCTGACCGCCGGGGGCGACGACTACGTGACCAAGCCGTTCAGCCTCGAGGAGATCGTCGCCCGGGTGCGGGCCCTGATGCGGCGCACCGCGGTCGTGGCCGGTGAGGGCGACGCCCGCCTCGTCGTCGGCGATCTCACCCTCGACGAGGACAGCCACGAGGTCACCCGGGGCGGCGACGAGATCTCGCTGACCGCCACCGAGTTCGAGCTGCTGCGCTACCTCATGCGCAACCCGAAGCGCGTGCTGAGCAAGGCCCAGATCCTCGACCGCGTCTGGAACTACGACTTCGGCGGGCAGGCCAACGTCGTCGAGCTGTACATTTCCTACCTGCGCAAGAAGATCGACCACGGCCGCGAGCCCATGATCCACACCTTGCGCGGCGCCGGGTACGTCCTCAAGCCCGCGTCGTGAGCACCGCGGTGCCGCCCGGCGGGGCACCTCCCGTGCCGCCGCTCCCGCCCCGAGGAGAGAGGACGGCGGTGTCGGGCGCCGTCGTCGACGGCCGCCGGGACGACGCGATCGGCCGGCGCGGCGGCCCCCTGACCGGGTGGACGCTGCGCCGCAAGCTCGTCGCGTCCATCCTCGCGCTCTTCGTCGTCATCACGCTCGTCACGAGCGCGGCGACGGCCCTGCTGCTCGAGCGTTCCCTCGAGGAGGACCTCGATGCGCGCGTCGTCAACACCGCCGTCCGGGCGCTGCGACCGGGGCCGGACTCGCCGGTGGACGGGCCGGGGCGCCGACAGGGCCTCGGCGGCGACTTCCTCCTCCTCGCCACCGACGACGCGGCCGTGACCGCGAACGTCGTGTTCACGCAGGCCGGCGCGGAGACGGCCCTGTCCACCCAGCAGGTGGCCGCCCTGGCGAGCGCCTCGCTGGGGGATCGGCCCGCGACGGTCGACCTCGGCGACGGCCTCGGCCGCTACCGGCTCGTCGCGGTGCGCCGGGGCAGCGCGGTGGTCGTCACCGGCCTGCCGATGGCGCCGCTCGAGGCGAGCATCCGCCGCCTGCGGCAACTCACGCTCGCGGTCGGGCTCGGTGGTCTCGTCCTGCTCGGACTCGGGACGACGTGGCTCGTCCGGTCGAGCCTGCGCCCGCTCGAGCGCGTGGCGCAGACGGCCACCCGCGTCGCCACCCTGCCGCTGAGCAGCGGCGAGGTGAGCCTCGCGGAGCGGGTGCCATGGCGCGACACCGACACCCGCACGGAGGTCGGCCAGGTCGGCGCCGCCCTCAACGAGCTGCTCGACCACGTCGACGTCTCCCTGTCGGCCCGGCACGAGAGCGAGACGCGGCTGCGGCAGTTCGTCGCCGACGCGAGCCACGAGCTGCGCACGCCGCTGGCCTCGATCCGCGGCTACGCCGAACTGAGCCGCCGCGAGCGCGAACCCGTCCCGAACGGGGTGCGGCACGCGCTGACGCGCATCGAGTCGGAGGCGAACCGGATGGGCGCCCTCGTCGAGGACCTGCTGTTGCTCGCGCGCCTCGACGCGGGCCGACCGCTGGCCCGCGAACCGGTGGACCTGACGATGCTGCTCGTCGACGCGATGAGCGACGCGCAGGTGGCCGGCCCGGACCACCGGTGGCGGCTCGACCTTCCCGAGACGGCGGTCGAGGTGCGCGGCGACGCCGCCCGGCTCACGCAGGTGATCGTCAACCTCCTCGCCAACGCCCGTGTCCACACGCCCGCCGGGACGACGGTCACCGGTCGGGTCGCCGCCGACGCGCAGGGCGCGACGATCGAGGTCGAGGACGACGGCCCCGGGATCGACCCGGAGCTGCGGCCCCGCATCTTCGCGCGGTTCACCCGGGGCGACAGCGCCCGCCACCGCGGCGGCGGGTCGACGGGCCTGGGACTGTCCATCGTCGCGGCCGTCGCGGCCGCGCACGGCGGTCACGTCGACGTCGAGAGCCGGCCCGGCCGCACGGTGTTCCGGCTGCGCCTGCCGTCGGGAGCGTCGGCCGGGACCCCCGAGGCGCTCGACGCGTCCTGACCCCGCCCGGGGCGGGGCCGACGCACCCGGTCCCACCAGGCGCGCCGGACGCGCTCAGGCCGGTTCGACGAGTCGGCGCAAGGCCACGGCGTCGGCGACGAGCTGGTCGGTCACCTTCTGCTCACCGCCCCCGAACAGCCCCATCCACACGCCGGTGACGGCGTCGAGGGAGATGGACGACGCGACCGTGCACCGGCCGTCGGCGTCGCTGCTCAGGACGAACCGCCCGGACGCCGGGACGCTCGACCCCGAGAGGACGTAGGCGATCTCCTGCGTGGGGCGCCACAGCGTGATGCGGCAGTCGCCGGCGAAGTCCCAGGCTCGGCGCAGCTTGTACAACGCCCCGTGCTCGGGCCCGGTGGTGTCGCCCTTGGGTGTGACCGAGTTGACGCTCTCCATCCACTCGGGCCAGCGGGTCGGGTCGCCGACGAGCTCCCAGACGGCGACCGGCGACGCCGCCACCTCGAACGTGTGATTGCACTCCATGCTCGCTCGCTCCTTCGACGGTGCGGTTCCGATGACATGGTCCCGGGTCACGGTCACCGGCTGAGGGTCCAGGATCCCAGACGGCCTCAGGCCTGTGGCCCGGACGACCCGGCGACGTGCCGGCGCGCGAGCACGACGTTGTCGAGGATCTCGGCCTCCTGCCCGTCGGGACCGGTGACGAGCCGGGCGCGTGTGTCGGCACGTTCGACGTCGAAGGCGTCGGGGTCGAGGCCGACGGTGGCCACGGTCTGCTCGACCGTCGGCAGGTCGTGGTGCCCCTGCCCCCACGGCGGCACCGTGCCGTGGTCGACGACGAGCAGCCGGCCGCCCGGGGCGAGCTCGCCGGCGAGGTCGCGCAGGACCCGGTCGCGCGGGAGGTCGAGAGGCGACTGGAAGAACTGGGCGCTGACGAGGTCGAACGGGCCCCTCGGCAGCTCGCGGGCGAGGTCGACGCGCCGGGTGTGGACGCGATCCGCCACCCCCGCGGCCGCCGCTGCGCGGTCCGCCCGTGCCAGCGCCGTGGCCGAGATGTCGACGGCGGTCACGTCCCACCCGCGGCCGGCCAGCCACACCGAGTCGGCACCCTCACCGGCCCCGACGTCGAGGGCGCGCCCCGGGGGCAGGCCCGCCGCGACCGTCGCGAGGATCGGGTTGACCCGGCCGCTCCAGACCTGCTCGCCCGCGCCGTAGAGGCCGTCCCAGAAGTCGACGGGATCCGCGGCCGGATCGACGTGGTGACCGGCGTGGCCGCAGGGGTCCTCCCCCTCGGGACCAGTCACCTGGGCGCGCTCGTCCCCACCGGGCCCGTGCGCGTGGGGCTCGCCGCCCGCCCCGACGGGGTCGGACGGGCGGGCGCCGCGGCGTCCCAGGCGCCCGGCGACGACCCCGATCGGTACCCCGATCAGCCACCCGGCGAGCGCGTCGGAGGCCCAGTGGGAGCCGAGGTAGACCATCATCGCCGCGACCGTCACGCAGGCGAGGGCCAGGACGACGGCCGTCCACCGCGCGAGGCGCCGCGACCGCCCGGCGAGGACGACGACGAGGGCCGCGGACGCGGCCGAGGTGAAGGCGGCGTGCGTCGAGGGGAACGCGTAGCCCGATCCCTCGAGCAGCTGCAACGCGGCGTCGGGGCGCGGCCGGGCGATGACCTCCTTGAGGACGCCGACGCCGACCTCCGCGACGACGACCGCGCCGACGACGGCGAGAGCCGGCCGCCACGCCCGGGTGAGCACGACGAACGCGACGGCGAGGGCCAGCCCCACGACGGCGGCGGTGGGCGAGATGCCCGCCCGCCCCACGGAGTACGTGAACCCGTCGAGCCACGGGACCCGGTGCGCGACGATCGCGTCGAGCAGGGCGCGGTCCCATCCGTCGACGATGTCGAGCACGAACGCGACCTCCTGGGACGTCCGACCGCTGGCGGCGGGGCGGCCGGTGGGCCCCGGACGGGCGGGGCGTGAGAACGAGAGCGGCGACGCCGGAGCCGTCACGTGGACGCTCCGACGTCGCCGTCGGGTGGCGGAGGCGGAGGGATTTGAACCCTCGATGGGGTTTAACCCCCAAACCCGCTTAGCAGGCGGGCGCCATAGACCGGACTAGGCGACGCCTCCATTGCCAGACCGCACGCCCACCCGTCTGCGACTCGAGCGCCCGCCAGGGCTGCTCGCGTCGCGGGGCGCGGAACGGCTCGGATCAGGCTACCCGGCGGGCGCCCGGGATCACAAAACGATCGCCGGGTCGGCGGGGGGCTGCCTCCCGCGGGGCTCGGTCACCGGCCGTGCACCGGGGGACGCGTCGGGGCCGGGTTCCGCGTCGCCGGGCCCCGGCCTCCCGCGGGGCGGATGACCGGCGTCGTCGCCGGAGGGAGGGCGCTCGCGTACCCACGTTTGTCAGGCGGCCCCCAGGCCCGGACGCCATACTGGAGCGTCCCGTTCGTCGCGTCCGGGGCCCGGTCGCGGCGCACGTCAGCCGCGGTCCCGTGCCCGGTGCGGCTCGTCGGGACCCCGCGCTCACCGGAGCGTCGCCCGAGCCACGGGGACCGGCGCCCTCGGCAGCCCCGCCAGGGCGTCAATGTCGTTCCGGCAGCTCGGAATCCCGGCCGCCGTGACGATAGGACACCCGGCGCCCCGCCGGTCGGCGAGCCGGGCGCGCAGCGAGAACGCCCGGACGACCCGGCCACGACCGAAGGAGAGGGGACGCATGAGCTACCTGCCCGACGAGCGGTACGCGGCGTCCTCCCGCGGCGACACGGGCGGCGCCCAGGCCGACGACTCCCACCGCCACAGCCTGCGGTCGTTCCTCGGTCACACGTTGCTCGGGACGGTGCTGCCGGGGTCGGGCCTCCTCCTGCTGGGGCGTCGGTGGGCCGGAGGGATCGTCCTCGGCGGATTCGTCGCCCTCGTCGTCGGCCTGACCACGTACTTCGCCTGGCACGGGACGCTCGACGCGGCGATGGTCCGGGCCCTCTCGGCGGCCTCGGACCCCACGGTGCTGCTCGTCGGCTGCATCGTCGGCGTCTCGCTCGGGCTCGTGTGGTTGTGGTCGGTGCTGTGGACCGCGCGCCTCACGTGGCCGTCCCGCCCCCAGACGGGTCGTCGCGTCGCGGCCGCCGTGGTCGCCGCGGCCCTCACGGCTCTGCTCGTCGCCCCCTCCGCCCTGGCGGCCCGGTACGCGCTCATCCAGCGCGAGACGATCGCCAAGGTCTTCGTCAACGACAAGTCGCCCACCGGGATGGACCCCGGCTCGGGCGGCGAGGACGCCTGGGCCCTGTACCCGCGCGTCAACATCCTCCTCGTCGGCGCCGACTCCGAGGCCGACCGCGAGGGCGTCCGGACCGACTCGATGATGCTCGCGAGCATCGACACCCAGACCGGGGACACGGTCCTCTTCGGCCTCCCCCGCAACCTCGAGAACGTGCCGTTCCCCTCCACGAGCCCCCTCGCGAAGATCTGGCCCGAGGGATTCCGGTGCCAACGGGACTGCCTGCTCAACGACGTGTGGCAGCAGGGGGTCACGCACGCCGCGCTCTACCCGGGCGACCCGCAGCCGGGCCTGACCGCCCTGTCGGAGGCGATCACCGAGGTCACCGGCCTCGCCCCGGACTACGCGGCCGTCGTCAACATGCAGAGCTTCTCCGCGCTGGTCAACGCGATGGGCGGCGTCGAGATCGACGTCAAGGCGCGGGTGCCGATCGGCGGCAAGCTCGACGCGAACCGCCGCATCGTCCCCGGCAGCATCAAGGGCTGGATCGAGCCCGGCCGTCAGCGCCTCGACGGCTACCACGCCATGTGGTACGCCCGCGGCCGCGTGACGACCGACGACTTCGACCGGATGCGGCGGCAGCGCTGCATGGTGGGTGCGCTCGTCAAGCAGGTCAACCCGACGACGATGATCCAGCGCTACCCGGCGCTCGCCGCGGTCGCGCAGGACAACCTGTACACGAACATCCCGCAGAAGGACCTCGGGGCGTTCGCCCAGCTCGTCACGCGCATGAAGAGCGGCACCATCCGCAGCCTGCCGTTCAGCAACAAGAACGTGCACGTCGGCAACCCCGACTTCGACAAGATCCGGGCCATGGTGCAGGAGGCGCTCACGCCGGCGCCGGCCGGTGCGGCCACACCGTCCTCCGGGTCCACGCCGTCCGAGCCCACCTCGACGCCGAGCCGGACCGGGTCGGGCGACGACGAGACGGGGTCGGGCGACAAGACCACCGCGCCGTCGGAGCCGTCGGGATCGGGCACGCCGTCCTCGGCCCCGACGGAGGGGGCCGTCAAGGTGTCGGAGGCCTGCTGACCCGTTCGGACGCCGACCGGGCGGCGGCCCGGCCGCGCCACCAGCGCAGCCCCATGAGGGCGAGCACGGCGAGCGACACGAGCCCGGCCCACCGCGCGTACTCGCGCAACAGCGGCACCACCGGCTCCCCGACCAGATAGCCGGCGAGGAAGAACAGCGCCTGGGACACCACGGCCGCGGCGAGGTCGACGAGCAGGAACGTCCGCAGGCGCACCCCGGCGATGCCCAGGGCGGCGTGCAGGATCTCGCGCGGGAGGGGCAGCGGCACGTAGGCGAGGACGAGGGCCCACACCGAGAAGCGGCGGACCAGGGCCTCGGCCCGGGCGATGCGGCGTCGCGCGGCGGGCCCGTCCCCCGCCAGGCGGACGAGGACGTCGTGGCCCCAGATCCTCCCCGCCCACCAGAACACCCAGTGGAACTTGGCGATGGACACCATCGAGGCGAGGAGCGGCCACAGGTACCACCCGCCCTCGGCGCGGGCGAGGACGCCCATCGCGACGACGGCCATGCGGGACCCGGTGACGACCGCGAGCAGGTCGGGCGACAGGCCGAGCAGGAGCGGCCGAGCCGGCAGCGAGACCACGCCGTAGGCGGTCACCACGGCCAGGGCGATCCCGCACCAGAGCCGGGCGCGCCGCGACGCCGGGGGCGGGTCCGCCTGGCGGGCGCCGCCGACAGCGAGAAGCCCCCGAAGAGCGCTTCGGGGGCTTCTCGGCGGGATCACGCCGATGGGCGTGCCGCGATCAGAGCGGGCGGACGGCGTCGGCCTGCGGGCCCTTGGGGCCCTGCGTGACCTCGAACTCGACGCGCTGCGCCTCGTCGAGGGACCGGTAACCGCTCGACTGGATGGCCGAGTAGTGCACGAAGACGTCGGGGCCGCCGCCGTCCTGAGCAATGAAGCCGAAGCCCTTTTCGGCGTTGAACCACTTAACGGTGCCCTGTGCCATGGGGAAAAACACTCTCTATCAGATCGGCATGAACGCCGCACGATTTACGACGCCCCGGCTGCCGCACTCACCCCACAACGAGCGGGACATGCCCGTCATGCGAAAAACTGCGTCTTGAGTCGCTTCTTCGACCTGCGAGGAACTGCACATGCAACCGTGCTCACCGTAGCACGCACCCACGGCTCGCCAGAGGGGAAATCCCCAACCATCTCACGGCGTCCGGCTCGGGTGGCCACGCCCCGCCGATCGGCCGCCCACCAGGACGAACGGCACGCGACGGACCGGTGAGACGGAGGTGACGAACCCGCGAACGGCGAGGGCCACGAGGCGCCGGCCGAAGGGCTCTCGGACCCGCCTGACGGGTGCCGCCGTCCTCCTGCGGGCCTCCTGCGGGCCTACTGCGGGGTGGCGAGCGACTCGCGCCGGCGACGACGGCACCCGCACGAGTCGCGATGGGTGATCTCGCCGCCCAATCGCAACGTCTGGGCGGGCGCCTTCGGGTCCTGCAATCGCCGGGTCAGGAGTTGCACGGCTCGGGCCCCGATCGCGAACGACGGCTGCGCCACCGTGGTGAGCCGCGGCTCGAAGACATCGGCCCAGGGGAAGTCGTCGAAGCAGACGAGGGCCATCTCACCCGGAATGGACAGGCCCGCCTGCCGGAGGGCCCGCAGGGCGCCGATGGTCATCGTGTCGTTGCCGATGAACACGCCCGTCGGGCGTGGGTCGAGCTGGAGGAGCGTCGACATGGCCTGCCGCCCTCCGTTCTCGGTCGAGTCGCCGTCGACGATGTAGCGCTCGTCGACGTCGAGGCCCCGCCGGCGGTGCGCGAGGCGGTACCCGGCGACGCGCTCGGTCGTCGTCGACAGCCCCGGGCGGCCGGCGATGATGCCCACGCGCTCGTGGCCGGTGGCGAGCAGGTGCTCGACCACCGAGGCGGCCCCCGACTCGTTCTCGACGCCGACCTGGTCGATGCGCAGGTCCTGCACCCGGTCGACGACGACGAACGGCACCGAGTGCTCGCTGAGCAGGCGGAGCGCGCCGCGCTCCCAGCCCTCGGTGGGCGACAGGATCAGGCCGCGCACGTGGTGGGCGAGCAGGTTCGCGACGACGCGCTCCTCCCGAACCGGGTCGTCCCGGGTGTCGGACATGAGCAGTTGCATGCCCTGCCGCAGGGACTCGGCCTCGATGCCCGCGATGAGCTCCTGTCCGTAGAGGCTGGAGGCCAGGGACATCGAGACGCCGATGGTCACGGTGGACCCCGCGGCCAGCGATCGGGACACGGGCTTGTGCGTGAACCCGAGCTCCTCGATGGCGGCCATCACGAGTTCGCGGGTCTGCGGTGCGACGGGTCGGGTGCCGTTGAGGACGTGCGAGACCGTGCTCACCGAGACACCGGCGACCTTCGCGACCTGGGTCATGGTGGCGTCGGGCATGCGGCCCATTTTGCGCAAGGACGGCCCCGGACGCCAACCGTTCCGCGCCTCGGACTCCCGGGGACCCGTCGGCGGACCCGTCGTCGGGCACTGCAGCCACGATCGGCGCCCCGCGGATCAGCGCGCGCCGGACGCCGCGTCCCGGACGACCTCGCCCAGCGCCCGCATGGTCGCGAGGAC
Source organism: Agilicoccus flavus (assembly GCF_014857905.1). GTDB lineage: Bacteria > Actinomycetota > Actinomycetes > Actinomycetales > Dermatophilaceae > Agilicoccus > Agilicoccus flavus. Next base: position 204,733 of record NZ_JACYXE010000007.1, on the reverse strand, counting down.
CTCGTCGCGGCGCGGGTCGCCGGCGTCGTCCGCCTCCCAGCGGGCGACGGCGGCGTAGGCGACGGCGCACCGGCCGCCGACGACGACCCCGGTGTCGGCGCGGAGCCCGGTCTGCGTCCCCGTCTTGTGCCAGAGGATGAGTCCCCGGTCGATCTCGCTGTGACACAGGGGGTCGAGCCCGAGGGCGCCCGCGACCATCGAGGTGTCGGTGTCGAGGCAGAGCCAGTCGACGACGTGGCGGGACACCGCCGGCGAGACGAGGGTGCCGCGGTAGAGGGCGACGAGCAGCTCGACGAGGCCGTCGGCGCTCGCGGTCGAGAGGGCCGACGGGTGCTCGGAGGTGCGCTCGTCGCGCACGCGATCGTGCAGGTGGGCACAGGTCACGCCGGACGCGGCGGCGAGGCGCGCGACGCGGTCGAGGCCCACGAGGCGCAGGAGGACGTTGGTGGCGAGGTTGTCGCTGACCGCGCCGACGAGGACGGCGAGGTCGGCGACCGTGTGGCGGCCACAGAGGAAGCGCAGGAGCCCGGAGTCCGCCACCGCGTCCGCGGGGGTGATGTCGACGGGCGCGTCCGGGTCGAGCCGGCCCCGTTCGATGTCGGCGGCCACCGCGACGAGCAGGAGGATCTTGCCGATGCTCGCCGTGGACATGATCCGGTCCGCGTCGTGGGCGAGGAGCGTCCGGGTGGCGGCCGTGCCGATCCCCCCGAGGGCCCGCCGGGGCGGAGCGAGCTCGTCGATCCGCACCGACCACACGGTCCCGGGCGCCGCGAGCCGCTCGAGGGTCGCCGCGTCGATCACCACCTGGTCGGCGGCTCGGTCGGAGGGGAACCTCGAGGGAGGGGCGAAGTCGGTCACCCGTCCAACTTTATCGGGGCGGGGGTGCGGCCGCGGCCGAGCACAGAGCGGAGGGCGTGGGATTCGAACCCACGATGGGTGTGAACCCATAGCGGTTTTCAAGACCGCCGCACTCGGCCACTATGCGAGCCCTCCCGGACCCCGCGCGGGCGGGGCGGATCCAGCGTACAGATCCGACCCGCCGAGCGCGCATGACCGCGGACCCGACCGGGCAGTCTTGGATAGAGTCGGGCGACGTCCTCACCGGACCGCAGCCCGCAACCAGCTCGCCTGTGCACCAGCACAGACCGGATCACCCAACGAGACTCGAGACCCCAGGGTCGGAAGGACACCTCATGCAGCGCAGAATCCTCTTCCTGGCCGGCGCCGCCGTCGGCTACGTCCTCGGTGCCCGCGACGGCCGCGGCCGCTACGAGCAGATCAAGTCGCAGGCCGACTCGCTGTGGAACGACCCCCGCGTCCAGGAGAAGGTCAACCAGGCGGGCCAGACCGTCAAGGACAGGGCCCCCGAGGTGCAGGCCAAGGTCGCCGACGCCGCGAGCCACGCGTCGGACGCCGCGAAGGCCAAGGTCGCCGGCGCGACGAGCCAGGCCACCGGCGCGGCCAAGGCCAAGCTCTCCCGCGACAAGAGCGACGACAACCTCATCGGGCAGGAGCCGGGCAGCAATTACACGCCCGCCGAGACGAAGTTCAACTCGGCCGGCTGAGACCGGTTCCCGGCACGACGAAGGGGCGGACCCGCGTGGGTCCGCCCCTTCGTGTTCGCCCGGTGCCGTGTTCGCCCGAAGCCCGGACCCTCAGATCCAGAGGGCGGGTTCGGCGACGAGCACGTCGTACAGGTCGGCGTCCGCCCTGCCCGGCCGGTGCCGCGCCGGGATGCCGGTCGCGACGTGGCCGGCGGGCACGTCCTTGACGACGACGGAGTTCGCGCCGACCTGGGCGCCGTCACCGACGACGACCGGGCCGAGGATCTTCGCCCCCGTCCCGACGGTCACACCGTTGCCCAGGGTGGGGTGCCGCTTGCCCTTCGCGAGGGTGCGGCCGCCGAGGTTGATGCCGTTGTAGAGCATGACGTCGTCGCCGATCTCGGCGGTCTCGCCGATGACGACGCCCATCCCGTGATCGATGAAGAACCGGCGCCCGATCTGCGCCCCGGGGTGGATCTCGACCCCCGTCGCGGCGCGCGCGACGTTGGAGAGCACGCGCGCCGGGAGCCGGAGCTCCTCCTGCGCCCACATGCGGTGGGCGACCCGATGGGTCCAGATGGCGTGCAGCCCGGGCGACACGATCGCCATCTGCGCCCGCGACGTGGCCGCGGGGTCGCGGGCCACGGCGGCGTCGAGGTCCTCGACGACGGCGTCGCGGACCCGGCGCAGCGTGCCGAGCAGGCCCCGCCGGGGCGGCGCGGCCGATCCGGCGGCCGCGGACACCTCTCGCGGCGCGGGGCCGTCGGCCCGTACCTCACCCGAGGAACGCAGGGTGCGGACGAGCCGCAGCACCGGCGCCACCCCGCCTCGCTCCAGCGCGGGGGCGGAGCCCTCCGATCGCTCGTCGCGGACGTCGGACACGTGGATCGACTGGCTCATCGTTCCTGCCTCTCGGGTGGCGGTGCGGGCGGGCGGGGGCTCGTTCAGTCGACGAGGCCCTCGAAGAGGACCGTGGACAGGTAGCGCTCGCCGAACGACGGGATGATGACGACGATCGTCTTGCCCGCATTCTCGGGGCGCCGGGCGACCTGGTCGGCGGCGGCGAGGGCCGCGCCGGAGGAGAGGCCGACGAGCAGACCCTCCTGAGTGGCGGCCTTGCGGGCCCACTGGACCGAGGCGTCGATGTCGATGTCGATGACCTCGTCGTAGGACGCGCGGTCGAGCACCTCGGGCACGAAGTTCGCGCCGATGCCCTGGATCTTGTGCGGGCCGGGCTGGCCACCGTTGAGGATCGGCGACTCGGCCGGCTCGACGGCGACGAGCTGCACGCCGGGCTTGCGCTCCTTGAGCACCTGGCCGACGCCGGTGATCGTGCCGCCGGTGCCGATGCCGGCCACGACGATGTCGACCTGGCCGTCGGTGTCGTGCCAGATCTCCTCGGCCGTGGTGCGGCGGTGGATCTCGGGGTTGGCGGCGTTGGCGAACTGGCGGGCGAGGATGGAGTTGCCGTCGCCGACGATCTCCTCCGCCTTCTCGACGGCGCCCTTCATGCCGCCGGACCCGGGGGTGAGCACGAGCTCGGCGCCGTAGGCGCGCAGGAGCGCGCGGCGCTCCTTGCTCATCGTCTCCGGCATCGTCAGGACGACCCTGTAGCCGCGGGCCGCGCCCACCATGGCGAGGGCGATCCCGGTGTTGCCGCTGGTCGCCTCGACGATAGTGCCGCCCGGCTTGAGTTCGCCGGAGGCCTCGGCCGCGTCGACGATGGCGACCCCGATGCGGTCCTTCACCGAGTTGGCCGGGTTGTAGAACTCCAGCTTGGCGGCGACGGTGGCGTCCGACTCGATGATCCGGTTGATCCGGACGAGCGGGGTGCGACCGACGAGAGCGGTCACGTCGTCGTAGATGGGCACGAGATCACCTTCCGTTGTGGTGCGGGAACGAGTCGGGCTGGGGCGGGAGGAGCCTCCTCCGCCGCGGTGGCGGACGCGTCCCTCCGGGAGCGCGTGAGCGCCCCTTCCCCGCTGACAACGATCCGATGGTTATGGATATTCCAAGACGACCTTATGCTTCGGATCGGTCCTCGCCCTGCCCACACCGCATCCTGAGACACCCGTGACGACCCTCACGGACCCTGCGGGCTTCGCGTCGGGCCGATACCACGGACGCGTACGTAAGCTGGGGCAATGTCAGCGTTGCAGATCACGGCTATCGTCGTGTGCCTGGCCGTCTCCACCGTCGGCTGGCTCCTCCTCTTCCGGTCCGTCTACCGCTTCGTCAAGGTGTTCCGGATGGGCGCGGCCGACGCGTCGCGCACGGATCGACCCGCCGAGCGCACCCGCACGCTGCTGCGCGAATTCTTCGCCCACACGCGAATGGCCCGGATCCCGGGCGTCGCGGTGGCGCACTGGTTCACCGCGCTGTCGTTCTTCCTGCTGTTCTTCACGCTGGTCAACGCGTTCCTGCAGCTCTTCGACCCGTCGGCGGCGCTGCCGCTCATCGGTCACTTCCCGCCGTACGAGTGGCTCACCGAGCTCTTCGCCTGGGCCGGCCTGATCGGCATCCTCTACCTCATCGGGGTCCGCCAGAAGGCCCACCCGCGCGGTGCGGCCGGCGAGAGCGGCCGTCGCAGCCGGTTCTTCGGCTCCACCTGGTGGCAGGCGTACTACGTCGAGGCGACGATCCTCGGCGTCGTGGTCTGCGTGCTCGCCCTGCGGGCCCTCGAGTACGCGCTCGCGGTGCGGACCGGCGAGTCGACCGGCTCCCTCCTGCACTTCCCGCTCACCGCGTGGATGGGCGCCGGCCTGACGGGCCTGTCGGAGGGCACCCTCGGCGGGCTCATCGTCCTCGTCGCGACGATCAAGATCCTCATCTCGTTCGCCTGGATGATCACCATCTCGCTGACGATGACGATGGGCGTGGCCTGGCACCGCTTCCTCGCGTTCCCCAACATCTGGTTCAAGCGCAACGCCGACGGCCGCACCGCGCTCGGCGCCCTCAAGCCCATGCAGGTCAACGGCGTCACGGTCACGGCCGAGACGCTCGAGGAGGTCATGGACGACGAGTCCGGCGACCTCCGGATGGGCGCGGGCGTCGTCGAGGACTTCACGTGGAAGAACCTGCTCGACTTCTCCACGTGCACCGAGTGCGGCCGCTGCCAGAGCCAGTGCCCCGCGTGGAACACCGACAAGCCACTCTCCCCCAAGCTGCTCGTCATGGCCCTGCGCGACCACGCGCACGCCAAGGCCCCGTTCGTGCTCGCGGCCCAGGGCGCCGGCACGTCCGGCGCCGGGGACGCCGAGGTCACGGACGGCACGGGCCGCGCCGAGGTGGCCGGCGGCGTCGTCACGCTGCCGCTCATCGGGTCCACCGGCTACGACGGGTCGCCGCTCGCCGCATACGACCCCCACGGCTCCGACGCGGTCATCGACTCCGACGTCCTGTGGTCCTGCACGACGTGCGGCGCCTGCGTGGAGCAGTGCCCGGTCGACATCGAGCACGTCGACGAGATCCTCGACATGCGCCGGCACCAGGTCCTCATCGAGTCGGCCTTCCCGACCGAGTTCGGCGGCCTCTTCAAGAACATGGAGAACAAGGGCAACCCGTGGGGCATGGCGCCCAAGCTGCGCCTCGACTGGGCGAAGGGCCTCGACTTCGAGGTCCCGGTCGTCGGCGGCGCGGGCAGCGCCGCCGTGGAGGACCTCTCCGACGTCGACTACCTGTTCTGGGTGGGCTGCGCGGGCGCCCTCGAGGACCGCGCGAAGAAGACCACGCGCGCGGTCGCCGAGCTGTTGAACATGGCCGGCGTGAGCTTCGCGGTGCTCGGCGAGGGCGAGTCCTGCACCGGCGACTCCGCCCGCCGCGCCGGTAACGAGATCCTGTTCCAGATGCTCGCCGCGCAGAACGTCGAGGTGCTGAACGAGGCCGGCGCCACGAAGATCGTCGTCACGTGCGCCCACTGCTTCAACGCCCTGAAGAACGAGTACCCCCAGGTGGGCGGTCAGTACGAGGTCCTGCACCACACCCAGCTGCTCAACCGCCTCGTGCGGGAGAAGCGCCTCACCCCCGTGGCCCGCCCCGACCAGCGGCCCGGCCTGTCGACCGCGAAGGACGCGGCCTCGACCGCCGCGACCGTCACGTACCACGACCCCTGCTACCTCGGGCGGCACAACCACGTCTACGCGCCGCCGCGCGAGCTCATCGGTTCGCTGCCGGGCGTGACGCTCACCGAGATGCCCCGCCACGGCGAGAAGTCGTTCTGCTGCGGCGCCGGCGGCGCCCGCATGTGGGCCGAGGAGAAGCTCGGGACCCGCATCAACATGAACCGCACGGCGGAGGCCGTCGCCACCGGCGCCGACCGCATCGCCGTCGGGTGCCCGTTCTGCCGCGTCATGCTCAGCGACGGGCTCGGCGCGCAGCAGGCGCAGGGCGAGGCGCGCGACGACGTCGAGGTCGTCGACATCGCGCAGATGCTCCTCGCCGCTGTGCGTCAGGGCGAGAGCCCCGCGAACGACCTCACCGAGGCCGCCGCTCCCCCGTCCGCGGGCGAGTCGCCGGCCGAGGTCGCGGCCGCTCGCGCGACCGGGGACACGCAGGCCCCGTCCGGCCCGCCCGCGCAGGACAGCCAGGCCGCTCGCGGCGGATCGGCCGAGGACTCCGCTCCCGCCGCCGCAGCGTCGGCTCCGGCCCCCGCCGCGGCCGCCGCGCCCCCCGCGCCCGCGGCATCCGGCGGCACCATGAGCGCCTCCGACGCCCTCGCCGCGATGATGGGCGGCGCCGCTGCCGCCCCCGCGCAGGAGAAGACCGCGCCGGTCGAGGCATCCGACACACCGTCGGCGACGCCTTCCGCCACGGCCCCGCCGGACGAGAACGGCACGCAGGCCACGGACCGGCCCGCGGCACCGACGGGCAAGATGAGCGCGTCCGACGCCCTCGCCGCCATGATGGGCGGCTCCGCCCCGGCACCCACCCAGGACGCGACGACCGACGAGGCCCCCGCCGCGGCCGCACCGGCCGACGACCGGCCCGCCACCCCGACCGGCAAGATGAGCGCCTCCGACGCCCTCGCCGCCATGACGGGCGGCTCCGCCCCGGCACCCACCCAGGACGCGACAACCGACGACGCCCCCGCCGCGGCCGCACCGGCCGACGACCGGCCCGCCACCCCGACCGGCAAGATGAGCGCCTCCGACGCCCTCGCCGCCATGATGGGCGGCGCCGCCACGGCACCCATCCAGGACGCGACGACGGACGAGGCATCCGACGCGCAGACACCGCCCGCGCCGGCACCGGCCGCACCGGCACCCGACGCGCCGGCCACGTCGGCCACCGACCGGCCCGCCACCCCCACCGGCAGGATGAGCGCCTCCGACGCCCTCGCGGCCATGCGGGGCGCGACGGCCGGCAGCCAGGAGGAGGCGCCGACCGCACCCGCCGCGGCCGACACCGCCGAGGGCACGGACCGGACCGATGCCGCCCCCGCACCGGCCGCACCGGCCGCCCCGTCGGCGGATCGCCCCGCCACCCCGACCGGACGCATCAGCGCGTCCGAGGCGCTCGCCGCGATGATGGGCGGTGCCGGGGCCACCACCGAGCGCACCACCGAGTCGCCGGCCGCGTCCACGCCCCAGCCGGCGTCGGAGCCGACCTCCGGTCCGGCCCCGGCGGCGCAACCCCCCGCTCCGAGCGACGCACCGGCGGCGGGATCGAGCGCGTCGACCCCGGTGGCGCCCCCGGCGACGCGCGACGCAGACCCCGCACCGGCGCAGGACCGGCCGGCCTCCGCGGGTTTGGCCGGTGCGGCGCCGACGCTGTCCCGCCGCATGTCGGCCTCCGAGGCGCTCGCCGCGATGATGGGCGGCGCGGCCGCACCCGCCGGCGCACCCGAGAAGCCGGCCTCTCCGGGGCCTGCGTCCGAGCCGGTCCGTCCGGAGCCGTCCCCCGCCGACGACGCGGCCGCGACGTCCGCGCCCGCACCGACGCCGGTGGCGGACCCGCCGTCCGCGGCCCCGACCACGGCGGAGACGCCGTCCGAGACTGCGGCCGAGGACACCGCGTCAGCGCACGCGGCCGGCCCCTCCGACGAAAGGGGCCGCCCCGGGGCGCCCGATGCGCCGACCCCGGCCACCCCGACGCGGGCGCCCGCCGAGGCCCAGGACACGGCACCGGCGCCTCCCCGACGGGCGGCGGCCACACCGCCGACGGCCCCGGCCCGGACCATGCCGACCGGCCGGATGAGCGCGACCGACGCTCTCGTCGCCCTCCTGGGCGGCGCCGCCCCGGCAGCCCCCGACGCGCCGGCCGCGTCGGAGGCCCCGGCCCCGGCCCCGGGCACGAGCACGAGCGAGTCGGGACCGAGCCGCACGGACGCCGCCGAGCAGGACGCGGCCCGAGCGGGCACCGGACCGGTCGACCTCGTCGAGCCGCCCACGGACGCGCCCCCGGCGACGACCCCGCCGGCTCCGGTCGAGGCGGCCGGGCACGCCGACACCGGTGACGCCGACACCACCGGCGGGACCTCCTCCGGCCCCAGCGGACCCGCGCCGGCCGCGACCGGCGGTCGTCTTCCCACGGCCACGGAGGCCCTCCGGCGCCTGCAGCAGGGCGGCTGAGGCCCCCGACGCGGACGACGAACCCCCGCACTGCGTGTGCGGGGGCTCGTCGTCCGTCGGGGCAGGGCGCCCCTGGGCCGCCCGGCTCGGCCACCGCCTCGACGCCGCCGCGGTCACGCTGCTCGCCGACGGCGGCGCCCGCACCCGCCGACCCCCGCCGGCCGCGGGCAGCCGCGCAGCCCTGGTTTTGGTCCAGGTCCAAGTCCAGGGCGACGGAGCTCAGGCGCCGCGGCCCACCTCGGGGGCGGGGGTGCGCTCGCCCACGGCCGGCGGCGTGACCGGGGGCTGGGGGTCGCGCTCGGCCGGGTCGGGGGCCACGTCCGGCTCCGCCTCCGGGCCGTCCACCTCGACGGCCGCGCCCCGGAACTGCGCGTTGTACAGCCGGGCGTAGGCGCCGCCCTCGGCCAGCAGACCGGCGTGGGTGCCCTGTTCGACGATCCGGCCCGCCTCCATCACGAGGATGAGGTCGGCGTCGCGGATCGTCGAGAGCCGGTGGGCGATGACGAAGCTCGTGCGGTCGGTGCGCAGGGCCGCCATGGCGTGCTGCAGCAGCAGCTCGGTCCGCGTGTCGACGGAGCTCGTCGCCTCGTCGAGGATGAGCAGGCTCGGCCGGGCGAGGAACGCCCGCGCGATGGTGATGAGCTGCTTCTCCCCCGCCGACACGTTCGACCCGGCGTCGTCGAGCACCGTGTCGTACCCGTCGGGCAGGTGCGCGACGAACCGGTCGACGTACGTCGCGCGAGCGGCGTCGAGGATCTCCTCCTCGCTCGCCTCCGGCCGGCCGTAGGCGATGTTGTCACGGATCGTGCCCTCGAAGAGCCACGCGTCCTGCAGCACCATGCCGATCTCGTCGCGGAGCTCCTGCCGCGACAGGTCGGTGATGTCGACGCCGTCGAGGGTGATGCGGCCGCCGTCGAGCTCGTAGAACCGCATGACGAGGTTGACGAGCGTCGTCTTGCCCGCGCCGGTGGGGCCGACGATCGCCACGGTCTGGCCGGGCTCGGCCACGAGCGACAGGTGCTCGATGAGGGGGCGGTCGGGGCGGTAGGAGAACGACACGTCCTCGAACTCGATGCGCCCGCGGGAGCCGTCGACGACCGGGGAGGCCTCCGGCTCGGGCGACTCCTCGGGGGCGTCGAGGAGGTCGAAGACCCGCTCGGCCGACGCGACGCCCGACTGGAGCAGGTTCGCCATCGACGCGACCTGCGTGAGCGGTTGCGTGAACTGGCGCGAGTACTGGATGAACGCCTGCACGTCGCCGATCGACATCGACCCCGTCGTGACCCGCAGGCCGCCGACGACGGCGACGAGGACGTACGAGACGTTCCCGACGAACATCATCACCGGCATGATCATCCCGCTGACGAACTGGGCGCCGAAGGTCGCTTCGTACAGCTCGTCGTTCGTCCGCGACGCCTCGGCGAGGACCTCGCGGCGGCGACCGAAGACCGTCACGAGCTCGTGCCCCGTGAACGCCTCCTCGATCTGGCCGTTGAAGGCCCCGGTCCGCTCCCACTGCCGGACGAACAACCGCTGGCTCCGCTTGGCGATCGCGGCCGTGGCCGCCACCGACAGCGGGATGCTCACGAGCGCCACCAGCGTGAGCAGGGGCGAGGTGAACAGCATGAACACAAGGATCGCGACGACCGTGACGAGCGCGTTGGTCAACTGCCCGAACGTCTGCTGCAGGGTCTGCCCGAGGTTGTCGATGTCGTTGGTCACGCGCGACAGCAGCTCACCGCGGGGGCGCGAGTCGAAGTAGCTCAGCGGAAGGCGGTGGAGCTTGTCCTCGAGCTGGGCGCGCAGCCGCTGCATCGTGCGCATCGCGATGTGGTTGAAGAGCCGACCCGAGATCCACATGAGGATCGCGGCGACGACGTACAGGCCGAGGGCGATGAGCAGGAGACGCCCCACCTCGTCGAGCTGGACCCCGCGCCCCGGCACGACGTCCATCGACGCGAGCATGTCGGCCATCGTGGTCCGGCCCTCGGCGCGCAGCCCGGCGACGACCTGTTCCTTCGAGGCGCCGGCGGGCAGGTGCCCGCCGACGAACCCCGCGAAGATGCGGTCGGTGGCGGCCCCGATGATCTTCGGCCCCGTCGTGGCCAGGACGACGGAGAGGACGGTGAGGGTGAGACCGGCGACGACGGCGAGACGGAACGGACGCAGGAGACCGATGACCCGGCGCCCCGACCCGGTGAAGTCGAGCGACTTCTGGGCGGGCAACGCCATGCCCGGGGGGCCTCCCGGGCCCCGCTGCGGCCGGCCGGCCGGGCCCGCGGGCGCGCTCCGGGCCGACGACGAGGTGCTCATGCCACCACCTCCGCCGAGAGCTGGGACGTGACGATCTCCTGGTACGTGGGGCACGAGTCGACGAGCTCGTCGTGCGTCCCGAGCCCGACGACGCGGCCGGCGTCGAGGACGACGATCTGGTCGGCGTCGACGATCGTCGACACGCGCTGGGCGACGATGACGACCGTCGCGTCGAGGGTGCGGGGTCGCAGCGCGGCGCGCAGGCGCGCGTCGGTCGCGAGGTCGAGCGCCGAGAACGAGTCGTCGAAGACGTACACCTGCGGGCGCGACACGAGGGCCCGCGCGATGCACAGGCGCTGGCGCTGGCCGCCCGAGACGTTGGTGCCGCCCTGGGCGACGGGGGCGTCCAGGCCGCCCTCGAGCTGCTCCACGAACCCGCGGGCCTGGGCCACCTCGAGGGCCTCCCACAGCTCGTCGTCGCTCGCGTCGGGGTTGCCGTAGCGCAGGTTGGAGGCGACGGTGCCGCTGAACAGGTAAGGGCGCTGCGGCACGAGCCCCACCCGCTGCCAGAGCGTGTCGGGGTCGACGCGCCGGATGTCGATGCCGTCGATGGCGACGGTGCCCTCCGTGGCGTCGACGAGCCGGGGCAAGAGGTTGACCAGCGTCGTCTTGCCGGACCCGGTGCCGCCGATGACCGCCGTGACCGTGCCCGGGCGGGCGGTGAACGTCACGTCGCACAGCACGGGGGCCTCGGCCCCCGGGTAGGTGAACCCGACCCCGTCGAGGTCGAGCACCCCGTGGATCCGGCCGGCGGTCGCGTCGATGGCCACGGGGTCGCTCGGTGCGACGACCGTCGAGTCGGTGCCGAGCACCTCGCCGATGCGCTCCGCGGAGACGGCGGCCCGCGGCACCATCGTGGCGACCATCGTCGCCATCATCACGCTCATGAGGATCTGGATGAGGTAGCTCGTGTAGGCGAAGAGGGTGCCGATGGCGATGTCGCCGTTCGCGACGCGGATGCCGCCGAACCAGATGACGGCCACCGTGGAGACGTTCATGACGAGCATGACGATGGGGAACATCGCGACCATGAGCCGGCCGACCCCGAGCCCGGTCTCGGTGAGGTCGTCGTTGGCGCGGGCGAAACGCTCCCGCTCCCACTCCTCGCGCACGAACGCGCGGACGACGCGGATCCCGGTGATCTGTTCGCGCATGACGCGGTTGACGGCGTCGATGCGCACCTGCATCTGCCGGAACAGCGGCACCATCCGCACGATGATGAGCAGGATCGCGGTCGCGAGGACGGGCACGGCCACCGCGACGAGCCACGACAGCCCGACGTCCTGGCGCAGCGCCATGACGATCCCGCCGATCATCATGATCGGCGACGACGCGAGGATGAGACAGCTCATGACGACGAGCTGCTGCACCTGCTGCACGTCGTTGGTGTTCCGGGTGATGAGCGAGGGCGCCCCGAACGTGGCGACCTCCCGCGAGGAGAAGCCGAGCACCCGCGAGAACAGGGCGGCCCGGACGTCGCGGCCCATCCCCATCGCGACCCGCGCCCCGGCCCACACCGCCCCGATGGACGCGACGACCTGCACGAGGCTGGCGACGAGCATGACGACGGACAGCCGCCAGATCTCGCCCTGGTCGCCCTGGGCGACGCCGTCGTCGATGATGTCGGCCGACAGGGTGGGCAGGAAGAGCGACGCGACGGTCGAGACGAGCTGCAGGACGAGGACGACGGCGAGCATGCCGGCGTACGGCCGCAGGTAGGTGCGCAGGAGCCGAAGGAGCACGGGACCTCCAGGGGGCCTCCGGGGGACGGTGACGGTCCCGCCGCGAGGTAGGGCCGTCTTCGATTGTGGACCAGGCCACCGACAGGGTCGCCACTGCATTCCGCCGGCCGGGTCGGGCGGCGCCGTGGGACGCGACGGATCCCGTGTGCCGCGGCGAGATCCGGCGCGTCCCCGGGGGATCAGACGCGCGTGCGGTGGAAGTTCTGGTGCGAGCGGGAGGCGGTCGGGCCGCGCTGACCCTGGTAGTGCGAGCCGCGCTCGGCGCTGCCGTACGGGTGCTCGGCGGCAGAGGTGAGCCGGAAGAAGCAGAGCTGGCCGATCTTCATGCCCGGCCACAGGCGGATCGGCAGGGTCGCCACGTTGCTCAGCTCCAACGTCACGTGCCCGTCGAACCCCGGGTCGACGAACCCCGCGGTCGCGTGCGTGAGCAGGCCGAGGCGACCGAGGGACGACTTGCCCTCGACCCGGGCGGCGACGTCGTCGGGCAGCGTGACGTTCTCGAAGGTCGACCCGAGCACGAACTCGCCCGGATGCAGGATGAACGAGTCGTCGGTCTCGACCTCGACGAGACGGGTCAGGTCCGGTTGTTCCTCCGACGGGTCGATGACCGCGTACTTGTGGTTGTCGAACAGGCGGAAGTACCGGTCCAGGCGCACGTCGATGCTCGACGGCTGGATCATCGACGGATCCGAGGGGTCCAGCCGCACGCGCCCTTGCGACAGCTCGGCACGGATATCGCGGTCGGAGAGAAGCACCGCCACAGGCTATGCGAACCGCGCCCGCTCCCGCGCCCGCTTCCGCCCCTCGGGCGCCGCGTGCCCGCGCGCCCTGACGCGACCGGTTCGCGAATTCGTCGGAATATGACGGAGATCCACCTCAGGCCGGGCTGCTCCCGGCCGACAGGGAGGTCGCGAGCGCAGCTGCTCGGTCGTGCCCGCTCATGGCGGCCGGCGTCGGAGGGGGCGCCGGTCGCCTTGGGCTCGATTCCGCGCGGATCGCCTCGGGGGGGTGCACACCCGTGCCGTCCGTCCGAAAGGGTCTCGCCCACATGTCGTCCCGCTCACTCGCTGCCGCCGGTCTCACGGTGGTCGCCGTCGCTTCCATGTCCACCGTCACCGGCGGCGCACCCGCCGCCGCGGCCACCGCGCCGACACCCGCGGTCTCCGTCGTGTCCCGACCCGCGGCTGCACCCGCCGCACCCGTCGTACCCGGCTCGGCCGGCTCGTTCGCCGGTCTCCGCCTCGCGGCGGCCGTGACGACGCTCTCGCCGGTGACGATCTCCACGTCCCTGTCGTCCGCCGCGCGCAGCGCCTACCTCGGTCCCTACCTCAGCGGCATGGTCGTCGACCGCGCGAGCGGGAGCGTCCTGTGGTCGCACCGCGCCGCGCGGACCCGGATGCCCGCCTCGACGCAGAAGGTCCTCACCGCGTTCACCGTGCTGCAGACCGTGCCCGGATCCGACCGCATCGAGACCCGCGCCCTGAGCAGTCGCGCCAACCCGGGGAACCTCTACCTGCGCGGGGGCGGCGACCCCACCCTCACCTCGTCCCGCCTCGGCGTCCTCGCCCGCTCGGTCGCCGCGCGGCTCAAGGGGCAGGGGCGGACGAACGTCGCCCTCTACGTCGACGACACGGCCTTCCCCCGCCCGAGCCTCGCGACCGGGTGGAAGCGCAGCTACATCAGCGGCCGCGAGGTGCAGTGGGTCCGCGGCCTCACCCTGGCCGGCTACCGCGGCGCCGACGGCACGATGGCGGCGGGCTCGGCGTTCCGGGCCCACCTCAAGGCCAACGGCATCGCGGTGCGGACCCTCGCCCGCGGCGCCGCACCCGCCGGCCGCACCGAGGTGGGCGTGACCCGCTCGCCGCGGATCGGCAGCATCGTCGGGACGATGCTGCGGGTCAGCGACAACGACCAGGCCGAGTACCTGCTGCGCTACGCGGCCCTGCAGGACGGGCGCTTCCCGACGTGGTCGGCGGCCCTCGCCCATCAGCGCTCGGTGCTCGCGAAGGCCGGCGTCCCGACGGGGGGCTATCGCGTCTACGACGGCTCGGGGTTATCGCGCTCGAACCGGATGCCCGTGCGCACGCTGACGTCGGTGATCGGCAAGCTCCACGCCGATCCGAGCGACCGCGCGGTCGTCTTCGCGCCGGGCGCCATGCCCCGCGCCGGCCAGACCGGGACCCTGCGCACCCGCTACCGGATCGCCGCGACCCGCTGCGCCGCGGGCCGGGTCATCGCCAAGACGGGCACGCTCAACGACGTCGTCGCGCTCGCCGGCGTCGCGCGCGGGGTCGACGGACGGGACCGGATCTTCGCGTTCCTCGAGAACGGCCGGCGCGAGACCGTCGCGGCCCGCAACGCCGTCGACGCCCTCGCCGCGGTGACCGTGGGCTGCCGCCGGTAGGCGGCCGGGCCCTCGAGCGCACATGCGACAGGCCCCGCCCGAAGAGTCCTCGGGCGGGGCCTGTCGCGTCCGGCACCACGACGAGCGGGTACCACGTGGAGCGAGTGACGGGAATCGAACCCGCGTATTCAGCTTGGGAAGCTGATGTTCTACCATTGAACTACACTCGCGTAACTGCTGCTCACGATCTTTGATTCGATCATGCGATCGAAGTTTGATCCGCGTGTCCGCGGTGGCCGTGGGCGGCAACTCGCCAGAGTCTACCCGACACGGACGCGGCCGATCACCTCCTGCCGGGGACCGCCCTGCGGTCCGGTTCACCCGTGCCCGCCGACGGGCGCAGACGTCTCACCCGCCGCGGATCCGCGCCGGCGCGATCAGCTCGTCAGCGACCGCGCGGCGTCGCGGGCGTCGGACAGGAGCGTCTCGTACTCGCCCTCGATGTCGGCGGCCCGTTGCGCCTCGCGGCCGATGAGGACGCCGTAGGTGAACGTGTCCTCGCCGGCCTTCCGCGCCTGCGCGCAGACCTCCTCGAGGACGCCGCGGGCGACGACGCTGTCCTGGTGCTCGCCGAGCGCCTCCTGCAGTCCGGTCCACGCCTTGGCGACCGCCCCGGGGTCGCCCTTGACGGCCCCGCCGCCGGCCTCGGCCGTGTACCGCGCGGCCTTGGCGCGCTTGCGGACGTCGTGGATCGCCTCCTCGCGCGCGGCGGCGTCCTCGCTCGACCGGGCGACCCGTGCCGCCTTCTCGACCTTGGTCGATGCCTGGTGGATCAGCGGAGGCAGCGCCGTCTTCGCGGCCTCGCGACCCGCGTCCGTCAACGGCGGATCGACGACGAGCTCGGTGAGGGCGGCCATGAGCCGCTCGTACCGCGGCGAGTCGAGGGCCTTGACCAGATCGGCGTGCGCCCGCTGGTGACGGGTGTCGAGGAACCCCCGCAGCCGGGAGGCGGCGGGGCCCCGCACGAGGGCGGGGTCGGTCGACTCGAGCAACCCGACGAGGCGCTCGCGCATGACCTCGGCGTCGCGTGGCCCGCCGAGCGCTCCCGTGAGCCAGGCGATCTCGGCGCGCAGCGGCTCCGTGACGGACGTGTCGAACAGCGGCGCGAACGCCTTGAGCGCGCTGCGCAGACGGCGGGTGGCCACGCGGGACTTGTGGACCGCGTCCGCGGCGTCCGCCCGCACGGCCCGGTCGAGCTGCTGGAGGACCGCGACCTGCTTGCCGACGTACACGAGCACCACCTCACCCGCCGGGTCGCCCTTCTTCGAGGGCACCCGTCGGCCCCGGACCTCGGACAGGGCCCGGGCGAGCTTGCTCGGGGCGTCGGACACCGACAGGCCGGAGTCGAGCAGCGCCCTCGTCACGGCCTCGAGGTCGTCGTCGCCGCCGTCCACCAGCTCCACCTCGACCTCGCGCCACCGGTGCACCCGCTCGCCGTCGACGAGCACGGTGGCCTCGACGGTGTCGTCTTCGACGAGCGCGATCGTGGCGCCGGACTCGTCGAGCAACCGGCGCCGGACCCGGCGCGTGCGCAGCCGGCACACGGGCACGAGCGGGCGCGTGGCCGCGAGGTCCGCGACCTGCTCGACGAGTTCCGCCGGGATCCGCACGGCGCCCCGGCCGAGCGGGGCCGCGACCTCGAGGCGGGAGTCCCCGCCCCGCGGCTTCTTCAGGTGCCAGCCGGCGTCCGTCCCACCCGTGCGGCGGCGGAGCGTGTGCTTCGCCTCGAGGAGGTCGAGGCCGAGGGTGTCGAGGTAGGTCGCGGTCTGCGTCATGCGCCTGGCCGGCGAGACCTCGGTCACACGCCCGACCCCCGCGAGCCGCGGCATCGACCAGCGCCTGGGGACCTCGAAGGTGCGCTCTGTCTCCACGGATTCGCTCATGAGGACCCCTCGTCGGTCGACCTGTGACACCGACACGGCCGCGTGTCGGAAGCCTCCCATCCTACCGGCGCGCCGGCTGCGACCCCACCGGCTTGCGCTTGCAGCTGCACGCAGTCACACTCAAGTTACTGACAAGTAGGGGTCGCGCAGGCCCCACGAACGCCGACCACCGGGGGTGTCCAGCGTGGGCCACTACAAGAGCAACGTCCGCGATCTCGAGTTCATGTTGTTCGAGGTCCTGCAGCGCGACGAGATCCTGGGCTCCGGCCCGTACGAGGAGGTCGACGCGGACGTCGCACGCGAGATCCTCGCGGAGGTGGCCCGCCTCGCCGAGAACGAGCTCGCGGACAGCCTCATCGACTCCGACCGCAACCCCCCGATCTTCGACCCGCAGACCCACTCGGTGACGCTGCCCGAGGCGTTCAAGCGCTCGTACAAGAGCTACGTCGACGGCGGTTGGGGCATGCTCACCGCGCCGGCCGAGCTCGGCGGCACGGTCGTCCCGCCGTCGCTGCGCTGGGCGGTCTCCGAGCTGGTGCTCGGCGCCAACCCGGCCGTGCACATGTACTCGGCCGGCTTCGGCTTCGCGAAGGTGCTCTACGACCTCGGCACCGAGGACCAGAAGAAGCTCGCCGCCCACATGGTCGAGAAGCAGTGGGGCTCGACGATGGTGCTCACCGAGCCCGAGGCCGGCTCCGACGTCGGCGCCGGCCGCACGCGGGCGACGAAGAACGACGACGGCACGTGGAACATCACGGGCGTCAAGCGCTTCATCACCTCGGCCGAGCACGACCTGTCGGACAACATCGTCCACCTCGTCCTCGCCCGCCCCGAGGGGGCCGGCCCCGGCACGAAGGGCCTTTCCCTCTTCGCCGTGCCGAAGTACCACGTCGACCTCGAGACCGGCGAGCTCGGCGAGCGCAACGGCGCGTACGTGACCAACGTCGAGCACAAGATGGGCCTCAAGGTCAGCACGACGTGCGAGCTGCGTTTCGGCGAGTTCGAGCCCGCCGTCGGCACCCTCGTGGGCGACTCCACCGACGGCATCGCGCAGATGTTCGTCATCATCGAGTACGCCCGGATGATGGTCGGCACCAAGGCGATCGCCACGCTCTCGACCGGTTACCTCAACGCCCTCGAGTACGCGAAGAGCCGCCTCCAGGGCGCCGACCTCACGCAGATGGCCGACAAGTCCGCCCCGCGCGTGCCCATCACGCACCACCCCGACGTGCGCCGCAGCCTCATGCTGCAGAAGTCGTACGCCGAGGGCCTGCGCGCCCTCGTGCTCTACACCGCCTCGCTGCAGGACGTCGTCGACCGCCACGAGCTCGGCGGCGGCGGCGAGGTCGAGCCCGACTCCGAGATCGGCATGGCCGCGCGCGTCAACGACCTGCTGCTCCCGCTCGTCAAGGGCGTGGGCTCCGAGCGCGCCTGGGTCCTGCTCGGCACCGAGTCGCTGCAGACCCTCGGAGGTTCGGGCTTCCTCGACGACTACCCGATCGAGCAGTACGTGCGCGACGCGAAGATCGACACCCTCTACGAGGGCACGACCGCGATCCAGGGCCAGGACTTCTTCTTCCGCAAGATCATCCGCGACAAGGGCGGCGCCCTCGGGCACATGGCCGGGCAGATCCAGGAGTTCGTGACGAACGGGCCCGAGGCGCTCTCCGTCGAGCGGCGCCTGCTCGGCAAGGCCGGCGAGGACACCCAGGCCATCCTCGGTCACATGGTCGGCGACCTGATGAAGTCCGACCCCCGCACGGGCGAGGACAACGACCCGAGGAACCTCTACAAGGTCGGCCAGAACACCTCCCGCCTCCTGCTGTGCGCGGGCGACGTCGTCGTCGGCTGGCTGCTGCTGCGCCAGGCGGAGGTCGCGCTCGCCGCCCTCGAGCGGGGCGGCGTGAGCGAGGCGGACACGAACTTCTACACCGGCAAGGTGGCCGCCGCCCGCTTCTTCGCGCGCAACGTGCTGCCGAAGATCGCCGGCGAGCGCTCCATCGCCGTGCACACCGACAACGCCCTCATGGACATCCCCGAGGCGGCCTTCTGAGCCGCCCCGCCGCATCGACCGCGCCCGGTCGCCTCGCCCGAGGTGGCCGGGCGCGGTCGTGCCGGGGCCCCGTCACGGCACCGTCACGGCCCCGCGTCGACCCGGCCGGTCGGCGGGTTCAGCCGGCCAGGGCGGCGCGGAGGGCGGCAGCGGCGGCGGCCGGGTCGTCGGCGTGGGCGACCGCGCGGACGACGACGATCCGAGAGGCACCGGCCGCGACGACCTCCCGCACGGTGTCGGCGTCGATCCCGCCGATCGCGAACCATGGCTTGCTCGTCCCGGACTCGGCGGCGGCGCGGACGAGATCGAGGCCGGCGGCCGGGCGGCCCGGCTTGGTCGGCGTCGCCCACACCGGCCCGACGCAGACGTAGTCGACGTCGGGGTCCTCGAGGGCCGCCGCGAGCTGGTCGGGGTCGTGCGTCGAGAGCCCGACGGCGACGTCGGGCGCGAGCCGGTGCGCCTGCGCGGGCGTGAGGTCCCCCTGCCCCACGTGGAGGACGTCCGCCCCCGCGAGGAGGGCGACGTCGGCGCGGTCGTTGACGGCGAGAAGGGCGCCGCCCGCGCGGACCGGGCCGGCGACGGCGGCGAGCGCCGCCAGTTCGGCGCCGGCCTCGACGTGCTTCTCGCGGACCTGCACCAGGTCGACGCCTCCCGCCACGGCCGACCGCGCGAACTCCGCGAGCGACGTCAGGTCGGCGCTCGCCTGTTCCCGCGGCTCGGTGACCGGGTCGGGTCGCCTCGCGCGCGCGGGCGCCGGGCGCAGGCCGGTGCACAGGTAGAGCCGGGCGTCGGCGAGGCGGGCGAGCGTCGCGGACCGGGCGGGCGTGGGCGGGGTCGTCACAGCCACCTACGCTAGGGGGGTCGCGGGAGCCGAGAGGCTGAGAGGGTGCGCGCCGGGCCGGACGGGCCGGGCCACCGACCGCCAGGACCTGATGCGGATCATGCCGACGAAGGGAGGACACCGTGCGGGTGAACGTCATCGGCGGGGGCGTCGTCGGCCTGTCCGTCGCGTGGCGGGCCGCGGAGGCCGGCGCGAGCGTGACGGTGATCGACCCCGACCCCGCGGGCGGGGCCACCCGGGCGGCCGCGGGGATGCTCGCGCCGGTCGGCGAGACCTCCCACCGCGAGGACGACCTCACGCTGCTCCTGCTCGAGTCGGCGCGCCGCTTCCCCGAATTCGCGGCCCGCGTGGGCCGCGGCGACGCCGGACCCACCGGGTTCCGCGACACCCCGACCCTCATCGTCGGGGCCGACGCCGCCGACCGCGACACCCTGACCGCGCTGCACGACCTGTCGCTCGTGCTCGGCCTGGCCACGCAACGGCTGACGACACGGGAGGCCCGCGCCCGCGAGGTCCTGCTCGGGCCCGGGCTGTCGTGCGCCTTCCTCGCGCCCCACGACCACCAGGTGGACCCGCGCGCGCTGGCCGCGGCGCTCCTCGCCGACCTGCAGGCGCGCGGGGAGGTCGAACGCGTGCCCGCGGTCGGGGTGACGCACACCGGCGAGGAGCCGAGCAGCCCCGTCTCCGGGGTCGACCTCGCCGACGGCCGCCACGTCGACGCCGACGCCGTCGTCGTCGCGAACGGGGTCGGCGCCGCCGAGCTCGCGGGGCTGGGCGTCGACCTGGCCGGCCTGCTGCGGCCCGTGTACGGCGACGTGATCCGCCTGGACCCGCCGCCCCACCTGCGGGGCCTGCTCTCCGGCGTGATCCGCGCCGCCGTCGGCGGGCGGACCGTCTACCTCGTGCCGCGGGCCGACGGCAGCGTCGTCCTCGGGGCCACGAGCCGCGAGGACGGCAACCCGGCCGTGAGCGCCGGCGGCGTCCACGACCTGCTGCGCGACGCGATCCGGCTCGTCCCGGCGGTCGCCGAGTTCGCCCTGACCGAGTCCCTCGCCCGGGCCCGCCCCGGCACGCCAGACAACGCGCCGCTGCTCGGCCCCCTCGGCGCGCCCGGGCTGTTCGCCGCGACCGGCCTGTACCGCCACGGGGTCGTCCTCGCCCCCGTCGTCGCCGAGGCCGTGGCCCACGGCCTCGGACTCGCCCCCGAACCCGACTTCGCGCCGCGGCTGGCCGCCTTCGACCCAGCCCGGTTCGCCCACGTCCGTTCCACCGCCTCCACCGACCCGGAAGGGGCTCGCCGTGCCTGATCCCGCCCACGACCACCACCTCCACGCCGCACCCGACGAGGCACCGGTCGACGCCGACCCCGTCGGCGCCGTCCGCGTGCACGTCAACGACGAGCCGCGCACCGTGGCGACCGGCACGACCTGCCGAGACCTCGTCGCCGATCTCACCGGCCGCGCGATCGGCGACGACGGCCGGCCGCTGGAGGGTCCGGGCCTCGGCTCTGCCCTCGCCGTCGACGGCGAGGTCGTGCCGCGCGGCGCGTGGGCGCTCACGCCGCTCACCGACGGCGCGCGGCTCGAGTTCGTCACCGCCGTCCAGGGAGGTTGAGATGACCGACACGGGAACCCGCCCCACCCGCACCTCGGACACGCCCGACGTGTCCGAGGCCGCCGGCGACCACGGCGACCGCCTGGACGACGCGTTCGTCGTCGCGGGCGAACGCGTCGGCAGCCGCCTCGTCATGGGCACCGGCGGCATCCCCAGCCTCGAGGCGCTGGGAGCGGCGCTCGACGCGTCGGGGACGACGTTGACGACCGTCGCGATGCGGCGGTACTCGCCGGGCCAGGCGGGCTCGCTGTTCGGGCTGCTGCGGGCGCGCGGCATCCGGATCCTGCCGAACACCGCCGGGTGCTTCACGGCCCGGGAGGCGGTCCTCACCGCCGAGCTCGCCCGCGAGGCGCTCGAGACCGACTGGGTCAAGCTCGAGGTCATCGCCGACGACACGACCCTCCTGCCCGACGCCACCGAGCTGCTCGACGCGACCGAGCAACTCGTGGCCCGCGGCTTCTCCGTCTTCGCCTACACGAACGACGACCCCGTCGCCGCGCTGCGCCTGGAGGAGATGGGGGCCGCCGCGGTCATGCCGCTGGGGGCGCCGATCGGCACCGGCCTCGGCATCCTCAACCCGCACAACATCGAGCTCATCGTGTCGCGCGCCGGGGTGCCCGTCGTGCTCGACGCCGGGATCGGCACCGCCTCCGACGCCGCCCTCGCGATGGAGCTGGGGTGCGACGCGGTGCTGCTCGCGACCGCGGTCACGCGCGCCCACGACCCGGCGCGGATGGGCCTCGCGTTCCGGCACGCCGTCCAGGCGGGCTTCCACGCGCGCCGGGCGGGGCGGATCCCCAAGCGCCGTCACGCCCTCGCGTCCTCGCCGATGCAGGGGCGGGCCGACCTGTGACCGGCGCGTTGCCCCCGCTCGTCGAACCCGGCCCCCCGCTCACGCCGGAGCAGGCGCGCCGGTACGCGCGGCACGCCCTCCTGCCCGGCATCGGCGTCGAGGGGCAGCGGCGGCTGCTCGCCGCCCGGGTGCTCGTCATCGGCGCCGGGGGCCTCGGCTCCCCCGCCCTGCTCTACCTCGCGGCGGCCGGGGTCGGGACGATCGGGGTCGTCGACGACGACGTCGTCGACGTCTCCAACCTGCAGCGGCAGGTCGTCCACGGCGTGAGCGACGTCGGGCGGCCCAAGGTCGAGTCCGCGCGCGACACGATCGCCGCCCTCGACCCCGACATCGAGGTCCGCATCCACCGGTGCCGCCTCACGGCCCAGAACGCCCTCGACATCCTCGGCGACTACGACCTCGTGCTCGACGGCGCCGACAACTTCGCGACGCGCTACCTCGTCGCCGACGCGACCGAGATCCTGCGGATGCCATGCGTGTGGGGGTCGATCCTGCGGTTCGACGGCCAGGTGAGCGTGTTCTGGCCCGGCCACGGGCCCGTCTACCGCGACATCTTCCCCGAGCCGCCCGACCCCGCACTCGTGCCGTCGTGCGCCGAGGCCGGCGTCTTCGGCGTGCTGTGCGCGGCGATCGGGGCGGCCATGGGCACGGAGGCCATCAAGCTCATCGCCGGGATCGGGCGCCCCCTCGTGGGGCGGCTGCTCGTGCACGACGCGCTCGCGGCGACGTGGCGCGAGCTGGCCCTGCGGCCCGACGCGGCCCGCGTCCCGGTGACGCGGCTGCAGGACCTCGCCGTCGCGTGCGCCGTGCCCGCCGGCGTCGGAGGCGACGACGGGGCCGTCGACGCCGACGAGCTCGCCGTCCTCCTCGCCGCGGGCGAGATCCTGCTCGTCGACGTCCGGGAGGACGTCGAACGGGAGCTGTCGGTCATCGACGGCTCGCTGCACCTGCGCAAGGACGACATCCTCACCGGGGCGGTGGAGCTCCCCCGCGACCGCGACGTCGTGCTCCACTGCGCCGCCGGCTCCCGATCGGCGATCGTCCTCGAGCATCTGCGCCGCCAGGGGTACGACCGGGTGCGCCACCTCGCCGGCGGCATCGACGCCTGGGTCAACCGCGTCGACGGGCCGCCGCGCGACCCCGCCCCGCACCCCTGACGCGCCGCTCGGCGGTCGGCTCGGCCCGCTCGGCCATCGCGTTCGCCGCGGCCAGGGCGGTGACGCCGGCGGGAGTGGCGAGGGCGAAGCCGATGACGCCGAGCCCGGCGTCCCGGGCCACGCGCAGCAGCTCGCGCTGGAGGCGCAAGTCGGCGGCGTCGGGCGCGGCCGGGCCCGGGCGCCCGACCACGAGCACGACCCTCGGATCGCCCCACCGGTCGCCGGCGCGCGCGAAGAGGGCCCGCATCGCGTCGACCACCCGATCCGGGTCCTCGCGGACGGGGCAGTCCTCGACGGCGACCGGTTGAGCCACCCGGCCGCTCGAATGACACAGCAGGAGGTACACGCAGCCCCGGATCCGGGAGTCCTCCCGGACGACGAGATCCACGACGTCCTCGAAGAGATCGGCGTCGGTGACGGGCCGCTGGGCCCAGCCGGTGGGCAGGTGTGCGTAGGTCATGCCGCCAGCCTTCGCGCCCCGCGGCCGACACCGGGGCCGTGCACAGGCCCCGACCCCGCCGGCGCGGACCGCGGACGGCGGACCGACCCCCGGTGGACGGCCCGACGGCGCGCGGCGGCAGCAGCGGGATCCGAGGTGCCGAGCGGCCGAGAGGCCGGGCGGCCGGCGGGCGCGCTCGGCGTCCTGCGGGTGGCGGACTCTCAGGGGCCGGAGGCCGGCGTGATCGCAGCCGCGGCGGCCCGCGCGAGCACGAGCCGCGCGAGGGAGGGCTCCCCGGCGAGGGTGTCGGCCACGTCGTCCACCCCGAGGTCGGCGGCCGTGGCGAGGCCGGAGTCCAGGAGCAGCCCGGGGGCGAGGAACCACGGCACGAGGCCGACGCGCGCCGCGCCCCCGGCGCGCAGCTCGGCCACGGCGACGGCGAGCTCGCGGCCGCGGGTGACGAACGCGGCCCGGACGTCGGCGCCGAGGTCGGCCGCGACGCGCTCGGCGACGGCGTCGACCTCGGCGTTGGCCGCCTCGTGCGACGACCCCGTGCCGAGGAGGACGAGCGCGTCGCACCCCGCGTCGAGCAGGCCGCGCCCGCGGTGGGCGACGGCCGCGTCGAGCTCGGGGGCGGGACCGAGGACGTCGGCCCTGCGAAACGTCACGTCGTCGCGCGAATCGGCGACCGCGCCCAGCCGCTCCGGGAGGTCGGAACGCGCGTGGAACGCCGACGCGAGGAGCAGCGGGACGACGACGACCTCGCCCGTCAGGCGGGCGAGGACGTCCTCGAGGAGGGGATCGGACAACTCGAGGAACGCCAGCTCGACGGCAAGACCCGCGTCGATGCCGGCCCTGCCCTCGACGCCGATCGCGGCATCGGCCCCGGCCGAATCGACCTCCGCCGCGGCCACCGCGACCGCGTCCGTGAGCACGCGCAGGCCCGCGGGCGAACGCGGGTCGCGACTGCCGTGCCCGACGAGCAGCAGCGATGCCCCCCGCAGGCCGGGGGCCGCCGGACCGGCCGACGCGGCGTCGGCCGGTGCCGGGGTGGGGCCCATCAGATGCTGGGGTCGAAACGACCCGTCAGCGGGTTGCCCACCATGCCGGCGGCGAGGGTGGCCCCGCCGGCGGCGTCGATGACGAGGAACCCGCCGGTGTGCCGGTCGTCGGTGTACTCGTCGACGGCGACGGACTCGGCGAGCCG
Source organism: Agilicoccus flavus (assembly GCF_014857905.1). GTDB lineage: Bacteria > Actinomycetota > Actinomycetes > Actinomycetales > Dermatophilaceae > Agilicoccus > Agilicoccus flavus. The sequence continues at coordinate 180,114 of NZ_JACYXE010000007.1, read as the reverse complement.
CACCCCGACGCGCACGATGTCGTTGAGCTGCGCCTGCTCGTCACTGGCCACCCAGTCCTGGGCGTCGACGTCCCAGGCCTGACCGGACGTCGTGAGCATGGCGCGGACGACCTTCGTGCCGGCCTTGACGAGCACCCGCTGGTTCGGGGTCGACGGCTTCTCGGACAGCCAGCACACGACGCCGTCGAGGGAGTCGAGGACGCGGGGCTGACGCTCGCCGTCGGCGTGGACGAGCACCTGACCGCGCCCCACGTCGACCTCGTCGGACAGCAGCACGGTCACCGACTCGCCCGCCGCCGCCTCCTGCGCGGGACCGGCGGGGGTGTCGAGACCCGTCACCGTCGACGTCGTGCCGCCGGGGAGCGCCCGGACGACGTCGCCCACCCGCAGCGTGCCGGCGGCGATGCGTCCGGCCAGCCCCCGGTAGTCCGGGTGCTCGGGGGTGCGCGGCCGGATGACGAGCTGCACCGGCATCCGGAACGGCTCGTGCGCCGCCCGGGAGGTGACGTCGATGCCCTCGAGGAGCTCGAGGAGCGTCGCGCCCGAGTACCAGTCCCCCGCGGCGTCGTGCCGCTCACCGCCGCCGTCGACGACGTTCTGGCCGGTCAGCGCGCTGACGGGGACAACATCGATCTCGGGCAGACCCACGTTGCGGGCCACCGCGCGGACGTCGGCGGCGACCTCGTCGAAGCGGGCCCGGGACCACGCCTGCGCGTCCATCTTGTTGACGGCCACGATGACCGACGGCACGCGCAGCAGCGCCATCACCGCGAGGTGACGCCGGGTCTGCACGGACACGCCGTGGCGCACGTCGACGAGGACGACCGCGGCCTGCGCCGTGGACGCACCCGTGACGGTGTTGCGGGTGTACTGCGTGTGCCCGGGAGTGTCGGCGAGCACGAAGGACCGCCGCGGCGTCGAGAAGTACCGGTACGCGACGTCGATGGTGATGCCCTGCTCACGCTCGGCGCGCAGGCCGTCGGTGAGGAGCGCGAGGTCGACGTCCTCGGACCCGCGGCGGCGGCTGGCGTCGGTGATCGACTCGTACGTGTCGGCGAGGATCGACTTGGTGTCGAACAGGAGGCGCCCGACGAGCGTCGACTTGCCGTCGTCGACGCTCCCGGCCACGACGAGCCGCAGCTCGCTGCGGGCCGCGGCGAGCACCTCGGCCGCGGCCTCGCGTTCCGCCTCGGTCGTCTCGTCCACGCCCGTCCCGGTGGTCGTCGTCATCAGAAGTAGCCCTCTCGCTTGCGGTCCTCCATGGCGGCCTCGGAGAGGCGGTCGTCGGCGCGGGTGGCGCCGCGCTCGGTGAGCCGGGACACCGAGATCTCGGCGATGACGTCGGCCACCGTCGTAGCGGTCGAGTCGACCGCGCCGGTGGACGAGCCGTCGCCCACCGTGCGGTACCGGACGAGCCGGGTCTCCAGCGTCTCGCCCTCGCCGGGCTCGCCCCAGGGCCCCGGGGTCATCCACATGCCGTCGCGGCGCCAGACCGGGCGCTCGTGGGCGTAGTAGATGCTCGGGAGCTCGACGTTCTCGGCCGCGATGTAGCGCCAGATGTCGAGCTCGGTCCAGTTGCTCAGCGGGAACACGCGGGTGTGCTCGCCGGGGGCGTGGCGGCCGTTGTACAGGTTCCACAGCTCGGGGCGCTGGGTGCGGGGGTCCCAGCCGCCGAAGGCGTCGCGGATCGAGAAGATCCGCTCCTTGGCGCGGGCCCGGTCCTCGTCGCGACGGGCGCCGCCGAGGACGGCGTCGAACCGGCGCTCGTTGATGGTGTCGAGCAGCGGGACCGTCTGCAGGGGGTTCCGGACGCCGTCGGGACGCTCGGTGACCCGGCCGTCGGCGATCCACTCCTCGACCGCGGCCACGACGAGCTCGTGGTTGCCCTGCGCGACGACGTGGTCGCGGAACTCGAGGACCTCGGGCAGGTTGTGCCCGGTGTCGACGTGCAGCAGCGCGATCGGCAGCGGCGCCGGCGCCGTGGCCTTGCGGGCCACGTGCAGGAGCACGGCGGAGTCCTTGCCACCGCTGAACAGCAGCGCGGGACGGTCGAACTCGGCGACCACTTCGCGGATGACCTGGATGGCCTCGGCCTCGAGGGCCCGCAGGCTCGCGTCCATGGCCGGTCGGGGGGCGCGGCCCGCCGCGCCGGCGGTGGCGCCGCGGTCGGTGTCAACGGTGAGAGTCACAACAGTCCTTTCGCGTCGAGGAGGGTGAGCACGGCCTCGACGTCGTCGGCCAACTGCGTGCCGGACGTGTCGATGCGCAGATCGGGGTCGGTGGGGGCCTCGTACGGGTCGTCGACCCCGGTGAGGTGGCTCACCGTGCCGGCGGCGTGACCGGCGTACAGGCCCTTGACGTCGCGGCGGGCGCACTCGGCGACCGGCGTCGACACGTGCACCTCCACGTAGGGCAGGCCGGCGGCCTCGTGGGCCGCCCGCACGGCGGCGCGGGTGTCGCGGTACGGCGCGATGACCGGCACGATCGACAACACCCCGTGCCGGGACAACGTGCGGGCGAGGTAGCCCACCCGCGTGACGTGGGCGTCGCGGTCCTCCCGCGAGAACCCGAGGTTCGGCGAGAGGTTCTCGCGCAGGTCGTCGCCGTCGAGGACCTCGACCGCGCGGCCGCGCGTCGAGAGCAGGCGCGCCAGCGCCGTCGCGATCGTCGACTTGCCCGACCCCGAGAGGCCCGTGAGCCACAGGGTGCCGCCGGCGGCGACCGGCTGCGCGGCCGCCGTGTCCGACTCGTGCGTCAGCGTCTCGTTCATACGTTGATCCCGCATTCGATCTTCTCGGTTCCCGACCAGCGGCCGGCCCGGGCGTCCTCGCCGGGGAGGACCTTGCGCGTGCACGGGGCGCACCCGATCGACGGGTAGCCCTGGTCGAGCAGCGGATTGCGGATGACGTCGTGCTCGACCGCGTACGCCTCGACCTCCTCGTCGGTCCACGCCGCGAGCGGCGCGATCCGGACGCGGGCGCGGCGCTCGTCGAACGCGATCTGCCGCGTCGCGCGGCGCGTCACGGCCTCGGCGCGACGCACGCCCGTGGCCCACGCCTCGTAGTCCTCCATCGCCTCGTCGAGCGGCGTCTCCTTGCGCAGGAGGCAGCACAGGTCGGGGTTGGAGGAGAACAGGTCCTTGCCGTACGTCTCGTCCTGCTCCGCCGGGCTCTGGTCGGCGCGCAGGTCGCGCGCGTTGATGCGGTACCGCTCACGGACCGCGTCGCGCGTCGCCAGCGTCTCGGGGAAGTGGTACTCGGTCTCGAGGAAGAGCGCGTCCGTGCCCGGGGCCACCTCGCTGACGAGGTGCGCGAGCACCGTGTCCTGCATCGAGGCCGTGATCGCGAACCGGGCGCCGAACGTCCGGGCCGCCCACGCGATGACGTCGCGGGCGTCGGCGTCGTGGTCGGCCGTGATCCCGAGCTCCGCGCGGCCGCTCTCGACGAGCGCCCGCAGCTCCTCCTCCGACCGGCGCGTGGGGGTGGTGGTCGTCTGGTCCGTCATACCGTCCTGTCGCGCTCCTCGGACTCGCAAGCTCGCCGCTTCGTCGCCGCTCATACCAGCGCCTCCTCGTCGGCCCGGCGCGCCCACTGCGTGAACCGCTCGCCGTCGGCGCGCTGCTCGACGTAGTTGCGCACGACCCGCTCGATGTAGTCGCCCAGCTCGGCGGAGGTGACCTTGTGCCCGCGGACCTTGCGGCCCCACGCGGGGTCGGCGTCGAGCCCGCCGCCGAGGTGGACCTGGAAGCCCTCGACCTGGTTGCCGTCGTCGTCGGTGACGATCTGCCCCTTGAGGCCGATGTCGGCCGTCTGGATGCGGGCGCAGCTGTTGGGGCAGCCGTTCAGGCCGACGGTGACGGGCTCGTCGAGGCCGATCGCGCCGAGACGCTCCTCGAGCTGCTCGACGAGGGTCGCCGCGCGGGCCTTCGTCTCGACGATGGCGAGCTTGCAGAACTCGAGCCCGGTGCAGGCGAGCACGCTGCGGCGCCAGATCGACGGACGGGCCTGCAGCCCGACCGGATCGAGCGCCTCGATGAGCGGCTCGACCTTGTCCTCCGGGACGTCGAGCACGACGAGCTTCTGCAGGGGCGTGAGCCGCACGCGGTCGGACCCGGCGGCGCGGGCCGCCTGCGCGACCTGGGTCAGCACCGAGCCGCTGACGCGGCCGGCGACGGCCGAGAAACCGACGTAGCGCAGCCCGTCGTTCTGCTCGTGGACGCCGACGTGGTCGATCGGCGCGACGGGGGCCTGGGCGGCGGGACCGTCGATGAGCGGGCGCTTCAGGTACTCGGTCTCGAGGATCTCGCGCACCCGCTGCGCCCCCAGGTCGGCGACGAGGTACTTCAGGCGGGCCTTGTTGCGCAGCCGGCGGTACCCGTAGTCGCGGAAGAACCCGGTCATGGCCTCCCACATCTCGGGGACGTCCTCGAGCGACACCCACGCGCCCAGGCGCTGCGCGAGGTGCGCGCTCGTCGACAGCCCGCCGCCGACGAGGACGTCGAAGCCCGGCCCGTGCTCGGGGTGCACGACCCCGACGAACGAGATGTCGTTGATCTCCGGCACGCAGTCCCACTGCCAGCTCACGCTCGTCTTGTACTTGCGCGGCAGGTTGGACAGCGTGGGGTCGCCGATCCAGCGGGCCTTGATCTCGTCGATGGCCGACGTCGGGTCGATGACCTCGTCGCGCGAGACGCCCGCGACGGGGGAGCCGAGGATGACGCGGGGGCAGTCGCCGCACGCCTCGGTCGTGTCGAGGCCCACCGCGGCGAGCCGGTCCCAGATCGCCGGGACGTCCTCGATGCGCACCCAGTGCAGCTGGATGTTCTGCCGGTCGGTGATGTCGGCGGTGTCGCGGGCGTACGTCGTCGAGATGTCGGCGATCGCCTCGAGCTGGGCGACGGACATGCGACCGCCGTCGAGCCGGACGCGCATCATGAAGTGCGTGTCGTCGAGCTCGTGCGGCTCGAGCTGGGCCGTGCGGCCGCCGTCGATGCCGGGCTTGCGCTGGGTGTACAGACCCATCCAGCGGAACCGACCGCGCAGGTCGTCGCTGGGGATGGAGTCGAACCCCTCCTTGGCGTACGTGTCGACGATGCGATCGCGCACGTTGAGGGGGTTGTCCTCGCGCTTGAACTCCTCGTTGTGGTTGAGGGGTTCACGCTGGCCGAGGGCCCACTGGCCCTCCGGGCGAGCCTTGCGACCGGAGCGATTCGACCGCTCGGCGGAGGTGATCGTTGACATGCGCGATGGGTCCTCACGACGGAGCTGACACGGGCTGACGGGAGTCGCGAGACCTCACGGGCCCCCGCGCCGGGATGGCTCCTGCACGGGATCGGGGTGGGGTTCGCGCCGCCGCCAACCATAACGCGACGTTGTGTTGCTCATATTCCGGTCTTATTTGTCGGGACGGGGGCCCGACCGCGGACGGCGACCGCGAGGCGCCGCTCTCGTGCTCGGCCGGACTAGGAGTACCCGTCCCGCGTCAGCTGCTTCACGAACTCGTCGCGCAGGCGGCGGGAGGCGCGGTAGTCGCCGCCCGTGAGCACCCCGACCTGGACCTCGCCCCGCCGACCGGTCGCGGGGGTCACGGCCTGGCCGGCCGACCCGTCGTCGGCGCGCACGCAGAAGATGCGGCGGGTCTCGGCCTCGGCGACGACGGCCGCGTTCACCTCCGGGGAGTCGGTCGACGCCATCGCGTACCAGGCCTCGGCGAGGTCCCCCGGCGCGTAGGCGCGGGGCTCCCAGCGGATGCGCCCCTCCTGCGCCGCCCGGGCGACGACGGGATGCAGCGCGGGGGCGACGACGACGACGTCGGCCCCGGAGCGCAGGAGCGTCTCGAGCCGGCGGGCGAGCACCCGTCCCCCGCCGACGACCACGACCGCCCGCCCCGTCAGCCGCAGCCCGACGAGGTACACGTCCGCCCCGTCACGTCGCACGACCGAATGCTGTCACAACGCCGCGCGCACAACGCGATCCACCCGCCGGGGCCGGGCCCTGCGGGTGGATCGGGTGTCGGCGGGGTGCGGAGGTCAGCGCCCGTACGGGTCGGTCGGCGGCAGGGGCCGCTCGACGTGGCGCTCGACGACCGTGGCGCGGCGTCGGCGCTGGCTGTCGAGGATGAACGAGAGGAGGACGCAGGCCAGGCCGGCGGCCATCATGATGAAGCCGACCGTGACGAGATCGACGCCGGCCAGGCTGTCCCGGACGGCGAAGCTCAGGACCGCCCCGAGGGCGATGAGGAAGATACCCAGACCGATCGACACTGTTGCCTCCTGTTGCGGACGTCGTGTCCCGATCGGCCGGTCGCCCTGGGACCTGAGGCGATTCGGCCCGACGAGTTCCGCTCCCACCCCCCGGGCCGCGACCACCGGACCCGCCGGAGAGGGGCCGCCCCGAGGCCGGACCGAGCGACGCGAGCCGAGGAGGGCCCGGGGCTCGGGACCGGAGGTGCCCGGCCCGACGCGGCACCCCTTCGACGCGCCCGGCGAAATGGATCGGGGGCGGTCGGCGTTGTCCGCGACATGCCCACCTCCGACCGCGTCCCCGTCTCGATCCTCGACCTCGCCCCCGTCTCGGCGGGCTCCGACGCCGCGCAGGCCCTGCGCGACTCGACGAAGCTCGCCCAGGACGCGGAGGCCTGGGGCTACCACCGGTGGTGGATGGCCGAGCACCACGGCAGCGAGACGTTCGCCAGCTCGGCGACCTCGGTGCTGCTCGCGCACATCGCCGCGCACACCGACCACATCCGCGTCGGGTCCGGCGGGGTCATGCTCCCCAACCACGCGCCGCTCATGGTGGCCGAGCAGTACGGCACCCTCGCGACCCTGTACGGCGACCGCGTCGACCTGGGTCTCGGGCGCGCACCCGGCACGGACCCGATGACGGCCGCCGCGCTGCGCCGCGGCACCGGACAGCTCGACTCGTTCGCGCGCGACGTCGCCGACCTGCAGGAATGGCTCGCTCCCCGGCCGGAGGACGGCTCGGGTCCGCGGATCCGCGCCCTGCCCGGCGAGGGCACGAACGTGCCGCTGTGGATGCTCGGTTCCTCGCTCGGCGGCGCGAGCGTCGCCGCCGCGCTCGGCCTGCCGTTCGTCTTCGCGTCCCACTTCGCGCCCGACCAGCTGAGCCAGGCGCTCGAGTACTACCGGGCCCACTTCGACCCCTCGGCGCCCACCGCCCAGATCGACCGCCCGTACGTCATGGCCGGCATCAACGTCCTCACCGCCCCCACGCGGGACGAGGCCGAGTTCCTGCGCACGTCGGCGATCGCCATGGGCGCGTCGATCCGCTCCGGCCGGACCGGCCCGCTCGTTCCGCCGTCGAACGACATCGTCACCGGGCTCGACCCCCGCGTCATCGCCGTCACCGACTCGATGCAGGCCGTGCGGGCCGTCGGCACCCCCGACGAGACCGCCGACGCCGTGCAGCGGTTCGTCGACACCTACGAGCTCGACGAGGTCATCACGACGACCTACACGTGGGACCCGGCGATGCGGGCGCGCTCGTACGAGCTGTTCGCCCAGGCCTGGGGCCTGACCGGCGCCGCCTCGGCCGCCTGAGCCGCCGCGCGCCCCGCCCACCACGGTGGGGGCGTCCGGGCCCGGTGACCACGCGGGGCGCGGGCCCGCGGCCGGCGTGGCATGCTCGGGCGCGAACGTGACGTGGCTCACCCGCCCCTCCGTTCTCCCGGGCGCGGTCGATCGCCCCGGGACCCCTCACGCGCGAACGGAGCCCGGCATGACCGACCGCCCCCTGCTGTGGATGCGACACGAGTCCCGCCCGGGCGAGGGCCGCGCCCCCATCTCCCCCGCCGACGCCCGCACGCTGGTCGAGCACGGCTTCGACGTCGTCGTCGAGCAGTCGCACGCGCGCTGCTTCCCCATCGAGGCGTACGTCGAGGCGGGGGCGCGCACCGCGCCCGGAGGCACGTGGGCCGACGCGCCGGAGGGCGCGATCGTCATCGGTCTCAAGGAGCTGCCGGAGGCCGACACCCCGCTGCGCGACCACATCTACTTCGGGCACGCCTACAAGGGCCAGGACGGCGCGCAAGGGCTGCTGCGACGGTTCGCGGCCGGCGGCGGGACGTTGCTCGACCTCGAGTACCTCGTGGGTGACGACGGGCGGCGGGTCGCCGCGTTCGGCTACTGGGCGGGGTACGTCGGCGCCGCGCTCGCGGTGCTCGCCTTCCGCGACGAGCTCCCCCGACCCCTGGTCCCCACCGACCGCGCGACCCTCGACGCGGCGCTCGCCGCCGGTGCCGGGGCCGGCCCGGACACCCGCGCGCTCGTCATCGGCGCCCTGGGCCGCTCGGGGACGGGGGCGTGCGACGCGTTCGCGGCCGCCGGCATCGAACCCACGCGATGGGACGCGGCCGAGACCGCGACGCTCGACATGGACGCCCTGCTGGCCCACGACATCCTCGTCAACACGGTGATGGTCGACCGCCCGGTGCCGCCGTTCCTCACGGACGCCGACCTCGACCGCGCGGGCCGCCGACTCACGATGATCAGCGACGTCACCTGCGACGTCACCTCCGACCTCAACGTGCTGCCCGTCTACGACGCCGTGACCACGTGGGAGCGGCCGGTCACCTCCCTGCGCAGCGGCGCGGGCGCGGTGTCGCTCATCGCCATCGACAACCTCCCGACGATGCTGCCGGCCGAGGCGAGCGCGTCGTACTCGGCCCAGCTCCTGCCCGTCCTGCTCACGCTGCCGGACGGCCCGGTGTGGGCGCGAGCGCGCGAGACGTTCGCCCGGCACGCGGCCGGCGGCGCCTGAGCCGGCTCAGCGACCCTCGGCGCGCCGCGTCGCCTCGGCCCGACGGGCGAGCTCGGCGTTGTAGGCGGCGAGCTCGGCGTCGTCGTCCCGGTCGGCGCGCCGGTCGCCCCGGCGGGCCTCCGCCTCGTCGGCGCGCATCCACACGAGGGCCACGGCCATGGCGAGGCCGAGCATGGGCAGTTCGCCGATGCCCCACGTGAACAGCCCGCCCCTGACCTGGTCGGCGAGGAGGTCGGGCACGTACGGCAGCCGCAGCGCGCCGAAGAACGGCTCGGCGAGCAGCGTCTTGCTCTGCACGAGCGCGAGACCGAAGAAGGCGTGCACGCTCATCGCAAGGAAGAGCAGCACGAGCCGCAGCGACGGCGGCCAGCGCTTCGGCCCCGGGTCGACGCCGATGAGACACCACGCGAAGACGTACCCGGCGAGCATGAAGTGGACGACCATGAGCACGTGGCCCGTGTGCGTGCGCAGGGCGAGCTCGAACAGGCCCGAGAAGTAGAAGACGTAGAGGCTGCCGACGAAGTTGACCGCGGCGACGACGGGGTTGGCGAAGAAGTTCACCCACCGGGAGTGGGCCACGGCGAGGAGGATCTCGCGGGGCCCGAGCGTCTTGTCCTTGCGCGGGGCGAGGGTGCGCGACGCGAGCGTGATGGGCGCGCCGAGCACGAGCACGAGCGGCACCCCCATCGTCAGCGTCATGTGCATGAGCATGTGCGCGCTGAACATGACCCGGCCGTACACGCCGGGGGCACCGCTGGTCACCCACGCGAAGAGCAGCCAGCCGGCGCACCAGAAGATCGTGCGCTGGACGGGCCACGCGTCGCCGCGCCGCCGCAGGCGCCGCACGCCCGCGAGGTAGAGGCCGATGCCGAGCACCGCCACGGCGAGCCACAGCCAATCGACCCGGACGGTGAGCCAGGCCGCGCCCTCGAGCGGGACGGGCGGGGCCGGGTAGCCGGTGAGCGAGGTGGCGACGTCGGGCGACTCGGTCTGCGGCACCGGCGGAGGGGAGGAGGCCAGCGCGGCACCGATCCCCATCGCCGCCCCCATGAGCGCGATCTCGCCGAGGGCGAGGCCGGCGAACGCGGAGCGCTCGCGGTCACCCTCCTCGAGCCGGCCGACGAGCCGGGACCGCATCCGCCACCCGGCCAGCCCGAGCGCGAGGAGGATCAGCGCCTTCGCGACGACGAGAACGCCGTAGGGCGTGGCCAGCCCGGCCGGCGAGCCCAGGCGGACGGCGGCGTTGAGCACCCCCGAGAGGGCGACCGCCCCGAAGCACCAGGCCGCGAGGGTGGAGTAGCGGCGCACGCTCACGGCGAGGGCCGGGCCGAGGGCGCGGCGCAGCACGACCAGGGCGACGAGGCCGCCGCTCCACGTGATCGCCCCCGCGAGGTGGATCGCGAGGGAGTTGACCGCCGTGTCGTGGGCGGCGGCGCCGGCGGCGTGGCCGACGAGGGCGAGCACCACCACTCCGAGGAGGGCGACGACCGCCGCCCAGGTGAGGGCGGCACGGGTGCGGGCGAACGCCGCCATGACCGTCGCCGCCACGGCGACGAGCAGGCTCACGAGCGGCACGGCGAAGAACTCGATCCGGTACGCCGACGCGAGCTGGCCGAGGTAGGCGGGGTCGGTCAGCGCGAGCCCGGTGACGTTCGAGACGAGGAGCACGAGGTGGGCGAGGCCGGCGAGCGCCCAGACGCCGCCCGTCACCGTCGCGGCCCGTGCCGCCGTGGCGCGCCGGTGCGTCGAGGCCCGCTCGGGCACGATGGTGCCGGCGAGCAGGAGCAGGCCCACCGTCGCGGCGGCGAACGCGTCGTGGAGCACCTTGGTCACGGGGACGCCCCAGCGGGCGAGCGGCCCGCCGTCGTCGAAGCCGACGAGGCCGGTGAACGCGCCTCCGACGAGCCCGGCGGCCACGACCGCCGCGAGCGCGCACACGCCCAGGAGGCCGACCCCCAGCGGTGCGGGAGCCGAGCCGGTCCGCTCGGACGGGGTGGGCGGGGCGCTCGACATGCTCCTCAGCCTAGGCACGCGCCCCGAGAACGGCGTGGCCGCCCGGAGCGGCCGGGCGGGCCGGAGCGTCGCTGCCAGGTCGACAGCGGGCGCGCGGTCGATAGGGTGGCGGCATGCCTATGCACCCGGCGGCCCCCGACGACCTGGCCGGTCTGGTCGACTCCTTCGCCAGCAGCATCAACGCGCTGATCGACCTGGCCATCACGTGCCACGCGGACGACTTCGACAAGCCGACCGACTGCCCCGGCTGGACCGTCAAGGACCAGTTCGCGCACGTCGCGGCCACCGAGAGCAGGCTGCTCGGTCGCACCGACCCCGACGTCGAGGTCCCCGACCACCCCCACCTGCGCCACCCGCGGGCCCGGGCGATCGAGGCGGGCGTCGAGGTACGCCGGTCCCGGACGGGGGCGGAGGTCGTCGAGGAGCTCAAGCGGGTGGCCGCCGCCCGCATCGGCCGCCTGCACGAGACCGACCTCGACCCTGACGAGACCGTCGTCACCCCGATGGGCGAGATGCCGCGGATCGAGCTCGTGCGTCGTCGCGCCATCGACGTCTGGGTCCACGAGCAGGACGTCCGGCACGCCCTCGGTCGCCCCGGCAACCTCGACGCGGCCGGCGCCTCGATCTTCTGTCAGCGCGTCATCGACGCGCTGCCGCAGATCGTCCTCGACAGCGGGGTGGAGCCCGGCAAGGTCGTCATGATCGAGCTGACCGGCCCCGTCGTGGCCCGCACCGGGGTCCGGGTCGAGCGCGCCCCGGAGGGCGAGACCGGCCCGGTCGCGAGCCTCATGTTCTCGGGAGGCGTCGACGAAACCGGTCCCATCCCCGTCATCGGCAAGACGACGAGCATCCAGATGTCCACCGACGCGTTCACGCGCCGCGCCGCCGGTCGTCGCTCCGTCGACGACCTCCACTACACCGTGCACGGCGACCAGCAGGTGGCTCGCGAGGTGCTCGAGAACCTCGTCGTCACGCGCTGACCGGGCCGAGGACCGTTCGCAGCGTCCTCGGCGAGGCCACGCACCGGGTCCGCGCGTCGGAAGTTGTCACAGCGTCCGGCGCATGACGAGGCGGGGCAGCGTGGAGGCCATGGCGTCCGTGGTGCCGACGACCTCGAAACCCAGCGGCTCGAACATCGAGCGGGTGCCGACGAACGCCATGGTCGTGTCCATGCGCCCCGGCGGGTCGACGGGATGCGCCTCCACGGCGACGGCCCCGTGGGACGCGGCCCACGTCACGGCCCCGTCGAGGAGCCGTCGGGTCACGCCCTGCCTGCGGTGCCCGCCGCGGACGACGACGCAGACGATGCTCCACACCGGCACGTCGTCGACCGGGCGCATGAGGCGGCTCGTCGCGAGCGTGGGGATGTTCTCGCGCGGCCCGATGTTGCACCACCCCACCGGCTCCCCGTCGCGGTAGGCGATCACGCCGGGCGGGACGTCGCGCTCGCACAGCGCCCGCATCGCCGCCTCCCGGGCCCCCGACGCGTCCGAATCCACGGGACGCCCCGCGAGCTCGGCGACGTCGGCCGCGCGTAGGCGGTGGGCGACGCACCAGCAGTGCGTGGCGCGCCGGTTGGGGTTGACGACGTCGGCGAAGTCGTCGAACCGGTCCGGGGTCAGCGGGTGGGTCGCCCACCCGGCCGTCGGGGTGCTCATGGCCGCAGTGAAACAGAGGAACCGGACGACGGGTGTCCGGTGGCTCACACCGGGATCGTCGTGAGGCGATCTCGGGCGAGCTCGGCCGGAAGGTCTCCGCGATGCAGCACGAGCAGGTGGGAGACGGCGCGGGTGAGGACGACGTAGAGGCGGCGCAGCCCGGTGCGCTCGTCGGGTTCGGCGGCGACGATGGCGGCGGGGTCGAGGACCACGACGGAGTCGTACTCCAAGCCCTTGGCCAGCGCGGCGGGCACGACCTGCACCCGAGCGGCGTCGCCGGGCCCCGGGTCGGGGATGTCGTCGTGCGCCGCGTCGTCCACCACCGGGACCGGAGTCCCCAGAGCGGCCCCGACCGCGTCCGCGACGGCCAGGGCGACGGGGTCGGTGCCGGACCCGGCCACGATGATCCCGACGGTCCCGGGGCGGGCCCCGATCTGCGCGACGCGCGACGCGAGCGTGGCCACGACGTCGTCGGCCCGGGTGACCTCGAGGGATCCGGCGGCGGCGCGGACCGGCTCGGGGGGCGTGAGCCCCGGCGCGATGCGGGGCAACAGCCGAGCCGCGAAGGCGATCACGTCGGCGGGGACGCGGAAGCCCCGCGACAACTCGACGACGCGGCCGTCGGGGCGACCCAGGTGGGCGAGGGAACGATCCCAGGTCGGCGTCGACCACGGGGTCGTGCCCTGCGCGATGTCGCCGAGGACCGTCGCGGCGCCCGCCGGGGCACAGCGTCGGCCGACCGCCCTCAGCTGCATCGGGGACAGGTCCTGCGCCTCGTCGAGGATGACGTGCCCGTACGTGCTGCCGCGGCGCATCGACCAGGCGATCTCGTCGAGGAGGACGGAGTCGGCCGGGGTCCACCGCGCCGCCCCGGGCGTCCGCGGGGGCCGGGGCCACCGCAGTGCGGCCTGCTCGTCGGGCTCGAGGACACCGTCCGCGCACGCGGCGAGGTGGTCGGCGTCGGCGAGGAGGCGATGGAGGACGGCGGCCGGCGTCACCGGCGGCCAGACCGCCCTGGCGTAGGCCCTGACCTTGGGGTTCTTCGCGAGGGCGTCCTGTGCCCGGTCGTCGTTCGCGAACACGCCGGCGGCTTCCATCCGCAGCATGATCAGGTGGGCCAGGCGTTGCGGGAGCAGGTCGCGGGCCGCGTCGTAGGGCAGGCCCCGGGCGGCCAGCTCGTCGACGGTGTCGGCGACGTCGTAGCCCGGCACCCGCCAGATGCGCGTCCCTCGTGGCACCTCGAGGGCGGCCTCGGGGCGGCGGACGTGACTCCACACGACCACCCGAAGGACCTCGGCCAGCCGCGCGTCCCCCTTGAGGCCGGCCACCTCGGTGCGGTCGTCCGCCCTGATCCGGGTGTCCCCCGCGACGAGGTCGGCGGCCGTCGTGTGTCGCACGTCGAGCTCGCCCAGCATCGGCAGGACGGCGCCGATGTGGTCGAGGAAGGCGCGGTTCGGACCGACGACGAGCACCCCGGCGCGGGCCAGGCGCTCCCGGAACGTGAAGAGGAGCCACGCCGCCCGGTGGAGGCCGACCGCCGTCTTGCCCGTGCCCGGCGCCCCTTGGATGCACACGGTCGTCGACGCGTCGGCGCGGACGAGCTCGTCCTGCTCGGGCTGGATCGTGGCGACGATGTCGCGCATGGGCCCCACGCGGGGGCGTTCGATCTCGGCCGCGAGGATGGCCGACGGCGCACCGGACCCGCCCACGACGTCGTCGGCGCCGTCGGCGTGGTCCTGGAGGTGCTCGTCCTCCATCGCGGTGATCCGCCCGCCCGACACCCCGAAACGGCGACGCAGGGTGACGTGCATGGGGTCGGCGCGGGACGCACGGTAGAACGCCGTCGAGACCGGCGCCCTCCAGTCCACGACGAGCGGGTCCCCGGCCTCGTCACCCACGTGGCGCCGACCCACGTGCCACCCGGTGGCCGACCCGCCCGCCGACGGGTGTGCGGAGTCCACCTCGATCCGACCGAAGTAGGGCGCCGACCGCCCGTCGTCCTCCAGCGAGCGGGCGCGCCGCCACAGCGTGATCGCGAGTCGTTCCGCGGCCACCGGGTCACCCGCCGTCACGTCCAGCGTGAGCGCGTGCTCTCGCATCCGGGCCAGCTGGGCGCGCACCTCGTCGAGGTAGTCCTGTTCGGCGACGAGGTCGACGTCGGTGGGCATGCGGGGTCCCTCCCGGGGTGGACGGTCTGGGCGCGAGGGGCCACGTTACGCCGTCACCGCTCCCGCCCACGAGCGGCGGCCCGCCGCGCGTAGTGGTCGGCCACGAGCGGGGCGACGAGCCACCGGTCCCACCACGACAGCGACGAGCCGAGCAACGCGAGCACGACGGGGACGATCCGCAGGACCGTCAGCGCGGCGAGGCCGAAGACGAGCACCGGCCACGAGCCGACCGCGCCCAGGACGAGCACCGAGCAGACCCCGAGCACGAACCACATGACGTACGAGGCGAGGGCGGCGACGTCCTCGCTCAGCTCGACCTCGCGGTGCGCGGCCTCACCGCGGGCGCTCCGGAACGCGATGCCGGCGACGAACGCGGCGACGAACCCGTTGCCGTGCGCCTCCGAGGCGAGCGCGTACGTGAGCAGCGGGAGGCAGACGACCCCGTACCGAAGGGCGTGCGTCGTGCTGAGATCCCCAGCGACGGACCGGCGCATCCCGAGGCCGGCGAGGCCGCCGACGGCGACGCCGACCGCGACGGCGATGAGCGCGGCCGGGACGGCCTCCTCGAGCGCGGCCTGCGGCGTGCTCGCGTGGGACCGGCTCCCGGCCAGGGTGAGGGCGAACACGAAGACGGGGGCGACGAGCCCGTCGTTGTAACCGCTCTCGACGTTGAGCACGTTGCGGACCCGCTCCGGCAGGCGCGCGTCCTTGAGGATGCCGGCGGCGGGGGCGAGGTCGGTGGGCATGACCGCGCACACGAGCACGAGGACGACGGCCGGAGACACCTGCGGGAACAACAGCACCCCGAGCCCCAGCCCGAGCGCGAGTCCGAGCGGGAGGGCCACCCCCAGCAGCCGCGCCGCGATGCGCGGCTCGTGCCCGAACACGCCGCGGCGGATCTCGAACGAGTCGACGAACAGGACGAGCGCGAGGATGACCTCGGCGATCTGCTCGGCGACGGGGCCGTTGAGCACGGACGAGGCGACGGCGAGGTCGAGGGTGAGGGGCGCCGAGCTCGACGCCTGGACGAGCGGGGACGCCGCGCCGACGACCATCCCGCCGAGCACCATGACCATCGGCGCCGAGATCCGCCGGGACCCCAGCAGGCGCGCGAACAGCGCCCAGACCAGCACGACGGTGACGCCGCACACGATGACCCATCTCACGTCGAGCACCCATCGCCTCGGCCTGCGGCCGGTCCCGTCCGCACGTTCTCTCCCCCGCCCCATGATGACGGGTGTCGCCGACCCCGGGGCACGCGGCGCCCGGCGCCCCGGCGCGGTCGCGGAGAATCGGGGCATGACATCCGTCCCCGCCCGTGTGCTGCGCGTGCTCGTCGCTCTCGCCTGGGTGGGGGTGCCGGCCTGGGTGGCCGCGACGCGCGTCGGCGCCGTCACGGACGGGCACCCCGCCTACGCCCTGCTGCTCGCGGCGGCGGCTCTCGTCGGCGTCGCGCTGCTGGTCCGGGCCGCCCGTCGCTGGGCGGCGGAGAACTGGCCTGCGGGGACCGGACGCGCGAGGCGACGCCGATGGCTCGGCCGGGCGCTCCTCTCCGCGGCGACCGTGCTCGTCCTCCCCGCGCTCGCGTGGCTGCGGCCGTACCCGGCCGACGATGCCGCGATGGCGGCGATGACCTCGGGCGCGGACGCGGTCACGGTCTCCCAGGACGCGACGACGATGACCATGACGCCGTCAGCGGGAGCGGCACCCGGCGCCGCGGGCCTGATCTTCCAGCCCGGCGCCCGCGTGGACGCGCGGGCCTACGCGGCCCTGCTGCGCCCGCTCGCGCAGAGCGGGCACCCCGTCGTCATCGTCAAGCAGCCCCTCGGGATCGCCTTCCTGTCCCTCGGCGCCCCGGGACGCATCGTCGCCGATCCCTCCCCCGGCGCCGACCGTCGGTGGGTCGTCGCCGGGCACAGCCTGGGCGGGGTCGCGGCCGCCCGCGCCGCCGCCTCGGGCGATCCCCGCATCGTCGGGCTCGCCCTCTGGGCCTCCTACCCGGACGACGCGACGACCGTGCCCGCCCAGCCCGTCGTCACCGTGTACGGGACCCGCGACGGCCTCGCCACCCCCGCCGAGGTCGAGGCGTCACGCCCCCGGCTCCCGGACGACGCACGGTTCGTGCCCGTCGAGGGCGGGATCCACGCCTACTTCGGCGACTACGGACCCCAGGCCGGCGACGGCACCGCGACCACCGACCGCGCCACCGCACAGGCCAGGATCGTCGCCGCAACGCGCGACCTTCTCGACGGCCTCTGATCCCGGGGCCGCCGGCAGGGCCCACACCGCCCGCGCGGCGGTCCGGCACGGAACCGGTCGTCGGCACACTCGTCGGATCGCCCGCCTGCGGGTCCGGTCACCCGGGTTCGGACCGACGGTGCCCGAGTTTTCACGACAACTGCACTGCCAATGGCGCGCCGCCCCGAGCGCCGACCCTGTGACCAGCAGCGATGAAAACGGCGGCTCCAAAGGCAGTGCAGTTGTCGTGAAAACTCGACCTGGCCCGGTCGCGATTCCCCGCAGCAGCGACCCGGCGGCGACGAGCATCGGCCGGGACCGCGTGCGCAAGCCCGACGTGCGCACGCCCGACGTCCGCACGCCCGACGTCCGCACGCCCGACGTCCGCACGCCCGACGTCGTCGGGCCAGCTAGATTGCACGCAACTCAGTTGTGTGCAATCTTTATGGGGTGCAGCCGGATCTCGCCCTCGACCACCAGCTCTGCTTCGCGCTCTACGCGGCGTCGCGGCGGGTGCAGCAGGCCTACCGGCCCGCGCTCGACGACCTCGGCCTGACCTATCCGCAGTACCTCGTCATGCTCGCGCTCTGGGAGCGCGACGGGGTCGGCGTCGGTGAGCTCGGCGAGCGACTGCATCTCGACAGCGGCACCCTCTCGCCCCTGTTGCGGCGCCTCGAGCAGCGCGGGCTGGTCACGCGACGCCGCGACGACCCCGATGGCCGCCGCGTCGAGATCCTGCTCACCCCTCAGGGCGATGCGCTGCGCGACCGCGCGGGCCAGGTGCAGGACTGCCTCGCCGGGCAGGTCGACCTCGGACCCGAACAGCTCGGGGCCCTGCGCGACCTCGCGCGGGCCCTCGTGAACTCCACCCCTCGATCAGACGGAGGAACACCGTGAACGTCATCTACACCGCAGACGCCCTCGCGACCGGAGCGGGCCGCGACGGCCACGTCCGCACGCCCGACGGCGTGCTCGACCTCGACCTCGCCGTCCCGAAGGAGATGGGCGGGGCGGGCGGAGCCGGCGGGGCGGGCGGAGCCGCCAACCCCGAGCTGCTCTTCGCCGCCGGCTACGCCGCCTGCTTCCACTCCGCGCTGCAGATGGTGGCGCGAGAGGCCAAGGCCTCGCTCGGCGACTCGAGCGTGGGCGCCCGAGTGGGCATCGGCCCGAACGACGCCGGCGGCTTCGGCCTCGCGGTGACGCTCGAGGTCGTCGTGCCCGACCTCCCCCACGAGCAGGCGCAGCAGCTCGCCGACCGGGCCCACGAGGTCTGCCCCTACAGCAACGCGACCCGCGGGAACGTCGACGTCACCGTCACGGTGGTGGAGGACTGATGAGCACCCTGCACGACTTCGAGGCCACGACGCTGCGCGGCGACACCCGCCGGCTGTCCGACTACGCCGGCCAGGTCGCGATCGTCGTCAACACGGCGAGCAAGTGCGGGCTCACGCCCCAGTACGAGGGTCTGCAGGCGCTGTACGACGAGTACGCCGACCGCGGCCTCGTCGTCCTCGGCTTCCCCTGCAACCAGTTCGCGCACCAGGAGCCGGGTTCCGACTCCGAGGTGAAGGAGTTCTGCCGGGCGAACTACGGCGTGACCTTCCCGATGTTCGCCAAGGTCGACGTCAACGGGCGCGACGCCCACCCGGTGTGGCGGTGGCTGCGCCAGGAGAAGGGCGGCGTGCTCGGCGACGCCATCAAGTGGAACTTCACCAAGTTCCTCGTCGACCGGCAGGGCCGCGTCATCGAACGCTTCGCCCCGCAGACCGAGCCCGCCACGATGCGCGACGCGATCGAGAAGGCCCTCGCGGCCTGACCGTGGCCCGCGCACCGCCGTCAGCGTCGGCCATCCTCCATCGCCGCCGTCGGTCCGCACAGCGGCCGGGGCCGCTACGTCGGTGGCGGCCCCGGCCGCGGGCGAGGAGGCCTCGCTCAGCCCCAGACGAGTCCCTTGGCCGGGTCGTGCAGGATCGCGGCGATGTCGGCGAGGAACCGCGAGCCGAGGTCGCCGTCGATGAGGCGGTGGTCGAAGCTCAGCCCGAGCTGGGTGACCCAGCGCGGCTCGATCCGCTCGTCGGCCCCGGCGCCGACGACCCAGGGCATCCGGCGCACCGCACCGAAGCAGAGGATCGCGGCCTCCCCCGGGTTGATGATCGGGGTGCCCGTGTCCACGCCGAAGACGCCGACGTTCGTGATGGTGATCGACCCGCCCGACATGTCGGCCGGCTGGGTCCGCCCGGAGCGGGCGGTGTCGACGAGGGCGGCCATCGCGTCGGCCAGCTCACGCAGGGTCATCCGGTCGGCGTCCTTGATGTTCGGGACGATGAGGCCCCGCGGGGTCGCGGCCGCGATGCCGAGGCTGACGTAGTTCTTCTGGACGACGGTCGCCGATCCGTCGGCCTCGTCGATCCACGTGGCGTTGACGCCGGGATTGCGCCGGCACGCGAGGAGCAGCGCCTTCGCGACGAGCAACAGCGGGCTCACCTTGACGTCGCGGAACTCCCGGTCGGCCTTCAGCCGCTCGACGAGCTCCATCGACGCGGTCATGTCGATCGTCACGAACTCCGTCACGTGCGGCGCGGTGAACGCCGACCCGCTCATCGCCTGCGCCGTCATCTTCCGCACCCCCTTGACCGGGATGCGGGTCTCGCGCTCGGCGGTCGGTGGGGATGCACTCGTGGGCACGGCCGCGGGGGCGTCGGTCGAGGGGGTCGGGGCGCCGCCGGCGAGGAACGCGTCGACGTCCTCGCGCGACACGATCCCGTCGGGCCCCGATCCGGGCACGGCCGCGAGGTCGACCCCGCGATCCTTCGCGTACTTGCGCACCGGGGGCTTGGCCAGCGGCCGGCCCGAGCCCGTCCGCGGGACGCCACCCGAGGCCGAGGGGTCCACCCCGGCGACCGGCACCGGGGCCGGCGCGGCCGCGGCCACCGACTCGACGGGCGCCGGCGCCGGCGAGTGCCCCGACGCGGCGGGGTGCGGCGGCGGGGCGTCGGGAGCGGGCGGCGGCACGTCGGAGACCGGTGCGGCCGGCGTCGCGGCGGGCGCGGCCGAGGCGGCGGGCGCTCCCGGAGCTCCGCGTCCCTTCCGGGCCCGGCGGGTCGTCGACCCGGCGATCGCGCCGTAGCCCACGAGGTTCGGCTCCCGCTTCGCCTCGTCGCTCGGGCTCGTGGCGATCGGCCCGGCGGACGCGGCCGCGGGATCGGCCCCGGCGACGACGACGGTGACGATGGGGGCGCCGACCTCGACGGTGTCGCCCTCGGCGACGAGCAGCTCGCCGATCGTGCCCTCCCACGGGATGGGCAGCTCCACGAGCGACTTGCTCGTCTCGATCTCGACGACGACGTCGTTGACCTGCACCGCGTCACCGGCGGCGACCTTCCACGACACGATCTCGGCCTCGGTCAGGCCCTCACCCGGATCCGGCAGGGCGAACGTGCGCGTCGCACCGCCGGCCGGGCCGCTCGACGGCGCCCCGCCGGTGCTGGGTCCGGAGGGGGCGGGCACCGGCGGCGGAGGGCTGTCGCTGCGCGGAGGAGCAGGGGCGTCGGCGCCGGCGACCTCCACACGGATGATCGGCGCCCCGACCTCCACCTCGGTGCCCTCGGCGACGAGCAGCTCGGTGATCGTGCCCTCCCACGGGATGGGCAGCTCGACGAGCGACTTGCTCGTCTCGATCTCGACGACGACGTCGTTGACCCTCACCGTGTCGCCGACGGCGACCTTCCACGACACGATCTCGGCCTCGGTCAGGCCCTCGCCCGGATCCGGCAGGTTGAACGTCTTGACGGCCATGCCGACTCCTCAGTACGCGAGCGCGCGGTCGACACCGTCGAGCACGCGGTCGAGATCGGGCAGGAACAGCTCCTCGAGCTTGCTGGCCGGGTACGGCGTCGAGTAGCCCGTCACCCGCAGCACCGGCGCCTCGAGGTGGTAGAAGCACTCCTGCGTGACCTGGGCGGAGATCTCGGCGCCGAAGCCGAGGAACTGCGACGCCTCGTGGACGACGACGAGCCGGCCCGTCTTGCGCACCGACGCGAACAGCGTCTCCGTGTCGAGCGGGTTGAGCCCCCGCAGGTCGACGACCTCGATCGACGTGCCCTCCTGGCCGGCCGCCTCCGCGGCCTGCAGGCACGTCTTGACCATCGGGCCGTAGCAGGCGACGGTCACGTGCTCGCCGGGTCGCGCGACGACGGCCTCGTACAGGCCGCGGGGAGCGGCCGACGCGCTCGTGTCGACGACCATCTTGTCGTGGTAGCGGCGCTTGGGCTCGAAGAAGATGACCGGGTCGTCGGTGGCGACGGCCTGCTGGATCATCCAGTACGAGTCCTCGGCGTTGCTGCAGGCGACGACCCGCAGGCCGGCGCTGTGCAGGAAGTAGCTCTCGTTGCTCTCGGAGTGGTGCTCGACCGCGCCGATGCCGCCGCCGCACGGGATGCGGATGACCATGGGCAGCGTCACGTGGCCGAGGGAGCGGGCGTACATCTTCGCGACCTGGCTCGTGATGTGGTCGAACGCCGGGTAGACGAACCCGTCGAACTGGATCTCGACGACGGGCCGGTAGCCCCGCAGCGCGAGACCGATGGCGGTCCCGACGATGCCCGACTCCGCGAGCGGGGTGTCGATGACGCGGTCCTCGCCGAAGTCCTTCTGCAGTCCCTCGGTGACGCGGAAGACGCCGCCGAGGCGGCCGACGTCCTCACCCATGACGAGGACCTTGGGGTCGTTCTCCATCGCGCGGCGCAGGCCGGCGGTGATGCCCTTCGCGAGCGTGAGCCTGGTGCCCGTGGACGAAGCGGTGGTCGTCATCGTCAGTTCCCCTCACCCTCGAAACCGGCCTGGTAGGCGACGAACTCGTCGCGCTCCTTCTCGAGGCCCGCGTGCGGCTCGACGTAGACCCGGTCGAACATCTGGGAGTGGGGCGGGTCCGGCATCTCCTGGCAGGCCGTGCGGATGCGCGCCGCGAGCTCGTCGGCCTCGCGGTCGACCTCGTCGAAGAACGCCTGCTCGGTCTCGTGCAGGGAGAGGAGGAACGACTTGAGCCGCAGGAGGGGGTCGCGCTCGCGCCAGATGTCGAGCTCGGCCGAGTCGCGGTACTTCGTCGGGTCGTCGGAGGTCGTGTGCGCGCCCATCCGGTACGTGTACGCCTCGATGAGGAACGGGCCCTGGCCGCTCCGGGCCTCGTCGAGCGCGTGCATCGAGACGGCGTACGTCGCGAGGACGTCGTTGCCGTCGACGCGGACGCCGGGGAACCCGAAGCCGCGGGCCCGCTGGTAGAGCGGGATCCGCGTCTGCCGCTCGTTCGGCTCGGAGATCGCCCACTGGTTGTTCTGGCAGAAGAAGACGATGGGGCTCTGGTTGACGGCGGCGAAGACGAACGACTCGTTGATGTCGCCCTGGCTCGTCGCGCCGTCACCGAAGAACGTGACGACCGCGGTGTCGCGGTCGGGGTCGCCGGTGCCGACGGCCCCGTCGCGCTGCACGCCCATCGCGTACCCGACGGCGTGGAGGGCCTGGTTGCCGATGACGATCGTGTAGAGGTGGAAGTTCTTCTCGTTCGGGTCCCAGCCGCCGTTGTTGACGCCCCGGAACATGCCGAGCAGGTTGACCGGGTCGACGTCCCGGCACCACGCGACACCGTGCTCGCGATAGCTGGGGAACGCGTAGTCCTGGGGGCGCATGGCGCGGCCGATGCCGACCTGGGCCGCCTCCTGGCCGAGCAGCCCCGGCCACAGGCCGAGCTCGCCCTGCCGCTGCAGCGCCGTGCCCTCGGCGTCGAACCGACGGATGAGCGCCATGTCGCGGTAGAGGCGGCGGCCGTCCTCCTCGGTGAGCGCGTCGACGTACTTGTCGTACGGCAGGTTCACCTCGTTGCGGATCCGGTGGCCGTCCTGATCGATGAACCGGATGGTCTCGGGGCCACCGTCGGAGAGGATCTTCGGGGTGCCGATGACGTTCTCGTGGTGGGTCACCCCGAACGCGGCCGCAGCCTGCTCGGGGACGACGTCGCTGTCGGTCACACGTACTCCTTCGTCGTGGTCGACCGGCGCGGGCAGGGTCGCCGCCGCGGGCCGGAACTGCACTACGCCACCGCGCCGGCGCGCCGACGGGGACGGAAGGGCGCGTCACCGGTCGGACGACGCTGCCCTGTGCGTCACGGTACCCGCCGCGGCCGGGCGCCGGGGTCGACATGGGCGGCCCGACGCTCCGGGCGCCCACCTGCGGGAGATCCCGCCGGGTGGTCGAAGCGCCCCGGCGGCATCGGTGGCGGCGGGTCGCACCCGTGTCTCCACCGTCACATCGGAGCAGGTCAGGTCGGCCGCGCCGCGGTCGATAGGCCGAGCATGAGCCCTGGTCCGTCACGCCTGTCGGCGGCGGACCGTTCCCGGGGACAGGGGTCGCTCGCCGTCAAGACGGTGACCCTCATGGTCGTCGCCGGATGCGCGATCCTCCTGTGGCTCTTCGCCGTCCCCCGCGTCGGCGAGGCGCTGTACGCGCTCTCGCCGCCCCCGGAGGGGGTGCACGCCTCGCAGGGGGAGATCGTCTCGTGCCCCGGCGCCGACCTCGCCCGGCACTGCCGGGTCCGGTACGCGACCTCGGACGGCGTGCTGGCCGACGCCGACCTCGTCCGCAGCGGGCTCTTCGACGTCACGGTCGGTGAGCGCCTGCCCGTGCGCGTGCAGGACGGCCTCGCGGTCGTGAGCGGGTGGCGACCCGTGGTGGATGCGCTGCTGCTCATCGCTCTCGCGTGCGCCTTCACCGGGTACGCGGTCGGGCGCTGGAGGGTCGTCCTCGAGCACGGCGACGAGCCCTACACCCCGGGGCCCCGAGAACTCGACGACCTCGACCGGTTCTGAGGCGGCTCGGAACAGGCTCCCCGCGAGCTCTGAGGCGGCTCGGAGCTGATACCGAGGCAGCTTTCGACCCGCTCCTCAGCCGGCGGTCGGACCGTCGGCGCGCTCCGCGCGGAACGCGGCCGCCACCTGCAGGAGGCGCGAGTTCGCTTCCGGGACGTCGACCGAGACGCGCACGCCCTCGCGCGGGAAGCCGCGCACGGACAGGCCGGCCGCGTCGGCCGCCTCGACGAACGCGAGCGCGTCGGCGCCCAGGGGCACCCAGACGAAGTTCGCCTCGGTGTCGGGCACGTCCCAGCCCTGTTCACGCAGGCCGTCGACGAGCCGGCCGCGCTCGCCGACGATCTCCTTGACCCGGACGCCGAGCTCGTCGCGCGCGTCCAGGCTCGCCTTGGCGGCCTCCTGGCCGGCGGTGGTCACGGCGAACGGCAGCCCCGCCTTGCGCAGGGCGTCGGCGATGGCAGGCCGGGCGATCGCGTAACCGATCCGCAGCCCGGCCAGGCCGTACGCCTTGCTGAACGTGCGCAGCACGACGAGGTTCTTGTGGCTGCGGTACAGGGCCATCGCGTCGGGGGCGTCGTCGGCGACGACGAACTCGAGGTAGGCCTCGTCGAGGACGACCATGACGTCGCGCGGCACCCGCGCGAGGAACTCCTCCAGCTCGGCCGCCCGGACCGCCGGGCCGGTCGGGTTGTTCGGGCTGCAGACGATGACGAGGCTCGTCGACGCCGTGACGGCGCCGGCCATGCGGGACAGGTCGTGCCGCGCGTCGGCGGTGAGCGGCACTTGGACCGAACGGGCGCCCGCGAGCGAGACGAGGATCGGGTACAGCTCGAAGGACCGCCACGCGTAGACGACCTCGTCACCCTCCTCGACGACGGCGCCCATGATCTGGCCGAGCACGCCCGAGCTGCCGGCCCCGGTGACGACCTCGTCGGCCGTGACGCCGCACGCGTCGGCGATGCGCTCGCGGAGCGGGACCATCCTGGCGTCGGGGTAGCGGTTCATGCCCGTGACGGCGTCACGGACGACGTCGATCACGGACGGCAGCGGCGGGTAGGGGTTCTCGTTGCTGCTCATCTTGTAGGCGTCGACGCCCTCGAGCACCGTCGGCGCCTTCCCCGGCCGGTACGCCGGCACCGCGTCGAGGGCGCGGCGGAGACGGACGGGTGAGAGGGCGTCGCTGCTCGTCATGGCCACGACTCTAACGGCGCGCGACGACGCCGGTGGGTGGGCCCGGAGGACCGGCCACCGGCGGTCCGGTGAGGCCCGTCAGGCGCGGTCGGGGGCCGTCGCGGTCGTCGTGGCCGTGGTCACGGACCCGGACGGCGTCGTCTCGTCGGGCAGCGCCGGCAGGTCGGAACCCGTCGGCGCGGGGACGTCGTCGCCGGTCGTCGGCTCAAGGCTGCGCGACCGGGTGGCGGTGGGGGTGTCCGCGGGCGACGGGACGGGCACCTCCGGGCTCGTGTCGGGGCGCGAGGGCGGGTCCGACGGCGTACTGGGGCGCGAGGTGGGCGTGTCGTCCCGCGTGGGGGTGTTCTCCGTCGGCCTCGTGGGCGTCGGGGTCTCCCGCGTCGGCTCGGGATCGGGGTCGCGGGTCGGCGTCGGGTCGCGGGTCGGGTCGGGATCGCGGGTGGGGGCCGGGTCGGGCGCCGCGGTCCGGGTCGGCGTCGAGGTCGGCGCCGGTGTCGGTGACCCCGGGGCCGTCGGCGTCACCGGCGGGACCGTGCGCGTCGGCACCGGCGTCGACGGCGGCCGGGTGGGCACGGGCGGCACCGTGCGGCCCGGCGTCGTGGGGGCGTTCGTGGCCGTGCCGGGCGCGGTGGTCGGGGGCGTCGGACCCGTCGACCGGACCGTCGGCACCGGGGACACCGACGGGGGCGTCACCGGCACGCCGGGGCCGGGCACGGCGGGGACGGTGGCCGTCGAGGGGGGCGCCGGGGCCTGCGGGGCGGGCGTCAGCGTGGAGCGGTAGTACGTGCCCCAGGCGAGCACGTCCGAGAGGTAGGCGGGCCGGTTGTTGTAGCGCAGCACGGTCGCCGCCAAGCCCTTGCCGGTCGCAAGGTCCGCACCCTCCGAGCACAGGTAGCCGGCGGCCGACAGCGCGGCGTCGTAGACGTTGTCCTGCGAGACGGTGCCGTCGCCGTTGCCGTCTCGACCCGCGAGGCGCCATGTGCCGGGCACGAACTGCATCGTGCCCATGGCCCGGTCGTACTGCTGGTCCTGGTCGAACATGCCCTGGTCGGTGTCGAGCACCATCCGGGTGTCGAGGACGGAGCCGTCGAGGCGCGGGCCGCGGATGACGGGGGTCACGTTGCCGTTGGGGTCGACGTTGCGGCCGTCGGCGTGGTCGGACTCGACGCGGGCGATACCGGCGAGGAGCCACCACGGGAGGTGGCAGGAGGGCTTCTCGACGGCGAGGGAGGCCTCGGCCCGGCGGTACGCGACGAGCGCGGTGAGCGGGACCTGCCGGTCGGCCCCGGCCGGCGCGGCGAGCTGCCCGCCGAGCGCCCCGGCCGCGACGCTCTCCCCCGCGGCCACCTCGGCGTCGGTCACGTTGGTCGACAGGCCGTCGGGCGACAGCGCGACGGGTGCGAGCGAGGCTTCGTCCGAGCGCGGGTCGCGGTTCTGCAGCGTGACGACCCCGCCCACGAGGGCCAGGGCCAGGCCGATGCCGCCGGCGGTGATGAGGAGCCCGCGCCGCCGCGATCGGGGGGCGCCGGACGGGTCCTCGGGCTCCCAGGCGGCGCTGTCGCGCCCCTCGTCGATCCGTGACATTCGCCGACCTCCCCTTGACGTCCTCGAGCGTGTGGGGTCGTCGCGTCGCGGTGACGTCGCGGCCGTCGGGACGACCCGACGAGCCTTCCGACGGGCGTCGACGACCACGGACGGCGACGAGGACGGACGTTCGACCCACTGCCCCCGGCGCCAATGTAGTGCCCTGACCGTCGAATTCACAGTTCGCCCGGGCCCATCGTGACCCGTCCGAGACGTGGCGCGCCCCCGAGCGAGCGCCGCGGGCCGCTCGGGACGGCCCGGTTCCGGCCCGCCCGAACCCCGGTGGCCAGGGAGCGGGACGCTGCCCCGAGGGGCCTTCCACGCGACGCGGCCCGCACCCCGGCGAGGGGGGCGGGCCGCATCGGAGCCGGTCAGAGGCGCGGGAGGCCGGCGGACACCGGCCGGAGCGGGACGGCTCCCGCTCGGGGACGTCGCTCAGGCGGGGACCGGGGTGCGGTCGCCGGAGATCGTCGCCATCCGCTCGAACACGGGACGCCAGTGTTCGCGCAAGGACTCGGTGCCCATGAACAGGCCGAGGTGCCCGCCGGGGGCGAGGCGACGCATCACGTCGCCCTCCGGGGTGTTCGTGTGATCGGCGAGGGCCCACACCTGGGGCGCCGGCGTGATGTGGTCGGTCGAGCCGGCCAGGAGGAACAGGGGGCACGTGATGTCGCCGAGGTCGGCGTGACGCCCCTGGACCTGCAGCGTGCCGGCGATGAGCTCGTTGTGCATGAACAGGTGCTCGACGACCCACAGGTAGAAGTCACCGGGGAGCGCCTGGGTCCACTGGAACCACGTCTCGAACTGGCGATAACGCGCCACGTAGGCCTCGTCGCCGATGTTCGCGAGGAGCTGGAGCTGGCGGTCCACCTCGTTGTGCGGCTGCAGCGCCATGAACCCGCCGAGCAGGAAGTCGCCCGGCAGGAGACCGTCGTGCGTGGCGACGACGTTGCGGTAGAACGACATGTCGCCGTCGGGTGCGAGCAGGCGTACCCAGTCGTGCAGCAGCGGCTCGCCCGCGTGGTAGTCGATGGGGGCACCGGCGATCGTCAGGCTGTTGACGGTGTCGGGGTACATCGCGGCGTAGATCGTCGCGAGCCACCCGCCCTGGCAGTCGCCGACGAGGTTCACGCGCCCGCCGAGCATGGCGGCGGTGTCGGCGAGGATGTCCATGTAGTCGTCGATCGTCGTGTGCTTCGTCGCCTGCGTCGCGCCCTTCCAGTCGAGGGAGAAGACGCGGTCGAGCCCGGCGGCGCGGGCCGTCATGACCTGGCTCTGCTTGGCCGAGTAGTCGACGATCGAGGAGTCGTGCCCGGCCTGGGGCGGGAGGAACACCGTCGCGACCTGGTTCGGGTCCGCGTCCGCGGCCGAGAAGTCCCGCAGCCGGGCCGCCGGCCACTCCCGGACGATGTCGTGTGCGTGCGCCCACTGGGGGCGCTCCCGGCGCAGGGCGGTCCCGGCCCACGTGACCACGTCGGTCATGACGTCCAGCGGGGTGTCACCCCGGCTCCACACACCGGTCCAGAAATCCACGGACCCTCGCATGATCGCCGAGTAGGTGCCGAGGACGGCATCGGCGTTGGCCGCCATGATCCCGCGCGGGAACGACTGACAACTCTTCGGGTAGGTGCGCACGGCTCCTCCACTTCCTTCCGGTCCGCCGGGCGCCATGCCCGGCGGGCACCGGGCGGTCGCCCCCCGAGAGGGTGGCGAACGCTCGGCAGACACATCGGCACGCGACCGACTCATCCGAGCGCAGCGCCGATGCAACGTACAGGCCCACGATCCTAGGCGCCCCACGTCAGCGACCTCGACGAAGGCCCCCTGGTCCGCGCGGCGGCACGCACGGGAGCGCCCCCGGACTCGACGTCCGGGGGCGCTCCGTTGCACTGTGCGAGCAGGGTGTCCGTCAGGTGAGCATCGTGCGCGCGGCGTCGGTGTACGCCTTGCTGACGTCCTGGACCCAGCGGGCGTGCGCCGTCGCGAGCGCGTCCACCCATTCGAGGCCCGTCGCGCCTGCGGTCCGCTCGCTCATCTCGAGCATGCTCGCGAGCGACTTCTCGTAGGCGTCGAGGTTGGCGATGCCGGCCTGCTTGGAGTTGGCGATGAGCTGTTCGGTCATCTGCCGGATCCGCTGGGCCGTCTCCTCCGTCGCGCGGGCGGCGTCGGGAGAGGCGGCTCCGGGGGTGCCGTCGGTGCCGTCAGAGGGAGTCGTCATATCGGTCTCCTGTCGGGTCGGGGCGCGGGTGCGGAGCGCCCGGTGGGTGGTCCGGACCTCACATGTCCTGTCCGCCGTTGACGCCCCACACCTGTCCGGTGATGTAGGACGACTCGTCGGCGGCGAGGAAGTGCACGACGCGGGCGATCTCCTCGGGGCGCGCGAGGCGGCCGAGCGGGATCTGCGCCTTGATCTTGTCGAGGACCTTCTCGGGCACGGCCTCGACCATCTCGGTGAGGACGTACCCCGGGGTGACCGTGTTGACGGTGACGCCGATGCTGTCCTCGGTGAGCTTGCCGGAGCGCGCGAGCTGGAACGCGGCCTCGCGGGCCAGCGTCTTCGTCAGGCCGAAGAGGCCCGACTTGCTCGCCGCGTAGTTCGCCTGCCCGATGTTGCCCATCTCGCCGATGATCGAGCTGACGTTGACGATGCGGCCCGTCCCGCGCTCGAGCATGTGGTTAAGCGCCGCCTGGGCCAGGTAGAACGCGCCCGACAGGTTGACGTTGATGACGGCCTGCCAGTCCTCGTCCGTCATCTTCGCGACCGTGCGGTCGCGGGTGATGCCGGCGTTGTTGACGAGGATGTCGATGCGGCCGTGCTTCTCGATGACCTCGGCGATGCTGCTGCGGCAGTCCTCCGGGTTGGCGACGTTGCCCTGGTGGATCGAGAACTCGCGGCCGTCGCCGCCCCAGGTGTCGGTCAGCTCGGCGAGGAACTGCTCGGCGCGCTCGGTGTTGCCGGCGTACCCGGCGGCGACCGTGGCGCCCTGGCGGGCGAGGCTGCTGCTGATCGCCGCGCCGATGCCGCGCGTGCCTCCCGTGACGAAGGCGACGCGGCCCTGGAGCTTGCCTCCCCGTCCGGGGACGTCGAGGCCGGGCTTGGTCTGGGCGGTATCGGTCATGTCTGCTCCTTCGCAGTCGGCGGCCCCGCGGTCGCGGGACCGAGGGACGTTCAGTGGCCGGAGGCCGGGGCGGCGTCGGACGCCGCGCCCGCCTCGGACTCCTCGAGGGGGACCGGCCCGGAGCGCGGCGCGAGCCAGGCCACGATGTCGGGCCAGATCTCGCGCTTGGCCTTCGAGCCGGCCATGAGGCCGATGTGGCCGCCGGGGCGATCGATGTGCTCGATGTCGTCGCTGCTCACGAGGTCGAAGAACGGCATCGTCGTGTGCCGGGGCGCGATGTGGTCGGCGCCCGCGGTGACGACGAGGACGCTGTGGTCGATGTTGCCGAGGTCGACCCGGTGCCCGCGCAGCTCCATCCGGCCGCGGACGAGGCGGTTCTCCTTGTACATCCACGTGAGCCACTCACGGAAGGCCTTCGAGGGGAACGGCGGGTTGTCCGAGACCCAGCGGTTCATGGCCTGGAAGGCCACCCGGTCGGCGGTGCCCGCCTCCACCTGCTGGAAGAGGCGGCGCTTGGTCGTCACGTAGTTGGTGACGGGCTTCATCAGCTTGTTGGCCCAGTCGACGACGGGCCCGGGCACGACGGCCGCCTCGTCGGCGATCTCGTCGACGTCGAAGGTCTCGCGGCCGATCCACGTCGTGTAGAGCGAGTCGCGGATGTCGACGGGCATCGTCAGCAGGACGAGGTTGCGGATGGGGGCGCTGGGGTGCAGCGCCGCGTACATCGCCGACAGGGCCGCACCGATGCACCACCCGATGACCGAGATCTCGCTCGCGCCGCTGGCGCGGATCGTCTCGCGCACCGCACCGTCGACCTCGTCGCACACGAACTCGGCGAGCCCCATGTCGGCGTCGGAGTCGTCGAGCTCGCCCCAGTCGAGGAGGAAGACGTCGAAGCCCTGGTCGAGGAGGAACTCGACGAAGCTGTTGCCGGGCCGGAGGTCGTAGATCATCGGCCGGTTGATGAGGGCGAAGACGAGCAGGATCGGCACGTCGTGGGTCCGCTTGCTGCTGCGGTAGCGGTAGAGCGTCGTCTTCCGGTGCGTCCACACGATGTCGCGCGGAGTCACGCCGATGGGCGCGTCCTCGGCGGTGAGCAGGATGTTCGTCGTCTCGAGGACGGTGCGCGGCAGCAGCGCGAGGCGCAGGAGCGGGTTCATCGGCCCGACTCGTCGCTTCCCCCGCGGGTGAGGACGTCGGAGCTGGCGGCGCGGGTCGTGCGGGCGGCCCGGGCGCGGCGCGGGGCGCCCGTCGAGGTGCCGCCCGAATCGCGCTGCGACTCACCCTGCGACTCGCCGCCCTCGAGCCGGCCGCGCGCCTCGTCCCGCTCGCGGCGGGCGAGCGCCAACTCGGCCTCGAGCCCCTCGACGACGACCAGCACGTTCTCGAGCTTGTCCTCGGTGCGCGCGATCTGGCGGCCCAGCCGGGCGATGTCGCGGCGGCCCGCGAGACGCGTGGCCCGGACGACCTGGTCGAGCCCGAGGTCGGCCACGCGCACGAGGGCGGTGACGTTGCCCACGAACATGGCGAGCGACTCGGCGAACGCCTCGGAACCCACCAGGCGTTCCATCGCGGCCGCCGTCTTCTTCTCGACGTCCTCGTACTGTTGGCGCGCCCGGTCCCCCGGCGTCGGCTGCGTCATCCCACTGCTCCTTCGTCGCGTCGGTGCGGCCGGGATGTGTGACCCCGACCACAGCCCCGACTCTAGAGAGGTCGACGCCGGCGTGGGGGGTCGCATCCCACCCTTCGGATCCTGCGTCCGACCGGCGGACGGTGTCACCGTCTACGCTCGAAGGTCCGACGAACCCCCCGACACGGGCCCAGAGGAAGGCAGACCGGCGTGAGCGAGGAGAAGAAGACACCGCCGCCGTCGGTGCTCGGGACCTACATCCGGGCCCAGCGGCAGCTGGCCGACCTGTCGCTGCGCCAACTCGCGACGATGAGCAACGTCTCGAACGCCTACCTGAGCCAGGTCGAGCGAGGCCTGCACCAGCCCTCGCTCAAGGTCATCCGCGCGATCGGTGAGGCCCTCGACATCTCCACCGAGCGGCTGCTCGCCCAGGCGGGCATGACGACCGCGGCGACGGCGGGCTCCGATCGCGCCGGCGCCTCCCGCGGCAGGGGCCTC
Organism: Agilicoccus flavus; assembly: GCF_014857905.1. Taxonomy (GTDB): domain Bacteria; phylum Actinomycetota; class Actinomycetes; order Actinomycetales; family Dermatophilaceae; genus Agilicoccus; species Agilicoccus flavus. The sequence continues at coordinate 148,381 of NZ_JACYXE010000007.1, read as the reverse complement.
GGCCCGGAGTCCGGGGCGGCGAACGCGGCGCTCGACGTCGTCGAGGCGATCCTCGCGGACGAGCTCCTCGTCGACGACGAGAAGCAGGCGCTCCTCACGCTCTACCGCACGTTCGTCGACCGGCACCGTCAGGGCGCGAGCTAGGCCCACGTCGCCCACATCGCCGCCGGTCACGGCCCCCGCGCGAGGGCCGCAGGCCGGAGTCCCGAGCGGGCTCCGGCCTCGCTCGCGTGGGGGCGCTGCGCGCTTCCGGGCCCGTCGCGCTTGACATACCAACCACTTGTGCGTAGTTTATCAATCAAGCGGGAACGCACAGGGACGTGGCGATCGCCCGCAAGGACAGCGCGTCCGGTTCTCTCGGGCGCCCACCCCACGGAACCAGGAGAATCACATGAGCCTGACCACCCAGTACCTCGACGCCACCCGCAAGATCCAGGACAGCTGGTTCGCCGCGTTCGACGCCGCGACCACGCAGGCCACGCGTCACCTCGACCGCCCGACGGTCAAGCCGTTCGCCTCGGTCGACCCGCACAAGGCCGTCACCGACTACTTCGACGTCGCCGAGAAGGCCCTCCGCGTGCAGCGCGAGACGGCCCTCAAGGTCCTCGCCGCGAACCGCGAGGTCACCGGCCGCTGGAGCGACCAGGCCCAGCAGGTCCAGGACCTGTGGACCGCGCAGGCCAAGGCCACCGCGGACGTCGTCCGCGAGCAGTCCGAGACCTTCCTCGCGACGACCCGCCAGCACATGCAGCAGTACGGCGAGGCCGTCGAGTCGCAGGCCCGCGACTTCGCGAACACCGCGTCCGACCAGGCCCGCAAGGTCGCCGACACCGCCGCGCAGAACGTCCGCCAGAGCGCCGACGCCTCCGCCAAGGTCGCCGACACCGCCGCGCAGAACGCTCGCCAGAGCGCCGACGCCTCCGCCAAGGTCGCCGACACCGCCGCGAGCACCGCCGCGGACGCGACGACCACCACGGTCGACGCCGCCGCCGAGGCCACCAAGCGCAACTACAACCTCATGAACTCGGCGCAGCTGAAGTCCGAGCTCACGAGCCGTCAGCTCGCCGCGACGGGCACGCTCGACGAGATGCGTACCCGCCTGCGTGAGAACGACGACAAGGCCTGAGCCACACCGCGTCATCCCAAGGGCCGTCCCCGCACCGCGGGGGCGGCCCTTCGGCGTGTCCGGGGCGCCACGACGTGTCCGGCCCGCGTCCGGCCGTGATCCCACGGCGCGCCGGGCGCCGGGCGCGGGTGGGGCGGCGTCGGACCTGCCCGGCCACGCACGCGCCCCTCGATCGGGCGCGCGTGGGCCGGGCCCCGGCCGCGCCCTGGCTAGGGTGGGTCGCGATCCCGCGTGCTGCCGCGCCGCCCGCCGACGAAGGAGTCGTCCGTGTCCGAGAACCCCGTCCCGCCGCCGTCCGCGGCCACCGGTCGCGTCGTCGACGTCGACCTGTCCGGCAAGACCGCCCTCGTCACGGGCGGAGCCAGCGGCATCGGCCTCGCCTGCGCGCAGCGCCTCGCGGCCGCCGGCGCCTCGGTCGTCGTCGTCGACCTGCACGAGGAGACGGCCCGCGAGGTCGCCGCGGTGTTCGGCGGGACCGGCATCGGGGCGGACCTGTCGGACCCGGCCACGCTCGCCACGCTCGACGACGACCGGTTCCGCGCCGACATTCTCGTCAACAACGCCGGTTTCCAGCGGGTCTCGCCCGTCGAGGAGTTCGACCCCGACGTGTTCGTCGCCATCCAGCGCGTCATGGTGGAGGCGCCGTTCCGGCTCATCCGGGCGAGCCTGCCCCGCATGTACGCCGCCGGATGGGGCCGCGTCGTCAACATCAGCTCGGTGCACGGGCTCGTCGCGTCGCCGTTCAAGTCGGCGTACGTCACCGCCAAGCACGGCCTCGAGGGACTGAGCAAGGTCGTCGCGCTCGAGGGCGCCGCCAAGGGCGTGACGAGCAACTGCCTCAACCCGGCCTACGTGCGGACACCGCTCGTGGAGAAGCAGATCGCGGACCAGGCGAGGACGCACGGCATCGGCGAGGACGAGGTGATCGAGAAGATCATGCTCGTGCGTCCCGCGATCAAGCGCCTACTCGAGCCCGCCGAGGTCGCCGAGTACGCCGCCTTCCTGTGCACCGACGTCGCCGCGTCGATCACCGGGGTGTCCCACCCCATGGACGGGGGCTGGACCGCGAGCTGAGGTCCGTTCGTCCGGCGCCGGAGGAGAGATCTCACGACAACGACACTGCCTTTCGAGGCGGCTCGGACAACGGTGCCGGTCAGCGGGTCGCCCCTGCAGGCCGCGAGTCATCGGCAGTGCAGTTCGCGTGAAAACCCCGACCCCCCTGCGGTGCGGTCCCGCGCCCGAGGGGTCCGGTTTGCCTGCGCGGGTCCGCGGCGGGAGGCTGGAGGGCATGAGCGACGAGCCCACCACCGATCAGACCGAGCGCGAGATCCCCGGCCTCGACGAGTACCTCGACCCGGCCGACCAGGAGACGCGGATCAGCGGCGACGAGACCGACGACCTGCCGGTCACGCCGCCGGATTCTCAGCCCCGCGCGTCCGAGCGCGAGATGGCCGGCTGGCCGGAGGGCGAGGAGTCGATCGAGCAGCGCATCGCCCAGGAGGTGCCCGACCCCGACTCGGCCTACGGCGCCCCCGACAACGAGAGCGGCCTCGACGGGCCGGCGAACCTGGGCGGCGACGACCCCGACGCCATCCCGGCCGACCAGGACTTCCTCGGCGACAGCGACGACTCCGACCAGCAGTTCCGCGGGGTCGACGACCCCGCGGAGGAGGACGCGATCCACGTCGAGGGCGACGAACCGCTCTGACGGCGCTCCCCCGGACACCCCGCACCCACCCGGGTCGCGGGGTGTCCGCGCGAGAGGGGCGCGTGAGGGCCGGGTCGCCTCAGGTCAGACCGGCCCGCGCGAGGATCGCGTCGGCGACGGCCTCGGGCTCCTTCTCGGGGAGCCAGTGGTCGGCGTCGAGGTCGACGAACCGGTAGTCGGCGGCGCAGTGGTCGCCGGTGCGCAGCGCGGCGGCGGCGCCGAGGTAGGCGTCGCGGCGTCCCCAGACGTACGTCGTCGGGACGGTGCACGGGCCGGTGGCGGGGCGGAGTGGCCCGGTTCGCTTCTGCGGGAAGGCCCGATACCAGGCGATCGCGGCCGCGAACGCCTCCGGGTCGCTCATCCGCCGCTCGTAGGCCGTCGTGCGCTCGGGGTCGAGGCCCAGCCCGCGCATCCCTTGCGCCGCGATCAGGCGCGGCACGACGCGCTCGGGCAGGACCGGCACCCGCAGGGCGGCCATGTACCAGCTGAGCCACTTCTGGCCGGCGTTGCGCATCGCCCAGCCCATCGCGGCGGGGTGCGGGGTGGATAGGACGGTGAGGGAGTCGACCCGGTCGGGCGCGGCGAGGGCGACCTCCCAGGCCAGGGCCCCGCCCCAGTCGTGCCCGACGACGTGCGCCCGCTCCACGCCGGCGGCGCTCAGGAGGGCGAGGACGTCGCCGCCCAGCACCTCGATCCGGTACGCGGCCACATCCCGTGGCCGCGCGCCCGGTGAGTAGCCGCGCAGGTCGGGCGCGAGGACGCGCATCCCCGCGGCGACGAGGCGCGGCGTCACCTCCGCCCACGCCGAGGAGTCCTGCGGGAAGCCGTGCAGGAGGACGACGACGGGGCCGTCGGTCGGCCCGTCGTCGCGGACGTCGAAGGTCAGACCGTGGTTCGTGAACTGCCGCATGGGCGCAGTCTTCCGCAGACGGGCGCCCTCGGCGACGCGGCGGGCCGCGCGCCCCGGAGACGCGTCGCGGCTCAGCTCAGCAGCGTGTCGAGGGTGCGGTAGTCGAGGCCGGCGGGGGCGGCGGCGCGGACGGAGGCGAGGAGGCCGAGGCGGGCGGCCCGCACGTCCTCCTCCGGCGCCATGACGAGGATGTCGTCGAAGAACCGGTTCACGGCGGGGACAAGCTCGCCCGTCGCCGCGTGGAACGACGGCAGGTCGTCGTGCTCGCCGAGGGCCTCGAGGCGCTCGCGCAGCGCGACCTCGGCGGGCTCGGTGAGCAGGGCCGCGTCGTAGGTCGCGGGCGTGCCGGCGGGCACGATGCGCTCGATCCGCACGAGGGCGGCCACGAGCGCGGCGACGTCGGGGTCGCCGCGCAGGGACTCGACGTCGGCGAGGGCGCGGGCGAGTGCGCCGGGGCGATCGGCGGTCGGCAGCACGGTGGTGACGAGGTCGGCGGCGACGCCCTCGTCGCGCAGGAGCTGCGCGAACCGGCCCGTCGTGAACTCGGCGGCCGCATCGACGGCCTGCTCCGACACCTCGACCCCCTGCTCGACCAGGCGAGCCGCGGCGGCGGCGAGGCCGTCACGCACGGTGAGCCCGGCCGACGGTCCGCCGGCGCCCTGCTCGCGCAGGATGCGCACGACGCCGAGCGCCGCGCGGCGCAGCCCGAACGGGTCGGACGACCCCGTCGGCTTCGCGCCGAGGGCGAACATCGCCATGAGCAGGTCGAACCGGTCACCGAGCGCGAGCAGCGCCCCCGGGACGGACTGCGGGACGGCGTCGACCGCGGTGTGCGGCTGCTCCGTCTCGTACAGGGCCTGCGCGACCGCGGGGCTCTCCCCCTTGCGCAGCGCGTACTCGCGGGCGATGAACCCGGCGAGCGAGCTCATCTCGACGACCATTTGCGACGCGAGGTCGAACTTGACGAGGGCGCCGGCCCGCTGGAGCGTCGCACGGTCCTCGCCGTCCAGTCCCACCTCGTCCGCCAGCGCGGCTGCGACCCCGGCGATCCGCCGCGCCCGCAGCCCGACGGACCCGAGGCGGTTCTCGAACGTCAGCTTCTCGAGGCCGGGGACGAACTCGTCGAGGGACTCCGCCTGCAGGTCGGCGTTCCAAAAGAAGAGCGCGTCCTCGTACCGCGCGCGGATGACCGACTCGTTGCCGGCGCGGACGACGTCGTCGTCGCACCACCCGTTCGCCATCGTGACGAAGTGCGGGAGCAACGTGCCGTCGGCGGAACGCACCGGCAGGTACCGCTGGTGCTTGCGCATGACGGTGACGAGCACCTGCTCGGGCAGGTCGAGGTAGCGCTCGTCGAAGTGGCCGAGGACGCCGTGCGGGTCCTCGACCAGGTTGGTGATCTCGTCGACGAGCGCACTCTCGCCCTCGACGTCGACGACACCGCCGACTCCCGAGGCGAGGGCGATCGCCTGCTCGACGACCGCCGCGCGGCGGCCGGCCGTGTCGAGGTGGATGCCACCGCGCCCGATGACCCGGACCAGCTCGTCGGCGTCGCCGACCTCCGCCCACCCGAGCAGCGCCCCGTCGGCGCGCGTCCCGGACTCCGCCCCGCCGGGGACCCGCTGCAGGTAGGTGCGGGTGCCCGTGACGAGGTGGGAGTCGCCGACGCGCGCCGGCACGAGCACGGGCCCCCAGTAGGCGACGAGCCAGCGGATGGCCCGGCTGTACGAGAGCGCCGGATCGCGCCAGCGCATGTTCTTCTCCGCGCGCAGGCCGCCGACGCAGGCCTGGACGATCTCGGCGAGGACGTCGACGGCCCGGCGGCCGGGCGCCTCCACGGCGACGCAGGCGTGCTCGTTGCCGCCGACCTCGGCCTTGACGACGTCGGCCACGTCGACGCCCTGCCCGCGGGCGAAGCCCTGGAGCGCCTTGGACGGGTTCCCCGCGGCGTCGAACGCGACGGCCCACTTGGGGCCCTTGCGGAACTCGGTGGCGTCGGGCTCGACCGCCGCGACGTCCGCGACGGTCGCGACGATGCGCCGCGGCGTGCCGTCGACGGTGATCTCGCCGTGCTCGAGCTTCGTCGCGGCCAGTCGGCCGGCGAGCGTCTCGCGGACCGACTCGACGGCCTGGGGCAGGACGTGCGGCGGCAGCTCCTCGACGCCGATCTCGAGCGCGAAGGTCTGCGGCGTGTGCGGCAGGTCGGTCGCGAGCGCGGGCGGCTCGGGCGCCGCGGGGGCGGGCCGCAGCTCGCCGTCCTCGCCGCGCGGCAGCAGCGGCAGGCCGAGCTCCTCGCGGCGCTCGACCCACAGCGCGGCGGTGTCGCGCATGAGGCGGCGCATCGTGCCGAACGCCTGGGCCCGCTCGGTCGTGCTGATGGCGCCGCGGGCGTCGAGGACGTTGAACGCGTCGCTGCTCTTGAGGATGAATCGGTGCGCGGGCACGGGGAGGCGGGCCGCCACCATCCGGCCGGCCTCGGAGACGTAGCTCTCGTAGAGGACGCGCTGGGTGTCCACGTCGGCGTCGTCGAGGTAGTACCGGCTCATCTCGTACTCCTGCTGGCCGAACGCCTCGCCGTACGTGACGACCCGGCCGTCGGCGGCGCGCGCGTACGCGATGTCGCGGAAGTGCGTGACCCCCTGCGCGGCCATGAGAATGCGCTCCATGCCGTAGGTGAGCTCGACCGGGATGGGGTCGAGGTCCTGCCCGCCCACCTGCTGGAAGTACGTGAACTGCGTGATCTCCATGCCGTCGAGCCAGACCTCCCAGCCCAGCCCCCACGCGCCGATCGCTGGCTGCGCCCAGTTGTCCTCCACGAAGCGGACGTCGTGGGCGGCGAGGTCGATGCCGAGGGCCTCGAGGCTGCCCAGGTAGAGCTCCTGGGGGTCGCCCGGCTCGGGCTTGAGGATGACCTGGAACTGCGTGTGCGTCTGGAGGCGGTTCGGGTTCTGTCCGTACCGCGAGTCGTCGGGGCGCACGGACGGCTCGACGTAGGCGACGTCCCACGGCTCGGGGCCGAGCACCCGCAGCACGGTGGCGAGGTTCATCGTGCCGGCCCCGACCTCGGTGTTGATGGGCTGCCACGTGAGCGCACCCTTCGACGTCCAGTAGTCGGAGAGGCGGGCCAGGGCGTCTTGCATCGTCAGCACCGGTTCAGGTTAGCGAAGTGCCGCCGCACCCCCCGACGCCAACCGTGCGCCCGACCCGTGCCCGGACGGCGTCCAGGGACGCGCCGGGCCACCCGCGCCCCCCGGACACTCCGGGACGCACGGGGCCACCTCGACCCTGGAGCGGCCCCCGGAACCGGGCTCCGCGGCGACGGCGGCCCCGATCCGCGCGATCGCCGTGTCGCGCCTCGCCGCCACGTTACCTGATCAGCCCCAGGGATTTTTGTATCAAGTCATTGACACATTAGCACAAGATCGTCACGCTTGGAGGCGTCCCGTTCCTCGCTCAGGAGGCCGCCGTGAGCAGTTACCTCGTCACCGTCGTCGCCACCCTCGCCGTCCTCGCGGCGGTGGTGGTCCTGCTGGTCCTCCGTCCCCATCGGCGGCGAACCGCCCCCGCGCCGGCCGGCGACCGTCCCGGGTTGGACGCGCTGCGGCGACGCGTCGCGCGCGGGCGATGGGTCGGCCTCGCCGCCGGCGCCGTGGCCTTCGGGGTCGTCGCCGCGCTGCCGGGCGGGCTCGGCCGGGGCCTGGCGCTGGCCCCGCTCGCCGGGGCGACGGTCGTCGTCGTGGCCCTCGTCACGGCCGACCTCGCCGCTCGCGGCACGGCGCGAGGTCAGCGCGCGGGCCTGGGGGCACGTCGCGGCGTGGCGACGCCCCCGCGCGGGATCACCCTGGCGGCCGCGCTCTGCCTCGCCGCCCTCGTCGTGGTCCTGGCCCTCGCCGCCGGCCTCGGCTCGGCCGACGACCTGGGCCGGGCCGGGCGGTCGCTCAGCTACACCACCCCCGACGGCGGCGGGTCGGCCGGTCCGTGGCCGGGGACCTTCTACTCGTCGGTCCTCGCGCCGGCCCTGGCGCTGCTGGCCGCGCTCACCCTGGTCGGCCTCGTCGTCGTGGCCCGGCGCCCGCGCGACGACTCCGACGGCGAGATCGTCCGGGTGGACGACTGGATCCGCCGACGCCAGGCCGAGTCCCTCGTCGCCGCCGCCGGTCTCGGCGTCGCCCTCGAGGCCATGGGGGTCCTTGCCACGGCGGGGCTCGCCGCGCGCAGCGTCGCCCTGGGCTCCACCGAGGCGGGCGTGCCCCAGCCGTGGCTCACGGCGCTCGGCTGGGCCTGCCTGCTCGGGGTGCCGATCGCGGCGGTCCTCGCGATCTGGTGCGCCGTCCTGCTCCTCGTGCCGGGGGCCCGTCCGCCCCGGGGCGCCCGGTCGGCGTCCGTGCTCGCGGCCCCGCCGGCCTCGACGGTCGCGTCGGTCGCGACGAACCCGACCGAACCGACCGGGCCGACCACACCGAACGGACCCCGGGCGTCGTGAGCGCCGACGTCACCGTCGACCCGAGCGACCCGACCCCGCCGTTCGAGCAGCTCCGCAGCCAGCTCGAGGCGCTCATCACCACGGGGGTCCTGCCGCGGGACGCCCGCCTCGCCCCGGTGCGCCAGCTCGCCGGCGACCTCGGGCTCGCGCCGGGCACCGTCTCGCGGGCCTACCGCGAGCTCGAGGCGCAGGGGCTCGTGCAGACGCGCCGCGGGGCGGGCACCCGCGTGTGCGGCGGGTTCGTCGCCGAGGACGGCGACTCCCGCCTGGCCGCGCTGACGCGCCGCTTCGTCGCCGACGCCCGCGGGCTGGGCGCCGCCGACGACGACGTGATCGCCGCGGTCCGAGCGGCGCTCGACGCAGGGTAGGGACACACCGGCCCCGCGCAATGACGAGGTGGGCGGTCAGCGGACAGGATCTGTCCTGTTCACTCCCTACCGTCGGGGCATGAGTACCGACCCGAGCACCGCCCTCCTCGTCGTCGACGTCCAGCGCGACGTCATGGCCACCTCCGTCCGTTCCGACGAGATCATCGCGAACGTCGCCACCCTGGTCGACCGCGCCCGGGACCGCGGGGCTCCCGTGGTCTGGGTGCGCCACCGCGACGGCGGTCTCGTCGCCGACACCCCCGGGTGGCAGATCGTCGACGCGCTCGCCCCGGCGCCGGGCGAGCCGATCGTCGAGAAGACGTTCGCCGACTCCTTCGCCTCCACCGACCTGGCCGACCGACTCGGCGAGCTGGGCGTCACCGACCTCGTGCTGTGCGGGGCGCAGACCGACGCGTGCATCCGCGGCACGTTCTACGGCGGCCTGTATCGGGGCTACCCGGTCACGGTCGTGGCCGACGCGCACACCACCGAGGACATGCGTGAGTGGGGCTCACCCGTCGGCCCGGAGGAGGCGATCGGGCTGTTCAACCTGCACGCCTCGTTCACGCGCCTGCCCGACGTCGCCGGGTCGGTCGTCACGACCGCCGAGGCGCTCGGTGGTTCGTGAGCCATCGGCCGCGCGGTTCCCGAGCCACCGTCCGCCGGCCACCGCACCGACCCGCGCGTCAGCGGAAGACGGCGTCGACGGCGGGGATCCGCTCCCGGTACCCCGCGAGCAGCAGGCGGGCGGTGGCGACGGAGTCGACGAGCGGGTGCAACGCGAACGCCTGCAGGGCGAGGGACTCCGAGCCCTCCCGCGCCGCTCGGATCGTCAGCGACTCCACGGCCTTCACCTGTTGCACGAGCCCCAGCGGATGCCCCGTCAGGGGCACGGCCGAGAGCGGCTGCGGGCCGGATGCGTCGACGACGCACGGCACCTCGACCACGGCGTCGGCCGGCAGCCCGGGCAGAGCCGTCCCGTTGCGGACGTTGAGCAGCATCGACGCGCGTTCGTTCCGGGCGATCGCCCCCATGAGCGCGAGCGCCACGCCCTCGTAGCCGCCGCCCGCCACGTCGGCGGCGTCGCGCTCCTCGCCCTGCTCGCGCGCCTCGGCCATGTAGGTCTCGTCGCGCTCGCGCCGCGTGCGCACCCACAGGTCGTGCGCGCGCTCCGGCGCGGCCCCGACGGCGCGGTAGAACTCCGCCTGCGACGCCAGCAGGTACTCCCCCCGCGTCTGGGCCGAGCCGCGGATGCCCGCGAGGGCCTCCCGCGTGAAGTAGTAGTAGTAGAGGTACTCGTTGGGGACGGCGCCGATGGCCTGCAACCACTCCGGCCCGAAGAGCCGCCCCTCCTCGGTGCGCATGAGCGCCTCTGGGCGCTCGAGCAGCTCCGGCAGGCGATCGACCCCGTCGTGCACGAGCGTCTGGAGCCACCCGCAGTGGTTGAGACCGGAGTAGCCGAAGCGCGTGGCGTCGGCGGGCAGCCCGAGCGCGTGGGCGGCGCGGCGACCCAACCCGAGCGGCGAGTCGCAGATCCCCATGACCCGATCGCCGAGGACGGCCTGCATGGCCTGGGTGATCATCCCGGCGGGGTTGGTGAAGTCGATGAACCACGCCGCCGGCGCCAGCCGCCGCACCCGCTCGGCGATGTCCATCGCCACCGGCAGCGTGCGCAGGCCGTAGGCGAGCCCGCCCGGCCCGGTCGTCTCCTGCCCGAGCACCCCGAGGTCCAGCGCCACCCGCTCGTCGCAGGTGCGCCCCTCGAGGCCGCCGACCCGGATCGCCGAGAACACGAAGTCCGTCCCCTCCAGCGCCTCGTCCAGCGAGGTCGTCGCGGTGAGGGTCGGCGCGTCCGGGTGCCCCGCCGCCATCTGCCGCAGGACGTGGGCGATCACCGCGAGCCGGTCGGCGTCGACGTCGTGCAACACGAGTTCGTCGACGCGGCGCTCGTGCCGGTCGCCGAGCAAAGCGCCGTAGACGAGCGGGACGCGGAATCCCCCACCGCCGAGGATGGTCAGCCTCATGCCGTGATCACCTCCGTGCCGAGCTCCGTCAGGGTGGCGAGCATCCGCGGGTCGGCCTGCTCGTCCGTCACCAGGATGTCGATGCCGTCGCCCCCGCACACGCGCAGGGTGCCGTGGCCGGGCAGCTTCGTGTGGTCCGCGAGCAACACGACGCGGCGGGCGCTGCGGGCCATGGCCCGTTTGACCGGGACCTCGACGAGCGTCGTGTCGAGCACGTCACCGGCCGGCGTGATCCCGCTCGTGCCGAGGAAGGCGGTCGTGGCGCGCACCTGTCGCAGGGCGTCCTCGGTGAGCACGCCGACGAGGGAGTGGTACGTCCGCCGGACGGATCCGCCGAGGAGCACGAGCTCGACGTGCCGGTCGTGGCGCAGCTCGTCGAGGACGGCCAGGGAGTTCGTCACGACGGTGACCCGCCGGCCCCGCAGCTCGCGGGCCAGCAGCATCGTGGTCGTGCCGATGTCGAGGAGGACGACGTCGCCGTCGGCGACGAGCTGCGCCGCCCGGACGGCGATCGCGCGCTTGTCGGCAAGCTCGTGGGTCGCGACCCGTTCGAACGGCACCGGCTCCTCGGGGGACGCGTCGTCGGGTGGCAGGACCGCGCCACCGTGGACCCGGACCAGGCGACCGGCCCGCTCGAGCTCGGCCAGGTCACGGCGGACCGACGCGTGGCTGGCTCCGAGGTGCGCGGCGAGGTCGTCGACGGTCGCCGGGCCGTGGGCGCGCAGGCGGCGCATCAGGGCGGCCTGACGCAGCGGCTTCACCCGCCCAGCTTAGCGCGCACGATCATTCACAGACGGACACGATCGCGCAGCTGTTGCACGCTCGTGCTTGCGCCCGGGTGCACGGCCGACGATCATGTGACGCACGCCCCCGGCCCTACCGGGGGCGACGGTGGCCGCGACCTCCCAAGGAGTCAGCATGAATCGCACTCAGCGTCTTCCGGTCGTGGTCGCGGGCGGCGCGGCGGTCGCCGCGCTCGCCCTGGCCGCCTGCGCACCGGGGTCCCCGGGGTCGCCCGGAGGAGGCGGGGGGGCCGCGACGTCGGCGAGCACCGAGCGCGCGGTGAAGACCGACGCGGCCCAGCTCGGCGACGTCACCCTCACCGTGTGGGACCAGGAGGTCCGCGGCGGCGGTAACGCGCAGCTCACCAAGAACATCGCGAGTTTCCAGGCGAAGTACCCCAACATCAAGATCAAGCGCGTCTCCCGGTCCTTCGACGACCTGTCGAAGACCTTGCGCCTCGCCCTGTCCGGCAACGACGCCCCCGACATCGTGCAGGCCAACAACACGCGCTCCCAGATGGGCCAGTTCGTCAAGGCCGGCCAGCTCATCCCGCTCGACCCGTGGATGAAGGCCTACGGCTGGGACAAGCGGTACAGCCAGTCGCTGCGCTCGGTCGTGTCCTACTCGCCGGACGCCAAGACCTTCGGATCCGGCAACCTCTACGGCCTGCCGCAGGTCGGCGAGGTCGTCGGGGTCTACGTCAACACCGACAAGCTCGCCAAGGCCGGAGTGAAGCAGCCGAGCGACTGGGCCGGCTTCGAGTCCTCCCTCGCGACGCTCAAGAGCAAGGGCGAGGTGCCGCTCATGCTCGGCAACCTCGACAAGTGGCCGGCCGTCCACGTCCTGGGCGTCGTGCAGGGCCAGTACGTCAAGGCCGACGAGATCCGCAAACTCGGGTTCGGCAACGCCGGGGCGTCCTGGACCTCCGACGGCAACAAGCAGGCCGTCGGCAAGCTCGTCGACTGGGTCGACAAGGGCTACGTCAACCAGGGCTTCAACGGCCAGGGCTACGACCCGGCGTGGCAGGCCTTCACCAAGGGGCAGGGCGCCTACCTCATCGCCGGCACCTGGCTGCAGGCCGACATCTCCAAGGCGATGGGCGCCAAGGTCGCGTTCATGCTGCCGCCGCCCGCGCAGGCCGGCGGCACGACCTACACGACCGGCGCCTCGGGCCAGCCGTTCGCCATCACCAACAAGGCCGAGAACCCCGACGCCGCCGCGGCCTTCATCAACCACATCACCACCCCCGAGGCGATGAAGGTCATCGCCGAGACCGAGAACCTCCCGGTGGTGGACACCGCGCAGCAGAAGGCGCCCAACGCCCTGGGCCAGCAGGTCTTCGAGGCCTTCGGCACGACGACGAAGAACGACGCCCTCCTGCCTTACCTCGACTGGGCGACGCCCACGATGAGCGACACCATCGGGGCCGCGTTGCAGGACCTGCTCGCCAAGAAGGCCACACCCGACCAGACCCTCGAGAAGCTCGAGAAGGACTACTCGGACTTCACGTCCAAGGGCTGACCGGTGGCCCCGAGCTCTCCGCCCCGCAGGCGGCGCCCCGGCCCGCCGGGCGAGCCGCGCGCGATCGCCTGGGTGTACGTCGCCCCGGCGCTGCTCGTCTACGGGGCCTTCCTGCTCTACCCGCTGGTGCGGTCGGTCCAGATCTCGTTCTACGACTGGGACGGGCTGACGCTCGGCACGTGGGTCGGGTTCGACAACTACGTCGAGGTCCTGCGGGACGAGGGGCTGCGGGCGGCGTTCGGGCACGCCCTGGTGCTCATGCTGTTCTTCGCCGTGATCCCGCTCGTGGTCGGGTTGATGCTGGCCGCGATCCTCGACCGCGCGAAGGTGCACGGTCTCGGGTTCTTCCGCACGGTCGTCTTCTTGCCGCAGGTCGTGGCGATGGTCGTCGTGGCCGTCGCGTGGCGCCGCATCTACGCGCCCGACGGGACGCTCAACTCGTTCCTGCAGGCGGTCGGACTGGACGGGCTGACCCGGGCGTGGCTCGGTGACTACGCCCTGGCCCTGCCCGCGGTGGGCTTCGTGGGCACGTGGTTCGAGACCGGTCTCGTCACCGTCCTCATGCTCGCCGGCATGGGCCAGATCGACCGGGGCCTGTACGAGGCCGCCCGCCTGGACGGGGCCGGTCCGGTGCGTGAGTTCTTCTCGATCACCCTGCCGGCCGTGCGCGGCGAGATCTCGGTCGCCCTGACGCTCACCGTCATCGCGGCCCTGAAGACGTTCGACCTCGTCTACGTCACCACGAAGGGCGGCCCGGGCAACCAGACGAGCGTCCCCTCCTACGAGGTCTACCACCGGGCCTTCGAGCTCGGGCAGGTCGGTCTCGCCAGCGCCATCGGGGTGAGCCTGACGATCGTCATCTTCGCCATCTCGTTCCTCATCACCCGGATCGTCGAACGGGGTGAGCCATGAGGATCAGCCGCGGCGAGCAGGTCGCCAACTACGTGATCCTCGGGCTCTTCGCGGTGTTCGCGCTCTACCCGATCCTCACGATCGTCGTGGCGGCGTTCGGCCACGACGAGGGCGCCCCGGGCGGGCCCGCCAACTTCGTCACGGCCTGGGACGTGGGGCACTTCGCGACGTACATGCGCACCTCGCTGCTCGTCTCGCTGATCGTCGTCGTCGTGGCCACCCTGCTGTCGATCATGTCCGGCTACGCGCTCGGCGCCATGCGGTTCCGCGGGTCGACGGTGCTCTTCTATCTCTTCCTGCTCGGCATCATGATGCCCGCCGAGGCGATCGTCGTCCCGCTCTACTTCGACCTGCGCAGCGTGGGGCTGACCGACACGATCTGGGCCGTCGTGCTGCCGCAGGTCGCGCAGTCGGTGGCCTTCGGGACGTTCTGGCTGCGCACCTACTTCCGCAGCTCGAGCCGCACGATCGTCGAGGCCGCGCGGCTCGACGGCGCCTCGACCTGGCGGATCCTGTGGCAGGTCCTCGTGCCCCTGGCCCGGCCCGCGATCACCACCCTGATCGTCCTGTCGTTCATGTGGACGTGGAACGAGTTCCTCATCCCGCTGGTGATGATCACCGACGAGGGGCTGCGCACCGCGCCCCTCGGGCTCGCGTTCTTCCAGGGGCAGTACACGCAGGGCTTCACCCTCCTCGCCGCCGGCGCCGTGCTCGTCGCGTTGCCCGTGGTCATCGCCTACCTCTTCCTGCAACGCCACTTCATCGCCGGGATGCTCGAGGGCGCCGTCCGCGAGTAGTCCGACTCCACCCCTCACAAGGAGCACGGCATGGCACCGCATCCCGCGGGACGTCGACGAGGACGCCTCGCACTCACCACCCTGGCCGCGCTCACGGCGGCCCTCACGGCCGGGCCCACGGGCCTGCCCACGGCGGTCGCCGCCGGGGCGGAGGCCGATACCGGCGCCGACTCCGCCGGCGCTACCGCCGGCCCACCGGGGGCCACGGACACGTCGATCGGCACCCCGGTCGACCTCGGTCTGCTCTACGTCGGCGCCCACCCCGACGACGAGGCCGGCACCCTGTCCACGCTCGGGCACTGGGGCCGGCGGTACGGCGTGAAGAGCGGCGTCGTCACCGTCACGCGCGGGGAGGGTGGCGGCAACGCCGCCGGACCCGAGGAGGGCCCGGCGCTCGGGCTCCTCCGCGAGGCCGAGGAGCGCAAGGCCGTCGGCAAGGCCGGCATCACCAACGTCTACAACCTCGACAAGGTCGACTTCTACTACACCGTCTCCGAGCCGCTCACCGCCAAGGTGTGGGGGCACGACGACACGTTGGCCCGGACCGTCCGCGTGATCCGCCGGACCCGGCCCGAGGTGCTGATGACCATGGACCCGGCACCGTCGCCGGGCAACCACGGCAACCACCAGGAGGCCGCGCGCCTCGCCGTCGAGGCCTACCGCGCCGCGGGCGACCCCTCGCGGTTCCCCGAGCAGATCACCAGGGAGGGGCTCAGGCCGTGGGCGCCCTCGCGGCTGCTGACCCGGTCCTTCGCCGGCACCTCCTCCACCGGCCCGACCTGCGGCTCGACCCTGGTGCCGCAGGAGGCGACGCGTGACGCCTACGGCGTGTGGGGCGGCGAGCGGGCCCCCGACGGGCGCACCTGGGCGGCCGTCGAGCGCGAGGCGCAGCGGTCGTACGTCACCCAGGGCTGGGCGGGGTTCCCCGACGTGCCCACCGACCCGACCAAGATCGGCTGCGACACGATGACGCAGATCGAGTCGCGGGTGCCGATCCCCGAGCCGGGATCGGCCGCCGCGAGGGCGGCCGACGGCGCCATCGCCGGGGCGCTGACCCGTCCCGCCGGCGCCCTGCCGCTGCGCACCGGCGCCGTCCTCACCACCGACCAGGGCGACATCCAGCCCGGCGGCCGGGTCACCGGCACCCTGACCGTGACCGCGCCCGCCGGGCAGGCCCTCACGGGTCTGCGGGCGCGTCCGGTCCTCCCCGCCGGGTGGGCCGTGCGGGCCGGCGCCCTGCCGTCCCGGATCGCCGCCGGGACGACGGCACGGATGCGCCTGGCCCTGACCGCGCCGAGCGGGGCGGCCACGGGAGCGCGGGCGCGGCTCGCGGTACGCCTCACGTCCGACCAGGGCCGCGGCTACGTCGACCGCTCGATCCTCGTCGCCCCCGCCGTCACCGCCCACCAGCAGTGGCTGCCGCAGGTCGAGGAGTTCGAGGCCTGGACCCGCACGGCCCGGGTGCCGCAGCTCAGCGTCTCCGTCGCCCCGGTGCTCACCGTGGCGAGCGGCGGGCGGCGCGACATCCCGGTCGTGGTCACCAACGCCTCCGGCACCACCCAGTCGGGGCGGGTGACCCTCAAACCCCCGGCAGGCTTCACCGTCGCCCCGGCCGGCCGGGCCTACGGGCCGCTCGCACCCGGGGCCAGAGCCACGGTCACCTTCACCGTGACCAACACCGACGCGACCCTCAGGACGGGCGCGCCCGGAGGCGACTACGCCTACACCCTCGAGACGACCAGCTCGACGGGCACGGCCCGCACCCCGCAGGCCCTCGAGCTCGTTCCGCAGACGGTCGCGACCAAGGCGAAGCCGACGCTCGACGGCGTCGTCACGGCGGGTGAGTACGGCGGGCCGGCCCTGGACATCTCGCGCATGTGGGAGGGCACGGCCTGCGACTCGGCCGCCGACTGCTCCGGCCAGGCGTGGGTGAGCTGGGACGCCGACACGCTCTATGTGGCGGCCAAGGTCGTGGACGACGTCAAGGGCACGGCACTCGCGACGAACGACTGCAAGCGGCACTGGCGCACCGACTCCCTGGAGATCGCGATCGACCCGCGCGGCACCTCGGAGAACACGTCGACGACCTTCAAGGCGGCGATCCTGCCGTTCACGCAACAGGGTCCGGCGTGCGGTCTGCGGGACGCCGACAACCACCAGGGCCCGGCGGCGCAGACGGCTCCCGGGATGAAGTGGGCGGTGAAGGTCGACGAGCCCTACACCGGCTACACCGCGGAGGTCGCGATCCCGATGAGCGCGCTGCCGGCCGCGATCGACCCGGCTCGCATGGGGCTCGACGTCCTGCCCTACGACTCGGACACGCAGGACAAGACCGGCCAGACCCGCATCGGCTGGTCCGTCTGGGGCGGCGTGCAGGGCGACCCCTACCGCTGGGGCCGGGTCCGGCTCGACGGCGACACCCCGCCGGCCGGCCGCGCGACCACGCCCAAGGAGCCGATCATCCCGCTCGAGGCGCTGTCCTCCCTCGACTCGCCGCAGTCCGTGGCGCAGGCCGTGGTCGACAACGTCGCCCTCGCGGGTGGCCCGTCGGCGACCCGACGCACCGGCGGCTGGGTCGAGTCGGTGCGCCGTCCGGCGGCCGGCGTCGCCGTGGTCACCGTGCGGGCGGCGCGGGCCGGCGTGGCCCACGTCAGCCTGAGCGACGCGAAGGGCGTGCTCGGTCGACGGACCGTGGAGGTGCCCGGCCGCGGACGGCTCGCGGTGCGCGTGCCGGTCACGCGGGCCGCGCTGGGTGCCCCGACCGCCCTCGTGGCCTGGGACGGGCCCGGCGCGACCACGTTGTCGTCCTCGGCCAGGCCGCGTCGATAGGCCGGTCGACAGGCCGTCGACAAGCCGTCGACAGGCGTCGGGTCGCCGGCGACCCGGATCGGTCGAAGACGGTCGTGGACCGGTGGGGATCACCCCGCCGGTCCACGGCCGCGTGCCCGTGGGCGACGCGCATCGCGAGGGCGTGCCGCGGATCCGCCACCGGGGGGTGCCGGCGGAGGAAGCGCGGCAGGCGCGAGCAGGGGCGCGATCAGGGGATGAGCAGCAGCTTGCCCGTGGTGCGGCGCCCCTCGAGGTCGTCGTAGGCCTGCTTGGCGTCGGCGAGGGCGTACCGGCCGCCCACGGCGATGTCGAGCTCGCCCTTCCCGACGAGATCGAACACCGCGCCGGCCCGGGCCAGCAGCTCGTCGCGTTCCGCGACGTAGTGCGCGAGCGTCGGGCGCGTGAGGAACAGCGAGCCGCCTCTGTTGAGCCGCTGCGGGTCGACCGGGTCCACGGCGCCGCTCGCCGCGCCGAAGAGGACGAGGTAGCCGCGCGGGCGCAGGGCGGCCATCGAGGCGTCGAACGTGGCCTTGCCGACTCCGTCGTAGGCGACGTCGACCTTGCGGCCGGCCGCACTCGTGATCGCCTCGGCGAGCGCCTCGGAGGTGTCGTACTCCGGGTAGTTCACGAGGTGGTCGGCGCCACGGGAGCGCGCGATCTCGAGCTTCTCGGCGGTGCCGGCGGTCGCAACGACCGTGCCGCCCGCCGCCTTGACGAGCTGGACGAGGAGCTGGCCGACGCCGCCGGCGGCCGCGTGGACGAGGGCGATCGTCCCGGGGCCGACGCGGAAGCAGTCGGTGGTGAGGAAGTGCGCGGTGCAGCCCTGCAGCATGGCGGCGGCCGCCTGCTCGAGGGAGACGCCGTTTGGCACCGGCACGAGGCGGTCGGCCGGGACGACGGCGTGGGTCGCCGCGGCGCCGAGGACCATGGCCCACGCCACGTGGTCGCCCTCGGCGACGTCGGTGACACCATCACCGACCGCCTCGACCGTGCCGGCCCCCTCGGTGCCGGCGACGAACGGCGTGGGCACGGGGTAGACGCCCCCGCGCTGGTAGGCGTCGATGAAGTTGACGCCGGTCGCGGCGACGCGGACGAGCACCTCGCCGGGTCGGGGGGCGGGCAGCTCCCGCTGCTCGATCGTGAGGACGGACGAGTCGCCGTGGGTGGGGACGACGAGGGCGGTGGCGGTGGTCATGGCTCGAACCTAACGCCGACGCCCGGCCCGGATCCATCCCTCGATCAGGCCTCCAGCCCGCCGACGAAGTCGTCGATGCGCCGCAGGATGCGACGCAGGATCTTGACCGAGTCGTCGGAGGAACCGGGGATCTCGAGCGAGTGGTCGGCCCCCTTGACCTCGTGCACCTGCGCGTGCGACGCGGCCGCGACCTCCCGGTCCCAGGACGCGTCGCCGGTGCCGCCGACGACGAGGGTGGGTTCGAGGGTGGCGAGGATCGCGGCGCGGACGACGTCCTCGCGCAGGAGCGGCGTGAGCCAGATCGCGGGGAGGCCGTGGTCGACGACGACCGGCGCGGCCAGCGACCCGAGCGACTTCCCGACGACGAGGTGCAGCCCGTGGGCGTGCGCGCCCTTGACGACGTCCGTCGCCTCGTCACGCGCCTCGTCGAGGGTGGTCGCCGCGCCCCGCTCCCACCAGTGCTCGCGGACGGTCCAGCCGCGGTCGTGCAGGACGCGCCGCGTGTAGTGCAGGAGTGGCCCGTCGGGGGTGTATCCCCGGCCGGGCAGGATCGTCGCGACGCGGCGGGGGTCACCCTCGTACAGGCGCATGGCGAAACGCTAGTCGACCCAGGCGGTTTCGGGTGCTCACGGCTCGACGTCCCGCGGTCCGGCGTCGGCATCGGCATCGGCAACGGCATCGGCAAGTGGGTGCCGGCGTCGGCACGGGCGCCGGCGTCAGGTCCGGGTCCGGCGTCAGCGCCCGGTCGGGCGCCGGCGCGCCTCACCGTCGGTGTCACCGCCGTCCCCCGGTCCGGCGGCGCCGTCGTCCGCATCGACCGCGGCACTGGCCACGCCCGGCCCCGCCCCGCCCGCGGCGCCCGCCGTGGCGCGCAGGCGGTCGGCGTGGACGATGAGCTCCTCGAGCAGCTCGGGAGGCTCGAGCACACTCATGGGCCACGGCAGCATGCCGAGCCACACGACGATCGAGCCGAGCTCGTCGGCCCCGGTGCGCAGCAGGCACGCCTCCGGCTCGCCGGGGATCTCCTCGACCCCCACCTGGGTGGGCGGCACGAACGCCCGCACCGTCTCGGGAGGCGCCTCGACCCGGAGAGCGGCCCGCCACCGGTAGGCCTCGACGGCCGTGCCGCGGGCCACGCGCTCGGCGGCGTCGGGGGCCGGCCGGGGCGCGAAGCGGAACGTCGTCGCGTGCAGGTCGGCCATCCGGTCGAGGCGGAAGACCCGCCAGTCGTCGCGGGCGAGGTCGAACGCGAGCAGGTACCACCGCCTCCCCGTGGCCACGAGACGGTACGGCTCGAGGCGGCGTTCGTCGGCGTCCTGCGCCCCCTGCTTGCGGTAGGCGACGCGCACCTGCACGTGGTCCCGGCACGCCCGCGCGAGCCCGGTGAGCAGGCCCGCGTCGACCGGAGACGTGCCACCCTCGAGCCGGACCGTCGACTCCGACAGCGCGGCGATGCGCTCACGCAGCCGCTTGGGCACCACCTGGTCGAGCTTGGCGAGCGCGCGCACGCACGCCTCCCCCACACCCTCGACCGTCCCACCGGCCCCGAGCGACAACGACACCGCGATGGCCACCGCCTCGTCGTCGTCGAGCACGAGCGGCGGCATCGCGCCACCCGCCGCGAGGCGGTACCCGCCGCCCGCGCCGCGCTCGGAGCGGACCGGATAGCCCAGCTCGCGCAGCCGCTCGACGTCGCGGCGCACCCCCCGCACGCTGACGCCGAGGCGTTCCGCGAGATCGGGGCCGGTCCAGACGGCGTGCTCCTGGAGCAGGGTGAGGAGGCGCAGGACGCGGACGGTCGGGTCGGACATACCCCGACGATGACACCGACAGCGGACAGGATGTGTCCGCTGTGTGCGGAAGAAGTGCGATCACGGGACGGCGCAGGGTCGCGAGCCGCGATCCGGCCGCTCGACCGGGTGCCCGCCCCGGGCGCGATCCCATCCTCTGCGACCGCGATCCCGCGGCGGCACCAGCGATCCATCGGCACGTCCAGGCTCCACCCGCTCCATCTCGCCCATCCGACCGACCTCGATCCAGGAGAGAGCGCCATGACCCGTCTCGACATCACCCCTTACCTCGCCGACCAGCTCGACTGGCACTGGAGCGGGCAGCTCCGGCCGCGGCTGGAGGGCCTCACCGACGACGAGTACCGCTGGGAGCCGGTGCCCGGCTGCTGGAACGTCCGACCGCGGGGCGAGTCCGAGGCCCCCGTCCAGGGCGGGAGCGGCGAGAACGTCATCGAGTTCGCGTTCCCCGAGCCGGTCCCGGCGCCGGTCACGACGATCGCGTGGCGGCTGGGCCACCTCGTCGTCGGGGTGCTCGGCGCGCGGGTCGCCGGGCACTTCGGGGGCCCGCCGTACGACTACATGACCCACGACTACCCGGGTACGGCCGCGGAGGCCCTCGCGCAGCTCGACGAGACGTACGCCGCGTGGCAGGCCGGGGTGCGCGGCCTCGACGAGGAGGCGCTGGCCCGCCCCGTCGGCGAGGCCGAGGGGCCGTGGGCCGCGGAGCCGATGCTCACCCTCGTGCTGCACATCAACCGCGAGGTGATCCATCACGGCGCCGAGATCGCCCTGCTCCGCGACTTGTACGCCCATCGTGGGGCCGACGCCGGCCGCTGAGCCGCGCTCCTCCGGGAAGCGCGGCCTTCGGGAACGGCTGCACGGGCGGACGCACGGCGTCGATGCGGGAGGCGGACACGTCGAAGCCCGGGGCGCCGGTGAACGGAGATCGCCCCGGGAGCGGCCGGTACCGGAACGTCGGACGTCGGACCGGGCAGGGCGCGGGGACCGGCGCTGCCGACGCGGCGACCCGGCCAGCGCTGAGGGTCGGCAGCTCGAGGGCCCGCGAGGGACACCGTCGCCGTCCCACCCAGGCGGCCCAAGGGTCCCACGCGCCCCGTCGCCCGTCGCTCGGGGACACCGACGCCCGGACCCGCGGACCGCACGCCCGTCGCTGTCGCTCCGGGGACCCCGACGCCGGCCCACCCCGAACGACCCGCGGACCCCACGCCGTGGCTGTCGCTCCGGCGACCCCCGACGCCGGCCCGCCCCGAACGACCCGCACGCCCGTCGGCCGTCGTTCGGCGCCGTGGCACGTGGCCCGTGATGATCCCGGCGTCTCGACCTGGTCGGACGGCCAGGCCTGGTGACGTGGATGTCGGGCGGAGAGGGGCGACCCGACACCCCGCGACCGGGGCGCAGGGACCGGTCCGGCACACCCCGGTCCCGGGCGTGGAAACCCGCGGCGTCCGACGCGCGAAACTGTTGACGCTGATCTCATACATATCTCCTAATCAATGCGTCTCATCGGCGACGAATGAGGAGAGATTTTCCACCGCACCACCGCACGGGACAGGGGTGAACGATGTCGACGCCGACGGGAACCACGACGTTCGTCGGGCCCTCCACGAGCGCGCTCGAACGGCACCTGCGGACCACGCTCGTAGCGAGCCTGCTGGCCCCCGGAGTCTTCTCGGATGCGGCTGCGGCCGGCCTCGATTCCGACGCTCGGCGGGCCGTGGGGGCGCTCCACTCGACACTCGGCCCGGACCATGACCTCCTGGGCATCGACGTCGACCGGTTGCGCGATCTCCTCCGCCTCGACCGCGAGGAGGGTCCGGCCCCCGGCGAGGCCGCGGCGGGGTGGGCGTCCGCCACCGTGCACACCGCTCACGCGACAGACGGACGTGACTGCGAGCCTGGCGCCCCCGAACGGCCCGAGACTGCTGGGGTGGTCGGCGGCGCCGGGGAGAGTGTCGCGGCCTCGCAGCGCGAGAACCGTGATGGTCCCGACGCCCGGACGGGCGCGGCCGACCTGTACGAACAGTTGCGCGAGCTGGAGGCGGAGTCGGCGCGGATCGAGCTGCGCCGCGCGGAGGTCCTGGGCCGACTCATCGCGGCGCAGACCGCGGCCGACCTCGCCGACGAACCGGACGCCGGGCCGTCGCGGCGGCGGGAGGTCGCGGCGCAGGCGCGGTCCGCGGTCGTGGATTCCGCGGTCGCGTCGTGCGGGGGTCGGCGGGGGCCGTGGCTGGGCCGAGCCGGCCTGGCCCAAGCGGCCCCGACGGTGGCCGAGCCGCTGACCGCCTCGGTGGCCGCCGGGGAGCTGACCTTCGAGCAGGCGTGCACCGTCGTCGAGGAAGTGGACGCCCTGGAGGTGCCGACCGACGTCCGAGCCGTGATCGCCGCGGCCGTGGCCGCGTATGCGGCGCGGCGGCGGGCACGCACCGGCGCCCCGGCGGGGCAGCGGGAGTTCCGCGCCTGCCTGCGCCGACAGACCATCCGGCACGCGAGCAGCCGCACCCGCCGCTCCGCCGCCACCAACCGGCGCGCCGTGTGGATCCGCACCGAGGACGACGGCGCCGCCTCCCTCGGCATCCGCGGCGCCGACGCCCGCTGCGCCGGCGCCTACCGCCGCATCGACGCCATCGCCCGCGCCCTGCGCGGCAGCGGCGACCGGCGCACCCTCGACCAACTGCGCTCCGACATCGCCCTCGACCTGCTCCTGTTCGGCCGACCCGCCCCCGACGCCCCCACCAGCACCGACCACCCCGACCACCCGGCCGCCGGCTGGCCCACCGCTGTGGTCGACGTCGTCATCTCCGCCGCCGCCCTGCTCGGCGCGACCGACGAACCCGGCCTCGTCGAGGGGATCCCCGTCGCCGCCGAGACCATCCGCGCCCTCGCCCACGGCCGCGACGCCCGCTGGCGGCGCATCGTCACCGACCCCGCCACCGGCTACGCGATGAACGCCGCCGTCAACACCTACCGGGCGCCCGCCGACATGGCCCGCGTCGTCCGCGCCCGCGACGGTCGCTGCCGCGCCCCCGGCTGCGACCGACCCGCCCACACCACCGACCTCGACCACGTGAACGAACGCCGACACGGCGGTGACACGAGCGCCGCCAACCTGCAGAGCCTCTGCCGACGCCACCACTCCAAGAAGACCCGCCACCACTGGACCGCCACCCTCACCCCCGACGGCACCGTCGCATGGCGCCTGCCCGACGGCCACACCTACACGACGTTCCCGTACGACTACACCGACATCGGCGTCGACACCCCCGTCGAGCCCTCGACCCCCGAACCGGGCCAGGACGGCGGATCAGGACCGCGGCCCGGCCAGGCCCGCGGTGCCGAGCCGGGGTCGGAGGGCGGGCGGTCGCAGGCGGGACCGCGGTCCGGGTCGGGCTCAGGTGGAGGGCGATCGGAGACAGGACCGTGGTCCGGACCGGAGGCGACGCACGACGTCGCGCCGGCAGCGAGGCCGGGCGCGCGGGTCATGCCGGCGACGACCGACGCGAGCGTCACCGGCGAGCCGTCCGATCCGCTCGAGGCCTGGCTGCACGGCCGCGAGGGCCGGCTCCGCGACGAGATCTCCGACCTGCGCGCCGCCCTGAGCGCCGAACGCACGGCCCACGCCGGTACCCGCCAGGCGCTCGAGGACTACCGGGGCGCCAACCCACCGTTCTGAACCCCTCACTCGAGGTGCTCGACGTCGTTGCCCGGCGCCGCCCCCCGCGATCCGGCCCTGGGCGAGTCCCGACCCCTCGCCTGCGGCAGCGAGCGGCGAACGGAGGCGAGCTCGCGAGCCGCAGTGAGCGCGACAAGAGGCTCTGCGCGGCCAACGGAGACCGGCCCGCCAGCCGCAGTGAGCGCGACAAGAGGCTCTGCGCGGCCAACGGAGACCGGCCCGCCAGCCGCAGTCAACGCGACAAGAGGCTCTGCGCGGCGAACCCAGGCCAGCCCGCCAGCCGCAGTCAACGCGACCATCAACACCAGCGGCGAACGCCGGGGCGGAGTCGGACGGCCACCGCGGCCGACGACGCGGGGGATGCCCGCGACGACGTCGTGGTCACCGCACGTCGTCGGGCAGCGGATCTCGGGTGGGTGACCGACCCTTCCGGGCCGCACCTGGTTGGCTGGGTGCCGTGAGGACGCCCTTCGAGTTCGTGGTCGCCACGCACGGGCCGACCGTGCTGCGCGTGTGCCGCGCCGTGCTCGGGCCGGTCGACGCCGACGACGCGTGGAGCGAGACGTTCTTGTCGGCGCTGCGAGCGTGGCCCGACCTGCCCGACGACGCGAACGTCGAGGCGTGGCTCGTCACCATCGCCCACCGGCGGGCCCTCGACGTGGCCCGGTCCCGGGCCCGCGCGCCGGCCCCCACGGCCGAGGTGCCCGCGACGGCGCGTGACCCCGCCGCCGGCGTCGACGACACAGCAGACCTGTACGACGCCCTGCGCGGCCTCACCGATCGGCAGCGCCACGCGGTCGCCTACCACCACCTGGCGGGTCTGCCCTACGACGAGGTCGCCGGGGTGCTCGGCTGCTCCCCCGCCGCCGCCCGTCGGGCGGGAGCCGACGGGATCGCCGCGCTGCGCCGAGCCCTGGGCCGAGCGGGCGACGACGGGCCCGGACGACACGGAGGCGGAGGGTGACCGAACCCTGACGGCCGGGACCGATCACCGCGGCCCGACGACCGGGTCCATGCGCCGCAGTCTGACGACCGGGTCCAGTCGTCGCGGCCCGACAGTCGGGGCCGACGACACGGCACGACGACACCGCTCCGTGTATCCCGGGGATTCGTCGGAGCCGCGGCCTACGACGATGTCATCACGACGAGCTGATGACGGCGGGGGACGACTGTGGGGCGACGATGGCCCAGCCGGTGCAGCGCCGACGTCGGGGGGGTCGACGGCACGGGGGACCACCGCGGGGGCGACAGCGGTGGCAAAACGGGTCGACAGCGCGTCCACGCCGGGGCACGACGGCGGAAGGACTGCGGCGGCCGGAACCCGGGACGACCCGGGAGGGACCTGCGCGGAACCTCGCCCTCCCACGGATCGGCGATGATGGACCGCATGTCTTCCGCCTTCGGCGCGCTCGGCTCGTTCGGGCGCCGCTCCCCCCGCACGATCGACCCCTCCGCAGCACCCGCGGACCGGCGCACCCGGCTCGACGGGGTGCCCGTGGACCACGTCCCCGAGATCACGGCCGAGGTGAAGCGCGGACGCCGTCGCCGCATCACGGTCATCGGGGAGGACGTGCTGCACACCCCGTGCCGGGAGGTCACCGAGTTCGGGTCGAAGGACCTGCGCACGCTCGTCGACGACATGTTCACGACGAACGCCGTGGCCCACGGCGCGGGGCTCGCCGCCAACCAGGTCGGCGTCGACCTGCGGCTCTTCGTCTACGACTGCACCGACGCCTACGACGTCCGCCACGTCGGTCACCTGTGCAACCCGGTCGTCGAGTCGATCGACCCCGGCCTCGCCGGCCGCCAGACCGGCTGGGAGGGCTGCCTGTCGGTCCCTGGCGCCGGCTCCGAGCTCGCGCGCGACTTCTACGCCGTCGTGCGCGGCGTCGACCAGCGGGGCAACCCGCTGCGCATCGAGGGGACCGGCCTGTTCGCGCGCTGCCTGCTCCACGAGACCGACCACGTCAACGGCACCCTCTACGTCGACCACCTCTCGGCGAAGGCCCGCAAGGCCGTCATGCGCGAGATGGACGAGGAGAAGGACGACATCTGGGCCGACTGGGACGCCCGGGCCGCCGAGCTCGGCAAGTGACCTGGGTGACGTCGAACCGAGAAGGGGGCAGGCGGGGTCAGTAGCCCGCCTGATCGGCGTAGTCGCCGATGACGGGGTTCCACTCCACGACGCGGGTCTCGGCGACGAGCTGCTCCTGCTGGAAGGGGTCGTCGGCGAGGAGGTCGCGCACCTGCTGCTCGCTCTCGGCGGTGAGGATGAGCAGCGCGGCCGCCGGGGTCACCCCGATGTACGGACCCGAGGCGCGCAGGGCGCCCGCGCCCGCGAGCGACGCGAGGAACTCCCGGTGGATCGGGCGGGTGGCGTCGAGGCGCGCGGCGTCGTCGACGTAGTGGTAGGTCACGGCGAAGAACGGCATGGGACCAACGTAGGCCCTGTCGGTCCGCCACGGCCGCCCGTCGACCGCCCGTCGACCGCCCCTCCCAGCCCTGGCCGCCCCTCCGAACCCCCGGCCCTCCGAGCCCGGGTCGACGCTCCGACGGCCGAACGACCCTCAAACCCGGCGGGGTCGGCCACGGCCGACCGTCGACCGCCCCTCCGAGCCCCGGCCGCCCTCCGTACCGCGCCCTTCCGAGCCCCGGTCGACCCTCCGACGGCCCGAACGACCCTCAGAACGCGGCGAGGTCGGCCACGACCTGGGCGCCGGTGCGGTCGGAGGCGGCGAGGATGCGCCGGAGCGTGTACTGCGGCGCGGCCGGCGCGATCGGGTCCTCCCGGAGCTGGTAGGCGGCGCGGTACCCCGCCGCCTTCAGGGGCGCGAACGCGGCCGCGTTCCACGCCCCGTACGGGTAGGCGAGGTCGAGGACGTCCTGCCCCGACAGGGCCCGCAGCGTCGCCCGCGGCTTGTCGAACTGGGTCTTCCAGTCGTCGCCGGTGTACGTGGTCACCATGTGGTGGTCCCACGTGTGCGAGCCGATCGTCATTCCGGCGTCGGCGACCCGGCGGACGTCGGCCTTGGTCATCCACCCCGGATTGCCGATGACGACGGTCATGACGAAGAACGTCGCCGTCATCTTCCGCTCCGCCAGCAGCGGGAGACCGGCGAGCGCCTGGTTGTCCTTGCCGTCGTCGAAGGTGAGCATGACCGGCTTGGCCGGCAACCCGGTGCCGGTCTGGAGGTGCCGCCAGTACGTGTCGGGCGTGATCGTCGTGTACCCCGCGGCGGCGATGGCGTCGAGCTGCGCCGCGAGCGCGCGGGGCGGGATGACGAGGTTGCCCCGCGTGTAGGCGGAGTCGCCGCCCTCGTAGGCGCGGACCTGGTGGTAGCAGAGGACGGGCACGGTGGCGCGGGCGAGCATCTGCGCCGCGGTCGCCGGTCTGCGCGCCGTCGTGGTCGGCGCGGTCGTGGCCGACGTCGTCGGGGTCGACGGCGTCCCCGTCGACCCGCTCGTCCCGGCTGCGGCGCCCGTCGCCGCCGCCCCGCCGGGCTCGCCCGCGGCACCGCACCCGGCCAGGCCGGCCACGCCGAGCGCCGCGAGTCCCAGCACCGATCGCCGCGACGGCCGCACGTCGCCACCCACGTGGACACCCCGCATCGTCGTCCCCTCTCGCTCCCCGTCGCCCCCGCCACACACCCCCGCGGCGCACGCCGCCGTCGGGCCGCCACTGCGTTCCCGCTGTTCCCTGCGAGTGACCACCACGCACCCGCCCGGCTCCGCCCAGAGCTCGTCCCCGCCCGCACGCGCCGTCGTTCCCCCGGCCGTCGATCCCCCGCGGCCTCGTCCACGGTAACCCGCCTTGCGAGCGCCCCGAGGGACCCGCGACGCGACGCACCGTCGGCGGGCACGGGAGAGCGCGCCGAGGTGCCGGACGGGTGCCGCCGGGTGCCCGGACCGCCGTCGAATCGTTTCGGTAGGCTGGCGACATGGGAGGACGGGCCAAACGGGTGACGCTGCGCTCGGTGGCGCAGGAGGCCGGGGTGTCCCTGTCCACCGCCTCCCTCGTCTTCAGCGGGGCCGGCGCCGTCAGCGAGGCGACCGCCGCGCGGGTCCGCGCCGCCGCGACCACGGTGGGCTACCGCGGCCCCGACCCGGTCGCCTCCTCGCTGCGTCGCGGGCGCTCGGGCGTCGTCGCCGTCGTCGTCGAGGACCGCCTGCTCACGGTGTTCCGCGACCCCTACGCCGTCAGCCGGCTCGACGGCCTCGCCTCGGTGTTCGACGAGATCCCCGCGAGCATGCTGCTCGTCTCGCAGCCGGACGGCAATCAGGGCGCCGCCGCGACCCGCCTCGCGTCCTCCGCCTTCGACGCGGCCGTGTTCTTCGGCTGCGGTCCCGACGCCGGCCCGGTGCTCGACACGCTGC
The DNA here is from genome assembly GCF_014857905.1 of Agilicoccus flavus. GTDB lineage: Bacteria > Actinomycetota > Actinomycetes > Actinomycetales > Dermatophilaceae > Agilicoccus > Agilicoccus flavus. The sequence continues at coordinate 119,870 of NZ_JACYXE010000007.1, read as the reverse complement.
GCGCCAAGGGGGTCCCGCTCGTCGCGATGGACACGCCGGTGGTCGACGACGTCGTCCGGGTGGGCATCGACGAACGCCCGGCCGCCGCGGCCGCGGCCGCGCATCTCGCCGAGCTCGGGCACACGCGGATCGCGCAGGTCGTCCTCCCGTGCGACGAGCCCGCGGGCCGGGTCCGACCCGCCCACGACTACCGCGCCGAGAGGTTCTCGACGCCCCGGGACCGCATGCACGGGGTCGCCGACGTCCTCGGCGACGCGGTCCCCACCGTCGCCGCCACCGCCTCCGACGTCGACGCCGGACGGGTGGCCGGGGCCGCTCTCCTCGCGGTGGCCGATCCGCCGACGGCGATCGTCGCCCAGAGCGACATGCTCGCCCTCGGGGTCGTCCTCGCCGCCGGCGAGCGCGGGCTCGACGTCCCGCGCGACCTGTCCGTCACCGGATTCGACGGCATCACGCAGTCCTGGTGGCCCGGCCGCCTCACGACCGTCGAACAGCCCGGTGCCGAGAAGGGCCGCGAGGCCGCGCACCTCGTGCGCGCCCTGCTCGCCGGCGAGGCCGCCCACGACGTCACGCTGCCGACCCGCCTGCGCGTCGGCGACAGCACCGCACCTCCGCGGAGCCCGGCTCCGGGCTGAGCGCCGACGCGCCCGCTCAGGAGCGGATGCCGATGAGGGCCTGTTCGGCGAGGCGAGGCCACTCGCTGACGTCGGTGGAGTACACCTCGACCCACTCGTCGTCGGTCACGGTGCTCGAGCGCAGGGCCGCCGCGTCCTGGGCCGCCGGGCTGTCGGACGGCAGGCGAAAACGCATCCGCTCCCCCACGAGGCGGGCGAAGTCGCGGCCGTCGTAGGCGAGGACCGACGCGCCGTCGTCGTCGCGCGTCACCTGGGCGCCGGAGGACTCGAGGTCGACGGCGATCTTGTCGAAGAGCGCGTGGATGTTCACCCCGCCATTCTCGCAGGGTGATTCACCCGCGCAGGACCCGATCGAGGTGCGCGTTGCGCAGCAGCCCGTCCGGGTCGACGCGGGCGCGCACGGCCTTCGCGTCACGCATCCGCGGGTAGAGCGCCTCGAGCCGCTCGGCGTCGAGCGAGTGCTCCTTGCCCCAGTGGGGCCGCCCGTCGTGCGCCGCGGCGATGGCCTCGAAGGCCGCGAAGTACTCGGTCGGGTCGGCGGCCACGTGCTGGTGGACCGCGACGTAGGCGTTGGCGCGCTGGTACCCCGTCGACAGCCACACGTCGTCGGGGGCGGCCACCCGCACCTCGACGGGGAACGTCACCGGCCGGCGGAGGCGGGGCACCGCGGCGGTCAGGTCGCGGAGCACGTCGCGCAGGGCGTCGACCGGGACGGCGTACTCGCACTCCCGGAACCGCACGGCGCGTCGGCTGCAGAACACGGCGTGGGAGGCGTCGGTGAAGCGTCGCTCGCCGAGACCGCGCGCGCTCACGCCCGAGGCGAGCGGAGCCAGGCGCGGCACGCGGGCGGCGGTGCCCGAGAGGGCCCCGAAGACCGTGTTGGACAGCAGATCGTCGTGCAGGCGGCGCCGCCACTCCGGAAGCCCACCACCGGTCGACCCGCCGGGGACGTCGTCGGGGTCGAGCCGGGTGAGCCGCTTCGTCGTCGTCAGGTCGGTGTAGGGGAACCAGTAGAACTCGGCGTGGTCGGCGGAGGCGAAGAAGTCGTCGAGCCGCGGCAGGAGGGAACCGAGCCGCTCGGTGCGCTCGAGGGTGCTCAGGCGGAAGGCCGGCACCGTGGCGATCCGCAGGGCGGTGACGATGCCGAACGCGCCGAGCCCCACGGCCGCGGCCCGGAACAGCTCGGGGTCGTCGGTCGCGTCGCAGCGCACGAGTCCGGCGGCCGGGGTGACGATCTCGAGGCCGGTCACGAAGCTCGCGAGCCCGGCGAAGGCGGCGCCGGTGCCGTGCGTGCCGGTGCCCACCGCGCCGGCGACGGTCTGCCGGTCGATGTCGCCGAGGTTGGCCAGGGCCCGGCCGCGCGCTGCGAGCAGCGCGTTGAGCGCAGCGAGCGTCGTGCCCGCCCGGACCCAGATCTGCCCGCTCGCGTCGTCCGCGCCGAGCAGCCCGCTCATCGCCGAGACGTCGACGAGCACGCCGTCCGTGCCGGCCAACGCGGTGAACGAGTGGCCGGAGCCGACGGGCCGGACGCGCCGGCCCTCCTGCGCCGCGCGGGTCAGGACGGCCTCGACCTCGGCGGGCGTCGTCGGGCGGGCGATCCTCGCCGGACGGGCGGTGACGTTGCCGGCCCAGTTCGCCCAGGTCTCCGCCCCACCGCCACCCCGTGTCGCCCCGCCGGTCTTCACGTCCATCCTCGACCCCCCGTCGTCGCCCTGCCCATCCGGCCCCCGCCCACCAGGGTCGACTCCCGGGATCCGGGGCCTCCGGGTTCACGTGTCCGCGCCGTCGTGGCGCCCGTGGCCCGACCATCATCACCCGAAGGCGCGCCCCTCGCCCCGGTACGTGGGCACCGTGCCGACGAGCCGGTCACCCGCGACGAGGTGCAGCACGTCGAACCGCTCGAGGGTCTCACCGGCCTTGGCCGGGCGGAACCACACCCGCTCCCCCGGCCCTGGCGCCCGCGCCCCGCGGCGCGCCCGCAGCGGGGTCTGCACCTCGCCCGCACCCTCGGCCCGCGAGAGCACGAGCCCGGGCGGATACACGGGCGTGGGCAGGCGGTCGCGGCCCGCGGCGCCGGAGGCCGGGTACCCGCCGGCGAAGACCGTGGCCCATCCCGGCGCGGGGGTGCGCACGACGTCGCAGACGACGTACAGGGCCGGGTGCGGGGCCCACCCGCGGTACCCGTCGAACAGGTGCGTGCCGAGCAGGCCGGAACCGGCGGCCAGCTCCGTCACGTAGGGGTCCGGCGCCATGACGTGCAGGCTGCCCGAGCCGCCGGAGTTGACGGCGGGGACGTCGGCGACCCGGGCGACCGCCCGCACGATCCGCGCGCGGCGGCGGGCGAGCTCCACGCCCGAGCAGGCCTTGAACACGCGCAGGATCGGCGTCCGGTCGGCCTGACCGGCGATCTGCGCGTCGTACATCATGAGCCCGCCGAGCTCCACCCCCGGCGCGGCCGCGATCGCCTCGACGAGCGCGAGCACGTCGTCGGCCTCGCGCAGCGGGGAGCGTCGCGCGCCACCGTGCAGACCTCCCAGCCGCAGCGAGGCGTCGAGGTCGGGCCACAGGCGCACGGGCGGGGCGTCGGCGAGTCCGGCGGCGGCGACCGCGTCCGACGCGGCGGCCACGTGCACCGGGTCGTCGACGACGAGGGCCACGCGGCCCCGGGCCACCGGGTCGGCGGCGAACGCCGCCAGCGCCCGCGGATCGAGGGTGGGGTAGGCGACGAGGACGTCGGCCGCGGCACTCGGGGCCGGGACGTCGTCGGCGGCGAGGCGGCCGTCCTCGACATCCCGGTCACCCCGGTCACCCCGGTCACCCCGGTCAGCCTGGTCACCCTGGTCACCGTCTCCCCCGGAGCCGACCAGCCAGAGCGCCTCGTCGAGCCGGAAGGCGAGGAGTCCGGCGAACCCGGGGCGGGCGAGCGCGCGGTCGACGAGCGCCCGGCAGCGCAGGGACTTCGTGGCGACCCGGATCGGCACCCCGCTCGCGCGGCGCGCCAGGAGGTCGGCGTCGGCGTCGAACGCGTCGAGGTCGAGCACCGCGGCGGGGCCGGCGATCCCCGCCCGCGCGACGATCGCATCGAGCCGTGCCGGCCGCTGCGTCATGGACGCGGTCGGGGCGTCAGGTCTTCCCCGGCCGCCGTCGCGGCGGCGGCGTCCCGCTCGGGGCCCTCGGGGGTTCGCTCGGGTCCGGCGTCCTGGTCGGCGACGAGGTGGCGGTAGCGCCCGTGGGCGGCGCGCCAGGCGGTGACCGCCCAGAAGGGCAGCATGACGGCCTCGCTGAGGAAGATGGCCCACGCGGCACCCACCGCGCCGGCCTCCAGCGTGGCGGGGACGAGCACGCCGAGCAGGATCGGCGCCTTGACGAGGTTGAGGCGGAACGTCTTGCGCGCGAGCCCCATCCCGATGAGCATGGCCCCCGGGCCGAGGGCCAGCGCGCTCGCGACGGCGTTGAGACCCATCGGCAGCAGCACGCTCTGCGCACCGGCCCACGAGTCGCCGAACAGCTCCACCCCGATCTCGTCGGGCAGCAGGATCAACACGGTGGAGTAGGTGACGGCGACGAGCGCCATCCCACCGGACATCGCGAGCATGGCCTTGATCCGGTGCCCCGGCGCCGCCCCCTTGCTGCGCGAGACCTCCGGGACGGCGAACCCGAGCAGCGCCGTGCCGAGCACGTTGAGGGGGCCGAGCAGGGTCTCGCCACCGCGGATGGCGCCGGCGTCACGCTGCGTGCCGAGGATGGGTACGAGGAGCGACCCGAGCTGAGCCGCCCCGAGACCGAGGGTGTACTCGGCGAGCAAGAACGTCGAGAGGTCGCGCTGACGCCGCCACCAGCGGCCGATGCCCGTGAACCGCGGCAGGGCTTTCAGGAGCACCATGCCGGCGCCCGCGGAGAGGATCGCGGCGATCCCCCACGACAGGGTGAGCAGCCCCACCTCGTTCCACCCGGCGGAGAGGAACACGTACAGGAGGGCGAACTGCGCGACGACCTTGACCGCGTCGATGACCGCCGCGTACTGCGGCGTCTTGTTCGTGATGAAGGCCATCCGCAGCGTGTCCTGCAGCATGAGGAACGGCAGGCAGGCGGCGACGGCGATGAGGGTCCCGCCGAGGCCCCCGCCGAGCGCGGCGCCGACGCCGGCGCTGATCACCCCGCCCGCGACGCCGAGCGCGACGGTCGTGGCCTGCGCGTCGCGCGTCGACTCCCGGAACGCCTCCGGCGTCTCGTCGCTGTGCCGGATCTGCAACGGCTGGCCGACGAACGAACGCCCGACGGCCACGGAGATGCTGTAGACGAGGAACCCGACCGCGAAGGCCCCGAACGCGACCGCGTCGACCGAGCGGGCCACGACGACCATGAGGAGCATGTTGCCCAGCGCGGACAGCGCCTGGTCGACGATGTTCCAGCCCGCGCGGCGCGCGAGCCCGGTCAGTGACGCCACGGTTCATACCCCCACAGGTTCGCCCAGGTCGGTGCGGACATCGGCCGCCCCCGCGGGCCGACGACGGTCTCGGTCGACGACGGCCCGTCCCTGAACCGCGCATCGTGAGTCTAATCGTCCGTAACGTCATAGTGGGACCCTCGGCCCGGACCTCGAGACCCGCCCGGCACGGGCCCGACACCGGCTCCGCACCGGTCGGGCACCGGCCCAGCGGCCCTCCGCGACGCGAGGGACAATGGGCTCTCGACACGGGTCGCACCACCGCGCCACGCCGCCCCGTCCCGACGCGCGGCGGCACGACCCGCCGCCCACCTCAGCCGCACCCGAACAGGAGCACCGTGACCGGCCGCCGCACCGACCTCCCGCTCGCCGCCCGGGTCGGGGGGCGGTCCTCGGGCGGCCTCGTGGACCTGCTCGCCCTCGCCGATCGCCCCGAGATCCTCTCGTTCGCCGTGGGCCTGCCCGACCCGCTCCTCTTCGACGTCGACCACCTGCGCGAGGCGTTCGACGCGGCCCTGTCGGGGCCCGGGGCGGGGGCCAACCTGCAGTACTCCGCCGCCGAGGGGCTCCCCCGGCTGCGCGAGCGCGTCGCGGCGCTGCTCACCGGCGAGGGGATGCCCACGTCGCCGGCGTCGGTGCTCGTCTCGACCGGGTCGCAGCAGGCGCTCACCCTCGTCTCGACGCTGCTGCTCGACGCCGGGGACGTCGTCCTCGTCGAGGAGCCCACCTACCTGGCGGCGATCGAGCCGTTCCGCCTCGCCGGGGCGCGGATCGTGCCCGTCGCCTCCGACGAGGACGGCATCGACCCCGACGCCCTCGCGAAGGCCATGCGCACGCACCGGCCGCGCGCCCTGTACCTGTGCCCCACGTTCGCCAACCCCACCGGCCGGACCCTGACGGCGGCCCGGCGCGCCCGCGTCGCCGAGCTCGTCCTGCGGCACCGGGTGTGGCTCGTCGAGGACGAGCCGTACTCCCGCCTGCGCTACGACGGTGACCACCTCGCGCCGATCAGCGCCGACCCGCGGCTGGCGGACCGGTCGATCTACCTGGGCACCTTCAGCAAGATCGGGTGCCCGGGACTCCGGATCGGGTGGATGCGGGTGCCGCCGGCGATCATGCCGAGCCTCGCGCAGGTCAAGCAGAGCGCCGACATGCACACCTCGACGCTGGACCAGGCCGCCGCCGCCCACTACCTCGCCCACGCCGACCTCGAGGGTCACCTGCGCCTCGTGTGCGAGGCCTACGCCGCTCGGCGGGACACGATGCTCGACCTCGCGCCGGGGACGTTCCCGACCGGCACGCTCGTCTCGCGGCCCACGGGCGGGATGTTCTGCTGGGTCCGGCTGCCGGAGGGGTACGACGCGCTCGAGCTCCTCCCGCGGGCGCTGGCCGCCCACGTCGCGTACGTTCCGGGAGCCCCCTTCTACGCGGCCCGACCCGACCCGCGCACCCTGCGCCTGTGCTTCTCGACGTACGAGTCGTCGACGATCGCGGAGGGAATGGACCGGCTGGCCGCCGTGTTCGCCCAGACTCCGACCCCGACCCGACCCCCCACCCCGAAGAGGACGACGTGATCGAGTACTTCACCGCCCGAGAGGTCGAGCGCATGCGCCCGGCCGGCGAGTTCGTCGCGCACGTGCTCAGCACGCTGCGCCGGGAGGTGGGCGTCGGAACCGACCTGCTCGACATCGACGCCCGGGCGCACGAGATGATCCGCGAGCGCGGGGCCGAGAGCTGCTACATCGACTATCACCCGTCGTTCGGCGGGTCACCGTTCGGGCACGTCATCTGCACGTCCGTCAACGACGCCGTCCTGCACGGCCTGCCGCACCGCTACCGCCTCGCCGACGGCGACCTCGTCTCCCTCGACTTCGCCGTGTCGGTCGACGGCTGGGTCGCGGACTCGGCCGTCAGCTTCGTCGTCGGGCAGCCCCGGAAGGGCGACCAGGCGATCATCGACGCCACGGCCGACGCCCTCGACGCGGCGATCGCGGTGGCGCGGCCCGGCCGCAAGATCGGCGACATCTCGGCCGCGATCGGCGCCGTCGCCCGCGAGCGCGGGTACACGGTCAACACCCAGTTCGGCGGGCACGGTGTCGGCCGCACCATGCACGGCGAGCCCCACGTGCCCAACGACGGGCGCGCCGGCCGCGGCCTCAAGCTGCGCCCGGGTCTCGTCATCGCCATCGAGCCGTGGTTCATGGCGACGACCGACGAGATCTACACCGACGACGACGGCTGGACCCTGCGCAGCCACGACGGGTCACGTGGAGCGCACTCCGAGCACACCATCGCCGTCACCGACGGCGACCCGATCGTGCTCACGGCCCGCGCCGACTCCTGACCGGCCGCACCGGTCGTCCGCTCGCGTCGCCCCACCCACCCGGAGGGCCAGCGGCCCTCAGGTGAGTCCTCCGCGCGCCGACAGGAACTCGGAGATCGGCGGGAGGACCCGCCGACGCGCGTGACGAGGAGCGGACCAGATGAGTTCGGCGCTGGCATCGGAGAAGACCCACGACGACGAGGAGGGGCAGCGGCCCAGCCTAGCCCAGCGCATCGACGCGATGGGGCTGCGCGGCAAGATCCTGGGCATCGGCGCGCTCGGGCTGATCGGGATCATCCTCCTCACCCTCATCCTCCTCATCAGCGCGGCGCGGATCGACCGGAGCCGCGCCCAGGCCGTGGAGGCGGTCTCGACCCAGACCGCGGCCCAGGAGCTCGCCTATCAGGCGGCCCGGTTCCGTTCGCACGAGCAGGGGTTCGTCACCGACGTCATCGAGCGCCGCGGGGCGGCGCTCGCCGCGGACAGCGAGTCGCGGACCGAGCTCAAGGAGGCGCAGGCCGCTCTCGTCGGGGTCGCGGCCGCCGTGCCGACCGAGAGCATGAGCGACGCGACCAAGGGTCACCTCGAGGAGGCCCGGGCCATCGTCGGCAGGCTCGCGCCCGGGGCCGACACCCTGATCAAGACGATGAGCGCCGACACGGCCGCCGCCCGCGCGCAGGGTCTCGACCTGGTCGGGGCCCAGGAGGACGCCCACGACACGCTCGGCGACCACCTCGAGGCCGTCGTCGCCGACACGCGGGCCGTCTCCGAGGCCGAGGTGGCGAACATCGAGCAGGTCACGTCGCAGACGCGCATCGCCGGCATCGTCTTCGCCCTCCTCCTCGGGACCCTGCTCACCCTCGCCGCGCTGTGGATGGCCCGCCGGGTCCTCGCGGCGGTCGAGGGCCTGCGCGGCTCGCTCGTCGCGATGGGCAACGGCGACCTGACCGTGCCGGCGCACGCCGTCAGCGGCGACGAGCTCGGCGAGATGGCCGAGTCGGCCGAGGCGGCCCGCACGTCGATGCAGTCGCTCATCGGGCAGGTCGTCGAGGTCTCGCAGAGCCTGTCCTCGTCGTCCACCGACATGGCGCGGATCACGCAGACGCTCGACCGCACGGCCCAGACGTCCTCGCACCAGCTCCAGCGGGTCACCGACTCGGCCGACACGGTGTCGCGCAACGTGGACACCGTCGCGGCGGGCACGGAGGAGATGACGGCGTCGATCCAGGAGATCTCGCGGTCGGCGAACGACGCCGCCGGGATCGCCGCCGCGGCCGTGTCCGTCGCGGACCGCACGAACGAGACGGTCGCCAAGCTCGGCTCGTCGTCGATGGAGATCGGGAACGTCGTGAAGACCATTACCTCCATCGCCGAGCAGACCAACCTGCTCGCGCTCAACGCGACGATCGAGGCCGCCCGCGCCGGCGAGGCGGGCAAGGGCTTCGCCGTCGTCGCCAACGAGGTCAAGGACCTCGCCCAGGAGACGTCCAAGGCGACCGAGGACATCGGCCGCCGCGTGGAGGCCATCCAGGTCGACACCGAGGCCGCCGTCGCGGCGATCGGCGAGATCGCCTCGATCATCGCCCAGATCAACGACTCCCAGGCGACCATCGCCTCGGCGGTCGAGGAGCAGACGGCGACGACGAACGAGATGGGGCGCAACGTCTCCGACGCGGCCACCGGCGCCGGCGCCATCGCGGGCAGCGTGCAGGACGCCGCCCGCGCCGCGAACGAGGCGACCAAGGCCGCGCGCACCCAGGCCGACACCGTCACCGAGCTGACCCGCCGCGCCGAGACCCTCCACAGCCTCGTGGAGCGCTTCCGGGTCTGAGACGCCCGAGCCCCCCCGGTTCCGTGGGGGGTGCCTCCAGAGCAGCCCCGTGGCCCGCGGCGGCGACCGACCGGTCGTCGCCGCGGGTCACGATTGCGTCCCGATCCGGCGTGAACACGGGCCCGGTGAGGTGAGGGTCACCTAGCGTGACCGGCATGGACAGCTCGGCCGCCGCGCCCTCCGACCCCCGCGAGCCCCGCGGCGCCGACCCGCGGACGGACCCCGCCGGCACGGGCGATCCCGCGCCCGGGGCGCAGGGCACCCCGGCCCACCCGCACCGCTCGGGCCGACCGGGCGAACCGCTCGTCGTTCTCGAGGGGGTGCAGAAGCACTTCGGCGACCTGCACGTCCTGCGCGACATCGACCTCACCGTCGGCGCGGGCGAGGTCGTCGTCGTCATCGGCCCGTCCGGCTCCGGCAAGTCGACCCTGTGCCGGGCGATCAACCGGCTCGAGACGATCGAGTCGGGCACCATCACCGTCGACGGCCGGCCCCTCCCGGCCGAGGGCAAGGCCCTCGCCGCGCTGCGCGCCGACGTGGGCATGGTCTTCCAGAGCTTCAACCTCTTCGCCCACAAGACGATCCTCGACAACGTCACGCTCGGGCCGATCAAGGTGCGCGGGGTGGGCAAGACCGAGGCCCGGGAGCGGGCCATGGCCCTGCTCGACCGCGTCGGCGTCGCCCACCAGGCCTCGAAGTACCCGGCGCAGCTCTCCGGCGGCCAGCAGCAGCGGGTGGCCATCGCCCGGTCGCTGGCCATGGACCCCAAGGTCATGCTCTTCGACGAGCCGACGTCGGCGCTCGACCCCGAGATGATCAACGAGGTCCTCGACGTCATGACCTCCCTCGCCGACTCCGGCATGACGATGATCGTCGTCACCCACGAGATGGGGTTCGCGCGGCGGGCCGCAGACCGCGTCGTCTTCATGGCCGACGGCCAGATCGTCGAGCAGGCCGCGCCGGAGGAGTTCTTCACCCACCCTCGCTCGGAGCGCGCCCGCGACTTCCTCGGCAAGATCCTCACCCACTGACGGCACCCGTCGGAACCGACCGACCGGTCACCCACCTTTCACCCAAGGAGACTCACATGGCTTCCAAGCACCTCGGGGCCCTCGCGGCCCTCGCCGCGGGCACCCTCGCGCTCTCGGCGTGCGGCGCCGGCTCGTCCGGCTCGGGTGGCGGCGCCGCCACCGGTGACGGCGGCGGCGGCAACACCGTCAAGGTCGGCATCAAGTTCGACCAGCCCGGCATGGGGCTCAAGTCCGGCGACCAGTACACGGGCTTCGACGTCGCCGTCGCCACGTACGTCGCCAAGGAGCTCGGCAAGACGCCGCAGTTCAGCGAGGCGCCCACGCCCCAGCGCGAGACCCTCATCAAGACGGGGCAGGTCGACTACATCGTCGGCACGTACTCGATCAACGACAAGCGCAAGCAGGAGATCAGCTTCGCCGGCCCGTACTTCGTCGCCGACCAGGACCTGCTCATCCGCTCCGACGACGCCTCCATCACCGGCCCCGACAAGCTCACCGGCAAGAAGCTCTGCTCGGTCAAGGGCTCGACCCCCGCGCAGAAGATCAAGGAGAAGTACCCCCAGGTGCAGCTCCAGGAGTACGACACGTACTCCAAGTGCGTCGAGGAGCTCGTCAACGGCACGGTCGACGCGTTGACGACCGACAACACGATCCTCGCCGGATACGCGAGCCAGCCGCAGTACAAGGGCCAGCTCAAGCTCGTCGAGAAGCCCGTCTCCGACGGCCGCGAGAACTACGGCGTCGGTCTCAAGAAGGGCGACACCGCGATGTGCCAGAAGATCACCGACGCACTGACCAAGATGATCAGCTCCGGTGAGTGGCAGAAGGCCGTGGACGCGAACCTCGGCCCGGCCGGCTTCACGCCGGGCGAGGGCAACCCGCCCAAGCCCGCCGCCTGCTCCTGATCGCCCGGTCGGGTCCGCTCCTCGGGGCGGACCCGACGCCGTCCGAGAGAAGAGGACCCCGCATGGGCGAGGTGTTCGCGAACTACGACGTGTTCGGGGCGTTCTTCATGACGATCCGCCTCGCCGTCCTGTCGGCGATCGGATCGCTGCTGCTCGGGACGGTGCTCGCCGTCTTCCGCATGTCGCCCGTCGGGCTCGTCCGCGGGATCGGCGCGGCCTACGTCAACGTCGTCCGCAACACCCCGCTCACCCTCATCACCGTGTTCACGATGCTCGGGGCGCACTCCAACCTGGGGATCCGCGTGGCCGACCCGGCCTCCCCCACGAGCGTCGTCGACACCGCGTTCCGCTGGGGCGTCATCGCCCTCACCGTCTACCACGCGGCCTTCGTGTGCGAGGCGCTGCGCAGCGGCGTCAACACCGTCCCGGTCGGCCAGGCCGAGGCGGCCCGTTCGATCGGGCTGACGTTCGCGCAGAACCTGCGCCACGTCATCCTCCCGCAGGCGTTCCGGGGGGCGATCGTGCCGCTGGGGAACACGCTCATCGCGCTGACGAAGAACACGACGGTCGTCGCCGTCATCGGCGTGGCCGAGATCGCCTACCTCACCGCCGAGGTCATGGAGAACGACCCGGGCCTCATCGTCTGGTTGTTCCTCGTCGTCGCGCTCGGGTTCGTCGTGCTCACCCTCCCCGTGGGGTTGGCCACGACGCACTTCGGCCGGAAGCTGGCGGTGGCCCGATGAGCGCACCGGTCCAGCTCTTCGACGCCCCCGGCCCCCGGGGCCGGGCCCAGCAGCGCGTCGCCGCGGTCGTCCTCGCCCTGCTGGCCGCGGTCGTCCTCGCGGCGATCCTGTGGAAGCTCGGCGAGCGGGGGAACCTCACCGCCGCGAAGTGGGCCCCGCTCGTCTCGCCGGTCGTGTGGCGTAGCTACATCGTCCCGGGCCTGATCAACACGCTCTACGCGGCCGCGATCTCGATCGTCCTCGCCGGGGTCCTCGGCCTGCTCCTCGGCGTCGGACGGCTCTCCCAGCTCGCCCCCGTGCGGTGGGTGTGCGCGACGTTCGTCGAGTTCTTCCGCGCGGTGCCCGTGCTCGTCATGATGCTGCTGTCGTTCTGGGGCTACCTGGCCCTCGACGCCGTGCCCGGCGCCTACCTGCCGCTCGCGGGCACGGTGACGGGCCTGACGCTGTACAACGCGTGCGTCATCGCCGAGCTCATCCGATCCGGGGTGCACGGACTGCCGAAGGGGCAGGCGGAGGCGGGCCTGTCGGTCGGGCTGACCCCGGGGCAGACGCTCCGGTCGATCCAGCTGCCGCAGGCGCTCACGGCGATGCTGCCGGCGCTCGTCGGGCAGCTCGTCGTCATCCTCAAGGACACCGCCCTCGGGTACCAGATCACGTACGCCGAGCTGCTGCGCCAGGGCGAGCGGATCGGGTCCGCCTACGGGAACATCGTGCTGGCGCTCATCGTCGTGGCGGTCCTGTTCATCGTCCTCAACTACTCGCTCACGTCGCTCGCCCAGTGGATCGAGCAGCGCCTGTCCCGCCGAGGGCGGGTCGCGGGCGGCGCCCAGGCCGCCGACCCGACCCTCGGCGTGGACGCCGACCCCGTCGCGGCGGGCCCGGCGCCCGGCCCCGGCGCCGGCCCCGGGCGGGGATGATCCGGCGCGGGCCGCTCGCGCCGCGCCTTCTACAGTGAGGGGGCCGGTCGCCGCGACCGGCCCTCTCGTCGCGCGTCCGCACGGCGGTGCAGGTCGAGACGACGCGGAAGGGCCGGCTCCGGTGCTCGAGATCATCACCGCCTGTCTGTGGGTGACGACGGCCGCGGGGGCCCTGCTCGCGTTGGGCGCCGCGGTCGACCGCATCCCCGACCGGGTCTCCCTGGGGCTGTTCGGCGTCGCGGAGCTCGGGGTGATCGTCGCCGTCGCCGCCGACGTCGCGCTCCTCGCCCGGGGCTGGGTCACCCCCGACCTCGCCACGCACATCGGCTACCTCGTGTCGCTGCCGTTCATCGCCCCGGCCGGGCTCGCCCTGACCTACAAGAAGATCGACCGGTGGGGGCGCCTCATCCTCGGCATCGCCGTGCTCATCGCCGCGATCATGGTCGTCCGGCAGATCCAGACCCTCGGGATCCCCTTCGGCTACGTCAACCTGCGGCCCGCGAATGGCTGAGCGCGCCCCCCGCCCCACCGAATCGGAGCGCCTGGCCCCGCCCGGGCCCGGCCGGCTGTTCACGCTGCTCTACGGCATCTTCGCAGTGGGGGCGACGTCGCGGGCCGCGGTCCAGCTCCTCGAACGGGCCTCCTACGCCCCCGTCGCCTACGGTCTGTCGGCGCTCTCGGCCCTCGTGTACGTCGTCGGGTTCGTCCTGCTCCTGCGCTGGGGCCACCCCGGCTCGCGCCGCGCGATGCGCACGCTCTGCCTCGTGGAGCTCACCGGCGTCGTCGTCGTCGGCACGCTCTCGCTCGTGCGCACCGACCTCTTCCCCGACGCGACGGTGTGGTCCGACTTCGGCATCGGCTACCTGTTCCTGCCGGCGATCCTGCCCCTTCTCGTGCTGCGGTGGCTGCACCGGGGCCGATCAGGAGGCGCGGGTTAACAGGCCCATCGAACCTTAGCAACTTCTGTTAAAGTGACTCCACCTTGTTAAGGAGAGTCATGGATCGATCGCGCAACCCCTACACACCCAACGCGGGGGCACCTCCGAAATTCTTTGCCGGCCGGGCCACAGAAGTCGATGACTTCAGGGTGCTCCTGCAGCGGCTCCTACGCGGCTACACGGAGCAGTCGATGGTCGTGACCGGACTTCGCGGGGTCGGCAAGACCGTCCTTCTCGGCGAGTACCGGCGGATCGCCGGGGACGAGGGCTGGGTGCCGGTCGACGCCGAGGTGTCCAAGCACACGCATTTCGGACCGCAGATGGCGAACCTCGCGCGTAGAGCCCTGCTACAGGTCTCCCCCAAGGCCCGCTGGGGCGAGCGAGCGCGGGCCGCAGCCGCAACGTTGCGCTCGTTCTCCTTGACCGTAGCCCCCGATGGGTCACTCAGCGGTGGCCTGGACGTCGAGGCGGCCGTCGGCTCCGCCGACACCGGCATCCTCACGGAGGACTTGGCCGACGTATTCGAGGCAATAGGGTACGCGGCTCGTGAGCGCGAAACGGGCGTCATCTTCCTCTTCGACGAAATCCAGTTCCTCAAGAAGCCAGAACTCGAAGCCCTGATCGGAGCTGTCCATCGAACGGTCCAGAGGCGACTGCCGGTGACATTTGCCGGCGCAGGTCTGCCCCAACTTCCCGGACTTGCCGGCGAAGCAAAGTCTTACGCGGAGCGGCTTTTCAAATTTCCGGTCATCGGCGAGCTACCCGAATCGGAAGCGCGGGCTGCGGTGATCGAACCGGCACGGTCCGAGGGCGTTGGTTTCGAGTCACCCGCTGTCGACAAGATCGTGCAGTACACCGAGGGATACCCCTATTTCCTCCAAGAGTACGGCCGCGCTGCCTGGAACATCGCGGAGGGGCCGCACATCACGCTCCGCGACGTCGAGGAGGCGGGCGACGTCGTCGATGCCGAACTCGACGAGAGCTTTTTCAGGTCGCGGGTGCAACGCAGCTCACCTGAAGAGCTGCGTTACATGCGGGCGATGGCCCACCTCGGTCCACAGGCTCATCGAGCCGGCGATGTGGCCGACGTCCTGGGAAAGCAATCCGAACAAGTTGCTCCAATCCGGGCCCGGCTCATCAACAAGGGCCTCTTGTACACCCCGCGCTTCGGTTACGCGAAATTCACCGTCCCACAGTTCGACCGATTCATGTCCCGGTACATGGATCTCGACGCGGTGCCTCCGGCCTGACCTCGCATCACCGCACTCACGTGAGCAGGAGTCGGTCGAGGCGGCGGCGGGCCATGAGCCCGCCGAGGAGGCCGAGGGCGGCGAGGTAGGCCACCGAGAGCAGGGACCCCGTCGTGAGGGCGCCGGTCGTGAGTTCGCGGCACAGGACGACGGAGCGGTACAGCGGGGTGGCCTCGACGAGCAGGCGCACCGCGGCGGGGTAGGCGTCGACGGGGAAGAACGTGCCGCTGAACAGCACCATCGGCATGAGGGCCAGGCTGATGTACTCGAAGTCCTTCCACGAGCCCATGTACGTCGTCAGCCACAGCCCGAGACCCGCGAAGCAGAAGCCGACGAGCAGCGTCGCGGGCAGGGCGAGCAGCGCCCACCAGCTGTTCACGTAGCCGAGGGCCGCCATGACGAGCAGGAACCCGCCGGCGTAGACGCCGCCGCGCAGGAGCGCCCACAGGGTCTCGCCCACGGCCACGTCGGCCGTCGTCATCGGGGTCGTGAGGATCGCGTCGTAGAGCCGGGCGTGCTTGAGACGGAAGAAGACGTTGAACGTCGAGTCCATGATCGCGCCGTTCGCCGCGGACGTGGCGAGCATGGCGGGGGCGACGAACGCGGCGTACTCGACGACGCGGCCGCCGACCTCGACGCCGCCGATCATCGCGCCCACGCCGATCCCGATCGAGAGCAGGTAGAACACCGGCTCGGCGAAGCCGGTGAGGAAGATGAGCCACGAGCGTCGATAGACGAGCAGGTTGCGGCCGACGAGCCGCCACGCGTTCATCGGACGAGCCGCCGGGTCAGGCGCCGGACGGCGACGACGGCGCCCACACCGGCGAGCAGGAGGAGGTAGGCGACGTGCCCGAACGCCGCCGAGGTCCACGTGTCGAGCATCGCCATCCGCGTCAGCTCCACCCCGTGGAACAGGGGGTCGCCACGGCGATCCACCGGATGACCTCGGGCAGGTTCTCGACCGGGAAGAAGGCCCCCGAGAAGAGGTACATCGGCACCTGTACGAGCCGGTAGAGCACGGAGAACGCCGCGTCGCCGCGCAGCCCGGCCGTGAGCGCGAGGACGGGGGTGGCGAACGCCGCGGCGAGCAGGAACTGGATCGCGAGCGCCGCGAGCGCGCCGCCCGGGCTCGCGTACACCCCGACGAACGCGAGGGGGACCATGAAGACGGCACAGGCCAGCCCGGTCGTCGTCACGGTGGCGAGGATCTGGGCGAGCGCGACGTCGCCGACCCGCAGGGGGGTCGCGAGCATCGCGAGGTACGTCTTGTCCCACGTGATCCGGCCGAAGACGGGCCACGTCATGTCGCCCATCGACAGCAGCATCGCCTGCCCGGCGAGCAGGCCGGGGCAGATGTAGGCGAGGTAGCTCGGTGCTCCGCCGAGGCTCGCCGAGGACGCGTCGACGTACCCGCCGAGGAAGTAGCCCATCGCGGCGACATACAGCAGGGGCGTGACGAACGCCGTGGTCACCGACCCGCGCCAGGTGCGCCTGACGAGGGTGGCCCAGTAGTCGGTCGTGCGCGCCGCGAGCGCGAGTCGGCCCGCTCGGACGGAGGGGGACGGGGTTGTCGCGGGCGACGGCGCGGAGGACGGCAAGGCCATCAGTCGACCAGCGTCCGGCCGGTGAGGTGGAGGAAGACGTCCTCCAGGCTCGAGCGGCGGACGAGCGCCGTGGCGGGGCGCAGGCCGTGGGCGTCGAGGGCGGCGATGGCCTCGTCGCCGCGGTCGGTGTAGAGCAGGAGTCGGTCGGGGAGCACCTCGACCCGGTCGGCCAGATGCGCCACGCGGTGCGCGTGCTCGGCGTGGTCGACGACACCGAAGCGCAGCTCGGCGACCTCCCGGGGGCAGTAGCGGGCGACGAGCTCGGCGGGCGACCCCTCCGCGGCGATGACGCCGTCGTTCATGACGACGAGGCGGTCGCAGAGCTGCTCGGCCTCGTCCATGTAGTGGGTCGTGAGGATCTGCGTCACGCCGGCGTGCTTGAGGCGGTAGAGCTGGTCCCACAGGACGTGCCGGGCCTGCGGGTCGAGGCCGGTGGTCGGCTCGTCGAGCAGGAGGAGGTCGGGGCGACTGACGAGGGTAGTTCCCGAAAGTCGCTGACCTGCTGCGACGTTTGGGACGAGCAACCGCCCGGCACAGGACTTGGTCCCGGTCAGGCACACCAAGGACGCCATCGGCGTCGCCGCGATCGAGGCAGCGCGCCGCCCAACTGGACCTCAGTCCGGAGAAGGAGCGCAGGCCCTGGAGGGACCCGACACGTTAAGACGAGACGACTGGTCGTCCCGCTTCGGACCTGCGACGGCTACACGAGCTCGGCCGCCATGCACGCGTCGACGAACGGCGCCCAAAGCCCATGGAGGAGGTGGGTGTCATCGGGCAACACGATGTGCGCACGTTCGCGAGCACGGGTCAGGCAGACGTATAGAAGTCGTGACCCTGTTGGATACGGTTCTCGCTCGTATCCGTGGAACTCGTCCGGCTGCAGGAGCAGAACAGTCGCGTCGGCCTCCCTGCCCTTGGTCTGGTGCAGATTCATGATTTGCACCGCCTTCGCTCTCGGTGCCTTGGCTCCGACAAGCGTCGATGCCCGCAACTCATTGATCGCTAGTTCGAGCTCATCGATGGTGCCTCCACGCTGAAGTACGCGAACTGCCCGTCGCAGCTGCGTGTTAGCCGCGAGCCATGTCTCGAGGCCGCGGGGGAAGCCGAGGTGATGGTGGAGGTCTGCCAAGCGATGCAAGAGGTCGTCGTAGTCAGGGAAGTCACCTTGGGCAGCGGCCTTGAAGTCGGCTGCCCACAACCTCAGGGCAGTCTCCAACTCCGGCATGGACTTGGTGATGATTGCTTCCGAGATGCTCTTTTCCCGACCGCGACTTATCGATCGTGAGTACACCGCGAGCGCAGCGCGTGCTCCGGGTGTGCCGTCCAGGGCCCATCTGAGGGACGCAAACTGCGCTTGGAGACTGTCGCCGAATGACTCGGTGAAGCCAACCTGTTCATGGTCGATGGCGGCGGCAGTCAGATGCGCCGCCAGTTCGGCTGTGGCTGCATGGGTGTGGGTGAATGCGCTGACCGTCTTCTTGGCTGCGCGCTCGAAGTCGATCACACCAGCGACGGCGGCGGCCAGTTCGGTGGACCGAACGCTGTGCAGCAGGATGCGCCCGGACCTGACTGCGTTGGCGATCGCCGGGTCGCCGAACGTGCGGTTCTTCGCCGCGAGGGCGGCAGCGGGCAAGGCACCTGAGGGGTCGCGGTGACTGACTGGCGGCAGGTTGATACGTCTGGCGCCGCGCAGGGCGCACGCTTCATCGACCCGAGCCTGCGGGTCGATGTGCTTCATGCCGGCGTAGATGCATTGGTTTGGGTCGCCCAGCAGTATCCGTTGAGCCGACGGCGCAAGGGCTTGAATGAAGGCCCACTCGTCGTTACTGGTGTCTTGGAACTCGTCGCACATGATCGTCACGTATCGACGCTCGTAGTAGTCACGAACTACAGGAATCTGCAGGAGCTGGGTCGCGGCGGGGACCAGCTCTTCGTACGTGGCCCCGGGGAAGTCCACTGACAGCGCTGCTTCTGCGGCTGACTGGACCCGAAACGGATGCGGATGCCCGTAGAAGCGACCGAAGTGGCTCAGGATTCGCCACGCCATTCCGTGGAAGGTCACCACATCGAGCATCTCCCGGTACGGCCCGAGAACCGGGGCGGCGCGATCGAGGATCTGAGTCACGGCCGTCTTAGAGAACGACACCAGGAGCACACGCTTTCGGGGCGGGAGCGGACCACGCTCGCAGAGGCCGCTCGTCGCCACCAAGTAGTTGCGCTGCCCGTTGATGAGCTCGAGGCGTTTCCCCGCAGCCGCGGCAGCGGTGGTCGTCTTTCCCGTACCGGCTCCACCGATGACCACAACGACCGGCTCTACCGCGTCAATGATCGCCTGCTGCTCCTTCCCGGGCTGGTAAGTCACCGGTGCGCCTATGGGGTGGTCGTCGGGTCGACCAGGTCGATCCGAGACGGGCCGGTGTAGCTCGGTGACGAGCAGAGCGCGACCATGGCCAGAGCGGATTCCATGACCGGAGGAAGAGCCCCTGTCTCATCGACCAGCGCTGTGAAAAACTGCTCGTGGAGCCCCTTCCGGTGGAGCAGGTGAGTGACCGCGCCGTCCACGTCGTCGTCGCTCTCTCCCAGGGTAGGGTCGGGTTGCCCGAAGGTTGGAAAGACTGAGGCCGCCGTTCGGACCTGGGCCACTGACGCGCCGATTAGGATCGCGCGCTCGACAGCCACCGAAGTCGGCAGTCGTACGAGTACGTCACACGCATCCTCGATCTGGGTAAGCGCCGCGGTCGCGTACTTCGCGGGGTCTCCGTCGACTATTGCGACCACCCGGTAGCCAAGCTGCTTGGCCAGCCTGGCAACGAGAGGGATCTGACTGGTGCCGCCACCAGAGCCGGCGTCCGCTGAGATGAGCCTCACGCCGTGCGCGGCGAGCGGCAGACTGGTCGCAACCTGACGTCGGTCTGCTGCGCTGAACGCGGACAGATCGTGACGTCCCTCGGACACCGCTACTGCCACCGCCGTCAAAGCTGGCAGGAGCTGGCCTTGGATGTGGCGATGGACGCTCGCCTCCTTCCGGTCGACCGGCGGCGACACTTGGTGGACCAGACGAGTTCCTGTGTGGCGCGTGAGACGTACGACTTCCTTAGTCTCAAAGGCACGTACGGCGTCTGCTCGTCGGGTGGTCAGGACGACCTGAAGCGATGCCTGGCGCAACGCGCCCGTCAGGTGTTCAGTCGTGGGGCCATCGAGGCCTTCACCCACATCGTCGCCGATAACGATCGCGCCGGGGATGGCAGAGCACAGCAGAAGCGCTTCGGCCGCCGATAGGGCGGCAGCGGCGGTGGAGCCGTGGCTCGCCAAGGGCAAGGGACCAGCCCGATCCAGTCGTAGCACCGGCTGCACCGCTCGGAGAAGGCCTGCGAGGGAGCCGTCCTCGGGAAGGAACTGGACGTCCGCTGCGGTGACCGGCGAGTCACCGATCCGACGGGCTGGGCCGTCCTGGGTGAGGACCGCGTCAAGCACGGCCTGGATCGCTGGGCTGGCAGACATCGTTGAGGCGGCCGTTGCGATGTCGGCCTCAAGTGTTTGAAGTGCAGCGGTTGCGTTGACTGAGTCGTGGTCGGTGACCAGACGCCGTAGGACACCTTCGGCCCGTAGTTGCAGGGGCCGCGATGCGCCAAGGAACACAATCGGGAGCAACTCCCGGACGGCGGTTGGGACTCGCACGTACTTGTCGAGGATGGGGTCACTGGCCACCGGGTAATACACTCGATGGTCAAGACTGTCGGTGGTCGCGTCGTAGGAGACCCGATAGGCCAGGCGCAGCCCTAGCGGAGCGGCCGGCCTCGCAGAGCCAGATCCGTCCACGGTTCCGTCGGGCAGGAGCGGCTCCAGGGCCCCATCAGCCTCCAGCTCGACATCTGCGGGCAACTGGGCCAAGGTCACCTGGACCTCGGCGTAGTCCGCGAGCACGAGCGTGCCACTGGACATATCTTGGTGTATGTCGTCGGTTGTCGGCTGCATCCGCGTTGAACGAGGGTCAAGAACGCGCGTTAGAGCCGCAATCAGGTCACTCCTACCGGCACGCGGTTCGCCGATTACCAAGGCGTGGCCCGTCGGCCTTAAGTCCAGATCATCCCAACCGCGAAAATTCGTGACTCGGATATGAGTTATCAGCATCATTCCTCCTACCCGAAGACAGCGCGGACGCCGGGCCTATGGACAACGTGAAGAGAGGCGGCAGTCTCGTGGCTTGCCTCGACACGTTCGGCCCTCCCGGAGAGTGCGAAGGCTCGATCGGTATGAAGAATGCAGGCGGTCATGTCCATGTCTCCTGTGCCAGTGGCGCCTCGTTGAGTTCATCGCGGCGGGTGCGCCAGTCGGGCATGAACTCGTTCATCAGGGCGACGAAGCGTTCGCCATGCCCTCGCTCAAGCAGATGGGTCAGCTCGTGAACGACGATGTAGTCGAGGCAGCGGGGGTTCTTCTTGGCAAGTTCCGGGTTGAGCCAGATCGTGCGTGAGCGCGCGATGCAGGTCCCCCACTTGGTCTTCATCCGGCGCACGACGACCTTGTCAACCTCGACGCCGACGATCGGCTGCCACTTCTCCAGGAGTGCCGGCACAGCGTTCTTGACTTCTCGGCGGTACCAGCGATCCAACGCCGACCGACGACCGTCGACGTCAGTGCCCTCCGGCGTCACGACCCATAGGGTCTTGCCCTTGCGCTCGACGCTGTAGTGACCGCTGGTGCGGGAAACATCGAGTTGGTAACGCTGGCCCCACACGTAGTGGGTCTCCCCGGAGAGCATCTCGCGGATCGATTGCCGCTCCGCCTCCTGGAGTTGCTCGCGCTGGCGCTTGATCCAGGACAGCCGCTGGACGATTGCGAGCCGAATAGTGTCCTCGTCGGTGCGCTCCGGCGCGGCCACACGCACGCGACCGACAGGCGGATACACCGAGATGTGCAGGTTCTTGATGTCTTTGTAGACAACATCTACGCCGAGGCCCGCGACGGTGAGATAGGAACTAGCGGTACTCATCGTGCTCCTTGAGCCGGCCGATGAGCTCCTTCAGGCATTCGGCGTCGAAGTCGCTGGGCAGCACTTTTCGCAACTCTCTCGCCAGAGCACGCTCCTTAATGGGGTTGTCCGCCCAACCGTGTTCCTTGCTGTTCTGGATGCGGCCGTGAACGTACTCGACATTGATATCGATGCCTTGCGGCCATGCGAAGTCGACCAACGCGCGCCGAGCCGGTGTGCTGGCCCATTCTGGATAGGTCACGCCGGCATCCGATTCGCCCTTGCCGACCATCTCGGCATGTTTGAGTAGCTGTGCGAGATAGGCGGCATACTCGCTGGCGTCCTGGCGCCGTTGCTCGATGATGGCATCGAGCAACTGCGACATCCGGTCGTAGTACTTCGGGTTCATCGCGCGCTCGTCGACGATCGTCTTGCGGACGTTGTTGATGATGGTCTCCGCGACCGCTTCCTGGTTCTTCTTGATGCCGTCCGGCAGCGAGTTGATGGCATCGGCGCCGCGCTCCACGATGAGCTGCACGAGACCCTTGTCGAAGGTGGCGACCTGCTCGACGGGGTCGGCCTGGATGTAGGTGTCGAGAAGTGCTCGCATGCCTGCTTCGAACTGCTTCATGTCGATGTTCTCGCCGGCGCCGACCTCGACCTCGTTCTTGACGGCCACGTAGTGCGCGACTTCGTCCTTGATCGCCTGCGCCTCGGCATCGGTGTAGCCAGCACGGCCCATGTCGTTGGCGAGCGCGCCGTACGCTCGGACGAGACCCGACACGGACTTGTAGAGCTCGACGCGCTTGGGCTCGTTGGCCTTGATCTGATCGGCATCGCCCGGAACGGTCGAGACGAAGTAGTGCTGATACTGAAGCGTGTCCTTCGGCATCGCGACCGGCTCGCAGAGGGCGCGGATCTTCTCCAGGGCCTCGTCGAGGTCCTCACGCTCCTGCTTGATGCGGTCCTCGAGCAGACCCTCGATGTCCTCCTTGGCGTAGCCGTCGAGGGCTTCGGATGTGTAGTCGGTGATCGCCTTATCGAGGGACTTGAAGAGGTCGCGGTAGTCGATGACGTAGCCGTAGGTCTTGTCGTCGCCGTCGAGGCGGTTGACGCGACAGATCGCCTGGAACAGGCCGTGGTCGCGCATGCTCTTGTCGATGTAGAGGTAGGTGGCA
Organism: Agilicoccus flavus; assembly: GCF_014857905.1. Classification (GTDB taxonomy): domain Bacteria; phylum Actinomycetota; class Actinomycetes; order Actinomycetales; family Dermatophilaceae; genus Agilicoccus; species Agilicoccus flavus. Next base: position 97,096 of record NZ_JACYXE010000007.1, on the reverse strand, counting down.
CTCGGCGCATCGAATCCGGTGAGCAGCTTGTCGACCACGATGAGCAGACGCATCTGGCCGGGCTCGTCGATGAACCGGCGCTTGACGTCCTTCTCGAACTCCTCGATCCGGAGGACGGCCTTATCGGCAGGTTCGTTGAAATAGTCGGCGAGCATCTGCCGATAGATGTCGTACTTGCGCAGCTCCTCGTTGTCACCCTCGCCGGCGTCCTCCTTGGAGATGGCCGTGGCGTTGGGGACATAGCTGGAGACGATGGCGACCTTGCCCTTGAAGCCAGCCTGAGCGAACAGCTCGTAAAACTTGCAGGCCTGGTAGACGCTGTCACCGACGAGCATGGCGTTACCACGGCCAGAGATCAGGCGTGGTTCGCGCTCGAAGTCCATCAGCACGTCTTGGACGATCATCTCGGCGCGGGACTTGGCCGAGACAACCTTCTGCATCGTGCCCCACTTCTTCTTGAGGCGTGCCTTGGAGAGATCCGTGAGGCCCTTGGTCTTGAGGTCGAACCACTTGTCGACCTGGGCCGATCCCTTGAGCTCCTGGTCGACGTTGCGTGCCTCGTAACGCAGATCCAGGACGACGCCGTCACGAACTGCCTCGTCGAACTTGTACGTGTGGATGAACGAGCCGAACGTCTCGATGCTGGTCATCTTGTCGGCTTTGAGGAGCGGGGTGCCTGTGACGCCGATGAACATCGCAACGGGCAGCAGCTGCTTCATGGCGCGGTGCATCTTGCCGCTCTGGGTGCGGTGGGCCTCGTCAACGAATACGAACAGGTTGCCCTTGGCCTTGAAGTCGGCCGGGATCGTCGCGCTGAGCTGCTTGATGAAGTCGTCGGCATCGGCGTCCCGCGACGAGTCATCGTCGGAGCCGCGGAACTTGTGGACGAGCGAACACATCAGCCAGGGGTGACTCTGGTTCAGCAGTGTGATCATCTCGGCCCCGGAGCCAGTGCGGGTGATCTTCTCGTTGACGCCGCCGAAGACCTTCTCGATCTGCTCGTCGAGCTCGGTGCGGTCCGTGATGATCAGCACCCGGGCGTCAGTCTGGTTCTCCTGGATCCACTTGGCCAGCCAGACCATGGTGAGGCTCTTCCCTGAGCCCTGGGTGTGCCAGATGATGCCGCCCTCGCGAGAGCGAATCCGCTCCTGAGCAGCCTTGACCCCGAAGAACTGGTTGTGGCGGGCGGTCTTCTTGACCCCTGAGTCGAAGACGATGAAGTCGTGGATGAGTTCCAGGAAGCGCTCCTTGGAGCACATCTGCATGAGGGACCGGTCGAGCGGGCTTGGCTCCTCCCCCGGCTCCTTCCATTCGAGCCAGTACTTCTCGGCGGTGTCGATGACGGCGTAACGCAGACCCTCGACATCGTTGCCTGCGAACAGCAGCTGCACCGTTGTGAAGAACGGCCGTACGAAGTGCTGCTTCTGGTTGCCGATGTTCTGCCGGATGCCCTCGCTGGCGCTGACATAGGAGCGCTTGAGCTCGATGACTCCGAGCGCGATGCCGTTGACGTAGAGCACGATGTCCGGGCGCTTGTTGTGCTCGCCCTTGACCGTGACTTCTTCAGCGACCACGAAGTGGTTCGCGTCCGGGTTGTTCCAGTCGATGAGCCAAACGGTCTCGAAGTTTTCGCCGACGTCGCGCTTCACCTTCACGCCGTAGCGCAGGAGGTCGTAGACCTTCCGGTTCGCGTCGTACAGCGACTGGCCGGCGCCCAGTGATGCAGTCGTGAGCAGCTGCTGGATGGCTCGGCCGATGAGTTCCTCGTCAATCCCACGGGCGAGCAGGTTTTGACGAAGGATGGCCTCGTCGACGTTGGTGTTGTCCTGGTCCTCAAGGTTGCCGCCGTACTCGTACTTGAGGCGATCGCGAAACAGCCCGACGACACGGTTCTGAGTCGCGCGCTCCCGCTGGCCGACGTTGCTCATAAGGCAGCCTCCACAGCCAGGCGCGTCCGACCGGTGAGAAGCTCTTGCATCATTCCGGTCTTGATTGCTCGAGCTGATTCGAGGCGCTGCTCAAGGGCAGCAAGTTGGGCGTCCGTGTCTGCCAGAACTGCGACAACTGCTGCTTGCTCGTCTGCAGCAGGAACGAGCACCTTGACCCGCCCCAGGGACCCACCGTTCGTCAATGCGCGCGTCGTGTACGAAGCCGTGGCGATCACCTGACGGCGAACCGACGGCAACTGGAACTGGTAAGCGAGGAACGTGGTGTTTACGGGTGCGATGGGACGACCACGGAGGACGAAGCCGCTGAACACGGCATCACGGATGTCTTCGACAAGCACTGCGGCGGTTCCAATCTCCTCGACACTCTCGGACGTTCGAGTGAAGAACATGTCCCCGCGACGTGCAGAGAAGCGGGCGATCTCGTCCCTGCCCAGGCTTACGAGGCCTTTCACCCTCTCGGCGGTAATGACGGGCGATCGCATCACGTCCATGAAGTTGACGATCGGCGTCCCGTGGCCGAAGAATTCGCTGGCCTTGTTCAGGCCATTCTTGAACTCCAGAAGCTCAGAGACGGACTGCTCGGTCCACGGGCGCCCGAAGCCGGGTAGACGTGTGCGACCGGTCAGCAGCTCCTGCATCATGCCCTGCTTCACCGAGCGCTTCTTCCTGATCTGACGGTCGAGCGTGTGAATGAGATCGTCGGTGTCAGCCAGCGCACCCGCAATCTTGCACTGCTCGTCGAGGTTCGTCGGGATCCGAAGAGGGATGGACCGAAGCTGGGTTGAGTTCAGCGATGGCAGCGCGGTGGTTGCCACCAGAGCGGACAGTCTGAACGCAGTCAGAAGGTAGTGCGCGAATCGCTCGTCGAGCTGAGCCGGATCAACAATGAAGGCGGACATGTTGTTGTCGATGCAACTGTCCTGCGTCAGGATTCGCTTCCGCTCAAGGAAGACTGCGGCCCCGACTTTGGCGAAGATGATGGCGCCAGCTGGTATACGGGTCGCACCGAGCTTCTTGCGCACGTCTTCAGAGATGTAGTTATTGGCGCGCCGCATGAAGACTTCATTGCCCGGCAGGTTCATGTCAGAGACCTTGAAGAACGGCAACTCCCCGGCCTTGGCACCTTGGAACCTCGTTGGGAACCCGCTACCTCCCTTGAAGGTGCCGACGTCTCCGGCAGTCTTGACGGCGGAGAGGCTCACTCGGAGACTCCCATCGCCGCCAGATGCTCCCTGACCCTCGCCGTGAGCCGTTCGACCTCGGTGTCAAGCTCCCTGGCGGTGAGCTCGTACCTCTCGGCCAGCGTTCGGAGCCGAGTAACGAGCGCACGGCCCAGCGCCGTGACCTCGGCCTCGATTCGAGTACCGATCGTGCCGCCCCATTTGTCGTCAACGACGAGTGCCTGGATCTCGTCGGTCGTGAGCTTCGGGTACTGCTGGAGAGCGAGCCCCTCGAGCTTCACAGTCGCGTCCTTGACTGCCTTCTTGGCGGCAGCCTCAGCCTCATAGAGCTTAATTACGTGCTGCAGGGCCTGGATCTCTTCAGCCTCAGCGCCCTCTCGCTTTGCCACTCGAAGCCGTGAAGTCGCGAGCGCCTTGCTGATCTTGTCGTCGTCTACGGCCTCCCACAGCAGGCCTTCCTCGACGGCGTGCTCCTCGGTGTACTCCTCTACCGCTTGGCTAGCGGCGTCCTGTTCGACCAAAAGGGCGTTAAGTTCCGCTCGCTCATCTGGAAAGAAACGGGCGATGACGTACTCCGGGGGGATCAGGTCCATGACCCAGCGCTTGGCAGTTCCACGCGAGCCGGTGACGATCTGCGCGTCCTCGTACTTGGTCTTGTTGTTCTTGTCCTTCCAGGTGCGAGCCAGTCGCGGCCTCGCGGAGCCGTCCCAGCCCTCGCTAACGATGAGCGCGACGTCGTCGTGCATCGAGGCGTTCCAGTAGCTCATCAGCTGCTCGTACACGCCGTACTCGTCAATCAGCGGACGCGAGCGGAAGGACTCCAGCAGCGCCTCGGAGACGTCGTGGATCAGTTCGCTGGCGCGGGTCGTCGCGGTGATGTCGACCAGCGTCTTGCGCTTGTCGGCCCACCATGTATCGACGGTGTCGGAGGTGCCCTTCGCGAACGCTCGGTACTCGGGCGAATCGGTGACCCTGGACTGGATGTCCGCTTTGTCGACAGCGAGCTCCGAGTAGCCCTCGCGGAGCGGATTGAAGAGCTCGTCGCGCAGGCTCGGGAAGGCGTCCCAGTAGGGCTGGAGGGCGTCGAGGTCGCGGTTTGGGATCCCGCCCTGCAGGTGGGCGTGGAGGTCCTGGATGTCCTCGTGCTCCGAGCTGTCGATGTAGCGGGGGATGTTGAGGTTGTAGTCGTTCTTCGGGTCGCGGATCTCGCTCAGCGGGACCATGCGCGAGTAGCGGTCGATCTCCTTCTGGTTGACGAAGGCATCGACGATCTTGTGCATGTCGCGCGGGCGAAGGCGGTTCTTGGGGCCGTCCTTCTCGAAGCCCTTGCTGGCGTCGATCATGAAGATGCCATTCCTGGCCTGGGCGTCCTTCTTGTCAAGCACGATGAGGCAGGCTGGGATCCCGGTGCCGTAGAAGAGGTTCGCCGGCAGGCCGACGATCGCCTTGATGAGCCCGCGCTTGATCAGCTCAGTGCGGATCGTCGCCTCAGCGTTGCCGCGGAACAACACCCCGTGCGGCAGGACGACCACGCCCTTGCCGGTCGACTTGAGCGACTTGACTATGTGGAGCAGGAACGCGTAGTCGCCGTTCTTGTCTGGTGGCCAGGCGTAGCCGTCGAAGCGGCCATACTCCTTCTCGAAACCGTTCTTCCAGGTCTTCACCGAGAACGGCGGGTTGGCGACCAGGTAGTCGAAGGTCGAGAGGTTGTCGTTCTGGCGGAACTTCGGGTCGGAGAGGGTGTTGCCCTGGACGATCTCGTGGGTCTCGTTGCCGTGAAGGATCATGTTCATGCGGGCAAGCGCCCACGTGGCGTTGTCGTTCTCCTGGCCGTAGATGGTCAGGCCGTTGGGCGCCGCATCCGCCACCTTGATCAGCAGCGAGCCCGAGCCACATGTCGGGTCATAGACGGTCGTCGACTTCGGCGTGCCGGCGGGGATCTGCAGCAGCTGGGCCATGACGCGAGAGACCTCGGCTGGGGTGTAGAACTGCCCCTTGCTCTTGCCGGACTGCGTCGCGAAGTGCCGCATCAGGTACTCATAGGCATCACCCAACAGGTCGTCTCCCTCGGCCTTCGAGCCGGTGAAGTCCATGTCCTGGAAGATGCCGATGAGGTTGGAGACCTTGTCCTGCAGGTCCTTGCCCGAGCCGAGCTTTGTCGGGTCGTCGAAGTCGGCGTTGTTGATGACACCCTGCAGGTCGTTGGCCTCAGCGAGCTTGCGGATGGCGACGTTGACCTTCTCACCGACGTCCGCCCGCCCCTTGAGCGTCACCAGGTAATCAAAGGACCCGTCCTCGGGCACCTCGATCAGCGCGTACGGGTCGGCCTTGGCCTTGTCTGACACGTACTTCACGAAGAGGAGCGTCAGGACATAGTCCTTGTACTGGCTGGCGTCCATACTGCCCCGTAGCTCGTCAGCACTGCTCCAGAGCGAGGAGTAGAGGTCGGACTTCTTCAGGGCCATATCGGCCTTCCTGGTGTGACAGTCATCGTTGCCTGCAGAATGCTCGGCCGCGTCGGGGCGACCACCGCCGGGGTCGCTCGCGGGGCGGAACGGTCGACTGCTCTCACAGTGTCGACCCTACGAGATGGGTTCCAGAACTGCCAGGCGAGCCGCGCCAACTGGCGGTCGGTGATTGGGCCGCAGCTTGTGGCCCAAATGTGCAGCAACCTGCTGCACTGTTCTCCGACAGGCCGTTGCTGAGGCGGCACCGTGCGCCATCACCTGGCGTGGCTTCGTGGCGTAGGCAGTCGTCGGTCCGTAGTCTGGACTCAGCCACACGGTTTCACCGTGGTGGTCAGCCACATCGTCAGGGCAGCCGCCCTGTGGCACCGGAGATCCAACCCGCCTCCGTGAGGAACGGACTTACCAACCGTTTCGACGTAAGTCGAGGCAGGTTGGAGAAGCGGGTGAAGGACGACAGCAGCCGGATCGAGTTGCCGCCCGCGCGGACCGGCCGGCCTGCCGCCCGCCCTCGCCGCTACGCCCCTGATGAGCTCGTGCGCTTCGACGCCCGGATCCCCGCCCGGCTCGCGAAGCAGCTCTACGACGTCGCTCTCACCGACGGCCGGTCCGTGACGGCCGTCCACGCCGACCTCCTGGCCGCCGCTCTCGAGTGCCGCGGAGCCGCGATGGACTGAGTCACTCGGCGCAGGACGCCGACATGCGAAAGGCCCAGAGCCTAGGAACTCCGGACCTCGTCGCGAATCGCTTCAGCGAGTTGCATCTCGCTGCCTTCATCCACTTGCGCAAGCACCCTGAGGGGGTACTTCCATGTCTTCAACGCATCCAGAGTGCTCTTCTGGAACTGACCACGTCAACCGCCACGCCGACAACGAGGACCCGCGCGCTGCGGTCGTCAACTACGTGCCTTACGCGATCCCCAAGGACGAGTGGACGCCCGTCGCGGGCTTCACCCGCGAGTCCGTGCTCATGGTTCACCCGCGCAGCGAGCGGCACGCCATCGAGGCGATGCGCACGATCTCGCAGTTCGTCGCCTGGGCGCACCGCGAGGGCTACCCGCTGGAACGGGAGCGGATGTTCACTCCCGACGCAGTCGAGCGATACATCACGACCGCGGCCACCCACCTGGCCGTGTCCTCTCGCGCCACACGACGCTCGGACCTTCGCCGCTTTTCTCGACAGATCACGACGAAGGCGCCATGGCCACCTGACGCGCAGCAGCTCAGACAACGCCGGACGCTCGTGCCCTTTACCCAGGACGAGATCACGCGGTTGTGGGAGGTCGCCAACACCCAAAGCACAGCGATCCGCCGGCGCCGCTTTACCGGCTACCTCGCGTTGGGACTCGGCGCGGGCCTGCATCCACACGAGATGTGGAAGGCGAACGTCGGCGACCTCGACACGCTCCACGGCTTCCTCTGCGTCCGCGTTACCGAGAGCCGGCATCCCCGAGTCGTGCCGATCACCGCACCCAACGACGAGATCCTCGCCAGCTTCCTCACCGAACCACAAGACGCGCCGATCCTGGCTTACCGGCCAAGGAAGTGGGACCGCTCACCGTTTCACGAGATGCTGCGCAAGGCCGACGTTCCGCCTGGCTGCCCGACGATCACCCCGGCCAGACTCCGCGCTACGTGGATGGTCGCGCACCTTTCGTCTGGCATCGCGATGGGTGGCCTGATGCACATCGCAGGCTTCACCTCGTGGCGGCCCTACCAGCCGCTCCAGCAGTTCGTGGTTCAGCCCGACGAGCCCACCCTGTTCGCCCAGGCGGTTCGCCGGTGAGCCGACGTCGGCGTACTGCGAAGTCGATCGCCACCCGGCTCAGTTCGGACGCGACCCCAGCGAACCCAATGACCATCGACCAACGCATTGCGCGGGCTGTCGCGGTCGCCAACAGCACTATCGGCACGAGCCTGTGCTTGGCGGCCGAACGGCGGACCGGCCGCCCGCGTCTCATCCCCCTGCCGGCAGTGCTCGCGGCCTTCGTCCTCCATGCGTCCGGGCAGCCGCACACCATGACGACGTCCGGCGTCTGTCGAACCCTGAAAGCGTTGACTCACATCGAACGGTCGGCCTTGGGCATCCCCGGCGACCTGCACGTTCGCTACAAGCGACTCCACTCCGGCTGGCGCGCTATCTGCCGAGTCGTCGATGTCGGCGTCCTCGTCGACCACGACCATGACCTCGGCGTCGATGCGGACACCGGTGAGGTACTTCCGTGCCCAGTCGGCTGTCCCTTCGAGCCGATCGACCTCGACCAGGTCGCCACCCTACTCATCCAAGCCAGCCTGCCGCACGAGTTCGAACGCCCCACGGCAGTGGCCATCGACGGAACCGACGTGGAGAGCTTCGCCCGCGCCCACGAACCCCGGCTGGACACCCAAGGCAGAAAGGTCTACTCCTTCGACCGCGACGCCCGATGGGGCCACCGCACCGGCACGAACCGTCGACCCACCGAGCACTTCTTCGGATATGAAGCCCACATCGCGACCTACGCCCCGAAGGCCGGCGGCAGTCCCGTCCCCCAGGTCGCCGCTGGGCTCGCGCTCCGCCCGGGGGTCCGTGATCGTACGGCCGCATGTCTGAACATCGTCGACGCGCTGCCAACCTTCACCGAGATCCTGCTCGACCGCGGATACACCCTCGCCAAGGGCACTCGGCTCGCCCGACCCCTGCGAGACCGCGACATCACCCTGACTATGGACCTGCACAAGACCCAGCGGGTCGTGCGTCCCGGACCGGCCGCCGGGATGCTCTGGGTCGACGGAACCCTCTACTCCAGCGCTCTGCCCGAGCCTCTGCGAACTCTCGAGCCGCCCGAACCGGGCATGACCGCAGGCGAGAAGGCCAGACGGCGGGAAGCCTTCGACGCTCGAGAGCCATACCGCTTCGTCGCCCACGGCAAGCGCAACACGAAGCGCGGCACGCAACGGTTCCGTGGACCGGCTGTCGACGGGCATCCCTTCAAGGTCCGCTGCCCCAACACTCCCGCCTCGATGCGGATGCCGCACACCATCCCCACCACGATCTGCGTTCAGGGAGATCCGTGCGGCTGCGGCGCGACCGTCACCGTCGCCGCCAGCGAGCTCGAACGGGACCGGCAGCACCACCCCTGGCAGTCCACCCGATGGGCCCTGTCATTCAACAGGCGCAGCCTCGTCGAGGGGATCATCGGCGCCAACCGCTTCCAGAACCTCAATGTCAACCGCGGCTTCTTCCGCATGACCGGGCTCGTCGCCACCGGCATGCTCCTCGCCGTCACCCTCATCGGCCACAACCTCGTCCGGCTCCACGCCTGGCACACCGTCAGGGGCCGACCCGAACTGTGGCAGGTCCACCTCGGCGAACCCATCGACGACCGACCGCTCGACAAGGCCACCCGCACCCGAGGCCGACGCAAGCCAATCGGCGACTGACCGCTCCAGCTCGCGCCACTCACCAGCAGGGAGCCAGCGCCAGCGCGCCCGGAAACGGTCACGAGACAAGGAAACCGGGCTCCGCGGGATCCGAAAGGGTGTCTGCGGAGACGCAGGCGGTCAGCGCCACCCCCTCAACGACGAAACTCCCGACCGGATGGACTCCAGTCGGGGGTTTCGGGAAACCGAAACAGGTAGTTCAGGGAACTACCCTGACGAGGCTGCGGGCGATGGTCAGCCGGCGCCGCATCCCGCCCGAGAGCTGCTGGACCCGCGCGTCGGCCCGGTCGGTGAGCCGCGCGAACTCGAGGAGCTCGTCCGCGCGCTCCCGCACGTCGCGCCGCGACATCCCGAAGTACCGGCCGTAGACGGTGATGTTCTCGCGCACCGACAGCTCGTGGTCGAGGGTGTCGTCCTGGGGGCAGACCCCGAGGCGGGCGCGGATCTGCGACCCGTGGGTGGCGGGGTCGAGGCCGAGGACCCGCAGCGTCCCGCCCGAGACGGGCGAGGTCGTGGCGATCATCCGCATGGTGCTCGACTTGCCCGCGCCGTTGGGGCCGAGGAAGCCGAACACCTCGCCCCGGCGCACCTGCACGTCGATCCCGCGCACGGCCTCGGTCTCGCCGAACCGCTTGCGCAGGCCCTCGGCCCGCACCATCACCTGCTCGTCCACCCGCGCGACGCTAACGGAACCCCGCGCGCCACAACGGTTTCCGGCCGCAGCCTTGACCAAACCCTTACTCTCTGGCCCGGGACGCCGCCGCCCGCCGCGCCCGGGACGGGCACGGCGGGCGGGCAGGACCCCCGCGTGGGCGCCTCAGCCGCGGGCGACCTTCTCGCGCACCCGGGCCACGATGGAGTCGACCGACAGGCCGTACCGGTCGTGCAGGGTGGGCAGCGCGCCAGCGTCGAGGAACTCGTCGGGCAGCCCGATCGGGTCGACCTGCGCCCGCACGCCGGCCCGCACGAGCGCGCCCGCGGTCGCCTCGAACAGACCCCCGACCACCGTGTGGTTCTCGAGGGTGAACGCCGCGCGGGGCGTGTCGAGCTCGCGCACGACGGTCGCCGCGTCGAACGGCTTGATCGTCGCGCAGTGCACGACGCTCGCGTCGACGCCGTCCTTCGCGAGCGCGTCGGCCGCGAGGAGGGCCCGCATCGTCATGAGCCCCGAGGAGACGAGCACGGCGTCGGTCCCGGGCCGCACGACCTTCGCCTTGCCGAGCTCGAAGGAGTAGTCGTAGCGGTCGAGGATGCGGGGCACCTTGCCGCGCAGCAGACGCGTGTACGACGGACCGGGCGCGGCCGCGAGCTGGGGCACGGCCTGCTCGATGTCGACCGCGTCGCACGGGTCGACGATCGTCAGGTTCGGGCAGCCGCGCAGGATGGCCATGTCCTCGGTCGCCTGGTGCGACGGGCCGTACCCCGTCGTGAGGCCGGGCAGGGCGCCGACGAGGTTGACGTTGAGGTTCGGCTCGGCCATGTCGAGCGCGATCCAGTCGTAGGCGCGGCGGGTCGCGAACACCGAGTACGTCGAGGCGAAGGGGACGAGCCCCACTTGTGCCATCCCGGCGGCCGCGCCCATCATCACCTGCTCGGCCATGCCCATCTGGAAGAACCGCTCGGGGAACGCCTCCCGGAACACGTGCATGTCCGTGTACTTGGCGAGGTCGGCGGAGAGCCCGACGATCCGCTCGTCGGCGCGGCCGAGCTCGACGAGCGCGTGCCCGAGAGGCGCGGAGGTCGTCGGCACGCCCGGGTCGGCGATCGAGGCGATCATGGCCGCTGAGCGCTTCGGGGCCTGCGCCTTCTCCGGCGCGTCGGTGCCGTCGGCCTGCGGGGCCCGCGTGTCCCGTGCGGCCTGGGTCGTGTCGGTCATCAGGCGACCTTCCCGTCGGTCCCGGCCGCGGCGGCGGCCTCGTATCCATGCGTGAGCTGCCCCATGCACACCGGCCAGTCCTCGGCCTCGACGCGCATGAAGTGCAACTTCTCCCGGTTCTCCAGCAGCGGCACCCCGGCGCCGACGCGGGTGTCGCAGATGACGACGTGCGGGCGCCCGGTGGCCTGCGCGCCGTCGACGCACGCGTCGAACGCGTCGAGGAGGGCGACCGGGTCGTTGCCGTCCACCCGGTGCACGTCCCAGCCGAAGGACGCCCAGCGCTCCTCCTGCGGCTCGTTGGACAGGATGTCGCCGGTCGGGCCGTCGGCCTGCAGGCCGTTCATGTCGACCATCGCGACGAGGTTGCCGAGCTGCCAGTGCGCGGCGCTCATGGCCGCCTCCCACGTGGACCCCTCGTCGAGCTCGCCGTCGGAGAAGAAGACGAAGGTCTTGGCGTCCTTGCCCTGGGCGCGCAGGCCGAGGGCGTGCCCGACGCCCAGGGTGAGGCCGTGGCCGAGCGAGCCGCCCGAGATCTCCATGCCGGGGGTGTACGTCGACATCCCCGACATCGGCAGGCGGGAGCCGTCGGCGGCGTAGGTGAGCAGCTCCTCGCGGGGGACGATCCCGGCCTCGGCGAAGGCCGAGTAGGCCGCGAGGGCGTAGTGCCCCGTCGAGAGGAGGAACCGGTCGCGGCCCTCCCACTCCGGGTCGCTCGGGTCGTAGGTGAGCTGGTCGCGGAACACGACGGCGAGGATGTCGGCCGCGCCGAGGCCCTGCCCGACGTACCCCTCCCCCTGGGCCTGGCCCTGCTCGAGCACACCCATGCGGATGTTGTAGGCGGCCTCGCGGATCGCCTTGAGGCGGACGTCGCGGTCGAGGTCGTGTTGCCGTCGGTGGACGGTGCCGGTGTCGGTCATGTCGAGGGAGTCCCTTCGGTCGACGGTCAGGCCCACGCGGGGCGTTCGGTGGTCTCGGTGGCGTGGCGGGCGGCGTCGCGCTCGGCGCGGCCCCACGTCTCGGGGGTGACGAGCGCGGCCCACAGGCCGAGCAGGGCGTACGCGGCGAACAGCAGGGCCGGGCCGATCCACCCGAACCGGATGAAGAGCAGCGTGGTGAGGAACGGCGTGACGCCCGAGATCATCGCCGAGATCTGGTAGGCCAGCGAGGCGCCGGAGCTGCGGGTCTTGGCCTGGAAGAGCTCGGGGAACCACGTGCCCTGCGAGCCGGCGAGCGCGTTCTGGCTGACGACGTAGGAGATCGTCAGGGTGACGACGATGGCGAAGACCAGACCGGTGTTGACGAGCAGGAACATCGGGATCGCCCAGAGCGCGTTGAAGATGCACACCCACACGTACGGGGGCTTGCGGCCGATCTTGTCGGTGAGCCGGGCCCAGGCCACGGTGGCGAAGATGCCGAGGAAGGACGCGATGCACAGCGCGAGGATCGTGTTGGCGCTGCTCGCGAGCTTGGCGGTGTGCAGGTAGCTGATCATGTACGTGATCGCGACGGCGTAACCGGCGGTCTCGGCGATGCGCAGGCCGATGCCGCGCACGATGTTGCGCCAGTCGTTGCGGACGACCTCGACGATGGGGTTCTTGACGATGTCGCCGCTGGCCTTGACGTCCTCGAAGACCGGCGACTCGGGCACCTTGGAGCGGATGATGAGGCCGACGATGACGAGGATCGCGCTGGCGAGGAACGGCACGCGCCACGCCCAGTCGCCGGGCAGGTGCACCGAGGCGAGGAAGACGAGGTTCGCCAAGAGGAGGCCCACCGGGAAGCCCGCCTGCACGAGCCCGGTGTAGGCGCCCTTGGCCGACCAGGGCGCGTGCTCGTAGGTCATGAGGATCGCGCCGCCCCACTCCGCGCCGTAGGCGAGGCCCTGGATGATGCGGACGATGACGAGCAGGGTCGGGGCGAGGGCGCCGACGGCCGCGTAGGTCGGCAGGAGGCCGATGACGAAGGTCGCCAGGCCCATGACGATGAGGGAGGCGACGAGCACCGGCTTGCGGCCGATCTTGTCGCCGAGGTGGCCGCCGAGGATGCCGCCGAGCGGCCGGGCGACGAAGCCGACGCCGAGGGTGGCGAAGGATAGGAGCACGCCCGTCACCTCGTCGCCGCCGGGGAAGAAGGCCTTGCCGAAGTAGAGGGCGGCGGCGGTGCCGAAGCCGATGAAGTCGTACGCCTCGATGATGGCGCCCGCCGAGCTGCCGTAGGCGACGCGCTTGACGTCGGCGCTGCCGTGCACGGGACCGCGCATCGCCAGGGATTCGGTGGTCATGTCGCAGAACCTTCCGGTCATGCATCGGCCGACGCCGACGTCTTTGTCAACAGTTGGCACACCCTCGCACCGCTGACGTCGGACTGTCAACAGTCAACCGCTAGCGGTCGGCAAATGACTGATAGAATGCCTGGTCATCGGGCCGAGGCGTCTCCGCCGGCGCGAGGGGTCGAGCAGCCGAGCGCCGGCGACCCGAACTCCACCCCCGGAGACCCGACTCCACCGAGGAGGCCTCCGTGAGCGTGCCGAAACTGGCCAGCGTGAGCCGCCGGACCCTGCGCGAGCAGGTGCTCGCCAACCTGCGCACCGCGATCGTCTCGGGGCAGCTCGCCCCCGGCGCCCGGCTCGCCGAGGTGGAGCTGTCCGAGCAGCTCGGGGTGAGCCGCGGCACGGTCCGCGAGGCGCTGCGCACCCTTGAGCAGAGCGGCCTCGTCGCCGAGGCCGACCGCGGCCTGCAGGTGCGGCGCCCCACCCCCACCGAGGTCGCCGAGATCTTCGACGTCCGCACCGCGCTCGAGGGGCTCGCCGTCGCCGAGGTCATGGGGGCCGCGGACGCACAGGAGCGGCTCGCCGCCCTCGAGGCCGCCCTGCCCTACGACGAGGACGCCGACGCCCCCTTCGCCGACCGCATCGGCCGCGACCTCGCGTTCCACGAGAAGCTGTGCGAACTGGCCGACAACGCGATCCTGCTCGAGACGTGGCGCCTGCTGCACGACCGCATGCTCGTCGTCATCCTCGCCGACGCGGCCCGCGCCTCCCAGGCCGTGATGTCCCGCGCCCACCACGCCCCGATCGTCGACGCGATGCGGGCCGGCGACGTCGCCGCCGCTCAGCAGGCCGTGCGCGACCACATGGCCGACGCCACCTCGGTGTGGGTCCGGCACGCGAGCGCATGAGCGACGAGCCGTTCGAGGTGAGCAACGGGGCGCCCGGTGACGCGGACGGCGTGGCGCCCGACGCCGAGCGGCCCTCGGGCTCCGAGCCGAGCGTCGCGCCGGAGCCTCCGGCCGAGTTCGGCGCCGTGCTCGCGCCGCTGCGCCGGCGGTACGCGTCGTGGCTCGGGCTCGACGACGCCGGGGTCTCCCGCGACCGCGACGAGAACCCCGACCGGATCCGGGCCCTGCAGCTCCTCCTCCGCCTCGAGCGCGGCGGCGCGCCGAGCCACCGCCGGGCCCTCGAGCTGTCCGCGACCGCGTGCGCCCTGCTGTGCCTCGACCCCCGCAGTGCACCCGGGGGCGCGTGGCACGAGGAGGTGGCCGCCTACTGCGGCGGGCACATCCGCAAGGTGGGGCGCCGCGCCCGCGGAGCCGCCTGGGCGGTGACGGCCGACCTGCCGGGCCTCACCCTCACCGCGCCGGGTCGCCTCGACCGCACGACGGCGACCGGCGACGACCGGCCGGCCGACGCGGCACAGGCCGCCCATGAGGGCGCCCCGGCCGGCGCCGGCGGTCGCGGCGCCGCCACCGACGAGGGCGACGGCCTCGACCGCCGCGACGGTGGTCGTGCCGAGGCCGACGGCACCCAGGTGCGCGCCCTCGTGCCCGGACTCGTCGCGCAGCTCGACCGCCGCATCGCAAAGTTGCAGGTCGGCGGCACCGACCTCCCCCGCGACACCGACCCTGCATCCGACCCGCTCGACCCGCTCGCCGCGACCCCGCCGACCGCGACCGACGCCCTGACCCCGCCCGATCGCGGGCCGGTGCTGAGGCTCCACCTGCCCGCCGGCTCCGGCCTGACGACGGGCAAGCTCATGGCGCAGACGGGCCACGCGGGGATGATCGCGGCGGCGCTCGCCGCCGGCGACGACCCGGGCCTGTTGCGTCGCTGGTGGGAGGCCGGGTGCCCGGCCGTGGCGGTCGAGGTCGACGAGGCCGAGTGGTCTCGGCTGCGCGCCCGACTCGCCGATCCCGCCGCGGCCTGGCGCGATCACCGCCTGGCGGCTGTCCGCGACGCGGGGTTCACCGAGGTCGAGCCCGGCACGACCACGGTCGTCGCCCGCCTGGGCTGAGCCCAAGAGCCCCGCCGCCCCTCCGGGCCCTTGACGCTCCCCGCACCTCCCCCTATGTTGACAGTCGACAGCCGACGGTGTCCGCCGGCGGCGACGACGAGGTCGAAGGAGCAGTCATGGGGTACGGAACCGGGGTCGGAACGCGCACGGCGGTCGTCACGGGGGCCGCGTCCCCGCGGGGGATCGGCTTCCACACCGCGCTCCGGTTCGCCCGCGAGGGGTGGGCGGTCGCGCTGCTCGACATCGACGGCGACGGCGTCGAGGCCGCCGCCGCCCGGGTCCGCGAGGCCCACGACGTCCCCGTCCTCGCGGCCCGCGTGGACGTGACCGACCAGGGGTCGGTCCGGGCCGCCGCCGCGGCGATCGACGCCTCCGACCTCCCGCCGGTCGGCGCGCTGGCGAACATCGCGGGCGTCCCCTCTCCGGTCCCGTTCCTCGAGGTCGACCTCGAGCTGTGGCACCGGATCGTCGACATCAACCTCACCGGCGTCTTCCTCACGTGCCAGGCGTTCCTGCCGGCGATGATCGAGAACGGCTACGGCCGGATCGTCAACATGTCGAGCGTCTCGGCGCAGCAGGGCGGCGGCGTCTTCTCCAAGACCCCGTACAGCGCGGCGAAGGCCGGTGTCCTCGGCCTGACCCGCTCCCTCGCCCGCGAGGTGGCCGGGCACGGCATCACGGTCAACGCCGTGAGCCCCGGCGCCGTCGACACCGACATCCGGCTGTCGGGCACGAGCGACGAGCTCGAGGCCGCGATCACCGCGGCGATCCCGCTCGGCCGCCAGGCGAGCGTCGAGGACATCGCGGCGACGTTCGTGTGGCTGAGCAGCGAGGACGCCGGATACATCACCGGGTGCACCCAGAACATCAACGGTGGCGCCTACATCGCGTGACCCCGCACCCGTGCCGCGGCCGCGGCGACGACCCGCCGCGGCCGACCGCCGTCCTCCCCACCCGATCGGAGCCTCGCGCATGAGAACCCCTCTCGCCGACCGCGTCGGCCTCTCGACCATCTCGTTCCGCTTCCGCCCGCTGGAGGAGGCGCTCGACATCATCGGGAGCCTCGGCGCCGTCGAGGTCGACCTCGGCGCGATCCCCGCCGTGACGGACCACGTGCCCGTACCGTTCGCCGGGGACCCGGCCACCTACGTCAAGGCGCTCGACCGGCACGGGCTGCGCTGCGGCGCGGTGAACTCCGACGTCGGGGACCTCAACGACCCCGCCCTGACGCCGGAGGCGCTGCGGGGGATCGCCCGACCGCTCATCGACCTCGCCGCGGCGACCGGCGGTGCGCTCATCGTGCCGTGCGGCCGGGCGGCCTACGAGCCGTTCGTCGACGAGGCGGGCGACCTCGCGCGGATCGCCGAGAACCTGCGGCTGCTCTCGTCGTGGTGCGAGCAGTCCGGCGTCCGCCTGCTCGTCGAAGTGCTGCACCACCGCCGGTTCGTCCACTCGGTCGAGGCCGCCGACCGTCTCCTGGCGGCGGTTGGGCCGGACGTGTTCGGCCTGCTCCTCGACGTCTCGCACGTCGTCGCCTCGGGCGACGACCCGGTCGAGTGGGCCGGGCGCCTCGGCTCCCGCGTCGAGCGCGTCCACCTGCGCGACGCGGTGCCGGGCGACCTCAACGTGGGCATCGGCCGCGGCGACGCCGACTTCGCGGGCGTCATCGGCGCACTGGAGGCCGGTGGGTTCGAGGGCACCTACATCCTCGAGCTCGAGACCCACGACGTGCAGGAGTCCGAGCGTGAGGCCGACGCCGACCGCTCCCGCCGCGAGATCGTCGCCCTGCTGGAGCGGGCGCGTTCCTGACGGGGCCGTCGCCCGCCCGGTCAGTCGCCGGCGATGCCCGTCCGTTCGACCCCCTCGACGATCCAGCGCTGCAGGAACAGGAACATGAGCAGCAGCGGGAGGATGGCGACGACGGCGGCCACGAACAGTTCGGCGAGGTCGACGGACTGCGCGGTGAGGAACGTCGACAGCGCGATCTGGACCGTCCACGCCTCGCTGTCCTGGGCGATGACGAGGGGCCAGAGGAAGGCGTTCCAGCTGCCGATGAACGTGATCGTCGCGATGGCGGCCGCGAAGCCGCCCGAGTTGGGGACGACCACGCGCCAGAACGTGCCCCAGTAGCCGAGGCCGTCGATGAACGCCGCCTCTTCGATCTCCTTAGGGAAGCCGAGGTAGAACTGCCGGAACAGGAACGTGGCCAGGGCCTGGAACAGGCCCGGGATGATCAGACCTCGCAGCGTCGAGACCCAGCCGAGCGAGGAGACGAGCACGAAGCTCGGCACGAACGTCACCGCCGCGGGGATGAGCAGGGAGGCCGTCACCGCGTAGAAGACGAGGTTGCTCCACCGGTACGGGATGCGTGCGAGCCCGTACCCGGCCAGGCCGGAGACGACGAGGACGCCGAGCGTCTGGGTGATCGCGATCGCGAGGGAGTTGAGCAGCGAGCGCGCCATGGGGACGGCCGGGTCGCTGAAGAGGAGGGTGAAGTTCTCCCAGCGCCAGGACGGCAGCAGGTGCCACGTCGGCGACGTCAGCTCCGCCTCGGTCATCAACGCGTTGCGGAAGAGCAGGTAGAACGGCACGAGGAAGAGGGCGGCGGCGACGCCCAGGGCGGTGTATCGCGCCAGCGCTCCGAGGCGGGCCCCGCGGGACCGATCGACGACGGCCATGTCAGTCGGCCTCCCGGACGAACAGGCGGTTGAAGGCCACGGCGATGACGGCGATCACCGCGGTGAGGATGATCGCGCCGGCGCTGCCGTGGCCGAAGTCCTGCCCCTGCCCGAGCGCCGTGTAGTAGAGGTAGACGAGCGGCGGGCGCGCGTACGGCGGGTAGGTGCCGAAGCTCGACAGGATGTTGAAGAACTCGTCGAACGCCTGGAAGGCGTTGATGAGCAGGAGCAGCAGCACGGCCGTCGAGGTCGGGCGCAGCAGCGGGAACGTGATGTGGCGGAACGCCTTCCAGCCCGTCGCGCCGTCGATGGCGGCCGCCTCGTAGAGGTGGGGACCGATCCGCTGCAGCCCGGCGAGGAAGAGGATCATGTAGAACCCCACCTGCAGCCACAGCCTGGCGCTGACGATGACGAGCCAGTACCAGGGCGGATTCGTCACCGACAGCCACGGGACCGACTCCGCGCCGAACCACCCGAGCACCGTGTTCGCCAGGCCCGACCGCACGCCCGAGAAGATCGACATCTTCCAGATGAGGGCGGCGACGACGTACGAACAGGCGGTGGGCAGGAAGAACACCGACCGGAAGAACGCCTGCGCCACCCGCGTCCGCGCGACGAGCACGGCGGTCGCCAGCGACAGCGCGAACGTCGTCGGCACGATGAACGCCGCGAACACGAGGAACGTCGTCAGGCTGGAGCGGAAGTTCGGGTCGCCGAGCATGTCGGTGTAGTTCGCGAACCCGACCATGCGGGTGGGCGACACCGTGTTGTACGCCTCGAAGAACGACAGGTACGCGCTCCACGCGATGGGCACGTAGATGAAGAGGACGAGCCCGGCGAAGAACGGCCCGACGAACACCCAGAACCACAGGTTCTGGTTCTGGCGGCCGAGGAGGCGCCGGCGCCACGGCGGCGCCCGGCGGGCCGCGCTCACACCGGGCTCGGCCGGTCGACCGCCCGGCCCACCTCGCGCGGGCGCGGCGTCGGCGGCCGACCCGAGGGCGGCGCTGCTCACCCGCTCAGACCCCGAGCCGCTCGAGCTCGGCCTCGGCGACGGCCTTGACCTTGGCGATCTCGGCCTTCGGGTCGGCGCCCTCTTTGACGATGCGCGTCATCATGTCGCCGAACGCGGTCGAGCACTTGGGCGTCCACAGCAGCGGCGTCTGGGCGTGCCCGTGGTCGGTGACGATCTTGGCGGCCTCCGCGGCCGGCCCGCTCTTGAGCTTCTCGGCCCGGCCGACGAGGCTCTGCCGCGCGGGGATGTGGAAGCCGTAGGACTGCGCCCAGTCGAGCTGCCGGTCGGTGGAGTCGATCCACAGCCACTTGACGAACTTCTTGGCCGCGTCGACGTTCTTGCCCTTGGCGAAGACACACGCGCCGTACGCGCCGACGGGCACGGCGGGCGCGCCGCCGGGCATGGCCGGCCAGGGCAGCACCCCGTAGTCGCCCGGGATCGCCTTCTCGATCGCCGGCAGGTTCCACAGGCCGGTGAACTGCATCGCGGCCAGCCCCTGCGTCAGCGCGGAGGCGTCGAACCAGTCCTTCGGCGCGCCGAGCAGCAGGGTCTTGCTCGCGAACAGCTCCCGCAGCTTGGTG
The DNA here is from genome assembly GCF_014857905.1 of Agilicoccus flavus. Lineage (GTDB taxonomy): Bacteria > Actinomycetota > Actinomycetes > Actinomycetales > Dermatophilaceae > Agilicoccus > Agilicoccus flavus. The sequence goes on along the minus strand of NZ_JACYXE010000007.1, from coordinate 77,643 downwards.
AACGCCGCGACGGCCTTGGGGTCGTCGAAGCCGAAGGTGTTCTCCTTCGTCAGGTAGTCCAGGCCGCTCGCCCAGAGCATGGGCCCGCCGAGGATGGACACGCCGCCGTCGTTGCCGACGAACAGCCCCTTGACGTCGCCGGAGGTGAGCGTCTTGGCAGCCGCGAGCAATTCGTCGACCGTCGCCGGCGGCGTGACCCCCGCCTTCTGGAGCGCGCTCTTGCGGTAGACGAGCACCTGGGAGTCCAAGACCTGCGGGATCGCGTAGATCTTGCCCTGGTAGGTGACGCGGTCGATCAGCGCCTGGTCGAAGTCGGCCTTGGCGTCGCCGAACAGGTCGGACAGGTCGGCGACCTGCCCGCCGGTGATCATGTCGATCGTCGGTCCGTTGCCGTACTCGAAGACGTCGGGCGCTCCGGCGGTGAGGAGGGTGGCGACCATCGACTGGTCGTAGTCGCCCGGCTTCCACGTGACCTTGACGGTCGCGTCGGGGTACTCCTTGGCGTACCGCTGCACCGCCTGCTGCGTGCCGGCCTCGCCGTACTGGTGGTACCACTGGTTGAGCGTCGGCGTGGAGCCGCCGCTCGTGCCCCCGCCGCCGACCGGGGCCTCGTCGCGGCCCGTGTTGCTGCCGCACGCGGCGAGGGCGCCCATCGCCGAGGCCGCGACGCCGAGCGAGAGCAGCGAACGCCGCGTCAGCGCCGGGTTGGACCGCCACCGGCCGGGGCCGGCCTGCGGTGCGTCGGCCGACGCGAGCGGCGCGTCGGACGGTGCGGCGGAGGGGACTGAAGGGCGGGACGACGGCGACATGGGCGGACCTCCGGCTGGCGACTGGATGCATCGAACGCAGACCCCCGCACCGACAGAATCCACGGCCGACCCGCCGTCTCGCCCCGCCGACCGGCGCATTCGCTTGCGGCCGTAACGGATCGCCCCGAGCGCACGAGTCTGTCGGGGGGCTCACCTACGATCGGGACATGAGCGACTCCGGTCTGGCACAGGCACGCACCAAGATGGAGGAGGCGGGCGTCGCGCAGGCGGCGGTCGACGTCTTCGCCGACTACTACCGTCAGCTCGAGAGGGGCGAGACGGGCCTCATCCCCGAGGACACCATCGAGCCCCTCACCGATCCCCCGAAACTCGAGGACGTCGACGTCGATGACGCCACGGTCCGCGACGCGATCGGCAAGACGGTGCTCATCAAGCTCAACGGCGGCCTCGGCACCTCGATGGGGATGGCCCAGGCCAAGTCCCTGCTCACGGTGCGCGACGGCAAGACCTTCCTCGACCTCATCCTCGACCAGGTCCGCGCGGCCCGCCGCGAGTACGGCGCCCGGCTCCCGGTCCTGTTCATGAACAGCTTCAACACCCGCGACGACACGCTGGCGGCCCTCGAGAACCACGACGACGTCGAGGTCGACGGCCTCCCGGTCGACTTCCTGCAGAGCCAGGAGCCCAAGCTCCGCGCCGACGACCTCACCCCCGTGGAGTGGCCGGCCGACGCTCGCCTCGAGTGGTGCCCGCCTGGCCACGGCGACCTCTACCCGTCCCTGCTGTCGACCGGCATCCTGCGCGCCCTCGTCGACGCCGGGTACCGCTACGCCAGCGTGAGCAACTCCGACAACCTCGGCGCCGGGCCCGACGCCCGGCTCGCGGGCTGGTTCGCCGCCTCGGGCGCGCCGTACGCGGCCGAGGTCTGCCGCCGCACCGCCATGGACCGCAAGGGCGGCCACCTCGCGATCCGCCGCAGCGACGGCCAGCTCATCCTGCGCGACACGGCGCAGACGGCCGACGACGAGATGGAGTACTTCACCGACGAGCACCGGCACCCGTACTTCCACTGCAACAACCTGTGGTTCGACCTCGAGCGCGTCCTGTCCGTGCTCGAGGAGCGCGGCGGCGTCCTCGGCCTGCCCCTCATCCGCAACAGCAAGACCGTCGACCCGAAGGACTCCGGCTCCCCCGAGGTCATCCAGATCGAGTCGGCGATGGGCGCGGCGGTCGAGGTGTTCGAAGGCGCGCAGGCCATCTGCGTCCCGCGCACCCGCTTCCTCCCCGTCAAGACGACGAACGAGCTCCTCCTGCTGCGCAGCGACGTCTACGACGTGGGCGACGACGGCCGGCTGCGGCTCACCGTCGAGCAGGCCCCCACGATCACGCTCGGCAAGGCCTACAAGAAGATCGGCGACTTCGAGGAGCGCTTCGCCGCGGGGGTGCCCTCCCTCAAGGAGGCGAACAGCCTGACCGTCGAGGGCGACTGGGCGTTCGGCCCCGACGTGGCCGTCAGCGGCAACGCCACCCTCGGCACCGAGGGTGGGCGCGTCGAGGCGGGGACCCGACTGGGCGCGGACGCGTGAGCGGCGCCCCCGGCGTGGGCGCCGGCGCCCACGCCGGGGGCCCGCTCACCATCCGATCCGACCGACGGCACCGGCGCGTGCGGCGGGCCGCGCTCGCGGTGACCGCGACGGGGATCGCCGTCCTCGTCGGGCCCTGGATCTGGACCCACGGCGCCTCGGCGGGGCGACTCCACGACTCGACCGACATCCCCGCCGAGGAGGTCGCGCTCGTCCTCGGCGCCGGGGTCGGCCCCGACGGCCGGCCGTCCGGCTTCCTCGCCGCCCGCCTCGACCTCGCCCGGGCGCTGTACAAGGCGGGGCGGGTCGAGGTGCTGCTCGTGTCGGGCGACAACAGTTCCGAGCACTACGACGAGCCGACCGCGATGAAGCGGTACCTCGTCGCGCACGGCGTGCCCGAGCAGAAGATCGTCCCCGACTACGCCGGCCGCGACACGTACGACTCGTGCGCCCGCGTCACCCGGATCTTCGGCGTCGACCGGCTCGTCGTCGTGTCGCAGGCCTACCACCTGCCCCGGGCCCTCGCGATCTGCTCGGCCCTCGGCGTCGATGCCGTGGGGGTGGGCGACTCGAGCGCCCGTCGATGGTCGTCGCTGTGGCGCGAGGGCCAGGTCCGCGAGGTCTTCGCCAACGTCAAGGCGGCGCTCGACGTCCTCACGCGGCGCGACCCGGTGCTCGGCCCGCCCGAGACGGGGGTCCGAGACGCCCTCGGGTCGGGATGAGTCCCGCGCCGGCCGATCTCTCGGGAGGTCCGCTGCCCCACCCGCATCACCCGCAGACGGAGACGACATGAGCAGGTCCTACACCCCCCGCCACGCCGCGCGGCCCTCGACCGTGGGGTCGACGGGCACCGGTGCGGCGCGGACCGGCGCGGGCGCCCCGGACGGGTCGACGGATTCGGCGGGCCCGGCGGACGCGGCGAACCCGGATTCGGCGACGGCCGGTGGACCCATCGACGAGCGCCGCGCCTGGCGCGCCCTCTGGGCCCTCCTCGCGGGCTTCTTCATGATCCTCGTCGACTCGACGATCGTCTCGGTCGCGACCCCGGCCCTCATGGCCGAGCTGGGCGCGGACGTCAACCAGGTCGTCTGGGTGACGAGCGCGTACCTGCTCGCGTACGCCGTGCCGCTGCTCATCACGGGCCGGCTCGGGGACCGGTTCGGGCAGCGGACGATGTACCTGACCGGGCTCGCCGTGTTCACCCTCGCCTCGCTGGCCTGCGGACTCACCCACACGATCGAGTGGCTCATCGTCGCCCGCGTCGTGCAGGGCCTCGGGGCGGCCGTCATGACCCCGCAGACGATGGCGCTCATCACCCGCCTGTTCCCGCCGGCTCGGCGCGGCACGGCGATGGCGCTGTGGGGCGCCACCGCCGGCGTCGCCACCCTCGTCGGCCCGATCGCCGGCGGCCTGCTGCTCGACTCGCTCGGCTGGGAGTGGATCTTCTTCGTCAACGTGCCCGTCGGCCTCGTGGGGCTCGCGCTGGCGTGGCGGCTCCTGCCCGTCCTGCCCACGAGCCGGATGCGGCTCGACTGGCTCGGCGTCGCCCTTTCGGGGCTCGGCCTCTTCCTGCTCGTGTTCGGCATCCAGGAAGGCAACACCTACGAGTGGGGCACGATCGCCGGGCCGATCTCGGTGTGGGGCCTCATCGTGACCGGGCTGCTCGTCCTCGCGGCGTTCGTCGGCTGGCAACACGTCAACCGGACCGCGCCGCTCGTGCCCCTCGGGCTCTTCGCCGACCGCAACTTCGCCGTCGCCAACGCCTCGATCGTGGTCGTCGGATTCACGGTGACCGCGATGCCGTTCGCGCTGATGATCTTCGCCCAGGAGGCCCGGGGCTACACCCCCACCCAGGCGGCCCTGCTCACCGCCCCGACCGCCGTCATGTCGATCGTCCTCGCGCGGTGGGTCGGCGGGCTCGTCAACCGCCTGCACCCGCGCCTGCTCGCGACGGGCGGGTTCGTCGGCTGGTCCATCTCGCTGTTCTGGTTGAGCCGGGTCATGACGACCGACTCGCCCGTCTGGGCGCTCCTGCTGCCGATGTTCCTGCTCGGCACCGCGAACAGCTTCGTGTGGGGGCCGCTGTCGACGTCCGCGACGGCGAACCTCCCCCGCGACAAGGCGGGTGCGGGCGCCGGCGTCTACAACACGACCCGGCAGATCGGGTCGGTCATCGGCAGCGCCGTCGTCGCGACGGTCATGGGCAGCCGCATCGCGGCGCACCTGCCCGGGGCGTCCGGGGCCGTCGCGGAGGGTCGGACCGGGTCCGGATCCGTCCCGCCGGCCGTCACGGGGGCCCTCGCCGACGCGATGTCCGAGACGATCCTCGTGCCCGCGACCGTCATCGGCGTCGCCACCCTGCTCACCCTGTGCCTCGCCCGCCCCCGCCACCAGCTCGCCGTCGCGGCGGAGGTCCCCGGCGCGGCCGAGACCGCAGGCGCTGTCGATACGCCCGACGCCGGACCGACCACCCCGGCCGCCGGGGATCCGACGAACCGACCCGAGAGGCACCACGCATGACGCACGAGCAGGGCGAGTGGGAGCGGATCATCGCAGAGAACCCCGGCCATTCCGCCTGGTACATCGACCGGTTCCGCGGCCTCGCGGAGCGGGGCGAGGACATCGTCGGCGAGGCCCGCCTCGTCGACGCGATGGTGGGCCGCGGCGCGACGATCCTCGACGCCGGCTGTGGGCCGGGCCGGCTCGGCGGGTACCTCCACCGCGTCGGACACGTCGTCGTCGGGGTGGACGTCGATCCGGCGCTCATCGCCGCGGCGGAGGCGGACCATCCCGGGCCGACCTGGGTGGCGGGCAACCTCGCCGACCTCGACCGTCCGGAGCGGTTCGACGTCATCGTCTGCGCGGGCAACGTCGTCACGTTCGTCGCGCCGAGCACACGCGTCGACATCCTGCGCCGGTTCGCCGACCACCTCGACCTCGACGGCCGCGCCGTCGTGGGTTTCGGTGCCGGCCGGGGCTACCCGTTCGCGGAGTTCCTCGACGACGCGCGCACGGCGGGCCTCGTGCCCGACGTCCTGCTCTCGAGCTGGGACCTGCGCCCCTTCACCGACGACTCCGGCTTCCTCGTCGCCGTCCTGCGCCGGTCCTGAGAGGGCGCGCACGCGACGTGCTCGTGGTCGCACTCACTGCGGCTCGCGAGCTCGCCGGCGTTCGCCGCACGGCCGGACCCTCACGCCTCGATCGTTCAGGTCACGAGCGCGGCGCCGCGCCCACGATCCGCAGCACGGTGTCGCGGTAGTGCGCCACGACCTGCGCCGTAGTCCACGCCTTCTCGGGCCGGTACCAGCGGGCGATGTCGACGCCGAGGGAGATGATCGAGACCGACGTCATCGACGGGTCCGCCACCGCGAACTCCCCCGTGGCGACGCCCGCCTCGATGATCGACCGGTGCACGGTGCCGATGTCGCGGCGCACCGCCGCGACGTCCTCCTGGTGCGCCGCGGTGAGCGCGCCCATCTCGTAGTCGACGACCCGGGCCCGCACGTGGCCCTCGGCGTGCCAGGTGCCGAAGCTGTGGGCGACCCGCTCGAGCCGGTCGGTGGGGGTGATGCCGGCCGCCGAGGCCTCGCGGATCGCGTCGAGCACCCGCCGGTGCCCCGACAGCGAGATCGTGTACAGCAGCTCCTCCTTGGAGCGATGGTGCACGTAGATCGCGGCCGGACTCATGCCCGCGCGGGCGGCGATGTCGCGGGTCGACGTGCCGTGGAACCCCAGCTCGGCGAACGCGGCCGTCGCCGCGTCGAGGATGCGCGCCGCGGCGGCCGTGGCCGCAGCGGACCTCTTCTCCTGCGTCACGGCCACCTCCCGTGGTCTCGCTTGACGGGTGACCCGTCGTGAGTGAGGCTAAGCAAACGCTCACCGAAGAGCAAGCGCTTGGTTTGGAGATGAGATGCCCGACGCCGTGATCGTCGCCACCGCCCGTTCCCCGATCGGCCGCGCCTTCAAGGGGTCGCTGGCCTCGATGCGCCCGGACGACATGGCCGCGCAGATGGTGCGGGCCGCCCTCGACCAGGTGCCCGGCCTCGACCCCGCCAGGATCGACGACCTGATCCTCGGCACGGGGTCCCCCGCCGCCGAGGGCGGGTTCAACCAGGCCCGCGTCGTCGCCACGCTGCTCGGCCTCGACCACCTGCCCGGCACGACCGTCAACCGGTACTGTTCCTCGAGCCTGCAGACGACGCGCATGGCGATGCACGCCATCCGGGCCGGAGAGGGCCACGTCTTCGTCTCGGCGGGGGTCGAGGCGGTGAGCCGCTTCGACGTCGGATCGGCCGACGGCCCGGCGGAGGCCAAGAACCCCCGCTTCGCCGCCGCCGGCGCCCGCACGGAGCGCCTCGCCGCCGGCGGGCAGACCTGGCACGACCCGCGCGAGGACGGCGAGCTGCCCGACGTCTACGTCGCCATGGGGCAGACCGCCGAGAACGTCGCCCAGCTCACGGGCACCACCCGGGAGGAGCAGGACCGGTTCGCCGTGCGCAGCCAGAACCTCGCCGAGCAGGCGCTCGCGAACGGCTTCTGGGCCGAGGACATCACCCCGATCACCCGGCCGGACGGCACCGTCGTCAGCGCCGACGACGGCCCCCGCGCCGGCGTCACCTACGAGAAGGTCTCGACGCTCGAGCCCGTCTTCCGCCCCGACGGCACGGTGACGGCCGGCAACTGCTGCGCCCTCAACGACGGCGCCGCGGCGGTCGTCGTCATGAGCGACGTCGCGGCGGCGGAACTCGGCCTCACCCCGCTCGCCCGCATCGTCTCGACGGGCCTGACCGGGCTCTCGCCCGAGATCATGGGCCTGGGCCCGGTCGAGGCGAGCCGACGCGCCCTCGACCTCGCCGGCCTGAGCATGGCGGACATCGACCTCGTCGAGATCAACGAGGCGTTCGCCGCGCAGGTCATCCCGTCCGCCCGGCAGCTCGGCGTCGACGAGGACCGGCTCAACGTCAACGGCGGCGCCATCGCCGTCGGGCACCCGTTCGGCATGACCGGCGCGCGCCTCACGAGCACGCTCATCACCTCCCTGCGCCACCACGACAAGCAGTTCGGCCTCGAGACCATGTGCGTCGGCGGCGGGCAGGGCATGGCGATGATCCTCGAGCGGCTGAGCTGACCCTCGGCCCGTCCGCGCAGCACCGAACCCCACCACCGTCAGGAGAACCCGTGAACGAGCAGTCCCAGCGCGTCGCCGTCGTCACCGGGGCGGCCCGCGGCATCGGCGCCGGCGTCGCCGCCCGCCTCGCCCGCGACGGCATGGCCGTGGCCGTGCTCGACCTCGACGAGGCCGCGTGCCAGGGCGTCGTCGACGCCATCACCGCCGAGAACCCGCAGGCCCGCGCCCTCGCCGTCGGCTGCGACGTCACCGACCCCGACCAGGTCGAGGCCGCCGTCGCCCGCGTGTCCGACGAGCTCGGCCCGCCGGTCGTCCTCGTCAACAACGCCGGGATCATCCGCGACAACATGCTGTTCAAGATGGGCGTCGACGACTGGGACGCCGTCATGAACGTCCACCTGCGCGGCGCGTTCCTCATGAGCAAGGCGTGCCAGGCGTACATGACGAAGGCCGGCTTCGGCCGCATCGTCAACCTGTCGTCGACCTCCGCCCTGGGCAACCGCGGGCAGGCCAACTACTCCGCCGCCAAGGCCGGCATGCAGGGGTTCACGAAGACCCTCGCCATCGAGCTCGGCAAGTTCGGGGTCACGGCCAACGCCATCGCCCCCGGCTTCATCGAGACGGAGATGACGCAGGCCACCGCCGCGCGGGTCGGCGTCGCGTGGGACGACTTCCGCAAGGCCGCCGCCGCGCAGATCCCGGTGGGCCGCGGCGGCACCCCCGACGACATCGCCGCCACCGCCTCGTTCTTCTGCCGCGAGGAGGCCGGTTTCGTCAGCGGCCAGGTCATCTACGTGGCCGGCGGACCCCGGGCCTGAGCGCCCGACGCGAGAGAGGAGAACGGCGATGCAGGTGTTCGACGGCATCGAGGAGTACGCGGCCGCGGTCGGCACGTCCCTCGGCACCAGCGACTGGGTGGAGGTCACCCAGGAGAAGATCGACGCGTTCGCGGAGGCGACCAACGACCACCAGTGGATCCACGTGGACCCGGAGCGCGCGAAGGACGGCCCGTTCGGGAAGCCCATCGCCCACGGCTACCTCACCCTCTCGCTCGTGCCGTCGATGACGGCGCAGACGTACCGCGTCGAGGGGCTGAAGCTCGCGCTCAACTACGGCAGCAACAAGGTCCGGTTCCCCACCGTGGTCCCGGTCGGGTCGAGGGTGCGGGGGCACGTCGAACTCGTCTCCCTGACCGAGATCGCGATGGGCCGGCAGGCCGTCACCCGGGTGACGGTCGAGCTCGAGGGCTCGACCAAGCCCGCCTGCGTCGCCGAGGTCGTCAGCGTCCTCGTCCCCTGACCCGTCAGCGCACCACCCGACCCACCGCCCACGGGCCCCGCCCGAGAGTAAGGACGTGATGAGCATGCCCACGATGTCCGTCGCCAGCATCCTGGCCGAGTCGGCGCGCCGCTACCCCGACAAGGTGGCGCTCGTGCAGGGAGACCGACGCGTCACCTACGCGCAGGCGTGGGAGCAGGCGCGCCGCGTGGCCGCGGCGCTGCAGGAACGGGGCGTCCGTCCGGGTGATCGGGTCGGCCTGCTCGCGCCCAACGTCACCGACTTCGTCGCCGGCTACTACGGCATCCTCGTCATGGGGGCCACGGTCGTCCCGGTGCCGACCCTGCTCAGCCCCCGCGAGGCGGCCTACCTGCTCGGGGTCTCGCACGCGAAGCACGTCCTCTTCCACGACAGCTTCGCGGGGATCGCGCAGGGCGCGGCGGAGCAGGCCGGCGCCGAGGCCGTCGAGATCGCCTCGGCCTTCGACACCGAACCCCTGCCGACGTACGTCTCGCGCTCCCCCGAGGACGTCGCCGTCATCTTCTTCACGAGCGGCACGACCGGCCACCCGAAGGGCGCCCTGCTCACGCACCTCAACGTGACGATGAACGTGCTGACGAACGCCTTCGACAGCAACCCGTTCCTGCCCGACGACGTCGTCATGGGCTGCCTGCCGCTGTTCCACGTCTTCGGGCAGAACGTGTCGATGAACAGCACCCTGCGCGTGGGCGGCACCCTCGTCCTCCTGCCCCGCTTCGACCCGCAGGAGTGCCTGCGACTCATGCGGGACGAGAAGGCGACCGGCTTCTTCGGGGTGCCGACGATGTTCGTCCAGCTCCTCGCCGCCGCGAACGCACCCGACGCGCCGGAGCCGCCACGGCTGCGCCAGTGCGTCTCCGGGGGCGCCTCCCTGCCGGTGGCCGTGCTCGAGGCGTTCGACGCCCGCTTCGACACGACCATCCACGAGGGGTACGGGCTGTCCGAGACGTCCCCGACGATCACCGTCAACCAGGACCGCTACGGCACCCGCGCCGGCACCGTGGGCCACCCGGTGTGGGGCGTCGAGGTCGAGATCGCCGACCAGGGCATCGAGGACGAGATCGTGCTCCTGCCGACCGGGGAACGCGGCGAGGTGGTCGCGCGCGGCCACGCCGTCTTCGCCGGCTACCTCGACGACCCGGAGGCCACGTCGCGCGCGATCGTCGACGGCTGGTTCCGCACCGGCGACATCGGCATCAAGGACGAACAGGGGTTCCTGCGCATCGTCGACCGCAAGACCGACCTCATCATCCGCGGCGGCTTCAACGTCTATCCGCGCGAGGTGGAGGAGTCGCTCATCCGCCACCCCGCCGTGGACATGGTCGCCGTCATCGGCCTGCCCCACGACGAGCAGGGCGAGGAGGTGTGCGCCGTCGTCACACTCAAGCCCGGGGCGGGGGCGACCCCCGACGAACTCATCGCCTACGGCAAGGAGCACCTCGCCAAGCACAAGTACCCGCGGCGCGTGGAGATCGTCGAGACGCTGCCGATGGGACCCAGCCACAAGATCCTCAAGCGCGAGCTGCGCCGCACGCTGGCCTCCCCCGGTTCGGCAGAGCCCGCCGAGGCCGACGCCGCGCAGTGACGCCGACCACCACGACGGGCACGACCACTCGGCGCACGACCACCCCTCGCCCGACCACCACGACGACCGCCGTCAGCACCGCGACCACCGATCAGGAGACACGATCCGGATGAGACTCCGACTGTCCGAGGACGACGCCGCGTTCCGCGAGGAGATGCGCGAGTTCTTCACGACCCAGGTCCCGAGCGAGATCCGGGAATCCTTCGCCCAGGGGCGAGAGCACTCGAAGGACGACATCGTCGCCGCGCAGCGCATCCTCAACGCGGCCGGGATCGCCGTGCCCGCGTGGCCGGCCGAGTGGGGCGGCCGCGACTGGAGCCCGCTGCGCCGCCACATCTGGCTGGAGGAGATGCGGTTCGCCAACGTGCCGCCGCCGCTGTCGTTCAACGCCTCGATGATCGGCCCGGTCATCGCGGCCTTCGGGTCCCAGGAGCTCAAGGAGCGGTTCCTGCCGGCCACGGCGAACCTCGACATCTGGTGGTCGCAGGGCTTCTCCGAACCCGACGCCGGCTCCGACCTCGCCTCGCTGCGCACCACGGCCGTGCGCGACGGCGACGAGTACGTCGTGAACGGGCAGAAGACGTGGACCACGCTCGGTCAGCACGGCGACTGGATCTTCACGCTCGTGCGCACCGACCCGCAGGCACCCAAGCGGCAAATGGGCATCTCGCTCCTGCTCGTCGACATGACCTCGCCGGGCGTCACGGTGCGTCCCATCGAGCTCATCGACGGCTCGTTCGAGGTCAACGAGGTGTGGTTCGACCAGGTGCGGGTGCCCGTCGAGAACCTCGTCGGCGAGGAGGGCCAGGGCTGGACGTACGCGAAGTTCCTGCTCGGCAACGAGCGGGTCGGCGTCGCCCCGGTGGCGTCGATCAAGCGCGCCCTCGCCGACGCCAAGCGGATCGCCGCCACGGGCGGACCGGGCGGGTCCTCGCTGCTCGACGACCCCCTCGTCGCGGCCCGCATCGCCGAACTGGAGAACCGGCTGCTCGCGCTCGAGCTCACCGCGTTGCGGGTGGTCGCGAACTCCGACGAGGGCAAGCCGCACCCCGCCTCCTCGGTGCTCAAGCTCAACGGCACCGAGACCCAGCAGGCGGTCACCGAGCTGCTCGTCGACCTCGCCGGGCCGGCCGCGCTCGCCCTCGGCGACGGCGACGGGGCCCAAGGCTTGCCGCACTGGGCCGCCCACGCGTCGCCGCGCTACCTCAACATGCGCAAGGCCTCGATCTACGGCGGCTCGAACGAGATCCAGCGCACGATCATCGCCGGCACGATCCTGGGACTGTGAGGACAGCATGGACTTCGAACTCGACTCCGAACAGACCGCCCTGCGCGAGGCCGTGCGGGACCTGCTGAACGACGCGTACGCCTCGACCGAGGCGCGCCGCGCGGTCCAGGCCGACGACCCGGGCTTCGGCGAGAAGACGTGGCTCCAGCTCGCGGAGATGGGCGTCCTCGGCCTGCCCTTCGCCGAGGACGTCGGCGGCATGGAGGCCGGGCCCGTCGAGGTGGGCCTCGTCGCCGAGGAGCTCGGCCGCGTCATCGCCCCCGAGCCGTTCGTCGAGGCGGTCGTCCTCGCCGGCGGGCTCGTCGACGCCGTCGGCACCGCCGACCAGCGCACCGCGCTGCTCGGCGGCCTCTCCGACGGTTCGACGCTCCTCGGGTTCGCGCACACCGAGCCCGGATCCCGATGGTCGCCCTCCGCGGAGTCGGTGCGGGCGGAGCGCCGCGGCGACGGCTGGGCGCTCACGGGCGTCAAGACCCCGGTCGTGGCGGGTGCACGCGCCGACGTGCTCGTCGTGAGCGCCCGCACCGACGCCGGCACGGAGCTGTTCCTCGTCACCGGCGAGGACGCCGACCGCGCGTCGTTCCGCACGACGGACGGCGGGCGCGCCGCGACGGTCACGTTCGAGGGCACGGCGGCCCGGGTGCTCGGCGAGGCCGGCGTCGACCGGACCGACGCGATCGCCCAGGCCGTGGCCCGGGCCCAGATCGCCGCCTGCCGCGAGGCGGTCGGCGCGATGGAGCGGGCGCTGTGGCTGACCGTCGACTACCTCAAGACGCGCAAGCAGTTCGGGGTGACGCTGAGCACGTTCCAGGCCCTGAAGTTCCGGGCGGCCGACATGTACGTGCAGCTCGAGCTCGCGCGCAGCACGGCCCTGTGGGCCACCCTCTTGCTCGACGCGGGCGGCGACGCCCTCGACGCGGCGTCGCGGGCGTCGGTGCAGGTCGCGGAGGCGGCGCGGCACATCGGGCAGGAGGCCGTCCAGCTCCACGGCGGCATCGCCATGACGGCCGAGTACTCCGCGGGCCACTACCTCGCGCGGCTGCTCGTGCTCACGCACGCGCTCGGCGACCGCACGCATCACCTGTCGCGGCTCGCCTCGAACCTCGAGGGCCACCGCTGGGTCGACCCGCTGGCCTACGGGAGCGCGACCGCCTGAACCGGCGCACGGTCGGGGTGGTCCGTGCGACGGGAGGCCCGGGGTCATCACCCCGGGCCTCCCGCACGCGGTCCCGCCCTCGCGCGTCAGGGCAGGCGGTCGAGGAGAGCCGTCGTCACGTCGGCGGTGTCTGCGGTGCCGCCGAGGTCGCGGGTGCGGGCGCCGCCGGCGAGCAGCCCGGCCATCGCGTCGACGATCTCGGCGGCCGCCTCGGGGTGGCCGAGGTGTTCGACCATGAGGGCCGCGGTCCACACCGCGCCGAGGGGGTTGGCGACGCCCTGGCCCGCGATGTCGGGCGCGGAGCCGTGGACCGGCTCGAACATCGAGGGGTGGTGCCGCTCCGGGTTGATGTTGCCGCAGGGGGCGATGCCGATGGACCCGGCTACGGCCGCGGCGAGGTCCGAGAGAATGTCGCCGAAGAGGTTGGACGCGACGAGGACGTCGAAGCGGCGCGGGTCGAGCACGAGCTTGGCCGCGAGGGCGTCGATGTGCTCGCTGCGGAAAGCGACGTCGGGGTGCGCCGCGGCCCGTTCGGCCACGACCTCGTCCCAGAACGGCATCGAGTGGATGATCCCGTTGCTCTTCGTCGCCGAGACGACGTTCTTGCCCCGGCCCTCCGCGACATCGAAGGCGTAGTCGGCGATGCGGGTGATGCCGCGGCGCGTGAACAGCGCCTCCTGCACGGCCTGCTCGTGCTCGGTGCCGCGGAACGCGCGCCCGCCCAGCTCGGAGTACTCGCCCTCTGAGTTCTCGCGGACGATGACGAGGTCGGTGCCGGCCGCGTCGCGCAGGGGCCCGTCGACGCCCTCGAACACGCGGATCGGGCGGAGGTTGACGTACTGGTCGAACTCGCGGCGGATGGGGATGAGCAGCCCCCACAACGACACGTGGTCGGGCACCCCGGGATAGCCGACCGCACCGAGGAAGATCGCGTCGCTGCCCCGGAGACGGTCGATGCCGTCGTCGGGCATCATCGCCCCCTCGCGCACGTACCGCTCGCAGCTCCAGTCGAGCTCGTCATAGGAGAAGGCCAGCCCGTGCCGCTTCCCGACGGCGTCGAGGACCGCGCAGGCCGGGGGCAGCACCTCCGTCCCGATGCCGTCGCCGGGGATGAGGGAGATCCGGTACGTCGTCGTCATGCCACCCATCCTGCCGCGTGCGTCCGCGGGCGCAACCACGTCACCGGCCGGCCTCGGGGCGGGCGGGGCCGGCTCCGGTGCGTCAGGCTGGGGGGCATGCGACTCATCCCTGGCCCCGCCGACGTCCTGTCCGCCGCGTCCACGCTCAGCCAGGGTGCGGGGCGGGCGGTCGAGGACGTCGCCGACCTGTTCGCCCTGGTCGGTCGCGCGGGCGAGCTCATGACGCGGGCCGAGGTACTCGTGACGGCGGCCGAGGCGACCCTCGTGCGGGCCGAGCTGCTGCTCGACGACGCCGAGGTCCAGCTCGACGCCTCCGCCGCGGCGCTCGAGTCGGCCCAGGCCACCGCCGAGACGGGCCGCCGGCTCACGGCGGAGCTCGAGCACCTCGCGGCCGCCGCCCTGCCGAAGGCCCAGGCCGTGGTCGACTCGATCGAACCGGACGAGATCCGTGCGGTGAAGCGACTGGTCGACCACCTCCCCGAGCTCGTCTCCCGCCTCGAGACGAGCCTGCTGCCCACCCTCGAACAGCTCGACAACGTGGGTCCAGACGTCCACCGCATCCTCGACTCCGTCACCGACCTGTCGCACGCGATCGCCGGGCTGCCGGGGGTCGGTCTGCTGCAGCGGAGGGGTGAGCGGCGGGAGAACGAGGATGACCACGAGGGCGACGAGAGGGAGGGCGGCGCGACGGCCGCCACCGCGGGCTGAACGGCGCGACGTCCGTCAGCGACGGTCGTACGGGTAGCCCTCGTCGATCGTCATCATCGGGCGGTCGCCCGGCCCGGCCTGCGGGTTCTGCGACGACGGGCCGGCCGACGTGCCCACGCGGCTCTGGGCGCCCGGGCCGTGACCCAGGGACTGGCGGTCGTCGGGCATGAGCACCCAGGCGATGGGATAGAGGATGAGCTGGCTGCCGGGCAGCAGCACCATCGACAGGATGACGATGGCGCGCATCGCCCACGGGTCGACGCCGAAGCGGTCGGCGAGTCCGCCGCAGACGCCGGCGATGACCTTGCGGCGCGTGGAGCGCACGAACCCCTGGCGGTAGAGCGCGGCGTGGATGGATCGCATCGGACGTCCTCTCGGGTCGGGGCCGGGGCGGCGACGGATTGCCTGGCGCCTCCGGCCGGGTCTCTCGGCGGTTGGACTCCATCCTCCGCGCTCCGGTTCCGCCCCGCCAGGGCTCGCCCCGATTCGTCTCGGCGGACCGGGCGGGAGCCGGGCGGGGCCAGGTCGTCCACCGCGGCATGGACCGACCCCGGTGCTCGACTCCCGCGCCGAGGCACAGCACAGTCGCCGAGGCTTGGCACAGTCGCCGAGGCTTGGCAGGGTCGTCATGGCTCCGATCCCCGCCTCCCCTCGCTTGCCGCTGCCCCGGCTCGCCTCCCCCGTGTATTGCGCGCCCATGGTGGGCGGTCCCTCGACCCCGGAGCTCGCGGCGGCCGTGCGTCGCGCGGGCGGGCTGGGCGTTCTCGCCGGCGGATACCGCACGGCCGAGCAGATGGCCGAGCAGATCGCGGGGACCCGTGCCCTGGCCGACGGTCCCGTCGGCGTGAACCTCCTCGTGCCGCAGGCGGCGGGCGAGTCGTCGCTCGCCGAGGAGACCGCAGTCGCCGCCTATCGCGAGGTGCTCGAGCCCGAGGCGCAGCGGCTGGGGGTCGACGTCGGGGCGCCGAGGTGGGGCGACGACGACGACTGGGCCGCGAAGGTCGACCGGCTCGTCGAGGACCCCGTCGAGGTCGTCTCGTTCACCTTCGGTGTCCCGCCGCGCCAGGTCGTCGACGCGCTGCACGAGGTCGGGACGTGCGCGCTCGTCACCGTCACGGACCGCGGGGAGGCCGACGCGGCGGTCGCGGGCGGCGCGGACGCCCTCGTCGTCCAGGGGTGCGAGGCCGGCGGGCATCGCGGCACCCACGGGGTCGCCGTCACCCCCAACCGCCTCGACCACATCGCGCTCCTCGAGCTCCTCGCGGATCTCGACGTGCCCCTCATCGCCGCCGGCGGGGTGACGACCGCGGGCGACACGCGCCGCGCCCTCGACCTCGGGGCCGTGGCGGTGCAGGCGGGCACCGCGTTCCTCCTCGCGGACGAGGCCGGCACCCCGGGCGCCTACCGGATGGGCCTGTCCGACCACGCCTTGACCCCCGTCATGACGCGGGCCTTCTCGGGCCGCCCGGCGCGGGGTCTGCGCAACCGGTTCGTCGACGCCTTCGACCCGTACGCTCCGGCGGTGTACCCCGTCGTCGACCAGCTCACGGGTCCCCTGCGAGCCCGGGCGGCCCGGGAGGGCGACCTCGGCGGCGTGTCGCTGTGGGCCGGGTCGGGGTGGCGCGCCGCTCGCGAGGCGCCGGCCGCCGACATCGTGGCCGACCTCACCCCGGCGTGACGCCGCCCGCGCGCCGCCCTGAACCGCCCCGGCCCCTCTCGGCCCCCGCGACCGCGTCGTGCGCAAAACCGCGCGGACCCTCGATGAGGCGATCCTCACCCGGCCCCGGCGCCGCCGATGCAGGAGATGAGACCGATCACGTGCGCTTGGGGCGCCGAGGCGAGCTGGGGAGCGACCCGGACGGGCCGGCCGGTCTGATCGCGCCAGGGGGATCGACGAGCGGCGCGCCCGTCGCTGCGCGCCCCGCCCGGCACCGCGCGGCGGCCGGGCACGCGTGGCGTAGGTTCGACGGGTCCGAGCCGAGCAGGGAGACCCCGTGACCGCGCCCCAGCACACCGCCACCACGCCCCCGTCCGCCCACGCCGGCGAGACCCCCCACGCCCCGCGACTGCGCGACGACCTCGCCACCCGGGCCGCGTACACCTCGGACGCCTCGATCTACCGGCGCTTCCCCGCCGGGGTCGTCGAGCCCGACGACGTGGCGCAGGTGCGCGACGCCCTGGCGACCGCGCGCGAGCGGGGCCTGACCGTCGTGGCCCGCGGGGGCGGGACCTCGGTGGCGGGCAACGCGATCGGGGAAGGCCTCGTGGTCGACCACAGCCGCCGGCACCGCCGCGTCCTGGGCATCGACCCCGCCGCCCGGACCGCGAGCGTCGAGCCCGGCCTCGTCTGCGACGACCTGCGCGCCGCCGCCGGCGCACACGGCCTCACGTACGGCCCCGACCCGTCGACCCACTCGCGGTGCACGATCGGCGGGATGGTCGCGAACAACGCGTGTGGGTCGCACTCGGTCGCGTGGGGGACGTCGGCCGCCAACCTCGTCGACCTCGACGTCATGCTCGCCGACGGCCGCGTCGTCACCGCCCGCCGCGGCGGCATCGACGATCCCCGGATCGAGGCGGAGCTGCGCGCCCTCGTCGACGACAACCTCGCCCTCATCCGCACCGAGCTGGGCCGCTTCCCGCGCCAGGTGTCGGGGTACGGCCTGCACTACCTGCTGCCGGAGAACGGGTTCGACGTCGCCAAGGCCCTCGCCGGCAGCGAGGGGACGTGCGGGATCTTCACGCGGCTCACGGTCGCCCTCGTCGAACCCCCGGCCGCCACCGCCCTCGCCGTGCTGGGCTACGACGACGTCTTTGCGGCCGCGGCGGCCGCCCACACCCTGCGGCGCCCGGGGGTGCAGACCATCGAGGGGATGGGGGTCGACCTCATCGAGGCCCTGCGCACCCGACCCGGGCAGGAGAACGCCGGGTCGACGCTGCCGGAGGGCCGGGCCTGGTTGTACTGCGAGGTCGGCGGCGACGACCCCGCCGACGCGCAGGCGCGCGCCGCCGAGCTCGTCGAGGTCGCCCGGCACGCTCCCGACGACACCCCGGACGACGCCACCGCGGATCGGGCCGCCGGCGCCACCGACGCGGCCGATCCGCACGGGGGCAGGGGCCTCGTGCAGGCCCGCGTCGTCACCGACCCCGCCGAGACCGCCGCCCTGTGGCGCATCCGGGAGGCCGCGGCCGGCATCGCGACCCGGCGGGCCGACGGCGGGGAGGCGTGGCCGGGCTGGGAGGACTCGGCGGTGCCGAGCGAGCACCTCGCCGACTACCTGCGCGACCTCTACGACCTCATGGCGCGCCTCGACCTCGCGGGCATCCCGTTCGGGCACTTCGGCGAGGGGTGCATCCACGTCCGCATCGACTTCGACCTGGGGACCGGGCCGGGGGTCGCCCGCTACCGCGAGTTCATCGAGGCGGCGGCCGACCTCGTCGCGTCCTACGGCGGCTCGGTGTCGGGCGAGCACGGCGACGGGCGGGCGCGCTCGGAGCTGCTCGCCCGCATGTACTCCCCCGAGATGCTCGCGCTCTTCGCGCGCTTCAAGGCGATCTTCGACCCGGAGGGGTTCCTCAACCCCGGCGTGCTCGTCGACCCGGAGCGGCTCGACGACCGGCTCCGCCCGGGGCCGGGCCTGCGCTCCTTCGAGCTGACCCCCGTCCACGCGTTCGCGGACGACGGAGGCTCCTTCGCGGGGGCCCTCAACCGGTGCGTCGGGGTCGGCGCCTGCCGCAGCGAGGCGGGTGCGATGTGCCCGAGCTTCCACGCGACCCACGACGAGGTCGCGACCACGCGGGGCCGCGCCCGCGTCCTCGCCGAGATGCTGCGCGGCGAACACCTCGACGGGTGGCGCTCGGAGGCGGCGCGGGACGCCCTCGACCTGTGCCTGTCGTGCAAGGCGTGCGCGACCGAGTGCCCGGTCAACGTCGACATGGCCACCTACAAGGCCGAATTCCTCCACCACCACTACGCGGGGCGTCGCCGGCCCATGGCGCACTACTCGATGGGGTGGCTGCCCGTCGCGACCGCCGCGATCTCGGCCGTGCCGGGGCTCGGGGCGCTCGCGAACCGGGTACTCGGGTTCCGCCCGGTGGAGGAGGCCGTCAAGCGGCTCGGCGGCATCGAGCCGCGGCGGCGGATGATCACGTTCTCGCCGTTGTCGCTCGCGCAGTGGTTCGCGCGGCGGGCCGCCGCCGGCGAGGCGCCCACCCCGGCGCCCGGGGCCGAGGTGCTCGTCCTCTGGCCGGACACGTTCACCAACCACCTGTCCCCGCACGTGGGCATCGCCGCCGTGGAGGCGCTCGAGGCGCTCGGGTACGACGTCCGGCTCCCGCGCGGGCCGGTCTGTTGCGGCCTGACCTGGCACTCGACGGGGCAGCTCGACATGACGCAGCGCGCCCTGGCGCGCACCCTCGACGCGGTCGCCGACGACCTCGCCGCGGGCCACCGGATCGTCGGCCTTGAACCGTCGTGCACGGTCATGCTCACCGAGGCCCCCGCGCTGCTCCCCGACGACCCCCGGGCGCGCGCGCTCGAGGCCGCGACGACGACCCTCGCGCAGGTCGTGGCGGCGCACGTCGACGACGACGACTGGCCGTTCGGGACCCTCGACGCCGCGGCGACGAGCCAGGTGCACTGCCACCAGAAGGCCAAGGGGACCTACGCCCCCGACCGCGCGGTGCTCGCGCGGCTCGGGGTCGACGTCGACGAGGTCGGCGGCGGGTGCTGCGGGCTCGCCGGCAACTTCGGCTTCGAGCCCGGCCATTACGACGTGTCGCAGGCCTGCGCCGAGCGGGAGCTGTTCCCCAAGGTCGCCGCGACCGGGGCGGACGACCTCGTGCTGGCCGACGGGTTCAGCTGCCGCACGCAGATCGCGCAGGGCACCGACCGCACGGGTCGCCACCTCGCCGAGCTGCTGCGCACCGCCCTCGCGCGGGGGTGAGCCGGCCGTCCCCGCAGGCGGGCCGAGGGGGTTCTCCGGCGGCGCGGTCCGGGTTCCGCGCCGCTGCGCCCTGGTCACCCGGTCCCGACGCTGTTAGCGTGACGCGCGCTCATCGCGAGCGGCAGTGAGCGACAACGACCCACGACGACGTGAAGGTGCGCCCCCCCCCATGCTCATCCCCACCAAGGCCCGGGAGACCGGTGACGGTTACCTCGACCGCACCCCGATGTTCCAGTTCATCCTCCTCTCGCTGCTGTTCCCCATGTGGGGCGCGGCCGCCGGCCTCAACGACGTGCTCATCCCGCAGTTCAAGGCGGTGTTCGGGATCTCGGACGCGGCCGCGGCCTTCGTGCAGAGCGCCTTCTACGGCGGGTACTTCCTCATCGCGATCCCGGCGTCGCGGGTCATCAAGGCGACGTCGTACAAGGCGGGCGTGATGATCGGGCTCGCGGCCTACATCGTCGGCTGCGCCCTCTTCTTCCCCGCGTCGCACGTGGGCACCTACCTCGTGTTCCTCGCGGCGATCTTCGTCGTCGCCCTCGGCCTGAGCTTCCTCGAGACGTCGGCGAACACGTACAGCTCGATGCTCGGCCCCCGCAAGCAGGCGACCCTGCGCCTCAACATCAGCCAGACGTTCACGCCGCTCGGCAACCTCACCGGCGTGCTGCTCGGCAAGTTCCTCGTCTTCGGGGCGGGGGCGGAGTCGATCGAGGCGCAGCTCGGGGCGGTTTCGGGCGCGGAACGGCAGGCACTGTCCGACCGGCTCCTCGGTCAGACGCTGCTGCCGTACACCTACATCCTCGCGGTGCTCGTCATCCTCTTCGTGCTCTTCGCCGTCACCCGGTACCCGACGTGCCGACCGACGCGGCGGGAGAACGAGCCGGAGTCCGCGGGCGTCGGCGAGACGCTGCGCTACCTGACCCGGAAGCCGGCGTTCATGAAGGGGATCGCCGCGCAGTTCGTCTACGTCGGCCTGCAGACGACCGTGTGGTCGTTCACGATCCGCCTCGCCCTCGAGAACACCCCCGGCATGTCGGAGTACGACGCGGCCAACTTCATGATCGTCGGCTTCGTGTGCTTCTTCCTCGGCAAGTTCCCCGCGAACTTCCTCATCGGCCGCTTCGGGCCCTCCCGCGTGCTCATCGTCTACAGCATCCTCGGCGCGCTGCTCCTGCTCTTCGTCGCGCTGGGCCCGACGGACCTCGCAGTCTGGGGCGCCCCGGCCGCCAGCCTGCTCATGGGACCCTGCTGGCCGACGATCTTCGGCGGCACCCTCGACACGATCGACGACAAGCGCTACCAGGAGACGGGCGGCGCCATCCTCGTCATGGCCATCGTCGGCGGCGCGGTCGTCCCGGTCATCCAGGGCTTCGTGTCCGACCTGTCGGGCTCGCTGCAGTTCTCGTTCATCGTCCCGGCCGTGTGCTTCCTGCTCATCATGGGCTACTTCGTCGACCACCTCCGCCGCGTCGATCCCGAGCTGGAGGAGCCCGCCACGGCGCACGCGGGGCACTGACGCACCCCGGGCCCTCGGCCCTCGACCGCGTCCCACCGCCCGCGACCGCGACGAGCCGCCCACGGCCGGCGGGAGAACTTCTCCCGCCGGCCCGCATGGCGTGCGCTGCAACGGGGGATGATGGAGTATCA
This sequence comes from Agilicoccus flavus, assembly GCF_014857905.1. Taxonomy (GTDB): domain Bacteria; phylum Actinomycetota; class Actinomycetes; order Actinomycetales; family Dermatophilaceae; genus Agilicoccus; species Agilicoccus flavus. The sequence goes on along the minus strand of NZ_JACYXE010000007.1, from coordinate 56,376 downwards.
AAGATTTTGCCCCGCAGTCGGTTTCGACTCAGGCGGGGCATCATCCGGCCGATGGGGACCGTGAGCCGGGGCGCTGGACCCGGTTCCGCTCCGGCTCGCGGCCGGGACCCGCCATCGCCGAGCCGGACGACGAGGATCGTGAGCAGCAATTCTTTCTCCAACCCGCTGACCACTCGCCCCGAGGGCGCGGCGCTCGCCGAGGTCGGCCGCCTCTACCTGCTCACCCGCGACGCCTACCTGTCCGCGCCGGACGAGGCGACCCGCAAGCTCGACGCGCTCGAGGACCTCCGCCGGATCGCCGCCGACCACCTCGCCGCGATCGGCACCCCGGTCGACCTGGGCGCGACGAGCGGGGTACGGCTCGTCGAGCGGCTCCGCATCGCGCTGCGCCGCCTCGCCCGCGGGATGTCGCACCACGAGCGCGCCCTCGTGCTGCTCGAGATCCTCACCGTCTCGGCGCCGCCGTGCGGCGGTCAGTGGGCGGCCTCCCGGTCGTCCCTGGGCGCCGACCTCGCCGGCCACATCGCCCCGGAGGTGCCGCCCGGCACCATCGACGCACAGCTGCGCCGCCACCGGGCCGTGTTCCGCACCCTGTACTCCTCCGGCGCCCGCGGCGCGACCTTCGCCGACGAGGTGGGCGCCGCCCCCGGCGAGCTCGGGTGGGTCAGCGAGACCTACGCGGAGGTGTTCGGTCTGCACGAGGCCCAGGCCGCCGTCGCCGCCGTCCGCACCCTCGACGCGCGCGGCGACGGCGCGGGGCGCGGCGGACCGGGCCGGACCGGACTCCCACCCGTCGAGATCGCCTACGGCATCGTCGGCGGCACCCTCTTCGAGCCGCTCGACGGGCCCGCGGTCACCGGCCCCCGCGCGTTCGTCGGCGGTGTCCTCGCCGACGCCTTCCCGCTCGCGTTCCTACACCACCTCGCGACGCTCGACGTCGTCGCCCACGCCCGCCCCGACCTGCGCGCCCCCGTCCACGCCCGCCTGGGCGCCCTGCGCGGCGATCTCGTCGCCGACCCGGATCGGCCGGTGACCGGCAGCGTCCGCGCGCTCGACACCGTGGCGCGCCGCCTCGACGGCCGCCCCCACCTGCGCGCCGAGCGACTGCACGCCCGCTGGGCGCACCGGGGCCTGTTCCAGCCCTGACCCGGGGGCGCCGGCCGGCGACGGGACCGCCCGGCCGCACCGGTCGTCCTCCGCCGCCGCGCCCGACCCGCCGCGGCCCCGCACCGCGCCGACCACACCGCGACGCCGGGTCGCGGCCGCGGTTACCGCAGGTCGTCCCACCCGGGGCGGCGGGATCGCCCGGGTGACGCTAACGTGGCGGCTCTGCCGTTCTCGAGCCCGTTCGGCAGGACGTCCCGCCCCGGAGTGACCTGCCGCCCATGCGCCGTGCCTCGATCCTTCTCGCCGCCGCCCTGCTGGCCCCGCTGGGGGCGTGCGGCGCGACGGGCGGGGCGAATCCGGAGTCCGACGCCCGCGCCGCCCTGCTGCGCCCGGGCGACATCCCGGGATCGTGGTCGCTCGTCGGCACCACCGACCGGCGCCCGCAGGTCGGCGACACGGCCGACCCCCTCGACGACGCGAAGGGCGCCACCCAAACGTGCCGCTCGGCGCTCGACGCGTTGGAGGTGACGACGACGGGCCCGGCGCCCACCTCGGCGGATCGAACCGCGTTCGCCCGGGCCGTGTACCGGTCGAACCGGGCCACGCCGAGCGCCGACGATCGCGACCTCACCCTCACGGTCGAGGACGCCCGCACGGCCTCCGACCGGGCGGCCGCCGTCATGGCCGTGACGAGCGCGTGTGCGAAACCGCTGACGACGCGGGCGGGCACCCAACGGCTCGTCGTGCGGATCGCGCCGACCTCGTACTCCACGCCCGGGGCCACCGGGTACACGGTCGCCTACGACGCCGACGGGCTGAAGCACTACTTCGACATGGTCGTCGTCGTCTCGGGGACCCGCGGCGTCACCGCCTCGATCACCGGACCGGACCGGCCGGCCAACCGCCGGCTCCTCGACGCCGTCACCACCCGCACCCTGACCCGGCTCGGCGCCCCGGCGGGGCCGTCGGCCACCTGACCGTGCCCCCGGCGGACGTCAGGCGGTGAGGACGGCGGGGGTCGCCTCGACTCCGGACGCCAGGTCGGTCGTGCGCAGGGCCATCGTGGCGAGGTCGACCGTGGTCACCGAGTCGAGCGGCAACGGCTCCCAGCCCGTCGTGTCGAGCCCGCTGGAGGCGAAGGCGACCGTGCCGTCGGCCTCGCGTCGCATCGACATCCGGTAGTACGACTCGTCGTGCCCGAGCGGCAGGTCGTCGGCGGGGATGCCGCGGTCGTCGAGCTCGAGCCACGGGACGGCCGCGTCGGTGCTCGCGTGGACGACGATCATCGCCTGCGCCGTGAGCAGGACCGCGTTGAGGCTCGCGCGGGGGTAGTCGGAGCGCAGGTCGGCGACGGCCCGGGTGACGGCGGTGGGGACGTCGGCGCCGTCGCGGGCGTGCTGCCGCACGAGGGCGAGGTAGAGCTCGCTGTCGGTGTCGCCCTCGACGTCCGCGAGGATCCCGGGGCGCAGCCGGGCGAGCACGCGGTCGGTCGGGAAGATCGACCCGTTGTGCGCGAGCGCGATGCCATCCGCGAGGAACGGGTGCGTGTTGCGTTCCTGCACGGCGAGCGAGCCCGTCGCGAGCCGGAGGTGGAAGAGGCGGGCCCGCGAGCGCGGCCGGCGTAGCGCCCTCGCGAGACGCACGTCGTCCAGGGCGCCGTCGACCGCGCGGTTGCGGACGACGACCGGCCCGCGCGAGGAGTCCGCGACCCAGGCGGAGCCCCACCCGTCGTCGTGGAGGCGGCCGAGGCGCTGGAACGTCGCGCACTGCCCGTCGGTGATGACGTCGCGGATCCGCGTGGGGTGGGCCGCCGCGTAGGCGAGTAGTCGACACATGCTGCCGTCTCCTTCGTTCTCGTCCGCCCGATCGGCACCGGCGCCGCCCGCCTGAGGACGAGCGTCCGATCAGCCGGCCGGCGCCGACCACGGGACTCTCGGGCCGACGCTTCGGGAGCCGGAGTCGGTGCCTGTTCCTGACGCCTGGTGCGTGCCGCCTGGTTCGACGCTACGGAGCCCGTGTCACCGGCGCGTTACCGCGACGTCTCGAGTGAGGTACGGATCGGCGGCTCGGGCGTCGGGCGAGAGCCCCGTCGACGTCCCGACCGCGCCGGGCGTGCAGATCTCGACCGTCCGTCGACGCCCGTCGTAGTCTGGTGAGCCCTGCGGGACCGTCCGATGCGGACCCGATCCGGCACGAAGGAGCCCCCATGTCGCGCAAGGTGTCGCACGGCCGAGTCGTCAACGCGGGCGTCGTCGCCGACGCGCGCCGCCGGGCGGTGCAGGTGGTGCGCAGCCCTGAGGTCCAGCAGAAGGCGCGGGAGATCCTGCCCGCCGCGCAGCGGCTGGCCGCGGCCGTCCGCCGGGAATGGCGCCGCTGAACCGGTGCCTGCCGTGACGCGCATGCCGCGCGCCTCCCGCCCCGTCCGCATCGGGATCCAACTCCACCCCCCGGCACACCACCTGGCCGCAGCTACGCGACGCCCTGCTCGCCGCCGAGGACACCGGGGTGGACGTCGTCTTCACGTGGGACCACTTCTTCCCGCTGTACGGCGACCCCGACGGCGCCCACTTCGAGTGCTGGACGACGCTCGCCGCCTGGGCGGAGGCGACCTCCCGGGTGGAGATCGGCGCGTGGGTGACGTGCAACTCCTACCGGAACCCCGACCTGCTCGCCGACATGGCCCGCACCGTCGACCACGTCAGCGACGGGCGGCTGATCCTCGGGCTCGGGTCGGGCTGGGCGGAGCGCGACTACGTCGAGTACGGGTACGCGTTCGGCACGGCCGGCGGTCGTCTCGACGATCTCGCGCAGGCCCTGCCGCGCATCGAGTCGCGGCTGGGGGCGCTCAACCCGCCGCCCACGCGGCGGATCCCCGTGCTCATCGGTGGCGGCGGCGAGAGGAAGACCCTCCGCCTCGTCGCGCAGCACGCCGACGTCTGGCACACCTTCGAGGGGCCGGACGGGCTCGCCCGGAAGCTCGACGTGCTCCGGGGGCACTGCGACGCCGTCGGGCGGGACCCGGGCGAGATCGAGGTGTCGGTGGGCGTCGGCGGCCGGGGCCGCGAGGGCCGCACCCCCGACGCCCCCGAGATCGAGGGCGAACCCCTGCGCGCCCTCGGCGCGACGCTGTTCAGGATGGGCGTCGGCGGACCCGACGACGACCTGTCGTGCCTCATCCCGTGGCTGCGGTGGCGCGACGAGGTGAACGCGGACGCCTGACCGGAACACACCCGGGTCAGCCGGCGGACCCCGGCATGACGACGACGGGGACGGGTGAGTGGCGGACGATCTTCGACGCGCTCGAGCCGAGGAAGACCTGCGCGAGGGGGATCGTCGAGGAGGAGCCGACGACGAGGACGTCGCCCTCGGTCCATTCGACGGCGTAGAGCGCGTCGGCCCACGTGCGTCCGACGGCGATCTCGCCGCCGGCGGCGTCGGGGGCCAGGTCGGCCACGGCCCTGGTCAGGGCCGCGTCCGCCTGGGTGCGCCACTCGTCGAGCACCATCGACTCGGCGCCGCTCACCTCGGCGGGGTACATGCGCCGCGGCTCGACGCCGAACGTGACGACCCGCACCTGAGCCCCGGCCCGGCGTGCGAAGTCGACGGACCGTTCGAGGGCCGACCGCGCCGAGTCGACGTCGCGGTAGGCACAGGTCACCCGGGTGACGGCCGCGCCCCGGCCGTGGTGCCCGCGAGGAGCGAGGGCCACCGGCACCGGGCTCGAGTGGAGCAGCCGGCTCGACTTCGACGACAGGCTGATGTGCCCGAGGCCGGCGTCGCCGCCCGAGCCGAGGACGAGCATCGACGCCGACGTCTCCTCCACCGCCCCCAGCAGCGCGTGCGGCACGGACCGCGCGGACACGCAGACGACGTCCCCCTCGACGCCGGCCTCGTCGAGGAAGGCCCGGGCCTCCGCGCCGGCCCGTGCGCCCTGGCGCTCGACGGACTCGTCGGTGCCGCGCCGGCCGAGCCCGCCCCACGCGGACGGGAAGACGCTGAGGACGTGCAACCGTTCACCCACCGACCGCGCCAGGCGGCACGCGAGGTCGACGGCGCCCGCGTCCCGGTGGAAGGGGCTCCAGCCCACGACGTAGGTCATCGGGTCACTCCGTTCCGGTCGTCGGCGACGTCGTCGCCGGGCGGGGCGGGCTGCCGGCCGAGCACGGCGTGGCGCCGACCCCAGAACAGGTAGAAGGCGAGGACGACGGCGAGCCACACCCCGAAGACGAGCCACGTGTGCAGGGGCAGACCCCACAGGATGTACGCGCACAGCACGACCGTCAGCACGGGTGTGACGGGGTAACCGGGCACCCGGAACGGGCGCTCGAGGTCGGGGTGCGTGCGCCGCAGGACGACGACCCCGATGGCGACGACGCTGAAGGCGATGAGCGTGCCGATCGAGACCGTGTCCCACAAGTAGGTGTCCGGCACGAAACCGGCGATGAGCGCGACCACGATCGAGACGACGATCGTGTTGAACGTCGGGGTCATCGTGCGCTGGCTGACCCGCGCGAAGCGGGGCGAGACGACTCCGTCGCGGCCCATGGCGAAGAGGATGCGCGTCTGCCCGTACAGGGTCACGAGCGTCACCGAGAAGATGGAGATGACGGCGCCCGCCGCGAGGATGATTGCGGGTACCGCCGACCCGGTGATGTTCTCGAGGATCACCGACAGGCCGGCGCTCTGCTGCTCCTCGCTCGAGAAGGCCTCGAGCGGCTGAGAGCCGACCCCGGCCGCCGCGACGAGCAGGTAGACGCCGATGACGATGGCGAGGGCGCCCATGAGGGCCCGGGGCAGGGCCTTCTGCGGGTTCCGAACCTCTTCGCCGGCGGTCGCGACGGCGTCGAGGCCGATGAAGGAGAAGAAGATCGTGCTGGCCGCCGTGCTGATGCCCCCGGCGCCGGCGTCCCAGAAGTTCGCGAACCGGTCGGCCTGGAACGCGGTGAACGCGATGACCGCGAACATGACGAGGACGCCGAGCTTGATCATGACCATGATCGTGTTGACCAGCGCCGACTCCGTGGCCCCGCGCATGAGCAGGAACATGCACATGAACACGAGGATGATCGCCGGGAGGTTGACGATGCCGCCGGCCACGCCGTCCACGGGGATGGGGGCGTAGGACAGGGCGTGCGGGAACTGCCAGCCGACCGTGTGCGCGAGCAGCGAGTTGAGGTACTCGCTCCACCCCACCGCCACGGCCGACGTCGACACGCCGTACTCGAGCAGCACGCACGCCGCGATCACCATCGCGACCCCCTCGCCGAGGGTGTGGTACGCGTACGAGTACGTCGACCCGCTCACCGGGATCGCGCTCGCCATCTCGGCGTAGCAGACGGCCGACAGGCCCGCCGCGATGCCGGCGATGAGGAACGCCACGAGCACCGCCGGGCCCGCGTCGGGCACGGCCTCGGCGAGGACGAAGAAGATCCCCGTCCCGACCGTGGCGCCCACCCCGAACAGCGTGAGCTGGAAGGTGCCGATCGAGCGTTTGAGACCGCCCGCCTCGTCCGCGCCGGTCGTCGCCGCGGCGAGGGGCTTGCGGCGGCGCACCTGGTCTGTGAGCGACATACCCGTCCCCTCTCGAACCCGCCTCCGAACGGGCGGTGTTCCGGCCGACTTTGCCACCGACGGTGCCGCTTCGGTGGGGAATCACCGGCCCGCTCCCGAGGCGCCGGCCCGGCGGCCCGGTCCGGGCAGCACGAGGACGTGGATGCGAGGGGCGACGGGCGCCTCCGCAGGGGCTCGATCCGGCAGCGCCGGTCGAGTCGGCACGCCGGCCGCCGGCCCCGCCGCGCCGCCCGCGAGCCGGGCGATCATGTCGGTGTAGGCCCGGGCGGCGCGGGGGTTGAGGGACAGCGCGCACCGGCAGTAGTCGGCGGTCTCCTCGAAGTAGGTGTCGAACGACATGACGTCGGCGTTCGCGCCCATCCACGTCAGCACGGCCGTGATGTAGTCGGGGTTGTCGCCGCCCGAGGTGTCGCTGCCGGGGATGACGCCCCACTCGGGCACCGAGAACGTCTTGCCGTGCTCGCGGGCGAAGCCGACCCAGAAGTCCCAGCCGCCGGGTTGGGTGCGGTGCTGCTCCCACCCCGCCGCGGTGTAGCCGGGGTCCCAGTCGTAGGCGTCGAGGCCGATGTCGTCGACGTACTCGTCGCCGGGGTAGGCCAGGGTCGCGTCCGGCAGCGAGCCGCCGGTGCCCTCGTTCGGGTTGAAGACGATCCGCAGGTTCGGTCCGCCCGCGCGCAGCCCGGTGGCGGCGTGCCGGAACGCCCGCTTGTAGTCCTCGACGTTGCCCGGGTTCGCCGACCACGCCCAGTTGGGGATGTTCATCTCCCACCCGGGCCGCACGTACGCGTCCGGGTAGCGCGCCGCGATGAGGGCTCCGAGCTCCCGCCACCGCTCGACGTCCTCTCCCCGCGCGGCCGCCGCCAGCGACCCCGACGCCGGGAACAGCGGCACCCCGACGTTGAGGGTGCCGGCGAACCCCTCGGGCACCGCCGACGGGCTCATCCACCACGGTTCGAGGACGGACTCCCAGGTGTCGCGCGTCGGGAAGACGGCGAGGACGTCGACGGGCCGCCCCCGCCGCGCCGCGAACTCCACGGTCCGTGCCGCGTCGTGACTGAACACCCCGCTGCTCCAGGGCAACCCGGACGCCCGTCGGGCGGGGGCCGCGGCGCGGCCGGCGGCCTCGGCACCGGCGCGCGGCGACGCGACGGGGGGTACCGGGGGTACCGGGACGACGTTCCGGGCCGCGCCGGCGGGCACCGTCGACATCGGCGCCGCGGCGGGGTCGCCGCTCTCCGTCGCACCGACGGCCGCGCGTGGATCCGGGTCGACACCGGCGGCGAGGCCGGGGCCCACGGCCACGAGGACCGCGGCGAGGCCGGCGAGCGCGGCGCCGGCCCACCGGGCCGTCGCCGGACGCGGCGGTCGACGAGCCCGCCGGGACGAGGCGTGGCGGGCATGGCGGGCGGCGGACGGTCGCAACGTCGGTCCTCGGGTTCGGCGGATGGCCTGCGAGCGCGGGCGGACCCCCAACGTAGGAACGGGCGCCTCGTCGGTGCGGCCGCTCGAGGGGCCGCTGTGGACGCCCTGGGCGGGCGCCGGGCCTCCCGCCCGGGCTGTGGACGCCCCGGGCCCGGAGTCGGCCCACCCACACCGAGCGAGCCGCCCCGTAAGCTCTTCCGGAGGGGAAGCATGTCGGCGATCCCGCCCACGCGAGCGGCGGTCCGCGCGATGCCCCGGCCCGACCCACCTTGGTGGCGCCAGCCGTCGGGGATCCGCCACGACAGGAGACCGCATCCATGGTTCGACCCACCCCTCGCCGCCGTACCCGCGCGCCTCGCGCCCTGGCGGCGGTGGTGCTGACTGCGACCCTCGGACTGGCGGCGTGCTCGGACGGGGGCGAACGGAAGCCGACCCCGTCCACGGCGGCGTCCTCCTCGCGTTCGGAGGCCCCGATCGACCGTGACCGCCCCTCGAAGCTGGCCTGGGACAGCGGGGTCGTCGGGCACGACGCGGCGGAGTCGGCCGCGTTCGCCTCGACCCGCGGCCACGCGAACGACGTCATCGGCGTCTCCCCCACCCGCGACTCGTGGGAGGCACTCTTCGGGGACTGGTGGCTCGAGCCGTCGACCATCCCCAAGGACTTCAAGGGCACCCTCAACGTCGCCATGCCGCTGTTCCCCGACGACGGCAGCATGGAGGCCGCCGCGGCCGGCAAGGACAACGCGCAGTGGCGTCGGTTCGGCGCGATGCTCGCGAAGAAGTATCCCGACGCGTACGTGCGACCCGGCTGGGAGATGAACATCCACAACTGGAAGTGGTCGGCCAACCCGGGCAACGTGGAGCAGTACAAGAAGGCGTTCCAGAACGCGTCGCGCTCCCTCAAGGAGGGCGGGCCCGACCTGCGGATCGTCTGGAACGTCAACGAGGGCAAGGGCGACACCCTGCCGGACGCGTCGATGGCCTGGCCCGGCGACGAGTACGTCGACATCGTCGGCATGGACGCCTACGACTGGAGCCCGCCGTACGACGAGAAGGGCTGGGAGGAGCACAAGACCAAGGACCAGGGCTGGGACTACTGGGGCAACTTCGCCCGGCAGCACGGCAAGAAGTTCGCCCTCCCCGAATGGGGTGTCATCGCGGGCAACGAGGGTTCCGGCGGCGACAACCCGTTCTTCGTCGAGAAGGCGTACGCGTGGATGGAGGGCAACTCCGACATCATGGCGTTCGAGACCTACTTCGACGAGCGGCAGGACTACTGCCGTTGCTCCCTCGAGCAGAACCCCAAGGCCAAGGCGACGTACCTGGAGTGGATGAAGAAGCTCGCCTGAGCCGGCCCGCCGGCCCCGGCGACACCGCGCGAGGACCCGCCCCGATCCGGGGGCGGGTCCTCGCGGCGTCGGGGGTCAGACCCGCCGGAACAGTCCGGCCAGCGCCTGGCCGCCGCCGATGCACATCGTGACCACGCCGTGCTCGAGGTCGCGCCGGATCAGGTCCTTGACGACGCGCAGCGTGAGGATCGACCCGGTCGCGCCGACGGGGTGGCCGAGCGCGATCGCGCCGCCGTAGGGGTTGGTGCGTTCGGGGTCGAGCCCGGCGTCGCGGATGACGGCGACCGCCTGCGAGGCGAACGCCTCGTTGAGTTCCACCGTGCCGAGGTCGGCCGGGCCGAGCCCGGTCTGCTCGAACAGCTTGCGCAGGGCGATGACCGGCGCGTAGCCCATGAGGCCCGGCTCCATCGCGCCCGTCGTCACGGCTTCGAGCGTCGCGAGCGGGGTGAGGCCCCGCTCCGCCGCGACGGACGCGCGGGTGAGCACGAGGGCCGCGGCGCCGTCGTTGATGCCGGAGGCGTTGCCGGCGGTGACGGTGCCGTCCTTGGCGAACGCCGGGCGCAGCCCCGCCAGCCGCTCGAGCGTCGTGTCGGGCTTGGGGTGCTCGTCGGTCTCGACCGTGACCGGCTTGCGGCCCGAGGTCGTCACCGGGGTGATCTCCTCCGCGAAGGCGGCGCGCGCCTGCTCACTGCCCGCCCGCTGCTGGGAGCGCAGGGCGAACTCGTCCTGCTCGGTGCGGCTCACCCCGTACTTCTCGGCGACCCGTTCGGCGGTGACGCCCATGTGGATGCCTTCGAACGGGTCGGAGAACATGAGGACGGTGCCGTCGACGAGCGCGCGGTCCCCGAGACGCCACCCGTTGCGAGCACCGAAGTCGTAGAACGGCATCCGCGACATGTTCTCGGCGCCGCCGGCGACGGCCACGTCGATGCCGCCCCAGCGCAACTGCTGCGCCGCCGACCACACCGACTGCAGACCGCTGCCGCAGAGGCGGTTGACGGTGTACGCCGGGGTGTCGACGCCGAGGTCGGCCCCGACGGCGATGCGGCGGGCGATGTAGGCGTCGCCGCCGACCTGCCCGATGCACCCGACGACGACCTCCTCGATGTCGTCGGCGCCGACACCGGCCCGCTCGAGGGCCGCGCGCACGGCGACGACGCCGAGCTCGTGTGCGGGCGTGCCCGCGAAGGCGCCCCCGAACGAGCCCACGGGGGTGCGCGCCCCGTCGACGACGACGATCGGGTCCTGCTGTGCTGCGCTCATGGTTCTCCCTGGGTTGGCTGTCGGGGTCGGTCAGAAGCCCGAGAGGGCGGTGATGCGCGCGTCGGCCTCGGGGTCGGCGGGTACGTCGGCGCCGTCGAGCGTGCGGATGGGCGCGACGCCGCGGACCGACGAGACGAGCCAGGACGCGTCGGCCTCGAACAGGTCCGCCGGCCGGATCATCGCGTGCCGCGTCCCCAGGCCGTCCCGCTCGGCGGCCTCGAAGAGCGTCTCGACGGTGATGGAGGCGAGGATGCCGGTCGCTCCGGTGGGGACGGTCGTCAGCACCCCGTCGCGCAGGACGACGAGCCCGGACGTGGGTCCCTCGAGGCACCAGCCGTCGGTCGTCGTCCACAGCGCGTCGTCCGCGCCGCGGGAACGCGCCTCGCGCTGGGCCGCCATGTTGAGCGCGTAGGCGATGGTCTTGTTGCCGCCGAGCAGCCACGGCACGTCGACGTAGGTGTCGGAGGCGGTGCCCCGCGACAGGGCGGCCACGCCGATCCCGGCCCGCTGGTCGAGCGTCCCCGGCCCGAGCTGGGTGAGCGTGAGGTAGGCGACCGGCCCGGCGGGCCGTTCCTCGCGTCCGCGGCCGACGACGAACTTGAGCATCGTGTCGCCCGTGCCGGTCCAGCGTTCGAGCGCCGCGTCGAGCAGGTCCGTCCATGCCGCGGCGTCCGGCACGCCCGCCAGGTCCAGGCCGGCCGCCGACCGCGCCAGCCGCGCGAGGTGCCGTTCGAGGTTGAGGACGGCGAAACCGCCGGTCCGGTCCGTCCACGTCGCTCCCAGACGATCGGCCTCGCCGGCGGGCGTCGACCCCGCGCCGGAACGGCGGACGAGGGTGGCGTCGAAGCAGCCGTCGCCGCGGGTCAGGCCCAGGTCGTCGGCGTGGACGATGGGCTCGTCCCGCTCGAGCACGCGGGGTCCGTCGGGGGCGAGAACGGCGACGAGCTGGTCGGGGCGGTCGTCGGTGGTCATGGGGCCCAGTCTGGCGCAGGGGACGTGGGACCGCACCGGTCGTGACCGGCCGCAGGTCGTGCCGCCGCGCCGTGATCGCCGGTGGGGAAGAACCGTACCGACGACACGGACGCCCGGCCGCCGGTCGACAGAGCCCCCTGAGCTGGGACGACGGCGCGGGCGCCGCCCTCGACGTCGTCCCTGCGGTTCTTCGATCCGGCGCACCGCGGACCGGGGCGGGGGAACAACGACCCACGCGCCTGCGCTGTCGCCCACGACCCCCATCGAAGGAGAACCGCATGTCCCGCATCGCCATCATCGGCGGCCACGGCAAGGTCGCCCTCCGCCTGTCCACGCTCCTCGCCGAGCGCGGCGACGACGTCGTCTCCGTCATCCGCAACCCCGACCACGCCGACGACGTCAGCGCGACCGGCGCGACGCCGGTCGTCGAGGACATCGAGAAGGCCGACCGGGCCCGTCTCGCCGAACTGCTCACGGGCGTCGACGCGGTCGTCTGGTCCGCCGGCGCGGGCGGCGGTTCCCCGCAGCGCACCTACGCCGTCGACCGCGACGCCGCCATCACGTCGATCGACGCCGCCGCCGACGCGGGCGTGCAGCGATACGTCATGGTGTCGTACTTCGGCGCGGGCCCCGACCACGGCGTGGCGCGCGACGACGCGTTCTTCCCCTACGCCGACGCGAAGTCCGCGGCGGACGCCTACCTGGCCGACTCCACCCGCGACTGGACGATCCTGCGCCCGAGCGCGCTCACCGACGAGCCGGGCACCGGCCGGATCGAGACCGGGCCCGGCCTGAGCGCCGGGAAGGTGAGCCGGGACGACGTCGCGGCGGTGGCCGCTCGCGTCCTCGCCGACAACCGCACCATCGGCCGGGTCGTCGAGTTCAACGGTGGCGACACCCCGATCGAGCAGGCGCTGACGACAAGCCTGTGACCGGCGGCGACCCGGCACCGGGCGGAGACGAGAACCCGGCGCCGGTCAGAGCTTGACCACCACGGTCTTCGTCTGGGTGAAGGCGTCGAGGGCCTCGACGCCCTTCTCCCGGCCGTAGCCCGACTTCTTGAACCCGCCGAACGGCAGCTCGACGCCTCCGCCCGCACCGTACGTGTTGACGTACACCTGGCCGGCGCGGATGCGTCGGGCCATCCGGTGCGCACGGGAGACGTCGCGGGTCCACACGGCGCCGAGGAGCGCGTAGTCGGTGCCGTTCGCCAGGGCGACGGCCTCGTCCTCGTCGTCGAACGGCATCGACACGAGCACCGGACCGAACACCTCCTCCTGCGCGATCCGCGAGTCGGGCGCGACGCCGTCCACGAGGGTCGGCTCGACGTACGCCCCGCCCGCGAGGTCGGCGCGGTCGGGCACCCCGCCGCCGGTGACGAGTTCCCCGCCGCCGAGGTCGTCGAGGAACGAGCGGACCCGGCCCTGCTGGCGGGCCGAGACGAGCGGGCCCAGGTCGGGGTCGTCGAGGCCGCGACCGATGCGGACCTCGCGCATGAGTTCCGCGACGCGCGACACGAGTCGCTCGTGCACGCTGCGTTGGACGAGCAGCCGCGAGCCGGCCGAGCACGTCTGCCCGGCGTTCTGCAGGATCGCGCGGAGCACGAACGGGGCCGCCGCGTCGAGGTCGGCGTCGGCGAACACGACCTGCGCCGACTTGCCGCCCAGCTCGAGGACGGTCGGCACGACGCGGTCGGCGGCGGCGTGGGCGATGGCCGACCCGACCTGCGTCGAGCCGACGAAGCCGAGGTGCGCGACGTCCGGGTGCGCCGCCAGCGCAGCGCCCGCCTCGGCGCCGATCCCGACGACCACGTCGAACACCCCCGCCGGCACCCCCGCCTCGAGCGCCAGCCGCGCGAGCGCCACGCTCGTGCGGGGCGTCTCGTCGGCGGGCTTGAGGACGATCGCGTTCCCGGTGCCGATGGCCCCGGCGATGGCGCGCGACGCGAGCTGCATCGGGTAGTTCCACGCGACGATCGAGGCGACGACCCCGTACGGCTCCTTGATCGTGTAGGCGTGCTGGTCGGGCGCGAGCGGGATCGCCAGGCCGTAGTAGCTGTCGACGGCCGACCCGTAGAAGCGGAAGTAGCGCGCGCACACGGTGGCGTCGACGCGGGCCTGCGAGATCGGCTTGCCCGTGTCCTCGCTCTCGAGGCGGGCGAGGATCTCGGCGTCGCGGTCGACGAGGTCCGCGATCCGGTGCAGGACGCGGGAGCGGTGCTCGGGGGTCGTCGCCGCCCAGTCCGGCTGGGCGGCCGCCGCCGACGCGACGGCCCGGTCGACCTCCTCCGCCCCCGACCGCGACACCTCTCCGAGGACGGCCCCCGTGGCGGGGTCGATGTTCGGGTAGGTCTCGCGCGCCCCGACCTCGCGCCCGCCGATGACGTTCGTCGTCGTCTTCATGCCGCGAGCCTGCCACCATCGAGGGGATGACGACCAGGTACGTCGGCGAACATGACGGGCGCGACGACAGGGCCGACGACGTCCTGTAGGGGCGCACCCCAAGCCGCCGGGCAGGTCGACGAGCACCACCTGCGAGGCGGGCGCGCTGCAGTGGCGACGCGGCCAGGCGGTCCACAGCCTTGCCGCCTTCAGAACGCCCGCAGTCGCCCCGCGCGATCGGGCCGCGGGTCCGCTGCGGGGCCGCGACTCGGTACCCCATCTCCTCGAGCACACGAACCGCCTCGCTCGGGCAATCCCGCACGACAGACCCTGTTTGCCCGCGCCGGTAGGCCTCCCGAGCAGAGGCCAGGGCGGCCGGCCAGCCCACCCCGGGCACGACGCCGACGAAGCCGTTACCGACCTGCAGCGCCTGGAACGGGAATCGGGCATCCAGGAACCCCCACACCAGGTCGGACAGTCGTGTCGCGAATTCACGGGCCTGGTCTTCCAGGCCGCGTTCGCCGCTCACCGACGGTCGAGCAACCAGACCAGGTTCTCGGCGCGGCGCAGGCGGTGCTCTTGTTCCACCGTCAACAGGTCGGCATCCGAGCGAGCACGGGCATCGGCCAGCTCGCCGATCTCAGCGATGATGTGAGCCAATTCGACCCGCGCTTGCTCGACGGTCAATGTCTCGACGGTTGCTGATCCCATGGCGGCCTCCTCCGAGTGATTGTGACATGACGCACGGTAGAGTCCGCCACCGACAACGACGCGGTCCCGGACGCGCGGGCACGCCCGTGGCACGGTCTGCAGGCCCGTCCGAGGTGGACGTCCGCTCGTGCGCCTGCCCGTCACATGGCGGGGACGAGCATGAGGTCGCACCATCGAGGGGATGACGACCAGGCATCCCTACCTCGATCCGCCCCCGTACGGCCTCGCGCACCGGGGCGGGTACCGGGCGGGTGAGGACGACGCGCGCGAGAACACGCTGCGAGCGTTCGCGGCCGCGGTCGCCGCGGGCATCGACCACCTCGAGACCGACGTGCACGCCACCCGCGACGGCGTGCTCGTCGCCCTGCACGACGACCGGCTCGACCGCGTCACCGACGGGGCGGGGGCGGTCGCCGACCTCGACTGGGAAACCGTGAGCCGCGCCCGCATCGCGGGGGAGCCGGTGCCGCGGTTCGCCGACCTCCTGAGCGCCCTCCCGACGGCGCGGGTCAACGTCGACCTCAAGGCGCCCGGCGCGGTGGCGCCGCTCGTCGCGGTCCTCGCCGCGACCGGGGCCGGGCCGCGGACGTGCGTGGGGTCGTTCTCCGACGCGCGGCTGTGGCGCTTCCGGATCCTGGCCGCCCGGGCGGGCCTGCGGGTCCCGACCTCCGCCGGCCCCCTCGGCGTCGCCGCCCTCCGCTTCCTGCCCGGGCCGTGGTGGCGGTGGCTGCACACCCCCGGCATCGCCTACCAGGTGCCCGTCACGCACCGGGTCCTCGGCGTCGAGGTCACCGTCGTCACCACGGCGTTCGTCGACCGCGCCCACGCCCTGGGCCGCCAGGTGCACGTGTGGACGATCGACGACCCCGCCGCGATGGACGCCCTGTTCGACCTCGGGGTCGACGCGATCGTCTCCGACCGGGTCGACACCCTGCTCGACGTCCTCGCCCGCCGCCGGTGAGGCGCGGGCACGACGCGACCGCGGGCGGCCCCGGCTCGGGGCCGCCCGCGGTCGGTTCGGCGGTGCGGTCGGCTCACCCGACCGGCGCGGGCGCCGGCGCGAGGAACCGCTCGTAGGCGGGCAGGGTGAGGAAGGCCGGGTAGTCCTCCCCCAGCGCCACCTCCTCGAACACCGCCCGCGCGTCGTCGAAGCGGTCGCCCTCGGTGCGCTCGACGCCGGCGAACTCCTCCGCGACGATCTGCTCGACCCACTCCCGCGTGACGATCCGCCCCTCGTCCGTGCGTGTACCGGTGCGGATCCACTGCCAGACCTGGCTGCGGGAGATCTCGGCCGTCGCCGCGTCCTCCATGAGGTTGTGGATCGCGGCGGCGCCGTTGCCCCGCAACCACGACTCGACGTACCGCATGCCCACCTCGACGTTGAGGCGCAGGCCCGTCTCGGTGACGCGGCCCCCGGGGATGGTGAGGTCGATGAGGCCCGGCCCGTCGACCTCGACGTCCTCGCGGAGGCGGTCGACCTGGTGCGGCCGGTCGCCGAGCACGGCGTCGAACGCGTCGGCGCACACGGGCACGAGATCGGGGTGCGCGACCCACGAGCCGTCGAACCCGTCGGCGGCCTCCCGCGACTTGTCGGCCCGCACCTTCTCCAGCGCCGCCTCCGTCGCCTCCGGGTCGCGCCGGTTGGGGATGAACGCCGCCATGCCCCCGATGGCGTGGGCGCCCCGCCGGTGGCAGGCGCGCACGAGCTGCTCGGTGTAGCAGCGCATGAACGGCGTCGTCATCGTCACCTGCGCCCGGTCGGGCAGGACGAAGTCCTCGCCGCGCTCCCGGAAGTTCTTGATGACCGAGAAGATGTAGTCCCACCGCCCCGCGTTGAGCCCGCTGCTGTGCTCGCGCAGCTCGTAGAGGATCTCCTCCATCTCGTAGGCCGCGGTGATCGTCTCGATGAGCACCGTGGCGCGGATCGTGCCCCGCGGCAGGCCCAACAACTCCTGCGCCCGGACGAAGACGTCGTTCCACAGCCGCGCCTCGAGGTGCGACTCCGTCTTCGGCAGGTAGAAGTACGGCCCGCGGCCCCGGGCGATGAGCTCGTGCGCGTTGTGGAACAGGTAGAGCCCGGCGTCGACGATGCCGCCGACGAGCGGCCGGCCGTGCAGCTCGAGGTGCGCCTCGTCGAGGTGCCAGCCGCGGGGCCGGACGACGATCGTCGGCGTCCGCTCCGCCGTGACGCGGTACTCCTTGCCGTCGGGGGAGGTGAACTCGCACTCCCCCCGGACGGCGTCACGCAGGTTGAGCTGACCGCCGATGACGTTGTCCCAGCTCGGGGTGCTCGCGTCCTCGAGGTCGGCGAGCCAGACCTTCGCGCCGGAGTTCATCGCGTTGATCGTCATCTTCCGCGACGTCGGACCGGTGATCTCGACGCGACGGTCCTCCAGGCCCGGCGCGGGCGGGGCGACCCGCCACGAGTCGTCCGCGCGGACGCGGGCGGTCTCGCGGGCGAACGACGGGTCGGTGCCGTCGAGGATCGCCCGCGTCCGCCGCTCGCGCTCGCGCAGGAGCTCGTAGCGCCGGCCCGCCGCGACCTGGTGGAGCTGGGCGACGAACTCGAGGGCCTCCGGCGTGAGGATCTCGTCCTGACCGAGCGCCGGTGTGGGCGTTCGGATCTCGATGGGGGTGCACATGTTCGGGGTCCTTCCCTGGTCGTGGTTCGTCGCGGCTCAGTGGAACTGCGCGGTCTCGGTCGACCCGGCCAGCGCGGTCGTGCTCGAGTTCGGGTCGATGGCCTGCGCGACGGTGTCGAAGTAGCCGGTGCCCACCTCGCGCTGGTGCTTGGTCGCGGTGTACCCGCGCTCCTCGTCGGCGAACTCGCGCTGCTGCAGCTCCACGTACGCCGACATCTGGCGGCGGGCGTACCCGTGCGCGAGGTCGAACATCGAGTGGTTGAGGGCGTGGAAACCGGCGAGGGTAATGAACTGGAACGAGAAGCCCATCGCCCCCAGCTCACGCTGGAACTTCGCGATCGTGTCGTCGTCGAGGTGACGCTTCCAGTTGAACGACGGCGAGCAGTTGTAGGCGAGCATCTGGTCGGGGTGCTCGGCCTTGATCGCCTCGGCGAACCGCTTGGCGACCTCGAGGTCGGGGGTGCCCGTCTCCATCCACAGCAGGTCGGCGTACTGGGCGTACGCGCGGCCCCTCGCGATGCACGGTTCGATCCCGCCGCGGACCTTGTAGAACCCCTCGGCGGTGCGCTCGCCGGTGATGAACTCGTGGTCGCGCTCGTCGACGTCGGAGGTGATGAGGGAGGCCGACTCGGCGTCGGTGCGCGCGACGATGATCGTCGGGGTGTCGCAGACGTCCGCCGCGAGGCGCGCCGCGTTGAGGGTGCGCTCGTGCTGCTTCGTCGGGATGAGCACCTTGCCGCCGAGGTGGCCGCACTTCTTCTCGCTCGCGAGCTGGTCCTCCCAGTGCACGCCCGCCGCGCCGGCCGCGATCATGCCCTTCATCAGCTCGAAGGCGTTGAGCGGGCCGCCGAAGCCGGCCTCCGCGTCGGCCACGATCGGCACGAGCCAGTCCTCGACGGAGCTGACCCCCTCCGCGCACTCGATCTGGTCGGCGCGCAGCAGCGCGTTGTTGATGCGGCGGACCACCTGCGGCACCGAATTCGCCGGGTAGAGCGACTGGTCGGGGTAGGTCTGGCCCGCGAGGTTGGCGTCGGCCGCGACCTGCCACCCCGAGAGGTAGATGGCCTTCAGGCCGGCCTTAACCTGCTGCACGGCCTGGTTGCCGGTGAGCGCGCCGAGCGCGTTGACGAAGTCCTCGGTGTGCAGGCTGTCCCAGAGCTTCTCCGCCCCGCGCCGGGCGAGGGTGTGCTCCTCCTGGACCCGGCCGCGCAGTCGGATGACGTCCTGGGCCGAGTAGTCGCGTCGGACGCCGGCCCAGCGGGCGTTGGTCTTCCAGTCGTACTCGAGGGACTCGGCGCTCTTCGGCAGGTGCGTCATGTGGTCGGTCATGGCTGTCCTTCGACTCCTTCGTCGGCGGCCCGCTCGGGCCGTGCTGCTCCGGTGCCCGCGGATCTCCCGCGGATCCCAGGGCGGCGCCACCGCCACGGAAGGACCGCGACGCCGTCTGGTGTCACCACCATGTGCGAAGAAGTGCGTGTGGTGCGAGCACACCCGACTGAAAGAAATGCGCTTCTTCGGCATACTGAAAACATGACGGCATCGCACTGGCAGCGGCCCGCTCCCGAGCCCGACGAGGACTCCGTTTTCGACCCCTTCACACTCGGCCGGCGGCTCCGTCACCTGCGCAAGGAGAGGCAGCTCACACTCGCGGACGTGTCCGACGGCACCGGCATCGCCGCCTCGGCGCTCTCGCTGCTCGAGAACGGCAAGCGCGAGGCGAAGGTGTCCACGCTGCAGAAGCTCGCGACCCACTACGGCGCGACCCTCGACGACCTCACCGCGTCGGTGCCGAGCCGCCGGGCGCAGCTCGAGATCGAGCTGGAGAAGGCGATGCGCTCCCCCCTCGCGGTGCGGCGCGGCCTGCCGCAGGTGCGGATCTCGCCGCGGATGCCGATGGACGTGCTCGAGTCCCTCGTCGCGCTCCACCGCGAGCTCGCCACGCAGGCCGAGGAACGGGTCGCCACCCCGGAGGAGGCCCGCCGCGCCAACGCCGAGCTGCGCCTCGAGATGCGGGCCCGCGACAACTACTTCGCCGAGCTGGAGCATCGCGCCGCCGAGCTGCTGGCCCGCGGCGGGTACGAGCGCGGGCCGCTGTCGCAGCACGTCATCGCCGACATCACGGCCCACCTCGGGTTCACGCTGCACCACGTGGGGGACCTGCCGCACTCGACGCGCTCGGTCACCGACCTGCGGCAGATGCGGATCTACCTGCCCCGGTCACGGCACGGGGAGCACGACCCCCGTTCGGTCCTGCTCCAGGCCCTGGGCCACCACGTGCTCGGCCACGACGTCCCCGGCGACTACAAGGAGTTCCTCCGCCAGCGCATCGAGACGAACTACTTCGCGGCGGCGCTGCTCATGCCCGAGCAGATGGCCGTCTCGTTCCTCACGCGGGCCAAGGAGGAGCGCCAGCTCTCGGTCGAGGACCTGCGCGACGCGTTCGCCGTGTCGTACGAGGCCGCGAGCCACCGCATGACCAACCTGCTCACCCGCCACCTCGGCATCGCCGTGCACTTCCAGAAGGTCCACGAGTCGGGGATCATCTACAAGGCGTACGAGAACGACGGCGTGAGCTTCCCCGCCGACCACACCGGCGCCATCGAGGGCCAGCCCGTCTGCCGGTACTGGACCTCGCGGCAGGTGTTCGCCGCGCAGGACAAGTTCAACGCCTTCGACCAGTACACCGACACCCCGGCGGGCACGTTCTGGTGCACCGCGCGCGTCGAGGCGGGGCCGGGCGGTGACTTCTCGACGTGCATCGGCGTGCCCTACCAGGCGGCGAAGTGGTTCCGGGGCCGGGCGACCAAGGAGCGGTCGACCTCGCGCTGCCCCGACGAGTCGTGCTGCCGCCGCCCGCCCGCCGACCTCGCGTCGGGCTGGGCGGGGCATGCGTGGCCGAGCGCCCGGGCGCACAGCCACCTCCTCGCCGCCCTGCCGCCCGGCGCCTTCCCCGGCGTCGACGAGACCGAGGTGTACCGGTTCCTCGAGACGCACCGGTGAGCGGCGGGCGGCCGCGGCCGACCGGGGTGCCGCCGCGTCAGGCCGCCGCGGCCCGGTCGAGGGCCGCGCGCAGGTCGGCGACGAGGTCGTCGACGTGCTCGATGCCGACGGAGAAGCGGAGCAGCCCGTCGCCGATCCCGGCGAGCGCGCGGGCTTCCGGGGTCATCGCGACGTGCGTCATCGACGCCGGGTGGTCGACGAGCGACTCGGTGCCGCCGAGGGACTCGGCGAGGCTGAAGCAACGCAACCCGGTGACGAACGCGCGCACCGCCGCCTCGCCGCCGGCGAGGTCGGCGCTGACCATGCCGCCGAACCCGTCCTGCTGCCGCGTCGCGATGTCGTGTCCCGGGTGGTCGGCCAGGCCCGGGTAGTACGTCGTCGCGACGGCCGGGTGCGAGGCGAAGAGGTCGGCGACGGCCGCCGCGTTCTCCTCGTGGGCCTTGAGGCGCGTGTGCAGGCTGCGCAGGCCGCGCAGGGTCTGGTAGCTGTCGAACGGCGAGCCGGTGACCCCGAGGACGTTGGCCCACGTCGTCAGCTCCTCGGCGAGGTTCTCGTCCGCCGCGACGACGGCGCCCGCGACGATGTCGCTGTGCCCGTTGATGTACTTCGTCGTCGAGTGCACGACGACGTCGACGCCGTACTCGAGGGGGCGCTGCAGCAGCGGGGTGAGGAACGTGTTGTCGGCCACGACGGTCGCGCCCACGGCCTTGGCCTTGGCGGTGACGTCGGCGATGTCGGTCAGCCGCAGGAGCGGGTTCGAGGGCGTCTCGAGCCAGACGACGGTCGCGGGCGTGGCGAGGGCCGCGTCGACCGCGGCCGGGTCGGTGAAGTCGACCGGCTCGGCGACGAGCAGACCCCGGGCGTGGAGCGACTCGAAGAGCCGCCAGCTCCCGCCGTAGCAGTCGTGCGGGTAGAGGAGGCGGTCGCCGGGGCGCAGGAAGTAGGTGACGACGTTCGTCATCGCCGAGGTGCCCGTGTTCGTCACGACCGCACCGCCGCCGCCCTCGAGCGTCGTCAGCGCCTCGGCGAGCAGCGTCCGGGTCGGGTTGCCGCTGCGGGAGTAGTCGTAGCGTCGCGGCGAGCCGAGGCCCTCGAAGCTGTACGTCGTCGACAGGTAGAGCGGGGGGACGACCGCCCCGAACTGGCTGTCGGTCTCGAGTCCGGCGCGGATCGCGCGGGTGAGGCGGGAGATGTCGGTCATGGCGCCCTTCCGGTGTCGCAGGCCGACAGCCGGGCGTCCACGCCCCGACGGCGGCCGGACCACGGGGGACGACGGGCCGACGGCACCGCTCGCCTCCATCTTCCGGTCGGCGCGCGGACGCGCCGTGCCGCAGGACTTGGCACCATTCCCGCGGGTCTCCCCACGGGCGGCTGCCCCGGCGTCGTCGGGCCTGTCCCTCGGCCGGTCTCGATGGATTGCCCCTCCAGGGTAGCCCGGAGCGGCGGGGCCTCGGTGCACGCGTCCCGGGCGTCGGGCGGGCCCCCGCCGACACGGCTAGCGTGGTCGGCAGGACACCGGTGGGCGCGAAGGAGCGGGCGATGACGCAGACCCCCGAACGGGCCGGGTACGACCACATCCGGGTGGCGGTCGACGGGGCCGTCGCGACGGTGACGATGAACCGGCCCACGCAGCGGAACGCGCTGTCGCTGGCGCACATGCGCGAACTCGTCGACGCGTTCGAGGGGTTGGGCGCCGACCGGTCCGTGCGGGCCGTGATCCTCGCCGGTGAGGGGCCGGCCTTCTGCGCCGGCCACGACCTCAAGGAGATGATCGGCCGGGACGCCGCCTTCTACGATGAGGTCTTCGACGTCTGCGTGCGCCTGATGAGCACGATCCGGTCGATCCCGCAGCCGGTCGTCGCGGCGGTGCACGCGCTCGCGACGGCGGCCGGCTGCCAGCTGGCCGCGACGTGCGACCTCGTCGTCGCCGCCGACACGGCGTCGTTCGCGACGCCCGGCGTGCGGATCGGCCTGTTCTGTTCCACGCCGATGGTCGCCCTCAGCCGGGCCGTGGGGCAGAAGACGGCGATGCGGATGCTGCTCACCGGCGAGCCGCTGGACGCCCAGGGCGCTCGCGCGGCCGGTCTCGTCACCGACGTCGTGCCCGCCGCGGAGCTGCCTTCCGCCGCGCGTTCGCTCGCCGACCGGATCGCGGAGGCGAGCGGGGTGGTCGTCGGCATCGGCAAGGAGGCGTTCTACCGCCAGGCGGCGATGGACACCGACGCCGCCTACGCGTACGCCAAGGGCGTGATGACACATAACGCCGGCCTCGCCGACGCCCAGGAGGGCATGACCGCGTTCGCGCAGAAGCGCCCGCCGGCCTGGTCGGACCGCTGACGAGCGGCGAACGGCGAACGGCGGCGAGCTTGCGAGCCGCAGAGAGCGCGACCGACAAGACAGCGTGGCGAACGCAGGCGAGCCCGCGAACCACAGTGAGCGCGCCGGAAGGCGCCCAGGTCAGGCAGGTGCGGCGGTCGCCTCCGCGCGCAGGCGCTCGCAACGCTCCCAGTCGGCGGGGTCGAGGGCCACGGCGGCGGCGGGGAACAGGCCGTTGTCCTCGTGGATGATGTGCTCGCGCAGCACGGAGAAGGCCGCGAGGACGGGAGCCCAGTCGACCCCGTCGGCGCCTTCCACCCCTGCGGCGAGCACTCCCTCGATGACGGCGTCCACGTCGTCGTGCTCGTCGTAGAGCACCCCGGCCTGGTCCTCGAACTCGGGGAACCGGGTCATCGACAGGTAGAGCCCGCGTTCCTCGACGGTGTTGTGCACGACCATGACCCGGGCCAGCTCGGCGACGAAGCCGTAGGCGCCGCGAGCGTCTCCGGCGTCCACGCACCGCTCGGTCTCCCCGCAGAGGTTCTGGATGACGACGTGCTCGGCCATGAGGTCGCCGATGGGGCCGATCTCCTGACATCCGCAGTACTGGCACATGATGGCCTCCCACTGCTCGACGCTACGCGACCGGCGGGTGCTCGAGGTGGGCCCAACGTCCCGCCGGGCTACCGCAGCGAGTCGCGCACGGCCTCGAGCCAGAGCACCACCGCGGTGGCGCCGGGATCCTCGTAGCCGGCGGCGCGGTCGCCGACGTAGCTCGCGCGGCCCTTGCTCGACGTGCCCTCCCGGGTCGACTCGGCGCCCCGGCGCGCGGCCTCGAGCACGGCGTCCCAGCCCTCGTCGGCGGCCTGTGCCGCGGGCGCGAGCGCGTCGACCATCGTGCCGTCGCCGGGTTCGGCGCCGCCGAGCTCGCGGACGCCGGCGACGCCGGCGCGAAAGGCGTCCGGCCACGAGCGGCCGTCGTCCAGGGCCTCGGCGGCGCGGAGGAAGAGGATGGCGTAGAGCGGGCCGGAGGTGCCGCCGAC
Source organism: Agilicoccus flavus (assembly GCF_014857905.1). Taxonomy (GTDB): domain Bacteria; phylum Actinomycetota; class Actinomycetes; order Actinomycetales; family Dermatophilaceae; genus Agilicoccus; species Agilicoccus flavus. Next base: position 32,599 of record NZ_JACYXE010000007.1, on the reverse strand, counting down.
GTCGCGGCGGGCGATGCTCGAGAGCCGGCGCAGGAGCGCGGGGGCCGAGTCGTCGAGGGGATCGTCGCGCCAGGCGCGGGCGCCACGGGCGAGCGTCGAGCCGAGGTCGCCGTCGCCGACGTGGCGGTCGGCCCGATCGAGGTCGTCGCGGGCATCGAGCAGGGCCGCGCACGCGGCGTCGACGGCGGCGCGCACCCGCGCGTCGGGCTCGCCCGACTCGGCCGTGGACCCGGGGGCGGCGGGCACGTCGATCGTGCGCAGCGTCGGCACGCCGCAGGCCGGTGACCCGGGCCAGGAGAGCGAGCCGGTGGGGGCGTCGAGCGCGGCGAGCAGGTCGTCGTCGACCCGCAGGAGGGTCACCGACACCCCGACCATGTCGATGCTCGTCATGACCGGGCCCGACCACAGCCGCTCGAGGCGTAACCCGTTCGCCTCGACCGCGCGGGCGGCGGCGCGGGTGCACACGGCGAGGTCCATGGGTGAGGTGCCGCCGGCCGTGCCGACGAGGGCGACGACCCGGTCGCCGCCGCTCAGCCCGCGGTCGGTGGCGACCCGTTCGACGAGGGTGGCGACCAGGTCGTCCGCGGGGGCGAGCTTCTCCCGGCTCACGCCGGGCTCGCCGTGGATGCCGAGCCCGAGCTCGACCTCGTCGTCGGCGAGGTCGAAGCCGGCGTCGTCGCTGCCGGGGACCGTGGCGCCCGTGAGGGCGACGCTCATCGTGCCCACGCTCTCCGCAACCCGGCGCGCGGCCGAGGCCACCTGCGCGAGGTCGGCGCCGCGCGCGGCGAACGCCCCGGCGACCTTGTGCACGAGCACGGTGCCGGCGAGGCCGCGACGACCGGCGTGGCCCGCACCGCCCTCGGCCCCGGCGAGCGCCACGTCGTCGCCGACGACGACCATCTCGACGTCGAGGCCCTCGCTGCGGGCCAGCTCGGCGGCCATGCCGAAGTTGAGGCGGTCGCCGGTGTAGTTCTTCACGACGAGCAGGGCGCCGACCGGGCCGGTGACGGCGCGGATCGCGTCGAGGACGGCGTCGACGCTCGGGGACGCGAAGACCCCGCCCACCACGGCGGCGGTGATCATCCCCTCGGCGACGTAGCCCGCGTGGGCGGGCTCGTGGCCGGCCCCGCCGCCCGAGACGATCGCGACGGGCCGCTCGCCGGGCGCCGCCTGCGCGGCGTCGGCGCGCACGGCGATCGTGCGCCCGGCCAGCAGCGCGACGCCGGGTTGGGTGAGGGCGACCCCCTCGAGGAGCTCGGGGACGACGTCGGCCGGATCGTTGATGAGCTTCTTCACGCGCCTCAGCCAAGCACAGCCGGCCCGCCGCCGACAGCCCCGCGGAGCCGACGATGGCTGACGCCGGCGCGGGCGTCGACGGTCCGGCGGAGGCGACCTCGGGCAGGTCGTCGCGCGAACCCAGGCCGAGTTCCCGCGCTCCGCCCCGGCGCCGGTCTGCGACGGGCAACGCAAATCGGTCACCCGGCCCGTGCCTCCGACCGGGCGCACGAGCACCCCGGGAGCGGAGCTCTGGGCCGGCCGGGCCGGGTTTTCACGACAACTGCACTGCCAATGGGCCCGCCCGGGAAAACGCACGCCGCTGACCTGCAGCGATGAAAACGCCGGCGTAAATGGCAGTGCAGTTCGCGTGGAAACTCCGGCGGCTCGGCTACCGCCGAACCGCCGGGACGGCTCACATCTGGTCGGGCGAGGAGATGCCGAGCAGGTCGAGGCCGGTCGTCAGGGTGCTCAGGGTGAGGGCGCACAGCGCGAGCCGGGAGTCACGCGTCGGGCCGTCGGCCTTGAGGACGGGGCAGTTCTCGTAGAACGCCGAGAACGCCTGCGCGAGCTCGAACAGGTAGGCGCACAGCCGGTGCGGCTCGAGGGCGTCGCCGACGGCCGCCACGACGTCGCCGAACCGCAGCAGGTGCAGCGCCAGCTCCCGCTCGGCGGGCTCGACGAGGACGATGTCGGCGGCGTGGTCCTCCGGCGCCGACCCGAGCCCGCGGAAGATCGACTTGATGCGGGTGGCCGCGTACTGCAGGTAGGGCCCCGTGTTGCCCGTGAGCGACAGCATCCGGTCGAGGTCGAAGACGTACTCGGAGTCGTGGGCCACCGACAGGTCGGCGTATTTGATGGCACCGACCCCGATCTGCCGCGCGATCTCGGCGCGGTCGTCCTCGGAGAGGTCGGGGCGGGAGCCGTCGATGTGCAGCCGGGCCGCGCCCACCGCCTCCTCGACGAGGCTCCACAGCCGCATCGGCGCCCCCGAGCGGGTCCGCAGGATCTTGCGGTCGGAGCCGAGGACGTTGCCGATGCGCACGTGGACGACGGGGAGGTCCTCGGGCAGCCACCCGGCCGCCCGCGCCGTGTCCCACACCATGTTCAGGTGCAGCGCCTGCGGCGCGCCGACGACGTAGAGGACCCGGTCGGCGTGCAGGTCGGCGACGCGGTACCGGATCGTCGCGAGGTCGGTCGTCCCGTACCCGTACCCGCCGTCGGACTTGCGGATGATGAGGGGCACCGGCTTGCCCTCGCGCCCGGTGTACCCGGGCAGGAAGACGCACAGGGCGCCGTCGCTGATCGTCGCGATGCCCTTCTCCTCCAGCTCGGAGCACACGCCGGCGAGCTGGTCGTTGTACATCGACTCGCCCGCGAGGTCCTCGTCGGTGAGCGTGACGCCCAGCGCGCCGTAGATCCGGTTGAAGTAGGCGGTGGACAGGTCGATGAGCGTGCCCCAGTGGGCGATCGTGTCGGGGTCGCCGGCCTGCAGCGACACGACCCGGGTCCGCGCGCGGGTCGCGAACTCCGGGTCGGCCTCGAACTTCTCGCGCGCGCCCTGGTAGAACGCATTGGGGTCGGTCTCGAGGAGGCCGGCCTGGGACGACCCCTCCCCGACGTCGAGCAGGTGCTCGATGAGCATGCCGAACGGCGTGCCCCAGTCGCCGATGTGGTTCTGCCGGATGACGTCGTGGCCGAGGAACGCCAGCGTGCGGGCGAGGGCGTCGCCCACCACGGTCGTGCGCAGGTGGCCGACGTGCATCTCCTTGGCGACGTTGGGCGCCGAGTAGTCGATGGGCACGATCTGGCGAGGCTGCTCCGGGACCCCGAGCCGCGGGTCGGCGGCGGTGGCCGTGGCCAGCGAGCCGAGCCACTCCGGGGAGAAGGTGAGGTTGAGGAAGCCGGGGCCGCTCACCTCGACGTCGGTGCACTCAGCCGACAGGTCGAGGTGCTCCAGGATCCGCGCAGCGACCTCCCGCGGCGGCAGGCCCACCTTCTTGGCGAGCGCGAGGGCCGCGTTGACCTGCACGTCGGCGTACTGACTGGGCCGCAGGACCGGGTCGGCGCCGCGCACCGCCTCCCCGAAGGCGGCTTCGATGGCGGAGGTGACCTTCGGGCCGATGACGTGGGTGGGCGCGACCATGGTGACCAGTCTAGGAGGGCCCGTGGACCTGTCTGCGCCGCCGCGGACCGCCCTGCCGAGCACCGCCCGCCCACCCCCGAGCACGCTCGGGTCGGGCCGTGCCCACGCGGTGGGCCCGCGCGAGGGGGCCGCGCGATGGGGCCGGCGCGGGAGGCCCGGAGGACGTCCAGGTCGCTCCGGTACCGTGAGGCCTCCGCCCGCGGCATCGATCCTCTCGCACCCACCGCGGCCCGCGAGTTCGTCCGCGTCCCTCGCTCGGGTCGACCGGTGACCGGCGGGATCGACGCCCACCGCCACAGCGAGGACCGACCGTGAGTACCGAATCGTTCCCCCGGCGCCTCCTCAAGAGCGCCACGCGCTTCGCCGCCTACGTCGTCATGCCGAAGTTCACGACCGGGGCCCTCGTCGTGGCCCGCGACGGCCGCCGGGTCGTGCTCGTGCGCAAGCGGTCGTCGCCGATCGAGTGGGGCTTCCCGGCGGGCTACCTCTTCTACCGCGAGTCGATCCTCGACACCGCCCGCCGCGAGCTCGCCGAGGAGACCGGCCTGAGCGCCGAGGTGACCACCGCGCACCACGTCCGCTCGCACCGGCAGCCGTGGATGATGCACATCGACCACGTCTTCCTCGTCCACGCGAGCGGGGAGCCGCACACCCGGGACGCGATCGAGATCGCGGAGACGGCCTGGTTCGACGTCGACGACCTGCCGCCGCTGGCCCGGGAGGCCCGGCTCGCCCTCGAGCAGATCCCCGACCTGCTCACGCGCCCCATCGCGGGCGCCGACGCCTGCGACTACTCGAACCGCGACGGGTCGCCCGCGCCGTAACGCGCGATCTCCGCCTCGCCGCTCGAGAGGTCGACGACGGTCGTCGGTTCGAGCCCGCACTCCCCGGAGTCGATGACGGCGTCGACGACGTGGTCGAGCTCCTCCTTGACGGTCCACCCGTCGGTCATGGGCTCGGTCTCGTCCGGGAGGATGAGGGTCGTCGTGAGCATGGCCTCGCCCAGCTCGGCGAGCAGCGCGCGGACGACCGGGTTCGGACTGATCCGCACCCCGACGGTGAGCTTCTTGGGGTGTATGAGCCGCCGCGGCACCTCGGCGGTGGCGGGCAGGATGAACGTGTACTGCCCCGGCGTCGCCGCCTTGACCGCGCGGAACACGGCGTTGCTCACGTGCACGAGCTGACCGAGCTGGGCGAAGTCGGCGCACATGAGCGTGTAGTGGTGCTTGTCGTCGAGACGCCGGATGCGGGCCATGCGCTCCTTGCCCTCGGCGTTGCCGAGCGCGCAGCCCAGGGCGTAGCCCGAGTCGGTGGGGTAGGCGATGAGTCCGCCGTCGGCGACGATCGCCACCGCCTGGGAGATCGCCCGAGGCTGCGGGTCGTCGGGGTGGACGTCGAAGTACCGGGCCATGGGCGAACGATAACCCCGCCCGCCCGCTCCGACCAGGCGTGATGCCGCGCCGCGGCGGACGCCCCGCGCTGGTCGGGAGAGCCGGCACCCGCCAGACTGGTCCCGCAGCCCGGCGACACCCCTCCCCCGCCGGCCCGCCGATCCCGAAGGACCCATGAGCATGAGCGCGCTCGTCGTCGACCCCACCGCCGTCGCCCAGGCCTACCGCGAGCGCCTCCGCGCCGACGTCGCCGACCTCGACGAGCCGCTGCGCATCGTCGGGTTCCTGGGCCAGGACGACGGCCCCGCCGCCACCTACGCGCGGTACGCCGCGAAGGGGTGCGAGTCGGTCGGCATCGAGTTCGACCTGCGGCGGACCGACGCGGCCGGCGTGGAGGCCGCGATCGGCGACGCGAACGCCGACCCCGACGTGCACGGCATCTTCCTCTACTACCCGATCGGCGCCCCGGGGGCAGACCGGTGGCTGCGCGAGCTCGTCGACCCGCGCAAGGACGTCGAGGGCATGCACGCGTTCTGGAGCCGCTGCCTGTACGAGAACCGCCGGTGGCTCGACGCGTCGAGGATGGTGCGGGCGATCCTGCCGTGCACCCCGCTCGCGATCCTCAAGCTCCTCGGGGAGGCGGGCCTGCGCCGCACCGGCGCCGCCGCCCCGCTGGAGGGGGTGACGGCGTGCGTCATCAACCGCAGCGACATCGTGGGCCGCCCGCTGTCGGCCATGCTCGCCAACGACGGGGCCGAGGTCATCTCCCTCGACCTCGACGGCGCGCAGGTGTTCGAGCCCGCCATCGGGCGGCACGCCCACTCGGTCCGCGACAGCGACGTCGACCGTGCCGCCGCCCTCGCGCTGTCCGACGTCGTCATCACGGGCGTCCCGTCCCCGGACTTCGAGCTCGTGCGCGCCGAGGAGATCAAGGACGGCGCGATCTGCGTGAACTTCTCCCAGTTCCGCAACTTTGCGCCCGACGTGCCCGAGCGGGCGGCCTCGTTCGTACCCCGCGTGGGGCCGATGACGGTGACGATGGCGATGCGGAACGCGCTGCGCCTGTACCGGACCGTCCAGAGCCACCGCTGACGTGCGGGCGCTGATCGTCGACGTCGGGACCACCGCGCTCAAGGCGGCGCTCGCCGCGCCCGACGGCACGCTGCTTGCGAGCGCCGAGGTGCCGCTGCGCACGTCGCACCCGCAGCCGCGGCACGCCGAGCAGGACGCCGAGGACTGGTGGACGGCGTTCGTGGCGGCCACGCGCGAGGTGCTCGGCGCCACCGGGGCGAGCCCCGACGTCCTCGCCGTGACGGGGCAGATGCAGGACATCGTGCCGCTCGACGCGCACGGGCACCCGACCGGTCCGGCCGTCCTCTACAGCGATCGGCGCGCCGGGGCCCAGCACGCCCGGCTCGCGGCGGCGTTGCCCGGCTGGGAGGCCGCGACCCGCAACGCCCAGGGCGCCGACAGCGCGCCGGCGGTGCTGGCCTGGCTCGCCGAGCACGACGCCGCACGCTCGGGTCGGCGGATCGCGCTCGGTGCGCCCGGCGCGGTGCTCGCGCGGGCCGGGGCCGACCTCGTGTGCGACCTGACGACCGCGTCGACGACGGGGCTGCTCGACCGCGCACCGGGGGCGGGCTGGTGGGCGCCCGCGCTCGACGCCGCCGGGATCGAGGCGGCCGCGCTGCCGCGGCTCGTCACGGGCGCCGAGGTCGTCGGGGCCTTGTCGGCCGACGCGGCCGGGCCACTCGGACTGCGGGCGGGCCTGCCGCTCGTCCACGCGCCGGGCGACGCGGGCGCCGCGGCGTCCGGGCTCGTCGGCGAGGAACCGGGCGCGCTCTGCGCCGGCCTCGGCACGACGGCGTGGATCTGCGCGGTCACTCCTCGATCTCTGGGGCCGGATGCGCGCCTGCACGACCTCGTCGCCGCCCCCTCCGAGGACGGGGCCCTCGCCACGCTCGGCATCGGCGCGATGCTGTCGGCGGGGGCGACGATCGACTGGGCGCGCGCCACCCACCTGCCCGGCACGACCCCCGCGGCGGCCGACGCCGCGGCCCGGGAGCACGGGCCGTCGGGCCTGCTCATGGTGCCGTCGCTGTCGGGCGAGCGGGCGCCGATCCGGCTCGACTCCGCCCGCGGCGCCGTCGTCGGCCTCGCCCCGACGACCGGACCGGTCGCCCTCTACCGGGCGGCGCTCGAGGGGGTCGCGCTCACGCTGCGGCACGTCGCCGACGTGATCGCCCCCGAGGCCCTCGACACGCCCGCGGCGGAGCCCCTGCCCGTCGGCGGCGGGCTCGCCCGGTCCGCGCTGCTGCTCGACCTGCTCGCCGACGCCCTCGGTCGGCCGGTGCGGCCGCTCGCCGACGAGCACGCCGGGCTGCGGGGCGCGCACCGGGCGGCGGCCCACGCGCTGGGGGTCGCGCCGCCCCCGCCGCTGGCCGACGGGGCGACGAGCCGGGTCCACGTCCCCGCGGGCGCGCTCGACCCGGGCCTGCGCGCCGCCCACGCGGCCCTGTGGGCGGCCCTCATGCCGGCGTTCGAGGCGCTCGAAGCCGCCGAACGGGTCGCGCCGCCACGTTCCGCACCGTGAAACCGGACCGTCCGTGCGTCGGCCGGGCCGCCGGAGCGCCCCAGGTGGGCCCGAACGGCAGAGGTCGGCCGGCGGGCTTCACTCCATGACGCGCAGGCGGACCGACTCCGGCAGGGCCTCGATGTCGCGGACGACGTCGGGGGCGCACACCTTGCTCACGTCGGTGACGACGTAACCGATCTCGCCGCGCGTCGCGAGCAGCTGGCCGTCGATGTTCGCCCCGTGGTCGGCGAGGATCGCGTTGAGCTTGGCGAGGACGCCCGGGACGTTGCGGTGCACGTAGCCGATGCGGTGCTCCCCGGGCTCGCCGGTGAGCGTGAGCGTCGGGCTGTTGACCGACAGCGACGTCGTCCCGAGGGCGACGAAGTCACGCAGCTTGGCGGCGACGAACCGGCCGATGTCGTGCTGCGCCTCCTCAGTGGACCCGCCCACGTGCGGGGTGAGCACGACGTTGGGCACGTTCTGCAGCGGCGAGACGAACTCGCCGCCGCGCGACTTCGGCTCGTTCGGGAAGACGTCGACCGCCGCGCCGGCGATGTGCCCGTCGCGGAGGGCGGCCGCGAGCGCCTCGTAGTCGACGACGAAGCCGCGGGAGAGGTTGAGGAACAGGGACCGCTTCCGCATCCGCCGGAACTGCTCGGCGCCGAAGAACCCGGCGTTGCCTTCGCGACCGTCGACGTGCAGCGTGACGCACTCGACGACGTCGAGCAGCTCCTCGAGCGACGCGCACCGGGTCGCGTTGCCGAGGGCGAGCTTCTCCTCGGTGTCGTAGTAGTACACGTCCATCCCGAGCATCTCGGCGACGACCGAGAGCTGGCTGCCGATGTTGCCGTAGCCGACGATGCCGAGCTTGCGGCCGCGGATCTCGTGGCTGCCCTTGGCGTTCTTGTTCCACACGCCGGCGTGCAGCTCGGCGTTCTTCTCGGTGAGCCGGCGGGCCATGACGATGATCTCGGCGATGACGAGCTCGACGACCGAGCGCGTGTTGGAGAACGGCGCGTTGAAGACGGGGATGCCCGCCCGGGCGGCCGCGGCGAGGTCCACCTGGTTGGTGCCGATGCAGAAGCAGCCGATGGCGAGCAGGTGCGGCGCCGACTCGACCACCCGCGCGGTCACCTGCGTCGTCGACCGGATGCCGAGGAGGTCGACGTCGGTCAGCGCGGCGACGAGCTCGTCCTCGGACAGGGCGCCGGCGCGGGTCTCGACCTCGATCCCGGCGTTCGCGAGCGCGGCCTGGGCTTCGGTGTGGATGTTCTCGAGGAGGAGCGCCTTCATGGGCTCGATTGTCCGCCCGCGGGCCGGGTGGCGGTCGGCCGGGCCCATGATGCGAAACGCGCCCGCCCGCCCGATCCTCCGCAACCGCGCCGTCACCGTCCGTGGGTCGTGGTTAGGTGGTGCTTCGCATCCCGCCTCGCGCGCGTCCGGCAGGCCCCCGCCCGACGCCCGACTCCGGCGCCGTCCGCAGAGAGGAACCCCCATGTCCCAGGCCTACGTCGGCTCGGAGGTCGGAGCGCTGCGCCGCGTGATCCTGCACCGCCCGGGGCTCGAGCTCTCGCGCATCACCCCGTCGAACAAGGACGGGCTACTCTTCGACGAGCTGCCCTGGCTGGAGGCCGCGCAGGCCGAGCACGACCAGTTCGCCGACCGGCTGCGGGAGCTCGACGTCGACGTGCTCTACCTGTCGGACCTGCTCACCGAGACCCTCGACGTGCCGGAGGCGCGCGCCTTCCTGCTGACCAAGCTGCTCGACGAGGAGGTGTTCGGGCCGGCGTCGATCGAGCCGCTCATGGGCGTCCTCGACGCGATGCCGTCGGCCGAGCTGTCCGACACCCTCATCGGCGGCCTGACGAAGGAGGAGGCTCTGGCGCGCCTGCCCCGCACCCCCGACTCCCTGGTGCTCGGCACGGCCGCGGCGGGCGAGTTCGTGCTCGCCCCCCTGCCCAACCACCTGTTCACGCGCGACACGTCGTGCTGGGTCTACGGCGGGGTCTCGGTCAACTCGATGCGCATGGTCGCGCGCATGCGGGAGTCGATGAACTACGAGGCGATCTACGGCTGGCACCCCACGCTCAGCCGCGGTGGGGACGGGTTCGAGCGCTGGGGCGGCGGCCTCGGCGTGGGCCTCGCCACGATGGAGGGCGGCGACGTCCACGTCCTCGGCCGCGGCGCGGTCCTCGTCGGCATGAGCGAGCGGACCACCCCGCAGGCGGTGGAACGCCTCGCCCAGCAGCTCTTCTCCGCCGGCGCGGCGCGCACCGTCGTGGCCGTCCAGATGCCGAACAGCCGCGCGATGATGCACCTCGACACCGTGATGTCGATGGTCGACGACCACACCTTCACGAAGTTCGCGGGCCTGGGCATGCTGCCGTCGTTCACGCTCACCCCGGGCGAGGACGCCGGCCGCCCGGGGGCGAACTTCCACGTCGAGGCCCACCCGCCGGAGGACATGCACCGGGTCATCGGGCACGCCATCGGCATCGACGAGATCCGCACCCTCACGGCCACCCAGGACCTGGGGGCGGCCGAGCGGGAGCAGTGGGACGACGGGTGCAACGTGCTCGCCGTCCGCCCCGGCGTCGTCATCGCCTACGAGCGCAACGTCGTCAGCAACACCCACCTGCGCGAGAACGGCGTCGAGGTGGTCACCATCCCCGGGAGCGAGCTGGGTCGGGGCCGCGGCGGCCCCCGCTGCATGAGCTGCCCGGTCGAGCGAGAGGACATCTGAGTCGCCATGGCGTTCAACCTGCGTCACCGCTCCTTCGTCAAGGAGCTGGACTTCACCCCCGCCGAGTGGGCCTACCTGCTGCGCCTGTCGGCCGACCTCAAGGCCGCGAAGTACGCGGGCACGGAGGTGCCGCGCCTGCGGGGGAAGAACGTCGCGCTCATCTTCGAGAAGACGTCGACGCGCACCCGGTGCGCGTTCGAGGTCGCGGCGTACGACCAGGGCGCCCGCGTCACCTACCTCGAGCCGACGGGCAGCCAGATCGGGCACAAGGAGTCGATGAAGGACACGGCCCGGGTGCTGGGCCGCATGTACGACGGGATCGAGTACCGCGGGTCGGCGCAGGAGAAGGTCGAGACCCTGGCCCGGTACGCGAGCGTGCCGGTGTGGAACGGCCTCACCGACGAGTGGCACCCCACGCAGATGCTCGCCGACCAGTTGACGATGACCGAGCACTCCGACAAGCCCCTCTCGCAGGTGTCGTTCGCCTACGTCGGCGACGCGCGGAACAACGTCGGCAACTCCCTCCTCGTCAGCGGCGCGCTCGCGGGGATGGACGTGCGGATGGTCGCCCCGTCGGCGCTGCAGAACACCGCCGAGGTCGTCGCCGAGGCGAAGCGGATCGCCGAGCGGACCGGCGCGCGGATCACCGTGACGGACGACGTCGCCGCCGGCGTGCGCGGCGTCGACTTCGTCTACACCGACGTGTGGGTGTCGATGGGCGAACCGAAGGAGGTCTGGGACGAGCGGATCGAACTGCTCAAGGACTTCCAGGTCAACGCCGACCTGTTGAAGGCGACCGAGAACCCGCACGTCAAGTTCATGCACTGCCTGCCCGCGTTCCACGACCGCCGGACGGCGGTCGGCGAGGAGATCTACCGGGCCACCGGCATGAGCGCCCTCGAGGTCACCGACGACGTGTTCGAGTCCGACGCCTCGATCGTCTTCGACCAGGCCGAGAACCGGATGCACACGATCAAGGCCGTCATGGTCGCCACCCTCGGGTCCTGAGCGGGAGGGGAAGAGTCATGCGCATCGTCGTCGCCCTCGGCGGGAACGCCCTGCTCCGGCGCGGGCAGAAGCCCGACGCGGAACCGCAGCGGCAGAACGTCGAGACCGCCATCGCCTCCCTCGCCCCGCTGGCGCGGGAGCACGAACTCGTCATCACGCACGGCAACGGGCCGCAGGTGGGAGTGCTGGCCCTCGAGAGCGTGACCGATCCCAATCTGTCGCGGCCCTACCCGCTCGACGTCCTCGGCGCGCAGACGCAGGGGATGATCGGGTACTGGCTGCTCCAGTCGCTGCAGAACCACCTGCCGGGGCGTCAGGTGGCCGGCCTGGTCAACCAGACCCTCGTGCTCGCGCACGACCCGGCGTTCGAGCACCCGACGAAGTTCGTCGGCGAGGTCTATTCCGAGGCCGAGGCCCGCGAGAAGGCGGAGCGGTACGGGTGGCAGGTCAAGGCCGACGGTGACGCGTGGCGGCGGGTCGTCGCCTCGCCGACGCCGCAGCGGGTCGTCGAGACGCGCATCATCCGGCTGCTGCTCAGCTCGGGCGCCGTCGTCGTCTGCTCGGGGGGCGGCGGCATCCCCGTCGTGCGCGACGAGCGGGGCAAGCTCAAGGGCGTCGAGGCCGTCATCGACAAGGACCTGTCGGCCGGGCGCCTCGCGGAGGCCCTCGAGGCGGACGCGCTGCTCGTCCTCACCGACGTGCCCCACGTCATGCGGGACTTCGGCACCGACCACGCGGAGCCGATCACGCGGGCCACGCCCGGGCTGCTCCGCCGGCTCGGCGCCCCCGCCGGCTCGATGGGCCCGAAGATCGAGGCCGCCTGCCGATTCGTCGAGCTCACCGGCGACCTCGCCGCGATCGGCCGCCTCGAGGACGCCGCGGCGATGCTCGAGGGAACCGCGGGCACGATCATCACCCCCGGCGGCGACTACGGCGGCCCGGACGACCTCACCCCCCGCCACGAGCTCACGGTCGAGGTCTGAGCGGCGCGATCGATCGGGATCATCGAACGTCCCTCGAGGCGCGTTCCACCTCCACACCCCCGGCCAGTACCCGCGCCGTCATCGTCGGACGTCACAGCGACGACGAAAGGTTCCCTGGGCCGTGACGGGCCCAGCGAAATGACGAGCGAACCAGTCATATCGGTATGCTGTGAACGTCTTGATCGTCATTGCCGAGGGAGCTCTCCATGGCCGGATACAGGATCGACCGCCAGATCGAGACGTTCGGCGAGCACGTCCGGGGCTGGCGCATGGTGCTTGGCCTCACCGCCCAGCAGGTGGCCGAGCGGGCCGGCATCACTCGGGACACCCTGCGCAAGATCGAGACCGGGGATCCGAGCGTGAGTTTCCGCAACGTCGCTCAGGTTCTGCGCGCGCTGGGAGTGCTCGACGCGGCCGTCGGATCGATCGATCCGCTCGGTAGCGACATCGGTCGGTTGCGCGCCGGCAGACTCACCAAGAAGCGCGCGCGATGACCACGGTCGATGTCGTCCTGGCCGGCTCCGGGCGGGACAGACCGGTCGGTCAGGCCCACGTGACCCGGTCCCGCGGCCGGATCTCCACCACCTTCGTCTATGACCCGCACTACCTGGCGAGCGGCGGGATGGCCATCGATCCTGCCCTACCCCTGGTGTCGGGATCCCAGCACCAGAGCGGACTCGTCCGCGCCTTCGCCGACAGCGCCCCCGACCGGTGGGGCCGCAACCTCATCGAGAAGGCCGAACGGATGCGCGCTCGCGAGGAGGGGCGGGCTGCGCACGGCCTCGACGACCTGGACTTCCTCCTCGGCGTCAGCGACGACACCCGCCAGGGCGCTCTGCGCTTTCGCTTGCCCGGTCACGAGCGGTTCCTGGGGAAGCCCTCGAGCGTGCCGCCCCTCGTCTCGCTGCCGCGGCTCCTGCGCGCCTCCGACGAGCTGACGTCACAGCACGACCCGACCGCCGCCGTCAAGCAGCTCATGGACACCGGCACCACCGGCCTCGGAGGCGCCCGCCCGAAGGCCGCGGTACGCCTGGACGACGGGAGTCTGGCGATCGCCAAGTTCCCGCATCCCGGCGACGATTGGGACGTCATGGCGTGGGAGGCCACCGCTCTCGACCTGATGGAGACGGCAGGCATCCGGGTGCCGCAGCGGAGACTCACCCGCATCGGGGACCGTAGCGTGCTGATCCTCCGCAGGTTCGACCGGACCGTTGCCGGTGATCGCGTCGGGTACATCAGCGCCCTGACCGCCACTGGGTCCGTCGACGGGGAGCACCGCGACTACGCCGACGTCGCCGAGGCGATGCGTGACCTGTCCCTGTCCCCGAGGCGTGACCATCACGAGCTCTTCGACCGCGTGGCCGCCGGCATCGCCCTGGGCAACACGGACGACCACCTGCGCAACCACGGTTTCCTCGCCGAGCAGGGCTCGTGGACCTTGAGCCCGGTGTTCGACGTCAACCCGAACCCGGATCCGTGGCGGGCCCGCTCGACCTCGATCATGGGAGCCGACGCCCAGCCCGACGAGGTGGACGGTCTGCTGGCCCTGGCGGAAGACTGCAGCCTCACCATCGACCAGGCCCGGGACAGAGTTCGAGGTGTCGCTGCGTCGCTTGCCGGTTGGCGCGACGGGGCGCGCAGGCACCGGATCGGCGAGAGCGAGATCGCCATGATGGCCGAGTCCATCGACCTGCGCCTCGAGGCCGTGGCCCGGTCGGTCTGACCCCATCTCGCTTCTCCGAGGTCACGGACGACTCCCGAGGTCACGGACGACACGCCCGTCGACGCACGAGCACCAGGTGGTGGCGTCCGCCACTCGCCGACCCCGGGGGGCGACGGCGCTTTCCTGGACGACGACGCCCCGCCCACCGGTGCGGTGAGCGGGGCGTCGCGTGAAACAGGGCCGTCAGCGGCCGGGACCTGGGTCAGCGGCCGCGGCGTCCGGCGCTGGAGCGGGACGAGAAGTCGGCCGCCCCCGCTCGGCGCGGCGGGGCGAGCGGGCTGCGACGCCCGCTCGGTGCCGGCGCCGCCGCGGACCGGCGGGGCTCCCCGCCGTGGTTCGGGGCTGCCGGTCGCTGGCCGTTGGCCTGCGCGCCGGGGCCGGACTGGCCGCCCTGACCGCGGCGCCCGCCCTGACGCGGCGTGCGGGCCGCGGGGGCGACGCCCTCGCCTGCCTGGCCGCGACCGCGGCCCCGACCACCCCGGCCGCGTCCGCGCCCACCGGGCGCGCTCGAGCCGGCCTCGGACCGGTTCTCGGAGCGGCCGGCGCCGCCCCGGCCACCCGCGCGCTGCTGCTGCGGCGGCGCGGCCACGGGCGAGGTGCCCGGCTCGGCGAACACGCGCTCGCCCGGGGCGAGCTCGCGCAGCAGGGCGTGGGTCGGGTTCACGCGGGTCGTCGTCGGCTTGATGCCGGCGGCCTTGGTGAGGGCGCGCACGTCGCGAACCTGCTCGTCGAGCATGAGGGTGACGACGGTGCCGCTCGCGCCGGCCCGCGCGGTGCGGCCCGACCGGTGCAGGTACGCCTTGTGCTCGACCGGCGGGTCGGCGTGGATGACGAGGCCCACGTCGTCGACGTGGATGCCGCGCGCCGCGATGTCGGTCGCGACGAGCGTCGACGCCGCGCCCGAGTGGAACGCGTCGAGGTTGCGGGTCCGGGCGCCCTGCGCGAGGTTGCCGTGCAGCTCGACCGCGGGCACGCCGACGGCGTTGAGCTGCTTCGCGAGCTTCTTGGCGCCGTGCTTGGTGCGCGTGAAGACGACCGTGCGGCCGGGAGCGGCCGCGAGGTCGGCGACGACGGACACGCGGTCGTCCTTGTCGACGTGCAGCACGTGGTGGCTCATCGTCGAGATGGGCGACTGCGGGGAGTCCGCGTGGTGCGTGACCGGGTCGTGCAGGAACGTCTTGGCGATGACGTCGACGCCGCGGTCGAGGGTGGCCGAGAACAGGAGCCGCTGGCCGCCCTGCGGGGTGGCGCGCAGGATGCGGCGCACGCCGGGCAGGAAGCCGAGGTCGGCCATGTGGTCGGCCTCGTCGAGGACGACGATCTCGACGGCGTCGAGGGACACGTGCCCCTGACCCATGAGGTCCTCGAGGCGGCCGGGGCACGCCACGAGCAGGTCGACACCGGCGGCCAGGGCGCGGACCTGCGGGTTCTGGTTGACGCCGCCGAAGACGGCGAGCGTGCTCAGGCGGCCGGCGGCCGCGAGGGGCTGCGCGGCCTCGAGGATCTGGCCGGCGAGCTCACGCGTCGGGGCGAGGATGAGGGCCCGGGGCCGCTTGGCACCGGCGCGGCGCCCCTTCAGCAGTCGCGCGATCACCGGCAGGAGGAACGCGTACGTCTTGCCGGAGCCGGTGCGGCCGCGGCCGAGCACGTCGCGGCCGGCGAGCGAGTCGGGCAGCGTGGCGGCCTGGATGGGCGTGGGGGTGATGATGTCGCGCTCGGACAGGACAGCCTCGAGGGAGGCGGGCACGCCGAGCTCGGCGAAGGTGGAGACAGGCAAAGGATCACTTTCGATGGTGTCCCGCCGCAGCGAACCCGGCGCCGTGGGCGCGGTTCGTGTGGGCGCATCGGTGCGGGTGCTCAGGTGACCCGTCACGGCCGACGCGGGACTCTCCTCGCCGAGCGAGGTCGGAGTCGATTCGCATGCACGTCGGCCTGATTCGGAGCGCGCGATGCGCCGCTCCGGGCATGCAGTAGGACTGCCCACCGGATGACCCAGGCGAGACTGTGCAGGTCAACCACGTATGAGTCTACCTGCTGCGCGGCGGGCGACCGACCGCGCCTTGCGCGAGGGCCACGGCGCCCGGGGCCGCAGACCCGCCGCGACCTGCACGCGCACCCCCGCGTCCGACCCCACGCCGGCGCCCCCGACCCGCGATGGCGGGGCGGGGGCGCGGCGGGCAGGACCCGGCCCGGACCGGGCCCGGGCTCAGGAGTTCTGGCCCCGGCCCGTCTGGGCCTGGAGGCGGTCGATGTGCTCGCTCGCCTGCGCCTTGGTGAGGTCGGCCGGAAGGGTCTCGCCAGCGTCGCGGGCGAGGGTGTCGAGGTAGCTGCGCTGGGCCCCCGTCATCGGCTCGTCGCCGGTGACCCACGTCTCGGGGTCCTTCTCGGTCGTGTTGTCGCCGCCGCCGGCGCCGATGACATCACCGCTCTGCTGTGACTGCTGTGACTGCTGGGTCTGCTGTGACTGCTGCGTCTGCTGGGCGGGGGCGGACGGGGCCTGGGTCGGCTCGCCCGCGGCGGGATCGGCCGGGTCGGTCGGGTCCTGGAGCACGGGTTCGGTGGGCTCGGGAGCGTTGCAATCGGTCATGCGTTCGACACTAGCGGCGGCTCCGCGACGCGGCTCGCCGGGGCCGGCCGCGACCCGGGCCGGGGTCTCGGGCTCGGTCAGGGCGCGGAGGGACCGGGATCGGAAAGCCCGGAACCGGAACGCAGCGACGGCCGGCTCACGCGACGACCGTCACGCACAGCCCGACCACCGCGAGGCCGGCGACGAGCAGCGCCCGGCCCATGAGGCGGCGGCGGTCGAGGGAGCCGCCGGGTTCGTCGGCGAACTGCGCGGCCATCTCGACGCGCGACGGCGAGGCCATGGTCAGCAGGGCCGCGGCGGCGTTCTGCGTCGCGACGATGCGCACGGGGTCGGCGCCGAGCGCGGCCGCGGCGTGGCCCTGGGCGGCGGCGAACATCGAGTTGGCGCCCGCGTTCGAGCCGGTGACGAACCCGCCCGCGGCGCCGACGACCGGGGACAGAGCGAGGTAGGCGGGCCCGAGACCCGCCGCCGCGCGGGCCAGTTCCGCACTCATCCCCGTGTCGGCCATGAGCACCCCGAGCAGGAGGAACGCGCCGGTCGGCACCCCGACCGCGAGCCACATCCGCCACACCCGGCCCGCGACCTCACGGCGGGCCTCCGGCGGGACGGGGATGACGAGGGCCGCCACCACGCACGTGAGCACGAGCCACGTGGCCGGCGAGGAGGCGACCCCCGACCAGGGCGTGGGGCCCGTCGCGCGGACGAGCAGGTCGGAGGCGAGCAGGCCCGCGACGAGGACGCCGTACGGCACGAGCGCCCGCCCCGACCCGGGCATGCCGGGGGCGTCCGGGCCCGGGTCGTCGACCGCCGCGGCCGGGGCGACCACGCCGCCGCGGCGCACCGACGACGCGAAGAGATGGACGGCGACGACGAGCAGCGACCCCAGCACCCCGGCGAGCGGCGTCCCGGCGAGGAGGTTCGCGCCGAGGACGGCGGCCCACAGCAGCACGCCCGAGGCCGCGCCGGCGAGGACGGCCAGGGGCCGGCGGCCACCCGCGACGAGCACCGCCGCCACGCCGGTGACCAGGCAGGGCACGAGGTTGACCCGGGCCGTCGCGACCCCGAGGTCGGTGAGGTCGACGCCGATGAGCCGGGCGGCGATGAGCGTGCCCGGCGCCAGGGCGCCCCAGGGCACGGCCACGAGTCCCATCAGCCCGAGCAGCGCGGCGCGGGAGCGGTCGAGACCGAGGTGACGCAGCAGCGGCACGCCGACCATGACGCCGACGCCGAACCCCGTCACCGACTCGGCGAACGGCACGACCCCGTGGACGACGAGGAGGGCGGCGGCCACGGGCGAGGCGACCCGGGCGCCGACCGCGCGCGCCATCGCCGCCTGCGCTCCCGAGGCCTCGATGATCCGCGCGAGGGCGAGCCCGCCGGCGACGATGACGAGGACCGCCACGAGCGTCGGCGTCCACCCCATGAGGTGGGCCGCCAGCGGCCCCGGGGCGACCGGGAACGCGACCGCGGCCACCGCGACGGTCACCGCCAGCCCCAGCCCCGCGGCCCGACCGGCCGAGACCCCCAGGGCGAGGGCGGCGCACACGAGCAGGATCGGCAGCGCCGCGAGCAGGGCCGTCATGGGCGGATGCTGTCACGCGGGACCGGAGGGGCCGCCGTGGCCGGCCCGGGCGGGCCGACGGAGCGGGGCGGGCCCGGCGGGGGCCCCGACCGACGCCCGCGGTCGGACCGGCCGGTCATGGCGCGGTCGTGTAGTCCATCTGCATCGCGCCGCGCACCTGGTCGAGCGTCTCCTCGGCGATGGCGTTCGCGCGCTCGTTCCCGCGCCGGAGCACGGAGAGCAGGTAGGCGGGGTCGGCGGCGAGCTCGGCCCGGCGGGCGCGCACCGGCGCGAGGTGCTCGTTGATCGCCTCGGTGACGACCTTCTTCAGCGCGCCGCCCCCGCCGTCGCCGATCTGCGCGGCGAGCTCCACCTCGTCGCCGTCCGACGCGAGCGCCGCGAGCGTGAGGAGGTTCGAGACGGCGGGGCGACCCACCGGATCGAACGTGATGTTGCGGTCGGAGTCCGTCACGGCCTTCTTCAGCGCCTTGGCGGTCGCGTCGGCGTCCATGCCGATCTCGATGACGTTGCCGCGGGACTTGCTCATCTTCTCCCCGTCGGTGCCGAGCACGCTCGGGGCCTTCGTGAGGAGCGCCTCCGGCTGCGGGAAGACCGGCGCGTCGAGCCCCCCGCGCCCGTACCGCTCGTCGAAGCGCCGCGCGACGACGCGCGCCTGCTCGAGGTGCGGGAGCTGGTCCTTGCCGACGGGCACGAGGTTGGCCTTGCAGAAGAGGATGTCGGCGGCCTGGTGCACGGGGTAGGTGAGCAGCAGCCCCGACATCGGGCGTCCACCGGTCGCGTCGAACTCGGCCTTGACCGTCGGGTTGCGGCGCAGCTCGGAGTCGGTGACGAGCGACAGGAACGGCAGCATGAGCTGGTTGAGCGCGGGGACCGAGCTGTGCGTGAAGATCGTCGTCGCCTCCGGGTCGAGGCCGGCGGCGAGGTAGTCGGCGAGGAGCGAGAAGACGCGCTCACGGATGGGGCCGACGCCGTCGCGGTCGGTGATGACCTGGTAGTCGGCGACGAGGATGAACGTCTCCACGCCGCGGCGCTGGAGCCGCACCCGGTTGCGCAGGGTCCCGAAGTAGTGCCCGAGGTGGAGGTTGCCGGTGGGCCGGTCCCCCGTGAGCACGCGGAACCGCGACGGGTCCGCGTCGATCTCCGTCTCGATCGCGGCCGAGCGGGCCTGCGTGCGGGCCAGGGAGGCGTCGGAGGTCGAGGAGGCCAGGTCGTCGGTCGTCACGGCCGCAAGGATACGAGACCGGCCGACGCCCCCTGGCCGACGTCGTCGTCGGCGGGCGCCGCCCCGGCCCTCCCCGGCGGTCGTCGCGGGCACCACCCGGGCCTGTCCCACGCGCCCACATCCCCTCGCCGCCGGCCGCCCACGATCCCTGGCGCCGTCTTCCTCTTGCGCCCCGATCGCGGATGGGACAGGTTGGTCCCGTTGTGGATTCGTCCGTTTCGGCGTTCTCACCGGAGGCGCCACGACCGCCGAACAAGGGAGCTCGTCATGGGAACCACCAGCACCGCCGTCGTCCTGCTGGCGATCGCCGCCGCCGTTCCGGCCACCGCGGCGGCACGGAGCGGGGACGCCTCCGCCCCGCTCTCGTCCGCCTCACGCTCCGCGACCGCCGGGTCCGCGGACACCCGCTCCGGCGACGTGGCCTCGCGCGGAGCCGCCGGCAGCCGGGACTCGTCGGCCTCCTCGGGCCCGTCGAGCTCGTCGACGGACTCGTCCTCGTCCTCGTCCTCCTCGTCGACCGCCGCCGCCCCGCGTCGGGCCCGCGCGGTGCTGCACAGCTCGAGCGGGAACCGCGTCGGGACCGTGACCTTCCGCGACTCGGCCGGCGGTGTCCGCGTGACGATCGACGCCCGCTACGTCAAGACCGGGTTCCACGGCTTCCACCTCCACACGACGGGGACGTGCGAGCGGAAGTCGGCCGACCCGAAGGACGCCTCGAAGGTGGGCGCCTTCCTCTCGGCCGGCGGGCACTGGACGAAGGGCTCGCAGGCCCACGCCGCGCACACCGGCGACCTGCCGCCGGTCTACGCCGGGGCGAACAACCGCGTCAGCCTGACGACGTGGACCGACCGGTTCCGCGTCGCCGACCTGTTCGACAAGGACGGCACCGCGGTGATGCTGCACGCGGGCAGCGACAACCTCGCGAACATCCCCGACCGCTACGGCAACGGGCCCGACGCCGAGACGAAGAAGGCCGGTGACGGCGGGTCCCGCGCGGCCTGCGGGGTCGTCCGCCGGTGACCGTGATGTGAATGAGCCCCGCCCGGGTCTCGCCGGGACGAGGTGACGGACGGGACGGTGGCCGGATGAGGCCACGACGCCCCCGCGGCCGCCGCGACCCTGCGTCGTCGCCCCACCGACCCGGCACCTCGCCGACCTGACGCGGTGTCGGCGGCCGCTACTCCCCGGCGACGGGGCCGAGGAGAGCGGCGCGGGCCAGTTCGCGGGCCCGCAGGCGCACCCCCACGAGGGGGGCGTCCTGCACCGTCGCGGCGCGCAGCGGCGCGGGTCGGTGGGTGCGCGATCCCACGGCGTCGGCGAGACCGGCGTCGAGCGCGTCGGGGCCCCACGGCCCGCCGACGACGATCGCCCCCGGGTCGAGCAGGGCGGCACACGAGGCGAGCGCGCCGGCGAGCGGCCCGATCACCGCCGCACGGTCCGCGTCGGGCGAGCCGGCCGCGAGCGCCACGCGGACCCGGTCGACGTCCAGGGTCGTCGTGTCGGGCACGCACAGGCCCAGGTCGGCGAGGGCGTGCAGGAGGGGGGTCGCGGTTCCGGAGGAGTCGGCGACCAGGACGTACCCGATCTCGCCGGCCACGCCGCGGCCCCGGACGACCTCGCCGCCCTCGACCACGGCGGCCCCCAGGCCCGCCCCGAGGTGCACGTAGAGGAACGACGCCGGCGCGCCCGCGGCGAGCTCGGCGCGCGCGGCCCAGTTGACGTCGTTGTCGACGTCCGCACCCTCGCCCACGACGGCGCGCAGGTCGCCGTCGCCGAGGACGAAGGGCGAGCCGGGCAGGTGGACGAGCCGGCCGTCGAGATCGACCGGGTCGGCCACCGCGAGCGCCCGACCGCCGACGGGCCGCCCCACCCGCGCCTCCAACTCCCCCAGCACCGCGGCCAGTTCGCGCGCGAGCCGTTCGACCTCGATCGTCACCCCGACGCGGCGCTCGGCGGCGTGGACGACCCCGCCCGCGGCGTCGACGCACTCGCCGACGATCGACCCGGCCCCGGCGTGCACCGCGAGCGCGAGCCCGGCCGCGCCGGCCACCCGGTAGTAGACGCCGGTGCGACCCCGGCCGCCCTCCTGCCGGCCGGCCTGTTCGAGTACGCCGTCGACGACGAGCCGGCGGACGCTCTCCGAGGCGGTGGGCTTGGACACGCCTGCGGCGGTGGCGATCTCGGCCCGGGTGAGGCGGCCCGCGGTGAGGAGGGCGTCGAGCACGGCCTCGTCGGTCGCGCGGCGCACGAGGTCGACCCCCATCACGGCTCCCTCCGGTTTCTTGGTCAAGGCTCTTTACAAACTAGCAGCCCCCTGCCATGATCTTTCGTAAGGAACCTTTACCAAGAGGAGATGTCACCGATGACGATCCAGGACCAGGCCCGGCCCGCGCTTCCCCACTGGGAGGAGCCCCCCGCCGACCACCCCGCCGCGATCCGCGAGATCAAGCGCGCCCTGCGCGCCCGCATCGAGGCCTCGGGCCGCACCGTCGAGGAGGTGTTCGCCGTCGTCGAGGACCGGATCCGCGAGCGCATCGAGGGAATCCGCGCCGACCGCGCCGCCGGCCGCGACGTGTGGCCCGTCGTCGACTACGCCGACATCGAGGCCGGGACGGTCTCCCCCGAGCTCGTCGAGAAGATCAAGAGCCGCGGCTGCGCAGTGATCCGCGGCCACTTCTCGCGCGAGCAGGCCGTGCAGTGGGACCAGGACATCGTCGACTACGTCGACTCGAACCGGTTCTTCGAGAACTACACCGGCCCCGGCGACGACTTCTTCTCCACCGTCGGCAGCAAGCCCGAGATCTACCCCATCTACTGGAGCTCGGCGCAGATGGAGGCGCGCACGCACCCGCGGATGGCGGCCGTCCAGGGCTTCATGAACTCGATGTGGACGCACGAGTCGGAGGGCCGCTCGTGGTTCGACCCGAACCGCGACAGCCTCTACCCCGACCGCATCCGCCGCCGCCCGCCGGGCGCGACCTCGGGCGGCCTCGGCACCCACCTCGACCCCGGCACGCTCGACCTGTGGATGACGGAGGGCTACCAGAACCACTTCCGCCACCTGTTCGACGGGAACGTCGAGGCGTACGACCCGTGGGACGCGGCCTACCGCACCGAGGCCAACCAGTACCCCGGCTCGACCATGTGCTCGGCGTTCCGCACGTTCCAGGGCTGGACCGCCCTCTCGGACATGGCCCACGACCAGGGCGTGCTGCACACCGTGCCGATCCCCGAGGCCATGGCCTACCTCATGCTCCGCCCGCTGCTCTCCGACGTGCCGGAGGACGAGATGTGCGGCGTCGCGCAGAACAAGACGTTCCCCGTCAACGAGCGGTGGCACCCGCTGCTCACCGAGGCGATCAGCACGATCCCCGACGTGGGCGCCGGCGACTCCGTCTGGTGGCACTGCGACATGATCCACGGCGTCGCGCCGGTGGAGGACCAGCAGGGCTGGGGCAACGTCATGTACATCCCCGCCGCCCCGTGGTGCACGAAGAACGAGGAGTACGCCGACCACGTCCGCAAGGCGTTCCGCGGCGGCGAGTCACCCAGCGACTTCCCCGAGGAGCACTACGAGGCGAACTGGCCGAACCGGTACACCGAGGCCGAGCTCAACGAGATCGGCCGCCGGGGCATGGGTCTGATCGACTGACACCCCCACCGAGAGGACGGGCCCTCGCGCCGCGGCGCGGGGGCCCGTCCTCGTCAGCCCTCGACGTACAGGTCCGGTCGGCGATCGCCGAGGACGTCGTTGCGGGGGCCGATCGACGTGTCGCCCGCCGGCTCGACGTCGGCCGTGACGATCCCGGGCCGCTCCCCGTCGAGGGTGGGCGCGGCGAGCAGGTAGCCGTCGCGGCCGACGACGCAGCTCCCCCCGATCCAGTCGACCCCGCGTTCCCGTCCGGCGCGATCGGCGACGACGATCGGGATCCGATAGGCCCCGGCGGTGGCCTGCGCGCGGAGCAGCTCCAGCGGAGGCTGATCGGCCGGGCGGTCGAGCAGCGGCCAGTTGACCGGCGCGACGACGACGTCGGCGCCCCGCTGCCGGGCCAGCCGGACCCATTCGGGGAACTCGAGGTCGTAGCAGATCATCACCGCCACCCGGCCGAGGCGCGTGTCGACGACGAGCGGGGGGTCGCCGCCCGGCGTGAAGCACCCGGGCTCGTCGCCCCACAGGTGCACCTTGCGGTATACCCCGAGCACCCGCCCGCTCTCGAGCACGACCGCGCTGTTGTACGGACCGCCCGGGGCGGCCTCCGCCCAGCCGGCCACGAGGACGACGTCGAGCTCGCCGGAGAGGTCCGCCAGGGCGCCGACGACGCCGCCGTGGGCCGGCGTCGCGGCGGCCTGCGCCTCCGCGCGAGAAGCGAACACGTATCCGCTGGAGGCGAGCTCGGGGAGGACGACGAGCCGGGCCCCGCCCGCGGCGGCCGCGCGCACGGCGGCGAGGGCGTCGGCCCACGCCCGGTCGGGCGCGTCGATGTCGAGCCGGACCTGGCAGGCGGCGACGCGGATCAATCGTCCTCCGTCGACTGCCGCAGCACCGCGACCGGGGCGAGGTAGTGGTTGGGGTCGAGCGCGAACCCCGCCTCCTGTGCGGCCGCCACGACCTCGGGCGCCCACTCGAGTTCGACCCGGGCGTCGCTCGAGTTGACGACGAGCAGGTGCCCCTTGCCGTCGGGGCCGGCCTCGACGCACCGCATGCTCCGCCACGCCCCGGGCGGCACCGAGAGGGTGTCCTGGTGACCGAGCTCGACGCGGCGCTCGTCGGCGCCGTCGTTGAGCGTGACCTCCCAGCGTCCCGAGTGCACCGTCACGGCCTGCGACTGCGGGTGTCGGTGGCGCAGCACGCCCTCGCCGACCGGCGCCGAGAGCCACGCGAGGTTGAAGCTGTGCGGCTCGTGCAGCCGCGGGACCTGGCGCCGGTTCTCGGTCATGCCGTAGCCGATGACGAGCGCGAGCCGGGCCCGCCCGCCCGGCAGCACCGAGCACAGGAACGGGCGCTCGCTGTACCGCCGGTCGCCCACCGTGGTGATGCGCCCCCGCATCTCCTCCGGGCTGTACGTCGTCAGCTCGTCGATGGACATCTGGTCCATCGGCTTGATGAGCTCGTCGTCGTCGGGCTTGGGCTGCCCGGCGACCGTGTCGACGAGCGTGTTGTCGGCCCGGAGGAAGAGGCCGTGCCCCTCCGCCTCCTTGAGGACGCTCGGGCCCCAGATGATGCCGCCGGTGTCGTCCCGCCCGAGGACGGTGAGCAGGATGCCGTCGTCGACGCCGATGTTGTGGAAGCCGCGGAAGATCCACGTGGGCACGCTGATGACGTCGCCGTCGGTGGACACGTACTCGCCGTCGAAGCCGTCGGTGCCCCACCGGACGCGGAACGTCCCGCCGAAGTTGATGAAGACCTCGGCCGTGTAGTGCAGGTGGAGGCTGTTCGTCGTCCCGTTGGGCAGCCCCGCGGCGCCCAGGTTGAAGCCGTGCAGCTCCTCGAGGTTGATGTGCTGCTCCGAGTTCTGCGACACACCCACCCCAATGAAGGAGTAGTTGTCCTTCCGGTCCGAACCGGGCGTGCGGCAGTCGATGAACGCCGCCTTGCAGGGGACCCAGTCGGAGCGGCGGATCGTCCGTCGGGCCGTCTCGTCCGGGGTGACGGATACGTCGGTCATGTCGCTCTCCATCAGTAGAGGTTGTCGAAGACGAACTCGCGCTCGCCGCGCGTGGCGTCGATCTGGGCGATGAGCCCGACGGTGTCGAAGATGCGGACCTCGCGGACGATCCGTCCGCGGTGGAACTGGAACTGGGACACCCCGAGCAGCTCGATGCGCTCCCCGGTCAACGGGCCGTAGTCGGCGACGCCGGTGTACCGGCCGACCATCTTCCACACGACCGCGACGCGCAGGCCGCCGTACCGCTCGGCGTGGTGGGTCTGGACGTCGCGCACCTCGAACACCGCGTCGGGGAAGGCCTGGATGAGGCGGAGGAAGTCCTCCTGATAGCCGTGCGGACGCACGACGGTGCGGTCGCCCACGGTCGACAGGACGAGGTCGCGCTCGAAGTACTCGCCGACCAGCGAGAGGTTGCGCCGGTTCCAGACGCCGTCGATCATCGCGAGGACGGTCTCGCACTCGGCCCGGTGGTCGTCGGGGCGCGGCCCGGAGTCGCCGCACGCGAGCACGTCCTGAGGCGGGGGCTCGGAGAAGCCGGGGGTGTACCCGACGAACGTCGCGGCCCGGGCCGCCTGCGCCGGGTCGATGCCCATCTGCAGGCAGTGCGCGAGGCTGTCCCGCACCACCCACTCCTCGACCATGCGGCCGCGGCGGTAGAGGCAGTTCGCGATGGTCCGGCTCCGCACCGTCACGAGGCCGGTGGTCGTGGGGATCGGGTCGATGCCGAGGACGAGGTGGGAGCTGAGGAACGCGTCGTCCCCGCGCGCCTCCCAGATGACGTCCTCGGCCTGCCCCACGTGGCTGGGCGTCTGCGCGATCCGCATCATGCTGCCCTGCACGACCTGCTCGACCCCGGTCGCGGTGCCGAGCGGGCCGTGGACGATCGAGTTCGGCTCGTAGTTGTCATAGATGTGCGAGATGTCCCGTTGCACCCAGATGAGGTCGGTCACCTCACGGATGAAGTCGTCCGGGTCGGCGTAAGGCAAGTAGGCGACGTCGCGCAGAGTCATGTTGTCCTCGAGCAGGGGTAATGATCGTCCGCAGTCGAGTGTATGCGTATGCATGGACCGAGGCAATAACGCCCTTCTCTCGATCCGGGTGCCCGGGTCAGGTGGTTCGGGGAGGGGCCAGGGACCCGCGCTCGACGAACCGGGTGGGGAAGGAGTGGTGCTCGACGGGCGCGCCGGGATCCCCGATCCGACGTGCCAGCAGGGTCGCGGCGGTGCTCGCCATGCCCCGTAGGTCGAACGCCACCGTGCTGAGGTCGAAGACGGGCCAGGAGGCCTCGGGCAGGTCGTCGAAGCCGAGGATCGAGACGTCGCCGGGGATGTCCAGCCCCATGTCGGCCGCCCCGTTGAAGGCGCCCAGCGCGACGACGTCGTTGGCGCACACCACGGCCGTCGGCTTGACCGGCGCCTCCCACAGGACGCGCAGGCCCTCCCGCCCGGTGATCGCCTCGAACGGGCCGGTGACCTCGAGAGAGGGGTGGACGGCGAGCCCGTGGGAGGCCAGCGCGCGGCGCAGGGCGGCCGCCCGGGCGAGGCCCGTGCTCGCGTTCGTCGGGCCGAAGATCGCGCCGATCCTCGTGTGGCCCTCCTCGGCCAGCCGGTCGACCATCGCGGAGACGCCGGGAACCGGATCCGACGTGACCCGGTCGGCGTCGACGGCGTCGCCCACCCGGTTGAAGTAGACGAACGGGATGCCCTGATCCCGCAGCCGGACCGGCACGGGCGAGTCGGTCGACGACGTCGCGAGGATGACGCCGTCCAGACCGAGGGCCCGGATCCGCGAGGTCACCGGCCCCCGGTCGTGGTGGTCGGTCATGAGGATGAGCTCGTAACCCAGGTGGCCGAGGGTGTCGTGCACCGGCGCGATGAGGTGGGGGTAGAACTGGTTCTCGAGGTCGGTGACGAGCAGGCCGACCCGGTAGGAGCGGCCCATCGACAGGGCGCGGCCCGTGGCGCTCGGCACGTAGCCCAGCTCGGCGACGGCCCGCTCGACCTTGGCCCGCGTCGCCGCCGACACCCGGGCGTCGCCGCGCAGGGCGCGCGAGACGGTCGGCTGCGACACCCCCGCCAGGCGTGCGACGTCGTGACTGGTCACCATCCGGGGCACCTCTCGCGGCCTGCGTGAACCGAACGGGGGGCCCGCTCCGGCGTCCAGCTTACGACCGCGGGGGGCATGTGTTGACGAACCGGCGTCGACGGACTTTCATGACTACATACGTATGCCGACGAGGGAGTTGACGTGGCCAGGATCCACAAGCAGGGGCGGACCAAGACGTTCGCCGACACGGCGGCGGCCGATGTCCAAGAACGCGTGAGCGGCATCCTAGCGGACGTCCGGACGCGGGGGTCGCAGGCCGTTCGCGAATACTCCGAGACGTTCGACCGGTG
Source organism: Agilicoccus flavus (assembly GCF_014857905.1). Lineage (GTDB taxonomy): Bacteria > Actinomycetota > Actinomycetes > Actinomycetales > Dermatophilaceae > Agilicoccus > Agilicoccus flavus. The sequence goes on along the minus strand of NZ_JACYXE010000007.1, from coordinate 5,302 downwards.
GTCGCCGGAGCACTTCCGGCTGTCCCCGGAACGCATCGAGGAGCTCATGGCATCCCTGCCGCAGCAGGTCGTCGACGACATCCGGTACGTCCAGGACCAGGTCCGCGGGTTCGCCCAGGTCCAGCGCGACTCGATGCGCGACGTCGAGGTCGAGACCCTGCCCGGCGTCTTCCTCGGGCACCGGCACGTGCCCGTGACCTCGGCGGGCGCCTACATCCCCGGCGGCCGGTACCCCCTGACCGCCTCCGCGCACATGACGATCAGCACGGCCAAGGTCGCGGGCGTCGAGCGGGTCGTGGCGTGCACGCCGCCCATCCGCGGCGAGATCCCGGCCGCGACGATCGCGGCGATGCACCTGGCCGGCGCCGACGAGATCTACGTCCTCGGCGGCGTCCAGGCGGTGGCGGCGATGGCGCTGGGCACCGACTTCATGGAGCCCGTCCGCTTCATCGCCGGCCCCGGGAACGCCTACGTCGCCGAGGCCAAGCGGCAGCTCTACGGCGAGATCGGCATCGACCTCTTCGCCGGGCCGACCGAGATCCTCATCCTCGCCGACGACGCGGCCGACCCGTTCCTCATCGCGGTCGACCTGCTCAGCCAGGCCGAGCACGGCCCCGACTCCCCCGCCGTGCTCGTCACGACGAGCGACGCGCTGGCCGAGGAGGTCGAGCGCCTCGTCGACGAGATCCTGCCCGGCCTGTCGACGAAGGACATCGCCGGCGACGCCTGGCGTGACTACGGACGCATCGTCATCGCCGACGACATGGACGAGCTGTGGCAGATCGGCGACGAGATCGCCTCCGAGCACGTCCAGGTGTTCACGCGCGAGCCGCGCGAGGCGCTGGAGCGGATGCACGACTACGGCGCCCTCTTCCTCGGCGAGAACACGTGCGTCTCGTACGGCGACAAGGTGATCGGGACGAACCACGTCCTGCCCACCCTGGGCGCGGCCCGGTACACGGGCGGGTTGTGGGTCGGCAAGTACCTCAAGACGTGCACCTACCAGGAGATCCGTGACCCGGGGTCGAGCGGCGAGCTCGGCCGGGTGTGCGGTCGCGCCGCCCGCGTGGAGCTGTTTGAGGGCCACGCCCGCTCGGGCGACGCCCGCGCCGCCCGGCACCTCGGAGACCGCGTCGAGTGGATCGAGGCCGTCACCGGCGAGAAGGCCCCCGCATGAGCCTCACCGGCCGGCGGGCCCTCGTCTCGGGCGCGGGCAACGGCCTCGGGGCGTCGATGGCGCGGCACCTCGCGGCCGCCGGGGCCGACCTCGTCCTCGTCGGGAGGCGGCCCGGGCCGCTCGAGGCGATCGCGGCGGAGCTGCCGGGTGAGCCGCTCGTGCGCACGTGCGACGTCGCCGACGCCGACCAGGTCGACGCGCTCGCGCGGGAGCTCGCCGACGTCCCGGTCGACGTCCTCGTCAACAACGCGGGGGTCGGCGGGCCGGTGGCCCCCATCACCGACATCACGCCCGAGCAGTGGGACGAGGTCTTCGACATCAACGTCCGCGGCGTCTTCCTCATGTGCCGGGCGCTCCTGCCGGGGATGATCGGGCGCGGCGCCGGGGACATCGTCAACATCGCGTCCGTCACCGGGAAGCGGCCGCTGGCGCGGCGCACCCCGTGCGCGGCGTCGAAGATGGCCGTCATCGGCCTCACACGGACGCTCGCCTGGGAGCTCGGCGACTGCGGGGTCCGGGTCAACACGTTGTCGCCCGGGCCCGTGGACGGGGCCCGGATGGACCGGAACTTCCGCGGCGAGGCCGAGCGCACCGGGGTCACCTACGCGCAGGCCCGCGACGCGTTCGTCGGACGGGCGGGCATGGGCCGGATGGTCACCGAGGACGAGGTGGGCGAGGCGCTCGTGGCCATGCTCGGCATCCCCGGCATGACGGGCGCCGACGTCGACCTCTCGGCGGGGATGATCGCGTGAGCCGCCTGCCGCTGGACCTCGCCGCGCGCGTCCGCGCGGGCGAACGCCTCGTGGGCGCGCTCGTGCGTCTTCCGTGCGAGGAGATCGTCGAGATGCTCGCCGTGGCCGGCCACGACTTCGTGCTGCTCGACTGCGAGCACGGCCCGGCCGACGTCACCGTGCTCCGTGCGCACATCGCGCTCGCGCAGGTGCACGGCGTCGAGGTCGTCGTGCGGGTCGGTGAGGGCGAGCGCGCGCTGATCCTGCGCGCCCTCGACGCCGGCGCGTCCGGCATCCTCGCCCCGCACGTCGACACCCCCGAGCAGGCCCGGGACCTCGTCGCGGCCTGCCACTACCCGCCGCTCGGCGAGCGCGGCTTCGCCACGTACGGGCGGGCCGGCGGATACGGGAACGTGTCGGCGGCCGACCACAAGGCCCGGTACGCCCGCGGCACCCTCGTCCTCGCGATGCCCGAGTCGCCCGCCTCCGCGGCGAACGCCGACGCGATCATGGCGGTCGACGGCCTCGACGGCTACATGATCGGGGTGGCCGACCTCGCCGCCTCCAGCGGCCCGGGGGACCCGACCCCGGAGGAGTCCTGCCGGCGCATCCACGCCGCGGGCCGGGCCGGGGGCAAGGCGCGCCTCGACATCGTCGGCTCGCGCGCCAGGGCCGCGGCGGCGCTCGAGGACGGCGCCCAGGTCGTCGTCTACAACCTCACGTCGGTGCTGATGGAGGCGTTCACCGACCTGACCCGGCCGACCGACACCGACTGACACTCACTGACCGCCCTCCGACCGCCCCTCCCTCCGAGCCCCGCCCGGCCGGCCCTCCTCAGGGCGGGCCAGCCAGGCGGTCAGCTCGGCGGCGACCTCCGCCGGCCGCTCCAGGGGCGACAGATGCCCGGCGCCGGGAACGACGGCGAGCCGCGCGCCCGGGACGAGGGCGGCGATCTCCTCGTGCCGGGCGAGCGGGCAGAGCGCGTCGTCCGCGCCGGTGAGCACGAGGGCGGGGACCCCGATCCGGGCCAGCCGCGGCCGTTCGTCGACCCGCGTGAGCTGGAGGCGCAGCTGGTCGGCCAGCCTGGCCGGGCCGACCTCGTCCGCCATGTCGAGGGTCGAGGCCACGAGGCGGGGGTCGGCGGCGGCGCCCGGGCCCAGCAGCAGGGGCAGCAGGCTCCGCTGCACGTCGCGTGGCCGCGTGCCCCCGTCGAGGTCGGCCAGGGCTGCGGTCCAGCCGCCCATCTGGCCCGGCGTCGGTGGCCGGGCGTTGGTGTCGAGCAGGGCCAGGCGTTCGATCCGGCCCGCCGGCAACAGCCGGGCCATCGCCATGGCGACGATGCCGCCGAGCGACAGCCCGGCCAGCGCGAACCGGTCGGGCAGGGTCGCCGCCAGCCGGGCCACCGCGTCGTCGATCGACGTCCCCGGCAGGTGCGGGGCGACGACCTCGACCGGCTCCGGGAGGAGGTCGGCGACCTCCTCCCAGAGCCGGGGCGAGCAGTTCATGCCCGGCAGCAGGACCAGCGGCACGTCAGCCCTTGACGGATCCGGTCGCGAGTCCGGCCACGAGGTACTTCTGCGCCAGGAACGCGGCGGCGACGACCGGCAGGGTGAGCAGCATGGTCGCCGCCCCCGCCTGCTGGAGCATCGGCAGCGTCTGGCCCAGCTGGGTCGCGATGAACACGGGCACCGTCTTCGCGTTGACGTCCGTGAGGATCGCGGCCGTCAGGTACTCCTGGAACGCGAACAGGAACATGAAGATCCCGGCGGTCAGCATGCCCGGACCCATGAGCGGCAGCATGATCCGCCGCAGGGTCTGGAAACGCGTGCAGCCGTCGATCATGGCGGCCTCGTCGAGTTCCTTGGGGATGTCGGCGAAGAAGTTGCGCAGCAGCCAGATGCTGAACGGCTGATTGATCGCGATGAGGGCGGCCGCCATCGCCCACGTCGTGTCGTAGATGCCGAGCTGCTTGCTGATCTCGTACATCGGGAGGACCACCGCCGGCCGGGGCAGCGCCCGGAAGACGAGCGCGAGGATGAGCAGGCCCGCCGAGACCGGCCCCGGGTACCGGGACAGCGCGTAGGCCGCGGGCAGTCCGATCGCCAGCGCCACGGCGGTGCTGATGACGGCGATGATCACCGTGTTGATGAGGTACTTGTAGAAATCGGTGGCGTACCAGAGGTTCTCGAACGACGCGAAGGTCGGCGTGTAGGTCAGCACCGGCGGGTTCGCGAAGGCGACGTCGACCGGCTTGGTCACCGACAGCGCCGTCCAGATGAACGGCAGCAGCGACAGCAGGCAGACGAGGGCGACGATCGTGCCGCGGGACGCCGAGCCCAGGCCGCCGCGGCGGCGGCGGGGACGCGGGCGCCGGGCTCGTCGGGGGTTCGACGTGCCGGGTGCGAGGGCAGGGGCAGCGGCCCCTGTGACGGTGTCAGTCACGACCGCTCGCCTCCCGCAGGATGCCCCGGATCGAGGGGTAGAGCAGGACGAGGATGACGAGGATCGTCAGGACGCTCACCGCACTGCCGAGCCCGAGCTGCGGAGAGCCCTCGCGGAAGGCGATGTTGTAGATGTACAGCATCATCGATTCGTTTCCGATCTGGACCGCTGCCGGCGACAGCGGGATGAGGTTGTCGAAGACGCGGAAGATGTCCATGGTGAGGATGAGCCCCACGAAGCCCATGACGCCGCGGATGCTCGGGATGATGACGTGCCAATGCCGTTGCCAGGCGTTGACCCCGTCGAGATCGGCGGCCTCACGCAGGTCCTCGGACACGCCCTGCAGGCCGGCGAGGATCATGAGCATCGCGAACGGCAGCATCGACCACACGATGTTGGACATGACGAGTAGGCGGTTGGGCCACGCGTCGGTGAACCACAGGATCTCCTGGCCCGTGAGCCGTGAGATCACGAGCGCCGCGGGGCCGCCGAAGTTGGGGTCGAACAGCCACGAATAGGCCGCCGAACCGACGACGTGGGGCAGGACGTACGGGATGAGCATGATGCCGAGCACCAGGGGCCGGGCCCGCCGCAGGCCGTCGACGAAGATCGCGAGGACGTAGGCGAGGACGACGATGACGACGGCCGACACGATGGTCAGCCCGGTGGTGAACCACAACGTGCTGTGGAAACGCGGGTCGCCGAGGGCGAACGCGTAGTTGTCGAAGCCGACGAACGTGCCCGCCTCTCCGTAGTTGACCCGTTCGAGGCTCCATTCGATGGTGCGGTACAGGGGCACCACGAGAAGGCCGAACATGACGATGAGGCTCGGAGGCTTATTCAAGATGCGGTTGCGTAATTGTATAACGCGATGGTTGCGGTAATTGCGTTGGCGAATGTGGCGTAGGGTCGGCGGTAGTCGGTGTGCACGGCGTTCCAGTTCTTGAAGTGG
>NZ_JACYXE010000006.1 GCF_014857905.1 Agilicoccus flavus | reverse complement strand
CGCATGGGCCACCACGCCGACACCATCGGAGGTCACGGACAAGCCGGTAGACCACGAAGTACGCTTCACCTACGGAGTGCCTTCCGGTTCGGAAACCTTGAGTCGTCGCAAACCCAAGTTTTCCTGCTGGACAGGCACTTCCGTGCTTCTACGCGCCGATCACACCCGAGTCTCGTGAACGATCCGGGTTAGACCGAAAATCTAAAATCCACCACGTCGCCGCAGATACCAACCTCTGGAGAAGTTAGCTACTCCCCGGGTTTGACCTTGTCGTAACGGCAAGGTTTACCGTCTCTTGCTATGACTATTTCAGTGATTGACAGCGCGTCGAGCATGCGCCGAGTGCTCGCAGCGACACCCGATGACCGCGCCGATCTGGTCCGTGAGATGTGGTCTCCCCTGGCTGGGATGTACCACTTCATCCCGGGAGGGGTCGACATGGCCACCGTGCACCGACAGAACTTCGGCTTCGACTGGGAGGGCGCAACCGAACCGATCCAGGGGGCCCTCGAGCGTCTCGTCGAGGCAGACGCCTGGAACCGCATCACTACGGCGCTCGAGTCCGGAGCCGCGGCACTCCGGGCAGCTGCCCCGGGCATCGAGGTGCCCGATCTGCAGGTGCTCCTCGTGTTAGGCGATCCCGACAACAAGCACTTCGTCGACGAGATCCAGGGGCTGTCCGCATTCGGTGGAATCAGCGGCTACATCACCATCACCGTCTGGCCCACGCCCCAGGTTCTGGAGCGACTCGAAGCGATTGCCGTTCATGAACTGCACCACAATGTGCGGTACTCGCCGGGCGGAGTCGTATGGGACCCGATGACGGTCACCGTCGGCGAGCAGGTAATCTCGGAAGGGCTTGCGGACGTGTTCGCTGCGGAGCTGTTCGGCGACCGCGGGTACACGCATTTCGTCAGTGAAAGCACCCACAACGATGCCGAAGTCCTTGCGAAGGTCGCAAGCGGGCTGCACGTCACAGGCATGCAGAACTTCACGGCGTGGGTGCATGGTGACGCGAGCGCGCGCCTCCTCGGCGCAGAGCCAGTTGGTCTGCCCACGGGTGCTGGCTACGCAGCCGGCATACGGCTAGTTCGCGCCTACCTCGATGCCACAGGAGCCACTGCGGCACAGAGCATTGCCGTGCCTGTGGACGAGGTTCTGCGTGTCGCCGCGCCTCAACTGGGCTTGCGCCTCAATCGGGAAGAATGAGAACGACGTCAACCAGCTGGAGGCAGTCCGTGGAGTGGACCGTGCACGAGCTCGCAGAACGTGCGGGCATCAGCGGGCGAACGCTGCGTCACTACCACCAGATTGGGCTGCTCGAGCCAGACCGCGTCGGGTCCAACGGTTACCGGTACTACGGGCCCGACGCAGTCTCCCGCCTGCAGCGAATCCTGCTGTTGCGAGAAACGGGCATGCCGCTGGCCGACATCGCGGACGTACTTGATGTGCCCACAACTCCTGAGGTGGAAGTCCAAGCGCTCACCGGGCACTTGGAGCATCTCGCTAGGGAACGCGACTCTCTGAATCGACGCATCAACGCGGTGGAGCACACTTTGTCCATGCGTCGCCAGGGCCGCGAACCTCGCATGGATGTCATGCTCGAGGGATTCAATGACCGATATGAGACTGAGGTCGTCGAGCGCTGGGGCCGGGAAGCATTCGACGCATCGAATCGGTGGTGGCATGGGAAATCGGTCCAGCAGCAGAAGGAATGGAAAGCCAGAGCCGACGCCCTGCTGGCTCAGTGGCGTGAGATCCAGGAAGACGGGCATGAACTGGACTCGGCCGTAGCGCAAGAGCACGCGTCAGTTCATCTGGAATGGTTCAAGGAGATTCCGGGAACTCCTACCCACGCAGGCGATACGGCGAAGTCCGTCGACATGATCCGAGGTCTCGCGGACCAGTACGAAACGAACCCCGACTTCCATGCCGCCTTCGGAACCCCGGAGGCCGCAAGGTTCGCTGCAAACGCGTTGCGACTTCGCATTCGAGGACTAAAGTCCTCTTCTGCGGATGACCTCAGAGGTTAGTTTGAAAATCTGAACTCCACGACATCGCCGTCGGCCATGACGTAGTCCTTGCCCTCCATGCGCACCTTGCCCGCGGCCTTGGCGTCGGCCATGGAGCCGGCGGCCACGAGGTCGTCGAACGAGACGATCTCGGCCTTGATGAAGCCCTTCTGGAAGTCCGTGTGGATGACGCCCGCGGCCTGGGGGGCGGTCCAGCCCGTGTGGATCGTCCACGCGCGCGACTCCTTGGGGCCCGCGGTGAGGTAGGTCTGCAGCCCGAGCGTGCGGAACCCCTTGTGGGCGAGCTGCTCCAGGCCCGGCTCGGTGACCCCGACCGACTCGAGCAGCTCGGCGGCCTCCGCCTCGTCGAGCTCGGCGAGGTCCATCTCGAGCTTGGCGTCGAGGAAGATCGCCTCGGCCGGGCTGACGAGCGCCTGGAGGCGGTCCTGCAGGTCGGTGTCGGTGAGCTGGTCCTCGTCGACGTTGAAGACGTAGAGGAACGGCTTGGTCGTCATGAGCCCGAGCTCGCGCAGCAGGGCCACATCGGTGCCCTTCGCCGCCAGCTCACCGGCCTTGGCGAAAAGCGTGTCGCCCACCTCGAGGACCTCGTTCGCGGCCACGGCCGCGTCGAGGATCGCCTTGTCGGTCTTCTTGCCCTTGACCTCCTTCTCGAGGCGCGGGATCGCGCGCTCGAGGGTCTGCAGGTCGGCGAGGATCAGCTCGGTGTTGATCGTCTCGATGTCGTCCTTGGGGCTCACCTTGCCGTCGACGTGGGTGACGTCGTCGTCGTCGAACGCGCGGATGACCTGGCAGATCGCGTCGGCCTCGCGGATGTTCGCGAGGAACTTGTTGCCCAGCCCCTCCCCCGTGGACGCGCCGCGGACGATGCCGGCGATGTCGACGAAGCTCACCGTCGCGGGGAGGATCTTCTCGCTGCCGAAGATCCCGGCGAGCGTCTTCAGACGCGGATCCGGCAGCGGGACGACCCCGACATTCGGCTCGATGGTCGCGAAGGGGTAGTTCGCCGCGAGCACGTTGTTCTTCGTGAGCGCGTTGAACATCGTGCTCTTGCCGACGTTGGGGAGACCGACGATTCCGATGGTGAGTGCCACGGGGACAGGAGTCTAGTCGCCCGCGCGACACCTCCCGTCCGGGCCGGGCGTCGGCGACCTTGTCGGTGCCGGCTGTCACCGTGTGGTCATGGACAGCACCCACGTGCTCGCGCTGGTCGCGGGCCTGCTCCTCGGCGCCGCGTTCACCTGGCTCCTCGTGCGCGCGAGGTACGTCGCCCCGCTGGCCGCCGCCGGCGCCGAACGCGACGCCCTCCGCTCCCGGGTCGAGGACCTGCGGGGGCGCGACGAGGCCGACGACGCGGTCACCGCGGTGCTCGCGCCCCTCGCGAGCGCCCTGACCCGCGTGGAACGCCAGGTGGGGGTCCTCGAGCGCGACCGGGTCGAGCAGTTCGGGGAGCTCGGCGAGCGACTCGGCGAGGTCTCGGCCACGACCCGGCGCCTCCACGAGGAGACGGCCTCGCTCGCCGGCTCGCTCAACTCGTCGACCACGCGGGGGGTCTGGGGCGAGACGCAACTGCGGCGGATCCTCGAACACGCGGGCCTGCTGGCCCGCTGCGACTTCGACGAGCAGGTGTCCGGCACGACCCGGGGGGGCGTCGCGGTGCGCCCCGACATCGTCGTCCACCTGCCCGGCGGCAAGTGCCTCGTCGTCGACGCGAAGGCGCCGCTGACGGCCTTCCTCGCCGCCCAGGGCACCGACGTCGACGACGCCGACCGGGCCGGCCTCCTGCGGTCGCACGCCACGTCGCTGCGCGGCCACGTCGACACCCTCGCGAAGAAGGAGTACTGGACGGCGTTCGAGACCTCGCCCGAGCTCGTGGTCTGCTTCGTCCCGTCCGACGCCACCCTCGCCGCGGCCCTGGGCTCCGATCCCGCGCTGTACGACCACGCGCTCGGCCGCGGCGTCGTCCTCGCCTCCCCCGCCACGCTGCTCGCCCTGCTGCGGACCGTGGCGTACGCGTGGCGTCAGGAGTCCCTGACCGAGAACGCCCGCGAGCTGCTCGAGCTCGGCCACGACCTGTACGCGCGGCTCGGGACGCTCGGCGGGCACGTCTCGAAGATGGGCGCGTCGCTGCGCCGCAGCGTCGAGACGTACAACGGGCTCGTCGGAGCACTCGAGTCGAGGGTGCTCGTCACCGCCCGCCGCATGCACGACCTCGGGCTGGCCCACGAGCAACCGCCGGTGGTCAGCGCCGTCGACGTGGCGCCGCGGCCCCTCACCGCCGTCGAGCTGCTCGAGACCGCCGACGACGGGGCGGCCCGGCGCGACGACCTGGCCCTCGACCGCGAACGACGCCGGGCACAGACGCCGCGCAGCGAGCGTGAGCACCCGGCGTGACGCCGGCCGTCGGCCCCTGCCCGCCGAACCCGGGGCCGGGCCGTGGTTCAGGCCGATCCCCCCATGGGATTCAGCGCAGGGAGGCCCCGGCGTCGCTCTTGACCTTCGCGTCGAAGGCGATGCCGCGCGCCTTGAGGTCGCGGCGCAGGTCGGCGGGCAGGGCGAACAGCAGGCTCTCCGTGGCCGACGTCACCGGGGCGACGTCGGTGTAGCCGAGCTCCGCGAGGTGGTCGAGCACGTCGTTGACGAGGATCTCGGGCACCGACGCCCCGCTCGTCACGCCGACCGTGCCCACGCCCTCGAACCAGGCGGGGTCGATCTCGTCCGCGTAGTCGACGAGGTGGCCGGCCCGGGCGCCGTACTCGAGCGCGACCTCCACGAGGCGCACGGAGTTGGACGAGTTGCGCGAGCCGACGACGATCATGAGGTCGGTGTCGGGCGCCATCTGGCGGACCGCGAGCTGCCGGTTCTGCGTCGCGTAGCAGATGTCGTCGCTCGGCGGGTCCTGCAGGCTCGGGAACCGCTCCCGCAGACGCCGCACCGTCTCCATCGTCTCGTCGACGCTCAGCGTCGTCTGCGACAGCCAGACGACCTTCTCGGGGTCCCTGACCTGCACGTTGGCGACATCCTCGGGGCCGTCGACGAGCGTGATGTGCTCGGGGGCCTCCCCCGCGGTGCCCACGACCTCCTCGTGGCCCTCGTGCCCGATGAGGAGGATGTCGAAGTCGGAGTCGGCGAAGCGTTTCGCCTCCTTGTGCACCTTCGTCACGAGCGGGCACGTCGCGTCGATGGCCTTGAGCGAGCGTTCCCGCGCCTGCTCGTGCACGACGGGGGCCACCCCGTGCGCGGAGAACACGACGGTCGCACCCTCAGGCACCTCGTCGGTCTCGTCGACGAAGATCGCGCCGCGGCGCTGCAGGACCGCGACGACGTGCTTGTTGTGCACGATCTCCTTGCGGACGTACACGGGGGCGCCGTACAGCTCGAGGGCCTTCTCCACGGTGACCACCGCGCGGTCGACGCCGGCGCAGTAGCCGCGGGGGGCGGCGAGCAGGACTCTCTTCGCATCGGTCACGCCCCCATCGTAGGGAGGCCGCCTGGGCGCACGGTGAACGCACCGGGGGCCGCTCGTCGCATTCGCGCCCTCTGACCCGCTCACGCCGGCTCGCACGCTCGCCTTCGCTCACCGCCGCTCGCCGCTCGAACCCACCGGGCCGCGGCTCGCCACGCCCGCCGACACCGCCCCTGCCCGGCCCGTCGAGACGTGCGCGACATACTCGTGCCCGTGAGCCCCGCCCTGCCCGAACGCGCCGCGGACACGCGCGCCGACGCGCCGTGGCCGGTCCGGCTGCTCTCGATGAAGATCTCCGACTACGTCGACAAGATGTCGCCGTTGTGGGTCGAGGGGCAGGTCGTGCAGCTCAACCGCCGCGGCGGGGCGTCCACGTGCTTCCTCACCCTGCGCGACGCGGACGTCGACATGTCGCTGTCGGTGTCGGTCGCGGCCCGGACCCTCGACGCGCTCGGAATGCCGCTGCGCGACGGCTCCCGGGTCGTCGTGCACGCCAAACCCACCTTCTGGGCCCGCCGCGGCACCCTCCAGCTCGACGCCCGCGAGATCCGCCCCGTCGGCGAGGGCGAGCTGCTGCTGCGCCTCGAGCACCTCAAGCAGCTCCTCGCCGCCGAGGGGCTGTTCGCTCCGGACCGCAAGAAGCCGTTGCCGTTCGTGCCGCGCCTCGTCGGCCTCGTGTGCGGTCGCAACAGCGCCGCCGAGCGGGACGTCGTCGAGAACGCCCGCCGGCGGTGGCCGTCGGTCCGCTTCGAGATCCGTGAGGTGCCCGTGCAGGGCACCGACGCCGTCCTCGCGGTCCGCCGGGCCCTCGAGGAGCTGGACGCGCACCCCGAGGTCGACGTCATCGTGCTCACCCGCGGTGGCGGGTCCTTCGAGGACCTGCTGCCGTTCTCGAACGAGTCCCTCGTCCGCGCGGTCGCCGGCGCCGTCACCCCGGTGGTCAGCGCGATCGGCCACGACGTGGACACGCCGCTGCTCGACTTCGTCGCCGACGTGCGCGCGTCCACCCCGACCGACGCCGCCAAGCGCGTCGTCCCCGACGCGGCCGCCGAGCGGGCCGGCGTCGACTCCCTGCGCGGGCGCCTCGGCGGCGCCGTGGTCGGACGATTCGCCGCCGAGCGGCGCCGGCTCGACGACCTGCGCAGCCGCCCGGTCCTCTCCTCGCCCCAGGACATGCTCGCCCCGCGCCGGGCCGAGCTCGAGCGGGCCCGGGTCGCCGCCCGCCGGGCACTGCTCGTCCGGGTCCATCGCGCGAGCGACCGGATCGACCATCTCGCGGCCCAGGTCCGAGCCCTCTCGCCGCAGTCGACCCTCGAACGGGGATACGCCGTCGTCCAGCACGCCGACGGGCGCGTCGTCGTCGACCGGGAGGACGTGGAGGTCGACGAGGTGCTCCGCGTCCGCGTCGCCCGCGGCGACTTCGGCGTCCGGCCGGTCACCGCCGCCGACGCCCACCGCCCCGGGCCGGTCGCGGCCGCGCCGACGACGGCACCGAAGACGAAGCAGGCGACGCGGCCGAAGACCGCGAGGACGCAGACCGCGAGGACGAAGAACAACCCCCGACCCGAGAGGACGTCATGACCGACGAGACCCCGACCGGCAGCGACGACCCCACCCCCGACCCGGCGCAGACGTCGGCCGCCACCCCCGCGACACCCGCGGACACCGGCTCGTCGGACGAGGTCGCGGCGGGGCCGACGGCGGAACACGCCGACATCGCCGGGATGGGCTACGAGCAGGCGCGCGACGAGCTCGTCTCGATCGTGTCCCGGTTGGAGGCGGGCCGGACCGAGCTCGAGGAGAGCATGCGGTTGTGGGAGCGCGGGGAGGCGCTCGCGGCGCACTGCACGCGGTGGCTCGACGGCGCCCAGGAACGCCTGGAGCACCGGGTGGCCGAGGACGGCTGACGCGGCCTGGGTCGACCCCGGATCATCCGGGCCGCTCCCGCGGGCGCCGATCGGGGCGTGGTCAACCCGCCCGGTACGGGGTGAGGGCGGCGGCGAAGGCGCGCAGGTCCTCCTCCTCCGCGGCCCCGACGAGGACGTACGTCATCTGCGTCGCCTCGTCACGGGCGACGAGCGAACGCCGCGTGGGGTCGCCCTCGGCGAGCCTCCTGCTCCACGTCAGCCCGCCGGCGGAGACGGTGCCCGTGTCCCGGCCGCCGTACGTCTGCGCCGACACCCAGCCGTCCAGCGCGGCCCCCGGGGCCGAGCGCGTCTGCTGGACGGAGAGGTAGCGCCGGTCCTCCCCGTCGTGGTAGCCCACCCGCCACACCGTCGGACCCGCCGGGACGGGGCCGTACGAGACGCTCGTCGGACGCCACCCCGCGGGCGGCGTGGCCGCGAACCGCAGCGGCCAGCCCGTCTGCGCGGCGACCGTCCGGGCCGACGACGCGGCGTCGACCGGCGGCAACGAGCGCCCGGCGGGCCGGGGGGTGAGCGCCGACCACGCGAGCACGAAGGCGAGGAGAACGAGCATCGACAGCACGAGGCTGCGCATGCCACCACCGCGACGCTTGCGGGCGGGCGCGCCCGTTCCCGATCCCGACGCCGCCGGCGTCGCCGCCCTCGTCCCACCGTTCGTCGACCCCGACGGCGGGGTCGGCGTCGCGGCGGGCTGCGGATCCGTGTCGGGCATGGAGCCATCCTCCCCCACCGGCGGAACGGCCGTGCGCAAGGGGCGGGCCGCGGAACAAGAATGCCGGTCCGCATCGGCCCGCACCGGCCCCGCTCGGGCACTACGGTGTCCAGCATGCACGCGCCCGTCATCGTCGCCGGAGAAGCCCTCATCGACATCGTCACGTCCCGGACCGGGACGGCGGAACACGTCGGCGGTTCGCCGGCGAACGTCGCCATCGGCCTGTCGCGGCTGGGTCACCGCACGCGCCTCGCCACCCACGTCGCCCACGACGAGCGGGGCGAGCGCATCCTCGCCGCGCTGGCGGAGGAGGACGTCGAGGTGACCGATCGCAGCGCCGACGCGGAGCGGACGCCCACCGCTCAGGCGAACCTCGACGACCACGGCGCCGCCACCTACACCTTCGACCTCACGTGGGAGATCGACCCGGGCCTCGAGGTCGCCCCGGGGACGCACTTCCACACCGGGTCGATCGCCGGCACCATGCGCCCCGGCGCCGACGACCTCGTCACCGTCGTCGAGCGCGCCCGCGAGACCGGGACGGTGTCCTACGACCCGAACGCCCGGCCCAAGATCATGCTCACGGCCGCGTCCGTGCTCGAGCAGATCGAGCGGCTCGCCGCCCTCGCGGACGTGGTCAAGGCGAGCGACGAGGACATCGAGTGGCTCTACGACGGCCTCTCCCTCGAGGACGCCCTGCGCCGCTGGCAGGGCCTCGGCGTCCCCCTCGGGCTCATCACCCGCGGTGGCGACGGCGCCCTCGTGTGCCTCGGCGACGAGATCCGCCACGTCGGGCTCGGCGCCGCCGACGTCGTCGACACCGTCGGGGCGGGCGACTCGTTCATGGCGGGCCTCATCTCGGGCCTGCTCGACCTCGGGTACCTCGGCGACACCCAGGCGCGCGAACGGCTCCGCGGCGCGTCGATCGACGACCTGGAGCCGGCCCTCAACCGTGCCCTCGCGGCGGCCGCCATCACCGTCTCACGCGCGGGCGCCAACCCGCCCCGGCGCGACGAGCTCGACCCCGCCTACGCGTGACCCGGCCGGCGCGCCTCGGGGCGGGCACGCGCCGCCGCCGCCGGGCGCCGCGGGGCGCGGCGACCCGGCTACCCTGATCGTCGAATCGCGAGCCGGGCAGGTCCCGGCGAGGCGACCGGCCGTGGCGGCCCGTCGCCGGACAGCGCGGCGAGGACGACAGGAGTCGACATGCCCGAGTTCGCCTACGAGGATCTTCTCCCCCTGGGTGACGACCCGACGCCCTATCGCCTCCTGACCACCGACGGCGTCCGGACGGTCGAGGGCCCCGGCGGGCGCACGTTCCTGGAGGTCGCACCGGAGGCGCTGCGCCTGCTCACGGCGACCGCGATGCACGACATCGCCCACTACCTGCGGCCGGGCCACCTGGCGCAGCTGCGGACGATCCTCGACGACCCCGAGGCGAGCGACAACGACAAGTTCGTCGCCCTCGACCTGTTGAAGAACGCGAACATCGCCAGCGGCGGCATCCTGCCGATGTGCCAGGACACCGGCACGGCCATCGTCATGGGCAAGCGGGGGCAGCACGTCCTCACCGCGGGGGACGACGAGGCGGCCATCGCGCGCGGCGTCCACGACGCCTACACGAGCCTCAACCTCAGGTACAGCCAGATGGCGCCCGTGACGATGTGGGAGGAGCGGAACACGGGCACCAACCTGCCCGCCCAGATCGAGCTGTACGCGGACACCGCCCCCGGGCACGAGACCGGGTACAAGTTCCTCTTCATGGCCAAGGGCGGCGGGTCGGCGAACAAGTCGTTCCTGTACCAGGAGACCAAGGCGATCCTCTCGCCGAACCGGCTCCTCGACTTCCTCCGCGAGAAGATCGCCTCGCTCGGCACCGCCGCCTGCCCGCCGTACCACCTCGCCGTCGTCATCGGTGGCACGTCGGCCGAGTTCGCGCTCAAGACGGCCAAGTACGCGAGCGCCCGGTACCTCGACGAGCTCCCCCGCACCGGCGACGCGGCCACCGGCCGCGGCTTCCGCGACGTCGAGCTCGAGGCCCAGGTGCACCGGCTCACCGCGGAGCTCGGCATCGGCGCGCAGTTCGGCGGCAAGTACTTCTGCCACGACGTCCGCGTCGTACGCCTCCCCCGCCACGGCGCGTCGTTGCCCGTCGCCATCGCCGTCTCGTGCTCGGCCGACCGGCAGGCCCGCGCCAAGATCACCGCCGAGGGCGTCTTCCTCGAGCAGCTCGAGACCGACCCGGCGCACTACCTGCCCGACACCACCCACCACCACCTCTCCGACGAGGACGCCGCCGCCGAGGCGCCGGTGGGTGCCGCGTCGACGGGCCGGGGCGCCGTGGTCGAGATCGACCTGTCCCGCCCGATGCCCGAGATCCTCGCCGAGCTGAGCCGGCACCCCGTCAAGACCCGCCTGTCGCTGACCGGGACGCTCGTCGTGGCCCGCGACATCGCCCACGCGAAGATCCGCGAGCGACTCGAGGCCGGCGACGACATGCCGCAGTACCTCAAGGACCATCCCGTCTACTACGCGGGGCCCGCCAAGACCCCCGCGGGCATGGCCAGCGGGTCGTTCGGCCCGACGACCGCGGGTCGCATGGACTCCTACGTCGACGAGTTCCAGGCCGCGGGCGGCTCGATGGTCATGCTCGCGAAGGGCAACCGCAGCGCGGCGGTGACGAAGGCCTGCGCGGCGCACGGCGGCTTCTACCTCGGCTCGATCGGCGGCCCCGCCGCCCGCCTGGCCCAGGACTGCATCAAGAAGGTGGAGGTCCTCGAGTACCCCGAGCTCGGCATGGAGGCGGTCTGGCGCATCGAGGTCGAGGACTTCCCGGCCTTCATCGTCGTCGACGACAAGGGCAACGACTTCTTCGCCGAGGTCGGTCCGTCGACGGTGGCACGGACCATCCCCACGCGTCCGGGCCTGACGTGACCGCGCCCCCGCTCGCCCCGCGCCCCCACACCCCGGCCCAGGCGTGGGCCGAGCTGTCCGACGGCAACGCCCGGTTCGTGGCCGGCACCCCGCTGCATCCGAACCAGGACGCCGCCCGGCGACAGGAGCTGGCCGGGGGGCAGCGCCCCTTCGCCACGTTCTTCGGATGCTCTGATTCGCGGGTCGCCGCCGAGGTGATCTTCGACCGGGGCCTCGGCGACCTGTTCGTCGTGCGCACCGCGGGTCACGTCGTCGACACGACCTCGCTGGGGTCGCTCGAGTTCGGCGCCCAGGAGCTCGACGTCCCCCTCATCGTCGTGCTGGGCCACGACTCGTGCGGGGCCATCGCCGCCTCGATCCGCGCCTTCGAGGAGGGCTCGATGCCGCCCGGCTTCATGCGGGATCTCGTCGAGCGCGTCACCCCCAGCGTCACCGCCTCGTTCCGGGCACACGAGACCGCACCCGACGAGGTGGGGCGCGAGCACGTCCGGCAGACCGTGACCCTGCTGCAGGATCGATCGCGCTGCCTCGCCGAGCGCATCGCGGACGGGCGTCTCGCCATCGTCGGGCTCACCTACACGTTGACGGACGGGCGCGCACGCGTCGTGGCCAGCGCCGGGGACCTGACCCTCCAGTAGATCTCGAGGACTGCGGCCTCGACGCGTCGAGCTCGGGAGCCACGCCCCACGAGTGCGGCGAGCGCCGTTAACTCCGGCCACGGTCGGCCGATCGGAGTAGCGCCCCGCGACAACCTGAGGGTCGTCGGTCCCTGCTCCGAGGATGATGATGACGACGACCACGCCGTTCCACGACGCCACCGCGGACGCCGCCCCGCAGACCCAGCCCACCACCGTCGTCGAGCAGCAGCCGACCGCGACCCCGGGCCTGGACCTGACCCCCGCGCCGCCGGCGACGTACCCGGTGGCGGTGCCCGCGCCGGCGCGGGCCCTCGACCTCACTTCGGGGGTCCCGGTCGCCTACCAGCCCCCGGTCGCCCACCAGGCGCCGGTCGCCCACCAGGCGCCGGTCGCGCCCGCCCCCGTCGTCGCGCCCTCGGTCGCTCCCGGCCCCGGCCGGCGGCCCCGCACCCCCGCCGAGGCCTACGCTGCCCTCCTCGAGGGCAACTCCCGGTTCACCGGCAACGCCCCGCACTACCCCAACCACCACACGGCCCGCCGCGACGCCCTGACGCAGGGCCAGGAGCCCTTCGCCGTCGTCTTCAGCTGCGCCGACTCCCGCGTCCCCCCGGAGCTCGTGTTCGACCGTGGCCTCGGGGACCTCTTCGTCGTGCGGACGGCCGGCCACGTCATCGGCCCGACGTCGCTCGGGACCATCGACTACGCCGTCGAGAACCTCGACACCCCCCTCATCGCCGTGGTCGGCCACGCCTCGTGCGGCGCGGTCGCCGCGACCGTCGGGGCGCACGAGACCGGTCGACTCCCCGACGGCAACATCCGCGCGCTCGTCGACCGCGTCATGCCGAGCGTCACCACCGCCAAGGCGGAGGGCGACGGGACGCTCGACGAGTGCATCGTCCAGCACGTCCACGCCACCGTGCACCAGCTCCCGGTCGTCTCACCGGCCATCGCCCAGCGCCTCGACGCGGGCACCCTGGGCGTCGTCGGCATGGTCTACCACCTCTCGAACGGCCGCACCGAGGTCATCTCGCACCTCGGTGACTTCCGCATCTGAGCGGCACCCCACCCGGGTACGCGAACGGGCCGGTCACCCCACTCGGGGAGTGACCGGCCCGTTCGTCGTCGGTGTCAGAGCGACAGGCGCTCGCGCACGACCTCCGCGAGCTCGTTGGCGACGCTCGAGGCCTCCTCGTTCGTCGGGGCCTCGACCATGACGCGGACGACGGGCTCGGTGCCGGACTTGCGCAGGAGGACCCGCCCCGTGCCGTGCAGCCGCGCCTCGACGTCGCGCACCGCGGCCGCGACACCCTCGTCGCCGTCCACGGCGTCCTTGTCGACGCCCTTGACGTTGATCATGCACTGCGGCAGGCGCGACATGACCTCGGCGAGCTCCTTGAGGGTCCGCCCGGTGGCCGCGACCCGCGCCGCGAGCAGGAGCCCGGTGAGGGTCCCGTCGCCGGTGGTGGCGTGGTCGAGGAGCACGACGTGCCCCGACTGCTCGCCACCGAGGGAGAAGCCCCCCGCCTTCAT
This sequence comes from Agilicoccus flavus, assembly GCF_014857905.1. GTDB lineage: Bacteria > Actinomycetota > Actinomycetes > Actinomycetales > Dermatophilaceae > Agilicoccus > Agilicoccus flavus. The sequence continues at coordinate 242,881 of NZ_JACYXE010000006.1, read as the reverse complement.
CTCCTCGAGGACGTACCGGTCGCCGACGCCCGTCTGCAGGACGGCGACGCCCTCCCGCTCCATCGCCTGGAGCATCCCCAGGTTGCTCATCACCGTCGCGACGAGCGTGTTCGACGCCAGCGTGCCGTGGTCGCGCATCGCGAGCGCGAGGATCGCCATGATCTGGTCACCGTCGACGGGCGCGCCCGTGTGGTCGACGGCGAGGCACCGGTCGGCGTCGCCGTCGTGCGCGACGCCGAGGTGGGCGCCGTGCTCGACGACGGCCGCCTGGAGCATCCCGAGGTGGGTCGATCCGTAGCCGTCGTTGATGTTGAGCCCGTCCGGCTCCCCACCGATGACGTGCACCGTGGCCCCCGCGGCCCGGAACGCGTGCGGGGACACCCGGCTCGCGGCGCCGTGCGCGGCGTCGACGACGACCGTGAGGCCCTCGAGTCGGTTCGGGAGGGCCGACAGCAGGTGCGCCACGTAGCGGGCGTCGCCGTCGTCGAGGGGGCGCACCCGGCCGACCGCGTCGCCCGTGGGTCGCTCCCACTCGTCGTCGAGGCGCGCCTCGATGGCGTCCTCCACGGCGTCGTCGAGCTTGTGGCCGCCGCGCGCGAAGAACTTGATGCCGTTGTCGGGCATCGCGTTGTGCGAGGCCGAGAGCATGACGCCGAGGTCGGCGTCCAGCTCGGCCGTGAGGAACGCGATGGCCGGGGTGGGCAGCACGCCGGCGTCGTACACGTCGACCCCGGACGAGGCGAGGCCGGCCACGACGGCCGCCGAGAGGAACTCCCCCGACGCGCGGGGGTCGCGGCCCACGACCGCGGTCGGGCGGTGGCCGGAGGCGGCGGCGCCGTCGGTGAGCACGTGGGCGGCGGCCACGGAGAGCCGAAGGGCCAGATCGGCGGTGACGTCACGATTGGCGAGGCCACGCACGCCGTCCGTGCCGAAGAGTCGCTTGGCCATGCAACAGGTCCTTCCTGTCGATCCGCGGGACGTCGTGCCCGGCGGATCCGCGGGTGGGTACGCGAACGGCGACCCCGCCCTCGGAGATCGATGCTCCCAGGGTGCGGGGCCGCCGTCGGGTTTCGCCGGGAGGGCGATCAGCGCTTGCTGTACTGCGGCGCCTTGCGGGCCTTCTTCAGACCGGCCTTCTTGCGCTCCGGGACGCGGGCGTCGCGGGTCAGGAAGCCGGCCTTCTTCAGGGCCGGGCGGTTGAGGTCGGCGTCGACCCCGTTGAGCGAGCGGGCCACGCCGAGACGGACGGCGCCGGCCTGGCCGGACGCGCCGCCGCCGTGCACGCGGACGAGCACGTCGTAGGCGCCGTCGAGCTCGAGCACCTTGAGGGGCTCGTTGACGATCTGCTGGTGCACCTTGTTCGGGAAGTACTCCTCGAGCGTGCGCCCGTTGATCTTCCACTCGCCGGCGCCGGGGACGATGCGCACCCGGGCGATGGCCTGCTTGCGGCGGCCGGTGGCCGCGCCGGGGGCCGAGGCGGACGGGCGGCGCACCTCGCCGCCGTCGGCCGGGGCGGCCGCGGACTCGGTGGTGTACTCGGAGACGGCGGGCTCGTTCTCTTCGAGCTCGACGTCGGGCGTGAAGTCGGTCACGGTTCTCCTCGTTGTTCCTGCGTCAGATCGCGGGCGCGATTACTGCGCGACCTGCGAGATCTCGAACGGCACCGGCTTCTGGGCCTGGTGCGGGTGGGTGTCGCCGGCGTACACCTTGAGCTTGCGCATCTGCTCGCGGGCGAGGGAGTTCTTCGGCAACATGCCGCGGATCGCCTTCTCGACGGCGCGCTCGGGGCTCTTGGCCATGAGCTCGGTGTACGAGGTGGCGCGCAGGCCGCCCGGGTAGCCGGAGTGGCTGTACGCCTTCTTCTGCTCCAGCTTGGCGCCGGTCAGGGCCACCTTGTCGGCGTTGATGATGATGACGAAGTCGCCGGTGTCGATGTGCGGCGCGAAGATCGTCTTGTGCTTGCCGCGCAGGAGCTGCGCGGTCTGGGACGCGAGGCGCCCGAGCACGACGTCGGTCGCGTCGATGACGTGCCAGGCGCGCTCGATGTCGCCCGGCTTGGGGGTGTAGGTACGCACGCGAACAGCCCTTGCTTTCTCTCGTGAACAGCGTCTCGGTCGTGCGCGCCGCGCCGCGGCTGCTTACGTGGAGCCGGCGGGAGGCGTCGGGCGCAACCGGACCGACATCGCTTCGGACGGGTCGGATCGCCGTTTCGCACAACGAGGTTCCACTCTACCGGCTCCCCTCCTCGCGCTCGAATCGCCGACCCCGGCGCCCTGACCTGCGACGACGCGGCCGAACACCCTCATTCGCACCGGCTGTACATAAGATATGTGCACATGATCTGTGCATCGAAGGGGGACGACATGACCGAGTCCGAGGGGCCGTCCGCGCCGTATCCGGTCGACCGGGACGCTCTGCGCGTCCTCGCCCATCCCCTCCGCTCGCGCCTGCTGGCCGAGCTGCGCGTCCTGGGCGAGGCGACCGCCACGGACCTCGCGCGAGCTCTCGACACGAACACCGGCGCCACGTCCTACCACCTGCGCCGCCTGGCCGACGCCGGCCTCGTGGAGGACACCGGCCACGGCACGGGGCGGCGCCGCACCTGGGCGGCGAGCACCGCCGACCGACCCCTCGACGTGGACGACCCCGACGACGACGACGAGGCGGGTCTCGACTGGCTGGCGCGGGACTACGTCGCCCACTTCGCCGAGAAGGCCCAGGCCTGGATCGGGGCCCGCCCGGACTACCCCCTGGAGTGGCAGGAGGTGTGTGGGCTCGACGACGCGCTCGTCCAGGTCACCGACGAGCAGCTCTCCGCTCTGCGGTCCGAGATCGCCGACGTCCTCGCCCGGTACCGGCGCGTCGGGGCCGGCAACCCGCAGGCCCGTCGGGTGACGGTGTGGACGTGCGCCCTCCCCGTCGACCCGCCCCGCCGCCGCTGACGGGCCGTCCTTCCCCGCCTGTCCCCGACGGCGCCGCCCCTCACGCGACGAGGACGAGCGCCGCGGTCCCGGCGGCGACCGCGAGGATCGCCACCGGGGCACCCTCCCGGGCCAGGTCGCGGGCCCGCACCTCGAGCCCGCGGGCCCGGCACCGCTGCCACCACAGCAGGTTCGCGAGCGAGGCCCACGGCAGGATCAGGGGGCCGGCCCCCACCCCCACGAGCACCGCCGTGAGCCGGGTCGGATCGGGCCCGACGAACCCCTCGAACGCGAGGTAGGCGGGCAGGTTGTCCACCGCGTTGGCCGCGAGGGCCGAGGCCCCGGCGAGCGCCCACGGCCCCCACGTCCCGGGGGCCGCGGACCCGAGCAGCGGGGTCAGGTGATCGACGAGGGAGCCGACGACGACGAAGAGCCCGAAGGCGAACGCCGCGAGGTCGAACGGCAGCATCCGGGCCAACCGCCCCGGGGCGATCCGGGCCGGCGCCCGCGCGGCGAATGCGAGCAGCAGCACGAGCGCCGCCCCGCCCGCCGCGGCCCAGGCGTGCGCGCCGGCGAGGACGGCGACGGCGAACCCGGCGACCGCGACCACCGAGGCGGCCAGGAGGGCCGTGTCGGTCCGGGGCGGCGCCGTCGGGGGGTCGTACCGGCCCCGCAGCGGCACGTGGAACCGGAGTGCGGCGTAGGCCACGACCGTCACGGCGCAGGCCGCGGCCGGGGCCCACGTCAGCGCGACGAACCCGGCCGCGCTCACACCCAGCCGCTGGGCGGCCAGCAGGTTGGTCAGGTTCGAGACCGGCAGCAGGAGACTGCCCGCGTTCGCGAGCCAGACGCAGACGTACGCGAAGGGACGTGCGTCGACCCGGATCGAGGCGGCGAGGGTGAGGAGCACGGGGGTGAGCAACACCGCCGTCGTGTCGAGGCTGAGCACGACGGTGACCGCCACCGCCAGGAGGCAGACCAGGAGGAACAGGCGCAGCCGGCTGCCCCGCCCCGCGCGGGCCACGAGGTGCGCCGCGCGGTCGAAGAGGCCCGCGGCGTCGCACAGCTCGGCGACGAGACTCCCCGCGAGGAGGAAGAGCAGGATCGGCCAGGTCCGCTCCCACACCCGGGCCACGTCGGCGGCGTCGACGTCGCCGACGGCGAGCAGGAGGGCGGCCGCGGCCAGGGCCACCGCGCCCTTCATCCCCGGGCGTCCTGTCCCGGGCCGGGCTCCACGGCGACGGGCGGCTCGTCGCGGCGGCGGCGCGCGGCGTGGGCCCGGGCCGCGAGCTCGTGCTCCGGCGGGTAGGCGACCTCGGCCAGGCTCAGCCCGTGGGCCGGCATGACGGTCACGCCCGAGTCGCGGCGGGCGGCCGAGAGCACCTGCGCGGGCCACGCGACCGGGCGGCGCCCCTGCCCGACCGGCACGACCGCCCCGACGAGCGAGCGCACCATCGAGTGACAGAACGCGTCGGCGACGACGCGGCCCACGACGAGCGGACCGGTGCGGTGCCAGTCGAACGTGAGCAGGGTGCGCACGGTCGTCGCGCCCTCGCGCCGCTTGCAGAACGCGGCGAAGTCCTGCAACCCGCACAGCGCCGCCGACGCGGCGTTCATCGCGTCCAGGTCGAGCGGCCCCTGCACGGTGACCGTGTCCCTCCGGCGAAGCGGGTCGAGCCCGCCGGGGACGTCGCACAGCCGGTAGGCGTAGCGGCGCGAGATGGCCGAGAAGCGGGCGTCGAACCCGTCCGGGGCCGGCGCGACGCGCCGCACCACGACGTCACCGGGAAGCACCCCGGCCAACCGCGTGAGCGCGGCGTCGGCGGGCGGCCTGCGCGAGCGACCGGGCAGCGCCGCCCAAGCGGAGGCCGGGACGTCGACGTGGGCGACGGCCCCGCGCGCGTGGACGCCTGCGTCGGTGCGGCCGGCCACGGTGACCCGGGCCGGCTCCCGCAACCGCAGGATGCGGGCCAGGGCGGCGGTCAGTTCCCCCTCGACGGTCCGCAGGCCGGGCTGGGCCGCCCAGCCCGAGAAGTCGGTGCCGTCGTAGGCGAAGTCGAGGCGCAGGCGCAGGTGCGGATCCGAGGGGCCGGTGCCCGGCCCGGCGCTCGGGTCCGTCACCAGATCGGGCGGGGCTGCGACAGCGCCGCCACGCTCGCCCTGCTCAGCGCACTCGCCGCGGCGGACCCGCTCACCGCCGGCCGCACCGACGCCCCGCGCGAACGCGAGAGGTGGGCGCCGACGATGCGCGACGCGTCGTTCACGTGGCGCACGCCCTCGCCCATCGACGCGTTCCGGTAGGACAGGACGGCCATGGTGTAGTCGCGCCCCGCCCCGCTCGCGTGCCCGATGCTGTTGACGCGCCACCCCTTGGGGCTCAGGGGCACCCAGCCGTTCTTCACCTGCGCCCGCACGCCGGCCGGGACCCGTCCCACGCCCCAGCGCTGCTCGGGTGAGACCCGGCCCATGAGCCGGAGCACGTAGGCGCGGTCGCGCGCCGACAACAGCGTCGAGCGCGGCGCGACGAGCGCGTCCATGAGCCTGAGCTGGTCCGGCGCCGTCGTGGCGGTCCTTCCCCACGATCCGGCCGACCGCGTCGACGTCATGCCCGCGGCCCGCGCGACCCGGTCGAGCGCGGACCGACCGCCCGCCTGGCGCAGCAGGCTCGTCGTCGCGTCGTTGTCGCTGAACCGGATCATGCGCTCGGCGAGGCGCTGCTGGCCGGCGCTGAGGAAGCGCCCGCCGGCGCGACGATCCCGGATGATCGCCGTGAGGACCATGACCTTGACGATGCTGCCGGTGCAGTTCGTGAGCCCGGGGTTGTACGTGAACACCGCACCCGTGCGGCGGTCCCGCACCGCGACCGACACCTCGTCGGCGGACGAACCGAACGCGGCCCGCAGCTCGCGCCGCAGGGACGCCGATCCCTCGAGCTCGGCCTCGAGCGCGGCCGAGGCCGGCGACCCCACCGTTCCCTGGACCGCCGTGGCCGGCGACGCCAGACGGGCGGGCCCGGCGGCCGACGCCGGCGCGGGCGACCCCACCACTCCGGCCGTGGCGAGGGCCGCAGTCGCGGTGACGACGAGGCGGGCGCGCCGGACCGCGCGGTCGCGGCGGACTCGGGTCATGGCGTGGTCCTTCGGAGGTGGGCGCCCGCGTCGCGGGCGTCATCGGCACCCTCGTGCCGTGAGATCAGTCTACGTGGGCGGACCTGCGTGTGAGGGTGGTCCGAGCCCGGGACACGCGGCGACCCCCGGCCCGATCGCGGGGATCGGGTCGGGGGTCGCCCGTGTGGTCTGCCGCGACGCGCGCCGCGGCATCGCTCACTTGGAGTCGGTGTTCTCCGGGGCCTCGTCGGCCGGGGCAGCCTCGGTCGTCTCCGCCGACTCGGTCGTCTCCGTCGACTCGGTCGTCTCCGTCGCGGCCGCCGGGGTGGCCTCGACGTCGGCCTCGTCCTTGTCCGTCGGCGCGGCGTCGGCGGCGGCGCGCGTGGTGGCGGCCTCCGCCTCCTTCACCGTCGCCTGCTTCGGGGAGAAGGGCTCACGCACGAGCTCGATGACGGCCATGGGGGCGTTGTCGCCCTTGCGGGGGCCGATCTTCGTGATGCGCGTGTACCCACCCGGGCGGGCGGCGACGTCGGGCGCGATCTCCGTGAAGAGACGGTGGACGGCACCCTTGTCGCGCACGACGGTGAGGACGCGGCGACGAGCGGACAGGTCACCGCGCTTGGCGAACGTCACGAGCCGCTCGGCGAGGGGGCGCAGGCGCTTCGCCTTGGCCTCCGTCGTCGTGATGCGGTCGTGCTGGAAGAGCGCCGTGGCGAGGTTGGCCAGGATGAGCCGCTCGTGGGCCGGGCCGCCGCCGAGGCGGGGACCCTTGGTGGGGGTAGGCATGGTGTCTCCTAATGATTCGACCGAACCGCGCCGGCGGGCACCGAGGCGGAACAGTCACGCGGGTCGGTCAGTACTGCTCGTCCTCGGCGAACGCGGCGTCGTCGTCCTCGTCGTACCGGTCGGCGATGGCGCTCGGGTCGAACCCGGGCGGGCTGTCCTTGAGCTGCAGGCCCATGCCGACGAGCTTCGCCTTGACCTCGTCGATCGACTTCGCACCGAAGTTGCGGATGTCGAGGAGGTCCGCCTCGCTGCGCCCGACGAGCTCACCCACGGTGTGGATGCCCTCGCGCTTGAGGCAGTTGTACGAGCGGACCGTGAGGTCGAGGTCCTCGATCGGCAGCGCCAGGTCGGCGGCGAGCGCCGCGTCCGTCGGCGACGGGCCCATGTCGATGCCCTCGGCCTCGACGTTGAGCTCGCGGGCCAGCCCGAACAGCTCGACGAGCGTCTTCCCGGCCGAGGCGAGCGCGTCGCGGGGAGCCATCGAGTTCTTCGTCTCGACGTCGACGACGAGCTTGTCGAAGTCGGTGCGCTGCTCGACACGCGTGGCCTCCACCTTGTAGGTGACGGCGAGGACCGGCGAGTAGATCGAGTCGACGGGGATGCGGCCGATCTCGGCGTCCCCCGCCTTGTTCTGCGAGGCCGAGACGTAGCCGCGGCCACGCTCGACGGTCAGCTCCATCTCGACCTTGCCCTGCTCGTTGAGCGTGGCGAGGTGGAGGTCGGGGTTGTGCACCTCGACCCCGGCCGGCGGCGCGATGTCCGCGGCCGTGACGGCGCCCGCACCCTGCTTGCGCAGGTACATGACGACCGGCTCGTCGTGCTCGCTGCTGACGACGAGGCCCTTGATGTTGAGGATGAGCTCGGTGACGTCCTCCTTCACCCCGGAGATCGTCGAGAACTCGTGCAGCACGCCGTCGATGCGGATGCTGGTGACGGCCGCACCGGGAATGCTCGACAGGAGGGTGCGACGAAGGCTGTTGCCCAGGGTGTAGCCGAAGCCGGGCTCGAGGGGCTCGATGACGAACCGCGATCGAGCCGGGGACACGACCTCCTCGGAGAGGACGGGGCGCTGTGCGATGAGCACTGGTGTCTTCCTTCCCACGGACCCCCGCTATATGAGGCCCATGAACGTGCCGGCCTCCGCGAGACCGGCGGCCCGTTCGTCTCTGTCCACGAACGGACCTTCGGCCGACCGCGGCCCCGCTCTCGCGGGGCGCGGCCGGCCCGGGTGCACGACGAGGCGTGCGCGTGTCCGCGGCCCGAACGTCGGACGTCCGGGCCGCGATCGCAGACTCAGTTCTTGGAGTAGAGCTCCACGATGAGCTGCTCGGTGAGCACCGTGTCGATCTGCTCGCGCACCGGGAGCTGGTGCACGAGGATCTGCAGCGTGCCCGGGACGACCTTCAGCCACGCCGGGACGGGGCGGTCGCCGAACGTCTGGCGGGCCAGCTCGAACGGGAACGTCTCACGCGACTTGGGGCGGACGTCGATGATGTCGTACTGGCTGACGCGGTACGACGGGACGTCGACGCGCTGACCGTTGACGTGGAAGTGACCGTGCGTCACGAGCTGACGGGCGGCGCGACGCGTGCGGGCGAGCCCGGCGCGGTACACGACGTTGTCGAGGCGCGACTCGAGGATCTGGAGCAGGTTCTCGCCGGTCTTGCCCTGGCGACGCACCGCCTCCTCGTAGTAGCCACGGAACTGCTTCTCCATGACGCCGTAGGTGAAGCGGGCCTTCTGCTTCTCCTGGAGCTGGTGCAGGTACTCCTTCTCCTGGATGCGGCCGCGGCCGTGCTGTCCGGGCGGGAAGGGGCGGTTCTCGAAGTTCTTGTCGCCACCGACGAGGTCGGTCTTGAGACGGCGGGACTTCTTCGTGATGGGGCCGGTGTAACGAGCCATGTTCTACTTCTCCCGATTCTCAGACGCGGCGACGCTTGGGCGGGCGGACACCGTTGTGCGGCGTGGGCGTGACGTCACTGATCGAACCGACCTCCAGGCCGGTCGCGGTGAGCGAGCGGATCGCGGTCTCGCGACCGGAACCCGGACCCTTGACGAAAACCTCGACCTTGCGCATGCCGTGCTCCATGGCGCGGCGCGCGGCGGCCTCGGCCGCCATCTGAGCGGCGAACGGGGTGGACTTGCGTGAGCCCTTGAAGCCGACCTGGCCGGCCGAGGCCCACGAGATCACGGCGCCCGTGGGGTCCGTGATCGAGACGATCGTGTTGTTGAACGTGCTCTTGATGTGAGCGTGCCCGTGGGCGACGTTCTTCTTCTCCTTGCGGCGCACCTTCTTGGCGCCCGCAGCCATGCGGCCCTTGGGAGGCATGAGTTCTCTTTCCTACGAGGTTCTTCGGCGATGTCCGGCGGAGCAAGGGACCGGGCGCGCGAGACGCGGCCCGGGCGGGGGCGAGCCCCCGCGTGCCTTACTTGGCCTTCTTCTTGCCCGCGACGGTGCGCTTGGGGCCCTTGCGGGTACGCGCGTTGGTCTTGGTGCGCTGGCCGCGGACGGGCAGACCGCGCCGGTGGCGCAGACCCTGGTAGCTGCCGATCTCGACCTTGCGTCGGATGTCGGCGGCCACCTCGCGGCGGAGGTCACCCTCGAGCTTGTAGTTGCCCTCGAGGAAGTCGCGCAGCTTGACGAGGTCCTCGTCCGCGAGATCGCGGACCCGGGTCGCCGAGTCGATGCCGGCGGCCTGGACGGCCTCCTTCGCGCGGGTGCGGCCCACGCCGAAGATGTAGGTGAGAGCGATCTCCACGCGCTTCTCGCGCGGGAGGTCCACTCCGACAAGACGTGCCATGTGGGGTTGTTCTCCCTGTTCGTTCGGAGGTCTGGAGCAACACCGGTCCGCGGCCGCCCGCAGGCGGTGCGGTCCCCGGCCTCCGTGCCGGGGGTGACGTCCGGGTCCGCGTCGCGGGCCCGGGGCCGGGTGCTGCTGTCGAGAGTCGTCGCGTCCTGGTGAAGCTCGACGACGTCGTGCGAGGGGGCGTCAGCCCTGCCGCTGCTTGTGGCGCGGGTCCTGGCAGATGACCATGACCCGTCCGTTGCGGCGGATGACCTTGCACTTGTCGCAGATCTTCTTGACGCTCGGCTGAACCTTCATCTGCCTGCCGTCTTCGGATCGACCCGGACGCGCCACCGCACGAAGCGGCCCGGCCCGGGTGGTGGAGACGCCGGCGGGTGCCGGCGTCACGGTGGTCAGCGGTAGCGGAAGACGATGCGGCCGCGGGAGAGGTCATACGGGCTCAGCTCGACCACGACCCGGTCCTCGGGGAGGATCCGGATGTAGTGCTGACGCATCTTGCCCGAGATGTGAGCGAGAACCTTGTGACCGTTGGTCAGCTCCACCCGAAACATCGCGTTCGGGAGGGCTTCGACGATCGTGCCCTCGATCTCGATGACTCCGTCCTTCTTAGCCATGTCCTCCACATTCCGTGAGTCGTGTCGTGCCGGGACCGGCACGACCGTGTTCGGCCGGCCATCCGGCCGACCGGGCGCAGGACGTCGCCTTCGCACCGAAGCGGGGAAGAGCGACCGTTCCGGTCACCGCACACCCCTGCGGGCGGCGGAACAGGCAGGACGGGCGAACGTGTCCACCCGCCCGGGACGCCTGTAGACCGGACATACCTGAGCCGACACACCAGTCTAGTGCAGCCGCCCGCCACAGGCGAATCCCCCGGCAGACACCGGGCACCGCGGCCCGGGACCGCGGCGCGCGCCGCTTTACGGGTCAGTCGAGCGGAGCGAACGGGGCGCCGACCGCCGACAACTGAGCCTTTCCACCGTCGAGCGCGGTGAGCACCCAGAGACCGGCATCGGTGACCGCCACCGTGTGCTCCCAGTGCGCGGCCGTGGTGCCGTCGGCCGACACGACGGTCCAGTCGTCGTCGAGCACGAGCGTGTCGGGCGTGCCCAGCGTGACCATCGGCTCGATCGCGACGGTGGCCCCGGAGCGCACCTTCGGCCCGCGCCGGGACGACCGGACGTTGGGCACGGGTGGGTCCATGTGCATCTCGCGGCCGATGCCGTGGCCCTCGTACTCGTCGACGACACCGTATCCGCGGCCGGTGGCCTCGAGGTGGCCCTCCACCGCCGCACCGAGGTCACCGACGTGGCCGCCGACGGCGAAGGCCGAGACGCCGGCCCACAGCGACGCCAGGGTGTCCGCGACGAGGGCCGCTTCCTGCGGGGTGCGGGCCTGCCCGTCCACGACGAGCGTGATCGCCGCGTCGCCGTGCCAGCCGTCGACGCTCGCCCCGCAGTCGATGGACACCACGTCGCCCGCCCGCAGCACCCGCTCCCCCGGGATCCCGTGGACGACCTGCTCGTCGACGCTCACGCACAGGGTGTGGCGGTAGCCCGGCACGTCGGGGAACGAGGGGCGCGCGCCGTGGCCGGTGATGAACTCGCGCGCTAGGACGTCGAGATCCAGGGTCGTCAGACCGGGCCGCGCGCTCTGCGCGAGCAGGTCGAGCGTCTGCGCCACGACCAGACCGGCGCGTCGCATGGCACGCAGCTCGTCGTCGCTCTTCGTCTCGAGGCGGGGGCGTCCGAAGATCACGGGACTCGCGTCACAGGGGTCGTCTCCCGAAGGGTCGTGTGTGGTCGTGCCGGGCGGCCGGGCCGGTCAGGCCGCGGTGGCCCGGAGAGCCCCCATGAGGCGCGCGAACACGTCGTCGACGTCGCCCGTCCCGTCGACCGTGCGGAGCAGTCCCCGCTCGGCGTACCGGGCCGCCAGCGGCTCGGTCTCGCGGGTGTACACGGCCAGCCGCTCCCGGACGACGTCCTCGGTGTCGTCGGCCCGACCCTCGATCTGCGCCCGCTTGAGGAGACGCTCGACCACGACGTCGACGGGCACCTGCAGCTCGAGCACGTGGTCGAGGCTCTTGCCGTCCGCGGCGAGCATCTGGTCCAGGGCGCCGACCTGGTCGGGCGTGCGGGGGTACCCGTCGAGCAGGAACCCCGCCGCCGCGTCCGGCTGGGCCAGACGGTCCGCGACGATCTCGTTGGTCACCGAGTCCGGCACGTACCGGCCGGCGGCGAGGATGTCGGCCACCTTGCGGCCGAGCTCCGTCCCGCCCTTGATGTTCGATCGGAAGATGTCGCCCGTCGAGATCGCCGGGACACCGAGCTCGCCGGCGATCCGGGCGGCCTGCGTGCCCTTGCCGGCTCCGGGGGGGCCGAGGATGATCAGTCGCATCAGCGGAGGAACCCTTCGTAGTGGTGCTGCTTGAGCTTGGACTCGATCTGCTTGACCGTCTCGAGTCCGACGCCGACGATGATGAGGATCGACGTCCCACCGAAGGGGAAGTTCTGGTTGGCGTCGACCATCACCAGCGCGATGAGCGGGATGAGCGACACCAGTGCCAGGTAGATGGCCCCGACCACGGTGATGCGGTTGAGGACGTAACTCAGGTACTGCTCCGTGGGCCGGCCCGCCCGGACGCCGGGGATGAAGCCACCGTACTTCTTCATGTTGTCGGCGACCTCCTCCGGATTGAAGGTGATCGACACGTAGAAGAACGTGAAGAAGACGATGAGGACAACGTACACGGCCATGTAGATCGGGTGGTCACCCCGAACGAGGTGGGCTCCGATCCACTGGACCCAGCCGGGCGGGTTCGGGTTGCCTTGCTGGAACTGGACGATGAGCCCGGGGATCGCGAGCAGCGAGGACGCGAAGATGATCGGGATGACGTTGGCCTGGTTGACCTTGAGCGGGATGTACGTCGAGGTGCCCCCGTACATCCGCCGGCCGATCATCCGCTTCGCGTACTGCACGGGGATGCGCCGCTGACACTGCTCGACGAAGACGACGATGCCGATGACGACGAAGCCGATGAGGATGACGAGCAGGAACGTGTCCCAGCGCCCGTCGCGCTGCTTGATCGCCCAGAGCGAGCCGGGGAAGCCGGCGGCGATGGACGTGAAGATGAGCAGCGACATGCCGTTGCCCACGCCGCGCTCGGTGATGAGCTCGCCCATCCACATGATGAGGCCGGTGCCCGCGGTCATCGTCAGGACCATGAGCCCGACCGTGAACAGGCTGTCGTCGACGAGGATCTGCTGGCAGTTGGAGCCCGGGAACAGCTGGCTGGGGTTCCGCGCGAACGTCACGAACGTCGCGGACTGGAGCACGGCCAGGGCGATCGTCAGGTAGCGCGTGTACTGCGTCAGCTTCGACTGGCCCGTCTGACCCTCCTTCTTGAGGGTCTCGAACCGCGGGATGACGACGGTCAGGAGCTGCACGATGATGCTCGCGGTGATGTAGGGCATGATGCCCAGCGCGAAGATCGACAGTTGCAGCAGCGCCCCACCGCTGAACAGGTTGGCGAGGCCGAGCAGCTGGTTGGTCTGCCCTCCCGCCGGGCGGCACTGCTGGACGGCGGCGTAGCTCACACCCGGCGACGGCATGACCGAGCCGAGCCGGAAGATCACGACGATGAACATCGTGAACAAGAGCCGCTTACGCAGATCCGGGGTCTTGAAGGCCCGCACGACAGCGGAAAGCACTCGTCCTCCTCCATGGCGCTCAGCGCCGACGATCAGTGCGGCGCGCGATGCGCCGACGCGGCCCCGCGCACCGAATGCGCGTCACCACGTTCGATACCCGCGTGAACCGCGTCGGGCGCCCGGCCGAATCCCTTCGACCGACACCACGATCCGTTCGGCCGCGCGCGAATACCCCTCGACAACGGTAACACCCCGGGGCCGGCGGAGCCGGGCACCCGGGGTGCAGGGGCGGGGTCGCTCCGCCCGGAATGACCCCGGGCGGAGACGACACTCACAGCTCGGTGACCGAGCCGCCCGCCGCTTCGATCTTGCTCTTCGCCGAGGCGGAGAACTTGTGTGCGGTGACGTCCACCTTGGCGGTGAGCTCACCGTCGCCGAGCACCTTGACCAGGTGTCCGGCGCGCACGGCGCCCTTGGCCACGAGGTCGTCGACACCGACGGTGCCGCCGTCCGGGTAAAGAGCGCTCAGGCGGTCGAGGTTGACCACCTGGTACTCCGTGCGGAACGGGTTGGTGAACCCGCGCAGCTTAGGCAGGCGCATGTGCAGCGGCATCTGGCCACCCTCGAAGCGCTCGGGCACCTGGTAACGCGCCTTCGTGCCCTTCGTGCCGCGACCGGCGGTCTTGCCCTTGCTGCCCTCACCGCGACCGACGCGCGTGCGCGCGGACTTGGCACCGGGGGCGGGACGCAGGTGGTGCGGCTTCAGCGCGTGCGTCTTCTCGGTCTTGTCCGGCGTACCGGCCATGATCACTCAACCTCCTCGACGGCGACCAGGTGGGCCACCGTGCGGACCATCCCGCGGAACTCGGGACGGTCCTCCTTGACGACGGAGTCGCCGATCCGCTTGAGGCCCAGCGAACGCAGCGTCTCGCGCTGGTTCGACTTGCCACCGATCTCGGATCGGGTCTGGGTCACCTTGAGACGTGCCATCACGCACCAACCCCCGCCGCGCGGGCCCGGAGCATGGCCGCCGGGGCGACGTCCTCGAGCGGCAGGCCGCGGCGGGCCGCGACCGACTCGGGACGCTCCAGGTCCTTCAGCGCCTGCACCGTCGCGTGGACGATGTTGATGGCGTTGTCCGAGCCGAGCGACTTGCTCAGCACGTCGTGGATGCCGGCGCACTCGAGGACGGCGCGCACCGGACCACCGGCGATGACACCGGTACCGGGCGACGCGGGGCGGAGCAGGACGACGCCGGCGGCGGCCTCACCCTGCACGGGGTGCGGGATCGTGCCCTGGATGCGGGGCACCTTGAAGAAGGACTTCTTGGCGGCCTCGACACCCTTGGCGATCGCCGCGGGCACCTCCTTGGCCTTGCCGTAGCCGACGCCCACGGTGCCGTCGCCGTCCCCGACCACGACGAGCGCGGTGAAGCTGAAGCGGCGGCCACCCTGGACGACCTTGCTCACACGGTTGATCGTGACGACCCGCTCCAGGAACTGGTTGCGGTCGTCGGCGGCGTTGTTGCCGCGGCGGTTGTCGCGATCGCGGCGGTCGCGACCGCCCGCGCGGTCGCTGCCACCGGCCTCGCCGCCGGTCGTACGGCGCTGGGGTCCGGGCATCAGACGTTCCTCTTTCCGGTCTCGGCGATCTCGGTCATGCGCGTCACAGCGACAGACCCCCCTCGCGGGCGCCGTCGGCGATCGCGGCCACGCGACCGTGGTACTGGTTGCCGCCGCGGTCGAACACGACGGCCTCGACGCCGGCGCCCTTGGCGCGCTCCGCGAGGAGCTCCCCGACGCGGCGCGCCTTGGCCGTCTTGTCGCCGTCGAAGGACCGCAGGTCCTTCTCCATCGTCGACGCGGACGCGAGGGTGCGTCCCACCGCGTCGTCGACGATCTGGGCGACGATGTGCCGCGACGAACGCGACACGACCAGGCGCGGACGCGCGGCGGTGCCGGCGATGCGCTTGCGCAGACGGAAGTGGCGACGGGTCCGGGCCGCGGCCTTGCCCTTGCCACGCTTGATGATGAGTGCCATGGCTTACTTACCAGCCTTTCCGACCTTGCGGCGGATCTGCTCGCCCGCGTAACGCACGCCCTTGCCCTTGTACGGGTCGGGCCGGCGGAGCTTGCGGATGTTGGCCGCGACCTCGCCGACGAGCTGCTTGTCGATGCCCTGGACCGAGAACCGGGTGGGCGCCTCGACGGCGAACGTGATGCCCTGCGGGGGCTCGACGGTGATCGGGTGGCTGTAGCCGAGCGCGAACTCGAGGTTGCCCCCCTTGTTCTGCACGCGGTAACCGGTGCCGTAGATCTCGAGCTTCTTCTCGTAGCCCTTGCTCACGCCCTCGACCATGTTCGCGATGAGCGAACGGGTCAGGCCGTGCAACGACCGCGACTCGCGCTCGTCGTTCGGCCGCGTGACCGCGATCGCACCGTCGTCGTCGTGGCCGACCGTGATGGGCTCCGCGACGGCGAGCGCGAGCTCGCCCTTGGGACCCTTGACGGTCACCGCACGGCCGTCGATCTTCACCTCGACGCCCGACGGCACGGTGACGGGGAGTCGTCCGATTCTGGACATTTGCGTCTCCTCTCTGTCCTCGTACCGACTACCAGACGTAGGCGAGGACTTCCCCACCCACGCCCTTCGTGGCGGCCTGCTTGTCGGTCAACAATCCGGAGGACGTGGAGATGATCGCCACGCCCAGGCCTCCGAGCACCTTGGGCAGGTTCGTCGACTTGGCGTACACGCGCAGACCGGGCTTGGACACGCGACGCACACCGGAGATCGAGCGCTCCCGGTTGGGGCCGTACTTCAGGTCGATGATGAGCGTCCGGCCCACCTCGGCGTCCTCGGCGCGCCATCCAGCGATGTAACCCTCGCTCTTCAGGATGTCGGCGATGTTGGACTTGAGCTTCGAGAACGGCATGGAGACCGCGTCGTGGTGCGCCGAGTTGGCGTTCCGCACGCGGGTCAACATGTCCGCAATCGGGTCTGTCATCGTCATTGGGCTTCTCCGCCCTTCCTCACCGGGGTTTCGCACTCCGCCTCTCGGCGGGTTTGACCTACGGTGTAGAAGCTGTGTGTGGGTGGGCTCTTACCAGCTGCTCTTGGTGACGCCGGGAAGCTCACCGCGGTGAGCCATCTCCCGGACGCACACTCGGCACAGACCGAACTTGCGGTACACCGAGTGGGGACGCCCGCACCGCTGGCAGCGGGTGTAGGCGCGCACCTTGAACTTGGGCTTGGCGTTGGCCTTGTTGATCAGCGCAGTCTTCGCCACGATCAGTTCTCCTTGAACGGGAATCCGAGGTGACGCAGCAGAGCGCGCCCCTCCTCGTCGTTGGTGGCCGTGGTGACCACGGTGATGTCCATGCCGCGCACGTGGTCGATCCGGTCGGGGTCGATCTCGTAGAACATGGACTGCTCGTTGAGCCCGAACGTGTAGTTACCACGCCCGTCGAACTGCTTCGGGGAGAGCCCGCGGAAGTCGCGGATCCGCGGCAGCGCCACGCTCACGAGACGGTCGAGGAACTCCCACATGCGGTCGCCGCGCAGCGTCGTGTGCGCACCGATCGGCATGCCCTCGCGCAGCTTGAACTGCGCGATCGACTTGCGCGCCTTCGTCACGACCGGCTTCTGCCCGGTGATGAGCGTGAGGTCGCGGACCGCGCCCTCGATGCGCTTGCTGTCGCGGGCCGCCTCGCCGACGCCCATGTTGACGACGACCTTGACGACGCCCGGGATCTGCATGACGTTCGCGTACTCGAACTGCTCGCGCAGCGCCGGCTTGATCTCCGCGGCGTACCGCGCCTTCATGCGGGGAGCCGTGGCCGTGGTGGTGTCCGTCATCAGATGTCCTTCCCCGAGCGCACGGCGACGCGGATCCGCTGCGCCTTCTGGCGGCCGTCACGCTCGACCATCTCGACCCGGGTCCGGACGCGCGTGGGCTTCTTCGTCTCGGGGTCGACGACGGCCACGTTGCTCACGTGGACCGGGGCCTCGGTGACGACGATGCCGCCCGCGCGGGTCTGGCCACCGGCCTGGCCCGCACGCGTGTGCTTCGTGATCCGGTTGATGCCCTCGACGAGCACCCGGTTGGTCTCGGGGAAGACCTCGATGACCTTCCCCTGCTTGCCGCGGTCGCCGCCCTTGTCCTGCTTGCGACCGCTGATGACCTGCACGAGGTCACCCTTCTTGATCTTCATCTTGGCCATGGTTCAGAGCACCTCCGGCGCCAGCGAGATGATCTTCATGAACTTCTTCTCACGCAGCTCGCGCCCCACAGGACCGAAGATACGGGTACCGCGCGGGTCCCCGTCGCCCTTGAGGATGACGGCTGCGTTCTCGTCGAACTTGATGTAGGAACCGTCGTTACGACGGCGCTCCTTCTTCGTGCGGACGATGACCGCCTTGACGACGTCGCCCTTCTTGACGTTGCCGCCCGGGATGGCGTCCTTGACCGTGGCGACGATGACGTCACCGATGCCGGCGTAACGCCGACCCGAGCCACCGAGAACCCGGATGCACAGGATCTCCTTGGCACCGGTGTTGTCGGCGACGCGCAGTCGCGACTCCTGCTGGATCACTTCTCACTCCTGTCGTCGCGCCGGTTCTCTGCTCCGGGTGTCTCCCCCGGCATCGAGCCTTGCGGAACGGATCTGTGGTCTTGACCGACCCGCGGACACATGGTCCGGGACCGGGGCCGGGGGGCGACGCGACCCGCATCACCCCCGCGGCTGCCTGCGGGGCGCCTGCCCCGCGGAGAGCTCACTTGGCGCGTTCGAGGATCTCCACGACGCGCCAGCGCTTGCCGGCCGACAGCGGACGGGTCTCCATGATGACGACGCGGTCGCCCGTGCCCGCCTCGTTGTTCTCGTCGTGCGCCTTCAGACGGCTCGTGCGTCGCAGGACCTTGCCGTAGAGCGCGTGCTTGACGCGGTCCTCGACCTCGACCACGACGGTCTTGTCCATCTTGTCGCTGACGACGTAGCCGCGAGCGGTCTTGCGGAAGTGGCGCGCCGTGGTCGCGCCGTCGTTGTCGGTGCTCACGTTCGTCTCCTCCGTGCTGTTGGCCGCGGTCACTTCTCCACCTTCGCTCCGCCGATGTTGAGCTCGCGCTCCCGCATGATCGTGTAGATCCGGGCGATGTCCTTGCGGACGGCGCGCAGTCGGCCGTTGTTCTCCAGCTGGCCCGTGGCCGACTGGAACCGCAGGTTGAAGAGTTCACCCTTGGCCTTGCCGAGCTCCTCGACGAGCTGCTCGGACGACAGGTCGCGGAGCTTCTCCGGGGTCAGGTCCTTGCTTCCGACCGCCATCAGTTGTCACCACCCTCACGCTGGACGAAGCGGCACTTCATCGGCAGCTTGTGCATCGCCAGGCGCATGGCCTCGCGAGCGATCTCCTCGGACACACCGGACAGCTCGAACATGACGCGTCCCGGCTTGACGTTCGCGACCCACCACTCGGGCGAACCCTTACCGGAACCCATGCGGGTCTCGGCGGGCTTCTTCGTGAGCGGACGGTCCGGGTAGATGTTGATCCAGACCTTTCCGCCACGCTTGATGTAGCGGGTCATCGCGATACGGGCCGACTCGATCTGGCGGTTCGTGACGTAGGCCGGCTCGAGGGCCTGGATGCCGTAGTCACCGAACGCGATCGTGGTACCGCCCTTGGCAGCGCCCGAGCGACCCGGGTGGTGCTGCTTGCGGTGCTTGACTCGACGGGGGATCAACATCAGGACTCAGCTCCCTGCGTGCTCGCGGGCGCCTCGGCGGGCGCACCGGACTCGTTGGGACGACCCGCGCCACGGCCACCGCCGGCGGGACGGCGAGCCCCACCGCGAGCCGGACGCTCACCGCGGGGGCCACCGCGCTGGGGGCGCGACGGCGCGGCCGCCTGCTGCGCCGCGAGCTCGCGGGCCGTCAGGTCGCCCTTGTAGATCCAGACCTTGACTCCGATGCGGCCGAACGTCGTCCGGGCCTCGTAGAAGCCGTAGTCGATGTTCGCGCGAAGCGTGTGCAGCGGCACGCGCCCCTCGCGGTAGAACTCCGAGCGGCTCATCTCGGCGCCGCCGAGACGGCCCGAGCACTGCACGCGAATGCCCTTGGCGCCGGCGCGCAGCGAGGACTGCATCCCCTTGCGCATGGCGCGGCGGAAGGACACGCGGGCCGAGAGCTGCTCGGCGATGCCCTGCGCCACGAGCTGGGCGTCCATCTCGGGGTTCTTGACCTCGAGGATGTTGAGCTGGACCTGCTTGCCCGTCAGCTTCTCGAGCTCACCGCGGATGCGGTCGGCCTCGGCGCCGCGGCGACCGATGACGATGCCCGGGCGCGCCGTGTGGATGTCCACGCGGACGCGGTCACGGGTGCGCTCGATCTCGACGCGGCTGATGCCGGCGCGGTCCATGCCCGTGGACATGAGCTTGCGGATCGCGACGTCTTCCTTCACGTAGTCGCGGTAACGCTGCCCGTCCTTGGTGCTGTCCGCGAACCAGCGGCTCTTGTGCTCCGTCGTGATGCCCAGGCGGAAACCGTTGGGGTTGACCTTCTGACCCATTAGCGGGTGCCTCCGTTCCGGGTGCCGGCCTGCGACACGTACACCGTGATGTGGCTGGTGCGCTTCATGATCTTGAAGGCCCGGCCCTGCGCACGCGGCTGGAAACGCTTCATCGTGGGGCCTTCGTCGACGTGCGCGGCGCTGACGACCAGGTTGCGCTCGTCGAACGGCAGGCTGTGCTTGTCGGCGTACACCCGGGCGTTCGCCATGGCGCTGGCCAGGACCTTGCGGACCGGGTCGGACGCCGTCTGCGGGGCGAACTGCAGGATGGCGAGCGCCTCGACGGCGTTCTTCCCGCGGACCAGGTCGACGACGCGGCGGGCCTTCATCGGCGTCACGCGCACCTGGCGCGCGACGGCCTTGGCCGACACGACGTTCTCGTTTTCGGTGATGTTGGTGGTCATCAGCGGCGACGTCCCTTCTTGTCGTCCTTGATGTGACCCTTGAACGTCCGGGTCGGGGCGAATTCGCCGAGCTTGTGCCCGACCATCGCCTCGGTGACGAACACGGGGACGTGCTTGCGCCCGTCGTGCACCGCGAACGTGTGACCCAGGAAGTCGGGAGCGATGACGGAGCGGCGCGACCACGTCTTGATGACGGTCTTGGCACCCTTCTCGTTCTGCACGTCCACCTTCTTCTGGAGGTGGTCGTCGATGAAGGGGCCCTTCTTCAGGCTACGAGGCATTCTTCAGGCTCCTTGTCAGCGCTTCTTGCCAGTACGACGGCGACGCACGATGAGCTTGTCGCTTTCCTTGTTCGGGCGACGCGTGCGGCCTTCCGGCTGACCCCAGGGGCTCACGGGGTTACGTCCACCGGACGTGCGACCCTCGCCACCACCGTGCGGGTGGTCCACCGGGTTCATGACGACACCGCGGACGGTCGGGCGCTTGCCCTTCCAGCGCATGCGACCGGCCTTGCCCCAGTTGATGTTGCTCTGCTCGGCGTTCCCGACCTCGCCGACGGTGGCGCGGCAGCGCACGTCGACGTTGCGGATCTCACCGGACGGCATGCGCAGCTGGGCGTACGGACCGTCCTTGGCGACGAGCTGCACGCGGGCGCCGGCGCTGCGGGCGATCTTCGCGCCACCGCCGGGCCGGAGCTCGATGGCGTGGATGACCGTACCGACGGGGATGTTGCGCATCGGCAGGTTGTTGCCCGGCTTGATGTCCGCGCTCGGCCCGTTCTCGATCGGGTCGCCCTGCTTGATGCGGTTCGGCGCGAGGATGTAACGCTTCTCGCCGTCCGCGTAGTGCAGCAGCGCGATGCGCGCCGTGCGGTTGGGGTCGTACTCGATGTGCGCGACCTTGGCCGGGATGCCGTCCTTGTCGTGGCGACGGAAGTCGATGACGCGGTAGGCGCGCTTGTGACCGCCGCCGATGTGACGCGTCGTGATCCGGCCGCTGGCGTTGCGCCCGCCCGTCTTGGTCAGCGGGCGCACGAGCGACTTCTCCGGCGTGGAGCGGGTCACCTCGACGAAGTCGGCGACGCTCGAACCACGACGACCGGGAGTGGTCGGCTTGTACTTGCGGATACCCATTGCTTAGTCCTTCGTTCCTCTCTCGGACGTCGCTCGGCTCACGCCGAGGCGCTCCCGAAGACGTCGATCGAGCCTTCCTTGAGGGTGACGATGGCGCGCTTGGTGTCCTTGCGCTTGCCGAGCCCGAAGCGGGTCCGTCGCGTCTTGCCCTGGCGGTTGAGCGTGTTCACGGAGGAGACCTTGACGCCGAAGATGGACTCGACGGCGATCTTGATCTGCGTCTTGTTCGCGCGGGGGTCGACGAGGAAGGTGTACTTCCCCTCGTCGAGAAGGCTGTAGGACTTCTCGGAGACGACCGGCGCGAGCACGATGTCGCGGGGGTTCTTGTTCAGGTTCACTTCGACTCCTCCGAGATCTCCGTGCGGCCGTGGCGGCCGGCCTCGACGAAGGTGCGCAGGGCGCCCTGCGTGAAGACGACGTCGTCCGCGCAGAGCACGTCGTACGTGTTGAGCTGGTCGGCCCAGAGGACGTGCACGTTCTCGAGGTTGCGCACGGACAGCGCGCCGAGCTCGTCGGTGCGCTCGAGCACGACCAGGAGGTTGCGGCGCTCCGTCAGGCTGCCGAGCAGCCCGGCGGCGGTCTTCGTCGAGGGCGCCTCGCCCTCGACGACCGCGGTGAGCGCGTGGACGCG
The DNA here is from genome assembly GCF_014857905.1 of Agilicoccus flavus. Taxonomy (GTDB): domain Bacteria; phylum Actinomycetota; class Actinomycetes; order Actinomycetales; family Dermatophilaceae; genus Agilicoccus; species Agilicoccus flavus. The sequence goes on along the minus strand of NZ_JACYXE010000006.1, from coordinate 220,884 downwards.
GCCGTGGCGGGCCCGGTCCGAGAGGGCCCCGCGCAGGGCGGCGGCCTTCATCTTCTTGGGCGTGCGCTGGCTGTAGTCACGCGGCTGCGGGCCGTGGACGACGCCACCGCCGGCGAACTGCGGCGCGCGGGTCGAGCCCTGACGGGCGCGGCCGGTGCCCTTCTGGCGGTACGGCTTGCGGCCACCGCCACGCACCTGGCCCCGCGTCTTCGTGGCGTGGGTCCCCTGGCGCGCCGCGGCGAGCTGGGCCACGACCACCTGGTGGATCAGCGGGATGTTGGTCTGGACGTCGAAGATCTCGGGCGGCAGGTCGACCGTGCCCGACTTCGCGCCCTTCGCGTCGATGATGTCGATCGTCGTCATGACGTCACGCTCCCTTGGCGGCAGTGCGGACGAGCACGATGGCACCACGGGGACCGGGGACGGCGCCCTTGACGAGCAGCAGGCCCTTCTCGGCGTCCACCGCGTGGATCGTGAGGTTCTGGGTGGTCTGGCGCACACCGCCCATGCGGCCGGCCATGCGGACGCCCTTGAACACGCGACCGGGGGTCGCGCAGGCGCCGATGGAACCGGGCTTGCGGTGGTTGCGGTGCGCACCGTGGGACGCGCTCACGCCGTGGAAGCCGTGACGCTTCATGACACCGGCGAAGCCCTTGCCCTTGGTGCGGCCGACGACGTCGATCTTCTGGCCGCCCTCGAACGCCTCGACCGTGATCTCCTGGCCGAGCTCGAAGGACGAGGCGTCCGACGTGCGCAGCTCCAGGAGGTGTCGACGCGGCGTGACTCCGGCCTTCTCGAAGTGGCCGGACATGGGCTGATTGACCTTACGCGGGTCGATCGCGCCGTAGGCGATCTGCACCGCGTCGTACCCGTCGACGTCCTGGCCGCGGACCTGCGTGACGACGCACGGGCCGGCCTTGATGACCGTGACCGGGACGAGGCGGTTCTCGGCGTCCCAGACCTGGGTCATGCCGAGCTTCTCGCCGAGGAGGCCCTTGACGGCGCGCTGGTGCTGGTTGGTGACAGCAGTCATGATGCTTCCTCCTTCCCGATCAGAGCTTGATCTCGATGTTGACGTCCGCCGGCAGGTCGAGTCGCATGAGCGAGTCGACCGCCTTGGGCGTCGGGTCCACGATGTCGATGAGGCGCTTGTGCGTGCGCATCTCGAAGTGCTCGCGGCTGTCCTTGTACTTGTGGGGCGACCGGATGACGACGAAGACGTTCTTCTCCGTCGGTAGCGGCACCGGGCCGACGACCGTCGCGCCCGCGCGGGTCACCGTGTCGACAATCTTGCGCGCCGATGAGTCGATGACCTCGTGGTCGTACGACTTCAACCGGATGCGGATCTTCTGTCCCGCCATCGCTCGTCAGACTCTCTCTCGTCGTCCATCATGTCGGATCCGGCCTCATCCCCGACCCCCGCGGTCGGGCGTGTCGCGCGGTGCCCGATCGAACAGGCACATGCCAGCGACCCGCCCACCTGATCGGTGTCGGTGCGATGGAACCGGTGCTCTTCTCGCACGCGAGCGTCACCGGTTCCGAGAATCCGCGAAGATCCTTGGTGCTAGTAACCTCTCGCGAGGGACGCGGGCCCGCCACACCGGTGGATCCGGCGGCAGGGCTGCATCAAGCAACCTGTCCATAGTGCCAGATCGGCCGGTGCCGCATCAAATCGGGGCTCAGCAACGCCGCCGTGCCGCCGATACGTGGCCGCGACGTCGCCGGCTCCGAGGACCGGTCGCCCGCTCCCCGGTCGGTGGATCATCGCACGGGGGCGGGGCGCTTCGGGGGGTCTTGCCCCCGCCCACCCGATCCCCTAGCGTCTGAGCACCATTCGCAGTCTCGCCGCTGAGCTGCACGCGCGAGGCACCCTGCACAGGAGCGTGTCCATGACCTCAGTACGCGTGTGCGCAGCGGCCGGTCTGACCGCCGTCGGCCTGGCCCTGAGTCCCTCCCTCGTCCAGGCCGCACCGACGGCCGCCCAGGCCGAGCAGGCCCCGTACGGCTCGCCGCGGTGGCAACAGCAGTACGAGGAGCGGTTGCGGGGTGAGGTCGACAGCGAGCACCCGACGACGTGGATGCGCACGCTCGGCGCGAACGCCGCGCACGTCGGCACCCCCGGCAACCGACGCAACCTCGACTACGCCGTCGAGCAGCTGCGCGGGTACGGGCTGGACGTCGACGTCGACTCCTACTCGGTCCTCGCCACCCGACCGAAGAAGATCTCGGTCCGCCAGACGGCACCGCAACGCCGCGACCTGTCGGTCATCGAGGACGGGGCCGCGGACTTCACGAGGCCCGAGGACCTGCCCGTCGGATACAACGCCTACTCCCCCGCCGGCACGGTCGCCGGCGACGTCGTCTACGTCAACTACGCCCGCCCCGAGGACTTCGCGGAGCTGAAGAAGCGCGGGATCTCCCTCGAGGGACGCATCGCCCTGGCCCGGTACGGACAGAACTTCCGGGGGGTCAAGCCCGACCTCGCCGCCAAGGCGGGCGCCGTCGGCATGATCATCTACTCCGACCCGGCCGACGACGGGTTCGTCAAGGGTGAGGTCTACCCCGACGGCCCATGGCGCTCCGCCGATGCGATCCAACGGGGGTCGGTGCTGCGGATCTGGGACTACCCCGGCGACCCGCTCACCCCCGGCACCCCCTCGACCCCGGGCACCGCGCGCATCGCGGCGAAGGACGCGCGCACCATCGCCCCGATCCCGACGACACCGATCTCCTACGGCCAGGCCCGGGGGCTCATCGCCTCCCTCAGCGGCGCCCGCGTCGGCAAGGACTGGCAGGGCGGGCTCGACGTCCCCTACCGCTTCGGCGGTCCCGGCGGCACGAAGGTCCGGCTCGACCTCGACATCGGTCACGAGCAGGTCCCGATCCACAACGCCGTCGCGACGATCCCGGGCACCGACGCGGACGCCGGCTACGTCCTCGTCGGTGGGCACCGCGACACGTGGGGCACCGGCGTCGTCGACAACGAGTCGGGCTGGGTCTCGACGATGGAGATCGCACGCTCGCTCGGGGAGCTCTACCGCGACGGCTGGCGGCCGCGGCGCACCATCGTCCTGGCCGGCTGGGACGGCGAGGAGTACGGCCTCCTCGGCTCGACGGAGTACGCCGAGAACAACGCCGCGAAACTGCGCGAGGGCGCCATCGCCTACCTCAACATGGACGGCACGGCAGGGCGCCGGTTCGGAGCGGGAGCGGTGCCCGCCCTCGACGCGGTGATCCGGTCGGTGACCGCCGACGTCGACGACCCGTCCGGTGAGGGGTCGGTGTACGACGCGTGGTCCACGGCCTCCCAGGGCGAGACCGAGCCGGGGCGGCTCGGATCGGGGTCGGACTACACCGGGTTCCTGCAGCACCTCGGCGTCGCCTCGGCCGACATCGGCTTCGGCAGCGCGGGCGGGCAGTACCACTCCCTCTACGACAACCTCGACTACACGCAGCGCTTCGCCGACCCCGGGTTCAAGGGCGTCACGGCGGCGGCCGAGGTCTCGGGCAGCCTCGCCCTGCGCCTGGCCAACGCCGACATCCTGCCGATGAGGTACAGCGCCTACGCCGCCGACACGATCACGCGCCTGGAGGCGATGCGCGCCGAGGTGAGCGACCCCGCCGCCCTCGACCCTCGCCGCGGCGAAGGCCTGGGCGGCGGCGACGCGACGCCTCGAGAGCGCGGGCGCCCGGCTCGCCGTCGGTGGCCTCGTCTCGGGCGAGCGCCCCGTCGCCGCCAAGGTCAACGCCGCGATCCGCGCGCAGGAGCGGGCCCTGACCGACCCCGTCGGCCTGCCGTCCCGCCCGTGGTTCAAGCACCTCGTCTGGGCGCCGGGGCAGACGACCGGCTACGCCGCCCAGCCGCTGCCGGCGCTCGCCGAGGCGGCCCAGGCGAAGGACGACGCCGCCTTCGCCACCGCGGCGAAGGCCCTGACGGCCGCTCTCGATCGGGCGACCGCGGCGGCCGTGGAGGGCACGCCTCGCTGATCCTCCGACCACGGGCACGACGAAGGGCCCCGGGAGATCCCGGGGCCCTTCGCCGATGTGCGCCTAGGCGCAGGTGATCACTTGACGATCTTGGTGACGCGACCCGCGCCGACCGTCCGGCCACCCTCACGGATGGCGAACTTGAGGCCCTCTTCCATCGCGATGGGCTGGATGAGGTCGACCTTCATGTCGGTGTTGTCACCGGGCATGACCATCTCGGTGCCCTCGGGCAGGTGCACGACGCCCGTGACGTCCGTCGTCCGGAAGTAGAACTGCGGACGGTAGTTGTCGTAGAACGGCGTGTGACGGCCACCCTCGTCCTTGGACAGGATGTAGACCTGGCCCTCGAACTCGGTGTGCGGGGTGATCGAACCCGGCTTGCAGATGACCTGGCCGCGCTCGACGTCCTCGCGCTTGGTGCCGCGCAGGAGCAGACCGACGTTCTCACCCGCACGACCCTCGTCGAGGAGCTTGCGGAACATCTCGATGCCGGTGACCGTCGTCGTGGACGAGGCCTCCTTGATGCCGACGATCTCGATGGTCTCGTTGACCTTGAGGATGCCGCGCTCGATACGACCGGTGACGACCGTGCCACGACCGGTGATCGTGAAGACGTCCTCGACCGGCATGAGGAACGGCTTGTCGATGTCGCGCTCGGGCTGCGGGATGTACTCGTCGACCGCGTTCATGAGCTCGACGACCGACTTGCCCCACTCGGCGTCGCCCTCGAGCGCCTTGAGCGCCGAGACCTTGACGACCGGGACGTCGTCGCCCGGGAACTCGTAGTCGGAGAGGAGCTCACGGACCTCCATCTCGACGAGCTCCATGATCTCCTCGTCGTCGACCATGTCGGCCTTGTTCAGCGCCACGACGATGTAGGGGACGCCGACCTGGCGGGCCAGGAGGACGTGCTCCTTCGTCTGCGGCATCGGGCCGTCGGTCGCCGCGACCACGAGGATCGCGCCGTCCATCTGAGCCGCACCCGTGATCATGTTCTTCACGTAGTCGGCGTGCCCGGGGCAGTCGACGTGCGCGTAGTGACGGCTCTCGGTCTGGTACTCGATGTGAGCGATCGAGATCGTGATACCGCGCTGCTTCTCTTCGGGCGCCTTGTCGATCGAGTCGAACGGGGAAGCCTCGTTCAGGTCCGGGTACTGGTCGTGCAGCACCTTGGAGATGGCAGCCGTCAGCGTCGTCTTGCCGTGGTCGATGTGACCGATGGTGCCGATGTTGACGTGCGGCTTGGACCGCTCGAACTTCGCCTTCGCCACTGGGGTCCTCCTGTTGGACTTGGTGTGTCACGCCCCGCGCGCGGTGCGGCGCGATGACGCTGTGGGTTGATGATTCTGCTTCACGTGAAGAGCATCAACGGGTGAGTCTACCCGCCTCACTCGCCCCGCATCTTCTTCACGATCTCCTCGGCGACGTTCCGGGGAACCTCGGCGTAGGAGTCGAACTGCATCGTGTAGTTGGCGCGCCCCTGCGTCTTGCTGCGGAGGTCGCCGACGTACCCGAACATCTCGGACAGCGGGACGAGGCCGCGCACGACCTTGGCGCCGCTGATGTCCTCCATGGCCTGGATCTGGCCACGGCGGGAGTTGATGTCGCCGATGACGTCGCCCATGTAGTCCTCGGGCGTGCGCACCTCGACGGCCATCATCGGCTCGAGGAGCACCGGGTCGGCCTTGCGGACGGCCTCCTTGAGGGCCATCGACCCGGCGATCTTGAACGCCATCTCCGAGGAGTCGACGTCGTGGTAGGCCCCGTCGAGCAGGGTCGCCTTGATCCCCACCAGCGGGTAGCCGGCGAGCACGCCGTACTGCATGGCCTCCTGGATGCCGTGATCGACCGACGGGATGTACTCGCGCGGGATGCGCCCACCCGTCACCTTGTTGTCGAACTCGTACATCTCGTTCTCGTCCGTGCCGAGGGGCTCGAACGTGATCTGGACCTTGGCGTACTGGCCCGACCCACCCGTCTGCTTCTTGTGGGTGTAGTCGTACTTCTCGACGGCGCGACGAATGGTCTCGCGGTAGGCCACCTGCGGCTTGCCGACGTTCGCCTCGACCTTGAACTCGCGCTTCATGCGGTCCACGAGGATGTCGAGGTGGAGTTCGCCCATGCCGCCGATGACGGTCTGGCCGGTCTCCTCGTCGAGGCGCACGGTGAAGGTCGGGTCTTCCTGCGCGAGGCGCTGGATGGCGGTCCCGAGCTTCTCCTGGTCGCCCTTCGTCTTCGGCTCGATGGCGACGTGGATGACCGGCTCCGGGAACGTCATCGACTCGAGGACGACCTGCTGCCCCATGTCGGAGAGCGTGTCACCGGTCGTCGTGTCCTTGAGACCGATGACCGCGTAGATGTGCCCCGCCGACGCCTTGTCGACCGGGTTCTCCTTGTTCGCGTGCATCTGGAAGAGCTTGCCGAGGCGCTCGCGCTTGCCCTTGGTGGCGTTCATGACCGGCTGGCCGGCCGTGATCTCACCGGAGTACACGCGGATATAGGTCAGCGTGCCGAAGAACGGGTGCGCCGCGATCTTGAACGCCAGCGCCGAGAACGGCGCCGTCGAGCTCGGGTCGCGCGTGACGATCTCGTCCTCGTCGTCCGGCGCGTGCCCCTCGACCGGCGGGAGGTCGAGCGGGCTCGGCAGGTAGTCCAGGACGGCGTCGAGCAGGGGCTGGACGCCCTTGTTCTTGAACGCGGTGCCGCAGAAGACGGGGTTGACCTCGCCGGCGAGCGTCAGGGCGCGGACGCCCTTCTTGACCTCGTCCTCCGTGAGGTCGCCCTCCTCGAGGTACTTCTCCATGAGCGTCTCGTCGGACTCGGCGACCTTCTCGAGGAGCTCGGTGCGGTACTCATCGGCCTTGTCGACGAGGTCGGCGGGAATGTCCTCGACCTCGTAGTCGTCGCCGAGCTTCGTCTCGCCGCGCCACACGAGGGCCTTCATGCGGACGAGGTCGACGACGCCGATGAAGTCGCTCTCGGCGCCGATGGGCAGCTGCATGCACAGCGGCGTCGCGCCGAGGCGGTCGACCATCGTCTTCACCGAGAAGTAGAAGTCGGCGCCCATCTTGTCCATCTTGTTGATGAAGCAGATGCGCGGGACGCCGTAGCGGTCGGCCTGACGCCACACCGTCTCGGACTGGGGCTCGACGCCTTCCTTCGCGTCGAAGACCGCGACCGCACCGTCGAGCACTCGGAGGTTGCGCTCGACCTCGACCGTGAAGTCGACGTGGCCGGGCGTGTCGATCAGGTTGATCTGGGTGTTCTTCCAGAAGGAGGTGACGGCGGCGGAGGTGATGGTGATCCCCCGCTCCTTCTCCTGCTCCATCCAGTCGGTCGTCGACGCACCGTCGTGGGTCTCGCCCATCTTGTGGTTGACACCGGTGTAGAACAGGATCCGCTCGGTGGTGGTGGTCTTGCCGGCGTCGATGTGCGCCATGATGCCGATGTTGCGAACCTTGGACAGGTCGGTCAGGACATCCTGTGCCACTAGATCTCTCGTCTCATCTCGTCGTCTCGTCCCGGTGCGGTGCGCCGGGCCTGGTGGCCGTGCCGACGGCCGGTGCCGTCGCCGCCCGATCGGGGCGGCGACGGCGAGGGTGCCTTACCAGCGGTAGTGCGCGAAGGCCCGGTTCGACTCGGCCATCTTGTGCGTGTCCTCGCGGCGCTTCACCGCGGCACCGAGGCCGTTGCTCGCGTCGAGGATCTCGTTCATGAGGCGCTCGGTCATCGTCTTCTCGCGACGCTGCCGGGCGTAGCCCACGAGCCAGCGCAGCGCCAGCGTCGTGCTGCGGCCGGCGCGGACCTCGACGGGCACCTGGTAGGTGGCGCCACCGACGCGGCGGCTGCGGACCTCGAGGGTCGGCTTGACGTTGTCGAGCGCGCGCTTGAGCGTGAGGACCGGGTCGGTGCCGGTCTTCTGGCGGGCGCCCTCGAGGGCGCCGTAGACGATCCGCTCGGCGATGGACTTCTTGCCGTCGAGCAGGATCTTGTTGACGAGCTGCGTCACCAGCGGCGACCCGTAGACCGGGTCGACGACGAGGGCGCGCTTCGGGGCGGGTCCCTTACGAGGCATTACTTCTTGTCCTTCTTCGCTCCGTAGCGGCTGCGGGCCTGCTTGCGGTTCTTGACGCCCTGCGTGTCGAGGGCGCCGCGGACGATCTTGTACCGCACACCGGGGAGGTCCTTCACGCGGCCTCCGCGGACGAGCACCATCGAGTGCTCCTGCAGGTTGTGGCCGACGCCGGGGATGTACGCGGTGACCTCGATCTGGGAGGTCAGCTTGACGCGCGCCACCTTGCGGAGGGCGGAGTTCGGCTTCTTGGGCGTCGTGGTGTACACACGCGTGCACACGCCGCGACGCTGGGGGCTGCCCTTGAGCGCAGGCGTCTTGGCCTTGGTGGCCTTGTCCTGCCGGCCCTTGCGGACGAGCTGGTTGATGGTGGGCACTCAGTCTCCGATGGTCGAGATGTCATCGGGCCGCTCGCGCGAGCGAGCCGACCCTCCTTGAAGAACCGCGACCCGGGGCCGCGGTGCTCTCCCCTGCACTACGCATCCGATGCGTCGGCGCGGAGCAGACGTCCGGATGCGTCGCCCGGCGAGAGGACACGTCCCGGCGAGTGTGACTCGCGCCTGGAGGGCGTCCGCGACCGATCGAACACCTCGATCGCTTCTCGGACCCCTCGCCCGGCGCCCGCGCCCTACGCCGGCTCTCAGGCGACAGAACGCCCGAGACCCACCCGATGGAACGCATGACAACGCCAGGACATGCCCGTCCAGCCTACCGTCCGCGCTCACGACCGGCCAAATCGCGGCCGACCCAGGGGGTCCGGGACCTCGTGCGGCACACCGGTGCGCGCGCCCTGCACCTGCCGTTCACCCGCCGGCGACCTGCGCGCCACCGCAGCGTCGTGTGGTCTCCACTCTGGCCGCGCCCCCGGCTAGAGTTGGTCGGTCGTCCAGTCCAACGGCCGCGAGCCGTCTCGTGGGGGGAAACCACATGCGCACCACATCACTGCCCGGGACCGCCCGGGAACACGTCGGGATACGGACCTTCGGGTACGTCTTCGTCCCGCCGACGCTCGTCGTCCTCGCCGTCGGCGTCGTGAGCGTCGCGACGGGCCATCCGGTGGCGACCTTCACCATGGAACCGACCACGGCGCTGGGCGGGGCCCCGTACGTCGGCGCGGTCTCGTCCCTGGGCTGCTACGGGTGGGCCGCCGCCATCGGGATCTTCCTCCTCGGCGCCTGCCTGCTCTACGACGGGATGCGCCGCCGGGACGCCGCGTTCCTGGCCTGTTCCGCCCTCATCACCGGGTACCTGCTCGCCGACGACGCGTTCACGCTCCACGAGGCCGTGCTGCCGGCGGTCGGCATCCCCGAGTTCGTCACGTACCTGGCCATCCTCGCGGTGATCGGGGCCTACGCCGCCGCGTTCCACGCCGAGATCCGCCGCAGCGCCTGGCTCTTCCTCGGCCTCGCCGTCCTCCTGCTCGGAGGGTCCGTGGCCGTGGACGCCGCGTGGGAGATCCTCGAGCCGGCCCGCGGGGCCAACATCGAGCAGCTCGCCGAGGACGCCGCGAAGCTCCTCGGCATCAGCTCCTGGGTCGGGTACGCCGCCCTGTCCGTGCGTGGCCTCGTCCGCGCCCGCTTCGCCGGGACCGGGGGTCGCTGACACCTCGCGACCGCCGCCCAGCGGCCCACGCGTCACACACCACGCCGGAGGGCGGCCACCCGCAACGGGTGACCGCCCTCCGGTCGTCTCGAGCCGACGGCTCAGTTGTCCAGACCCAGCGTCGCGTCGTCGAGCCGGACCGCCTCGCCCGAGCCCGGGCCGAAGCTCGGGTAGTCGAACTGCTGGTAGTCGGGCATCGAGTACATCGCCGCCTTGGCCTCCTCCGTCGGCTCCACCCGCACGTCGCGGTACCGGGGCAGACCCGTACCGGCCGGGATGAGCTTTCCGAGGATGACGTTCTCCTTAAGGCCGAGCAGCGGGTCGGACTTGGCGTGGATCGCCGCGTCCGTGAGCACCCGCGTCGTCTCCTGGAACGACGCCGCCGACAGCCACGAGTCGGTCGCGAGCGACGCCTTCGTGATGCCCATGAGCTCCGGACGACCCGAGGCCGGCTTGCCGCCCTCGGCGACGACCCGACGGTTCTCGGTCTCGAAGACGCCACGCTCGGCCATCGAGCCGGGCAGCAGTTCGGCGTCGCCCGCCTCGATGATCGTCACCCGACGCAGCATCTGCCGGACGATGACCTCGATGTGCTTGTCGTGGATCGACACACCCTGCTGGCGGTACACCTTCTGGACCTCGTCGACGAGGTGCATCTGCACCGCGCGCGGGCCGAGGATGCGGAGCACCTGCTTGGGGTCGATCGCACCCTGGACGAGCTTCGTGCCGACGGCGACGTGCTGCCCCTCCTCGACGAGCAGGCGGGACCGCTTGCTCACCGGGTAGGCGTGCTCGTCGGTGCCGTCGTCCGGCGTGAGCAGGATGCGACGCGCCTTGTCCGTCTCCTCGATGGTGATCCGGCCGGTGGCCTCCGCGATCGGGGCGACACCCTTCGGGGTCCGGGCCTCGAAGAGCTCGACCACGCGGGGCAGACCCTGGGTGATGTCGTCACCCGCGGCGCCACCGGTGTGGAACGTCCGCATCGTCAGCTGCGTGCCGGGCTCACCGATCGACTGGGCCGCGATGATGCCGACCGCCTCGCCGATGTCGACGAGCTTGCCGGTGGCGAGCGAACGGCCGTAGCACCGCGCGCACGTCCCGACGTGGCTGTCGCAGGTGAGCACGGAGCGCACCTTGATCTCCTCGACCCCGGCCGCGATGAGCGCGCCGATGACGACGTCGCCCAGGTCGGCGCCGGCCTCGACGAGCGTCTCGCCGTCCTTGACGACGTCCGCCGCGAGCGTCCGCGCGTACACGGCCGCCTCGACGTCGTCGTGCGGGACGAGGGTGCCGTCGGAGCGACGCGTGCCGATCGGGAGCGTGAGCCCGCGCTCGGTCCCGCAGTCGTCCTCACGGATGATGACGTCCTGGCTGACGTCCACGAGACGACGGGTCAGGTAGCCCGAGTCGGCGGTCCGCAGCGCGGTGTCCGCCAGACCCTTGCGGGCACCGTGCGTCGAGATGAAGAACTCGAGCACGGACAGACCCTCGCGGAAGTTCGCCTTGATCGGGCGGGGGATGATCTCGCCCTTCGGGTTGGCCATGAGGCCGCGCATGCCGGCGATCTGGCGGAGCTGGAACCAGTTGCCTCGGGCACCGGAGGAGACCATCCGGTAGATGGGGTTGTCCCGCGGGAAGAAGCCCTCCATCTCCTTGGCGACCTCGGCGCTGCCCTGGGTCCAGATCTCGATGAGCTCCTGGCGGCGCTCCTCGTCGGTGATGAGACCGCGCTCGTACTGGACCTGGACCTTCTCGGCCTTGGTCTCGTAACCGGAGAGGATCTCGGTCTTGCGCGGCGGCGTGACGACGTCGGAGATGGCGACGGTCGTGCCGGACCGGGTGGCCCAGTAGTAGCCCGCCTCCTTGAGCGCGTCGAGGCTCGCCGCGACCTGCACCTTGCTGTACCGCTCGGCGAGGTCGTTGACGATCGTCGACAGGCGCTTCTTGTCGACCGGGAGGTCGACGTAGGGGTAGTCGACGGGCAGGGTCGTGTTGAAGATCGCCCGGCCGAGCGTCGTCTCGACGACGATCTGGTCGACCGCGCCGTCCGCGTTCGCCTCGACGCCCTCGGGCAGCTCGTAGCCGGCCGGGGGGACGAAGTCGGTGAGACGGATCTTCACGAGCGACCCGAGGCCGATCTCGCCCGCGTCGAAGGCCATCCGCGCCTCGTCGACGGTGCTGAAGGAACGACCGGTGCCCGGGCCCTCCTCGAGCGTCGAGGTGAGGTGGAACAGGCCGATGATCATGTCCTGGCTGGGCATGGTCACCGGGCGGCCGTCCGCCGGCTTGAGGATGTTGTGGCTGCTGAGCATGAGGATGCGGGCCTCGGCCTGCGCCTCGGCGCTCAGCGGCACGTGGACCGCCATCTGGTCACCGTCGAAGTCGGCGTTGAACGCGCCGCAGACGAGCGGGTGGAGCTGGATGGCCTTGCCCTCGACGAGCTGCGGCTCGAACGCCTGGATGCCCAGACGGTGCAGCGTGGGCGCACGGTTGAGCAGCACCGGGTGCTCGGTGATGACCTCTTCGAGGACGTCCCACACCTGCGGCCGCGCGCGCTCCACCATCCGCTTGGCGGACTTGATGTTCTGCGCGTGGTCGAGGTCGACGAGCCGCTTCATGACGAAGGGCTTGAAGAGCTCGAGCGCCATCTGCTTGGGCAGGCCGCACTGGTGCAGCTTGAGCGTCGGGCCGACGACGATGACCGAACGGCCCGAGTAGTCGACGCGCTTGCCGAGCAGGTTCTGGCGGAACCGACCCTGCTTGCCCTTGAGCATGTCGGACAGCGACTTCAGCGGCCGGTTTCCCGGGCCGGTGACCGGACGACCGCGGCGCCCGTTGTCGAACAGCGCGTCGACGGCCTCCTGCAGCATCCGCTTCTCGTTGTTGACGATGATCTCGGGCGCACCGAGGTCGAGCAGCCGCTTGAGGCGGTTGTTCCGGTTGATGACGCGGCGGTACAGGTCGTTGAGGTCGGAGGTCGCGAAGCGGCCACCGTCGAGCTGCACCATCGGGCGCAGGTCCGGCGGGATGACCGGGACCGCGTCGAGGACCATGCCGTCGGGGTTGTTCGTCGTCGTCTGGAAGGCGGTGACGACGCGCAGCCGCTTGATGGCGCGGGTCTTCTTCTGGCCCTTGCCGGTCGCGATGATCTCGCGCAGCAGCTCCGACTCGGCGTCGAGGTCGAAGGACTCGAGGCGGCGCTGGAGCGCCGCGGCGCCCATGCCGCCCTCGAAGTACATGCCGTAGCGGTCGCGCATCTCGCGGTAGAGCGCCTCGTCGCCCTCGAGGTCCTGGACCTTGAGGTTCTTGAAGCGGTCCCACACCTGGGAGACGCGCTCGATGAGCTGGTCCGCCTTCTTGCGGATGCTGTTCATCTCGCGCTCGGCGGACTCGCGCACCTTGCGGCGCACGTCGCCCTTGGCGCCCTCGGCCTCGAGCTCGGCGAGGTCGGCCTCGAGCTTCTTGGCGCGCGCCTCGACCTCGGCGTCGCGCTGCTTCTCGAGCTCCTTCTTCTCGACCTCTATCTGCGCCTCCATCGAGGGCATGTCGCGGTGACGGGCCTCGGTGTCGACGGACGTGATCATGTACGCCGCGAAGTAGATGACCTTCTCGAGGTCCTTCGGGGCGAGGTCGAGGAGGTAGCCGAGCCGGCTCGGCACGCCCTTGAAGTACCAGATGTGCGTGACGGGCGCCGCCAGCTCGATGTGGCCCATGCGCTCACGGCGGACGCCGGATCGCGTGACCTCGACGCCGCAGCGCTCGCAGATGATGCCCTTGAAGCGGACCCGCTTGTACTTGCCGCAGTAGCACTCCCAGTCGCGGGTGGGGCCGAAGATCTTCTCGCAGAAGAGCCCGTCCTTCTCCGGCTTGAGGGTGCGGTAGTTGATGGTCTCGGGCTTCTTGACCTCACCGTGGCTCCAGGCGCGGATGTCGTCCGCGGAGGCCAGGCCGATGCGAAGCTCGTCGAGGAAATTCACGTCCAGCACTGAGTGCTCCCTGCTCTCATTTCGTGTGCGTCACAAGGTCTTACGTCGTGGCCCGCCGGGCCGGTCGGTGCGTGGACCGACCGAACCGTCGGGGGCCGCCGGGGTAGTCCCCGACGGCTCACACCTCCTCGACGCTGCTCGGCTCGCGCCGGCTCAGGTCGATGCCGAGTTCCTCCGCGGCGCGGAAGACCTCCTGGTCCGGCTCGCGGAGGTCGATCGCCGTGCCGTCCGAGGACAGCGCCTCGACGTTGAGGCACAGCGACTGCATCTCCTTGATGAGGACCCGGAACGACTCCGGCACGCTCGGCTCGGGGATGTTCTCGCCCTTGACGATGGCCTCGTAGACCTTGACGCGTCCGGAGACGTCGTCGGACTTGATGGTGAGCAACTCGCGCAGGGCGTAGGCGGCGCCGTAGGCCTCGAGGGCCCAGACCTCCATCTCGCCGAAGCGCTGGCCACCGAACTGCGCCTTACCACCCAGGGGCTGCTGCGTGATCATCGAGTACGGACCCGTGCTGCGCGCGTGGATCTTGTCGTCGACGAGGTGGTGCAGCTTGAGGATGTACATGTAGCCCACCGAGATCGGCTCCGGGTACGGCTCGCCGGAGCGGCCGTCGAACAGCCGCGCCTTGCCGCTGGAACCGATGAGGCGCTGCCCGTCGCGGGTCTTGCGGGTCGCGTCGAGCAGACCGGTGATCTCGTCCTCGCGGGCGCCGTCGAAGACCGGCGTCGCCACGCGGGTGCCGGCCGGGGCCGACAGCGCGTCGTCGGGCAGCATGGCCGCCCACTCGGGCTCGCCCTCGACCTCCCAGCCGCGGCTGGCCGCCCACCCGAGGTGGAGCTCGAGGATCTGGCCGATGTTCATGCGGCCGGGGACGCCGAGCGGGTTGAGGACGATGTCGACCGGGGTGCCGTCCTCGAGGAACGGCATGTCCTCGACCGGGAGGATCTTGGAGATGACGCCCTTGTTGCCGTGCCGGCCGGCGAGCTTGTCGCCGTCCGTGATCTTGCGCTTGTTCGCGACGTAGACGCGCACCAGCTGGTTGACGCCCGGGGGAAGCTCGTCGCCCTCCTCGCGGTCGAACACCTTGACGCCGATGACCGTGCCGGTCTCACCGTGCGGGACCTTCAGCGACGTGTCGCGGACCTCGCGGGCCTTCTCGCCGAAGATCGCGCGCAGGAGACGCTCCTCCGGGGTCAGCTCGGTCTCACCCTTGGGCGTGACCTTGCCGACGAGCAGGTCGCCGTCGCGGACCTCGGCGCCGACGCGGATGATGCCGCGCTCGTCGAGGTCGGCGAGGACCTCGTCGGAGACGTTCGGGATGTCCCGCGTGATCTCCTCCGGGCCCAGCTTCGTGTCGCGGGCGTCGACCTCGTGCTCCTCGATGTGGATCGAGGACAGGACGTCGTCCTGCACGAGACGCTGACTCAGGATGATCGCGTCCTCGAAGTTGTAGCCCTCCCACGGCATGAACGCCACGAGCAGGTTGCGACCCAGGCTCATCTCGCCGCCGTCCGTGGCCGGACCGTCGGCGATGACCGCGCCGACCTCGAGGCGCTGCCCCTCGTCGACGAGGACCCGCTGGTTGTAGCTCGTGCCCTGGTTGGAGCGCTGGAACTTCGCGATCCGGTAGCTCTGGTGCGTGCCGTCGTCGTTGCCGACGGTGACGACGTCGGCCGAGACCGACTCGACGACACCCGCCTTGGTCGCGCGGACCACGTCACCCGAGTCGAGCGCCGCGCGGTACTCCATGCCGGTACCGACGTACGGCGCCTCGGAACGCACCAGCGGCACGGCCTGACGCTGCATGTTGGCGCCCATCAGCGCCCGGTTCGCGTCGTCGTGCTCGAGGAACGGGATGAGGGCGGTCGCGGCCGACACCATCTGGCGCGGGGAGACGTCCATGTAGTCGACGTCGACGCCCGGGAGGTCCTCGGACTCGCCGCCCTTGGAGCGGACGAGCACGCGCTCGTCGACGAAGAAGCCGTCCTCGCCGATGGGCGCGTTGGCCTGCGCGATGACGAACTCGTCCTCCTCGTCGGCCGACAGGTAGTGGACCTCGTCCGTGACGCGGCCGTGCTCGACCTTCCGGTACGGCGTCTCGACGAACCCGAACGGGTTGATCCGGCCGTACGAGGCGAGCGAGCCGATGAGGCCGATGTTCGGGCCTTCCGGCGTCTCGATCGGGCACATGCGGCCGTAGTGGCTCGGGTGGACGTCGCGGACCTCCATGCCGGCGCGGTCGCGGGAGAGACCACCCGGGCCGAGCGCCGACAGGCGACGCTTGTGCGTCAGACCCGCGAGCGGGTTGTTCTGGTCCATGAACTGCGAGAGCTGGCTCGTGCCGAAGAACTCGCGGATCGAGGCGACGACCGGGCGGATGTTGATGAGTGTCTGCGGCGTGATGGCCTCGACGTCCTGCGTCGTCATCCGCTCGCGCACGACGCGCTCCATCCGCGACAGACCCGTGCGGACCTGGTTCTGGATGAGCTCACCGACGTTGCGCAGGCGGCGGTTGCCGAAGTGGTCGATGTCGTCGACCTCGACGCGGACGGCGACGTCCTCTCCCCCGCGGCGACCCGGCATCGAGTCCTGACCGGCGTGCAGCGCGACGAGGTACCTGATGGTGGCGACGATGTCGTCGACCGTCAGGGTCGACTCCGACAGCTCCGCCTCGATACCCAGCTTCTTGCACACCTTGTAGCGGCCGACCTTCGCGAGGTCGTAGCGCTTGGGGTTGAAGTACAGGTTGTCGAGGAGGGTCTGCGCGGCCTCCTTGGTCGGCGGCTCGCCCGGACGCAGCTTGCGGTAGATGTCCAGCAGCGCGTCGTCCTGGCCGCTCGTGTTGTCCTTCTCGAGCGTCGCGCGGATCGAGTCGTACTCGCCGAACTCCTCGAGGATCTGCGCGTCGGTCCACCCCAGGGCCTTGAGCAGGACCGTCACCGACTGCTTGCGCTTGCGGTCCACGCGAACGCCGACCATGTCGCGCTTGTCGACCTCGAACTCGAGCCACGCGCCGCGGCTCGGGATGACCTTGGCGGAGTAGATGTCCTTGTCCGAGGTCTTGTCCGGGGTGCGCTCGAAGTACACGCCCGGGCTGCGCACGAGCTGGCTGACGACCACGCGCTCGGTGCCGTTGATGACGAAGGTGCCGCGGTCGGTCATTAGTGGGAAGTCGCCCATGAAGACCGTCTGGCTCTTGATCTCGCCCGTGTGGTTGTTCATGAACTCGGCGGTGACGAACAGCGGCGCGCTGTACGTCATGTCGCGCTCCTTGCACTCCTCGATGGAGTACTTCTGCTCCTCGAGGCGGTGGTCGCGGAACGACAGCGACATCGAACCCGAGAAGTCCTCGATCGGGGAGATCTCCTCGAAGATCTCCTCGAGGCCCGAGTGCTCGGGCACGTCCTTGCGACCGGACTCGATCGCCGCAGCGACCCGGTCCTGCCAGCGCTCGTTGCCGAGCAGCCAGTCGAAGCTCTCGGTCTGGAGGGCGAGGAGGTCGGGGACCTCGAGGGGTTCGCGGATCTTCGCGAAGGAGACACGGCCGGAAGCCGTGATCGCGCTGGGCATCTTCTGGGTCGCGGTACGCGAGGCAGCCAAGGATGGTCCTTCCAGAGGCCTATGTGTTTCGGCGGTTGCGCGCCTGCCACACGACCACGAGTGATCCGTAGGCCGCTCACCTGCGACGACGTCCCCGGATGGGGGCCGCGGGTCGGAGGCGGCGGGCCGATGATCACTCCGGGGACGATCCACCGTCGACCCCGGGGCAGCACATGGGCAGCGCAAAGCGACAGCATACCCGATATGGGCGGGCAAAGCCAGTCGGCCGTTGGAGGGCGGACCTGAGCCCCCACGCCGACGAATCGGGCGCCCGCAGCGTGCGTCCCGCGGACCGGGTTCGCCCCGGTGTGCTCACGGGGCCTTTCCGGCGGACACCTCCCGGCGGACCGGCGTCGACATCCGACGACCACGAGGATGCCCCCACCACCGGCGCAGGTCAAGCATGCGCGTGGGCGAGTGGCCGACCGCCTCGATCGCACGGGGCCGCCGGGGCGGGGACAGGCCGGCCGACAACGCGACGCGGCGGCACCGATCCGTGGATCGATGCCGCCGCGTCAGGGCGTGTCCCGGGGCGCCACACGGGCACCCCGGGAGGACGTCACTTGAGGGTGACGGTGGCGCCGGCGCCCTCGAGGGCAGCCTTCGCCTTCTCCGCGTCCTCCTTGGAGACCTTCTCCAGGACCGACTTGGGCGCGCCGTCGACGAGGTCCTTGGCCTCCTTCAGGCCGAGGCTCGTGAGACCGCGCACCTCCTTGATGACCTGGATCTTCTTGTCGCCCGCGGACTCGAGGACGACGTCGAACTCGTCTTGCTCCTCCGCTGCGGCAGCGCCCTCGCCGCCACCGGCGGGGGCGGCGCCGCCGGCCACGGCGACCGGGGCGGCGGCGGTGACGTCGAACTTGTCCTCGAACGCCTTGACGAACTCGGACAGCTCGATGAGCGTCATCTCGGAGAAGACGTCGAGAAGCTCGTCGTTGCTGAGCTTGGCCATGATGGCTTCCTTCCTGGTGATGCTGTGATGCCGGGAGTGGCTGGTTGTCGTGATGAGACCGGATCGCGGGAGCGATCAGGCCTGCGCGTCGCCACCCTCGGCGACCTTGGCGCGCAGGGCCTCGACGGTGCGGACCGTCTTGCTCAGCGGCGCCTGGAATAGGGCAGCGGCCTGACTCGTCTTCGCCTTCATGGCGCCGGCGAGCTTGGCCAGCAGAACCTCGCGGGACTCGAGGTCCGCGAGCTTGGTGATCTCCTCCGCCGTCATGGGCTTGCCGTCGAGGACGCCGGCCTTGATGACGAGGAGCGGGTTGGCCTTCGAGAAGTCACGCAGGCTCTTCGCGGCCTCCACCGGGTCACCGGTGATGAACGCGATCGCCGACGGACCGGTGAGCTGCCCGTCGAACGCCGTGACACCGGCGTCCTTCGCGGCGAGCTCGGTCAGCGTGTTCTTCACGACCGAGTACGTGCCGTACTCGCGCAGGGAGGCCCGCAGGCCGGCCAGCTGCGCGACGGTCAGGCCGCGGTACTCGGTGAGAACGGCCGCACCGGACTCGCGGAACTTCTCCGAGAGCTCGGCAATGGCTGCCTGCTTCGCGGGCGTTGCCATGGGGCCTCCTTCGTTCGTGCTGTGCCGGTCACCCCGACCCCGACACGAGAAAAGCTCCCGGCGCAGGGCACGGGAGCTCGGGGCGCACCGACCGAGATCGGGCGCGGAGTGTCGTGGCCTGCGCCGGACGCCCCTGCATGGGGGTCCTTCGGCCGCTCTTCCACCTGAGGTGGCAGCGCGACGACCGACGGTCATGGGTCTCCTCGATCTTACGGGCCGTTCACGACGCGGCCAAATCGCCGGTCGCGTCCGATGATCCGGGAGGCGCCGGCCGGCCCCGCGAGGCGTCCACGAGACCCCGGAGGCCCGATCCTCACCGCCGAACACGGGCAGAGGCCCGGACCGCACGGATGCGGTCCGGGCCCCTCGGGGCCGACGTGAGGAGGCTCAGGCCTCGTCCGCCGACAGGAGGTTGCGGGTGCGCGTGAAGTCCAGCGGGATGCCCGGGCCCATCGTCGTGCTCATCGTCGCCTTCGAGATGTAGCGACCCTTGCTCGCCGACGGCTTGAGACGGAGGATCTCCTCCAGCGCCGCCGAGTAGTTCTCGACGAGCGCCTTCTCGTCGAACGACGCCTTGCCGATGATGAAGTGCAGGTTGCTGTGCTTGTCGACGCGGAACTCGATCTTGCCGCCCTTGATGTCCGAGACCGCCTTGGCGACGTCCATCGTCACGGTGCCGGTCTTCGGGTTCGGCATGAGGCCGCGAGGGCCGAGCACCTTGCCGAGCCGACCCACCTTGCCCATGAGGTCCGGGGTGGCGACGACGGCGTCGAAGTCCAGCCAGCCGCCCTGCACCTTGGCGAGCAGCTCGTCGGAGCCGACGTGGTCGGCGCCGGCCGCCACGGCCGCGTCGGCGTTCGCGCCCGTCGCGAAGACGAGGACGCGGGCCGTCTTGCCCGTGCCGTTCGGCAGGTTCACCGTGCCGCGCACCATCTGGTCCGCCTTGCGCGGGTCGACGCCGAGGCGGAACGCCACCTCGACCGTCGGGTCGAACTTCGTCGCCGCCGTGTCCTTGGCGAGCCGGACCGCCTCGAGCGGGCCGTACACCTTGGCCTGGTCGATCTTTTCCTCCGCGGAGCGGTAGGCCTTGCTGCGCATGTGATTCTCCTTCTGTGTTCCTGGAGTCGTGGTGCGGGCCCCGCGCAGGCCCTACCACTGCCCGCCGCCGAACGGCGGCGAGAGCACGTCGTGGACCCGATCAGCCCTCGACCGTGATACCCATCGAGCGCGCCGTCCCCGCGATGATCTTCGCGGCCTGGTCGATGTCGTAGGCGTTGAGGTCCTCGAGCTTCTGCTGGGCGATCTCGCGGACCTGGTCGTTGGTGAGCTTGGCGACCTTGGTCTTGTGCGGCTCGCCGGAGCCCTTGGCCACGCCGGCCGCCTTCTTGATCAGCTCGGCCGCCGGGGGCGTCTTCGTCACGAAGGTGAACGAGCGGTCCTCGTAGACCGTGATCTCGACCGGGATGACGTTGCCGCGCTGGGACTCCGTCGCGGCGTTGTACGCCTTGACGAACTCCATGATGTTCACGCCGTGCTGACCGAGGGCCGGGCCCACGGGCGGCGCCGGAGTCGCGGCACCGGCCTGGATCTGCAGCTTGATGAAGCCGGAGACCCTCTTCTTCTTGGGAGGCATTCGCCTACCCCTTCCTGTCGTCGTGGGCCGACGCCGTGGGCGATGACCCGGTTGCAGTACTGCCGGACGGGTGCGCAGGCCCGGGACACACGTACGTCACGGGTGGGCCTGCACGACCGAAGAGTCGGCGATGTCGCCGACTCTTCAGTGTACGTGGCGGCGGACGAGGCGATGACGCCCGCCGGGGCGGCCCCCGGTGGGGGCCGCGGGTCAGATCTTGGCGACCTGGTTGAACGAGAGCTCGACCGGCGTCTCGCGACCGAAGATCGACACGAGCACCTTGAGCTTCTGCGTCTCGGGCAGGACCTCGGAGATCGTCGCCGGCAGGGTCTCGAACGGGCCCTCCATGACGGTGACGGACTCGCCGATCTCGAACTCGACCTCCACCGGCGAGCCGGATGCGGCCTGCGCCGGACGCGGACGGGCCGACTCCTGCGCCGCGGCCTGCTCCTGGGCCTGCGGCGCGAGCATCGACAGGACCTCGTCGAGGCTCAGCGGGACCGGGGAGTACGCGTTGCCGACGAAGCCGGTGACGCCCGGGGTGTGGCGGACCGCACCCCAGCTCTCGTCGGTGAGGTCCATGCGCACGAGCACGTACCCGGGCATCCGCACCCGCCGGACGACCTTGCGCTGCCCGTTCTTGATCTCGGTGACCTGCTCCATCGGGACCTCGGCCTGGAAGATGAACTCCTCCATGTTGAGGCTGGTCACGCGCTGCTCGAGGTTCTGCTTGACGCGGTTCTCGTACCCGGCGTAGCTGTGGACGACGTACCACTCGCCCTCGGCGAAGCGCAGGCTGCGGCGCAGCTCCTCGACGGGATCGACCGCCGGCTCCTCCTCCGCCTCCGCGTCGTCCGACACCTCGGCATCGTCGGACACCTCGGCATCGCCGGACACCTCCGCGTCGTCCGACACCTCGGCATCGCCGTCGACGGCGTCGGTGGGGGCCTCGTCGGACGCCGGAGCCTCATCGAGGCCGGGCTCCTCCGTCTCGTGCTCGTCGGCCCCGGTCACGTCCTCGTCGGCGTCGTCGACCGTCGCCTCCACGGCCGCCGCGTCGTCCCCGGCGTCCACCAGGTCGGCGAGGGACTCCTGCGTCGCCTCGGCGTCGTCGACGTCGGGCGCTCCGTTGTCCTCGACCTCGGGTGTCGGCTGATCGGACACGCGTTGACCTACTTCCTTCTCGAAAACGACGGATCCCGCGGCGCGCACGCCGCGGGAGGTGACGATCCTCGCCGCTCAGTCTCCGGCGAAGATCCAGAACATCAACTTCGTGAACGCGGCGTCGAGCCCGAACACGACGAGCATGACCACCGTGACGAAGACGATGACGACGATCGTGTAGCTCGTCAGCTCCTGCCGAGACGGGGGGACGACCTTGCGCATCTCGTCGACCACCTGGCCGACGAACAGCGCGATCGCGCGGAAGAACCGGGCGAACGGGTTGCCCTTCTTGCCACCGTCCTGCGGGGCCGACCCGGACGTCGCCCCGGACGACACCGTCTTCTGGTCGCTCACGGATCCTCATCTCTGCGCGCGACCTCGCCCCGGCCGTACGCACCTCGGCGTCGGTCACACCCATCCGGGGGTGACACCTCGTTGCGCCGATCGGTGCCCACGGGGGCGCCGGCCGGCGTCACACGCAGGGCAGGAGGGACTCGAACCCCCAACCGCCGGTTTTGGAGACCGGTGCTCTACCAATTGAGCCACTGCCCTACTGGGTGGACCTTGGTCGACGAGCACTCGGCGGGTCGGGCGGGACCGGAACGAACCGGGCCGCGCGGAAGACACGCCGGGCACGCCTATCGAGGCACCCGAACGGGAAGCATACGTGAACCCGCGCGCCCAAGGCCAACCGAGTCCCGCACGCGGGGGCCGTGTCCCGGCCGCGACTCCCTGCGGTCGGAACACCGGGGATCGACGGTCGATCCACGGACGACCCGCCTTCGCCGGCCGTTCCGGACACCTGACCAGCATCGACCTCGCCGGGCGGGCGGACCCACCCGAACGTCCGGGGCGCGGGTCGGCCCGGCGCGTCTGGGAGACTGACGGCATGTCGGCCCCGGTCCACGCTCTCCCGAAGGCCCACCTCCACCTGCACTTCACCGGCTCGATGCGATACACGACCCTGCTCGAGCTGGCCGACGGTCACGGGATGCGGCTGCCCCGGTTCCTCACCGACGCCTGGCCCCCGGACCTGCGCGAGGCCGACGAGCGGGGCTGGTTCCGGTTCCAGCGGATGTACGACGCCGCCCGGGCCTGCGTGCGCAGCGAGGCCGACATGCGCCGCATCGTCGCCGAGGCCGCCGAGGGCGACGCCGACGAGGGGTCGGGGTGGCTCGAGCTGCAGGTCGACCCGACGAGCTACGCGCCGCACGTCGGGGGGCTCACCCCGGCGCTGGAGATCGTCCTCGACGAGGCGAAGGCCGCGTCGGCGCGCACCGGGACCCAGGTGGCCGTCGTCGTGGCCGCGAGCCGCATCCGCCATCCGCTGGACGCCCGGACGTTGGCCCGCCTCGCCGCCTCGTACGCCGGGGACGGGCCGGGCGAGGTCGTCGGGTTCGGCCTGAGCAACGACGAGCGGCGCGGCGTGACCGACGACTTCGCGCCCGCCTTCGCGATCGCGGCGCGCGCGGGGCTCGCGCTCGTCCCCCACGGCGGCGAGCTCCTCGGGGCCGACGCGGTGGCCGACACCATCGCCGCCCTCCACCCCGACCGCCTCGGGCACGGGGTGCGCAGCATCGAGGATCCGGCGGTCCTGCGGCAGGTCGTCGATCACGACATCACTCTCGAGGTGTGCCCCGGCAGCAACGTCGCGCTGGGCGTCTACGCGCGGCAGGGGGACGTGCCCCTGCGCGGGCTCGTCGACGCGGGGGCCCGCGTGGCCCTCGGCGCCGACGACCCGCTGCTCTTCGGCAGCCGACTCGCCGACCAGTACGAGTACGCCCGCGCGGTGCACGGCTTCGACGACGCCGGCCTCGCCCACCTCGCGCGCGGGTCGATCGACGGCAGCCGCGCCCCAGAGTCCACGAAGGCCCGCCTGCGCCGGGGGGTCGACGACTGGCTCGCCCTCGGCGACGGGACGGGCTCGCCGCGCGACGAGCGGGCCGGCGCCGACCCGGTCGACCCGATCGCCTGACCGGTCGGTCGGCCGCGGCGGGCACGCCGTGGCCCTCACCTCCCCCGGCCCGCTCGGTCCTGTGGCTCCCGGCCCTCCCGGTCCTGTGGCTCCCCCTCCCGGTCCTGCGAGCCGGCCACCGGCCCGGCGTCAGTCGGGCTGCGGCAACACCCGCCCGCCCGCGACGACGAGCCGCAGGGAGGCGTCGGGGCCCACGCCCACGAGGTCCGCGCGGGCGCCCGGGGCGAGAACGCCGACGTCGGTGCGGCCCAGCCTCGCGGCGGGCACCTGCGTGGCCGCCCGCAGGGCGGCCTCGAGCCCGACCCCGGCCTCCCGGACGGCGAAGGCGACGGCCCGGTCGAGCGTGAGCGTGCTGCCGGCGATCGCACCCGTCGAGCGCACGCGGGCGACCCCGTTCTCGACGCGGACGGCCAACGGCCCCAACCGGTAGTCGCCGTCGCCGGCCCCGGCGGCGCTCATCGCGTCGGTGACGAGTGCGACGCGACCGGGGGCGGCGGCGAACACGGCCGCGACGACCGCGGGGTGGAGATGGACGCCGTCCGCGATGACCTCGAGGGTCGCGCACTCCGCCGTCGTCAGCGCGAGGATCGGCCCCGGTTCGCGGTGGTGCAGTGGCCGCATCGCGTTGCACAGGTGGGTGGCCACGCCCACGCCCGCGTCGAGGGCGCGGCGCGTCTGGTCGTACGTCGCGTCGGTGTGCCCGAGCGCGGCGACGACCCCGGCGGAGACGAGGCGACCGACCGCCTCGAGGCCCCCGTCGAGCTCCGTGGCGAGGGTGACCATGCGCACGGCGCCGTCACCGGCCTCGAGCACGGCGTCGATCGCGGCCGGGGTCGGCGCCGTCAGCAGGGACGGGTCGTGGGCGCCGCGGTGGGCCGGCGAGAGACACGGCCCCTCGAGATGGATCCCGACGAGCTCGCCGGAGCGCACGAGCGGCGCGAGGGCCGCCACGTCGGCGGCGAGGACGTCCGGGGCCTGCGTGACGAGACTCGCCATCATCGACGTCGTCCCCCGCGCCCGATGCGCCGCGAGGACGCGGCGCGCCTGCTCCGGGTCGCCGCTCGTGAACGAGGCACCGCCGCCGCCGTGCGCGTGCATGTCGACGAAGCCGGGCGCGAGGACCGTGCCGGGCGGGAGGCGCACCTGACCGGCCCGGCGCTCGGCGGGGTCCGACGCGTCGGCCGGCCGGCCGGGGCCGAGACCGGCGATCCGGTCACCGACGACCCGGACCCAGCCCGGCGCCAGCCACGCGTCCGGGGCGAGGACGGCGTCGGCGACGAACGTCGTCGCGCCGGCGGGAGCCGTCACGGGGTCGTGTTCGCGGGGGTCGACTCCGCGGCGTCGCCCGACTCGTCCTCCCGGCCCGGCGTCCTCAGGTTCCAGCGGCGGATCACGAACCGGAAGAGCACGTAGTAGATCACCGCGTAGACGAGCCCGACCCCGAGGAGCAGCAGGGGCCGCTGGGCGATGCCCCAGTTGAGGACGAAGTCGAACAGGCCCGCCGAGAAGCTGAACCCGTCGTGGATGCCGAGGGCGTTGCAGATCGCCAGCGACGTGCCGGTGAGCAGCGCGTGGACGACGTACAGGGGGAACGCCACGAACATGAACGCGAACTCGAGCGGCTCGGTGATGCCCGTGAGGAACGCCGTCAGCGCGACGGAGCTCATGAGGCCCAGCGTCGCCTTGCGGGCGTGGGGACGCGCCTCGTGGGCGATGGCGAGGGCCGCGGCCGGCAGGCCGAACATCATCACCGGGAAGAAGCCCGTCATGAACGCGCCGGCGGTCGGGTCGCCGGAGAGGAAACGCGCGATGTCGCCGGTCACGGGCTCCCCGCCGGGCGGGGTGTACTGCCCGAGCAGGAACCACGGCACCGAGTTGAGGATGTGGTGCAGCCCGAGCGGGATGAGGAGCCGGTTGAGCGTGCCGTAGACGAACCCGCCGACGACGGCGTTGTCCGCGACCCAGCGCCCGATCCCGCTGAGGCCGGCGTCGAACGCGGGGTAGATGAACGAGAGGAGCACGGCGAGAACGAGCGACGCGAACGCCGTGAGGATCGGCACGAGGCGCCGGCCGCCGAAGAACGCGAGGTAGGGCGGCAGCTTGGTCCGGTGGAAGCGGGCCCAGAGCCACGACGCGATGAGCCCGACGAGGATGCCGCCGAGGACGCCGAAGTTGACGACGGCCTGCTCGCCCTTGGGGTCGAGGCGCCCGGCGAGGACGTATGGGCTCATCGCCCCGCACACGCTCTCGAAGGTGAGATAGCCGACGACGGCGGCGAGCGCGGTCGACCCGTCCGCCTTCTTCGCCATGCCGATGGCGATGCCGAGCGCGAACAGCAGCGGCAGGTGGTCGAAGAGCGCAGCCCCGCCCGCACCGACGACGGCGGCGACCGGGCCCCAGCCGAAACCCTTCGCGCCGAGCATGTCCTCCGCGCCGAGGCGGAGCATGAGCCCCGCCACCGGCAGCGCGGCGATCGGGAGCATGAGGCTCCGGCCGAACTTCTGGATGCCGGCGAGCCCGATGCGGGGGCTGCGGGCCCCCGGACTCCCCGCGTCGGCGGTGGCACCTGCACTGGTCATGGGACGCGTCCTTTCGCGAGGCCGTGACGGCCGGGTCACGTCGTCGCCCTCCGGAGGCGGCGGCGGACCCCCCCGGCGCAGCACCTCGGCGCACGACGGAACGTCACCGGCAGCGCGTGCGACGGACGGGGGTCTCGACCGACCGTCCCGAGAGTACGCGCCGGGGTAGCGTCGGGGGCGGACCTGCGCCGATCCCGCGGCGGGTCCCGCCCTCAGCGAAGGAGATCTCCGTGAGCACCCAGGCCGAGCAGATCCTCGCCGCCCTCGGCGGCGACGCCAACGTCCTCGACATCGAACCGTGCACGACCCGGTTGCGGACCGAGGTGGCCGACCCCTCACTCGTCGACGACGCGGCGCTCAAGGCGGCCGGCGCCCACGGCGTCATGCGGGCCGGCAACGTCGTCCAGGTCGTCGTCGGGCTCGAGGCCGACACGATCGCCGACGAGATCGAGGACCTGAGGTGAGCGCTCCCCCGGTCGATCCCGCGGATCCCGTCGTCGGCCCCACCGCGGTCCTCGCCCCGTGCGCGGGCGTCGTGCGCCCGCTGAGCGAGGCGCCCGACCCCGTCTTCGCCGCCGAGATGGTCGGCTCCGGCGTGGCCGTGGAGCCCGATCCCGTGCGCGGCGCGGCCCTCGCACCCGTCTCGGGGACGGTGGTCAAGGCCCACCCGCACGCGGTGGCGATCGTCCGCGACGACGGCGTGGGCGTGCTCGTCCACCTCGGCATCGACACGGTGCGCCTGCGCGGCGAGGGCTTCGACCTGCTCGTCGCGACCGCGGACCGCGTCGAGGCCGGCTCCGAACTCGTGCGGTGGGACCCGGCGGGCGTCGCCGAACTCGGACTGTCGCCGTGGGTCCTCGTGTGCGTGTTCGACACCCCGCCCGGCGCGGTCGCCCCGCCCGACCCCGGCGCCCACGTCCGCGCGGGCGACCGCCTCTTCGACTGGCCGGCCGCCTGAGGCCCGTCGCCCCGGCCGGCTCCGAGGTCTACAGGGTCGCGCCGACGAGGACCGGCTCGTTGACGAGTTCGACCCCGAACGCGTCGAGGACCCCGCCGCGCACCTCGCGGGCGAGGGCGAGGACGTCGGTGGCGCGGGCCGAGCCCCGGTTGGTCACGGCCAGGGTGTGCTTCGTGGAGAGGGCGGCCGGGCCCGGCATCCCGTGACCCTTGGCGAAGCCGGCCCGGTCGATGAGCCACGCGGCGCTCGTCTTCACCGCGCCGTTCTCGCCCGGGAAGGCGGGCGGCTCGACGTCCGGCCCGAGGCGGGCGGCCACGCGGGCCCGCAGCGCGTCGAAGCGACCTCGGGAGAGGATCGGGTTGGTGAAGAACGACCCGCAGCTCCACGTGTCGTGGTCGGCGGGGTCGAGCACCATGCCGCGGCGGCGGCGCTGCGCGAGGACGGCCTCGCGGGCGTCGGCCAGCGGCACCCGCTCCCCCACCTCCACCTCCAGCCCGCGGGCCAGGTCGGCGTAGGCGATCGGGCGGGAGAGGTCGGCGAGCTCGAACTGGAAGACGACCTCGAGGACCACGTAGCGCGGCGATCCACCGTGCGCCGAGGCCTTGAACAGCGAGTCCCGATAGGCGAATCCGCAGTCGGCGTTCGCGAACGTGCGCACCGCCTCCTCGCGGCGGTCCCACACGCGCACCTGCGCGATCGTCTGGGCCACCTCCTGGCCGTACGCCCCCACGTTCTGCACCGGCGTCGCGCCGACGAGACCGGGGATGCCGGCGAGGGCCTCGATGCCCGCCCACCCCTGCTCGACGGCGTGCGCGCACAGGGCGTCCCAGTTCTCGCCGGCGGCGACGCGGACCGTCGCCCCCGAGCACGCGTCGGAGCTCTCGACGCGGATGCCGCGGGTGGCCACGGCCACGACGGAGCCGGGGAACCCGTCGTCGGCGATCACGAGGTTCGACCCACCCGAGACGAGCAGCAAGGGCTCGCCGGCGTCGTCGACCTCACGGACCGCGTCGACGAGCTCGTCGGTCGTCTCGGCGGTGACGAGCCGGTCGGCCGGGCCGCCGACGCGCATCGTCGTGCGCTCGGACAGGGGGGCGTTCTCCTCGACGCGCACGTCAGCGCAGTTCCACGGTCGCGAGGGCCCGTGACAGGACCTTGGCGCCGTCGTGCGTCACCGCCAGTTCGACCGTCACGGTCCGGGACGCCTCGTCGACCTTGCGGACAACCCCCGCGACCTCGACCTCGACCTGACCCGTGGCGGGCACGACGACCGGGGCGACGAACTTCGTGCCGTACTCGCGGACCGCGCTCGGATCGCCGGCCCAGCCGACGACGAGGTCGAGCGCGGCTCCCATCGTCAGCATGCCGTGCGCGATGACGTCGGGCAGGCCGGCGGCTCTCGCGGCGGGGTCGGACCAGTGGATGGGGTTCCGGTCGCCGCTCGCGGCGGCGTACGCGACGAGGCGGGCGCGGTCGAAGACCAGCGTGGTGGCGCCGATCTGCTCGCCGACCCCGATGCCCTCGAAGACCCGGCGGCCGGGCACGGTGTTCTCGGTCACGACTGCTCCCCCCGCACGACGATGCTCGACACGGACCGGCACCGGGGCGCGCCGTCCACGGTCGTCAGGACGCAGCGCGTCGTGACGAGGGAGTTGCCGCCGACCTCGCGGATCCGGTCGACGTGGACGGTCGTGAGGATCTCGTCACCCGCGACGAGCGGGTGGTCGTAGACGAACTTCTGCTCCCCGTGGACGACCCGGCCCCAGTCGACGCCCGTCCCCGGGTCGTCGAAGAACACCTTCTCGGCGTTCATGGAGATCTGGGCCGCGTACGTCGGCGGGGCGACGAGGTCGGCGTAGCCGGCGGCCCGGGCGGCCTCGACGTCGTGGTGCCGGGGGTCGCTCGTGCCGAGGGCGCGCGCGAAGTCGCGGACGTTCTCCCGGCCGACGACGAAGGTGCCGGCCGGTTCCAGCACCCGACCTTCGAACGAGGTGTTGACAGGCATGAGCACACCCTAGGTGCTGGCGGCCGGCCGACGGCGGGGGCGGGCTCCCGACCGTCGGTCCGTGCCGCCCGATCCGGGCGCGCAGGCGTCCACGCCGCTCTCGGGCAGGGTGATCGGCTGCCCGTGCGGGGTGGCCGCGGCGGCGGCGTGCCAACGGCCCTCCCGCGTCTCGACCTGCGCCGGCGTGAGGACGCCGTCGGCCGCCAACACGTCGACGAGCGCCGACGCCCAAGCCCGGTGGTAGTCCGGCTCGTCGGCCAGCCGCGCACCGAGGGCGGCGGCGAAGCGCGGCCAGGCGAGGACCCCGCGGTCGGCCAGGTGGACGGCTATCGCGAACACACTCGCCTGCCACGGTTCGCAGAACAGCGGCCCCTCCTCCCGCGGCACCGGAACGCCCACGTCCGGGAGGTCGCGTGGGGTGAGCCGGCCCGGCGGGGTGCCCACGGCCCGCCGCGGCCCGGGACGGCCCGGCGGGCGCGGCTCGCCGCC
This sequence comes from Agilicoccus flavus, assembly GCF_014857905.1. Taxonomy (GTDB): domain Bacteria; phylum Actinomycetota; class Actinomycetes; order Actinomycetales; family Dermatophilaceae; genus Agilicoccus; species Agilicoccus flavus. The sequence continues at coordinate 191,269 of NZ_JACYXE010000006.1, read as the reverse complement.
GGTCACGCCGTCCCCCTGTTCTCGACGTCGTCCGCGGCGTCGGCGTCGTCGGCGGGGTCGGTGGCGTCGGCGGTGACATCGGCGGCGTCGGCGGGTCGCAGGTAGGGCTCGAAGGCGTCGATCGTCACCGTCACGGTGGGGTCCGCGTCCGCGCCGAACAGCTCCCGCCCGTCGAAGGCGACCGTATACAGCCACTCCGGCGACGACGTCGGCCGTGCCTGAGCGCGGATCGACCCTCGGGCCGCTCCCGCAGCGTCGGGGGCGGCGTTGCGGTCGGGGAAGACGTGCGCGCCGCGGACGGCCACGACCTGCCCGACCTTGCCCCGGGCGTAGCGCGGCAGCCGGGTGTGGCCGCTCGGGTGCATGACCAGCGTGCGGACCCGCCGACCGACCGCGAACCGGGCCGGCGCGTCGGCGTCGCGATCGTAGGGCGAGCCGCGTTCGAGGGACTCGCGCAGAGTGGGCCAGGGCACGGCCGCCGGCGCCGGTGGGGCGGCGCCGGGGCGCAACCCGTCGTCGATGTCCGCGGCGCGGCCGGTGTCGAGGAGTCCCGACTCCGCGAGCAGCCGGTCGAGTCCGCGCAGCCAGATCTCGTAGTAGCTGCTGCCCAGGTAGAGCGCCGGCGGCAGCGACTCCCGCACGTGGCGGGAGCGGTCGATGGTCCACCGTCCGAGCGCGCCGGTGGCCAGCGTGAGCGCGAGGGCCCGGCGCTCCCAGTCCGCGTGGAAGACGGGTTCGGCCTCCTCCAGCACGACCGGTCCGAAGCCGTGCATCCCACCGAGGTCGTGCACCCCGTCCACGGTTCAGCCCTCCGTCGCCGTGGGCGCCGACGACGCCGCGACGTGGTCGTCCTTCGGGGCGTCCTTCGGGTCGTCCACGCGGTCGGCAGGGAGGTCGACCACGCTCATGCCGATCATCGCGTCCCGCGTCACCAGGTCCGCGAGCGCCTCGACCGACCAGCCGTCGGTCCCGGCGGGTCGCACCGGCACGACGAGATAGCGCACCTCGGCGGTCGAGTCCCACACCCGGACGGCCGTGTGCGCCGGCAGTGTCACGCCGGCGTCGGCGAGCACCCCGCGGGGGTCGCGGACGGCCTTCGCGCGGTAGGCCGGCGACTTGTACCAGACCGGCGGCAGGCCGAGGACGGGCCACGGATAGCACGAGCAGAGCGTGCAGACGACGAGGTGGTGCAGGTCGGGGGTGCATTCGAGCGCCACCAGGTGCTCGCCCTGGCGGCCGGCGTACCCCAGCGACGCCACGGCCGCGGTCGCATCGGCGAGCAACCGTTCCCGGAACGCCTCGTCCGTCCAGGCGAGGGCGACGACCCGGGCGCCGCGGTGCGGCCCCACCTCGTGCTCGTAGTACTCGACGATCGCGTCGAGCGCGTCGGGATCCACGAGTCCGGCCTCGACGAGCAGGGACTCGAGCGCACGCGTCCGCGCGTCCATCTCGCTCAGGGAGCTGCCGTGCGTGTGGTCGTGCTCGTGCTCGCTCATCCTGCGCAGTGTAGGGCCGGTCCGGGACGGTCCCGCTGCGCAACGAAGGCCGTCACCCTGCCGGGTGACGGCCTTCGTTGCGCAGCGGACTCAGCGCGTCTCGCGGTGCGGGGTCTGCTTGCGGCAGTTGGGGCAGAACTTCGCCAGCTCGAGCCGGTCGGGGTCGTTGCGGCGGTTCTTCTTGGTGATGTAGTTGCGGTCCTTGCAGTCCACGCACGCAAGCGTGATCTTGGGGCGGACGTCGCTGGACTTGCTGGCCACGGTGCTACCTGACTTTCACGATCGGACGGCGGTCGGCCCGGGGCGCGTCGTGCGCGGGACCTCGACGGACCAGGATACGCGCCCCGGATACGGATCCGTGAACGCGCTGGTAGCGAGGGCGGGACTCGAACCCGCGACACCACGATTATGAGTCGTGTGCTCTAACCACCTGAGCTACCCCGCCGGGAGTCGGCACGCTCCGTCCTCCACGTCGACGAGTCGATGGGAGGAGGACCGGCGAGCACCGGAGCCCCGATAGGGAATCGAACCCTAGACCTTCTCCTTACCATGGAGACGCTCTGCCGACTGAGCTATCGGGGCCTACCTGCCCGGGGCACGAACGCGCCGGACACGCAGGGAAAAACATACACGTTGGGGGCCGGTCGACAAAAATCCGGACGTGCGCATCGTCCCTCGTGGACGACCGCGTTCACTCCCCCGGCCCGTCGTCCACACCCCGCGCGACGAGCGCGTCGCCGACGGCGTCGGCGTGGCGGACGGCGCGCACGACGAGCGGGACGAGCAGCGCCCGGGGGCTACGCCCCATCCCGCGGGCGGCCCGCGCGTCGGCGACCTCCCGGGCGATGCCGGTCAACGCCGGGACGGTCCGGATCGTCAGACCGAGTGCGAGCGCGACCCGGTCCGGGTCGACGCCGACCCGGCGCAGGGGTCCCAGGGCGCCGACGACCGCGTCCATCATCGCCTCGATGCGCGTCGTCGCCGTGACGACGCCGGCCGCCAGGATCGCGACGAGGAGGCCGCCGACGACGACCACCGCCTCCCGCGGACCCGCGGCCCACCACTGGAGAACCGCCAGGACGGCGACGACCCACCGCAGCGCCCACACCTGGGCGAGGAGCCGTCGGACGCCCAGCCCCGCCCCGAGGTGCACCGCCGCGACGACGACGGCCCCGAGCGCGGGCGCGGCGGGGTCGCGCCACGCGAGCAGCAGGGTCGTCGCGACCAGCAGCCCGAGAACCTTGCCCCCCACCGGCGCCCGGTGCAGCCAGGAGTGCCCGGGCACGTAGAGGGAGGTCAGCACGCGTCCGCCTCCATGAGCGCGCGGTACGTGGCGACGCCGGCGGGTCCGTCCCCGTCGGCGACGACCCGCCCCTCGTCGACGACGATCACCCGTTCGAGGCCGCCGAGCAGCTCGAGGTCGTGGGTGACCATGAGCACCTGCTGGGGAAGGCCGTGGAGGAGGGCGGCGACACGACGGGTGTGGCGCAGGTCGAGCAGCGTCGTCGGCTCGTCGCAGACGAGCACGTCGGGTTCGGTGACGAGGATGCTCGCGAGGGCGAGGAGCTGGCGCTGGCCGCTCGAGAGCAGGCCCGCGGGATGGTCGGCGTGCCCGGCGAGGCCGAATCGCTCGAGGGTCTCCTCGACGCGGGCGGTCGTCTGCGAGCGGCTCAGTCCGGCCCGGCGCAGGGAGAACGCGACGTCCTCGGCCGGGGTCGGCATGACGATCTGGGCGGCCGGGTCGGGGAAGACAAAGCCGACGCGGCGGCGCACCCGGGCGGTCTGCCGCCCGACGTCCAGGCCGTCGACGACGACCCGCCCCGACGTCGGCCGGACGAGCCCGTTGACGCACCGCGCCAGCGTCGACTTCCCGGATCCGTTGGCGCCGACCACGCCGACGAACCTCTCCCTCAGGTCGAGGTCGATGCCGCGCAGCACGGTCCGGTCACCGAACCGGTGGCCGACCCCGTCGAACGTGATCACCCGGTCGGCCTGGGACGACGTCGGGCGCTCAGGGCCGCGCCCCGCGCGGAGGCAGCAACCCCGGCACGGCCCGGTGCACCGCGGCCGCGACGACCACCGCCAGCGCCGCCTTGACGAGGTCGCCGGGGACGAAGACGAGGTCGGCCGTCAGGGCCGCAGACGGCGCCAGGTGGGCGCGCCAGGCGAGGACGAGGACCCCGAGGGCGTGCACGACGCCGATCCCCCCGAGCAGCGCCCCCGCGGTCCCCCACGGGACCGAGAACCCGGGAGCACGCCTCGCGGCCAGCCACCCGGTGACCGCCGCGCCGGGCACCCATCCGAGCAGGAAGCCGACCGTGGGGCCGGCGAACACGCCCAACCCCCCTCGCCCGCCCGCGAGGACGGGCAGGCCGAGAGCGCACAGCGCCACGACGAGCAGGCAGGCGAGCGCGCCGCGGCGACCGCCGAGGATCAGCCCGGCGAGCATGACGCCGAACGTCTGCAGGGTGATGGGGACGCCGCTGCCGAAGGCGAAGATCGCCCCGGGCAGCCCGAGCACGACGATGAGCGCCGCGAACGTCGCCACGTACGCGAGGTCGCGGGCCCCGAGGCCGCGGGCGCGGGGCCCGGGCACGTCGGGTACGGAGGATGCGCTCGTGCCGGTCTCGCGGCGGGTCGGGTCGTCGGGGGTCGCTCGGGTCGCCATGGGGTCCTCTCGCGGATTCGATCGTCTCGGCGCGGCCGCCGGGGCCGGCGTCGGGTGCAGACGCGGTCCGGGCGCGAGTCTGCCAGGTCGGCCCGAGAGCGGCACGACGGTCGCGCGAGCCGGTCCACCGAGGGCGGGGGGCTCAGGTGACGGCGTCGAGGGAGACGTCCGTCTGCTCCGGGAGGAAGAGGGCCGCGAGCGCGGCGACGGCGAACGCGATCCCGAAGACGGCGAAGACGAAGGGCTGGCCGCCCCAGCCGAGGAACACCGGGACCGACAGCGGGGCGATGATGCTCGCGATCCGGCCGAACGCGGCCGCGGCGCCGGTGCCGGTCGCCCGGATCGACGTGGGGTAGATCTCGGGCGAGACGGCGTACAGGGCGCCCCAGGCCCCGAGGTTGAAGAACGACAGGCAGGCGCCCGTGACGACGAGCCAGGTGGCGCCCTGCGCGAGCCCGAACGCGCCCGCGGAGAGGGCCGACCCCGCGAGGAAGACGGCGAGGGTCGCCCGGCGCCCCCACACCTCGATGAGCCAGGCCGCGAGCGCGTAACCGGGCAGCTGGGCGAGCGTGATGAGCAGGGTGTACTCGAAGGACTTGACGACGGGGAAGCCCTGCTTGGCGATGAGGGTCGGCAGCCAGATGAAGGCGCCGTAGTAGGAGAAGTTGACGAGGAACCAGACGGTCCACAGGGCGGTGGTGCGGCGGCGGAACGCCCTCGACCACAGGCCCGGGCGCGCTGCCCCCGACGCGTCGTCGAGCTCGACCTCGTGCGCGCCGAGCCCGGCAGCCTCGGCGGACCGGACGCCCTCGACGGACCGGACGCCCTCAGCGGCGGCGGCCGTTCGGTGCGCGCCCGCGGGCTCCTCCCCCGCCCGGGCGGAGGCCCGCCAGGCCGGGCTGTCCTCGAAGGAGCGGACGGCCGCCTCGGCCTCGTCGTGACGGCCCTTGGACTCGAGGAAACGGACCGACTCGGGCAGGCCGAAGCGGACGACGACCGCGTAGAGGGTGGGGACGATGCCGACGGCGAGCGCCCACCGCCACCCGTCCGGGCTCGAGGGCACGACGAGGAAGCCGATGAGCGCCGCGAGGATCCACCCGACGGCCCAGAACGACTCGAGGGCGACGACCATGCGCCCGCGGACCGACCGGGGCGAGTACTCGGCGACGAGCGTGGACGCCACGGGCAGCTCGGCCCCCAGGCCGAGGCCGACGACGAACCGCAGCGCGATGAGCACGGCCACCGACCCGGCGAGCGCCGAGGCCCCCGTCGCGAGCCCGTACACGAGCAGCGTCACCGCGAAGACCTGCCGCCGGCCGATGCGGTCGGCGAGCAACCCGCCGAGGCTCGCGCCGATCGCCATGCCGACGAAGCCGATGGACCCGATCCACGACAGGGTCGTCGCGTCGAGCTGCCACTGCGCGGCCAGCGCCACCATGACGAAGGAGATGAGGCCGACGTCCATCGCGTCGAGCGCCCAGCCGACGCCGGAGCCGCCGAGCAGGCGAGCGTGGGCGCGGGTGAAGGGCAGCCGGTCGAGCCGCCTGCTGCGCGACGGCGGGTCCGCGACGTGGGGCCGGACGGGGGCGGGCATCAGCGACTCCCAGGGTGACGTCGGGTGGGCACGGCGGGCGGCGGCGGGGGATTCTCCCTCGCGCACGGTTCGGGCACGTGACGATGGTGCCCCATCCGGGCCCGGCCCACGCACCGGACCCGGATGCGGCGGCCCGACGCCGGGGCCGCGTCCGGCCTCCGGGCCGGCTCGACGGTCAGTCGAAGTCGATGTCGCCGTAGGCGGGGCGCCACATGCGCTGGAACACCTGCTGGACGGGGTCGACGACCGGGGTGCGGGCCAGCCCCTCCGCGTCGGCCGCCTTGCACACGGCGAGCGCGACGGACGCGGACACCGCACGCAGCTCGCGCACGCTGGGCAGGAGCCGCGCGCCGGGGCGGGCGGCGTCGACCGTCTCGGCGACGGCCTCGGCGGCCGCGGCGATCATGCCGTCGGACACGCGCGTCGCGCGGCAGACGGCCACCCCGAGCCCGAGGCCGGGGAAGACGAGCGCGTTGTTGGCCTGCGCGATCTCGTAGGTGATGTCGCCGCGCACGACCGGGTCGAACGGCGAGCCGGTGGCGATGAGCGCGGCCCCGTCGGTCCACTCGAGGAGGTCGACCGGGCGGGCCTCCGCGCGTGACGTGGGGTTGGACAGCGGCATGATGATCGGCCGCTCGACGTGCGAGGCCATCTCCTTGACGACGCTCTCGGTGAACGCCCCCGTCTGCGCGGACGTCCCGATGAGGATCGTGGGGTGGACGTTGCGGACCACGTCGTCGAGACCGATCCGGCCGTTCGGGCCGGTGCCCCAGCGCGCCACCTCGTCGGCCTCGCGGGCGAACGGGCGCTGGTAGTCGAGAATGCCCTCGGCCTCGCCCTGGGCGGTCGTGATGAGCCCCCCGCGCCCGAGGCACCAGAACCGCGCGTTGGCCTCGGCCTCGGTCAGGCCCTCCATCATCATCGTGTCGCGCATGAGGGTGACGATCCCGACGCCGGCCGTGCCCGCACCGTGCACGACGACCCGCTGGTCGCTCATGCGCGTGTTGTTCGCCCGGGCCGCGGCGACGGCCGCCCCGAGCACGACCGCGGCCGTGCCCTGGATGTCGTCGTTAAACGTGCAGCACCGGTCGCGGTACTTCGACAGGATGCGGTGCGCGTTGGCCGTCCCGAAGTCCTCCCAGTGCAGCATCGCGTTGGGGAACAGCTCCACGACCGTCTCGACGAAGTGCTCGATGAACTCGTCGTAGCGCTCGCCGCGGACCCGCGCGTGCCGCTCGCCGAGGTAGAGCGGGTCGTTGAGGAGCTTGAGGTTGTCGGTGCCGACGTCGAGGACGACGGGCACCGCGCGGCGGGGGTGGACCCCGGCGGCCGCGGTGTACACCGACAGCTTGCCAGTCGTGATGGCGATGCCGCCGACGCCCTGATCACCGATGCCGAGGATGCCCTCGGAGTCGGTGACGACGACGAGGTCGACCTCGTCGGCGCCGAGCCCGTAGTTGCTGAGGGACTCGGCGACCTCGTCGGGCCGGTCGATCGAGAGGAACACCCCGCGCGGCTTGTTGTACCAGTCGCTGTACCGCTCGATGGCGAGGCCGATCGTCGGCGTGTAGACGATGGGCAACATCTCGTCGATGTGGTCGGCCAGCAGGCGGTAGAAGAGCACCTCGTTGCGGTCGCGCATCGCGGTGAGGAAGACGTTCTTGCTGAGGTCGTCGGGCTGCTCGCTGTACTGCTTGTACACCCGCTGGACCTGCATCTCCATCGAGGAGTAGCCCGTCGGGAGCAGCCCGGTGAGGCCGAGCGCCCGGCGTTCCGCGTGCGTGAAGGCGGTGCCCCGGTTGAGCATGGGCCTGCTCATGAGCTGATAGCCCTTCCAGCGGATCGGGACCTCCTGTCCGTCCTCGAGCGTCATGGCGGCTGCGCGGGGGACGTTGCTCATGGGAACCACTCTATGGCGCGCGTCACACCCGGGGCGCCCCGGCCACGCCCCGATCCGGCCGTCGGGTCGAGGCCGGCGGACCGGCCGGTCGAGGGTCGGCCTCGGGGACCCCCGCGCGCCGGTTCAGGCGGGCGCGCCCGGCTCGACCAGCACGGCCATGGTCCGCAGGGCGGTCGCGTCACCGACGACGATCATCGTCGTGACGACCGAGTCCTCCCAGGCCGCGAGCTCGTCGCGGATCTTCGCGCGCGACCCGACGAGCGCGATCTGCTCGACCATCGACGTGGGCACGAGGCGCATCGCCTCCTCCTTGCGCCCGGCCAGGTAGGCGTCCTGGATGGCGGCGCACTCGGCCTCGAACCCGAGTCGGGCGACGGCGTCGAGGTGGAAGTTCGCGCCCTTGGCGCCCATCCCGCCGACGTAGAGCGCGATCATCGGGCGCAGCCGGTCGGCGGCGGCCTCGACGTCGTCGTCGACGACGACGTTGACCGGGCACACGACCTCGAAGAGGGCGGGATCCGCCCCGTCCGTGCGCGCGTCGAACCCGATCCGCAGACGTTCCCGGGCGAACCCGTCGTCGTGCGGGGTGAGGAAGAACGGCAGCCAGCCGTCGGCGATCTCGGCGGCGAGGGAGATGTTCTTCGGGCCCTCCGCCGCGAGCATGATCGGCAGGTCGGCCCGCAGGGGCCGCACGGTCGAGCGCAACGGCTTGCCGAGGCCCGTCCCACCCTCCAGGGGGACCCGGTAGTGCGCGCCGTCGTGCACGAGGGCCTCCCGGCGCAGGACGGTCCGGACCATCTCGACGTATTCCCGGGTCCGGGCCAGCGGGCGGGCGTAGGGGGCGCCGTACCAGCCCTCGACGACCTGCGGCCCGGACGCGCCGAGGCCGAGCACGAACCGGCCGCCGCTGAGGTGGTCGAGGGTGATGGCGGCCATCGCCGTCGCGGCCGGGGTGCGCGCCGACATCTGCGCGATCGCGGTGCCGAGCCGCAGCCGGGACGTGGCGGCGCCGTGCCAGGCCAGCGGCGTCAGCGCGTCGCTGCCGTACGCCTCGGACGTCCACACGGAGTCGACGCCGAGCCGCTCCGCCTCGGCGACGAGCTCCCCCACCCCCTCCGGCGGACGGGAACCCCAGTAGCCGAGGGAGAGACCGAGCTTCATCGCGCGCTCCTTGCGTCGGTGCGCCCGCGACGTCCGCGGGCGGGAAGCGACGAACCCCCCGGAGTCGGTGACTCCGGGGGGTTCGACCGCACGGGTGGCAGGTGAAGGATTCGAACCTTCGAAGCTTTCGCGACGGATTTACAGTCCGCTCCCATTGGCCGCTCGGGCAACCTGCCGCGGTGCGTCTGCGAGGATAGCAAGCCGATGCCCCGGTGGACCAATCGCCGCGGGCCGTGCGGAACGGGCCGCGGCGGTGCCCTCATCGAGGTCCTGACGGAGGTCCTCATGGAGGTCCTCATGGAGGTCCGCACGCGGGTCCGCACCGACATCTCCGGACCGCCGCGACAGCTGCGGGCCGCCCCGAGATCGACCCGTCGACCGACGGGTCGACGAAACCCGAACCCGAACCTGAACCCGAAGGAGAGCCCGGATGGCCGACAGCTCGTTCGACATCGTCAGCAAGGTCGACACGCAGGAGGTCGACAACGCCCTCAACCAGGCCGCGAAGGAGATCGCCCAGCGCTACGACTTCAAGGGCGTCGGCGCGTCGATCGAGTCCTCCGGCGACTCGATCGTCATGAAGGCCAACTCCCCCGAGCGCTGCCTCGCCGTCCTCGACGTCTTCCAGACCAAGCTCGTCAAGCGCGGCGTCTCGCTCAAGGCCCTCGACACCGGCGACGGCGAGCCCAAGGCGTCCGGCAAGGAGTACCGCCTCGTCGCCACGACGAAGGACGGCATCGACCAGGAGAACGCCAAGAAGGTGAGCAAGCTCATCCGCGACTCCTTCGGCAAGACCGTCAAGCCGGTCATCCAGGGCGACGAGCTGCGCGTCTCGAGCAAGAACCGCGACGACCTGCAGGCCGTCATCGCCATGCTCAAGGGCGCCGACCTCGACGTCGCCCTGCAGTTCACCAACTACCGCTGACGCTGCAGGGCGTGGAGCGCCCGACGGCGGGTGCCGTCGGGCGGGGCGCGCGCCGTCCGGGGGGCGACCACCGCCTAGAGTGCGCGCTGTGCTGAGCGCGCTCGTCGACGTCATCCTGCCCGTCGTCCTCGTCGCGGGGGTCGGCGTCGCGCTGGCCAAGTCGTTCACCCTCGACGTCGACACGGTCAACAAGGTGAGCATGTACGGCTTCACGCCGGCGCTCGCCTTCCAGAGCGTGACGACGACGACCGTGACCGCCGCCTCCGGAGTTCGCCTCGTCGGCGCCTACCTCGCGGCGATGCTGGTCGCCGCGGTGATCGCGTGGCTCGCGGCGACCCGCCTCGCGGGCGAGAGCCGCCGCGTCGTCGTCGGGTGCACGATCATCGGCAACAACGGCAACTTCGGGCTGCCGATCGCGCTGCTGGCCCTCGGTCGACCGGGCCTCGACCAGGCCCTCGTCATCTTCATCACCGCCTTGTTCGTCATGTTCACCATCGGCCCCGCGCTGCTCGGGGCGAGCGGCGGGCTCGGCGCCGGGCTGCGGCGGGTCGCGCTGCTCCCCGTGACGTGGGCCCTCGCGCTCGGCCTGCTGCTGCGCGGGCTGGGATGGCCGACGCCGGGTCCGCTCGCGAGCGCGGTCGACCTCCTCGCGGCCGCCGCGGTGCCGCTCGTGCTGCTCTCCCTCGGCCTGCAGCTCGGCCGCTCCGAGCGCCTCCACCTCACGCGGCCGGTCCTGCTCGCGGTGGGCCTGCGGACCGTCGTCGTCCCGGTCGTCGCCTACGGCGTCGGCCTCGCGGCCGGCCTGAGCGGCGTGCCGCTGGCGAGCCTCGTCCTCGCCTGCGCGATGCCGACCGCAGTCAACGCCTTCATGCTCGCGCGGGAGTTCGGCGCCGACCCTCAGACGGCCGCGAGCGCCGTCGCCCTCTCGACGTTCGTCTCGATCCCGCTCATCGCGGTCGTCGTCGCGGTGCTCCCCGCCCTCCCCTGACCCCCTTCGGCCTGCCGCTTCGTAGGCCGAGAGGGGCCGAGTCGTCCCGAGCCCGGTCGCGCGGGGACGGGAACGCCGGAGCGGCCTGGGAGGATGGAGCCCATGGGTGGGCGTCGCGCGTGGCTGGTCTGGGGTGTCGGTGTCCTCGCCTACTCGGCGGCCGTGCTGCAACGCACGACGTTCGGCGTCGCCGGGATCGAGGCCGCGCGCCACTTCGGGGCCGCCGCCGGCATCGTCTCCCTGTTCGTCGTGCTCCAACTCCTCGTCTACGCGCTCATGCAGGTGCCCGTCGGGGTGTTGCTCGACCGGTTCGGCAGCCGGGCCCTCGTGGCGGCAGGGGCCGCGGTCATGCTCATGGGCCAGGTGTCGATGGCGTTCGCGGAGTCCGTCCCGGCCGGGGTCATCGCGCGCATCCTCGTGGGCGCGGGCGACGCGATGACGTTCGCCAGCGTCGTGCGTCTCGTCCCCGCCTGGTTCCCCGCGCGCCGGGTCCCGTTCCTCACCCAGATCAACGGCCTGCTCGGCCAGTCGGGCCAGATCCTCTCGGCCGTGCCCTTCGTGGCCCTCCTCGGCACGTTCGGCTGGCAGGCCGCGTTCCTCGCGGCCGCGGCGGTCGCCGCCGCCGTGCTCGTGCTGTCGCTCGTCGGCCTGCGCGACCGGCCCGCCGGCGCCCCGCGCCCGCCCGCGCCGCCCGAGGGCGACGACGCCGGGCTGCTCGACCAGATCCGCGGGGTGTGGGCGCACCCCGGCACCCGCCTCGGGATGTGGACGCACTTCACGACGTGCTTCTCGCCCCTGGCGTTCTCGATGATGTGGGGCTATCCCTACCTCGTCGGCGGTCAGGGCCTGTCGCGGGGCGCGGCGAGCGGCATGCTCACCCTGTTCGTCCTCGCGGGCATCGTCTTCAGCCCGACGGTCGGCGTCCTCACCCAGCGCCACCCGCTGCGCCGCAGCAACCTCGCGTTCGCGGTCATCGCGCTCAACGTCGTGCCGTGGGTCGTCGTGCTCGCCTGGCCCGGCCACGCGCCGTACGCCGTCCTCGTCCTGCTGATGATCGGCATGGCGAGCGGCGGCCCGGGGTCCGCGATCGGCTTCGACTTCGCCCGGACCTTCGTGCCCGCCCACCGGCTCGGGACGGCCACGGGCCTCGTCATCATGGGCGGGTTCGGCGGGGCGCTGCTGACGATCCTGCTCACGGGGGTCGTCCTCGACGTGGCCACGCGGGCGGGACTCGAGGAGTCGCTGCGCTACCGCGTCGGGATGGCCACGCAGCTGCCCATCTTCGCGGTCGGGCTCATCGGCCTGGTCCGGTCGCGACGGGTCGTGCGCGCCCGCATGGCCCGGCAGGGCGTGCGCGTCGGGCCCTTCGGGACGGCGCTCGCGCGTCGCCTGCGCCGGGACTGACCGACCGCCCGCATCGCACGCAGGGCCCGCCGGGGTCTGGCCGACGCGCCCTGCGTGCCTCGGCGCGCCTCGCGCGGCGACCCTCAGTAGTGCGAGTGCATCCCACGCGCCAGGCCCTGGAGCCGGTCGATCCGGGCGGCCATCGGCGGGTGGGTGCTGAACATCCGGCCCACGTCGGCGGCCCGGAACGGGTTGGCGATCATCATGTGCGCCGCGTTCTGCAGCTGCGGCGCCGGGGGCAGCGGGGCCGCGGCCGTGCCGCGTTCGAGCTTGGACAGAGCGCTCGCGAGCGCCAGCGGGTCGCCGGTCAGCTTCGCGCCGTCCTCGTCCGCGTCGAACTCCCGGGTCCGGCTGATGGAGAACTGGATGAGCGTCGCCGCGAGGGGGGCCAGCAGCGCCATCGCGAACATCGCGACGGGGTTCGGGCGGTCCTCGTCGCCGCCGCCGCCGAAGAATATGGCCATCTGCGCGACGCTCGTGACGATGCCGGCGAGCGCGCCCGCGACCGACGACGTGAGGATGTCGCGGTTGTACACGTGCATGAGCTCGTGCCCGAGGACGCCGCGCAGCTCCCGCTCGTCGAGGAGCCGCAGGATCCCCTCGGTGCAGCACACGGCGGCGTGGTCCGGGTTGCGACCGGTCGCGAAGGCGTTGGGAGCGTCGGTCGGCGAGATGTACAGCCGCGGCATACGCTTGCCGGCACGCGAGGACAGCTCGCGCACGATCCGGTACATCACCGGGGCCTGGTCCTCGGTCACCGGGTAGGCGCGCATGGCCTTGATCGCGAGCTTGTCGCTGTTCCAGTAGCCGTAGAACGTCGTGGCGACGCCGATGAGGGCGAAGAGCCAGATGAACCGGCCCCCGCCCACGAACGAGCCGATGCCGAGCAGGAGAGCGAAGATCGCGCCGAACAGCGCGGCCGTCTTGACGCCGTTGAAATGCTGGTGCATGACCGATCCAACGCCCTCTCCGGACGGGGTGTTCCGGACCGGCGGCCCACGCTCCGCGCCGGTGGTGGCCCGCCTCGGGTATCACACTGCGGACACCGGGGAAGAGGGAATGGGCCGCCCCGGTTGTCGCGCAACGGGCCCTCATAACATGGTGGTCACCCGTCGGATCCGGGTCGTCATCGTCGGCATCGTCGGACGGGCCCGGGTCAGCATCGGACCGACCGTCGGGGCGGAACGGCCTCCGCACCGCCGGCCATCGGTACGCGGCAAACGAAAGCATGGTGAGCCAGGACATGTCCTCCACACAGGTCGAGCAGCTGCAGGGCGTCGTCATCCGCTTCGCGGGCGACTCGGGCGACGGGATGCAGCTCACGGGCGACCGCTTCACGGCCGAGACGGCCTCGCTCGGCAACGACCTGTCGACGCTGCCCAACTTCCCCGCCGAGATCCGCGCCCCCCAGGGCACCCTGCCGGGCGTGTCGAGCTTCCAGCTCCACTTCGCGCAGGACCGGGTGCTCACCCCGGGCGACCGGCCCGACGTGCTCGTCGCGATGAACCCCGCCGCGCTCAAGGCGAACCTCGGGGACCTCCCCCGCGGCGCGACGATCGTCGTCGACACCGACGCGTTCGGCAAGCGCAACCTCGCGAAGGTGGGATACGCGAGCAACCCGCTCGAGGACGACACGCTCGAGTCGTGGCACGTGCACGGGCTGCCGCTCACCTCGATCACCGTCGAGGCCCTCGGCGACTTCGACCTCACCCGCAAGGAGAAGGAGCGGGCGAAGAACATGTTCGCCCTCGGCCTGCTCTCCTGGCTGTACACCCGCCCCCTGCAGGGCACCCGCGCCTTCCTCAAGGCGAAGTTCGCGAAGAACCCCGAGATCCTCGAGGCCAACCTCACCGCGCTCATGGCCGGGTACCACTACGGCGAGACGACCGAGGACTTCGCGCACCGGTACGAGGTGGCGCCGGCGACCATGCCGCCCGGTCGGTACCGCAACATCACCGGCAACACGGCGACCGCGTACGGCCTCGCCGCCGCCGCCCAGCGCAGCGGGCTGCCGCTCGTGCTCGGCACCTACCCCATCACCCCGGCCTCCGACATCCTGCACGCGCTGTCGGGCCTCAAGCGGTACGGCGTGACGACGGTCCAGGCGGAGGACGAGATCGCCGGCGTCGGCATCGCGCTCGGCGCGTCGTTCGGCGGCGCGCTCGGCGTGACCTCGACGTCCGGGCCGGGCCTCGCGCTCAAGGCCGAGACGATCGGCCTGGCCGTCGCCACCGAGCTCCCGCTCGTCGTCATCGACGTCCAGCGCGGCGGGCCCTCGACCGGGCTGCCGACGAAGACCGAGCAGGCCGACCTCCTCCAGGCCCTGTACGGCCGCAACGGCGAGTCACCCGTCGCCGTCATCGCCCCCGCCACCCCCTCCGGATGCTTCGACGCCGCCCTCGAGGCGGTGCGCATCGCGACGCAGTACCGCACCCCGGTCATCCTCCTCTCGGACGGCTACCTCGCGAACGGCTCCGAGCCGTGGCAGATCCCCGAGGTGGCGGAGCTGCCCGACCTGCGGGTCGAGTTCGCCACCGAACCGAACGCCACCGACGCGAAGGGGCGGCCCGCGTTCCACCCGTACGTCCGCGACCCCGAGACGCTCGCCCGGCCGTGGGCCGTGCCGGGCACCAAGGGACTCGAGCACCGCATCGGCGGCATCGAGAAGGCCGACGGGACGGGCGAGATCTCCTACGACCCCGACAACCACGACCTCATGGTCCGCCTCCGGGCCGCCAAGATCGCCCGGATCGCCGACACGATCCCCGACCTCGCGGTCGACGACCCCGACGGTGACGCCGAGGTCCTCATCCTCGGCTGGGGGTCGACCTACGGTCCGATCGCCTCGGCCGTGCGCGACGTGCGGCTCGCGGGGATGAAGGTCGCCCAGGCGCACCTCACCCACCTCAACCCGATGCCGTCGAACACGGGCGACGTGCTGCGCCGCTACCGGCGCGTCATCGTGCCCGAGATGAACATGGGCCAGCTGGCCCTGCTGCTGCGGGGCACCTATCTCGTCGACGTGCAGTCGCACACGCAGGTGCGCGGGCTGCCCTTCACGAGCAGCGACCTCGCCGACGTCATCGCCGCCGCCGTCGTCGGCGACGCGCCGAAGACGGTCGACCCCGACGACACCGGCGCCCTCGACGACGGCGCCGACGACCTGCCCGCGGACGACGCGCCCGTCGCGGCCCCCAACGAGAGCGGAGCGAACGCGTGACCACCATCGATCTCGGTTTCCCCGGCAGCGGCGGCACCCACGGCGTGCCCCGGCTCGCCCCGGACGCGCTCCCCCAGACGAAGAAGGACTTCACTTCCGACCAGGAGGTCCGCTGGTGCCCCGGCTGCGGCGACTACGCGATCCTCGCGGCCGTGCAGAGCTTCCTGCCCTCCCTCGGATTGGCCCGCGAGAACATCGTCTTCGTCTCCGGCATCGGGTGCGCGTCCCGGTTCCCCTACTACCTCGACACGTTCGGGATGCACTCGATCCACGGCCGCGCCCCGTCGATCGCCACCGGGCTCGCCGTGGCCCGCGAGGACCTGTCGGTCTGGGTCGTCACCGGTGACGGCGACGCGCTCTCGATCGGCGGCAACCACCTCATCCACGCGCTGCGCCGCAACGTCAACATGACGATCCTGCTGTTCAACAACCGGATCTACGGCCTGACGAAGGGGCAGTACTCCCCCACCTCCGCCGAGGGCCTCGTGACGAAGTCGAGCCCGCTCGGCTCCGTCGACCGGCCGTTCAACCCGATCTCGCTGGCTCTCGGGGCCGGCGGGACATTCGTCGCGCGGACGATGGACTCCGACCGGGCCCACCTCACCGCGACGCTCAAGGCCGCCGCCGAGCACCGTGGCACGTCGTTTGTGGAGATCTACCAGAACTGCCCGATCTTCAACGACGGCGCCTTCGAGCTCATCAAGGACCACGAGCAGGCGCAGGCCCGCCTCATGCACCTCGTGCACGACCAGCCGGTCCGGGTGGGTGACCATCACGTCGTCATCCGCGACCACCACGACGGGTTCGAGGTCGTCGGGCAGCGCTCCGCGGACGCGAGCCGCATCGTCGTCCACGACGCCCACGCCGAGGACCCGTCGCAGGCCTTCGCCCTGAGCCAGCTCGACGGCCCCGAGATGACGCACGTGCCGATGGGGGTCTTCCGCGCGGTGTCGCGCCCGACGTACGACGACCAGGTCCGCGGCCAGGTCGCGGGAGCCGTCGCGGCCCGCGGGGGCCGCGCCGACGACAGCGACCTCGGTTCGCTCCTCGCCGGCAAGGACACCTGGACCGTCTCGTGACCGACCGGGCCCCGGCCCGGCCCCGCGGCACGCGGTCGCAGGGGTCTGCCGGGGTCTGGTACGGCGTCGGCGCCTACGGGCTGTGGGGCGTCCTGCCGGTCTATCTCGCGGTCCTGGCGCCCAGCGGGCCGTGGGAGATCGTCGCGCATCGCATCCTCTGGTCGGGGCTGTTCTGCGTGGCGCTCCTGCTGCTCCAGCGGCGCTTCCGGGCGTTCCTCGCCGCGGTCCGGCCCCCGGCGACCGCGGCGGCGCTCACGCTCGCGGGCGCCCTCATCGCGGTGAACTGGACGGGGTACGTCGTCGCGGCGACGTCGGGGCGGATCACCGAGGCGGCGCTCGGCTACTTCCTCAACCCGCTTGTCAGCATCGCGCTCGGTCTCGCCGTGCTCGGCGAACGACTGCGGCCCGGTCAGTGGGCGGCGGTCGCGGTCGGTGGGGCGGGCGCGCTGTACCTCGTCGTCGCCTCCGGGAGCCCGCCGTGGATCGCCCTGCTCCTCGCGTTCTCGTTCGGGGCCTACGGCCTCGTCAAGAAGAAGACCGGGGTGAGCCTGGGGGCCGTCGAGAGTCTCAGCGCCGAGACCCTCGTCCTCGCGCCCGTCGCCGTGGGCCTGCTCGTGTGGTGCCAGGTCACGGGGCGTGCGACGTTCGGCGCGCTCGGGCCCGGACACGCCGCCCTGCTCGCGGGCTGCGGTGTCGTCACCGCCGTCCCCCTGCTGCTCTTCGCCTCGGCCGCCCGCCGCGTCACCCTCGTGACGATCGGCCTCCTGCAGTTCATCGCCCCCGTGCTGCAGTTCGTCATGGGTCTGGCCATGGGCGAGGAGATGTCGCCGACGCGGTGGATCGGCTTCGGCATCGTGTGGCTGGCGGTGTGCATCCTCGTGGCCGACACCCTCGTGTGGGCGAACAGGATGCGGCGCACGCGCCTGCGGGAGGACGACCGGCTCCCGGCCTGACACGAGAGGCCGCCTGACCATAGGGGTAGGGGCCTGGAGGTCACGATGGAGGGATGACGACGCGCGGGCGACCGCCCGACGCGCCGGCGGCGGAGCTCAGGGCTGCGGGTCGTCGCCCGGCTCGTCGGGGCCGGTCCCGTCGGTGTTCGTGTCGTCGGTGCCCGTGCCGCCGTCCCCCGGCGCGTCGGGCTCGTCGATCGTGAGCAGACCCATGGCGGCGCCGTCACGGAGCAGCTTGAGGATGCTGCCGAGGAAGAGGTCGACCTGTTGCCGCGCGGACGCCTCGTCACCGTCGACGAGCCACGCGAGGGCGATCCCGTCGGTCAGGGTGAGGACCATGCGGGCCACGGAGCGCGTGCTCAGCGCATCGGTCCCCTGGATGCCGAGCCCGCGCGTGAGGAAGCCCTCGATGACGTCGAGGTAGGTCTGGTACAGCAGCCGCGCGGCCTCGCCGTCGCCGCGGATGGACCACGCCGCGAGCTCGTAACTGAGAAGTTGACGCCCGGGCGCCTTCTTGGTGACCTCGAGAAACGTCTCGAAACCGCGACGGGCCCGCGCTTCGAGCGTGCCCCCGCCCTCTTCGATGGCCACGGCCACCGGGCCGAGGATGGGAGCCGCGAACGACTCCGCCACGGCGTTGAGGAGGGCTTCCTTGCTGCTGAAGCAGTAGTGGACGACGCCGAGCGAGACGTTCGCCTCGTCGGCGATCCGCCGGACCGAGGCTGCGGCGAGCCCCTCACGGATGGCGAGATCGATCGTCGCCTCGATGAGCTGCTCGCGGCGCTGCTCGGCGGGAACTCGGGACATATGACAAAGCATACGGCCTGGACCACCCGCGACTCACCCGAGTCGCGCGTCCTTACTCCACCCATACCTTCTCGTGAGCCAACCGAGACCCTGGGCGGGCAGAACCCGCACGACCTCCCCGGATCCACCCCGAACTCTCGGCGAATCCGACTGGCGGGTAACACTTTCGGGAGCCTTCTGGGCCGCCCCGGAGCCCGGCCGATCGGCATCCTCCGAGAGATTCGACGGTTCCGAAGGAAGGCCGGCGCCGGCATTCATCTTTCCATCGGAGAGCCCCGGGTCGATCGGGATCCTGCCGGACGAGGCTGACAATAACTGATTCCGCCTCCGAAGCACACGGCTTTCGGCCGGACGAGGTGGTTCAGCCGACGCGGTCGACGCTGCCGGCCGCGAGGGCGGCGAGGGCCCCCACGACGGGGCCGTCCGGCAGCGGGGCGAGCACGGACCGGGCCTGCTCGGCGACGCCGCGGGTGTAGTCGCGCGCCCGGTCCAGCGCGGGATGCGCACGCACGAGCTCCAGGGCGCGGGCGTGGGCGGCGTCGTCGGCCCGCAGGTCGCGATCGAGCAGCCCCAGGAGCTCCGCGTCGGCCGGGTCGGCGGCAGCGCGGATGTCGAGCGTGGCGAGGGTGTCGACCCCCTCCCGCAGGTCGGTGCCGGGCGCCTTCCCGGAGGCGTCGGCCTCGGAGGTGATGTCGAGGATGTCGTCGGCGAGCTGGAACGCCACACCGAGCAGCTCCCCGTAGTTGCGCATCACCTCGACGGCGCCGGCGTCGGCCCCCGAGAACATGGCGCCGTACCGGGCCGCGGTGGCGATGAGCACGCCGGTCTTGTCGGCGAGGACCCCGAGGTAGTGCCCGACCGGGTCGACCCCGGGCGGGGTCGGCCGGTCGTCCCGGATCTGGCCGGAGCACAGGCGGACGAACGTGTCCGCCTGGATCTTCACGGCCTCGGGGCCCAGGTCCGCGACCATCGACGAGGCGGTGCCGAAGAGGAGGTCGCCCACGAGGATCGCCGTGGAGGCTCCGTAGCGGGCGTTGGCGCTGACGACACCCCGGCGCACGTCGGCCTCGTCCATGACGTCGTCGTGGTACAGCGAGGCGAGGTGGGTGAGCTCGACGGCCGCCGCGGCGGCGACGACCTCGTCGGTCACGCCGCGGGGCCCGAGGTGGGCCGCCAGCAGCGTCAGCAACGGCCGGAACCGCTTGCCGCCGGCCGCGAGGAGGTGCCCCGACGCCTCCGCGACGAACGGGTCGTCGTGGTCCACGCGCTCGCGGAGCAGGGCGTCCACCCGCTCCAGCCCGGTGGCGAGGCTCGCGGCGAGGGCGGGGTCGTCGACCGGCAGCGCTGACGTGGGCCGACCGACAGCGGCGCCGGCGTCGGCGGGAGTGGCCGTCACCAGAGGAACTGGGACGCGGAAGCGGCGAGCGCGAGCAGCGGCGCGGGGAACACGCCGAGCACCACCGTGGTCAGCAACCCGACACCGATGGCCGTGGCGCCACCGGCCGAGGGACGCAGGACGTCGACGGGGGCGCCGCCGGGCTCGGAGAAGAACATGAGCACCACGATACGGAAGTAGACGTAGGCCGTGACCGCGCTGGAGAGCACACCGATGACGGTCAGCACCACGCCGGCCGCCCCCGCGTGCGCCACGGCCGCGGCGAACACGGCGAACTTGGCCGTGAAACCCGAGGTCAGCGGGATCCCCGCGAACCCCATGAGGAGCAGGCCCATGCCGGCCGCGAGGACCGGAGCGCGGCGGCCGAGCCCGGCCCACTGCGAGATGTGGGTCGCCTCCGAGCCGCGCGCCCGCACGAGCAGGACGATGCCGAAGGCCGCGATCGTCGCGAAACCGTACGAGGCGAGGTAGAAGGTGACGGCGGCGATGCCGGCCCGGTCGATGGCGAGCAGGCCGACGAGGATGAATCCGGCGTGGGCCACCGAGCTGTAGGCCAGCAGGCGCTTGATGTCGGTCTGAGAGACAGACAGCACCGAGCCGACGACCATCGTCAGACCGGCGACGATCCACAGCACGAGCTCCCAGTCCCACCGGGATCCCGCGAGGCCGACGTACACGAGGCGCAGGAGCGCACCGAAGGCCGCGACCTTGGTGCACGCGGCCATGAAGCCGGTCACCGGGGTGGGCGCACCCTGGTACACGTCGGGGGTCCACGAGTGGAACGGCACGGCGCCCACCTTGAACAGCAGGCCGACGAAGAGCAGGAGGGCGCCGGCGGCGAGCAGCCCGCCGCGGCCGGACACGGTGCCCACGGCCCGCCCGATCTCGCCCAGGTTGAGCGACCCCGCGTACCCGTACAGCAGCGCCGCACCGAAGAGGAAGAACGCCGAGCTGAACGACCCGAGGAGGAAGTACTTGAGCGCGGCCTCCTGCGACAGCAGGCGCCGGCGGCGGGCCAGGGCGGTGAGCACGTACAGCGGCATCGAGAGCACCTCGAGCGCGACGAACATCGTCAGCAGGTCGCCGGAGGCGGGGAAGAGCATCATGCCGAGGAGGGCGAACATCGTCAGCGGGAACACCTCGGTCGTCGTCCCGAGCCGCTCCGCGAGGCCCTCCGCCTGCGAGCCGGGGACCGACGAGCCGGACGGCGTGAACGCGTCCGGCCCGCGGCCGCCGAACCGCTCGGCCATGAGCGCGAGGCCCGCGGCCCCCATGAGCAGCACCATCCCCTGGAAGACGAGCGCGGGCCCGTCGACGACGACGGCGCCGGACAGCGTCACCCCGATCATCGCCGGCGCCCGCATCGCGATGACGGCGAACGCGGCGAGCAGGCCGAGCATGGCGACCGCGAACTGGGCGGTGAAGCGGGCCGCGCGCGGTGCGAACGCCTCGACGAGGACCCCGATGAGCGCCGCTCCCGCGACGATGAGCATGGGGAGGATCGACAGGTAGGAGACCTCGGACGGCGTGAACGTCGCCGAGGGCGGGCCGATGAGGGCGAGGGGGCTCACTTGGCACTCCCGTTCATCGCGCCGGCGGGCGCGGGGTTCGTCGGTCGGGGTTCGGTGACACCCGCGTGCTGCAGCGTCGACGACACGGACGGGTTGATGACGTCCAGGACGGGCGCCGGGTAGAACCCGAGGACGAGGAACGCGGCGATGAGCGGGGCCATGACCCACTTCTCCCGCCCGGTCAGGTCGGGCACCCGCTCGAGCCCCTCGGGCTTCGGCCCGGTCATGACGCGCTGGTACCAGAGCAGGATGTAGATCGCGGCGAGGATGATGCCGAGCGACGACACCGCCGCGGCCCACGGGTAGCGCTGGAACGTGCCGAGCATGACGAGGAACTCGGAGACGAACGACCCCATGCCCGGCAGCGACAGCGTCGCGAGACCGGTGACGAGGAAGCAGCCCGCGAGCACCGGCGTGACGCGCTGCCAGCCGCCGTAGTCGCTGATGCGCACGCTCCCCCGCCGCTGGGCCAACATCCCCGCCATGAGGAACATGGCCGCGGTCGAGAAGCCGTGGTTGACCATGTAGAGCACGGACCCGGCGCCGGCCACGTGCGTGAAGGCGAAGATGCCGAGCACGATGAAGCCGAAGTGGCTGATCGAGGTGTAGGCGATGAGCCGCAGCATGTCGTCCTGGCCGATCGCGACGGCCGCGCCGAAGACGATCGAGACGAGCGCGAGCACGATGACGACGGGCGTGGCCCAACGGCTCGCCTCGGGGAACATCTGCAGGCAGAACCGGATCATGCCGAACGTGCCGACCTTGTCGAGGATGCCGACCAGCAGCGTCGACGTCGCCGGGGTGGCCTGCGACGCGGCCTGGGGCAGCCACGTGTGGACCGGCCACATCGGCGCCTTGATCGCGAAGGCGAGGAAGAACCCGACGAACAAAAGGCGCTCCACGAGCGGGTCGAAGCTCAGGCCGGTGAGGCGCTCGACGAGGAAACCGTCGGGCCCGCCGGGGCCGAGGACGTAGACGCCGATGACGGCGGCGAGCATGACGAGCCCGCCCGCGAGGGAGACGAGGAGGAACTTCGTCGCCGCCGCGTGCCGTTGCGGACCGCCGTAGCTGCCGATGAGGAAGTAGACGGGGACGAGCATCGCCTCGAAGAAGACGTAGAACAAGAAGACGTCAGTCGAGGCGAACACGCCGATGATCATGGCCTCGAGGAGCAGCATCCACGCGAAGTAGACGTTGCGCCGGCGCCCGCCCTCGGGGACGTCGTGCCACCCGGCGAGCACGCAGACCGGGACGATGATCGTCGACATGACGATCATCGCGATGCCCATGCCGTCGACGCCGAGCGAGTAGGACACCCCGAACTGCGGGATCCACTCCAGGCGCTCCCCGAGCTGGAACTGCGCCGTCGAACCCGGGTCGAACCGCGTCGCCGCGACGACGGAGACGACGAACGCGAGCAGCGAGAACCCCAGCGCGAGGGCGCGTCCCACCTGGGCCCGGCCCGGCAGGGCGAACAACAGGAGGGCGCCGAGCAGGGGGATGGCGCCGATGAGGGTCAGCCACGGGAACGCCGAGGCGCTCGTGCCCGCCGCGGTCACGACCGGTGAGGCGGGGGCGAGGGCCGACACCGACGTCATCGGGGTCGACATCAGCACGATCGGGGACATCACGACTGCACCATCCAGACGGCGGCGAGGACGAGGACGACGCCGAGGAGCATCGTCAGGGCGTAGGAGCGGACGAACCCGTTCTGCAGGCGGGCGAGGCGGGTCGAGGCCCCGAGCACCGCGCGGCCCACGCCGTCGGTGCCCTGGTCGACGCCCGAGTCGTCCGCGAGCGTCGCGGCCTCGACGAGGGCGTTGCCCGGCACGACGAGCAGACCGTGATTGACGTCGTCCTGGTAGAAGTCGCGCGCGGCGGCGCGGGTGAGCCACGAGCCGGCGGGCGCGGTCACGGGCACGTCGGCGCGCCAGTACCGGGCCCACGCGAGGCCGACGCCGAGGGCGACGAGCAGGAGCGTGCCGCCGGTGATGACGGGGATCGGGAGCACGGGCTCGTGATGGGCCGCCCCGGCGTGGCCGCCGGTGACCGGCGCCAGCCAGTCGAGGAACCCGCCGGCCTGGAGGACGCCCCCGAGCGCGACCGAGCCGACCGCGAGGATGATCATCGGCACCGTCATGCTGGCCGGCGACTCGTGCGGGTGGTCGTCCTCGAGCCAGCGGCGCTTCCCGTGGAAGGTCATGAAGAACAGGCGCGACATGTAGAAGGCGGTCAGGCCCGCGACGAGCATGGTCGTCAGGCCGAACACCCAGGGACGCCAGCCCTCCCCCACGAACGCCGCCTCGATGATCTTGTCCTTGCTGAAGAACCCGGACAGGAACGGGAAGCCGATGATGGCGAGCCAGCCGCACAGGAACGTGGCCCAGGTGATCTTCATCTTCCCGGAGAGCCCGCCGAACGTGCGCATGTCGACGCGGTCCCCCATGCCGTGCATGACCGACCCGGCCCCGAGGAACATCCCGGCCTTGAAGAAGCCGTGCGTGACGAGGTGGAAGATCGCGAAGGCGTAGCCCACCGGGCCGAGCCCGGCCGCGAGCATCATGTAGCCGATCTGGCTCATGGTCGACGCGGCGAGCGCCTTCTTGATGTCGTCCTTGGCGCACCCGATGATCGCGCCCATCGTCAGCGTGATCGCGCCGACGATCGTCACGGCGAGGGCCGCGACGGGCGCGTGGTCGTAGACCGGGTGGGCCCGGACCACGAGGTAGACGCCGGCGGTGACCATCGTCGCCGCGTGGATGAGCGCGGACACCGGCGTCGGACCGGCCATCGCGTCGCCGAGCCAGCTCTGCAGCGGGAACTGCGCCGACTTGCCGCACGCCCCCAGCAGCAGGAGAAAGCCGATGACGGTGAGCATCGTGCCGGCCTGATCGCCCGCGGCCTGGGCCGCCCGGTCGACCCCGGTGATCGTCACGGTGCCGAACGTGGCGAACATCGCCATGATCGCGAGGCCGAGGCCGAAGTCGCCGATGCGGTTGGCGATGAACGCCTTGTTCGCGGCGGAGGCGTACGGCGGGTTCCAGTTCCAGAACCCGATGAGCAGGTACGACGCGAGACCGACACCCTCCCAGCCGACGTAGAGCAGGAGGTAGGAGTCGGCCGTGACGAGCAGGAGCATCGCCGCGACGAAGAGGTTGAGGAACGCGAAGAACTTGCGCCGGTCGGGGTCGTGGGCCATGTACCCGAGCGAGTACACGTGGATGAGCGACCCGACGAACGTGATGAGCAGCACGAACGTCACCGAGAGCTGGTCGATGAGCATGCCCGCATCGAGCGAGAACGTGCCCACGGGCAGCCACGAGAACAGCGTGAGGTGCTGGGCGCGCGCCTCCGGCGAGCGGCCGATCATCTCGACGAGCAGGATGGCGCCGACGACGAAGCTGCCCCACGACAGCACAGTCGCGATGATCGGGCCGACGCGCTCGAGGGGTCGCCGGACCAGCAGCAGCAGGGCCGCGCCCGCGAGCGGCAGCGCCACGAGCAGCCAGGCCACGCCGGCCATACCCTGGGCCGGGGCGACGGCGGCGTCGGCGGCCGCCACCGCCGTCGGGAGCGAGAGGGGAAGGGTGGTCACTGGTCGCTCCTCACAGCTTCAGCAGATTGGCGTCGTCGACCGAGGCGGAACGGCGCGACCGGTGGATCGTCATGATGATGGCGAGCCCGACGACGACCTCCGCGGCGGCGACGACCATGACGAACAGGGCGACGGCCTGGCCGTCGAGCGACCCGTTCATGCGGGCGAACGTGACGAAGGCGAGGTTGACGGCGTTGAGCATGAGCTCGATGCCCATGAACACGATGATCGCGTTGCGCCGCACGAGCACCGTCGCGGCGCCGATCGCGAAGAGCACGATCGCCAGGTAGACGTAGTTCATCAGGCTCATCGCGCGTCGTCCCCCTCGTTGCCGCGCGCCGGGCCGCGGCCCCGGGCGTCGTCGGTCCCGACGTGCGTGCCGGGATCGGTCCCCCGATCGGGGCGGGCGTCGTCATCGGGTGACCCCACGGCCGAGGGCTCCGCCTCGCCGGGGGTGGCCGAGGAGTACCGCTCGGGCGTCGAGAGCTGGTGACGGGCGGCGAGCACCCGCGACACGGACAGCTCGCTCGGCGTGCCGTCGGGCAGCAGCGCGGGCGTGTCGACGGCGTTGTGGCGCGCGTACACCCCCGGCGCCGGCAAGCCGGCGACGTTGCGGTTCTCGTGCACCCGGCGCCGCGACCACTCCCGCTGGGTCGGCTTCGGGGTCAGCCGCTCGCGGTGCGCGAGCACCATCGCCGCGAGGGCGGCGGTGATGAGCAGCGCGCTCGTCAGCTCGAACACCCAGACGTACTCGCCGAAGATGAGCGAGGCCAGGCCGGCGACGTTGCCGTCCGCGTTCATCTGCGAGATGGGCGGCGGGGGGGCGAAGACGGCGCGCGACAACGACGAGGCGAGCAGGAGACCGAGCCCGACGGCGATGACCAGCGCGAACCACTTGTGGGCCCGGAGGGAGTCGATCGTCGTGTCGGAGGCGTCGACGCCGACGAGCATGATGACGAAGAGGAAGAGCATCATCACGGCGCCGGTGTAGACGAAGATCTGGATCACGCCGAGGAAGTCGGCGCCCTGCGTGAGGTACACGATCCCGAGCAGGATCATGACCAAGGCCATCGACAGGGCGGCGTACACGGCCCGCTTCGCGAAGACGAGGCCGAGGGCCCCGAGGACCATGGTCGGACCGGCGATCCAGAAGAGGACCGCCTCCGCTGTCCCGGTCATCGCCGGTCACCTCCGTTCGTCGCCGCCGACGTCGCCGCGGCCGCGGACGTCGCGGGTGAGGCCGTGCGGTGCGTCGCGTGGTGCCCGGCCGGACGGGGAGAGCCGTCACCGGGGTCGAGGAGGCTCTCGGTCGCCCCCGAGGACCGGGCGGCGCCCTCCGCGGCCGCCTCGCGGTCCCGGACGTAGGCCTCCTGCGCGGGAGTCGGCCCCGAGACCGCTCCGCGGTAGTAGTCGGCCTCGTCGGTGCCCTCGACCATCGGGTGGGGCGCGGGGACCATGCCGGGGGCGAGCGGAGCGAGGAGCTGGTGCTTCTCGAAGATGAGGTCCGCGCGCGTGTGGTCGGCCATCTCGTACTCGTTCGTCATCGTCAGCGCGCGCGTGGGGCACGCCTCGATGCACAGCCCGCAGAAGATGCAGCGCAGGTAGTTGATCTGGTAGACGCGGCCGTAGCGCTCACCCGGGGAGAACCGCCCGCGACCGCCCTCGGCCAGCGGCGTGTCGTCGTTGTCGGCGCCCTCGACGAGGATCGCGTCGGCCGGGCAGGCCCACGCGCACAACTCGCACCCCACGCACTTCTCGAGCCCGTCCGGGTGCCGGTTGAGCTGGTGACGGCCGTGGTACCGGGGCGCGGTCGGCCGCTTCTCCTCCGGGTACTCCTCGGTCGCGACCTTGCGGAACTGGGTCTTGAACGAGACCCCGAACCCGGCGACGGGCGCGAACAGGTCCGCGAGGAAGCCCGAGCGGGGTTCCTCCTGGCGCGCCGGCTCGGGACGCGCCACCGACGCGCCGGAGCCGTGCTCCCGGCGGGCGGGGACGTCGGACTCGCGGGCGGGGTCAGGCGTCGGATCCGCCACGGTGGGCCTCCTTCGTGGTGCCAAGGGCCGGGATGGACGTGGGCGTCGACGACGCCGAGGAGGCGAGCGCGCCGGAGCCGGAACCGCCGGCGGTGACGCCGCCGTCCGGTTCACGCAGCTGCTGGCCGGGCAGCGGCGGGACCGGGAACCCGCCGGCGAACGGGTCGATCTCGTCGGGGACGGGTTCGCTCTCGGTGGCGCGGGCGCGGCGCTCGTCCCAGTTCCACGCGGCCACGAGGGCCCCCACGGCGACGACGAGGACGACGATCACCGTCGCGAGCAGCGTGTTCTCGCCGAGGTAGCTCAGCTGGGCCCCGCGGATGAACGCCACCGCGAGCACCCACACGAGCGTGGCGGGGATGAGGAACTTCCAGCCGAAGCGCATGAACTGGTCGTAGCGGGTCCGGGGCAGCGAGCCCCGCAGCCACACGAAGAACCACATGAACACCCACATCTTGATCGTGAACCACAGCAGGCCCCACCAGCCCTGGTCGAGGACGCCGCCGCCGATCGCGGCGATCCCGGGGGGCGCGGCCGGGCCGCCGAGGAACATCGTCGTGGCCAGTGCCGAGACGGTGAACATGTTGACGTACTCGCCGAGGAAGAACATCGCGAACCGCATGCCGGAGTACTCGGTGTGGTACCCGCCGACGAGCTCGCCCTCGCCCTCCGCGAGGTCGAACGGGAGACGGTTCGTCTCCCCCACCATGCAGATGACGTACACGGCGAAGCTGAAGAACGCCGGGATGACGAACCACAGGTCGCGCTGTGCGGCGACGATCGACGACGTCGACATCGAGCCGGCGTACAGGAAGACGGCGACGAGCGAGAGGCCCATCGCGATCTCGTAGGAGACGACCTGCGCCGTCGAACGGAGCCCGCCGAGGAGCGGGTAGGTGGACCCCGAGGACCAGCCCGCGAGCACGAAGCCGTAGGCCCCGACGCCCGCGGCGGCGAGGACGACGAGCACGGCGACCGGGGCGTCCGTGATCTGCAGCGGTGTCATGTGCCCGAACAGGTTCACGGTCCCGCCGACGGGGATGATCGCGAACCCGACGAAGGCGACCGCCCCCGCGATGATCGGGGCGAGCAGGAACGTGAAGGTGTCCGCCCCCTTGGGGACGAACGTCTCCTTCCACATGAGCTTGAAGCCGTCGGCCAGGGTCTGGCCGATGCCCCAGGGCCCGAACCGGTTGGGACCGGGACGCTGCTGCATGCGGCCGATGACACGGCGCTCGAACCAGATGACGAGGACGACCTGCAGCATGAGGTAGACGAAGATCGCGACGGCCTTGACCGCCGCGAGCCACAGCGGCGTGTCGGAGAAGTCGGCCACGGGGTTGCCCCCGACGCCGGCCTCGGCCGGGAGCGACGACAGGGCGGAGAGAGTGGGGACCAGGCTCATGCGACACCGCCCTTGGTGAGGTTGACGACGGCCCCGGCGTCGACGTCGAGGTCGGGGCGGACCCGGGAGCCGGCGCTGTTGGTCGGCAGCCAGACGACGCGGTCGGCCATCGGGGTGATCAGGCACGTCAGCGAGAGCGCGCCGTGCGCGGTCGAGACGGTGAGCAGCTCCCCGTCCTCGACGCCGACCGCGGCCGCCGTGGCCGGGCTGAGGCGGGCGTGGGTCGTAGGCGCGGTGCCGGCGAGGTACGGCTCGCCGTCCTGCATCCGGCCGAGGTCGAGCAGGTGGTGCCACGTGGCGAGCACGGCCTGGCCCTCGCCCGGGGTCGGGACGGCGAGCGCCCGGGCCCGGGGGGCCGGCGGACGCGCGCCCGCCCACGGGCCGAGCGAGGTCATCTCGTCGCGGGCCGCGGCGACGCTGCGCGTCCCGAGCCACGCTCCGAGCTCGTCGGCGAGCATGTCGAGGACCCGCAGGTCGGAGGACAGGGACGTCGCCAGCGCGGCGTGGTTCTCGCGGACGCGGCCCTCCCAGTCGACGAAACGACCGTCCTTCTCGGCGGTCGAGGCCACGGGGAACACCACGTCGGCGTGCTCGGTGACGGCGCTGCGCCGCAGCTCGAGGGAGACGACGAAGCTCCTCTCCAGGGCGGTCGCGGCGAGGCGGGGCCGCGGCAGGTCGTCGATCTCGACGCCGCCGACGACGAGCCCGGCCAGGTTGCCGCTCGCCGCGGCGGCGACGATCTCGTCGGCGTCGCGACCCGGCCGTGAGGGCAGGTCGTCGACCTCCCAGGCCGCCGCGACCTCCGCACGGGCGGCGGGATCGGCCAGGGGGCGACCGCCGGGCAGCAGGCCCGGGAGGGCGCCGGCCTCCACCGCACCGCGCTCCCCGGCCCGGCGCGGGACCCACGCGAGCCCGGCACCGGTCGCCTCGGCGAGGCGGACGGCGGCGCTGAGCCCGCCGGCCACGGCGCCGAGCCGCTCGCCGACGAGGATCGCGGCCCCGGGTGCGCGCAGTGCCTCGACGACGGGGGCCAGCTCCGGCAGGCCGTCGGTGAGCGCGTCGAGGACCTCCGGCTCCGTGCCCGGGGCCGCCTGGACGAGGCTGCCGCCGGCCTTGGTCAGCCCCCGCGTCGCGAACGGCGCGACGGAGAAGACCGAGGTCTTGTTCTTGCGGGCCGCCTTGCGCAGGCGGAGGAAGACGATGGGCGCCTCCTCCTCGGGCTCGAGACCGACGAGGAGCACCGCGGGCGCGTTCTCGAGCCGCTCGTACGTCACCGCTCCCACGTGCGGACCCTTGCCGACCACGTGGGAGGCGAGGAAGTCGGCCTCCTCCGGCGAGCCGGGACGCGCGCGGAAGTCCACGTCGTTCGTCCCGAGCGCCACGCGGGCGAACTTGCCGTAGGCGTAGGCGTCCTCGGCGGTGACCCGGCCCCCGGTGAGGACACCGACCCCGCCGCGCGCCCGCGCCGCCGACAGACCCTGGGCCGCCGCGACGACCGCCTCCGGCCACGAGGCCGGGCGGAGCCGCCCGTCGGCGTCGCGCACCAGCGGGGTGGTCAGGCGGTCCTCGAGGGCGGTGTAGCGGAAGGCCCACCGGCCCTTGTCGCAGTTCCACTCGTCGTTGACGTCGGGGTCGAGCGCGGCCATGCGGCGCAGGACGCTGCCGCGCCGGTGGTCGGTGCGGATGGCGCATCCGGCGGCGCAGTGCTCGCACGCCGACGGCGTCGAGACGAGGTCGAACGGGCGGGACCGGAACCGGTACATCGCGCCGGTCAGTGCCCCGACCGGGCAGATCTGGACCGTGTTGCCGGAGAAGTAGGACTCGAACGGCTTGTCCTGGTAGACGCCGATCTGCTGGTTCGCGCCGCGCTCGACGAGCGCGATGAACGGGTCACCCGCGATCTGGTCGGAGAAGCGGGTGCACCGCTGACAGAGGATGCAGCGCTCGCGGTCGAGCAGGACCTGCGTCGAGACGCGGACCGGCTTGGGGAACGTGCGCTTGACGTCGGTGAACCGGCTCGTCGACCGGCCCGCCGACATCGCCTGGTTCTGCAGGGGGCACTCGCCGCCCTTGTCGCACACCGGGCAGTCCAGCGGATGGTTGACGAGCAGCAGCTCCATGACGCCCTGCTGGGCCTTGTCGGCGACGGGCGACGTGTGCTGGGTCTTGACGGCCATGCCCTCGGAGACCGTCATCGTGCACGCGGCCTGCGGCTTCGGCATGGGCCGCAGCTCACCGTCGGGGCCGGGGGTGGCGACGTCGACGAGACACTGGCGGCACGCGCCGGCCGGGTCGAGCAGCGGGTGGTCGCAGAAGCGCGGGATCTCGATCCCCACGGTCTCGGCGGCGCGGATGACGAGGGCGCCCTTGGGCGCCGTGACCGGGAGGCCGTCGATGGTCAGCGTGACCGTCTCGACCTTCGGGGTGCTCGGCGGCAGCGTGGCGTTGCCGCCCTGGTCGGTGGCGTTGCTCCCGGACGCGGGAGAGGTGGGAACGGTCATGAGGTCACGTCCTCCTTCGCGAAGACGGTGGACCGGTGGGGCGGGAACGAGACGTCGACCGGCGTGTGCATCGCCTGCTCGAACTCGTCGCGGAAATACTTCAGCCCGGAGTGGACCGGGCTCGTCGCGCCGTCGCCGAGGGCGCAGAACGAGCGGCCGAGGATGTTGCTCGCGATGTCGTCGAGCTTCTCGAGGTCGCCCGGCACGCCCTGGCCGGCCTCGAGCCGGGTGAGGATCTGCTTGAGCCAGTACGTGCCCTCCCGGCAGGGGGTGCACTTGCCGCACGACTCGTGCGCGTAGAAGTCGATCCACCGCGACACGGCCTTCACGACCGAGACCGTCTCGTCGAAGATCTGCAGCGCGCGCGTGCCGAGCATCGACCCGGCCTTGGCGACCGACTCGAAGTCGAGCGGGACGTCGAGGTGCTCGGTGGTGAACATCGGCGTCGAGCTGCCGCCCGGCGTCCAGAACTTGAGTTCGTGGCCGGCGCGCACCCCGCCCGCCACGTCGAGCAGCTCGCGCAGCGTGATGCCCAGCGGCGCCTCGTACTGGCCGGGCCGCGTGACGTGCCCGGAGAGGCTGAAGATGCCGTACCCCTTCGACTTCTCCGTGCCCATGCCGCCGAACCAGTCCGCGCCGTTCGCGAGGATCGACGGGACGGAGGCGATGGACTCGACGTTGTTGACGACCGTCGGCCGCGCGTACAGGCCGGCCACCGCCGGGAACGGGGGCTTGAGCCGCGGCTGGCCGCGACGGCCCTCGAGCGAGTCGAGCAGCGCCGTCTCCTCGCCGCAGATGTAGGCGCCCGCGCCGGCGTGGACGGTGATGTCGAGATCGAAGCCGCTCCCGAGGATGTCGCGTCCCAGGTACCCGGCCGCGTACGCCTCCTGCACCGCCTGGAGCACACGCCGGTACACGTGGACGACCTCGCCGCGGACGTAGACGAACGCGTGCGTGCAGCCGATCGCGTACGACGTGATGGCCATCCCCTCGACGAGGAGTTGCGGGGACGCCATGAGCAGCGGCATGTCCTTGCAGGTGCCGGGCTCGGACTCGTCGGCGTTGACGACGAGGTAGCGCGGGCCGCCGTCGGGCTCGGGCAGGAAGCCCCACTTCATGCCCGTGGGGAAGCCGGCGCCGCCCCGGCCGCGCAGGCCGGACTCCTTGGCGATCCCGACGAGCTCGGCGGGGTCCTTCGCGAGGGCGTTGCGCAGGCCGGTGTAGCCGCCGGTGCGCTCGTAGGACTCCAGAGTCCAGGACCGCGGTTCGTCCCAGTACCGCGTGAGGACCGGGGTCAGCTGCGTGCTCATTTCTCGACCTTCCCGTCGCCGGGCTTCTCGTCCGGCTCGTTGGCCGGCGTGTCCGTCGATCCGCTCCGCCCGGGCTCCAGGCCACCGCTCGGCGTGCGCCCGCCCGTGTCCGCGGCGTTGTCCTGCGCCTGCCCCGGCTCGGGGGCGTGCCAGCCGCGCTCCTTGGCGAGGCGCAGCCCCACGAGAGAGGCCTCCCCCGCGCCGGGGCCCTCGTCGGCCCGGCCGTCGGGGAACCCGGCGAGCACCCGGCTGACCTGCCGGAAGGTGCACACCCGGTCGGCGCCGCGGCTCGGGCGGACCGGCGCTCCCGAGCGCAGGGCGTCGGCGAGGTCGACCGCCGACTCGGGGGTCTGATTGTCGAAGAACTCCCAGTTCGCCATGACGACGGGCGCGTAGTCGCACGCCGCGTTGCACTCGACCCGCTCGAGGGTGATCGCCCCGTCGGGGGTCGTCTCGTCGTGGTCCACGCCGAGGTGGTCGGACAGGCGCTCGAAGATCGCGTCGCCGCCCATGAGGGCGCACAGCGTGTTCGTGCAGACGCCGATCGTGTAGTCGCCGTTGGGGTGGCGCTTGTACTGGGTGTAGAACGTCGCGACCCCGCTCACCTCGGCGGCGCTGAGGCCGAGCATCGCGGCGCAGAACTCGATGCCGCGCGTCGTCACGTACCCGTCGACGCTCTGCACGAGGTGCAGCAGGGGCAGCAGCGCCGACTCCTTCTGGGGGTAGCGCCGGACGACCTCCGCCGCGTCGACGAGGAGCGCGTCGAGCACCTGGGCGTCGTACGCGTCGCTCTCGGGCGCGGGGGCGGTGCCGTAGTTCGGCAGGTTCGCGTGGCCCATCAGCGGTCCACCCCTCCCAGGACGGGGTCGATGGAGGCGACCGCGACGATCGTGTCGGCGACGTTGCCGCCCTCGACCATCGCCGCCGTCGCCTGCAGGTTGTTGAAGGCGGGATCGCGGAAGTGGGCCCGGTAGGGGCGGGTCCCGCCGTCGGAGACGACGTGCGCGCCGAGCTCGCCCTTGGCCGACTCGACCGGCACGTACGCCTGGCCCGGGGGCACCCGGAATCCCTCGGTGACGAGCTTGAAGTGGTGGATGAGCGACTCCATCGAGGTGCCCATGATCTCGCGGATGTGCTCGAGGCTGTTGCCCTGGCCGTCGGCGCCGACCGACAGCTGCGCCGGCCACGCGATCTTCTTGTCGCCGATCATGACCGGGCCCTCGTCGCGCTGGAGCCGGTCGATGCACTGCTCGACGATGCGCAGGCTCTCCCACATCTCGTTGAACCGGACCCGGATGCGCCCGTAGGCGTCGGCGGTGTCCCACGTGCAGACGTCGAAGTCGTAGGTCTCGTAGCCGCAGTACGGCGTCGCCTTGCGCAGGTCGTGGGGCAGGCCGGCCGACCGCAGGACGGGGCCGGTGATGCCGAGCGCCATGCAGCCCGCGAGGTCGAGGTAGCCGACGCCCTCGGTGCGGCCCTTGAGGATCGGGTTCTCGACGATGAGGGCCTCGAGCTCCTTGAGGCCGCGGCGCAGCTGCGGCAGCTCGGTGTCGAGGATGTCCTGCCAGCCCACCGGCAGGTCGTTCGCGACGCCGCCCGGGCGGATATACGCGTTGTTCATGCGCAGCCCGGTGACGGCCTCGATGAAGCGCAGGATCCGCTCGCGCTCCCGGAAACCGACCGTCATCACGGTCGTGGCGCCGAGCTCCATGCCGCCGGTGCCGAGGCAGATGAGGTGGCTGCTGATCCGCGTGAGCTCCATCATGAGCACGCGGATGACGTTCGCCCGCTCCGGGATGTCGTCCTCGATGCGCAGCAGGCGCTCGATCCCGAGGCAGTACGTCGTCTCCTGGAACATCGGCGTCAGGTAGTCCATGCGGGTGCAGAACGTGACGCCCTGCGTCCACGTCCGGAACTCCATGTTCTTCTCGATGCCGGTGTGCAGGTAGCCGATGCCGACCCGGCACTCCGTGACGCTCTCGCCGTCGAGCTCGAGGATGAGGCGGAGCACCCCGTGGGTGGAGGGGTGCTGGGGGCCCATGTTGACGACGATGCGCTCGTCGCTGTGGTCGACCGCCTCGGCGGCGATCTCGTCCCAGTCGCCGCCCTCGGCGTGGAGCACGTAGTCGTCGGCGCGATCGTCCTCGCCGCCGGCCGCGTGCACGTCCTCGCCCCGGGGGGCCGTCGTCTCGCTCGTCGCAGCCATCAGTTGTACGACCTCCGCTCGTCCGGGGGCGGCACGGTGGCGCCCTTGTACTCGACCGGGATGCCGCCGAGGGGGTAGTCCTTGCGCTGGGGGTGACCCGGCCAGTCGTCCGGCATGAGGATGCGGGTCAGGGCCGGGTGACCGTCGAAGACGATCCCGAACATGTCCCACGTCTCGCGCTCGTGCCACGTCGTGGCCGGGTAGGTGTCGACGACCGACGGGATGTGCCGGTCGTCGTCGGGGCACGTGACCTCGAGGCGGACCCGGCGTGAGCCGTTCGTCACCGACAGGAGGTGGTACACGGCGTGCAGCTCGCGGCCGTGCTGGTCCGGGAAGTGCACCCCCGAGACGCCGAGGCAGAGCTCGAAGCGCAGGGCGGGCTCGTCGCGCAGCGCCCGCGCCACCTGCGGCAGGTGTTCGCGGCGGACGAGGATCGTCATCTCGCGACGGTCGACGACGACGCCCTCGAGCGCCGCGGCGGGGTCGGTCCCGCGGCGGCGGAGGGCGGCGTCGAGCGCGTCGGCGACCTCGTCGAACCAGCCGCCGTACGGGCGCTCCGAGGCACCGGGGAACAGGACGGGCGAGACGAGACCGGCGTAGCCGCTCGTATCGCCCCCGGGCGCGGCGCCGAACATGCCGTGACGCTCGCCGCGCACACTCGGTCCGCCCACCTGGGCGACGTCGCGCGACTCCGGCGACTGCGCGCCGGAGAGGTTCTCGAGCGGAGCGCCGCCGGTGGCGTGCGCCCGCGTCGTCGAGGGTCCGTCGTCGTTCACGCCAGCAGCCCCTTCATCGCGTGGGTGGGGGTCGCCTCCATCGCGGCCCGCTCGACGGCCTGCGCGATCTTGCGTCGGTCGCCGATGTGCGGCTCCCTGGTGATCTGTTCGTGGAGCGTGAGGATCGCGTTGAGCAGCATCTGCGGCCTCGGTGGACACCCCGGGAGGTAGACGTCGACGGGGACGATGTGGTCGACGCCCTGGACGATCGCGTAGTTGTTGAACATCCCGCCGGAGCTCGCGCAGACGCCCATCGAGAGCACCCACTTGGGCTCGGGCATCTGGTCGTACACCTGGCGGACGACGGGCGCCATCTTCTGGCTGACCCGGCCGGCGACGATCATGAGGTCGGCCTGCCGCGGGGTGGCGGCGAACCGCTCCATCCCGAACCGGGCGATGTCGTAGTCGGGCGTGCCGACGGCCATCATCTCGATCGCGCAGCACGCGAGGCCGAACGTGGCGGGCCACATCGACGTCTTGAGCAGGTGGCCGGCGACCGTGCTGACCTTCGCGGTCATGACCCCCGACGGGAGCTTCTCCTCGATACCCATGAGCTCAGTCCCAATCCAATCCGCCGCGGCGCCACACGTACACGTAGGCCACGAACACGGTGAGCACGAACAACACCATCTCGACGAGCGCGAACAACCCCAGGGAGTCGAACGCGACCGCGAACGGGAAGAGGAACACCGACTCGATGTCGAAGATGATGAAGAGCATGGCGACGGTGTAGAACTTCACCGGCACCCGGCCGCCCTGGTCGGCCCGCGGGGAGGGCTGGATCCCGCACTCGTAGGCCACGAACTTGGCGCTGTTGTACTTCTTCGGGCCGACGACGCCGAGGCCGAGGACCGAGAGCGCGGCGAACGCGATCCCGCAGGCGAAGAAGATGAGGATCGGCAGGTACGGGCTGCTCACCACGACGGCCACCCCTTTCGTCCGGTGCTCCGGGCGGAACCCCCGCACCCGGCGAGGATCGACGGCATGACCTGCGGGATTCCGTACTCCATCGTAGGGATACCTCTCCTGGACATCAGGCGGACGGCGTCAGTCGATTGAGCGCGGCGATGGCCCGGTCGGCGGCGCTGCCGCCGCGGGGTTCGCCGAGGTTGGCCATGACCTTGAGCAGCAGACGCATGAGCGTCGTGCGCGGCAGGCCGTACTTGACGGCCAGCCGCATGATCTCGGGGTGCCCGATCAGGGCGGCGAAGTGGCGACCCAGGGTGAAGTAGCCCCCCAGCGCGTCCTTCATCACGGCCGGGTAGGTCGCGAGCACCCGCTCGCGGCCGGCCGCGTCGGGGCGGGAGAAGGCCCGGGCAGTGACCTCGGCCGCGAGTCGCGCCGACTCCATCGCGTAGGCGATGCCCTCACCGTTGAACGGGTTGACCATGCCCCCCGCGTCGCCCACGAGCAGAAGACCGCGGTCGTAGTGCGGCTGCCGGTTGAAGCCCATCGGCAGGGCGGCGCCGCGGATCGGCTGCGTCATCGTCTCGTCGGAGTACGTCCACTCCTGCGGCATCGTCGCCACCCAGCGGCGCATGACGTCCTTGTAGTCGACCTTGCCGAACGCGTCGGAGGTGTTGAGGATGCCGAGCCCCACGTTGCTCGTGCCGTCGCCGACCCCGAAGATCCAGCCGTAGCCGGGCAGGAGGATGCGCTCCCCCGCCTCGTTCTCGCTCCACAGCTCGAGCCACGACTCGAGGTAGTCGTCGTTCGTGCGCGGGCTCGTGTAGTAGGTGCGGACGGCCACGCCCATCGGGCGGTCGTCGCGCTTCTGCCGCCCCATGGACAGCGAGATGCGGCTGCTGTTGCCGTCGGCGGCCACGACCAGCGGCGCCCGGAACTCGCGGGTCTCGCCCGTCGCCCGGCCTGCGTCGTCGAGGATCTTCGCGGTGACGCCGACGATGCGGCCCCCGTCGTCGAGGATCGGGGCCGTGACGTTCGTGCGCTCGCGCAGGCGCGCGCCCCGGGCGACCGCGTGGCGGGCGAGGATGTCGTCGAAGTCGCTGCGCGTGCGGACGAGACCGTACGGCGGGAACTCGGTGACGTCCGGCCAGTCGAGCTCGAGGATGTGCCCACCGCCGACGATCCGCAGGCCTCGGTTGCGGATCCACCCCTCCGACTCGGGCGTGGGGACCCCGAGGGCGACGAGCTCGCGCACGGCCCGCGGGGTGAGGCCGTCGCCGCACACCTTCTCGCGCGGGAACGCCGTCTTCTCGAGCAGCAGGACGTCCAGCCCGGCGGAGGCGAGATAGGCCGCAACGCTCGAGCCCCCGGGGCCCGCTCCGACCACGACCACGTCGGCCGACTCGGCCTTGGTCTCCACGCCTGACACCGATGTGTCCTCTCCACGACGAGCTCGCTGTGAGCGGTTGTGACGCCGTTCACGAAGTGCCTCGACCCTAAACCCGCCCCGTCGGCGCCCTCCACTAAGGACACCCTTCGTGGCGGATCCGGATGCGCCACGGGTATCTCAGGGCTCGCGTCGCCCGAGGTGGAGCGCGACGATCCCGCCCGTGAGGTCGCGCCACCCGACGTCGGACCAGCCGGCCGCGCGGACCACCTCGGCGAGCTCCGCCTGGGCGGGCCAGCGCTGGATGGACTCGGCCAGGTAGACGTAGGACTCCGGGTCGGAGCTGACGCGCCGGGCGATGCCCGGGAGCGACCGCATGATGTATCCGAGGTAGACGCGGCGGGCGGCGGCGTTGCGGGGGTGGGAGAACTCGGCCACGACGAGGCGGCCCCCGGGCCGGGTCACGCGCCGGAACTCCGCGAGCGCGGCGGGCACGTCGGCCACGTTGCGCAGCCCGAACGTCATCGTCACCGCGTCGAAGGAGGCGTCGGCGAACGGCAGCGACGTCGCGTCGGCGGCGACGAAGGGCAGGTCGGGGCGACGACGGCGACCCTGGCGCAGCATCCCCAGGGAGAAGTCGGCGGGGACGACGTCGATCCCGGCGTCGGCGTACGCGGTGCTCGAGACCCCCGTGCCCGCGGCGATGTCGAGGATCCGCTCTCCCGGCGCCGCGGCGACCGTGTCGCGGACGACACGCCGCCAGTAGGCGTCCAGCCCGGCGGTCATCACGGTGTTGGTGAGGTCGTACCTCGCGGCGACGTCGTCGAACATGGCGGCGACGGCGCGGGGCTGCTTGTCGAGGCTGGCACGGGTCATGGCTCCCATCCTCCCCGACGCCGTGCCGCGCGGGCCCGGGGGACACGGGCGGATGCGGGACGGACGGGCGCGGGAACCGACGGGACCCCGCCCGGCGGCGCGGTGGCCCGTCGTAGGCTTGCGCGTCGTGACCACCGCCGGAGTCCCCCCGCTGCGCGTCAGGACGGTGCGCGTCCCGCCACCCGACGGCGGGCTGCTCGGGCGGCTCCCGGAGGGCAGCGACCCGGCGGTGCCCCTGGCCTGGGTCCGCGCGGGCGAGGGAATGGTGGGCCTGCGGCGGTGCGCCGCCGTCACGACCCACGGGCCCGGCCGCTTCGCCGAGGCGCAGGCGTGGTGGGACGCCCTCGTGGCCGCGGCCCACGTCGAGGACGAGGTGGCGCTCCCGGGGTCCGGGCTCGTCGCCTTCGGCGCCTTCGCCTACGCCGCCGGGTCCTCCGCCGGGGCCACCCTCGTCGTCCCGCGCACCGTGTTCGGTCGCCGCAAGGACACGTGGTGGCGTACCGACGTCGAGGTGGTCCGGTCTCCCGACGCGTCCGGCGGGGCGAGCGCGGACGGGCCCGAGCTCGCGGACGGGCCCGAGGTCCCCGCGGCGTCCGGGCCGCCGGCCACCGGCGGCGTCACCATCGCCGAGGGGGCCCTGACCGGGGCGGAGTGGGGCGAGGCCGTCGCGCTCGCGGTCGAGCGCATCGGCGCCGGCGACGTGGACAAGCTCGTCCTCGCCCGCGACCTGCTCGCGCGCTCCGGCACCGACTTCGACGTGGCCCACCTCCTGCGGGCCCTCGCCGGGAGCTACCCGCGGACCTGGGTCTTCGCGGTCGACGGGCTCGTGGGCGCGACGCCCGAGATGCTCGTGCGCCTCGAGAAGGGTCTCGCGACCTCACGGGTCCTCGCGGGCACGATCCGCCGCACGGGCCACGACGAGGCCGACCTCGCGCTCGCGGCGTCGCTCGCCCGCTCGAGCAAGGACCTCGAGGAGCACGAGTACGCCGTGCGGTCCGTGGCGGACGCGCTCGAGCCCCACTGCACGTCGATGAACGTCCCCGAGACCCCGTTCGTCCTCCACCTGCCGAACGTCATGCATCTCGCGACCGACGTGGCCGGCCGGACGAGCAACGGGGCCTCCGCCCTCGATCTCGCGGAGGCGCTGCATCCGTCCGCGGCGGTGTGCGGCACGCCGCGCGCGGCGGCCGAGCCGGTCATCGCCGAGCTGGAACGGATGGACCGCGGCCGCTACGCCGGACCCGTCGGCTGGATGGACGCCACCGGCGACGGCGAGTGGGGCATCGCGCTGCGCTGCGGCCAGGTGGATCCGGCCGACCCGCGCACGATGCGGATCTTCGCCGGCTGCGGCATCGTCGCGGGGTCCGACCCGGCCTCGGAGCTCGCCGAGTCCGAGGCCAAGTTCGTGCCCATGCGCGGGGCGCTCACCTCCGGTTGACCCACCCCGGGCCCGGTCGGGGGTCGTCCGCGGGCCGGATCGGCGAAACCGCGTTGCCCGGGCGCCTCACGCCCGCCAGGCTGGGACGATGACGACCATCACCCCCCTGACCTCGGCCGACGCGACCGCGGTGCACGATCTCGACGCGTTCGCCTTCGCCCAGGACCCGACGTCGCGAGGGCCCGAGGTGGCCACGATGCCGCTCGACTGGTCCCGCACGTTCGGGGCGCGACACGAGATCACCGGCGTCGACGCCCTCGCGGGGGTGTACACCTCGTTCGACCTCACGCTCACGGTGCCGGGCGCGCACGGCCGTGTCGGCGGTGGACCGGGTGAGGCCGACACCCCCGCCGGCGACCGCACGACGACGCTCCCCCTCACCGGCCTGTCGTGGGTCGGCGTGCACCCGGACGTGCGCCGGCGGGGCGTGTTGCGCTCGATGATCGACCACCACCTGCGGGACTCGCGGGAGCGCGGCTACGCCCTCGCCGGCCTGACCGCGAGCGAGAAGGGCATCTACGGACGGTTCGGGTACGGGGTCGCCACCCTCGACGTGACGTACACGGTCAGCCGCGGCGCCGTCCTGCCGGGCCCCGGCACCGAGCTGGGGCGCCGCGCCGCAGAGGTGCTCGTGCGCCTCGTCCTGTCCGTCGACGACGCGGGGTTCCTCGGCCGGATGCTGGCCATCGACGCGTCCGGGGGCCCCGGCCGGTCGGGGTTCATCCGCGTGCCGGCGAGCTTCGCCCGGGCGGGGCTGCACGACACGCCGGCGTCCCGGGTCGGGCGGGAGCCGACGCGCGCGCTCGTGGCCACCCGGGACGGGCGCGACGTCGGCTACGCCCTGTTCGCCCGCGAGCCCCGGGTGCCCGGCGGGGGCGGCGGCCAGGTCGTCTCGCGCGTCGTCCACGCGCACGACGACGCCGCCCTGCTCGCCCTCGTCGCGCGCCTCTCGGACCTCGACCTCACGCCGGGGGTGACGCTCGCCGGTCGGTCGCTGGACGACGCACCCCTCGGCTGGTCGGGCGGGCCGCGCGACCTCGACGTCACCGTCAGGGACGGGCTGTGGCTGCGCCCGGTCGACGTCGGGGCGATGCTCGCCGGGCGCGGCTACGCGGGGGCGGCCGACGTCGTCCTCGACGTGCTCGACCCGACGTGCCCGTGGAACGAGGGGCGGTGGCGGCTCGCGATCGGCGAGGACGGGACCGCGACATGCGAACCGACGCGAGACCCCGCCGACCTCCGGCTGGGGGCCGCGGGGATCGGGCCGTGGTACCTCGGCCTGCACGACCTCCGCTCCCCCGTGCTCACCGCCGTGGCCCCGGAGGCCGGCGGCGTGGTCGAGCTCCGCCGCGGCGCCCTGCGCGCGCTCGCCCGGGCCGCGTCCACCGGCGTCGCGCCGCTCGGCGGCCGCGGCTTCTGACCCCGCCTCGCGCGCGGCGCGGGACGGCGCGCCCGTTCAGCTCGGCGGACGGGCCGGGTCGCCCGGGCCGTCCGCGACGAGCCGGACGAGTGCGTCCCGGGCCGCGCGATGGCCGTCGCGGGGCACGGCGACGGTGAGGACCCGCAGCCCGCGCGGAGGCCGGGCGAGGAGCTCCGCGAGCCGGTCGGGGTCGTCGACGTGCTCGTGGGCCACGCCGTGGGCCGCGAGCAGGTCGGCGATCCGGGTGCCCGTGGGGGTGCCGAAGACGCGCTCGAACCCGGCCGGGTCGGCGGCGAGCCGGTCGGCGTGCCCGTACTCGAGAGTGCCGAAGATGCCGCCCCCGTCGTCGTCGACGACGACGACGGTGAGGTCGACACGGGGCTCGCCCGGGCCGACGAGCAGCGCGTTCGTGTCATGCAGGAACGTGAGGTCGCCGACGAGGGCGTAGGTGGGGGTGCCGGGGCGGGCGAGCGCGTGGCCGGCGGCGGTGGAGACGTTGCCGTCGATGCCGGCGAGCCCGCGGTTGCCGAAGACGGCCGGACCCTGCGCGCCGCGGGCGAGGTCGACGTCGCGCGCGGCGTTCGAGGAGCCGACGAACAGCGTGGCCCCGGCGGGCAGCGCGCGCAGCACCACGTCGGCGACGCCCGCCCCCGTCGGCCACGCCTCCGCGAGCGCCCGGGGCACGAGGTCGGCGACGCGGGCCGCGGCGGCGCCCCAGGCGCGGACGAAGGCCTCGTCCGTGTCCTCGGCCTCCGTGGTCGGCGGCGGCGGCACAGATGACGGTGAGGCCGAGGGTGAGGGCGTCGATGACGTCGGGACGGTGTCGACGAGGCGCGGGAGCAGCACGGTCGCGGCGACGTGGCCGGGGTCGGGCCACACGCCGCGGTCGGTGACGACGACGACCTGCGCCCCCGGCGTGCGCACGAGGGCCGCGACGTCGCGGGTCAGCGTGAGGTGCCCGACGACGACGATCCGCCGTGGCGGGTGCTCCTCGAGCAGCGCCGGGCTGTGGAGCACGAGGGGGCCGTGCGGCGCCAGGGCCGCGCGCTCCCCGGCCCCGAACGGTTCCCCGACGGCGGGCCAGCCCCGCGCCGTGGCCGTGGCGAGCGCCCCGGCCGCGACCGCCGCGGGCGCGTCGCCGAGGACGAGGAGCGTGCGGGGCTCGTCGCCGGGGACGTCGAGGAAGGGGCCCGACGGCGGTCGGGAGTCGGTCGAAGGCTCGGGTGCGGTCGACGGCTGTGCGCGCGACGGCTCGGGTGCGGTCGGGCCCCCGCCCGGCAGAGGGCCCGACTCCCCCGCGTCCCCCGGGCCCACCGGCCGGACCGGTCGGGCGAACGGGTTCGCCGGGCCGGGCGTCGAGGTCCACGGCGCACCGTCGGCCCGCCCCCGCAGCTCCTCGGGGAGGTCCTCGGGCGGACCCTCCGACGGCGACCCGAGGGGCCGACGGGCCGCATCGGCCGCGCCGACGGCGCCGGCGTGCTCGGCGAGGGCGGGTGCGAGCGGATCCCGCAGGGGCACGTTGAGGTGGACGGGCCCGGGGTCGCCGCCCAGGGCTCCGGTGGCCGCGGCGACGGCGCGGTCGACCGCGGTGCGCCAGGACGGCATGCGCCGGGCGGCCTCGCCGTCCTCCGGCGCACCGAGATCGTGGCTCCAGCGCACGGCCCCGGCGAGGATCGGCAGGTGGGTCGTCGTCTGGTTGGCCCGCGTCCCGCGCAGCTCGGGGGGCCGGTCGGCGCTGATCACGAGCAGCGGGACCCCCGCCTCCGCGGCCTCGAGCACGGCGGGGTGGAGGTTGGCCACGGCCGTCCCCGAGGTCGTGACCACCGCCGCGGGTGTCCCCGACGCCGCGCCGAGACCGAGCGCGACGAAGGCGGCGCTGCGCTCGTCGACGCGCACGTGCAGCGTGAGAGCGCCCGCCCGGTCGGCGGCGAGGAGGGCGTACGCGAGCGGGGCCGAGCGCGACCCGGGGCACAGCACGACGTGGCGCACCCCGGCGCGGGCGAGTTCGTCGACGAGGACGTGCGCGAGCGCGGCCGACGGGGTCATCCGCTCATCGTGGCACGGCGCGTCTCCGCGGCCGGCAGCGCTCCGCCCCGCCCGCCCGCGGACGCGTCACGGCCCGTCGATCACGGCCCGTCGAGCAGCAGCGCGGGGACG
The DNA here is from genome assembly GCF_014857905.1 of Agilicoccus flavus. Lineage (GTDB taxonomy): Bacteria > Actinomycetota > Actinomycetes > Actinomycetales > Dermatophilaceae > Agilicoccus > Agilicoccus flavus. The sequence continues at coordinate 148,097 of NZ_JACYXE010000006.1, read as the reverse complement.
CGGCGCCCCGCCGGGACCGCGGCCCGGACCGCCCACGCGGCGCGCAGGGCCTCGTCGCGGTCGGCCCCGTCGGCGAGGGCCGCGGCGAGCCCGGCCGCGAACGCGGCGTGCCGGCGCGCGGCCGCGACGCGGTCGTCGTGCTCGGCGAGGGGGTCGCGGGCGGATCCCTCGGCCGCCGCGGCGCGTCCGGCCACGACGGGCGGGGCGGGCGTGACCTCACCGTCCCACGACGTCCGGTCGTCGGTGACGAGCAGGACCGAGGCGGGGGCCGCGTCCGCGACGTCCGCGAGCCGCGCCGCCACCCTCGGCTCGACGACGGCGACGTCCACCCGGCCCAGGGCGCGCAGGTCGCCGTGCCGGCCGCCGCCCGGCCACGGCAGCGCGGACAGGTCCGCCACGACCTGCACGTCGGCCTCCCACGCCGCCTCGACGACGTCGGGCAGCCGGCCGAGGGCCCCGCCGTCGAGCAGCAGCGCGTCGCCGGGGCGGGTCGCCGCCAACGCGAACAGGGCGGCCTCGCGGGCCGGGTCGGGCCCCTCCCCCCATCCGTCGAGCACCGCGGCGGGCAGGACGATCGGCCCGCCCGCGGTGGTCCCGTCGGGGCGTCGCTCTCGCGGCTCGGGTCGCTCGAGCTCCCCCGGTGGGCCGCCCGGGACGGCGCGAGCGGGCGCACCCGAGGCCCCCTCGCCGTCGGCCCCGACCTCGAACTCCGGTGCGGCCCGGTCGGCCTCGTGCACGACGGCGTCGACGACGAGCCCGGTGGCACGGCGGTGGTCGGCGAGGACGGCACTCGTGTCGACGCCCAGGCGGGCCAGAGCGTCGACGAGCAGCCGACCGGCGTCGTCGTCCCCGACCGCGGCGGCCAGGCGCACGGCCGTCGTCGACCCGGTCACGGGGCCGCCGGTTGAGCGCGTCAGGGCCGGGGTCGCGCCTGCTCCCTCTCGCACGTCCGCCTGCGACCCCAGATGGGCCGCCGCCAGCAGCGCGGCGGCCACCCCGGCGTGGCCGCCGATCTCGCGGGTCGCGAACTCGGCCCGGGCCCCCTGCCCGGGCAGGGGCCCGTCGACGAGGAGCAGTCGCCAGGTGAGGGCGAGATCCCCGACGACGACGAGCGACGGGCCGCCCCGGGGCGCCGGCGGGCTCACCGGCCGGCGCAGGCGAGGCGATAGGCGACCCCGTCGTCGCGGCCGTGGCCGGGACGCGCGCTCTCGAGGCGGGCCCGGGCCTCCTCGAGCGGCACCGCCTGCTCGAACGTGACCTCGAGCGTGGAGGCGTGGGCCTGCGAGTCGCTCCCACCGGAGCGGGTGACGCCCACGATCGGGGTGTCGGCCGGCAGGGCGGGCACATCGGCCGAGGTGACCTCGCCGCACGCGGCGGGCGGGGCCTCCGGCGACGCGACGGCCCCGAGCGCCCCGATGACGAGCGCGGCGAGCATCCCGACGAGGGCCACGACGGCGACGATCGAGGTGAAGACCTGACGGGTCCGACGGTTCATCGGCGGTGTCCTCTCGAGGAGGGGATGGGACCGGCCGCGGGCGCGTCCGGCGGCCTCGTCCAGGCTAGCCCGGGCCGTCAGCGGCCCCGCCCGTGAGCGGCCCGGCCGGCGTCGACCCCACCGGCGACGTCGCGGCCGGCTCAGCCCGCGAGCGCGGCGTCGCGCTGGGCGCCCTCGTGCCGCACGGCGTCGGCGCCGGCGCGCAGGGCGACGTCGAGGGCGTCGGATCGCGACGCGCCGCCGGCGAGGGCGGCGCACAGCGTGCCGCAGAAGGCGTCGCCCGCGCCCGTCGTGTCGACGACCTCGCCCTCGGGCACCGCGACGCCCGGCCGCGACTGCCCGTCCCAGTCGGCGCCGGCCGGCCCGAGGGTCGTCAGCAGCGACCGGGCCGGCAGGCCCGCGGCCCGCAGCTGGGCCCCCTCGTGCTCGTTGACGACGACGACGTCGACCCGGTCCAGGACGTCGGCGGGCAGGTCGGCGTACGGGGCGAGGTTGACGACGACGGTGGCGCCGGCGTCGGCGGCGCGGCGCACGGCCGCGCCGACGACGGGCAGCGGGATCTCGAGCTGGAGGAGGACGACGTCGCCCGGCCCCACCTCGGCGAGCCCCGCGGCCAGCGTCTCCTCCCACCGCGTCGAGGCGTTGGCGCCCGGCGCGACGACGATCGTGTTCTCGCCGTCCGCGCCGACGACGATGAGGGCGTGCCCGCTGGGTCGGTCGGGGTCGACGATCACGGCACGGACGTCGATGCCGAGGCCCTCGAGACGGTCCCGATACGCAGCGCCGCCGGCGTCGCCGCCGACGTGCGCGACCATCGCGGTGCGCGCGCCGGCGGCCGCCGCGGCGACCGCCTGGTTGGCGCCCTTCCCGCCGGCGACGCGGACGAGGTCGGAACCGAGCAGCGTCTCGCCGGGCTTCGGGTGCCGGTCCACCTGGGTGACGAGGTCGATGTTCACCGACCCGACGACGACCACCCGCCCCCTCTCCCCCGTCCGGTCGCTCCGGTCGTCGGACCCCGTCCGTTCGGTCGTGTCGTTCATGACGCTCCTTCGCATCCGCTGCCGAGGGCCCGTGCGCCGACCGCGACGGGCAGGCGCCCCCGGGCGGGGGCGCGGCCGGTCAGCACGGCGACGAGCGCGTCGAACGTCGCCGGGGTCCGGCCGAACGTCGCGAGCCTAGCGGCGCCGGCGGCCCCGCCGGCCAGGCCGTAGGGCACGTCCAGGGCGACGACCACGCCTGCGCCCGACCGGCCGGCGTCCCCGTCGCCCCCGGCGCCGCCCTCCCCCTCGCCGGCCCGGTAGGCGCCGCCGTCGAGGAGGGCGACGTGCGTGCCCGAGCCGACGCCCAGACCGGCGCGGCGGGCGGCGGCCGTGAACGCGGCCCGGTCGTCGGCCCGGCCGCCGGTGACGCGCACCGAGCGGCCGACGAGCCGGGCCCCGCAGCGCCCCGAGAGCTGGACGACGGAGGCGGCGGCGAGCCGGGCGGCGACGTCGGCGTGCGAGCCGGGGGCCCGGTCCTGCGGCGAGGCGGGGGCCGCCGCCACCCGGAGCGCCGCGACCATCCGGGCCGCGGACTCCTCGAGACGGGCCCGCGTCAGGGTCCCGTCGCGGGTCGCGGCGACGAGGGCGGACACGGCCGCCCGGGGGTCGGCGGGCATGAGGAGGACGTCGGCGCCCGCCCCGACGGCGAGCACGGCGGCCCGGTCGGCGCCGAAGCGCTGCGCGACCGCCCCCATCTCGAGGGCGTCGGTGACGACGAGCCCGCGGAAGCCGAGGTCGCGGCGCAGGAGGCCGTCGAGCACGGCCGGGGACAGGGTCGCCGGCCGGTCGCGGTCCACGGCGGTGAGGACGATGTGCGCGGTCATCACCGCGGGCACGCCCGCCTCGATCCCCGCCCGGAACGGCGCGAGGTCGCGCCGCAGCAGCGTCGCCCGCGAGGCGTCCTGGCGGGCGGTGCCGACGTGGGTGTCGGCGGTGACGCTGCCGTGCCCCGGGAAGTGCTTGAGCGTGGGCAGCACCCCGGCCTCCAGGTAGCCCAGGGCGAGCGCGGTCGAGAGGCGCCCGACGGCGGCCGGGTCCGAGCCCGCGGACCGCACCCCGATCGTCGGGTCGTCCGGGCCGGTCGTCACGTCCGCCGACGGCGCCATGACGACCGTGAAGCCGAGCCCGACCAGCTCGGCGCCGGAGGCGACGCCGACGGCGCGGGCGAGCTCGGGGTCCCCGGCCGCGCCGAGGGCCATGAGCGCCGGGAACCGCGTCAGGGGCGCGTCGATGCGGGTGACCGGGCCGCCCTCCTGGTCGACGGACACGAACGGGGGCCAGGAGCGCCCCGACGCCGTCGTCGCCCGCGCGAACGCCGCGTTCGCCGACCGGGCGGCCGGTACCGCCGCCGCGCCGGCCGGCAGGTCCTCGCGGAACACCGCCACCCCGCCGTAACCGACGTCCCGCAGCCGCGCGGCCGCGTCCCGCGCCGACCCCGCCTGCCGGGGCACGACGAGCTGGGCGGCGAGCCGCTCCAGGGGCAGCTTCGCGACGTCGCGTCGGGCGGCGGCGAGGTCGTCGGGCCCCGGCGCCCGGCCGGCGGTGCCGGGGGCCGGCGGCGTCGTCGGGGCGGTGGCACCGGGGCCCGGCGCGCCCGTGCCGGCCGTGCCCGCCGTGGTCGAGGAGCGTCCCGACGCCGACCCGGCCGGGGCGGGATCGCCCGCCGGGGCACACGCCGCCGACAGGCCCAGTGTGAGCACAGTGAGCGCGGTGAGCGCCCTGAGCCCGGTGACCGCCGGGGCCGTTCCCCGCGCCGCCCGCCTCGTCCCGGTCCGGTGTCGCATCGACTCCCCCTTCGCGGTCGTCTCCCCCGCCGCCTCGGCCCACACCCCGCGCACGACCCGCCGGCGCGTCAGAGCCAGCGTCCCAGGACGGCGACCGCGAAGGCCACGTACACGCCGACGAGGCCGGCGCCGACGGCGCGGGTGACGCGGCGGCCCCGCATGAGCAGCAGCGTCAGGGGCAGGAGCGTCGCGAGCGCGGCGGCGGGCCAGAGTCCGGGCGCGTCGAGCGGCGCGACGAGGGCGGCGGCGCCGAGCGTCATCGTCGCGTTGAACACGACCGAGCCGAGCAGGGCCGCGACGGCGAGCCGGGCCAGCCCGCGGCGGCGGGCCGCGAAGACGATGGCGAAGACCTCGACGGACGTCGCGAGCGCGAGCACGATGAGTCCGGTGGCGCGGTGGCTCCACCCGGAGGCGTCGGCGAGGCGGGTGGCACCATCGACGGCGAGGGCCCCGCCGACGACCATCGCGAGCAGCCCGAGGGCCACCCCGCCGACCGTGCGCGGCAGGTCCCGCCGCAGCCCGGTGGGCAGCGGCGCGGCCTCGGGCGAGCCCAGCCCGGCGAGCCCCGGGAGTCCCTCCGGCCCGAGCCCGTCGGTGCCGCGCGACTCGGTCGGGGCGGCCCGTTCCGCCGACTCGGCGGGTGACGCGGGCGAGCGGCGGTAGGCGTCCTCGCGGGCCGTGGCGAGGCGGTCGATGCGCCACAGCAGCACGACGGAGGCCAGCGCCGCGCCGACGAGCAGCGCCCCCTCCCAGGCGGCGACGACCCCGTCGAGCAGCGCGAGGGTGGACAGGGCCCCGGCCGCCGACGCGACGAGGGCGAACCGGCGCAGCCGGGCGTCGAGCGCGACCGGCGCGAGGGCCATGGCCGCACCCAGGCCGAGGGCGACGATCGTGATGTTCGAGCCCACGGCGTCGCCGACCGCGAGCACGGGCCGGTCGCCGGCCGAGGCGAGGACCGCCGTCGTGAACTCCTCGGGCTCGGCCCCCGCCAGCAGCAGCGAGACGGCGTAGACGGGCACGCCCGCCCAGGCCGCGAGCGGCGGGAGGTGCTCCATGAACTCGTCGGCGCCCCAGAGCAGGACGACGCACCCGAGGGCGATGACGAGCAGCGGCGTACCGATCCCGGCGAGGGCGCTCACGCCGCCCTCACATCGTCACGTGCTGCACGGGCAGGGACGAGTCGCCGCCGATCGACAGCGACGACGGCGGCCGCCCGCGCGCGACGAGCTGGGCCCCGAGCGCCGCCACCATCGCGCCGTTGTCGGTGCACAGACCGAGCCGCGGCACGCGCAGGCCGATGCCGGCCTCGTCGCAGCGCTCCTGGGCGAGGGCGCGCAGGCGGCTGTTCGCGGCGACCCCGCCGCCCACCTGCAGGTCGGTGACGCCGTGCGCGCGGCACGCGTCGATCGCCTTGCGGACGAGGACGTCGGCGACCGCCTCGGCGAAGCTCGCGGCGACGTCGGCGACGGGGACCTCGAGCCCCTGAGCCCGCCGCGCCTCGACCCACCTCGCCACCGACGTCTTCAGGCCCGAGAACGAGAAGTCCCAGCGGTGCCGCTCGAGGTCGCGCCCCGAGGTGAGGCCGCGGGGGAAGGCGATGGCGCGCGGGTCGCCGCCCGCCGCGGCCGCGTCGACGCTCGGGCCGCCCGGGTAGGGCAGGCCGAGGATGCGGGCGACCTTGTCGTAGGCCTCCCCCGCGGCGTCGTCGATGGTCTCGCCGAGGGAGACCACGTCGCTCGTGATGTCCCGCACGAGGAGCAGGTTGGTATGGCCGCCCGAGACGAGCAGCGCCATCGTCGGTTCAGGCAGGGGCCCGTGGTCGAGGATGTCGACAGCGACGTGCGCGACGAGGTGGTTGAGCCCGTACAGCGGCTTGTCGAGGGCGTAGGCGAGGGCCTTCGCCGCCGAGAGACCCACGAGGAGGGCCCCCGCGAGGCCCGGCCCCGAGGTGACGGCGATGGCGTCGACGTCGCCCGGGCGCACCCCGGCGGTGTCGCACGCGCGGCGCAGGGTCGGCAACATCGCCTCGAGGTGGGCGCGCGAGGCGATCTCGGGCACGACCCCGCCGAACCGGGCGTGCTGGTCCATGCTGCTCGCGACCTCGTGCGCGAGCAGTGTCTCGCCGCGGACGATGCCGACGCCGGTCTCGTCGCAGGAGCTCTCGATGCCGAGGACGAGGGGTGCCGTGCTCACGGGTTCTCCTGGTGCGGGGTGCGTGGACTCGCTGACATGACCGGGCCGGATGGATGCGGTGGACCGGCTGGAGTCGCAGGGTCGGGCGGCGGCGGGGCGACCGCGCGGAGGTCGAGCCGCATGACGACGGCGTCGACGTCGCCGTAGTACCGGCGGCGGCGGGAGATCTCGACGAAGCCGCGCGCGGCGTACAGGCCGAGCGCAGCGGCGTTGTCGGCCTGGACCTCGAGGAGGACGTGCCGCGCGCCGGCGGCACGGGCGGCGTCCTCGAGCGCGGCGAGCAGGGTGCGGCCGTGGCCGGCGCCGCGGGCGGCCGGCACGACGGCGATCGTCATGACGTCGGCGACCTCCCCCGCGAGGTCCAGCCCCGCGTAGCCGAGGATCTCGTCGTCGCCGCCTCCGTCGTCGCCGACGCCGCGCCGGCCGGAGGAGGCGCGGACGAGGGTGAGGTAGTGCCGGCGCGGCCGGGCGGCGAGCTCGGACCACCACGACGCCTCGCTCCACGCGTCGCGGCCGAACAGCTCCGTCTCCAGCGCGGCGAGGGTGGCGACGTCGCGCCACGACGTCTCGCGCAGCACGGGCTCGGGCCCGGTCGCGCTCGCGGCCGCGGACGTGAGCGGGGTGGGGGCGCTCGCGGCCGCGGACGTGAGCGGGGTGGGGGCGCTCACCGCCGGCCCCGGCGGCCGTCGGCCGCGGTCACCGACTTCACCGCGGCCTGGGGCACGGCGTCGGGTCGGCGCAGGTAGTCGGGCCGCGGCGGCGGCAGGGCGCCGCCGGCGGACAGGTGCCGGGCGGCGGCGTCGGCCAGGGCGCCGGCGTCGACGTCGAGGGGCCCGACCGCGGGCCCGAACATTCCCGGGTACAGCCCCGGGCCGCGCCCGGCGCACGGCAGTTCGCGGACGTCGGCGGGCAGGTCCGCGGGACGCTCGACGCCCGGGCCGGCCTCGCGCACGACCCCGCCCGGCCCCGCGGCGAAGACGGCCCAGTAGACCTCCTTGCGGCGGGCGTCGGTGGCGACGACGAAGCGGCCGGGGGCGTCGCCGGTGAGCCAGAGGCCGTGCGCCATGGCGTCGAGGCTCCCCCATCCGCCGGACGTCGCCCCGACGGCGAACGCGAAGGTCTCCGCGGTGACGAGGCCGACGCGCAGGCCCGTGAAGGGGCCCGGCCCGCGGCCGCCGACGACGTGTGTGACGTCGGAGGGCGCGGCGCCGGCCTCGGCGAGGACGTCGCGGACCAGGGGCGTGAGCAGCTCCGCGTGCGCCCGCACGTCGAGGACGCCGCGGCGCGCGAGGACGGCCGAGCCGTCGTGGACGGCCGCGGTGACGGCCGACGTCGAGGTGTCCATGGCGAGCAGCAGCACGCCCCTACGATACGGACCGCTCCGCCCGCCCCGGCACGGCCGAGGGCCGGCTCAGGCCCAGCGGTCCCCGTGGCCGACGAGCCGGACCGTGCGGGGGTCGGCCGCCTCGGCGTCCTCGGAGTCGTCGAGGTCCTCGGCGGGCTCGGAGTCCTTGTCGTCCTCGCCGCGTCCCGCCGGGGACGGCGCCGCGCCACCCACCGCGCGGGTGAGCACCACCTCGAGGTGGTCCTCGCTCAGCGCCTCGGCGAGGCCCTTGCCCCACTCGACGACGGTGACGGCGCGGTCGAGGTCGGCGTCGAGGTCGAGCGCCTCGAGGTCGAGCTCGCCGGAGAGGCGGTAGGCGTCGGCGTGGACGAGCACGGGACCGCCGACCAGGCTCGGGTGGACGCGGGCGATGACGAACGTCGGCGACGTGATCGGCCCCCGCACCCCCAGCCCCTCCGCCAGGCCCTGGGTGAACGTCGTCTTCCCCGCACCGAGCTCGCCGGTGAGGATGAGCAGGTCGCCCGCCCGCAGGGCACCGGCGAGGCGTCGCCCCAGGTCCCGGGCCTCCTGCGCGGTCTCGAGCCTGAGGTCTTCCTCGAAGGGGATCCCGGCCACGGTGCCGGCGGCATCGGTGGCATCCGTGGGGTCGGTCACGAGCTCCTCCTGCGGGGGCGGACGACGGGGCGGATCACGGGCCGCGACGAGCGCCGGGCGCGGGCGGCCCGGGTGCGCGCGGCGACGTCGGTGACGGTGCGCGGTACGCGACGGCCCGCCGAGCGGCGCTCGCCGGCCGGGTCACGCCCGCTCGCGCCGCCCCGCCTCGACTCGTGACCCGAGTCGTCGCCGTCGGAGTCGTCGGAGTGCTCGCGCCGCCCGGCACCGTCGTCGTCGCGCGCCCGGCGGGCCCGGGCCACGAGGTCGAGCAGGTGCTCGGAGACGACGGCCGGGTGCTCGAGCATGATGACGTGGCCGGCGTCGCTGACGAGGACCTGCTCGGCCCCCGGCACGAGGCGCACGATCTCCTCGCTGTGCGAGGGCGGCGTGAGGCGGTCTTGGACCCCGGAGAGGACGAGCGTCTCGATGCCGTCGAACGCCTCGAGAGCCTCGCGCTTGTCGTGGGCGTCGAAGCGCCCGAAGAACGCGGAGATGACCTCCATGCGTGTGCCGAAGATCATCTCGGCCGTGAGGTGGGCGACCGACAGCGGCACCGGCGAGGCGAACGAGCCCCAGTCGACGAGGTAGTCGACGACGTCCCGCGCGAGGCGCACCGTGGCGTCGACGGCCCTCTGCCGGGGGGCGAGGAGGCCGGTCGCGCCCGGGCCGAGCCGGTGCACGAGCCCGCCGAGCGAGGCCCCGAGCCCGTACGTCACCTCGGCGAGCCCGCCGGGGCTCGTCGACACGAACGCCGCGCCGACGACGCGCTCGAGCACGTCGGGGTGCTCGAGGGCGAGCGACATCATCGTCATGCCGCCCATCGAGTGGCCGACGAGGACGAGGTCGCCCCGCGGCGCGACGGTCTCGATGACGAGCGCGAGGTCGTCACCGAGGCGATCGAGGTCGTAGGCGTCGGCCGGACCCGTGCCCGAGGCGCCGTGCCCCCGCTGGTCCCACGCGACGACTCGGTATCCCGCGTCCGCGAAGGCGCGCCGCTGGAACACCCACGAGCGCGACGACAGGCAGTACCCGTGGGAGAGGACGATCGTCGGCGCCGCGGGATCCGCCCCGGCAGGCTCGTCGACCTCCACGTGCAGCTCGATGCCGTCGGAGGTGGTGACGACGACCTCCCGGTCGGGGACGGCGACGAGGGCGTCGGGCCCCAGGTCGTCGTCGAGCGCCACGGAGAGCCGGCGGTCCCGGCTCAACCGGTCGGCGGCGAGACCGGCGACGGCCGTCAGGCTCGCGGCGGCCAGTCCCAACCCCACGCCGACGACCGGGAGCCCGCGCCGCCCCGCCCCGGAGGCGAGGGACGGCAGCGAGGGCACCCCGCGCCGGCGGGGCCGCGACTCACCGGCCACCGAGGACACCACCGCGCTCGGTCGAGGGGTCCCGACGCGTCCGCCGCAGCAGGGTGGCCACGACCGGACCGATCGCCTCGGCGACGGCGAGCGCCCGCACGGGCCCGCCGGGGACGGCCGCGTCGGCGGCCCGCCCGTGGACGAGCGCCGCGAGCGAGCCGGCGTCGAGCGGGTCGAGCCCCGCCGCGAGCAGCGTGCCGGCGAGACCGGCGAGGACGTCGCCGGCCCCCGCGGTCGCGAGCCAGGGGGGCGCGTCGGCCTGGGCCCGGACGGGCAGCGCGTCCGTGGGCGGCACGACGTACGTCGTCGCGCCCTTGAGCAGCACCGTCGCGTGCGTGAGCCGGGCCGCGCGCCGGGCGTGCGCGACCGGCTCGGCCTCGACCTGCTCCCGCGGGGTCGCGCCCGGCTCCCGGCCCTCGAGCCGGTCGAGCAGGCGGGCGAGCTCCCCCGCGTGCGGGGTGAGCAGGGTGCGGGCCCCGGCGCCCGCGCGCGGGCCGTCGAGCAGCTCCAGCCCGCCGGCGTCGACGACCGCGGGCTCGCCGGAGGCCAGGGCCTCCCGAGCCGCCCGGACCTGAGCCTGCCCGGCCTCGTCGTCGTCCGCCGGGTGCGGGTCCAGGCCGGGCCCGACGAGCCAGGCCTGCACGCGCCCGACGCCGTGCACGGCCTCGGGGACGCGCTCGCGGACGAGCCGGGTCGGGGTCGGCGGCCCGACGTAGCGGACCATGCCCGCCCCGGAGCACACCGCGGCCGTCACCGACAGCACGGGCGCGCCGGTGTACTCCTCGCCGCCGGCGACGACGCCGAGCACCCCGCGGGAGTACTTGTCGTCGGCGGGGCCGGGCACGGGCCACAGGCCGGCGACGTCGTCGAGGTCGAGCCGCTCCGCCGCCGGCGGCCCCGCCGGGGTGACGCCGATGTCGACGACCGTGAGCAGCCCCGTGGCGGGGGCCCCCGCGAGGACGTGCACCGGCTTGGCCACCCCGAACGTCACCGTCTCGTCGGCGAAGACCGCGTCGGGCACGACGCGCTCGCCGCCGGGGTCGGTGCCGCTCGGGAGATCCACCGCGACGACGTACGCGTCCGGCCCGATGGCGTCCGCGAGCACCGCCCCGACCCCCGACAGCCCCGGCCGGCCGCCGATGCCGATCATCCCGTCGACGACGACGTCCGCCTCCGCGAGCGCCTCGAGGGCCGCGCGCAACGCCTCGGGCACCTCCGGCGCCGCGTCGCCGGCGGCGTCGGCGTCGTCGTCGTCCGCGCCGGAGCCGTCGGTGTCACCCACCTCGACCTCGGAGCAGTCGAGCACGCCCACCCCCGCCTCGAGGGCGGCGGCGAGGGCGCCCTCGTGCAGGTCGGAGCCGGTCCGGACGACGACCACGCCCGCGATCTCGGGGGCGTCGGCCACGCGCGCCGCCGCGTACACGGCGTCGCCGCCGTTGCCGCCCGACCCGGCGAGCACGACGAGGCGCGCGCCGGCGCCGTCGGCCGCCTCGGTGAGCTCGGCCGCCCGCGCCCGCAGCACGAGCGCGAGGCCGCGGGCCGCGCGGCCCATGAGCTCGCCCTCCGGCAGGTCGGCCATCGCCGCCCGCTCGGCGTCGCGGACGTCCTGCACGGACCAGGTCTGTGTCGGCATGGGTCGCGTCCTTCCTTCTGGGGGTGGATGTCGGCGTGGCTGGTTGCCGGTGTGGCCGGGTGTCAGCCGGCCGGCGGCCCGGCCGGACCGGGTCGGGCCTCCGCCACGACGTACGCCGCGGCGACCCCGCCGTCGTGGGAGATGGACAGGTGCCAGTGCGTGATCCCGAGCTGCGCCGCCGCCGACGCCACGGGGCCCCCCACGCGCAGCAGTGGGCGACCGTGCGCCCCCCGCTCGACCCAGGCGTCGTGCCAGCCGAGCCCGGGCGGCGAGCCGAGCGTCTTGGCCACCGCCTCCTTGGCGGCGAACCGCCCCGCGAGCGAGGCCATGGGCAGCCCCCGCTCGGCCTCGACGAACAGGCGCGCCGCCATTGTCGGCGTGCGGCTGAGCACGCGCTCGAAGCGGGCGACGTCGACGACGTCCACCCCGATCCCGACGATCACGGCGCCTCCTGATCCCCCGGGCCTACTCGACCGTGACGCTCTTGGCGAGGTTGCGCGGCTGGTCGACGTCGAGACCCTTGGCGGTGGCGAGCTCGAGCGCGAAGACCTGCAGCGGCACGACCGACAGCAGCGGCGCGAGCAACGGCGGCGTCGCGGGGATGCGGATGACCTCGTCCGCGAACGGCACGACGTCCTCGTCGCCCTCCTCCGCGATGACGAGCGTGCGCGCGCCGCGGGCCCGGATCTCCTGGATGTTCGAGACGACCTTGTGGTGCAGCCCGTGCGGCGTGTCCGGGCCGGGGACCACGATGAACACCGGCTGGCCGGGCTCGATGAGGGCGATCGGGCCGTGCTTGAGCTCGCCCGCCGCGAAGCCCTCGGCGTGGATGTAGGCGAGCTCCTTGAGCTTGAGCGCCCCCTCCATCGCGATGGGGTACCCGACGTGCCGGCCGAGGAAGAGGACCGAGCGGGTGTCGGCCATGAAGTAGGCGATCTCCTTGACGCGGTCCATCTGGCCCAGGAGCGTCTCGATCTTCTCCGGCACCTGCGCGAGCTCGCGCATGACGGCCTGCGCCTCGTCGGCGTGCGTGCCGCCGCGCAGCTGAGCGAGGTAGAGCCCGAGGACGTAGCAGGCCGTGATCTGCGCGAGGAACGCCTTCGTGGACGCGACCGCGATCTCGGGGCCCGCGTGCGTGTACAGCACCGCGTCCGACTCCCGCGGGATCGTCGCGCCGTGCGTGTTGCAGATCGACACCGTCTTCGCGCCCAGCTCACGCGCGTGCTTGACCGCCATGAGCGTGTCCATCGTCTCGCCCGACTGGCTGATCGACACGACGAGCGTGTTCGCGCCGATGACCGGGTCGCGGTAGCGGAACTCGTGCGCGAGTTCGACCTCGCACTGGATCCGCGTCCAGTGCTCGATGGCGTACTTGGCGACCATGCCGGCGTACGAGGCGGTGCCGCAGGCGACGATGACGATGCGGTCGACCGCACGCAGCTCGTCCTCGGAGATGCGGACCTCGTCGAGCACCAGCGCGCCGGCGGAGTCGGTGCGCCCCAGCAACGTGTCCCCCACCGCGTGCGGCTGCTCGTTGATCTCCTTCTCCATGAACGTGGCGTAGCCGCCCTTCTCGGCGGCCGCGGCGTCCCACGTGACCTCGAACCGGGCGCCCTGCGCGGGCTGCCCGTCGAACCCGATGACCTCCACCGACGTGGGCGTGATCGTCGCGATCTGGTCCTGGCCCATCTCCATCGCCTGCTTGGTGTAGCCGATGAAGGCGGCGACGTCGGAGCCGAGGAAGTTCTCGCCGTCGCCGAGGCCGACGACGAGCGGGGAGTTGCGGCGCGCGCCGACGACCGTCTGCGGAGCGTCGGCGTGCACGGCGAGGAGCGTGAACGCACCCTCGAGGCGGTTGACGACGGCGCGCATCGCCTCCGTGAGGTCGCCCGTCTGCTCGTAGGCGCGGGCCACGAGGTGCGCCGCGACCTCCGTGTCCGTCTCGGAGGTGAACTCCACGCCGTCGGCGAGCAGCTCGGTCTTCAGGGAGTGGAAGTTCTCGATGATGCCGTTGTGGATGAGGGCGAGCCGGCCGTCGGTGCCACCGCGGTGCGGGTGGGCGTTCGCGTCGGTCGGGCCGCCGTGGGTCGCCCACCGCGTGTGGCCGATGCCGGCCGCAGAGGGCGGCAGCGGGGCGTTTTCGAGCGCCGCGCGCAGGTTCGCGAGCTTGCCGGCCGCCTTGCGCGTGGCCACCTCGCCGTCCGCGACGAGCGCGATGCCCGCCGAGTCGTACCCCCGGTACTCGAGGCGGGCGAGCCCCTCCATGACCACCTGCTGGGCGCGGTCGTCACGCCGCGGCCCCACGTATCCCACGATTCCACACATGGACACCAGGGTACGGGGCCGGACACCCGCCCACGGCCCCGCCGTCCGCCCCGCTCACCGGCCGGTCGCACACGGGTCACGAGGCCGGCCACCGGGCCGCACCCACCGGCGACCGGCCGGCCGGACCGGCCCCGGACGACCCACCGCGCGACCATTCCCGGCGACGGGCGCCGCCCACGACCAGGGCAGCCATGCGCAACAATGTGCCCGGTGAGCAACGGCCCCACCACGATGCCCTCGCCCTACGTCGAGTTCGACCGGAGCGACTGGGCCCGGCTGCGCCGCCACCACCCCATGAGCCTCACCGGCGAGGACGTCGAACGCCTCCGCGGCCTCGGGGAGCGCCTCGACCTCGCCGAGGTCGAGGAGGTCTACCTCCCCCTGTCCCGCCTCCTCGCCTACTACGTCGAGGGCACCGGGCGACTCCACCGCGTCACCTCCGACTTCCTCGGCGAACGCCCCGAACGCACCCCCTTCGTCATCGGCGTCGCCGGCTCGGTCGCCGTCGGCAAGTCCACGACGGCCCGCATCCTGCGCGAGCTCATGTCCCGCTGGCCCGACACCCCACGCGTCGAACTCGTCACCACCGACGGATTCCTCCACCCCAACGCCGAGCTCGAACGCCGCGGCATCCTCCACCGCAAGGGCTTCCCCGAGTCCTACGACCAGCGGGCCCTCCTGCGCTTCGTCGCCGCAGTCAAGGCCGGCCGCGACCGCGTCGCCGCCCCCGTCTACAGCCACCTCACGTACGACATCGTCCCCGACCGGCAGACGCTCGTGAGCCGCCCCGACGTGCTCATCGTCGAAGGCCTCAACGTCCTCCAGGCCCCCCGCGTGCGCGGCGACGGCCGCACCGGCCTCGCCGTCAGCGACTTCTTCGACTTCTCCGTCTACGTCGACGCCCGCGTCGACCACATCCGCAGCTGGTACATCGACCGCTTCACCCGACTGCGCGAGATCGCCTTCGCCAAGCCCGAGTCGTACTTCCACCGGTACGCGTCGCTCTCCGACGAGCAGGCCCGCGAGACCGCCGAACACATCTGGCGCACCATCAACGAACCCAACCTCGTCGACAACGTGCTCACCACCCGCGGACGCGCCACCCTCGTCCTCAGCAAGGGCGCCGACCACAGCGTCCAGCGCATGCGCCTGCGCAAGCTGTGACGGCGCCGGGAACCACGAACCCCGGTCGCGGGGCGACCGGGGTCTCGGGTGGGAACGTTCCCCTCTGTTAGTACCAGTTGTTCGCGCGCGAGTGCGCCCACGCCTCGCACGGCGTGCCGTAGCGGCCGTCGATGTACTTCAGGCCCCAGCGGATCTGCGTGGCCGGGTCGGTGCGCCACCTCGGCCCCTCCGACGCCATCTTGTGGCCCGGCAGTGCCTGCGGGATGCCGTAGGCGCTCGACGTCGGGTTGTCCGCCGTCGCGATCCAGTCGCTCTCCTTGTCCCACAGCTTCTCCAGGCACCGGAACTGCTGGGCACCCCACCCCTTGGACGCGACGAGCGAGCGGGCGATGGTCTTCGGGCTACCCGAGAGCGCCGCGCGGGCCGGACGGGCCGACGCGGCCTTCCGTGCACTGCTGCGGGAGGCCGTGACCTTCGCGCGGGCCGCCCGGGCCTGGGCCCGGACCGCCTGGGTGCGCATCGCGGCGCCGGCGGTCGCGGTCGGCGTCACGGCCTTCGCGCCGGCCTGCGCGGCGACCGCACCGAGGACCAGCGGCCCCGCGCCCGCCACCAGGACCGGCGCGTGGACGCCGCGCGGCACGACCGATCCGACGACCTGCACCAGCGGCCGGGCCTTCGGCGCCGGCGCCACCGGGGCCTGGGACGCCTGGGTGACAGTGGCGGAGACCGGCGCCACTGCCTGCGCACCCGCGGCCTGCGCCGGAGCGGCGCCTCCGGCGACGAGGACGCCCGCGGCGAGGGCCGCGGCGAGGCCGAGGCGGCGCGAGGGGGTCGGCGAGGTAGAGCGGGCGGCGCGTCCGAGCGTGGGCACAGGTGTCCTCCGGGCTGTCGTGACCGATTCGTGATGTGGTTGGTCACCTTGCCATCAAGTCGGACGTATGACAAACACGGCCGACGATGGTCCTTGACATCCCCCGGGGATCGGATAGCGACCGGAACGGCCCGTGCACGCCGCGCTCGCCGCGGCCGCCCACGAGGCGCCACCGGGCCCATGACCTGCACGAACGCCGCCCGGCGGCGGCGGCGGAGGCACCTCCGATCAGTGCCCGTCGCCCTCGAGGAGGTCGGTGACGAGCGCGGCGATGGGGCTGCGCTCGGATCGGGTCAGCGTCACGTGCGCGAACAGGGGATTTCCCTTGAGGACCTCGATGACGGCGGCGACGCCGTCGTGACGGCCCACCCGGAGGTTGTCTCGTTGCGCAACGTCGTGGGTGAGGACGACCCGCGAGTTCTGTCCGATGCGCGAGAGGACGGTGAGCAGGACGTTGCGCTCGAGCGACTGCGCCTCGTCGACGATGACGAACGCGTCGTGCAGCGACCGGCCGCGGATGTGGGTGAGCGGCAGCACCTCGAGGAGCCCGCGGTCGAGGATCTCCTCGACGACCTCGCTGCTGACGACGGCGCCGAGCGTGTCGAACACGGCCTGCGCCCACGGCCCCATCTTCTCCGCCTCGTTGCCGGGCAGGTAGCCGAGCTCTTGGCCGCCCACGGGGTAGAGCGGCCGGAAGATGAGCACCCGACGGTGCCGGCGCCGCTCGAGCACCGCCTCGAGGCCGGCGCACATCGCGAGCGCGCTCTTGCCGGTCCCGGCGCGCCCGCCGAGGCTGACGATGCCGACGTCGGGGTCGAGCAGGAGGTCGAGGGCGATCCGCTGCTCCGCGCTGCGCCCGTGCAGCCCGAACGCGTCGCGGTCGCCGCGGACGAGGCGGATCGCACCGTCGGGCCCGACCCGCCCGAGGCCGCTGCCCCGCCCCGCGTGCAGCACGACCCCGGTGTGGCAGGGCAGCCCGGCCGCCTGGGCGTGCCGCAGCGACCCGGTCGAGAACAGCTCCCCCATCTCCTCGTCGGAGACGTGGACGTCGGCCAGCCCCGTCCACCCGGAGTCGACGGCCAACTCGGCGCGGTACTCCTGGGCGTCGAGCCCCATCGCGGACGCCTTGATCCGCATGGGCAGGTCCTTGCTGACGACGGTGACGTCGCGGCCCGCCGCCGAGAGGTTCTTCGCGACGGCGAGGATGCGCGTGTCGTTGTCGCCGAGGCGGAACGCCACCGGTAACGCGGTCGGGTCGGCGTGGTTGAGCTCCACGTGCAGGGTGCCCCCGACGTCGCGGATCGGCAGGGGCCGGTCGAGGTGGCCGTGCCGCTCCCGCAGCTCGTCGAGCAGGCGCAGGGCGGAGCGGGCGAAGTAGCCGAGCTCGGGGTGGTGTCGCTTGGCCTCGAGCTCGATGACGACGGCGAGCGGCAGCACGACCTCGTGCTCGGCGAAGCGCAGGAACGCCCGCGGATCGGAGAGCAGGACGGACGTGTCGAGGACGTACACCTTGGCCGCGGCCATGCCGATCGCCTCCTGCGCGCGAGCCTGCGCCGCGCCCGTGTCGTTGTCGGCCCGCACGACCCGGCCCTCTCGGAGACCGCCGTCGGCGGGGCACCGGGCCGCACGCGCCCGGTGCACTCCGCACGCTACGTCGACTCGGCCTCGCGCGGCGGAGGTGGTGGGGCCGTCGCGAGATGTTCATCCGGTCGCGGCTCCGACGGGAGCTCGACGACCGGGTAGCCGGCCCCCCGGCCGTCCCCGTCGCCCGCGCCGACGGTCCCGCCGGCGACACCGTCCGGGCCGGGGCCGGGCTCGACGTCGCGGTCGTACAGCGGGGCGTCGACGAGGTCGGTGCGCGAGCGCGCCAGCCGGACGAGGGTGTAGGCGAGGATCGCCGCGGCCAGCAGCGGGACGCCGTTGGCCATGCCCACGTCGAAGGCGCTGTAGCCGACGAGACCGATCGTCAGCCAGACGGTCCCCTGGACGACGCGACGCGAGGAGTGCGCGACGCCGTAGAGGACGAGGCAGGGCAGCAGGTACCAGGGCTGCATCACCGGGCCGCACGCGACGACGACGGTGAACGCGGCCGCCGCCGACCCGAGCGGATGGCGCGGCGCGACCGACCACGTGAGCCACAGCAGCGTGCCCACGGCGACGATCGCTCCGAGGGCCTGCGCGGCGGGCACGGGCTGCGCCACCCAGGCCGCGGGGGCCCCGGCCGCGCTCAATCCGAGCTGGACGATGCTGCCGAGCAGCGTCGTGGGCGCGAGGTAGGAGCGCAGGGCCATCGGGACGCTGAGGTTGGGCACCCAGCCCCAGCCGAGGCCGGAGGCGAGGGTGAGCGCGACGAACCCGGCGAACGCGACGAGCCCGGTGTGCAGCGCGACCAGGAGGTAGTCGCGGCGCGGCGGCGTCAGCCCCCCGTGGATGCGCCGCGCGGCGAGGCCGGCCACGCCGACGAGCGCGAGCACGGCAGTCTGCTTGAACCCGGCCCCGGCGGCGACGGCGAGCGCCCCGGCCCCCAGCCGCCCGTCGGCGGCGAGGTACAGCCCGAGCACGACGCAGGCGATCATCATCGCGTCGTTGTGCGCGCCGCCCACGAGGTGGAGCACGACGAGGGGGTTGAGGACACCGAGCCACACCGCGCCGCGGGGGTCGACGCCGACGCGCGCCGCGAGGCGGGGCAGGAGCAGCGCGACGACGGCCACCGCGGCCACGGCCGGGATCCGCATCGCGACGGAGGCGACGAAGGCGTTGCCGAAGGTGAGGTCGACGACGAGGTGCTGGAGCTGGAGCGCGAGCGGGCCGTACGGGGCCGGCGTGTAGAGCCACATCGCGTCGACCTGGTCGGCGAACGAGCCCGGCACGCTGATCGGCGCCGTCGCGTACGGGTCCATGCCGCGGTCGACGATGAGCCCCTGGGCGGCGTAGCTGTACGTGTCGCGACTGAACAGGGGCGGCGTGAGCATGACGGGTGCGGCCCAGATCAGCCACGTCGACGTCGGCAGCGGCCCGGAGGTCCTCGTGGGTCGCAGGCGCAGCCACGCGTGGACGAGGATCGCCATCCCGCCGATGATGAGGCCGGTCGCGACGACGCGGCTGGGGCCGTCGGCGAGCCAGTCGAGGTGCAGCAGCTCGAGGATCGGCGAGTCGGGCGGCAGGAACGCCGGGGTGTACGCCCCCAGGGCGATGAGCGCCATGCCGGCGAGGCCGTGGCGCACGTACAGCAGTGCCCACGCCGCGCGCAGGTCGGCCCGCAGCGTGCGCATCGCGGCCCGGAACGGGCGCGGTCGCCTCGCCCGGGGGCCGGCGCCCCGCTCCGCGCTCACGTCACTCATCGGTACGAGTGTCCACCAGGGCGCGTCACCGCGTCCAACGTCGCGGCGCCTCAGACCCCGTACCGGCGCTCCCGTTCGGCGTACGCGCGGACCGCCCGCAGGTAGTCGACGCGGCGGAAGTCGGGCCAGTACGCCTCGCAGAAGTAGAACTCGCTGTGCGTGCTCTGCCAGAGCAGGAACCCGCCGACGCGTTGCTCGCCCGACGTGCGGATGACGAGGTCGGGGTCGGGTTGACCCTTCGTGTACAGGTGCGCGGCGATGTCCTCGACGGTGATGCGCTCGGCGATGTCGCGCAGGTCCCGCCCCTGCTCGGCCGCCTCGAGGAGCAGCCCCCGGACCGCGTCGGCGATCTCCTGCCGGCCCCCGTACCCGACGGCGACGTTGACGACGAGCCCCTCCACCCCGGCCGTCCGGCCCGCCGCGGCCAGGAGGCGCTCGGCGGTCTCGGCCGGCAGCAGGTGGCGGGCGCCGACGATGTTGACGCGCCAGCGGCCCGTGTCGGCGAGGTCGGCGACGACGTCCTCGATGATGCGCAGCAGCGGCGCGAGCTCGTCCGGCCGGCGCTTGAGGTTGTCGGTCGACAGGAGCCACAGGGTGACGATCTCGACCCCGAGCTCCTCGCTCCAACCGAGGAACGGGGCGATGTTGTCGGCGCCGGCGCGGTGCCCGACGGTCGTCTCCTCCCCCTTGGACCGGGCCCACCGCCGGTTGCCGTCGAGCATGACGCCGACGTGTCGCGGCACCCGGCCCGTGGGCAGGTCGGCGACCAGCCGACGTTCGTACGCCTCGTAGAGCAGGTGGCTCAGGTCCACGCGATCTCCCGCCGCCGTCCGTGTGCTAGGGGCCGGCCCGCACGCGGCCGACCGGGTCGGCCCCGCGACGTGCGGACCCGTTCCCCACGCTACGCCCCGACGGGTCGCGGGCCCGGTCACGACCTTCGCGACGGCACCGGGCCCGCCCGGCCCGACCACGTAACCTACGGTTCCGTAGGTTAAGCTCGGGTCATGCCCAGCTCGTCCACGCCCCGCCTGTCCGACGCCGGTGGGAACGCCGGCGGGAACCCCGGGGACGCGGTGGACGCCGCGGTCGATCACCTGCTCGACGTGGTCAAGCCGCGCCTGCGCGGCTGGCTGCACGCGGTGATGTTCCCGATCGTCGTCCTCGGCGGCATCGCCCTCGTGGCCGCCACCCCGACGCCGCGCGGGCGGATCGGCATGAGCGTCTTCGTCGTCACGGCCGCCCTGTTGTTCGGCACCTCCGCGCTCTACCACCGCGGCACGTGGACCCCACCCGTGGCGCGCGTCCTGCGCCGGCTCGACCACGCGAACATCTTCCTCGTCATCGCCGGGACCTACACGGCGTTCGCGGCCACCCTGCTCGACGACGCCGCGGCACGGACCCTGCTGTGGGTGATGTGGGTCGGTGCCGTGCTCGGCGTCGTCTTCAAGGTGGCCTGGGTCGGCGCCCCGCGCTGGGTGTCCACTCCCCTGTACGTCCTGCTCGGCTGGGTCGCGGTCTTCTACGTGGGGCCCTTCTACCGGTCCGGCGGGGCGCTCGTCCTCGCGCTCATCGTCGCCGGCGGCGTGCTCTACACCCTGGGCGCGGTCGTGTACGGCCTCAAGCGACCCGACCCCTCACCGCGGTGGTTCGGCTTCCACGAGGTCTTCCACACGTTCACGATCCTCGCGTTCCTCGCGCACTTCGCGGCCGCGGGCCTCGCCGTCGCGACCGCCGGCCCACCCGTCGGGGCCTGACCCTCAGCTCGAGGTCGAGCCGCCGCGCTCCGCGTCACGCGGGTCCTCGGGGGCGCCGGCCGGGTCGGCCGGGTCCGCGTCGCCGCCCGGATCGTCCGCGGCCCCGTCCCCGTCCCCGGATCCCGAGCGCCGCCCGGCGGCCGACGTGGGCCGGGTGCTCATGGGCGGTTCGTCCGCGGCGCGCACGGCCGCGGCGTCGACGGGCTCGTCCTCGAGCGCGGCGCGGCGGTCGACGTTGCGCAGCCGCACGATCATGTTCCGCATGAGCAGCCACAGCGCGCAGCCGAGGAGGAAGAAGGCGAGGAAGCCGCCGATGCCGGGCGAGACGGACGGGTCGGGCGTGTTCATCGGTGCCACCCCGGCGCGTCCGGGGAGCGCTCCACGACCGTGTCGAGGACCGGCTCGCGGCGATCGGCGAGCACCTCGGCCACGAGGGCGTCGGCCGCCGCGGCGTCGCCGAGCCCGGCGAACAGGTCGTCCTCGCCCTCCGTGATCGGCACGTACGAGACGGCCGACTCGAAGTCCTCGGTGGGCCACACCTGCGCCTCCAGGTCGAGGGGGATCGCGAACCACCAGCCGTCGGGGTCGATCTGGGTCGCGTGGGCGAGGAGCGCCTGGTTGCGCCGGTCGAAGTAGTCGGAGCACGGCACGCGGGTGCTGACGGGGCGGTCGTCGCGGTCCTTCCAGCGGGCGGCCCAGTCGGCGAACGGCGACTCCATGCCGCGCTCCGTGAGGGCGTCGTGGAACGCGAGCACGCGCGCCTTGGCGATGGTCTGGTTGTAGTAGAGCTTGAGGGGCTGCCACGGCGCTCCCGCGTGCGGGAAGGCGTCGGGATCACCCGCGGCGCGGAAGGCGGCGACGGCCACGACGTGGCACATGATGTGGTCGGGGTGCGGGTAGCCGCCGTTCTCGTCGTACGTCGTCACGACGTGCGGGCGCTGCTCGCGGATGACCCGGACCAGGGCCTCGACCGTGACGTCCAGGGGCGCCGTCGCGAAGCAGCCCTCGGGCACCGGCGGCAGCGGGTCACCCTCGGGCAGGCCCGAGTCGACGAAGCCGAGCCACGTGTGGCCGATGCCGAGGATCTCCTGGGCGCGGCGCATCTCGGCGCGCCGGAACTCCGGCAGGTCGCGCAGCACGTCGGGGTCGTCCTTGAGGCGCGGGTTGAGGATGTCGCCGCGCTCACCGCCGGTGCACGAGACGACACCCACCTCCACGCCCCGGTCGACGTACATGGCCATGGTCGCGGCACCCTTGCTCGACTCGTCGTCGGGGTGCGCGTGCACGGCCATCATTCGCAGGGACTGCGTCACGTCTGTCCTTCGTCGGGGGTCTGCTGGGTCGACCTCCATTCTCGCACCCCCGCCGACGCGCCCCGGGGGCCGGCCGGAGCCGCGGGCCCCGGTAGCGCCGCGATCGGCCCCGATAGCCTGGGCGCGTGCCCACACCCCCCGCCGACGACGTCGCCCGCGACGAGGCCGACCACGACCGCGTGTCGCAGGACGGCTGGATCCGCGGCGTCCGGCGGGCCTGGGCCGACGCCGACGCCGGGCGGCGGCGGTTCGTCCTGCTCGGGGTGGTCCTCACCGCGATCGGGCTCGCCGTCGCGATCTGGTGGGGCCTCGCCTCGACCGTCGGCAAACCGGCGTGGCGGGACCTCGGCTACCGGGTCGTCGACCCGTCGACGACCTACGTGCGCTTCGAGGTGACCCGGCCGCCGAGCCTGGCGCTGTCCTGCGTCGTCGAGGCGCAGGAGACGTCCCACGGCGTCGTCGGCCGCACCACCGTGCAGGTCCCCCCGGGCGAACCCGCGAGCGTCGTCGTCGAGACGCGGGTGCGCACGACCTCGACCGCGGTGTACGGGGCCGTGCGGCGCTGCGCCGCCGCCTGACCGGGCTCGGACACCTCCGCCGACTCCACCGCTCCCAAGAGCCCTGGCCGGCAGCGCCTCGGGGGCCTTTGGGTGGCCTCGGCGCCGCAGGTCAGCGGCCTGCGGAGGCGTACGAGCGGTTCGTCCCGTATGATCGAATGCTTACCGCCGGTCCGATCGACCGGGTCGGCGAGTCCCCCAGGGCCACCACGCGTGGGTCCCGGCTCACTCGCCGGGTCGGCCCGGGCCACCACCGACTCTGCGCGCCGCCCTGCCGGGCGGCGCGCGTCGTTCGCGCTCAGCGCGGACCTCTCGACGAAACGCAAGGAGTGATCGACGTGTCCGACACCGCCACGCCCACGGCGAGCTACCTCACCCAGGACGCCTACGACCGTCTGCAGGCCGAGCTGGAGCAGCTGTCGACGTCCGGCCGCAGCGAGATCAGCAAGCGCATCGAGGCCGCGCGCGACGAGGGCGACCTCAAGGAGAACGGCGGCTACCACGCGGCCAAGGAGGAGCAGGGCAAGATGGAGGCCCGCATCCGCCAGCTGACCTCCCTGCTGCAGAACGCCATCGTCGGCGAGACGCCGAAGGACGACGGCATCGTCGAGCAGGGCATGGTCGTCACCGTCGAGATGTTCGGCGACGAGATGACGTTCCTCCTGGGCAGCCGCGAGATCGGCGGCGACGACATGGACGTCTACTCGATGACCTCCCCGCTCGGCGAGGCCATCATGGGCAAGCGCGCCGGCGACGAGGCAAGCTACCAGGCGCCCAACGGCAAGACGATCACTGTCAAGATCCTCAAGGCGAAGCCCTACCAGGGCTGAGCGGCACCGCCACGCACGACGACGCCCCGACCCTCTCCGGGCCGGGGCGTCGTCGTGCGCGGGGCGTCCGCGCCGCGCCTGCGCGCGGGCCGCGGCTCTACAGGTAGCGGCGCGCCCCCGAGTACTCCCGGTTCACGTCGAAGGCGCGCAGGTCGACGATCTCGACGCTGCGGGCCGAGTTCGGCGAGTGCAGGATGCGCCCTCCCCCGGCGTAGATCGCGACGTGGTGGACGCGGCCGGTCCCGCCCGGCCCGGCGAAGAACACGAGGTCGCCGGGGCGCAGGTCGGCCCGCGCGACGGCCCGGCCGGCCGTGGACTGGGGCCCGGCGTCGCGGGGGATGGCGATGCCGTGGGCCTTGAAGACGGTCGAGGTGAAGCCGGAGCAGTCGAACCCGAACGCCGAGACCCCCGCCCACAGGTAACGCAGGCCGAGGAAGCGCGAACCGGTGGCGACGATCTGCGCCCCGGTCGGGCGGGCCGGCTTCGCGCCCGCGGCCCGCACCGCCACGTCCCGGGCGTCGACCCACCGGCTCGCCCCGTCGGGCAGCGCGACCCGCACGGCCCCGCGCGTCCGCCCCAGCACCGGGAGCTCGGTGTTGATCGACACCTCGGTCGTCCGCCCCCGCAGGCTCGCCCGCGTGGCCAGCCACGTCGTCTCGTCGGTGACGACGGCGTGCAGGGTGCGGCGGAGCCGGGCCGCGTACGCGTCGTTCTCCACGAGCTGGGCGGCGGGCAGCCAGCCGGGATACCCGCGGGCGTCGCGGGGCGTCGACTGGCCCGACACGACGACCTTGACCCAGGCCCCGTCCACCTGCGTGACCTGCACGCGCGTGCCCAGCGTGGCCTGCGTCTCGAGCCGGCTCCCCTCCGAGAGCCACGCCCGCGACGCGGTCGTCGGCATGTTCGCGTTCCAGGCGCGCAGGTCGACGGGGTTGCTCAGCGACGGGCGGTCGATCCGCCGCGTCGGGCCGGGCGAGCTCCACAGCGTGGCCACGGCGACGTCGACGTACGCGACGTCGCCCACCGCGAGCGCGTGGCCGCGCGCGGCCGCGGCGGCCGAGGACGCAGAGGGCGTGGCGGTCGTGGTCGCCGCGGTCGCGGCCGATCCCGCGGCGGACGCGGGCGCCGCCGCCGGGACGACGAAGGTCGCGGCCGCGGCGAGCCCGGCCGCGAGCGCGACGCGCCGCCGGGGCGCCGCGGACGGGGCGCCGACCGGCCGGTTCCGAGCTGCCGACGCCGGTCCGGTCGTCGCGCCGACGTGTGATCGTGGGTGGACGCGCATGGGTGGTGTTCCTCTCGTCGCGGGCGGCGCGCCCTCCCTGGCCCCCGGGGCGCACCGAGGTTCCACGGTAGCCGCGCACGACGCGATCGGAATGGAACCGACCCTCCCGGCGGTTGTCGCAGGCATGTTCGGATTCGGTCGCACCCCGTCCATGGTCAGCCGCGACGAGGCTCTGCCCGGTCGCCCGACGCCGGTCGCCGGGCCGCCCGCCCGGCACCTCGTCCTCGACACCCCGCCCGGCGGGCCCCTCCCCGCGGGCACGCAGGTCCTCTACCTCGCCGCCGGCTGCTTCTGGGGCGTCGAGCGGATCTACTGGCGCCTGCCCGGCGTCGTGTCGACCGCCGTCGGCTACCTCGGTGGATTCACGCCGAACCCGACGTACGAGGAGACGTGCACGGGCCGCACCGGCCACACCGAGGCCGTCCTCGTCGCCTACGACCCCGCCGCCGTCGACGCCGAGACCCTGCTCAAGACGTTCTGGGAGAACCACGACCCGACGACGGCGAACCGTCAGGGCAACGACGTCGGCACGCAGTACCGGTCGGGCATCTACTGGACCACCGACGAGCAGCGCCGGGCCGCCGAGGCGACCCGCGACGCGTTCGGTGAGGTCCTCGCCTCCCACGGGCACGGGCCGATCTCGACGGAGATCCGGCCCTACGACGCGACCGCCGACGACGACGGCGCCGGGCCGTTCTACTTCGCCGAGGGCTACCACCAGCAGTACCTGCACACCAACCCGAACGGGTACTGCAACCACGGGCCGAACGGTCTGAGCTGCCCGACCGGGCTGCTCAGCAAGGACGGCGTGCCGGCGCAGGTGGACGTCGAGCCGCCGACCCGGGCCTGACCCGGTGACGGTGCGCCCCGAGCCGACCGCGCCCGCCGCCCGGGTGCGGCTCGGCGCGTACGCACTCGTCGTGCGCGACGGGTCGATCCTGCTCACCCGCCTCGCGTCGCGGGTCGTCGACCGCGAGCTGTGGACCTTGCCCGGCGGCGGGGTCGAGACCGGCGAGGACCCGAACCTCGCCGTCGTCCGCGAGGTCCGCGAGGAGACGGGGCTCGACGTCACGGTCGAGCCGCGGGCGATCGTGCGGGCGGCCACGGTGACGCGCCCCGACGGCACGCCCGCGCACTCGGTGCGCCTCGTCTTCGCGGGGCGCGTGCCCAAGGACGCCCCCGCCCCGCGCGTCCTCGAGATCGACGGCTCCACCGCCGACGCGGCCTGGCACCCTGTGAGCCGGGTCCGCGACGGGCACGTTCCCGTCGTCGACCTCGTCCACCAGGCCCTGGACGCCCACGCCACGCCCCGCCGGCAGCGCCTCGCCGCGTACGGGCTCGCGACCCGGCCCGGGTCGGGCGGGCTCGAGATCCTCCTCACCCGCGTCTCGCCGCTCGGGCACCACGCCGGCGCGTGGACCCTGCCCGGGGGCGGGGTGGACCACGGCGAGCCGCCCGCCGCGGCGGTCGCTCGGGAGGTCGCCGAGGAGACGGGCCTGCGTGCCCGCGTGGGCGACCTGCTCGGCGTCCACGACGTCCACTTCACCGGCACCGCCCCGCACGGCGGCAGCGAGGACTACCACGGGGTGCACCTCGTGTTCGCCGTGCACGTGGACCCGGCGGCCGCCGGGGACGACGCCGCCGCAGCCGAGCGCTCCGACGACGACCGGGCCGGCTCGGACGCCCCGAGCGTGGTCGAGGTCGGCGGGACGACGGATCTCGCGGCGTGGGTGCCCGTCGACGACGTCCGGGCGGGCCGCCTCGTGGTCCTCGATCTCGTCGTCGACACCCTGGCCCGGCACGTGCCCCCTCCCGCACCCGCCGGATCCGTTCCCGACGAGCCGGACCCGGCCGGCCTCAGGTGAGCTGAGCCCGCAGCCACGCCCGCTCGTCGATGAGGTGGGTGAGCAGGGACTGCATCGCGGTGTGCCGACGCTCCACGACGTCCTGGCGGGGCGCGTCGCGGTCCTCGAGCCGCATCTGCGTGGAGTAGTCGTGCACGAGGGCCTGCTCCCCGACGATGCGGACGGGCAGGAACCCGACACGCAGGTCGCTGGCCTCCCGCGCCAGCGCGCCGAGGTCGCGCCCGAGCGACCGGGCGGCACCCTCGACCGCCTCCTCCCCCTGCGCGATCGCGCGCAGGAACGCCTCGCGGGCGAAGGTGAAGCGCTGCGCGGACCCCTCGGCCTGCAACCGGATTCCGGGCACGGCCCCGACGGCCGCCGGCGACGCGCCGAGCGCCGTCGCCGCGCCGGCGGCCCCTCCGGCGAGGCCCCCGGCCGCCGGACCGGCGACCACCGCGGCCCCCGCGAGCGAGGCCGCGATGCGCTCGGCGAGACCCGCGACCTGCGGATCCGAGCGCAGCGCCGTCGCGTCCGCGGCCGGAACGGCGCCGCGGCCCTCGACGACGTCGAGCACGGCACCGGCGGCCGAGGTCGCTCGCTCCACCTCGTCGGCGAGGCGCGCGGCCTCGGGGTGGGCGATCACGTCGACCCGCGCGCCCGCCGACGCCGACGGGACGAGCAGGCGCATGCCCGGCAGGGCCCCGTCGAGGGTGGCGGTGGGTGAGGTCGCGACGAACGGATCCCGGCCCTCCCACGTGACCCGGACCGCCGTGTCGGCCCCGGCGTCGAGCACCCGCAGCGGTCCGAGCACGGGCGACGGCACGCCGAGGCGCCCGTCGAGGAGCTCGACCCCCGCGCCGGCGCCGGGGGTCCGGGCGGTGACGAGGAGACGTTCCTGCCCCGGGCCAGCGGCGAGCACCGAGAAGGTCGCGGACGTGCCGAGCGAGTCCAGGCCCGCGGCGAGCCCGGCCAGCGTCGTGCCGGCCCCGACGGCGAGACGGTGAGCGACCGGGCCCCCGTCCGCCGCGGAGGCGCCGTGGTCGAGGACGGCCACCGAGAACGGTCGCCCGCCGCCGAGGACCTGCCCCGCCCCGACCGGGGACTGGGTGACCGCGCTGAACGACCGGGCGACGCCGAGCACCTCGAGCGTCGCCGCGAACGGCGGCAGCGGAGGCTGCGCCGGGGACGACCCGGGGGCGCGAGCGCCCCCGTCGAACCACGCCGCGACCGCGCCGAGCAGCCCGCCGAACCCGCCGCCGGTGGTCTCGGGCCCTGCACCCGGGGGGCTCGACGTGGCGTCGCCGACGGGGCCCATCGCGCCGCCTGCGGCGGCCGAACCCATCGCGCCGCCGGCGGCGGCCGAACCCATCGCGCCGCCTGCGGCGGCCGAGTTACCGGGGGTGAGCGGCACCGCGACGACGGCGCGCGGGTCGCCGCCCGTGACGAGCACCCGCGGCGAGTCGGGCCAGGCGGCGAGGGCACCGACGCTCTCGCCGAGGGCCGTCGTGCTCGAGTTGAGCGCCTGCAGGGCGCTGACCAGCGCCTGACCAGCCCGCGCGGCCCCGGCGGGCGGCGCGTCGACGGCACCGAGCGCGGCCCGGACCAACCCGCCGACCTGGCCCGACGGGGCCCCGGACAACACGGCGTCGACGACGCCGAGCACGTCGAGCGTGCGCTCGGCGTGCAGCCGGCGCTCGGTGACGTCGGCGAGCAACCCCTGGAGGATCCCGGCCGCGCCGGCCGCGAACCGCCCCTGGGCGTCGGCGACGCTCGCGGCGTCGTCCAGCGACCACCCCGTCGCGTCCGCGTCGGCCGTCGGGGACGGACGGGCCGGGACCTCGACGGGCGAGGCGGTCGCACCGGGCACGCCCGGGGCGCCCGGGCGGGACGGCAGGGCGACGGCGTCGGGGCCGGCGACGACGACCGGCCGTCCGTCCGCGATCTCGACGAGGGCCGGCTCCGCGGCACCGGTCGCGGTGGGCGCGGCGGCCTGGCGGGTGGCGACCTCGTCGGCGAACCCCGCGACGAGTCGGTCCAGCACGGCTCGGGCGCGCGGCGCCGCGGTCCGCGGACCGGCGACCGCGGCGGCCAGCACCCCGCCGAGCCCCTCGACCGGCGACCCCGAGGCGAACCGCACCGCCGGGTCCTCGGCCGGGGCGGACACCCGTCCGGCCCGGGCGGCCAGGTCCTCGCGGGCGGTGCGGACCTCGGCGGCCTCGTCGGGGTTACTCGGCACCGCGGGGGCACGGTCGTCGCCCCGCCGGTCGGCCGGCGGGGCCGCGGGCGGGGTCCGCGGGTCGGCGGCAACGACCTCGCCCGCCGTGACGTCACCGACGTGGCCGACGTCGCCGACGTCCCCCACGTCTCGCGGGTCGGTCACGACGAGGCGATCCACGACGTCCCCGCGCACGAGGTCGTCGTCCCCGATGCGGACGTCGACCGTCCCGTCGTCGGCGAACTCGGCGACGGCCCCGACGAGCCGGCCCAGTTCGCGCACGGCGGCGTCGCGGCGCAGCGTCGAGACCCGCTCGTCCTGCGCGGCGGCGGCGTCGTCGCGGGCGTCGGCCACCCGCTCGCGGCGGCGCTGCACCCGGGCGCGGTTGTCGGCGGCGACGTCGTCGGCCAGGGCGGCGACCCGCTCGGCCGTCTCGCGGACCGCGAGGCGCGCGTGCGCCTCGAGCTGGGTCAGGCGCCGGTCGGTGGCCGCGAACTCGCGGGCGGCCGCCGAGACGGCGTCGTGGACGACGGTCCGCGCCGCGTCGTCGCCGGCCGGCGACCCGTCGCGGCGCGCGGCCTGCGCGTAGGCACGGTCGACGTCGGCGAGGACGGGCCCGAGCCGCTCGCCCGCCCGCGCGAGCGCCCTCTCGACCTCGACGTACGTGTCGCGCTGGGTCGCGAGCTCTCCCACGGCGGCGTGGGCGTCGAGCGCGGCCGCGTCGAGGCGCGCCGACCGCGTCGCGTCGGGGTGGAGCCGGAGTGGGTCGACCGTGGCCGGGGCCGGGGCGAGAACCGCCCGGTCCACGCGCGACGGGCCGCCGACGCCCGCCGCGAGCCCGGCCCCGGACAGGTGCGGGGCGCGCCGCGGGTCCGCGAGCGCGTCCATCCAGCGACGCAGTCCGTCGCTCGCGCCGAGGTCCGTGCCGCCGATGGGGTTCAGGGTCATGTCGCTCATCCGTGAGTCGGGGTCGTCCGGGCCGCGTGGGGCGGTCGTCCTCCCATCGGCACGGCCCGCCGCCTTCTCAACCCACCTTCGTCACCCGCCCGACACGGTCCGGACACCGCGTCGTCGCCGGGCTCGCGCAGCCTCAAGCGATGCGAGGTGGTCCAGGGCGGTCGGGAGGCGCCGGCGCGGGACCGCGGCGGCCCCGGGTGCGGTCGCGGAGGCCCCGGGTGCGGTCGCGGCGGCCCCGGGTGCGGTCGCGGAGGCCCCAGGTGTGGTCGCGGAGGCCCGGGCGCGGTCGCGGAGGTCCCGGGAGAGTCGCGGAGGTCCCCGGGAGCGTCGGGCGGCGCGGAGGCTCAGGGAGCGTCGCGCAGGCCCGGGGCGCGGGTCGCGGCGACCCGGATCGCCCTGTGATCGAAGCGGATTCGCGCAGGTACCCCCGGCCGCGGCCGATGGGGTGGCGAGCGGCCGGTGGGGCCACGGGATCCGGGCGGGCCGGAGTCGGCGCCCGGGCGGTGCCCAGGTCGGATCGGTACCGTCGAACGCGGTCGGCAACGGCCGGGCCGCCGGGCGCGCTCGACGGACGGTGTCCCTCCGACACCTCGGGGGCCACCGTCGCCGCGGTGACCGACACGACCGCCGGAGACGCCCCGGCCACCGCGGCGGCCGGATCGCACCGACACGCAGAGGAACGCAGGGGGACGAAGGGGTGAGCACATGAGTCGGGCCTCACGGGCACGCCACATCGCCGCCGCGGCCGCCTACGGGGGCGGCATCGGGGCCGCCGGCGTCGGAGCGGCGGGGCTCGTCGGGTACGGGCTGCTCAAGGCGGAGGCACGGCTCGCACGCCGCATCGTCGGCAAGCCCTTCGAGGGCGCGCCGGACGACTCCGACGTCTACGGCAGCGGCCTCGGCCGCCCCGTCGAGCTCGTCGTCCTCGGCGACAGCCTCGCGGCCGGGATGGGCTGCGACAACCGCTTCCAGACCATCGGCGGAGTGCTCGCGACGGGCGTGTCGGCCCTCGCGGGCCGGCCGGTCCGCCTGACGAACCGCGCCGAGATCGGCGGCGAGTCCTCGTGGCTGGCCGGTCAGGTGGACCGCGCCCTCCAGGCGTGCACCCACCCCGACGTCGCCGTCGTCACCATCGGCGGCAACGACGTCACCCACCGCATCGACCGGACCGAGAGCGTGCGCGACCTCGCCGACGCCGTCGCCCGGCTGCGCGAGGCCGGGGCCGAGGTCGTCGTCGGCACGTGCCCCGACCTCGGCACGATCGAGCCGGTCGCCCAGCCGCTCAAGGCGATCATGCGCCGCTGGAGCCGCGACCTGGCCGCGGCGCAGACCGTCGCGGTGGTCGAGGCGGGCGGGCGCACCGTGTCACTCGGCGACCTGCTGTCGAACGACTTCCTCTCGCAGCCGGACCAGATGTTCAGCCACGACCGGTTCCACCCCTCGCCCGCGGGCTACGCCCGGGCGGCCGCGGCGATGCTGCCGAGCGTGTGCGCGGCCCTCGGTCTGTGGGCCGGCGAGACCGACCGGGCCCCCGACCGGCTCCGCGGCGAGAGCGTCGACCCGGTGTCCGTCGCCGCCGGCCGGGCCGTGTCGCGGCCCGGGACCGAGGTGAGCCCCGCCGACGTCGGGGGCCGGGGCCACGGCCCCCGCGGGCGGTGGGCCAAGCTCCTGCGCCGCCGCCGGCCCGACGGCCCGCCCGACGCCGAGGAGGTCGACGACGACGCCACGGCCCACGCGCTGGCCACCGGCTCCTGAGCCGTCACGCCTCGGCGCGCTGCGCGTGTCGATCCGAGGGTCGTCCCGGGGGGTCAGGCGGCGCCGACGCGTCCGGGGGTCAGGCGGCGCCGACGCTCCGCCGCAGGTCGGCGAGTTCGGCCACGAGCCGCTCCAGCCGCTCGGGCGTGCCGTCGCGGGCGAGGTCGTGGCTGCACACGGTGAGCACGTCGAGCGCGCCGGCGGCCCCCAGATCGGGCAGGGTCCGCCGGGGTATCCCGGCCGCGTCGGCCGACTCGTCGGCGTAGGCCTGGGCGAGCGCGTACACGGCCGGGACGACGACGAGCGCCCGGTCCAGCGGGAGGCTCCGCCACCGCCGGACCAGGCGCTCGAGGTCGATCCGGGCCTGCCGCGGCAGCGGATCGGGGGTCATGCGACGGGTCAGTCGCGACCGGTGAGCTGCGCGATGAGGCGCAGCATCTCCAGGTAGAGCCACACGACCGTGACGAGCAGGCCGTGCGCGAGGAGCCACGAGTACTTCTGCGGCATCCCGGCGCGGACCGCGTTGTCGATGGAGTCGAAGTCCATCGCGAGGGAGTACGACGCGAGGCCCACCGCGAAGAGCGACACGCCGATCGACATCGGCGAGCCGAAGGCGAAGAAGCCCCAGCCGCTGTTCATGCCGAAGATCATCGCGGCGCCGAGGTTGACGAGCGCGAAGATGAGGTAGCCGACGATGGCGAGGGAGAACATGCGCCGCGAGCGGCTCGTCACCTTGACGATGCCGAACTTCCAGCCCGCGAACATGGCCACGAACACCGACAGCGTCGCGACGATCGCCGTGGGCACGACGCCCTCGAAGCGGACGGCGTAGACCTGGCTGATCGCGCCGACGAGCACACCCTCGATCGCGGCGTAGGCGACGATGAGCGGCACGCTGATCGTCTTCTTGAAGCTGATGACCAGGCCGAGCGCGAGGGTCGCGACGATGCCGCCGAGGAGCAGCACACCGGCCATCGCCGGGTTGACCGCCGTGAACAGCCACGTGGCGCCGGCGACGACGAGCATGAGGCCGAAGAGGACGACGCCCTTCATGACGACGTCGTCGAGGGTCAGGCGACCCGTGGTGACCGGGCCCGCGGCGGGGCGGTCGTACATGTCCTGCAGGTCGGAGGGCGAGGAGGGCCCACCCTGCTGATACGGGGAGTACTGGCCGTAGGCCGGGGCGGCCGAGCCGCCCACGCCGCCGTGGCCCGGGTTTGCGTACCCCTGACCACGCTCCGGCTGACCGAAGGTCGCGTACCCGCCCTGACGGATGTTCTCGTCGACGCGGTTGAAGACCGGGTTGCTCATGGAGGTTCGTTCGCCTTCCTGGAACGGGCGCCACCGCTGGGGCGGCGTGGTGTCCGCCGCCCGTGCGGGCGGCGATTCGAGAGTTCGACGCGCGGCCCGGAGAAACGGTTCCCTCCCGCCGCACCCGAACCTGTCGGTGCCCCACCCTACGGTGAGGCCCCTCGGACACCGGAAGACGCCGGAGGAGACCCCGACGGCCGGCCGCCCTCGACATATGTGGATGCCCGACGATATCGTCGGACATCCAACCAATTGGCCTAGCGGTCCACGATGCAGCGGAGCGTGGGAGGGTCGAAGACATGAGTACCGGATCGGACGAGACCGCGGCGATGGCCGCGGCCGTACGGGAGTTCGCCCAGGAGCGGTTCGCCCCGCACGCGGCGCAGTGGGACCGCGAGAAGCACTTCCCGATGGACGCCCTGCGTGCCGCCGGGGAGCTCGGGCTGGGCGGGATCTGGCTCGCCGAGGACGTCGGCGGCAGCGGCCTCACCCGCGGCGACGGCGTCGTCTTCTTCGAGGAGCTCGCGCGCGCCGACCCGGCGCTGGCCGCCTACATCTCCATCCACAACATGGTCGCCTCGATGATCGACACCGGCGGCACGCCGGAGCAGCGCGAGCGCTGGGTCCCGCGGCTCGCCTCGTTCGAGCACCTCGGGAGCTACTGCCTCACCGAGCCCGACGCGGGCTCCGACGCGGGCGCCCTGCGCTCCACCGCCAATCGCACCGAGGGCGGCTACCGGCTCGACGGGGTCAAGCAGTTCATCTCCGGGGCCGGCGTCTCCGACGTCTACGTGGTCATGGCCCGCACGGGCGGCCCCGGGGCCAAGGGCGTGAGCGCCTTCGTCGTCGAGAAGGACACGCCCGGCCTGTCGTTCGGCGCGAACGAGGCCAAGATGGGCTGGAACTGCCAGCCCACCCGGCAGGTCGTGCTCGACGGCGTCGAGGTGGGCGAGGACGCGCGGCTCGGGGCCGAGGGAGACGGGTTCCGGATCGCCATGAAGGGCCTCGACGGCGGACGGCTCAACATCGCCGCGTGCTCGCTCGGCGGCGCGTCGTGGGCGTACGAGCAGTCGGTCGCCCACCTGCGCGACCGCGAGGCGTTCGGCGCCCCCCTCATCGACGCGCAGGCGTTGCGGTTCCGCCTCGCCGACATGCGCACCAAGCTCCACGCCTCGCGCCTCATGCTCCACGACGCCGCGGCCCGCGTCGACGCGGGCGACCCGAGCGCCACGGTCCACTCGGCCATGACCAAGCGGTTCGTCACCGACGCGTGCTTCGAGGTGGCGAACGACGCACTCCAGCTGCACGGTGGGTACGGCTACCTGTCCGAGTACGGCATCGAGAAGGTCGTGCGCGACCTGCGGGTGCACCAGATCCTCGAGGGGACCAACGAGATCATGAGCCACATCGTGGGCCGCGCGATCGCCGGGGGGACGGCATGACCGACGCCGGCACCGACACCGACACCGACACCGACACCGACCACGCGGCGCGCGCCGCCGGCGAGGGCCGCGGGCTGTACCCCGACGACTCCCCCGTCCTCGCCCGCGTCGTGGGCGGCGCCGGGCACATCGTCCTCAACCGGCCGCGCGCGATCAACGCCCTCACCCACGAGATGGTCGGCCTCATCGCGCGGACGCTGCAGACGTGGGAGCACGACGACGCCGTCCGGACGGTCGTACTCACGGGAGCGGGCGAGCGCGGCCTGTGCGCGGGGGGCGACATCGTCGCGCTGTACCGCGACGCGACGGACGGCGACGGACGGGCATCGGCGCAGTTCTGGGCCGACGAGTACCGCCTCGACCACGCCATCTCGGTCTACCCCAAGCCGTTCGTCGCGATCATGGACGGGATCGTCCTCGGCGGAGGGATCGGCCTGTCGGCCCACGCGGCCATCCGCGTCGTCACGGAGCGCTCGTCGATCGGCATGCCCGAGACGGGGATCGGGTTCATCCCCGACGTCGGCGGCACGTGGCTCCTCTCGCACACCCCCGGGCAGACCGGCACGCACCTCGGCCTCACCGCGGGGTCGGTGCAGGCGGGCGACGCCATCGCGCTCGGCCTGGCCGACCACTACGTCACCACCGACGCGCTCCCGGCCCTGCTCGAGGCGCTCGAGGGCGACGACGTGGACGCGCTCGCCGCGGTGCGCGAGGCGGCGGGCGAGCCGCCGGCCTCCCCCCTGTCACAGGCGCGCTCCTGGATCGACGAGGCCTACGCCCCCGAGGAGGTCACCGAGATCCTCGCCCGCCTCGACGCCTCGGGGGTGCCCGAGGCGGCGCAGGCCGCGGCGACGATCCGCCGCCGCTCGCCCACGTCGCTCGCCCTCACGCTGCGGGCGCTGCGCGCGGCCGCCACGATGAGCTCGCTCGGAGCGGCCCTCGACCAGGAGTACCGGCTGGCGACGCGTGTCCACGCCGGCCACGACTTCGCCGAGGGCGTGCGGGCGCAGGTCGTCGACAAGGACCGCAACCCCCGCTGGGACCCGGCGCGTCCCGAGGACGTCGACCCCGCCGCGATCGAGGCGTACTTCGCCCCCCTGGGCCCCGACGAGCTGGGGCTGGGCCCCGACGAGGCCACCACCACCGGCACCCCGCACCCGGAGAAGGAGACGTCATGAGTCGACGCATCGCGGTCATCGGACTGGGCAACATGGGCGGCCCGATGGCCGCCAACCTCGTCAAGGCGGGGCACACCGTCACCGGTTTCGACGTGTCGGAGGCGGCGCTCGCGGCCGCGACCGACGCCGGGGTGGCGGTGCGGCCCAGCGCCGCGGAGGCCGTGGCCGACGCCGAGGTGGTCCTGACGATGCTGCCCAACGGGGCCCTCGTGCTGGGCGCCTACGACGAGCTCCTGCCGGTGGCGGCCCCGGACACCCTGTTCATCGACTCCTCGACCATCTCGGTGGCCGACGCCCGCGAGGCCGCGGCCCGCGCCCACGCGGCGGGGCACCGCGCGATCGACGCGCCCGTCTCGGGGGGTGTCGGCGGAGCCACCGCCGGGACGCTGACGTTCATGGTGGGCGGCAGCGACGCCGACGTCGCCGACGCCGGTGACGTGCTCGAGCCCATGGCGGGACGCGTCGTGCACTGCGGGCCCGCCGGGGCCGGCCAGTCCGTCAAGGTGTGCAACAACCTCATCCTCGCGATCCACATGATCGGGGTGAGCGAGGCGTTCGTCCTCGCCGAGGAGCTCGGGCTCTCCCACCAGGCCCTGTTCGACGTCTCCTCGACGGCGACGGGCCAGTGCTGGGCGCTCAACGTCAACTGTCCGGTGCCCGGCCCGGTCCCCACGAGCCCCGCCAACCGCGACTACGCGCCCGGCTTCGCGAGCGCCCTCATGGCCAAGGACCTCGGCCTGGCCATGGACGCCGTCCACAGCACCGGCGTCGGGGCTCGCCTCGGCGAACTCGCCGAGCGGATCTACCGCGACTTCGCCGCCGGCGAGGGCGGGAGCCGGGACTTCTCCGCCGTCATCGCGGACGTCCGGGCCCACTCCACCGACCGTGCCGGCACCGATGCCGGGTCCGACCCCACCCCCGACGCGACGAAAGGCCGTTCCTCATGAGCGAGCTGGACCCCACCACCCGTGAGTACGAGTGCATCCTCGTCGCCCGCGAGGGCCGCGTGGCCACGATCACGCTGCACCGGCCCAAGGCGCTCAACGCGCTGAACGAGCAGCTCATGACCGAGGTCGTCCAGGCCGCGGAGGCCTTCGACGCCGACCCCGGCGTCGGCGCGATCGTCCTCACGGGCAGCGAGAAGGCGTTCGCGGCCGGCGCCGACATCAAGCAGATGGCCGGCAAGGACTTCCAGGAGATGTCGACCACCGGCTTCTTCGGCGCGTGGGACCGGCTCGCCGCGCTGCGGACGCCGCTCGTCGGGGCGGTGGCCGGGTACGCCCTCGGCGGCGGCTGCGAGGTCGCGATGATCTGCGACATCCTCATCGCGGCCGACACGGCCGTCTTCGGGCAGCCGGAGATCAATCTCGGCACGATCCCCGGCATCGGCGGGTCGCAGCGCCTGACCCGCGCCGTCGGCAAGGCCAAGGCGATGGACATGATCCTCACGGGCCGCCGGATGGACGCGGCGGAGGCCGAGCGTTCGGGCCTGGTCTCGCGGGTGGTGCCCGCCGACCGCCTGCTCGACGAGGCCCACGAGATCGCGGCCACCATCGCCTCGAAGTCGTTCCCCGTGGCCGCCACGGCCAAGGAGGCGGTGAACGTCGCCCTCGAGTCCACGCTCGCCGAGGGCCTGCGCTTCGAGAGGCGCGTCTTCTACTCGACCTTCGCGCTGGCAGACCGGAGCGAGGGCATGGCCGCGTTCGTCGAGAAGCGCACCCCCGACTTCCACCACCGCTGAGCCGGAGGTCCCCTCACAGCGGGGGCGGCGCCGGCGGCGGGTCGGTGAAGTCGCCGGCGTCGCGGCGGAAGCGGGCGAGGACGTGGGTGAGCCGGGCCTGGTCGTCGATCTCGAAGCCGACGTCGGTGAAGACGTCGGCGTTGAGGTCCGCCGTCGCCGCCTCGGCGACGGCGGCGCCGCGTCGGGTGAGCGCGAGCAGGGTGGAGCGTCCGTCGCTCGGGTGCGGCACGCGCTCGACGAGCCCGTCGCGTTCGAGGCGGTCGGCGATGCTCGTCACCGACGTGGGGTGGACCTGCAGCAACCGGCGCGCGCGGTTCATCGCCATCCGCCCGTCGCGGGTGAACGCGAGCAGCCGCAGCATCTCGTAGCGCGCGAACGAGACCCCGTGCGGCCGCAGCGTCGCCTCGATGCGGGCGAGGAGGATCTGTTGGACGCGCATGATGGACGTCACCGCGCTCATCCCGTCGGCGGCGTCCTCCCAACCGTGGGCGACCCACTGGGCCCGCGCCTGCGCGATGGGGTCGGCGGGCAGGACCGGCGCCGACTGCGGGTCCCGCGGCCGGGGCGTCCGGGGTGAGCTGGGGGGCATCGTCGTCCTCGTGGGGGGCGGTCCGGTACCCCCGACGGGATTCGAACCCGCACTCGAGCCATTTTAAGTGGCCTGCCTCTGCCGGTTGGGCTACGGGGGCCCGCCCAGGCTAACGCGCCGACCAGCGGGGCAGCGGGCCGGCGCGACGGCCGGCGGACACGGAACGGGTGACCGACCCCGCCCCGCTTGTGCCGGGATCAGTCGCCGGTGAGCGGCATGTGCTCGCCGCGGGCGGCGTCGTAGAACTTGATGCCGACGCCGATCTGCTCGGCGAGGTGGTACAGGTCGCGGTTGACCTCGATGATGTCGGCCTCCGCCGGGAGCTCGACGCGCAGCACCGAGATGCGGCCGCCACCGATGCGAGTGCCGAAGTCGATGACCTCGCCGTCGTACCGGGCGATGACGCTCGTGAACGCGGCGAGGACGCCCGGGCGGCCGGCGGTGCGGATGCGGAGCACGTAGCGCGGATCCGAGCGGGACTCCTGGCCGTCGGTCGTGTAGTCCGTGAGCTCGTACGCCGTGATGACGACGTCCTCCTCGTGCCCGGGCAGCTCGTCGAGGGCGGCCCGCACCTTCTCGAGGGTGCAGTCGGTGCGGACGGCGATCTGCAGGGACGTGTTGCCTCCGGGGAGCAGGCTCGTCCTCGGATCGTCGTGGTAGACCGCGATCTTCATGAGGGCGTCCGTGATCTCGGCGATCCGGCCCGGGCGATCCTTGCCGACGGCGAAGACGACGATCAGGTGCTCGCTCATGCCCCGACGATACCCCGGCCCCCCGCCTCCGAACCGTCCGGGGTGCCCGCCAGGGAGACGGCGAGACCGTCGAGGATGTCGTGCTCCGAGACGAGCACGACGACCCCCGGAGACGCGTCCGCGACGCGCTCGACGATGCGCGCCCACACGAGGGCGCCGGCGGCGATGACGTCGACGCGACCGGGGTGCATGAACCCGAGCGCCGCGCGCTGCGCGGTGCTCATCCCGGCGAGGTCGCGGCAGGCGGCGAGCGTGGCGGCCGGGGTCTGGACGCTGCCGTGGATCGCGTCCCGGTCGTAGGCGGGCAGTCCCAGCGCGTGGGCGGCGACGGTCGTCACCGTGCCGGCGAGGCCCACGAGGGTCGCCACCCCGGTGAGGTCCACGGCGCGTGCCACGTCGTCGAGGGCGGCGTCGACGTCGCGCAGGAGCGCGGCCACGCCCTCCGGACCGGGGCGGCCATCGCCCGACCCGCCCGGCCCGGCCGCCAGCGCCCGCTCGTACAGGCGGACGCACCCGACGTCGACCGAGATCGACGCCTCGACGTCGCCGGTCCCCCGGACGAACTCCGTCGAGCCTCCCCCGAGATCCACGACGACATACGGCCCGGCGGCGCGCCCGGCGAGCCCGGCCGTCGCCCCGGTGAAGGACAGGCGCGCCTCCTGATGTCCGGTGATGACCTCGGGCCGCACCGGCCGGGGCGCGAACGCCTCGACGACGCCGGCGACGAACTCGTCGGCGTTGCGGGCGTCCCGGGAGGCCGACGTCGCCGCGAACCGGACCCGTTCGACACCGAGGCGGTCGCACTCGGCGGCGTAGTCGCGGCACGCGGCGAGGGTGCGCGCGAGCGCCTCCGGCGCGATGAGGCCGGTCGCGTCGATGCCTGCCCCGAGGCGCACGATCTCCATGCGCCGCAGGACCTCGGTGGCGGCGACCTCGCCGCCGGCGTCGTCGACGTCCGCGACGAGGAGGCGGATCGAGTTGGTCCCGCAGTCGACGGCTCCGACGCGCACGGGCGCGCTCCCTTCGGGTGGGCGCACGGGGCGGTCGGGCCTCCGGCGCGCGGTGGTGACGGTGGTGGTGACGGTGGTGGTCGGTGCTGGTGCGAGGGGCGGCGGGGGTCGGTGTCGTCCAGGGTCGTCCAGGGGCGTTCGGAGCCCTGCGGGTGGGACGGACCGGCCGTCTCGACGGTCAACCGTGTCACACCCCCGTCACGTTCCGCCGGTAGCCTGCCGATCGTGGACACCTCGAGCACGACTCCGCCCTTCACCAAGGTCCTCGTCGCGAACCGCGGTGAGATCGCCATCCGCGCGTTCCGCGCGGCCTTCGAGCTCGGGATCCGGACCGTCGCGGTCTTCCCGTACGAGGACCGCGGCAGCGAGCACCGCCTCAAGGCCGACGAGAGCTACGAGATCGGGGAGCGCGGGCACCCCGTGCGCGCCTACCTCGACCCCGAGCTCATCGTGGCGACCGCGCTGAAGGCGGGCGCCGACGCGGTCTACCCCGGCTACGGCTTCATGTCCGAGAACCCGAAGCTCGCCGCCGCCTGCGAGCGCGAGGGCATCACCTTCATCGGTCCGAGCGCCCGGGTGCTCGCGCTCACCGGCGACAAGTCCCGCGCCATCGCCGCGGCGAAGGACGCCGGGGTGCCGACCCTCGAGGGCGTCGCGCCCACCCGGGACGCCGACGATCTCGTCGCGTCCGCGGAAGGCCTGGCCTACCCCCTGTTCGTCAAGGCCGTCGCGGGCGGCGGCGGACGCGGGATGCGGCGGGTCGACGAGCCGGCCCGCCTGCGCGAGGCGGTGCAGGCGTGCATGCGCGAGGCCGAGGGCGCGTTCGGAGACCCGACGGTGTTCGTCGAGCGGGCCGTCGTCGACCCGCGGCACATCGAGGTCCAGGTCCTCGCCGACGGGACCGGCGACGGCCCCGACGA
This sequence comes from Agilicoccus flavus, assembly GCF_014857905.1. Taxonomy (GTDB): domain Bacteria; phylum Actinomycetota; class Actinomycetes; order Actinomycetales; family Dermatophilaceae; genus Agilicoccus; species Agilicoccus flavus. The sequence continues at coordinate 107,480 of NZ_JACYXE010000006.1, read as the reverse complement.
CGGGGTGATCCATCTCTTCGAGCGCGACTGCTCGGTCCAGCGGCGCCACCAGAAGGTCGTCGAGATCGCCCCGGCCCCCCACCTCGACCCGGAGCTGCGCGAGAGGATCTGCGCCGACGCGGTGGCGTTCGCCCGCGCGATCGGCTACCGCAACGCGGGCACGGTCGAGTTCCTCCTCGACCGCGACGGCAACCACGTCTTCATCGAGATGAACCCGCGCATCCAGGTCGAGCACACGGTCACCGAGGAGGTCACCGACGTCGATCTCGTCCAGTCGCAGATGCGTATCGCGGGCGGGGCCACCCTGGCCGACCTCGGCCTGGCCCAGGACACGATCCGCCTCCGCGGCGCCGCCCTGCAGTGCCGCATCACCACCGAGGACCCGGCGAACGACTTCCGCCCCGACACGGGCAAGATCACGACCTACCGCTCCCCCGGCGGCGCCGGCGTCCGCCTCGACGGCGGGACGACCTACACCGGCGCCACCGTGAGCCCCCACTTCGACTCGATGCTCGCCAAGCTCACCTGCCGGGGCCGGGACTTCGAGACCGCCGTCTCGCGGGCGACCCGGGCCATTGCCGAGTTCCGCATCCGCGGAGTGAGCACGAACATCCCGTTCCTGCAGGCCGTGCTCGACGACCCCGACTTCCGGGCCGGGCGGCTCGCGACGTCGTTCATCGAGACCCACCCCCACCTGCTCACGGCGCGCAGCTCGGCCGACCGCGGGACGAAGCTGCTCAGCTACCTCGCCGACGTGACCGTCAACCGGCCGAACGGCGAGGCTCCGGTCGTCGTCGAGCCCCGCTCGAAGCTGCCCGACACCGACCTGGGCGTCGCGCCGCGCGACGGCAGCCGCCAGCTCCTCCTCTCCCACGGGCCGGAGGGCTTCGCGCGCCGCCTGCGGGAGCAGAAGCGCGTCGCCGTCACCGACACGACGTTCCGCGACGCCCACCAGAGCCTGCTCGCGACGCGGGTGCGCACCTACGACCTGCTCGGGGCCGCGGAGCACGTGGCCCGCACGACCCCGCAGCTGTGGTCGATCGAGGCGTGGGGCGGGGCGACCTACGACGTCGCGCTGCGGTTCCTCGGCGAGGACCCGTGGGAGCGGCTCGCGCGCCTGCGCGAGGCCGTGCCGAACATCTGCCTGCAGATGCTCCTGCGGGGGCGCAACACCGTCGGGTACACGCCCTACCCCACGGAGGTGACGGCGGCGTTCGTGCAGGAGGCGGCGGCCACCGGCATCGACGTCTTCCGCATCTTCGACGCGCTCAACGACGTCGCGCAGATGGCGCCCGCCATCGAGGCGGTCCGCGAGACCGGCACGGCCGTCGCCGAGGTCGCGCTCTGCTACACCGGCGACCTGTCCGACCCGAACGAGTCGCTCTACACGCTCGACTACTACCTCGGCCTCGCGCAGCGCATCGTCGACGCGGGCGCCCACGTGATCGCGATCAAGGACATGGCGGGCCTGCTGCGGGCCCCGGCCGCCCGCACCCTCGTCACGGCGCTGCGCGAGCGTTTCGACCTGCCCGTGCACCTGCACACGCACGACACCGCGGGCGGCCAGCTCGCCACGCTCCTCGCGGCGATCGACGCCGGTGTCGACGCCGTCGACGCGGCGAGCGCGGCCCTCGCCGGCACGACCTCGCAGGTGGCGATGTCGTCGCTCGTGGCCGCGACCGATCACTCCGAGCGCGAGACGGGCCTCGACCTGCGGGCCGTGTGCGAGCTCGAGCCGTACTGGGAGGCGGTGCGCCGGGTGTACGCGCCGTTCGAGTCGGGGCTGCCCGCGCCGACCGGCCGCGTCTACCTCCACGAGATCCCCGGCGGCCAGCTGAGCAACCTGCGCCAGCAGGCGATCGCGCTGGGTCTCGGCGAGAAGTTCGAGCAGATCGAGGACATGTACGCGGCGGCCAACCGCATCCTGGGCAACATCGTCAAGGTGACCCCGAGCAGCAAGGTCGTCGGCGACCTCGCGCTGCACCTCGTCGCGGTCGGGGCGGACCCGGACGACTTCGAGGAGAACCCCGGTCGGTACGACGTCCCCGACTCGGTCATCGGGTTCCTTTCGGGCGAGCTCGGCGACCCGCCGGGTGGCTGGCCGGAGCCGTTCCGCAGCAAGGCACTGGAGGGGCGCACCGCCCGGCCCGGCCTCACCGAGCTCGACGACGCGCAGCGCACCGGTCTCGTCACCGACCGCCGGGCCACGCTCAACGCGCTGCTCTTCCCGGGCCCGACCAGCGACTTCCTCGAGGCGCGCCAGCTGTACGGCGACGTCTCGGTGCTGCCGAGCATCGACTACTTCTACGGTTTGCGGCAGGGCGAGGAGCGCGAGGTCCGGCTCGAGGAGGGCAAGACGCTCCTGCTCGGCCTGGAGGCGGTCGGCCCGGCCGACGAGCGCGGCTATCGCAACGTCATGTGCACGATCAACGGCCACCTGCGGCCCGTCAACGTGCGCGACCGTTCGGTCGCGTCCGAGGTGACCGAGCGCGAGAAGGCCGACCCGTCCGTGCCCGGCCAGGTGGCCGCCCCGTTCGCCGGGGCCGTCACGGTGAGCGTCGCGCAGGGCGACACCGTCGAGGCGGGCGACACCGTCGCGACGATCGAGGCCATGAAGATGGAGGCGTCGATCACCGCCCCCGTCGCGGGCACGGTCGCGCGGGTCGCGCTGAACGGCACCGGGCCCCTGGAGGGCGGCGACCTCGTCGTCGTGCTCGACCCGGCGGAGTAAGGGGTGGGGGGCCGACCCCCCGTCGACACGGCCGGCCGGTCGACCGGTCGTCGCGCGGTCCGTCAGGCGCCGCAGCAGCCGTCGGCCCACCACGGGCCGAGGGCGTCGAGGGCCTCGTCGCCGAGCGGGTTGACGCCCCGGCCGACGGCGAGGCTGTGGGCGACGAGCACGTGCAGGCACTTGACGCGGGTCGGCATGCCGCCGGCGCTGATGCCGTCGATCTCTTCGACGTGGCCGAGGCGCTCCCGGCGCGCGAGGTAGTCCTCGTGGGCGGCGCGGTACGCCGCGGCCAGGTCCTCGTCCTCGCGCAGGCGGGCCGTCATGTCGCGCATGAGCCCGTCGGCCTCGAGCGTGCTGATCGCGCCGGTGAGGCGGGGGCACGTCGCGTAGAAGGTCGTGGGGAACGGCGTCCCGTCGGGCAGCCGCGGCAGCGTGGCGAGCACGGCCGGGCACCCGCACGGGCACCGGTACGCGACCTCGACGACACCGCGCGGCACCCGCCCGAGCTGGTGGGCGACGGCGTCGAGGTCGGCCTGCGCCACCGCCAAACCGTCGCCCTCGCGGGTGTCACCGGCGAGCGCCGCCCCCGTCACCGGGGCCGCCTGCTCGGTCGCGGCGACGTCCGAACCCCCCGCGATCCCGGAGTCGGGGCTCACGGGAGGTTCTCGACGCCGTCGGCGCCGGAGGTCGTGGACGAGCCGGTCGGGGCGGGCGGGGCCGCCGGGTCTGCCGGCAGGACGTCCTCCCCGCCGATGGGGCTGACAGGGGCGTCGACGCTGCCCGTGTCCATCCGGTCGGCGATGACGACGGAACTCCACATGCGCCCGTACCAGGGCACGGAGTCGTCCCCGGCGCTCGGGTTGACGACCGTCGCTCGGCCCGTGAGGCGGTCGCCGAGGAGCTTCTCGGCGCCGATGACCTGGTAGGCCTTCTCGCCCGGGCGGACGAACTTGAGGCGGTCCCGGGCCTGCTGCTCGACGTAGGCCGGGTCCTGCCAGCGCCGGTTCTCGTCCTCGAGGGCGCTCACGGAGGCCCGCTGGGCGTCGAGCTGGGCGTGCAGTTCCGCGAGGTCGTGCTGCTGCTTGAGGTAGGCCCGCACCGTGGGCACGAGCATGATCGCCAGCAGGACGAACACCGCGCCCAGCATCGCGAGGCGGCGGGTCGACCGGCGCGCGAACGGGCTGGCCGCGACCCGGGTGGACCCGGTGGCGGCCCGCCCGTCCCGCCGCGGGGCGCCCGGGCGCCGGCCCGCTGCCCCGGCCGGCCCGCCCGGGGGCCGGCCGGCCGCGGTGGGGCGACGCGCGCCGCGGTTCGGGGTCGACGACGACCCGGCGCGACGGGCCGGCCCGGAACCGGGCCCGCCCGTCACGCTCGAGACACTGCTCGGGCCGGAACCGCGACGGAACCGGCGACGCTCGTCAGTCATGCGATCCCGGCTCAGGCCGAGGCGCCCTTGAAGCGCGGGAAGGCGCCGGCGCCGGCGTACACGGCCGCGTCGTCGAGGGCCTCCTCGATGCGCAGGAGCTGGTTGTACTTGGCGACGCGCTCGGACCGGGCCGGGGCGCCGGTCTTGATCTGGCCGCAGTTCGTCGCGACGGCCAGGTCGGCGATCGTCGTGTCCTCGGTCTCGCCGGAGCGGTGGCTCATCATGCAGCGGAAGCCGTTCGTCTGGGCCAGCGTCACGGCGTCCAGGGTCTCGGTGAGCGTGCCGATCTGGTTGACCTTGACGAGGAGCGCGTTCGCGGTGCCCGAGGCGATGCCGCGGCCGAGACGCTCGGGGTTGGTGACGAACAGGTCGTCGCCGACGAGCTGGACGCGGTCGCCGAGGCGGTCGGTCATCTGCTTCCAGCCGTCCCAGTCCTCCTCGTTCAGCGGGTCCTCGATGGACACGAGCGGGTAGGAGGCGACGAGGTCGGCGTAGTAGTCGATCATCTCCGCCGCCGTCTTGGAGCCGCCCTCGAACGCGTAGGTGCCGTTCTCGAAGAACTCGGACGCGGCGACGTCGAGCGCGAGCGCGATGTCGGTGCCGGGCGTGTAGCCGGCGGCCTCGATCGCCTCGAGGATGAGGTCGAGCGCGGCGCGGTTGCTCTCGAGGTTCGGCGCGAAGCCGCCCTCGTCGCCGAGGCCCGTGGCGAGGCCGCGGTCCTTGAGCACCTTCTTCAGGGCGTGGTACACCTCGGCGCCCCAGCGCACGGCCTCCTTGAAGGACGGCGCGCCGATCGGGGCGATCATGAACTCCTGGATGTCGACGTTGCTGTCGGCGTGGGAGCCGCCGTTGAGGATGTTCATCATCGGCACGGGCAGGATGTGGGCGTTGGGCCCGCCGACGTAGCGGAACAGGGGCAGGCCGGCCGAGTCGGCGGCGGCGCGGGCCACGGCGAGGGAGACGCCGAGGATGGCGTTGGCGCCGAGCTCGCCCTTGTTGTCGGTGCCGTCGAGCGCCAACATCTCGCCGTCGACGAGGCGCTGGTCGCTCGCGTCGAAACCGAGCAGCCGCGGGGTGATGTCGTCGAGCACCGCGTCCACGGCCTGCTCGACGCCCTTGCCGAGGTAGCGGCCCTTGTCGCCGTCGCGCCGCTCGACCGCCTCGAAGGCGCCGGTGGAGGCGCCGCTGGGCACGGCCGCGCGGGCCGTGACGCCGTCGTCGAGCAGCACCTCGACCTCCACGGTCGGGTTGCCACGGGAATCCAGGATCTCGCGGGCGCCGATTTCTTCGATGCTGGCCACAGAACTCTCCTTCGACGGGTGGTGTTCGGGGTGCCGGGTCGGGTCAGGGGCCGGTCCCGCCCGGGTGCGGGAACGATCTCGAGGGCCCGTGACGACCGGGTGACGACGCCGTGACGACGCATGACGACGCCCGGACGACGCCGGAGGGGCGACCCCTGCCTTCGCCCCCGAGCCTACGCGGTCCGGCCCGGGCCGCACCGGCGCGCCACCCCGCCCGCCTGGCGCAAACCTCGTACCTCCCGCGGACACCGGCCGCCACGCCGGTGGCGCGGGGGTGGGCGCGCGGCGCGGCGCGGACCTACACTCGCGGCCTGATCCCTCGGTCAGTCCCGCCCCCACCATCGGGCGGCCGCCCGGCGGACAGCACGAGACGCACCGCGCCGGCGCCCCCGGCGTCCGGTGTCCCCCCCGAGCTTCGAAGGAGAAGCGCAGATGACGACAGTGGCCTGGATCGGCCTCGGCAACATGGGGAGCCGGATGGCGACCCACCTCATCTCCGCGGGACACACCGTCCGCGGCTACGACGTCTCCCCGCAGGCCACGAGCGCCGCGCAGGAGGCCGGCCTGCAGGTCGCCGGCAGCATCGCGGAGGCGGTGGACGGGGCGGACGTCGTCGTCACGATGGTCCCCAAGGGCGACCACGCCCGGGCCGTGTACCTCGGCTCCGACGGCGAACAGGGCGTCTTCGACCACGCGGCGCCGGGCGCCGTCCTCATCGACTCCTCGACGATCGACGTCGCGACCGCCCAGGAGCTGCACGACGAGGCCGCCCGGCGCGGGCTCGCCTTCGTCGACGCCCCCGTCTCGGGCGGCATCAGCGGGGCGGCCGCGGGCACCCTCACCTTCATGGTCGGCGGGCTGCCCGAGAACGTCGACCAGGCCGTCCCCTACCTCGAGCCCATGGCCGGCAACGTCATCCCCACCGGCGGGCCGACGACCGGCCAGGCCGCGAAGATCTGCAACAACCTCATGCTCGGCATCAACATCGCCGCCATGTCCGAGGGCGCGGTGCTCGCCGACCGGCTCGGCCTCGACCGCAAGCTCTTCTGGGACATCGCGCGCGTGAGCTCGGGCGACTCCTGGGCCCTGCGCACGTGGTACCCGATGCCGGGCATCGTCGAGGGCGCCGCGTCGAACTCCGACTTCGCGGCGACCTTCTCGACCGCCCTCATGCACAAGGACCTCGGCCTCGCTCTCGCGGCGGCGGAGCAGACGGGCACGCCACTCGACTTCGGCGCCCTCATGGCGGAGCGCCTCCAGCAGATCACCGACGCCGGCTACGGCGACAAGGACTGCACCGCCGTCGTCAAGATCGTCGACGGCACGCTGACCGCGCAGTCCCCCGACGCGCAGAACGGAACGGCACCGTGAGCCACATCGACCCACCCTCGGGCGGTAGCCCCGACGGCCCCGACGGGCCCGTCGTCCCCGGCGCCAACCGCGCCCCGATCGACCCCGGTGTCGGGCGCCGCATGGAGCACGAGCACACGCAGGACACGTCGTACCTGCGCAAGGTGGTCGGCGCGTCCATGGCCGGCACGATCGTCGAGTGGTACGAGTTCTTCCTCTACGGCACCGCCGTGACCCTCGTCTTCGGCAAGCTCTTCTTCCCGCAGACCGGCAACGAGCTCGACGGCATCATCGCCGGGTTCGGCACCTACGCGGTGGGCTTCGTGGCCCGCCCGCTCGGCGGCATCGTCTTCGGCCACATCGGCGACCGGATCGGCCGCAAGAGCCTGCTGCAGCTCTCCCTCGTCCTCATCGGGGCGTCGACGTTCCTCATGGGCTGTCTGCCGACGTTCCAGCAGGTCGGGTACTGGGCCCCGGCGCTCCTCGTGCTGCTGCGCTTCATCCAGGGCTTCGCCCTCGGTGGCGAGTGGGGCGGCGCCGTCCTGCTCGTCACCGAGCACTCCCCCAACCGCAGCCGCGGCTTCTGGGGCAGCTGGCCGCAGGCGGGCGTGCCCTTGGGCAACCTGCTCGCGACGATCGTGCTCCTCGTCCTGTCGGCCACGCTGAGCAACGAGGCCTTCCTCTCGTGGGGCTGGCGCGTCGGCTTCTGGCTGAGCGTCGTCATCGTCGTCATCGGCTTCTACATCCGCACGAAGATCAGCGACTCCCCGATCTTCCAGGAGGCCAAGGCGGAGGCGGAGGCCGAGGCGGCCGCGTCGTACGGCCTCGTCGAGGTGTTCAAGCGGTACCCGCGCGGCGTCTTCACGGCCATGGGCCTGCGGTTCGCCGAGAACATCGTCTACTACATCGTCGTCACGTTCTCGATCACGTACCTGAAGGCGCTCAAGGTCGACACGACCGAGATCCTCTACCTGCTGCTCGTCGCCCACGTCCTGCACGCGATCTACGTGCCGTTCATCGGGCACCTGTCCGACCGCGTCGGACGCCGTCCGCTCTACGCGCTCGGCGCCCTGCTCACCGCGATCTGGCCGTTCGTCGGGTTCCCGCTCTTCGACACCAAGGCCCCGATGTTCATCCTGCTCGGCATCGTCCTCGGCCTGCTCGCGCACGGCCTCATGTACGCCGTGCAGCCCGCGATCATGGCCGAGATGTTCCCGACCCGCATGCGCTACTCGGGCGTTTCGCTCGGCTACCAGGTCACCTCGATCGTCGCCGGCTCGGTGGCCCCGCTCATCGCGACCGCCCTGCTGCGCGAGTACGGCTCGTGGGTGCCGATCGCCTGGTACCTCGTCATCGCCTCGGCGATCACGCTCGTCGCCGTGGCCGTGCTGCGCGAGACGAAGGGCGCCTCGCTCGTCGCCATCGACGACGAGGACATGCGGCGCCTGCAGGTCGAGAAGGACGGCGGCCGCTTCTGATCGGCGGGCCACCTGCGACCGACCCGGACCGCGGGTGAGGGCGGGGCCGGCGCGACGACCGCGCCGCCCCGCCCTCGTCGTCTCCGCCCCCGGCGACGCGCCTGGGCGCCATCACGACGGACCCACCCTGGACCCACGCCGGACCCTCGATGCACGCCGTGACGGGCCGACGATGCGCTCACGGATGGACACCGTGATGACGTCGCGGGTCCCCGTGCGCTAGGAAGGACGACATGACCTCCACCACCGACACGACCACCCCCGCGACGGAACGGATGCTGATCGGCGGCGACTGGGTCGACGCCGCCTCCGGCGAGACGATCGACATCATCACGCCGACGGACCGCAACCGCGTCATCGCCACGACCCCCCGCGGCGCCGAGGAGGACGTCGACCGGGCCGTCAAGGCGGCCCGCGCCGCGTTCCCCGGCTGGTCCGGCACCTCGTTCACCGTGCGCCAGAAGGCGCTGCTCGCGATCGCCGACCGGCTCGAGTCGGAGGCGGAGGGGCTCGCCCAGCTCACCGCCCTCGACACCGGCAACGCGCTGCGCACGCAGGCCCGCCCCGAGGCGCAGACCCTCATCAACCTGTTCCGCTACTTCGGTGGCGTCGCCGGTGAGGTCAAGGGCGTCACGCTGCCCGCGGGCGACGGCGAGCTGTCGTACACGCGCCGCCAGCCGCTCGGCGTCGTCGCCGGCATCCTGCCGTGGAACAGCCCGCTGCTCATCGCCGGGTTCAAGATCCCTGCGGCCCTCGCGGCCGGTAACACGATCGTCATCAAGGCCGCGGAGGACGCGCCGCTGACGATCGTGCGCCTCGCGCAGATCTGCGCCGAGTACCTGCCCGCGGGCGTCTTCAACCTCGTCACCGGATACGGCGCCGAGGTCGGCGAGGCCATGACGCTCCACCCCGACGTCGACAAGGTCTCGTTCACCGGCTCCACCCTCGTCGGGCGCGGCGTCGCCGCGAAGGCGGGGCAGCGGCTCGCCCACTCCAGCCTCGAGCTGGGTGGCAAGTCGCCGTCGATCGTCTTCCCCGACTACGCCGACTCCCCCGACCTCATCGGCCAGCTCATCGCGTCGACCCGGTTCGCCCGCCAGGGGCAGAGTTGCACCGCCGGATCCCGGCTGTTCCTCCACGAGGACTGCTACGACTCGGTGCTCGAGCGCCTCGTCGAGGCCGCCGCCGCCCTCAAGGTCGGCGACCCGCGGGACGAGGCCAGCGACATCGGCTGCATCATCAACGCGAAGCAGTACGACCGCGTCCAGGGCTACATCGACGACGGGCTGTCCCAGGAGGGCGTCGAGGTCGCCTACGACGGCCGCCCCCATCTGTCCGTCGGCGAGCCCGGCTTCTACCACGCGCCCATGATCCTCTCGCGGGTCGACAACGACTGGCGCATCGCCCAGGAGGAGATCTTCGGGCCCGTCCTGTCGGTCATCCCGTGGAAGGACGTCGACGAGGTCGTCGAGATGGCCAACGGGACGCACTACGGCCTGGCCGCGTTCGTCTTCAGCAAGGACCTCGACGCCGCCATCACGACGGCCAACCGCATCGACTCCGGCTGGGTGCAGGTCAACCAGGGCGGCGGCCAGCTCGTCGGCCAGTCCTACGGCGGCATGAAGACCTCCGGCATCGGCCGCGAGGCCTCCCTGGAGGGCATGCTCGAAGGCTTCACCCAGATCAAGCAGATCAACGTCAAGCTGCACTGAGCGACGGACCCGACGCCGGCCGCCCCCCGCTCGGGTGGCCGGCGTCGCCGTGCCCGGACGGGCGAGGGTGGAGCGGAGCGGGCGGTCGGCGCGAGTCCGTGAACCTCCACGTCACGAGCCGACCCGAGACCGGCAGCCTCCCCGGACGCGGTGGAGAACGGCGCGGGCCGCGCTCAGGAGAGCCGGGACTCGACCTCGCGCAGCGCGGCGCGCAGTTCCGTCGTCGGGTCGACGCCCGTCGCGGCGCAGGCCAGCGCCTCGCGCAGCAGGCGGGCGCCGGGGCCGTCGGGCAGGGCCGCCGCGGCGGCGGACACCTCGTCGGCCCGGCCCGCGCGGGACAGGCGGGAGGCGACCTTCGCGGCGCGCTCCAGGGGCGGCAGACCCGTGGGCAGTCCGTCGAGGGGGCCGGTGCGCTCCGGCTTCTCGCGCCGCTTGATCTCCTCCCAGCTCACCTCCACCTCGCCCGGGGTGCGGGCGGAGCCGTCGGCGAACACGTGGGGGTGGCGGCGGCGCAGCTTGGCGACGATGCGGCCGGCGACGTCGTCGAGGTCGAACCGGGCGGCCGGGTCGGGCGCGTCGGCGGCGACCCGGGCGTGGAAGACGACCTGGAGCAGGACGTCGCCGAGCTCGTCGGCGATGTCGTCGGGGTCGCCGGCGGCGATGGCGTCGGCGAGTTCGTGGGCCTCCTCCACCGCGTACGGGGCGAGGGTGGCGTGCGTCTGCTGCGCATCCCACGGGCATCCGCCCGGTGAGCGCAGCCGGTCCATGACCGCGACGAGCTCGGCCACCCGAGAGAGGTCGGCTGGACGCGACGTTCCGCCCGACGCGGCGGCGTGGACGCCCGGCTCCGACGGGTCGGCGTGGGCGGGGTCGGCGCCCACGCGCTCAGCCGGCCGGGTTGGGCGCGGCGAAGGGCTTGGCGAGCCAGTCGGGGTTGTACGGCGTCAGGCCTCCCTGGTCGGGGGCCCAGGTGCCGTACTTGGGGTTGACCTGCACGTCGGCGGTCGTCATCGCCTTCTGGAACGCGGCGCTCGTCCGCTCGTCGAACTGCTGGGCGAGTTGCTGGGTGTGGAAGAACTCGACCGTGGCCGGCGACGGGTCCGGGAGCTGCTGGGCGAGCGCCGAGCGCACGGAGGCCGTCGACACGCGGGAGGCCTGCGCGCCGAGCGCCTGCTGCACGAAGGGCCGCGCGATGAGCACGAACGCGATCTGGCTCCGCTGCGGCACCTGCGCCCCCTGGACGGAGGCGAAGTCGGCGGCGATGTCGTCGATCGCCTGCTCGGGGATCTCCTGCCCCTGGACGCGGGCCGCGACGCCGGGGGTCGGGACGGAGCACGACGCCGTGGTGACGGCGCCGGCGAGGGCCAGCCCCGCCGCGGCCGCCCGCATCGTCATCCGCCTACGAGCCGTGTGTGCGCTCACCGCAGTTCCTCTCGTGCCGGCCCGGGCCTGCTCGCCCGGGTCCCGGATGGATCCCATTCTCGGTCATCGTGCGTGCCTCGCCCGCCATCATCGCCTGCCCGCCCCGGCCGCGCTCGCACCGGCCGCCGCGGGCGCGCCGTCGAGGAGCACGTGGGTGAGCAGCTCGCCCGCCCATTCCAGCACGGCGGTGTCGCGCAGCGGCTGCCCGCCGACCGGCTTGGTCTTCGGGGCGTTGACGAGGATCGTCCGCGTCGCCGGCTTGACGATCGTGCCCTTGTACATCCGCTCGAGGCGCAGCTGCTGGCTCTCGCGGAGCTCGACCGGGCCGAACCGGATCCGGGTGCCCTGCACCCCGATGTCGGCCACCCCGGCCGCGCGCGCGAGGGTGCGCAGGCGGGCGACGGCGATGAGGTTGCGCACCGGCTCCGGCATCTGGCCGTACCGGTCGACGATCTCGGCCTCGATCTCGGCGAGGGCCTCCTCGCTCTCGACGGCGGCGAGCTTCTTGTACGCCTCGAGGCGCAGCCGCTCGCCGGGCACGTAGTCGTGCGGCAGGTGGGCGTCGACCGGCAGCTCGATCTTCACCTCGCGCGGCTGGTCGGCGGAGCGGTCCGAGCCCGTGCGGAAGTCGGCGACGGCCTCGCCGACGAGCCGCACGTACAGGTCGAAGCCGACCCCGGCGATGTGCCCCGACTGCTCGCCCCCGAGCAGGTTGCCGGCGCCGCGGATCTCGAGGTCCTTCATCGCCACCTGCATGCCGGCGCCGAGGTCGGTGTGGCTCGCGATCGTCGCCAGACGGTCGTGGGCCGTCTCGGTCATCGGCTTGTCGGGCGGGTAGAGGAAGTACGCGTACGCGCGCTCGCGACCGCGGCCGACCCGTCCGCGCAACTGGTGGAGCTGGGAGAGGCCGTAGGTGTCGGCGCGGTCGAGGATGAGGGTGTTCGCGTTCGAGATGTCGAGGCCCGTCTCGATGATCGTCGTGCACACGAGGACGTCGAACTTCTTCTCCCAGAAGTCGAGGACGACCTGCTCGAGCCGGTGCTCGCCCATCTTGCCGTGGGCCGTCGCGACCCGCGCCTCGGGCACGAGCTCGCGGATGCGGGCGGCGAGCCGGTCGATCGAACTCACCTTGTTGTGGACGAAGAAGACCTGCCCCTCGCGGAGCAGCTCGCGCCGGATGGCGGCCGTGATCTGCTTCTCGTCGTAGGCGCCGACGAACGTGAGCACCGGGTGGCGCTCCTCCGGGGGCGTGGCGAGCGTGCTCATCTCGCGGATCCCGGTGACGGCCATCTCGAGGGTGCGCGGGATCGGCGTCGCCGACATCGCGAGGACGTCGACGTTCGTGCGCAGCGCCTTGAGCTGCTCCTTGTGCTCGACGCCGAAGCGCTGCTCCTCGTCGATGACGACGAGCCCGAGGTCCTTGAACCGGATGCTCCCCGAGAGGAGGCGATGCGTGCCGATGACGAGGTCGACGCTGCCGTCGGCGAGCCCGTCGATCGTCGCCTTCGCCTCGGCGTCGCTCTGGAACCGCGAGAGCGCCTTGACCGTGACCGGGAACTGGGCGTACCGCTCCGAGAAGGTCTGGAAGTGCTGCTGCACGAGGAGGGTCGTCGGCACGAGCACGGCGACCTGCTTGCCGTCCTGGATCGCCTTGAACGCCGCGCGGACCGCGATCTCGGTCTTGCCGTAGCCGACGTCGCCGCAGATGAGGCGGTCCATGGGGACCTCCTTCTCCATGTCGGCCTTGACCTCGTCGATGCTCGAGAGCTGGTCGGTGGTCTCGACGTAGGCGAACGCGTCCTCGAGCTCGCGCTGCCAGGGCGTGTCGGGGCCGAAGGCGTGGCCGACGGTCGCCATCCGCGCGCTGTAGAGACGGATGAGCTCGCCGGCGATCTCCTTGACGTGCCGCTTGGCGCGCGACTTCGTCTTGCTCCAGTCGGAGCCGCCGAGCTTGTTGAGGGTCGGGGCCTCGCCGCCGACGTACCGCGTGACCTGGTCGAGCTGGTCGGTGGGGACGAAGAGGCGGTCGCCGGGCTGGCCGCGCTTGCTGCTCGCGTACTCCAGCAGCAGGTACTCCCGCGTCGCGCCCTGCACGGTGCGCTGGGCCATCTCGACGAACCGGCCGACGCCGTGCTGCTCGTGGACGACGAAGTCGCCGGCGCGCAGCGAGAGCGGGTCGACCTGGTTGCGCCGGCGCGACGGCATGCGCCGCATGTCCTTGGTGCTGCCGCCCGAGGTCGCCGTCCCGCTCTCGACGAGGTCGGCCTCGGTGAGCAGGACGAGCCCGGCGGTCGGGGCGAGGAAGCCGTGGTCGGCGGCGCCGGTCGTCAGGTGGACGAGGCCGCGCTCGAGGTCGAGCCCGTCGGGCTGGAGCCGGTGGGGCACCTCGTGCTCGGCGAGCACCTCCGCGAACCGCTTCGACAGGCCGGAGCCCTCGGTGACGACGACGACGAGGCGCCCCTCCTCGTTCCAGCGGCGCACGTCGGCGACCGCGGCCTCGGAGGCCCCGCGGTAGGGGATGACCTCGGTCGTGTCGATGCGGTGGTAGGTCGTGTCGTCGCTCTCGCCGCCGACCGTGGGCTCGTCGCCGTCGGGGCCGGCGGTGAAGCTCGTCAGCGACCACCAGGGGGTACCGATGGAGACGGCGTGGGCGCGCAGGTCGCCGAGCGTGCGGTAGGAGGCCTCGTCGAGGACGCCGCGCAGGTCGACGGGGACCGCGTTGCCGGCGGCCGCGTTCGCCCAGCTCGCCTCGAGGAACTCCGCGCTCGTCGCGACGAGGTCGTGGGCGCGGGTGCGGACCCGTTCGGGGTCAACGAGCACGGCCCGGGAGCCGGCCGGGAGCACGTCGAGGAGTGTCTCCATGCCGGGCAGCAGGGCCGGGGCGAGCGACTCCATCCCCTCGACGGCGATGCCCTCGGCGACCTTGCCGAGCAGGTCGGCGACGCCCGGGAGGGTCTGGGCGAGGCGGGCGGCGCGCTCGCGCACGTCGGGGGTGAGCAGCAGCTCGCGGCAGGGCGGGGCCCACAGCGACAGCGGCGGCGCCCCGGGCGTCGGGGCGAGGCTGCGCTGGTCGGCGACCTTGAACTCGCGGATCTCGTCGACCTCGTCGCCGAAGAACTCGACGCGGATCGGATGCTCGCGGGTGGGCGGGAACACGTCGAGCACGCCGCCGCGGACGGCGAACTCGCCGCGCCGCTCGACGAGGTCGGTGCGCGTGTACGCGGCGGCCGCGAGCGCGTCGACGACCTCGGACAGCGGGTGCTCCTCCCCCGCGTGCAGCGCGACCGGCTCGAGCTCGCCGAGCCCCTTGGCCACCGGCTGCAGGAGGGCGCGCACGGGGGCGACGACGACGTCGAGCGGGCCGTAGCCGCCCGCCTCGTCCGCCTCCGGGTGGGCGAGGCGGCGCAGCACGGCGAGGCGCTTGCCGACCGTGTCGCTGCGCGGGCTGAGCCGCTCGTGCGGCAGGGTCTCCCAGCTCGGGAACGGCGCGATCCGCTGCGCCGGCAGGTAGCAGCCGAGGGCCTCGACGAGGTCGTCCGCCGCCCGCGTCGTCGCCGTGACGACGAGCAGGACCGGCGGCGGGGCGGCCTCCACCGACCCGTCTGAGTCCCCGCGCGCCGCATCGGCCTCCCGCGCCGCGCCGGTGAGCGCCGCGAGCACGGCCGGACGGGCACCGGGGGCGACCGTGACGTCGACGAAGCCGGCGCCCGTACCGTCCCCGGCCGCCGCGAGGACGCGCGCCAGCGCGGGGTCGCCGCGCAGGACGTCGACGAGGGGGGTGAGGCTCATGGGTGGGCAGGCTCCTGTGGAAACGAAGTGGCAGCCCGGGTTCGCAGGCGTCCGTCGATAGACAGCCTAGAGTCGGCCTCCGACATTCCCCCGGGCGCCTGGACCGCCCCGTGCCACGGCCTGCCGGGGCGCGCGGAACAGGCCCTCAGGCTCGGGGCAACGGCCCCGGCACGTCGCCGACGCCGCTCTTGCCGTGCGAGAGGATCTCGAGCAGATAGTCGCCGTAGCCGGACTTGGCCAGGGCCTCGGCACGCCGACGCAGTCCGTCGTCGTCGAGGAATCCGAGACGCCACGCGGCCTCCTCGGGGCAGCCCACCTTCAGGCCCTGCCGGGACTGCACGGTCCGGACGAAGGTCCCGGCGTCACCGAGGGAGTCGAAGGTCCCGGTGTCGAGCCACGCCGTCCCCCGTTCGAGGACGGAGACGCGCAGGGTGCCGCGCTCGAGGTAGGCCCGGTTGACGTCGGTGATCTCGTACTCGCCCCGGGGCGAGGGCCGTAGGTTGCGAGCGATCTCGACGACGTCGTTGTTGTAGAAGTAGAGACCCGGCACGGCGTAGTTCGATCTCGGGACCGCGGGCTTCTCCTCGATGGACCGCACCCGACCGTCGTCTCCGAACTCCACGACGCCGTACGCGCTCGCGTCGGCCACCCAGTAGGCGAAGACCACTCCCCCGGTCAGGCCGCGCAGCAGCCGCAGCTGGGTCCCCAGACCGTGCCCGTGGAAGATGTTGTCGCCGAGGACGAGGGCGACCTCGTCCCCACCGATGAAGTCGGCCCCGATCGTGAAGGCCTGGGCCAGTCCGTCGGGTGAGGGTTGTTCCGCGTACGCGATCGACACCCCGAACTGTGAGCCGTCCCCCAGGAGCCGGCGGAAGCCCTCTGATTCGTGCGCGGTGGTGATGACCAGGATGTCCTGGATGCCCGAGAGGATGAGCGTCGACAGGGGGTAGTAGATCATCGGTTTGTCGTAGACGGGCACGAGCTGCTTGCTGATGCCCTGGGTGATCGGGTGGAGCCGAGAGCCGGTCCCACCGGCCAGAATGATGCCGCGCATGGGGCCAGTCTGGCGGGTATGCCGCCGCCGCGGCGCGTCGGCCCACCGCCCTCTTTCGCCAGGCGGGTCACGAACGATCGGCCGCCCGCAGGGCCGCCGATTCCGCCCCTACGATGGGGCCCATGTCCCGCTTTCTCGTGACCGGTGCGGCCGGGTTCATCGGCTCCAACTTCGTCCGCCACCTGTTGACCACGACGGACGCCCGCGTCACCGTCCTCGACAAGTTGACCTACGCCGGCGACCGCCGCACGCTCGACGGCCTGCCGGACGACCGGCTGACGTTCGTCCACGGCGACATCTGCGACGCCGAGGTGGTCGACCGGCTCGTGGCCGCGTCCGATGTCGTCGTGCACTTCGCCGCCGAGTCGCACAACGACAACTCGCTGTCCGAACCGTGGCCGTTCGTCGAGACCAACATCGTCGGCACGTACACCCTGCTCGAGGCCGTCAGGCGGTACGACACCCGCTACCACCACATCTCCACCGACGAGGTCTTCGGAGACCTCGAACTCGACGACCCGGAGCGGTTCTCCGAGGACACGCCGTACAACCCCTCGAGCCCCTACAGCTCGACCAAGGCCGGGTCCGATCTACTCGTACGCGCCTGGGTCCGCTCCTTCGGGGTGCGGGCCACCATCAGTAACTGCTCGAACAACTACGGACCCTTCCAGCACGTCGAGAAGTTCATCCCGCGCCAGATCACCAACGTGCTCGACGGAGGGCGGCCCAAGCTGTACGGGCAGGGCCGCAACGTGCGTGACTGGATCCACGTGGAGGATCACAGCTCGGCCGTGCTGCGCATCGCCGAACGCGGTGAGATCGGAGCGACCTACCTCATCGGCGCCGACGGCGAGCAGAACAACCGCGACGTCGTCGAGCTCGTCCTCGAGCTCATGGGCCGGCCGCGCGACGCCTACGACCTCGTCACCGACCGCGCCGGCCACGACCTGCGCTACGCCATCGACTCGACCAGGCTGCGCACGGAGCTCGGGTGGCAGCCGCGGTTCGCGGACTTCCGAGCCGGCCTCGCCGACACCATCGACTGGTACCGGGCGAACGAGGGCTGGTGGCGCGGCCAGAAGGCCGCCACCGAGGCGAAGTACGCCGCCGTCGGCCAGGCCTGAATCCCACCCGCCGCCCACCCCTCCCACGTCAGGACCCTGTGACAGTGAGCGAACTCGTCGTCCGCACGACCGACATCCCCGGCCTCCTCGTCCTCGATCTGCCCGTCCACGGCGACAACCGCGGCTGGTTCAAGGAGAACTGGCAACGGGCCAAGATGGTCGCGGCGGGGCTGCCGGACTTCGGTCCCGTCCAGCAGAACGTCTCGTACAACGAGGAACGCGGGGTGACCCGGGGCATCCACGCGGAGCCGTGGGACAAGCTCGTCTCCGTCACCACGGGCCGCGTCTTCGGGGCCTGGGTCGACCTGCGCGACGGTGCGGGCCACGGCCGCGTCGTCACCGTCGAGATCGGGCCCGGCACGGCGGTGTTCGTGCCCCGCGGGGTCGGCAACGCCTACCAGACCCTCGAACCAAGAACGGCGTACGCCTACCTCGTCAACGACCACTGGAGCCCCGCGGCCAAGGAGCGGTACACCTTCGTCCAGCTGGGCGATCCCGAGCTGGGGATCGCCTGGCCGGTCCCCCTCGACGAGGCCGTCCTGTCCGAGGCCGACCGGTCGCACCCGCCGCTCGCGCAGTCCCGCCCCGTCCGGGCGCGGCGGACGGTGATCCTCGGGGCCGGCGGTCAGCTCGGGCGCGCCCTCGCGTCGGCGATCCCCGACGCGCTCGCCCTCCCGCGCGCCGTGGCCGACCTGGCCCGGCCCGAGACTCTCGACGAGATCGACTGGGCCGACGTCGACGCCATCATCAACGCGGCGGCGTACACCGCCGTTGACGCCGCAGAGACCCCGGAGGGTCGACGGGAGGCGTGGGCGACGAACGTCACGGGCGTCGGGCGCCTGGCCCGCATCGCCACCGAGCGCGGGATCCCGTTGGTCCACGTCTCGTCCGACTACGTCTTCGACGGCACGCGAGAGGAGCACGACGAGGACGAGCCGTTCTCTCCGCTCGGGGTGTACGGCCAGACGAAGGCGGCCGGCGACGCCCTGGTCGCCGCCTGCCCCCGGCACTACATCGTGCGGACGAGCTGGGTCGTCGGCGAGGGGAAGAACTTCGTCGCGACGATGGCGATGCTCGCCGACAAGGGCGTGAGTCCGTCGGTCGTCGACGACCAGTTCGGCCGGCTCTCGTTCACCGAGGACATCGCGGCGGGCATCGTCCACCTCGTGCGTACCGGCGCGGCCTACGGCACGTACAACCTGACCAACTCGGGCCCGACGCAGAGCTGGGCCGACATCGCCGCCGACGTCTTCGAGCTGCGCGGCCGGGACCGTGACGACGTCGCGCGGGTGAGCACCGAGGAGTTCTTCGCCGGCAAGGCGATGGCTCCCCGGCCCACCCACAGCACGCTCGACACGAGCAAGCTCGAGGGCGTCGGCTCACGCGCACCCGAGGCCCGAGCGCGCTTACGGGAGATACTCGCTCGCGACTGACCCCGTTCACGGACCCGGGCGCCGGGGGCCGCCCGCCGGGCGGGGCTCGCCCCGGCGTGACGGTTCCCGCGCCTGTACAGTCGTTCTGAACGTTCGATCCACTGGGGCCCGCGTACGACACGGCGCGGAGGGGTCGCGAGCAGATGACGCCCAGGGTCATGGCCCGGGGGAAAGCGAGTCGGGACATGCCAGGTGGACACGCTGTGCGCGCGCGTCGGATCGCCCTCCTCGGAACGCGGGGCGTGCCCGCGCGTTACGGCGGTTTCGAGACGGCGATGGAGGAGGTCGGCCGCCGTCTGGTCGAGCAGGGCCACGACGTCACCGTCTATTGCCGGACGGGGAACAGCGGCGAGACGCCGCAACCCCGTGAGTACCTCGGGATGAAGCTGGTCCATCTGCCGGCCATGAAGAAGCGCTCGCTCGAGACCCTGAGCCACACGTTCCTCTCCGCTCTGCACCTGGTCTTCTCGCGGCGCCGATTCGACGCCGTCGTCGTCTGCAACGCGGCCAACGCGCCCGTGCTGCCGCTGCTGAGGTTGCGCGGCATCCCGGCCGCGGTGCACGTCGACGGCCTCGAGTGGCGCCGCACCAAGTGGGGGCCGGTAGGCCGCCGGTACTACCGGCTCGCCGAGTCGCTGTCCGTGCGATGGGCCGACGCGCTGGTCGCCGACGCCTACGGCATCGAGCGCTACTACGCGGACGAGTTCGGGGCCCGCACGGTCGGCATCGCCTACGGCGCCCCGGACATGACGCGGGTGGGCTCCGACCTGCTGTCGGGCGTGAGGGTGGAGAAGGGCCGCTTCCACGTCTGCGTCGCCCGGTTCGAGCCCGAGAACCACGTCGACCTCATGATCGAGGGGTATCTGCGCAGCGGGGCCCGCTACCCGCTCGTGGTCGTCGGGTCGACCCCGTACCCCACCGAGCACAACGCCCGGATCGAGGAACTGGCCTCCCGATCGGACCAGGTCCGCCTCCTGGGCGGTGTGTGGGACCAGAACCTCCTCGACCAGCTGTACGCCGGTGCCCTCACGTACCTGCACGGCCACTCCGTCGGGGGGACCAACCCCTCGCTGCTGCGGGCGATGGGCGCCGGCACGCAGACGATCGCCTACGACGTCGTGTTCAACCGCGAGGTCGCGGGACCCGACGCCCTGTACGCGTCCACCCCGGGTGAGATCGCGGCCGCCATCGACGAGGCGGAGGCCGACCCCGTCGACACCCGCAGGCGCGGCGACGCCCTCGCCGCCCGCGCTCTGCGGCGGTACACCTGGGACCACGTCGCCACCGCCTACGGCGCGTTGTGCGATCGTCTGGCCGGCGGAGAGTCCCAGCGCACGCTGTACTCGGGACGCCGCTCCCCCGCCTCCGCCTGGCGTTACGGGCGGACCCCGTGGATCCAACCCCCGGAGGAGGCGGGCCGCATCGAGTCCCCGGTCCCCGCGAACCCGGCCGACCGCCCTGCCGACGCGTCCGTCGACGCCCGGTGAGCCGGACGTCCCGGCACCGATTGCGCCGAAGCCATCCCCGACAGGAGACCCGGTGAAGATCCTCATCGCCAGCAAGTTCCTCCACCACGTGGGCGGCGTCGAGACCTACGTCCGGTGGCTCGCCCACGCCCTCGCGGACAGCGGGCACGAGGTCGGTCTGTTCGGCATGGCACCGCCCGCCGGCGCCGACCTCATGGCCCTCCCGGAGGCGCCGATGTGGCTGACCCGGACCCGCTCGTTCGAGGCCGGGGCCTCGGAGCGGGCACGGAGCGCCCTGCTCAGCGTCTGGTCGCCCGAGGCCGGTCGCCGGATGAGCCGGACGCTGGCCGAGTTCCGCCCCGACCTGGTGCACTTCCACGGGACGTGCTACCAGCTCACGCCCTCCGTCGTCAGCGCCGCGACGAAGGCGGGAGTCCCGTCCGTCCTCACGGCGCACGAGTTCAAGCTGATCTGCGCGAATCAGACCCTCTTCGACGACGCCGCGGGCGCGATCTGCACCGCCTGCGTGGGGGTGTCGGCCCGGACGAAGGTGACGGCCCCGCTGTCGCGTGCGTGCATGAAGGGCAGTCGGGCCGTCACCCTGCTGGGGGCAGCGGAAGGGCGTGTCGCGGATCGCGTCTGGGAGCGGACGGACCCGCGCATCCTGGCGCCGTCCCGTTTCATGCGGGACCTGCTCGTGGCCGACGGTCGCCCGGACGAGCGCATCGATTACCTCGACCTGCCCTGGAGACCGGCCTCGCGCCTGCCCCGGGCGGGACGACCCGATCAGACCGGGGAGGCCCGCCGGAACGTCGTCTTCCTCGGCCGTCTGTCACCGGTCAAGGGCGCCGACCGGCTGCTGCGCGCCTGGTCCGCCGTCGCCCACGAGCACCCGGGGGCGCGCCTGCGCATCCTCGGCGACGGCTCCGAACGTGCGTCGCTGGAGGCCGAGGTCGCGGCGCACCGCATCCCCCGGGTCGACTTCCTCGGACACTGCGACGCGACCCGGATCGAGGCCGAACTCGCCGAGGCGGTCGTCACGGTGCACCCGGCCCGGTGGTACGAGAACAGCCCGTTCTCGGTGCGGGAGAGCCTCATGGCCGGAGTTCCCGCCATCGTGTCGGACCTCGGTGGCATGCCGGAGATGGTGGGTGCCTCGACGGGGCGGGTCGTGCCCTATCAGGACGACGCGGCGCTGGTGGAGGCCCTGCGCGACGCTCTGACCTCCGACCTGGCGGGTTCGGAACGGCTGCGCGACCAGGTGCTGGAGCGATCGGTCACGGAGGAAGGTCACATGGAGGCACTGCTCGAGGTCTATCGGCAGGAGATCGCGGCCGCCCGCGCCTCGGGCGGCAGCCCGAGCGCCGAGGACGTGCCGGCATGAGCCTCACCGACCTCGTCCGGATCGTCCGACGACGGATCGTCTGGGTCATCGGGGTGACGCTGCTCGGCGCGCTGGCCGGACTGGCCGCCGCCTCGCTGCTGCCCAAGACGTACGAGGCTCACACCTCGCTGTACGTGACCTCGACCGACAGCCGGGACGCGGCCGCCCTCAGCCAGGGCGCCGAGTACGTGCAGAGTCAGATCCGGTCCTACCCGTTGATCGTCACGGCACCGGCCGTCCTGGCGGCCGTGTCCCGGGACACGGGTGTTCCTCCCGCCGAGCTCGCCTCGCAGGTGTCGGCCGCCGTGCCCACGGATTCGGCCGTGCTCGACATCACGACGACGGCGAGGGACGCCGAGGC
This sequence comes from Agilicoccus flavus, assembly GCF_014857905.1. GTDB lineage: Bacteria > Actinomycetota > Actinomycetes > Actinomycetales > Dermatophilaceae > Agilicoccus > Agilicoccus flavus. Next base: position 85,449 of record NZ_JACYXE010000006.1, on the reverse strand, counting down.
GGCCGCGACGACGGCCTCGTCCTTCGCCCGCAACTTCGGGGCCGAGATCCAGCGGATCGAGACGCGGGCGGGCGGGCAGAGCCCGATCCGGGTGAGCACGATCCAGCCGGCCACGCCTCCCACTTCACCCGTCGCGCCCAACGTGCGCATCTACCTCCTCATCGGGCTCATGCTCGGTCTCGTCCTGGGTCTGCTCGCCGCGGTCGTCCGAGACCTGATGTCGCGGTCATGAGACCCGTCGCGTCCGTCCCGACCCCGGCCGGGCGGACGGGTGCACGCCGGCGTCGTCGAGCCGGGCTCGACGACACCGGCCCGCCGCACGACACGTGGGGCGGGCACGCGATCGTGCTCTTCCTCGTCGGAGCCCTCGGCTACCCCGTCGCCAGCCGTCTCGTGGACGGCGCGCACCTCGTCTCGGACGCCATGGGTCACATGACGATCGTCGAGAACGGGCACACCAGCACGATCGTCGGCGTCGGCTTCTTCTGCGCCGCGGTCGCTGCGGCCGGGATGGCGTCGATCGCCCCGCGGTCCGGCACCCGGGTCGGTTCCCCGCTCAGCTTGTCCCTGCAACTCCTCGTCGTGTGGTGGGTCGTCCTCAGCGTGCTCATCCCCCGCAAGGAGGGACTCGGCCCCGCCGACCTCGTCATCATCGGCGCCGTCCCGTTGGTCGTCGGTGTCGTCAGCGCACCACCGACCCTGACGACCGTCCGGCGCGTCAACCTCATCCGGGATCTCTTCGCCGTCGGGCAGTTCGTGTACCCGTTCGTCGCACCCGAGGTGTCCCGGCTCCCGTGTCGGGAGGACAAGTGCGGGATCTTCGGATCCCTCGACGCCGGATTCTTCACCCAGGAGAACACCGGCATCGCCGCCGTCTCCCTCCTGCTGCCGCTGGCCGCGGCCTCATCCGGGCCCCGTCTCGCGGTGAGCTCGCTCAGCGCTCTCCTCGTGGCGTTGGGCTCGGGCAGCCGAACCGGGATCGCCTCCGTGCTCCTCGCGACCGCGGTCGCGATCTACGTGCGGCACCTGTTCAGCGGAGGCGCGACGCGGGCCCGGATCAACGTCCTGTTCGTGGCCGCCCCGATCGCCGCCACGCTCGTCTCGCTGGCGCTGTTCCTCGCCGCCGATCCGACCGCGTTGACGGGCCGCGGCGCGGTCTACGCCGCCAACCGACACGCGCTCGAGGGCACGGCCCTGTGGTACGGCGTGCCCTGGAACACGGTCGAGGTGGCGTCGGAGGGGTATCTGTCCAGCGATCACGGCCAGACCTCCCACATCCTGGCCCGCGCCGGTCTCGTCGGCCTGATCCTCTGGCTCCTCGCGCTCGCGGCCCCGCTGCGCCGCCGCGTCTTCGGGCCGGAGGAGGCGCTCGGCCTGGCACTCCTGGCGGGGGCCTCGGCCCGCATGATCACCGAGTCCACGTTCGAGCTGGAGGCCCGCACCGTCGGCTTCTGCGCCGTCCTGCTGGTCGCCGGTCTCTGCGCGCGCGCCACCGCGGACGTGCACGACCCCTTTCGGTTGCCCACCCGTCGCGAGGTGCGCCTGGGCGCCACGGCGTCGCTGGTCGCGGCGGGCGTCGTGGCGCTCGTGCCTCTCGCGCTCCAGCCGGTCCACACCGCGAGCACGGTCGTCGTCGCGGCGGTGCCCGTCGGGAACCCGTCGGACGGCGAGGCCGGCCGCATCGCCCGGTCCCACGCGTCCGCCACGATGGAGACCCTCGGCTCACTCCCCGGTTTCCGGGCCGCGGCGGTCTCGGCGGCGGGGGTCTCGGAGGACGACGCCTCGCACGTCGACCTGGCCGTGCGCCGCGCACCCCAGGCCACGTCGCTGCGGCTGACGGCGACGGCCGACGATCCCGCGACCGCGTCACGGGTCGCGGACGCGGCGGCCCGCCTGTTGTCCGAGCGTCTGTCGACCCGCGCCGCGCAGTCGGGCGGAGCGGAGTTGGTCATCCGGCCGGTGGGCCCGGCCGTCGCGGAACGGGTGGCCCCCTGGCAGGCCCACCTCGTGCCGGCCGTCGGCCTCGGGGCTGCCGGCGCGCTCGCCGTGGCCTGGCTCGGGACGAGGTCCCGGCGAAGTAGCTCCCGGAGGCCGACCGGCCACCTCCGAGTGCCCTGAGGGGCACTGCGGTCGACCCCGCCGGACCTCAGGGGGCGCCGACGGCCCGCTCGACGACCTCGCGCACGACGTGCCGGGACCGAGCCGTGCGGAGCCCGTGGTCGATGGCGTCGGCCCGGGTGAGCCGGATGTCGCGCCCGGCCCGCCGCAGGGCGGGGAGGACGGCCCGCCCGCCCGAGGCCGCGAAGAAGGCGAGATCTCGTCCGGACAGCAGCACGTGGACCGTGGTCGTCCGGCCCACGGCCCACAGCAGCGGCAGGCCCACAGAACGTCGTCCGGCCGCGCGCACCGTCTCACGCGCCCGCATCACCCGCTCCCGCACGCGAGGCCAGCGCGTGAGCGACGCGATCGCCCCGGCGCGTAGCCGGGCCGACCTGCCCGGCGTGGAGTCCGCGAGCGGGGACGGCCCGTTCCAGTGGGCCAGGAACGCGTCGTCGAAGAACCGTGCGCTGCCGCTCCAGGACGGCACGTTGAGGGCCACGACGTCGTCGACCGTCGTCCGCCCGGCCGCCGCGAGCGCCAACCACGCCCCGGCGCAGGAGCCGACGAGGACGACGCGCCGGGCACCGCTCTCTCGCGCGTGACGCACCGCGTCGACGACGTCCTCCACACCCTCGGGCGTGAACGGATTGGGTTCCCGCGCGGCCGCCGGGTCGACGTGCCAACCGACCCGTCGTCGGTCCGCCCTGAGGCCGACCAGACCCGCTGCAGCGCCGTCGCGCGCGAGGTCGGTCCACAGGCCGCTCGGCCCGCTGGCCCGCTCCGCCCCCTGCCCCGTGAAGACGAGCCATGTCGGGCCCGGCCCGTCGGGCGGGAGGGTGAGCACCCCGCACAGCCGATGGGGCCCGATCCGGACGAAGGACTCCGTCACCCCCTCCGCCCCCGGCGCGAGGAGCCCGTCGCTGACCACGTGCTCGGTCCACGGGACGAGGGGGCTGGCCTGCGCTCTCGGCAGGGCGCCGACGAGATCGTCGATCACCGCGAACGGGATCTCGGCGTAGAACGGCGGCAGGCCCAGGGCCGCCTCTGCCGCTCGTCGGTCCTCGTCCATCCACACCTCCACCGACGCCGCGCCGACCTTGGGCGCGCGCAGGGTCCGGAGGTTGTCGAGTTGACCCGGGGTCAGGTCGAGCGCGAACGGCTCGGAGCCGCGAACAGCGGGGTCCGCGGACGGCTGCGAGATCGCCAGCACGAGCTGCTGCCGCCGGACGAACGACCGTCCCGAGACCGGTTCCCAGGCGATTCGGCGGGCGACCTCGGGGCCGGGGAAGGACGCCACCACGGCTCCACCCAGTCGATGCCCCAGCAGGGTCACGGGTGCCCGCGGAGCCAGCCGCGCCGCCATCCCCACGATGGCGCGCACGTCGCCGTGCCACGCCCCGACGAGGTCCTCGACACCCCGTGAGCAGGCCGAGTCCCCGTGGCCCGTGGGGTCCGTGACGATCGCGAGGAATCCCGCGGAGGTGGCGCGCTCCGCCACCGCGACCATCGACCGGTACGACACCTCGGCCTCGAAGCCGAACGAGGGCACGACGACCAGGACCCCGGCCGTCTGCGCCCCGTCGGGCTCGTAGACGTGCACGGCGAGAGACCTCTCCGCGGACCGGATCCATGTCCTGCGCATCGCCATCTCCCCTTCGCCGCCGCGCCGTCAGCCTAATCCGTGGCCGCCACGCGCGGGGTCGGAGGCATGCATTTATCCGCGGCGCGAGGCGCACCTGCCCGTCGAGGCCCGCTAATCCTTTGCCGCGCAGGAAGGCCCGGACCCATTCGGTCCGGACCTCGCGATCACCGTGCGAGTGATCCGGATCGCCCCCGCTCAGGACACCGACAGGCACGTCGATGTTCACGTGGCGGGTCATTCTCGGCCGGCATCTCATCGCTGATCTTTGCTGCACGAAGGGCCATTCCTGCATGCCTGCTCACCGCCCCACGGCTTTCCGCGCTCTCCGCCGTGCCTTGTGCGCCGCGACCCTGTCGGCCGTCGCCGTCACGGCCGGGACGACGGTCGCGACCTCGCGTTCGGAGGCGGCGCCCGCCCCCGTCGGGACGGTGACCGCGGCTGCAGGCAGGACCGCGACGACGGCACCGGCCGCCGGCGCCGCCTCGCGGCCGACCGCGACCGCGGCGCGACTGCGCTGGTCCAAGGCGCCCGCTGCCACCGTCCGGGCCGGTTCACCGGTGACGCTGCAGGTGAGCGTGACCAGCCCGCGCGTGCTGCGCACGAAGCATGTCCTCATCGACGTCCGCGACGGGAGGGGCCGCGCCTTCGCGACGGCCCTCAGGCGGAACGCGACGATCGGCCCCAAGCCGCTCGTCCTGACCGCCAAGCGCACGTTCCCCGCGGGTACGTACCGCTATCAGGTCGGCTACCAGCAGGGGAGCAAGCGCATCGCCGTGGGACCTGTGCGAACCTTCACCGTGGTCACCACCCTGTCCGGCAAGCGCAAGCCGCCCGCCCCCGTCCCCGCACCGCAGCCCGCGCGCTGGGTCATGGGGTACTACGTGGGATACCTCAAGGACCTCCAACCACTCGAGGCCGTCGAGTGGGACGCCATGACGCACGTCGCGGTCGGGGCGGCAGTGGCCCGGGCGGACGGCACGTTGGACACGACGTTCTTCCACCACGACACCGCCACAGGGCGGGCCTGGGCCAAGTCCGTCGTCGACCGCGCCCACCAGAACGGTCGCAAGGCCATCCTCATGCTCGGAGGAGCCGGCAGCCGCGCCGCCTTCGCCTCGGCCGCGTCGACGACCAATCGCCGCGCCTTCGTGGACAACATCATCTCGACCGTGACGGCCCTCGGCTTCGACGGCGTCGACATCGACTGGGAACCGATGATCGCGGCGGACGGCCCGAACGCCATTTCATTGGGACGCGAATTGAAAGCGCGGAAGCCCGGACTTCTTCTCACCATTCCCATCGTGCCGGTGAACACGAATCTGCCCCAGAACACCGTGTTTCCGTTCCTGCGGGACCTGGCCGGTGTCTACGATCAGGTGAACGTCATGAGCTATGGAATGACGGGTGGCTGGGAAGGCTGGGACTCGTGGCACAGCAGCGCGTTGTTCGGTGACTCGACGACGACACCGATGAGTGTCGACGCGAGTGTGCGGGCCTTCACGGCCGCGGGAGTCCCCGCGCGCAAGCTCGGGGTCGGGATCGGGTTCTTCGGCAGCTGCATGACCGGGACGACCGCGCCGCGTCAGTCCGGCCCGGACCTGCGCATCGTCGCCGACGACAACGTCATGAGCTACGCGAACGTCATGACCCGGTACTACCGCCCCGACATCGCCCGCTGGGACGACGTCGCCAAGGTGCCCTACCTGTCCAGCTCCACGCCGATCGGTCCGGCCGGGTGCACGTACGTCACCTACGAGAACGCGCGGAGCATCGCCGAGAAGGCCGCCTACGTCAAGGCCAAGGGATTGGGCGGCGCCATCGTCTGGAACATCAACGAGGGCCACCTGCCGGTGTCCGCCCGCTCGGCGCTGATCGGCACGGACGTCTCCATCATGTCCGCCGTCCGCACGGGCTTCCTGGGCTGAGCACGTCGGGGCGCCCCGTTCACCCGTCGGCGGGGTCCGCGGCGGCCCGCAGGACCGGCGGGCGACGCTGGAGGAACCGGTGAGCCAGCATCCCCCCGGAACTGACCAGCGACCAGACGATCAGGGCTTGCAGTGCCGACACGTGACCGGTGGCCGCCAGGGCGAACGGGATGACGGACAGGACGAACTGCACCGCGGTCCAGACGAACTGCGTCCGAAGGTGGCCGCTGAGGATGAGGGTCTGGGAGATCGGGAGCCAGCTCAGCGCCATGGGGAAGACGATGCACGCGGGCACGATCGCCAGCGACGAGACGCTCCACTCCGGACCCAGTAGGGGAACGAGCCACTCCAGGGCCACGTAACACCCCGCCAGAACGGGGATCGCCGCGCACGCGAGGCGGCGACTCCACACCCGGCGGTGCCGCTCGTACCCCTCCGGGTCCCGCTCACGGAGGTGGGCCGCCGCCTGACCGTAATAGATCGGTTGCATGGTGATCTGGGCCATGTTGACGATCGGGGTGAGGAAGCGGTTGGCCGCCGCCCAGGCGCCGCTGACGGTGGGCGCGCCCAGGGCGGGTAGCGCCAGCAGCGGGATCTGTCCCACGCCGTCGCTGAGGAGGTTGGAGAGGGGCTGCCATCGCACCTCGTCGAGCAGCTCGACCACGTCCGCCCGCCGGGCGGGGACGAAGGCGGGAGCCCACCCGGTCACCCGCGGGAGCAGGACGGCGTCGGCGAGCGTCATCGACAGACCCCAGGCCACGCTCAGCGCGTAGAACCCCGGCATCCCGGCCAGCACGAGCGCGACGATGAGCAGGGCGTTGGAGATGCCCTGCACGAGCCGGTTGCGGGCCAGCAACTCCTGCTGCTGGGTGCGCAGCACGATGCCGACGAGGAGGTGCTGCAGTCCGAGCCCGGCGGAGCACCACGCCGTAAGCAGGGCCACGTGCCCCCACCTCTGCCCCTGCGCCGCGCCGACTCCCCCGATGAGCGCGCAGACGGCCGAGAACACCACCACGGCGGTGAACCCGGCGCGGTTGAGGGATTCGGCCGACCGGCGCCCCACGACGGGGACCCGGCTCTCCGCCGCGAGCGAGTTCACGCTGCCCAGGACCGCGGTCGCCGCGGTCACCGCGGCGAAGAGCGCGAAGTCACCCGGCGAGGTCCGGCTCGCTGCGAAGGCGGTGGCGAGGAACCCGCACGCCTGCGCGACGACACCGGAGCCGAACAGCTTCGAGGCGAGGGCAGATCGACGCCGGTCGATCACGCCGGCACCGCGCCGCGATGACGCCGGCCCACCACGCGAGGCGCGATGCGCCCACACGCCGTCACTCGCAGGTGGCCTGGGCCGGGGACGAGGCGGCTGGGACTGCACACAGGGAGACACCTTCGGAAGGGGTTCGGTACGACGCACCCCATCCGACCCCTCGGCCGGACCTCGTGCGCGGCGAGCCGGGGGGCGCCCGGTCGCGGGAAGACTCTACGCGGACCCGGCCGGTAGGCTCACGCCGCGGCCACCACCCGCCCGCGGGGCGTGGCGCCCGACGAGCCCCGGAGAGTCCCTTGCCATTCGACGTCAGCTACATCGTCGCCGCCCACGACGCGCAGGACACGATCCGCGCCACCATCGAGAGCGCCCTGGCGCAGACCGACGTGACGGTGGAGGTCGTCGTCGTCGACGACGCCTCGTCGGACGGCACGGCGGAGGCCGCCCGCGCATCCGGGGACGACCGCGTCCGCGTCGTCGTGCTCGAGCGCAACCTCGGGCCCGGTGGCGCCCGCAACGTGGGGCTCGACCTCGCGACGGGCGAGTGGGTCGGCGTCCTCGACGCCGACGACACGATCACGCCGGGCCGGTCACGGGCGATGGTGGGCCGGGCGCAGGCGGCCGGCGCCGACGTCGTCGTCGACAACATCGAGATCATCGACGTGGCCGCCGGAACCACCCGCCTCATGTACACGGCCGACGCCTTCCGGCGCCCGGCGAGTCTCACCCTGGCGGACTACGTCGACGGCAACATCATGCTCGACCGCTCCGTGCCGTACGCCTACGGCTACCTGCAGCCCCTCGTCCGCCGCTCACTCCTGGAGCGCGAGGGTCTCCGCTACGACGAGGACCTGCGGATCGGGGAGGACTTCTACTTCTTCGCCGCCGCGCTCGCACACTCGGGCCCGTTCGTCACGGAGCCTTCGGCGGGCTACCGCTACCTCGTGCGCGAGGGGTCGACCTCGAGCCGCCTCCACCTCGACAGCGCCCGGAAGATGCGGGCGGCCGACGACGAGTTCCGCGCTCGGCACGACCTCGACCCCGAGGCGCTCGCCGCCCTGGCGCGCCGGTCCGCCAGCCTGGACGAGGCCATCGACTTCCTCGAGCTGCGTGAAGGAGTGCACCGGCGGGACCTCACCGGCGCCGCCCGGATCGTGCTGCGGAGACCGGCGGTGGTGCGCCACCTGCGCATCCCACTGGAGGCCAAACTCACCCGGCTGCGTCGGCGCTCGGGCGGCGGGCCGGCAGAGGGTTGACGACGGCGCCCGCTCGGAATCAGGCGTCGGCGGTGCGGCGAGCGGCGCGGACACGTCGAGCAACCCCGACGGCGCCGGCGGCCGCCAGGTGCAGGCCGACGACCGGGAGCCAGGTCCACCCTGCGGGCCGACCCAGGACGTCGCGGCCGACGCCGATGACGGCGTGTGGCCGTCCCGAGCGCACGGCCGGCCTGGCGAGCATGGACAGCTGTTCGACGGCCGCGGCCCCGGGTCGGAGCGCGTCGACGTCGTCGAGCCAGTCCCCCAGGTCGGTGGACCATCGCGACGTCGTCCGATCGCCGGAGCCGTGCACCACGGCGCCGATGTGGGAGCTCTGCGCCACGACCGCTCCCCGGTCGCGTTCGGCCGTGAGCAGCCACCACGTGTCCTCGTTCACCGCCCGGTGCCCCTCCATCGGGTGGGACCGCAGGGCCGCACGGAAGACGAGCGTCGGGGTCATGATGCGTCGGCAGCGGCTGCGCCAGGCGTTCCTCTCGAAGAAGTACTGCGCGACGGTGCGGTCGCCGAGGAGCACCGTCGGCTCGACCCGGCCGCGACCGGCCTCGTCGAGCACGAGCCCTCGAGCCGCGTAGACGTCGACCTCGGGCCTCGCCTCCAGCAGGGCCAGGGCGTCCGACAGGTGGCCCGGGAGCCAGACGTCGTCGTCGTCGAGGAAGGCGATGAACTCGGCCGTGGCCGCGGCCATCCCGACGTTGCGGGCCTCCGCCGCCCCCACTCGCCCCCGCGTGCGGATCACGTGCACGTCCGACCCGAGCGCCTCGCCCACCGCCCCGGACCCGCTGTCGTCGACGACGAGGATCTCGACGTCGACGCCCTGATGCCGCACGGAATCGAGCGCAGCGTGCAGGGACGCACGCCCCACGGTCGGGACGACCACCGACACCCGTGCGCTCACTGCCACCTCCGCGATCGATCCTCGTGGGACGCCGTGGGACCGGTGCCCCGGCCGGCGCGTCGTCTACAGTACAAGCGTCTCTCACGGGCTTCCGATGCACAGGCTCCTGGCCGCTGGACGGGTGGCCGGACGCGAGGCGCACCGGGGTCGCGCACGGAGGGGAGAGCGACGGGGGGACGCAGATGCGCAGACGCTGGACGGCCGTCGCCATCTCCGTGGTCGCCCTTCTCGTCGCCGGCCTGCTGGTATGGCGGCCGACGCCGCCGTCCACCGCCCCGAGCCCGCCCCCGTGGGTGATGGGCTACTACGTGGGCTATCAGCGAGACCTCTACCCGCTCGACGCGGTCGACTGGGAGTCCATGACGCACGTCGTCGTCGGTGCGGCCATGCCCCGCGACGACGGCAGCCTCGACACGTCGTTCTTCCTCGACGAGACGCAGGGGCCGATCTGGGCCCGGCAGGTCGTCGGCCGCGCGCATCAGCACGGGCGCCGGGCCGTGTTGATGCTCGGAGGCGCCCGGAGCCGCCCGGCGTTCTCGTCGGCGGCCTCGGCGGCCCGGCGCGATCGTCTCGTCGAACAGATCCTGACGGTGGTGGACGGCTACGGGTTCGACGGGGTGGACGTGGACTGGGAACCGCTCGAGGCCGCGGACCGGGCGGACCTGCTCGCGCTGGCGCGGCACCTGCGCCGGGAGCGCCCGGCACTGGAGCTCTCGCTCCCGATCAGCCCGATCAGCGTCAACGATCCCGCTCCGTCGGTGCTCTCGCTGATGCCCGACGCCGCTCATGTCTTCGACCGGATCAACGTCATGAGCTACGGGATGAGCGCGGGCTGGGACGGGTGGGACTCCTGGCACAGCTCGCCCCTGTTCGGCCAGGGCCCCCGCACCCCCATGAGCATCGACTCCAGCGTCCGGGCCCTGCTCGGGGCCGGCGTGCCGGCGGGGCGCCTGGGACTCGGCGTCGGCGCGTTCGGCGGGTGCATGCGGGGGGTGACGGGCCCCAAGCAGTCCGCGGCGGCGATGCGGACCCTGGGCGACGACAACACGATGACCTACTCGACCATCATGACGCGTTACCACGACCCGGGCCGGGCCCGATGGGACGACGCGGCCAAGGTGCCCTACCTCACCAGCGGGCGCCCGTTCGGTCCTGCGGGGTGCACCTTCGTCACGTACGAGGATCCCCGCAGCATCGCGGAGAAGGGCAGGTACGCCCGCGCTCTCGGACTCGGCGGCGCCATCGTGTGGACCATCGGCGGCGGCCATCTCCCGTCCGCTCCGCCAGGACGACGCGATCCGCTGCTCGAGGCGACCCGGCGAGGGTTCCTGCCCTGATCCCGCGACGAACCCCGGTGCCCGTTCTGCCCGATCGAGACGGCAGCGGCGATAGGGTTGCGCACGTCGTCGCGCCCGCCTCGATGTGGGCCCGACGGCGATCGGGATGCGGGGGCATCGTGCCCGCGGGCCATGACCACCGCGTCCCGTGTCGAGGACACCATCCACGAAGCGAGGGCCAGATGACGAGCGAGACGACGACGATCCGCGAGGTCCTGGCCGCGCACGGGCGGCTCTCTGCCGACGCTCACGACATCGCGGAGGACGCCGACCTGTACGCCCTCGGCCTCGCGTCACACGCCACGGTCAACGTCGTCATGGCCCTGGAGGACGAGCTCGACATCGAGATTCCCGACGAGCTCCTCGTCAAGAGCACCTTCGCCAGCATCGGCGACATCCGGCGCGCACTCGCCACGGTGGATTCATGACCTCGACGGAGGGCGGCACCTCCGACGCGCTCGCTGCGGCGGGGCGGGCCGCGCAGGTGGCGGCCACGTTCGCCGACGAGGTCGATCGGTGTGCTCGCTTCCCCCGCGAGGCACTGGACGCCGTGCGGGGAGCGGGCCTGCTGTCCGCCTGGCTCCCCTCCCGACTGGGGGGGCGGGACGCGACGTTGGCCCAGATGGCCGAGGTGACGACCGTTCTCGGACGTGCCTGCTCCGCCACCGCCATGATCTTCGCGATGCACCAGAGCCAGATCGCCTGCCTGATGCGACACGCCGACACCGACCCGCTCGTCGACCTCACCCGCCGGGTCGCCCGCGAGGGGCTCCTCGTCGCGTCGGCGACCACCGAGATCGGTGTCGGCGGTGACGTCCGGCGCAGCACGACCGCAGTCGAGGAGGACGGACACGGCGGTTTCACCCTCGTCAAGAGGGCACCCGTCATCTCCTACGCGTCGGAGTCCGACATCATCCTCGTCACCGCCCGGCGGAACGCGGACGCGGCCCCCACCGACCAGGTGCTCGTCGCCTGCGAGAAGGCAGACCTCGACCTACGCCAGACCGAGACGTGGGACACGCTCGGGCTTCGCGGGACCTGCAGCCCCGGCTTCGAACTCACCGCGCGTTCGTCCGTCGCTCACATCCTGCCCACCCCGTACGACGAGATCTCGACCCGCACCATGTTGCCCGTCGCGCACATCCTGTGGAGCGCGTGCTGGCTCGGCATCGCGGAGGGGGCGGCCGACAAGGCCCGCCGCTTCGTCCGGGAGCAGGCCCGCCGACGACCGGGCTCCACACCTCCGGGTGCCCTGCGACTGGCCGAGCTCGATGTGCGGCTGGCCGCCTTCCGAGCGCGGGTGCGTTGGGCCGCCGAGGCGTTCGACGCCTCCGGCGGGTCGGAGCGGACGATCGGCCAGAGCATCGACGACAACGTGCTCAAGGTGTTCGCCTCGGAGGCCGTCGTCGACATCGTCACGCGCGCGCTGGCCGTCGTGGGCATCGCCGGCTACTCGCTGGCGTCACCGTGGTGCCTCGGGCGCCCCCTGCGGGACGCCCACGGCGCCGCCCTCATGGTCAACAACGACCGCATCCTCGCCAACACGGCCACGCTCGAACTCGTCCACCGGGGCGAACGTCGATGACGCGGGCCGAGCGCGAGCGGGACCTGCGTGACCGGTTGATCCACGCCGGGCACCTCATCCCCTTGCCGACCCGGGGGCTGGCGACCTTCACCTCGGACGTCGAGGCGGTGGTCCGAGGCGTCGACGGACTCGTCCGCACGATGGAGCCCGTCGCGGGCGTGGTGGAGATCGGAGTCCCGCCCTTCCTGCCGGAGGTGGAGTTCGTCCGTACGGGGTACCTCCGGTCCTTCCCGCACCTGCTCGGATCCGTCGACGTCTTCACCGGCAGTCCCCGCGATCACCGTGCCCTGATGGCGGACGTGGAGGCGGGGAACCCGTGGACCGAGCGCCTGTCACCGGCCCACCTCGACCTGCTGTCCGCCCCGTGCCACTCGGCCTATCCCCTGCACCAGGGGCAGTCGCTCCACACGCCGCGGGTCTACGACATCCACAGCCGGTGCTGGCGTCACGAGCCGTCGGACGACCCCATGCGACTCATGAGCTTCCGGATGCGCGAGAAGGTCCTCATCGGATCCGCCGAGCAGGCGTCCGCTCATCGCGAGTCCGGGCTCGGTCACGGACCGCGGCTGCTGTCCGACCTCGGCCTGCCGGTGTCCCGCGTCGTCGCCAACGATCCCTTCTTCGGGCGGATGGCGAGGCTCATGGCCGAGGGTCAGCGGGACGACGAGCTCAAGTTCGAGTTCATCTGTGACGTGTACGGCGGTGACGACGGAGGGGTGGCTCTCGGTTCCGCGAACTATCACCAGGACCACTTCGGGGGCGACTTCGACATCACCGGGCCCGACGGTGGCCCGGCCCACAGCGCCTGCATCGGATTCGGTCTGGAACGGATCGCGCTCGCCCTGTTCGCGGTCCACGGCATGGACACCGGCCGGTGGCCGACGGCGGTCCGCGACGGGTTGCGGCTGGGCCCATGACGACCGCCTGGTTCGGCGTTCCCCCGGCGGACGCCCATCGGCCGCACCCGCTCCACGGACCGGACCGGGTGTGGGCCGAGACCAACTGCTACGTCGACGTCTGGATCGAACTGCTGTCCCTGCTCGGTCTGGATCCGCGGCCGGCCGGGGTGGCCGCGCTGTCCTCCGACGCACTCCCCCACGCGTGGTCGTTCCTCAAGTACCAGGTCGACGACCTGCGCAATCTGTACGGGATCGGCGTCACCGAGCTCGATGTCTGGCGCTCAGTGGAGGACCATCTCCTCGGCCACCTCGCGATCGGTGAGCTCCTCGCGATCGAAGCCGACTCGTGGTTCCTGCCCGACACGGCCGGCACCGCCTACCGGAGCGACCACGTGAAGACGACGATCGTGCCGTTGGAGGTCGAGCCGGCCGCGCAGCGGATGACGTATCTGCACAACGCCGGCCGGTTCGTGCTCGAGGGCGACGACTACCTCGGGTCTCTCGCCACCCCCGGCAGCGGGACCCACGTGCCGGCCCCCTACGTGGAACGGATCCGGTGCGACCGGATCCGCCGAGACCCTTCGCGCCTGGTCGACGACACGGTGCGACTGGCGCGGGACCATCTGGAACGGGCGCCCGACGACAACCCCGTGGTGCGGCTGTGCGACGGACTGGACGAAGAGCTCCCGGCGCTGGCCGAGGCCGGGATGGCCCGTTTCCATCTCGTGTCCTTCGCCACCACGCGGCAGCTCGGACTCAGTGCGCAAGGCGCCGCCGACGGGTTGTCGTGGTTGGCGACGTCCTGGGCCGGGGCGCGCGGGGACGCTTCGCGGGAAGACGCCCTGCGGGATGCGGCTACCCGTTTCGGGGAGGTCGCGTTCGGTGCCAAGAACCTGCAGTTCGGCCTCGCGAGGGTGGCGAGGGGTCGGCGTCGCGACCTCGGTGAGCTGCCCCGGACCCTGGCGGACACCTGGGGCCTCGCGATGGAGCAGGCCCGGATCGGTCTTCGATGATCCGACCGGAGTCCTGGCAGGTCACCCGCGTCACCCCCGGCTCGGCGGTCGACTCACCCACCGGAGTCCGGTCACTGAGCGCGGGTGACTGGGTCGATGCGGTCGTGCCGGGTTCACTCGGGGCGGGCGAGACCGGGCAGCGGTGGGGCCGGGACTCCGTCGCGCGGGCCGACGACGACGCCTGGTGGTTCCGAGCGGCCTTCACCAGCAGCGGTGACGACGACCTGGACCTCGTGTGGGATCGCGTCGCGACGTACGCCCGGTTCTTCGTCGACGGACGTTCGGTCGGGTCGAGCGACAGCGCCTTCCGGACGTACCGCGTCCCTGTGGACATCCCGCCGGGGCACCACGAGCTGCTGCTGCGCATCGCGCCACTCCACGAGACGCCGGTGCCGCGGACGCCCCGGGAGCGCTGGCGGAGTTCTCTCGTGCCCGACCGCAGTCTGCGCCGGCGCCGGACCCCTCTGTTGGGACGGTTCCCCACGTGGGCCGGCGCAGCGCCCCCGGTCGGGATCCTCGGGTCGTGCAAGATCCACCGCCGCGGTCTCGGCTCGGTCCGACGGCTCACGGCACGCCTTGACGAGCACGTCGGTCGTGTCGACCTCGACGTGGTCGACCCTCGGGAGACCCTGACGTTCTTCGTCGACGGAACACGGGTCGTGCCCGACCGGACCGCCGGCCCCGACGGCGCCGACCGCGCCACCCTCGTCATTCCGGGCGCTCGACTCTGGTGGCCCCACACCCACGGTGAGCCGACGACCTACCGCATCGAGGTCCGCGACGGCGACGACGTCGTCCTCTCCCGGGACATCGGGTTCCGCACGGTCGAGGTCGACCGCCGGGAGGGACGCTTCGGCCTGCGCGTCAACGGGGTGGAGGTCTTCGTGCGTGGTGCCTGTTGGGTGCCACCGGACCCCTGGGGCTGGACGCCGGCCGTCGACGCCGTGGTCGATGATCTGGCCGCTCTCGCCGCGGCGGGCCTCAACCTCGTCCGCGTGACGGGGACCGGGACCTACGAGTGCGATGCGTTCTGGGACGCAACCGGGCGCGCCGGATTTCTTGTCTGGCAGGACGTGATGCTGGGGACGTTCGATCCCCCGTCGGACGCCGCGTGGCTCGCGGACTTCGCCGACGAGCTCGGTGATCGGCTGTCGCCCCTCCAGGGGCGCCCGGGTCTCGTCGTGGTGTGCGGGGGCAGCGAGACGGAGCAGCAGCCGACCCTCCTCGGGCGCTCGCGCGACGAGAGCCGGATGCCCGCGATCCACGAGGTGGTGCCGCGCGCCGTCGCTGACATCCTGCCGGGAGTCGTGCACGTGGAGTCCAGCCCCTCCGGTGGGCCGCTGCCGATCTCGATCGACGAAGGGGTGTCGCACTACTTCGGGGTGGGGGCGTACCGACGCGGTCTCGACGACGCGCGCAGCGCACGGGTGTCGTTCGCCTCCGAGTCACTGGCCTTCTCCACACCGGCCGAGCGCGCGGACCTCGAGGCGTCCTTCGGGTCGGGCGACGCCGCCCACCTCGACGACGACCCGGCCTGGCGTCGTGGAGTCCCCGCCGACCGGGGCGTCGACTGGGACTTCCAGGACGTCACCCGCCATTACGTCGACCTGCTGTTCCCGCGGGCCGCGGCCGCCGCGGACGCCGATCGACTCCTGGACCTCCAGCGCGCAGCGGTCACCCACGCCATGACCGCGTCGATGGCGGCCTGGCGAAGCGGTGAGACGCCGACGCGGGGGGCCGTCGTCCTCTCCCACCGAGATCTCGCGCGGGGCCCCGGCTGGGGGTTGCTCGACCACCGAGGGGCACCCAAGGCACCCCTGCTCGCACTCCGCGACGTCTGCGCCCCGGTGGCGCTCCTGCTGCTCGACCTGGGTCTCGACGGTCCCGTGGCGTGGGCGGTGAACGACTCGGAGAGGTCGGTGACCGGCCGCCTCGCCCTGCGGGCCTACGGACGAGGGGACCTGCCCGCGCAGGAGGCGCACCTGCCGCTCGAGGTGCCCGCCCGAGCCGCCCGTCGTGTGCACGCGCAGGCGGCGCTCGGCGGGTTCCGGGACCTCACCTGGGCGTGGCGTTTCGGCGAACCGACCTACCGATTTTTGCGGGCCACCTGGACGATGCCCGGCACACCGGAACCGATCGCCGACACGACGATGCTGCTGGGGCCGCTCGACCGGCTCGTCGCGCCGCAGCCGACGCAGCTCCTGCACGCCGTGCACCGGGCGAGCGGCGGGGTGAGCCACGTCGAGGTGTCCGCCCCGAACGGTGCGGCCTTCGTCCATCTCGAGGCTCCCGGGGCCCGCCCCGACTCGGGCTGGTTCCACCTCGCCCCCGGCCAGACCCGCAGTATCGCCGTCCGCAGCCGCGGCGCGGAGCCCCCTGGGGGTCTGTTCGTCCGGGCCCTGTCGAGCGCCACCACCGTCTCGGTGACCACCGGGACGTCCGCGTGTTGACGATTCCCGTGGTCGGCGGTCGCGCCGTCGAAGGGGCCGTCCGCGGGGTGGGGATCGACGTCGTCGATGTCGCCGCCGTGGGCGACTCCCTCGAGCGGTACGGCGCGCGCTATCGGTCGCGGATCTGCGGCCCCGCCGAGACGGCCGAACTTGACCGACACCGCACGCCACAGTCGGCGCAGGTCCTCGCCTTCCTCTTCGGCCTCAAGGAGAGCGTGACCAAGGTGCTCGCACCGGAGCGCGACGCGTCGTGGCCGTGGACCGCCATCCAGAGCGTCGGCGGCCGATCACCGTCCGCCGTTCGGGTGGACGGCGCCGCCGCCGAACGGGCCCACGAGCTCGAGTTGGAGACGTTCATGGTGGCCGCCTCGACCTGGGGCGGTCTCGTCACCGTCCGGGTCGTCGGATTCGGGCCGGTGCCTCAGTAGGCGCCGCGAGCACGCAGCACGGCCTGGACCGTCCGCAACATGATGTGCATGTCCCCGAGCGGCGACCAGTTGTCGACGTAGTGCAGGTCGAGGCGCAGGGAGTTCTCCCACGTCAGATCGCTGCGGCCGCTGACCTGCCAGAGGCCGGTCATACCGGGGCGGACGTGGAGGCGACGGTGGGCGTCGGGCTCGTACTGGGCGACCTCGCGCGGCAGGGCGGGCGCGGGCCGACGAGCGACATGTCGCCCAAGAGGACGTTGAGGAGCTGCGGCAGCTCGTCGAGGCTGTAGCGGCTCAGCACCCCGCCGACGAGGGTGATGCGGGGGTCGCGCTGCATCTTGAACAGGACACCGTTGCCATCGGTGGCCGGGGTGAGCGCCTCCAGGCGCGCCTCGGCGTCGACGACCATCGTGCGGAACTTGTACATGTGCCGCGACGTTGTCGAGACGCGGGACCGTGCCGGTGCGCCGGCCGGAGGCCGGTCCCGTTGTCGACAATAAGTGACCGGTCAGTAGGCTCCGGAGCCGCGGACGACGGCGCTGAAGGTCCGGATGAGGATGTGCAGATCCCCCATCGGCGACCAGTTGTCGACGTAGCGCAGGTCGAGCCGCAGGGACTCCTCCCACGACAGGTCGCTGCGTCCGCTCACCTGCCACAGGCCGGTCATCCCGGGCCGCACGTGCAGGCGGCGCAGCGCGTCGGGCTCGTACTGCTCGACCTCGCGGGGCAGCGGCGGGCGCGGCCCGACGAGCGACATGTCGCCGAAGAGGACGTTGATGAGCTGCGGCAGCTCGTCGAGGCTGTACCGGCGCAGGATCTTGCCGACCCGCGTGACGCGGGGGTCGTCCTGCATCTTGAAGAGCACGCCGTTGCCGTCGCTCTTCTTCGCCAGGTCGGCGAGGCGCTTCTCGGCGTCGACGACCATCGTCCGGAACTTGTAGATGGGGAACAGCTGCCCCTTGACGCCGACGCGCTTCTGGCGGAAGAACACCGGCCCCGGGTCGGTGACCTTGATGGCCACCGCGATACCGATGAGCAGCGGCGACATCATGAGCAGGAGGACACCCGCGATGGACCGGTCCATGACCTGCTTGAGGATCTGCGAACGACGGGCCGCGGCGGGGCGCTCGATGTGCAGCAGCGACAGGTTCGTCGAGGGGCGGATCGACAGGCGCGGACCGGCGACGTCGAGCAGACCGGGCGACACGATGAGTTCGATCCCGCGCTCCTCCAGCGCCCACGCGAGGCGCCGCAGCGACTTGCCGGCGAGGTCGGGGTGCGAGGCGACGGCGACGACCTCGGCGTCGTAGAGGTCGGCGGCGGCGAGGGCGTCCCGCGGGGTGCCCATGACCGGCACGCCCTCGAGGGCGGTCGTGGCATCCCAGTCGGCGTCGAGGCCCGACGCGCACACGGCCACGGGCTTGAGGCCCTGCGCCGGCTCGCTGACGATGCTGCGCAGCAGGGAGGCGACGGCGTCGGCGCGCCCGATGACGATCGTGCGCTGCATGAGGTCGCCCTCGGCCCGCCGCGCGAGCAGCCAGCCGCGCATGTACTTGCGCACGGCGAGACCGCCGACCAGCAGCATCGGCAGGAGGATGAGGATGTACAGGCGCGCGAGGAGCACATTGGCGAGGAACGCGGAGATCGCGAGCACGGCCAAGAGACCGACCGCCGCGCGTCCGACCGCGCGGTACTCCTCACCGGAGACCCCGAGGAAGCGGCGCTCGTAGGCGTTCGTCATCGCCAGCGCGAGCACCCAGGCGAACGGGATGCACAGCGAGAGCAGGCGGTAGGAGTCGGACGGCCCCTCGCCGAAACGCAGCAGGGTGGCGACGACCGCACAGACGACCCCGACCGCGAAGTCGAGGGCCACGACGCGGGTGAGGTAGCGGCGGGCCCACGTCCCGGCCCCACCCGACCCGCCGGCGCGACCGAGGCTCGTGGAGCCGAGGGACGGAGCGAACGGGACGTCGGTCTGGCGGGCGACGGTCAGTCGCTCGACGGGGGCGGTGCGGCGCACACGGTGACGGCGCGCGGCGATCTCACGATCGTGGACGGACAAGAGATGAGGCCTTCCGGACTGACGACGGGCGGGCGATCGCCACGGACCCCAGTGCCGCGCGATCTGATGACGCCGGACGACCCTGAGCGGGCGCCCGGGCCGCGCTCGAGCCCCCCGCCCCCGTGTGGTGGCTCGCTCGCGACCTTCGACGTCGATATCTGTTCGTGACCACGATCGTCTCATGCGACCGGGGTGGAAGACCACCCGATCGTCGCGCAACAGCGTTGTCGGGCAACCGTTCTCGACGATCGTCCCGGACAGTCGTCAAGGTTGGTGAAATCGCTGCTGGGCGGCGGTGAGGCCCTCGGTGGCGAGCAGCTCGACGGCGTCGGCGGCGTCGGCCAGAAGAAAAGTGACATCGCCCCGCTGGGCGGCCGAGAAGTCCCGCAGGACGTAGTCGGCCGGGTCCATGCGCCCCGGCGGTCGACCGATACCCACTCGCACCCGCAGGTAGTCCCGCGTGCCGACCGACGAGCTGATCGACCGCAGGCCGTTGTGCCCGCCCTCGCCTCCCCCGATCTTGAGGCGTACCACCCCGAACGGGATGTCGAGCTCGTCGTGCACGACGATCAGGCGTGAGGGCCGCAGCGAGTAGAAGGACAGGAGCGCCTTGACGGGGCCGCCCGACTCGTTCATGTAGGCGCGGGGTACCCCGAGGATCGCCGCCGGGCCGGGCCGACCTCCGGGGCCGGTGCCGAGTCGCGTCGTCGCGACCTGCGCCCGGGCCTTGTGGTTCGAGAGCCGGTCCCCGCCGCGATCGGCGAGCTCCGCGACGACCATGGCGCCGACGTTGTGCCGGTTCTTCTCGTACCCCGGGCCCGGGTTGCCCAGGCCGACGACGAGCCACGGCGAGGAGTCGTCGCCTGCGGGGCCGGGACCGGTGGGGCGAGGACTCATGAGCGCCAGGATAGCCGTGGGGCCCGGTCCCTTCGGACCGGGCCCCACGCGCGTCAGCGGGACATCACTCCTGGTCGGAGCCACCCTCGGACTCGTTCGAGTCGCCGGAGCCATCGGCGGAGTCGCCCTCGCCCTCGGCGTCCTCGCTCTCCTCGCGCTCGATGCCGGCCTCGGCCTCCGCCTCGGCCAGCTCGGCCTCGAGGGCCTCCGCGGTGACGGCGGCGGAGACGTTGACGACGAGCATCTCGGGGTCGCCGTCGAGCTCGACGCCCGACGGGAGCTCGAGGGCGCCGGCGAGGATCTGGCTGCCGGCCTCGAGGCCCTCGACGGAGACCTCGACGTTCTCGGGGATCTTCGTCGCGTCGGCCGAGACGGTGACGGACGAGTTCTCGACGGTGACGACCGTCTCGGGCGCGGCCTCACCCGTGGTGTGCACGGCGATGTCGACGGTCACGCGCTCGCCGCGGCGGATGACGACGAGGTCGACGTGCTCGATGAAGCGCTTGATGACCTCGCGCTGCACGTCCTTGACGAGCGCGAGGTGGGTCTTGCCGTCGAGCGAGATCTCGAGCAGCGCGTTGGCCTGCTTGAGCGCGAGCATCGTGTCGTGGCCCGGGAGGCTGAGGTGGACGGGGTCGGTCCCGTGCCCGTAGAGGACGGCGGGGACCTGGTCGGCGCGGCGGATGCGGCGGGCGGCGCCCTTGCCGAACTCGGTGCGCCGGACGGCGGAGATCTTCGTGGTGTCGGCCATGAGGCTGCACTCCTGAACTGGTGGGGGTCGTCTCGGACGGTGGCCTCGGCGCGGGGCGCGGCACGAGCGGGGGCGGAGTGGACACGCGGGACCCGTGCGAGGGGCCACCGCGTCGATCACGGTCGGGCGCGTCGGTTCTCGACCTCGCGCCACGACCCTCGCCGAGGCAACCGTTTAATACTACCGGACGAGGATCACTGGTCGAACAGGCTCGTGACCGACCCGTCGTCGAAGACCTCGTGGATGGCCTGGCTGATGAGCGGCGCGATCGAGAGCACGGTGAGCTTGTCGAAGGTGCGCTCGGCCGGGATCGGCAGCGTGTTCGTCACGACGACCTCGCGGGCGACGCTGTCCTTGAGCCGCTGCGTCGCCGGGTCGGAGAAGATCGCGTGCGTGGCCGCGATGACCACGCCGGCCGCGCCCTCCTTCATGAGCGCGTCGGCCGCCTGGCAGATCGTGCCGCCGGAGTCGATCATGTCGTCGACGAGGATGCAGGTGCGGCCGCTGACGTCGCCGACCACCCGGTTCGCGACGCTCTCGTTGGGGCGCGTCACGTCGCGCGTCTTGTGGATGAACGCCAGCGGCGCACCGCCGAGGCGCTTGCTCCACTGCTCGGCCACCTTGATGCGGCCCGCGTCGGGCGAGACGACGGCGAGGTCCTCGGAGCCGTACTTGTTCGCCACGTGCTCGGAGAGGATCGGCAACGCCTGGAGGTGGTCGACCGGGCCGTCGAAGAAGCCCTGGATCTGGGCCGTGTGCAGGTCGACGCAGATGAGCCGGTCGGCGCCCGCCGCCTTGAACAGGTCGGCCATCAACCGCGCCGAGATGGGCTCGCGCCCGCGGTGCTTCTTGTCCTGGCGGGCGTAGCCGTAGAACGGGACGACGCACGTGATCCGCTTGGCCGACGCGCGCTTGAGCGCGTCGACCATGATGAGGTGCTCCATGATCCACTCGTTGATGGGAGCCGTGTGGCTCTGCACGACGAACGCGTCGGAGCCGCGGACCGACTCCTCGAACCGGACGTAGATCTCGCTGTTCGCGAACTCGTACGCCGTCGTGGGCACGAGCTCGATGCCGAGGTGATCGGCGATCTCCTCCGCGAGCTCGGGGTGGGCGCGCCCCGAGAGGAGCATGAGGCTCTTCTCGGTCGTGCGGGTGATGAGGTTCGGGCTGTCCCCGGCGCTCACGGGCGGGCCTCGCGAGCCGACTCGGTCGTGCCGTCGGTCGCGCCCTCGCCGCCGGCGGCCGCTTCCGGGGCGGGGGCGCCGGCGGCGAGCGCGGCGTCGGCGGCGGCGGTGCCCGGCCGGCGCCGCGGGACCCACCCCTCGACGTTGCGTTGGGTGCCGACGTTGAGCGCGAGCGCCCCGGCGGGCACGTCCTTGCGGATGACGGTCCCGGCCGCGCTGTAGGCCCCGTCGCCCACGGTGACGGGCGCGACGTACATGTTGTCGCTGCCGAGGCGGCAGTGGTCGCCGATGGTCGTGTGCGACTTGGTGACGCCGTCGTAGTTGACGAAGACGCTGGAGGCGCCGATGTTCGAGCCGGTCCCGATCGTCGCGTCGCCCACGTAGGTGAGGTGCGGCACCTTGGAGCCGTCGCCGATCGTCGCGTTCTTCGTCTCGACGAAGGTGCCGATCTTGCCCTTGGCGCCGAGCTCGCTGCCCGGGCGCAGGTAGGCGTACGGCCCGACGCTCGCGCCCTCCCCGATGACCGAGAGGGAACCGTGGGTGCGGACGACACTCGCGCCGTCGGCGACCTCCATGTCGGTCAGCGTCGTGTCGGGGCCGATGGTCGCGTCGGCGCCGATCGTGGTCGCGCCGAGGAGCTGGGTGTTCGGCAGGACCGTCGTGTCGGCGCCGATCGAGACCTCGACGTCGATCCACGTCGTCGCCGGGTCGACGACGGTGACGCCGGCGCGCATGTGCTTCTCGACGATGCGGCGGTTGAGCTCGGCGCCGAGGCGGGCGAGCTGCACCCGGTCGTTGACGCCCTCCGTCTGCCACAGATCGTCGAGCATGTGCGCGGAGACGAGGCGGCCGCCCTCGCGGGCGAGGCCGAGGACGTCGGTGAGGTACTTCTCGCCCTGGGCGTTGTCGGTGCCGACGCGGTCGAGGGCCTCCCGCAGCACCTGCGCGTCGAACGCGTAGATGCCGGAGTTGATCTCGGTGATCGCCCGCTGGGCCTCGTCGGCGTCCTTCTGCTCGACGATGCCGGCGACCGCGCCGTCGGCGTCCCGCAGGATGCGGCCGTAGCCGGTCGGGTCGGGCACGTGGGCGGTGATGACGCTCACCGCGCTGCCGGAGCGCTCGTGCGCGGCGACGAGGGAGTGCAGGCTGGCGGCCTCGAGCATCGGGACGTCGCCGTATGTCACGAGGACGGTGCCGCTCAGGTCGGTGGGGAGCGCGTCGAGTCCGCACTCGGCCGCGCGGCCGGTGCCCTTGACCTCGTCCTGGTCGGCGACGACGGCGTCGGGCGCGACCTCGGAGACGTGGGCCGCGACCAGATCACGCTGGTGGCGGACGACGACGGCGAGATGGTCGGGCCCGAGCGCCCGGGCCGCGGCGATGGCGTGCCCGAGCAGCGACCGGCCGGCGATGCGGTGCAGCACCTTCGGCCGGGCCGACTTCATACGGGTGCCCTCGCCGGCGGCGAGGACGATGACGGCGGTCGGACGGTGTTCGCTCACGAAGGCGACGCTCCCACACTCGCGGTTTCGGCTGACGTGGTGGCCGGGTCGGACCGGCCCTCGCCGGCTCCCGTCCCGCTCGCAGCGGGCACCGCGCCCACTCTAGTCGCGCCCACCCCCCGCCCACCCTCACGCGTCGTGCGGGGTCTGCCGGCGCGACACCTGCGGTCGACGGCCGCGACCGAGGCAGCGCGACACGGCCGCCGCCCGAGGAGAACGCGCGAGCCGAGTGGTCCCTGTGGCGAGCTGAGCTGCGACGACGCGCTCGGGCCGTCGTGACGGAGATCTAGGACCGCGCGCTGTCACACTCGTCACGTGACCGTGGAGCGGTGGGAGCGCCGGACGGACGTCCCCCTCACCCTTCTCGCACTGGCGTTCCTCGTGGCGTACGCGTGGCCCGTCCTGGATCCCGGCATGGACGGCAACATCCGAGACGCTCTCGGTGTCGTCTCGTGGAGCGTCTGGGTCGCCTTCGCGATCGACCTGGGCATCCGTCTACTGGTGGCCCGGAACCGCCGGCGTTACGCCCTCGCCCACTGGTACGACGTCGCCCTCGTCGCGTTGCCCCTGCTCCGGCCCCTTCGACTGCTCCGCCTGCTGGCCCTGCTGCGCATCCTCGACCGGGTGGCGTCCGGCACTCTCGCGGGCCGGGTGCTCGTCTACGTGGGTGGTGCGGCCGTCCTGTCCGTCGGCCTCGGCGCACTGGCCGCCCTGGACGCCGAAAGAAACGCCGACGGAGCCAACATCACGACGTTCGGAGACGCGTTGTGGTGGGCCACGACGACGGTCACCACGGTCGGGTACGGCGACTTCTTCCCGGTCACCCTGACAGGTCGCCTGGTCGCGGCGATTCTCATGCTCTTCGGCATCGGACTGGTCGGCTCGGTCACGGCCGCCGTCGCCTCATGGATCCTCTCCCGGGCAGGGCGGGCGCAGATCGGGCATTGACGTGGGCGACGGCTGTGGCAGTCGGCGGGAGCCTCGGGCTCCCTCGGGTGCGATGTGACGGCCGAGCGAGGATTGATACTTCTGCACTAGTTCTGCACAAAGTGGTCATGCGCACCACCACGTTCAGCGAGTTCATCCGTCAGCCGACCAAGGTGCTCACCGAGGCCACAGGGGAAGACATCCGCCTCACCCGGCGCGGCGAGGACGACCTGGTGGTATCGAACGCCGCGCGCCACGAGGGGCAGATCGGTGCGCTGGACCAGCTCTCCCGTCTGATCGCCGCCAGCCTGGACGAGGACACGGCCGACCGGATCGCCGGCCACCTGACCGCGGAGCTGCCCTGGATCCAGTTCCTCCCGGAGGTGCAGCGGCGAGCCTTCGTCGGCGACTACTTCCGCACCGCCCGGGCGTGCGCGTCGGTCGGCGACTTTCGCAGGCTGGGCATCGAGATCGAGGCTTGGTCGGAAACGGCAGCCGCCTACGCCGCCGACATCGACCCGACCGGTGCCGACCTCGAGATCCTCGACGAGCCGGCGAGCGTCGAGCGGCCTGTCGCGTCGTGAGCAAACGCACGCCCGGAGTGGTTCGGCTCGAGCGCCGCTCCCCCGGCTATGTCACCGCAGGCTGACCGCCGGGCCGCAGAGCTCGAGCTCGCCTGGCTCCCCGGGTAGGAATCGAACCTACGTCGCTTGTCCTGATTCAAAGTCAGGCGGGCCCTACCAGCAGACCAACCGGGGAACGGCCGCGGGCGCGCCGGGCCGGATCCAGCGTAGTGGACGGCTTCCGGGGCGGTCCGGATGCGCGGCCGTCCCTGGGTCCGTCGGGGCGGGACCGGGCGGGCGGCATGATGGGCGGGTGGCGAAGGACACCCCGACCCGGTCCCGGATGACGGCGGCGCAGCGGCGCGAGCAGCTGCTCGTCGTCGGTCGGACCCTGTTCGCGCAGAAGGGGTACGAGGGGACGAGCGTCGAGGAGATAGCCGCCAGCGCAAAGGTGAGCAAGCCCGTCGTGTACGAGCACTTCGGGGGCAAGGAGGGGCTCTACGCCGTCGTCGTCGACCGCGAGATCCGGACCCTGCTCTCGGCCGTCGAGGAGGCGCTGACCACGGCGGACAGCTCGCCTCGCGCCCTCGTGGAACTCGCGGCGCTCGCGTTGCTCGACTACGTGGAGACCTCGACCGACGGGTTCCGGATCCTCGTGCGCGACTCCCCCACGGGGCAGTCGACGGGGACGTTCGCCAGTCTCATCTCCGACATCGCCTCCCAGGTGGAGCACATCCTCGTCGCGGAGTTCCGTCGCCGCCGCCTCGACCCGCGCACGGCCCCGATGTACGCGCAGATGCTCGTGGGGATGGTCGCGCTCACCGGCCAGTGGTGGCTCGGGTCGTCCCGGACATTCAAGAAGGCCGACGTGGCCGCGCACGTGGTCAACCTCGCCTGGAACGGGCTCTCCGGTCTCGAGCGCGACCCCCACCTGGACACACCCCTGCCCTGACCCCGTCAGGCGGCGGCCCGCCCACCCCCGAACCATTCGGGCCGGGTCGATCGGGTGCTTGCAGGAGCGCCCGCAGCTCACGGGCCTGACCTCGCGCAGCTTCGGGGTCGACCCGGCCCGACTGGTTCTTCGCCGGCCGGCAACCGCCGCGGCCTGGTGGCCGCGAGCGACGGACGGGTCGGGATCGGCGGGCACGCCCGACCGGCTGTCCCATCGAGCCTGCGTGTTCGCTATGCGAACGCTTGTGCATCTGGCGAACGCGTGGAAGGATGAGGCGCGCCGGGCGAGGACGCTCTGCGTCATCGATCCCGATGACCCGGGCGACAGCGCCGGGCCGGAGGAGGACGGGATGAGCGTGCGCGGGCAGTCGTACCTGGCGGGGCTCATCGGCGACGGGACCACTCCGTCGCTGACGCCGCCGATGCACGAGATGGAGGCCGACGCGCTCGGCCTGCGCTGCATCTACCGCCCGATCGACCTCTCGACGAACGGGCGCTCCCCCGCCGACGTCGGCGAACTCGTGCGCACCGGCGCCGACCTCGGCTTCTCGGCCTTCAACATCACGCACCCGTGCAAGAACCTCGTCGTCGACGCGCTCGACGAGCTCAGCGAGGGCGCGGCCCGCCTCGGCGCCGTCAACACCGTCGTCGTCGGCCCCGACGGTCGTCTGACCGGGCACAACACCGACGTCACCGGCTTCGCGTGGGGTCTCGCGCGGGCGCTCCCGGACGCCGACCTGTCGCGGGTCGTCCAGCTCGGCACGGGCGGGGCGGGCGTGTCGGTCGCCCACGCGCTGCCCACCTCCGGTGCGCGCCACCTCACCCTGGTCGACCTCGACGCCGAGCGGTGCGAGACCATCGCGGCCGGCGTGCGCGCGGCGTTCCCCGACGCGACCGTCGAGGTCGCCGGCCCCGCCGACCTCCCCGAGGCGCTCGGCGCCGCCACCGGTCTCGTCAACGCGACGCCGGTCGGCATGCACCAGCACCCCGGCACGCCGCTGCCGCCGGCCCTCCTCCGCCCGGAGCTCTGGGTCGCCGACGTCGTCTACCGGCCCCTGCGCACCCCCCTGCTCGAGGCGGCCCGCGAGCTGGGCTGCGCCGTCATGGACGGCGGCTGGATGGCGACCGGCCAGGCCATCGACGCGTTCGAGCTCATGAGCGGGCAGCGTCCCGACCCCGAGCGCCTGCGCGGTCATTTCCTGCGCCTCGTCGCGGCCGAGGGCTGATCATCGGGTCATGCGCACCTCCATCGCGACCGTCTGCCTGTCCGGCACGCTGCCCGAGAAGCTCGAGGCCGCGGCCGCCGCGGGCTTCGACGGGGTCGAGATCTTCGAGCCCGACCTCGTCGTTTGCCCCGCCTCGCCGGAGGAGATCCGCGCCCGCTGTGCGGATCTCGGGCTGAGCATCGACCTCTATCAACCGTTCCGTGACGCCGAGGGCGTCGACGAGGTCGAGTTCGCGCGGGTCCTGCACCGGGCGCGCGCCAAGTTCGAGGTGATGAACCGGCTCGGGGCCGACACGATCCTCGTCTGCAGCAACGTCGGTACGGCGAGCGTCGGCGACGACGCCCACAGCGCGGCGCAGCTCGCCCGGCTCGGCGATCTCGGCGAGGAGTACGGTGTCCGCCTCGCGTACGAGGCCCTCGCGTGGGGCCGCTTCGTCTCCACCTACCGGCACGCGATGCGCATCGTCGACCTGGCCGACCACCCGCGCGTCGGCACGTGCCTCGACAGCTTCCACATCCTCTCCCGCGGCGACGACCCCGCCGGGATCGAGGACATCCCGTCCGAGAAGATCTTCTTCGTCCAGCTCGCCGACGCCCCCGACCTGTCGATGGACGTCCTCTCGTGGAGCCGGCACCACCGCGTCTTCCCCGGTCAGGGCGCCTGGGACCTGCCGGCCTTCACCGAGCACCTGCTCGCCGCCGGCTACGACGGCCCGATCTCCCTCGAGATCTTCAACGACGTGTTCCGCCAGAGCGACGTCCTGCGCACGGCGATCGACGCCCGCCGCTCGCTGCGCTGGCTCGAGGAGCGCACCGTCGCCCGGCTCGCCCGCGACGGCGCGGCCGCCGCCGTGCCCGCCGGGTACGCCGAGCTGCCCGCCGTGGAGGACCCGACCGGCTTCGACTTCGTCGAGATCCGCGTCGCCGACTCCACCGGGATCGACGCCCTGCTCACCAGGCTCGGGTTCACCAACGTCGGCCGCCACCGGACCAAGGACGTCCACCTGTGGCGTCTGGGCGACGCCCGCATCTGCGTCAACACGGGCGACGCGGCCCCGGACGCGCCCGCCCACCTCGCGGGCGTCGGCTTCCTCGTCGACTCCCCCGCCGACGCCGCCGGGCGCGCGGGCGAGCTGGGCTCGGTCGCGGTGCCGCGTCGGACCGGCTCCGACGAGCACCTCCTGCGCGGGGTCGTCGCCCCCGACGGCACCGAGGTGTTCTTCTGCTCCGAATCCGCGGCCTGGATCCCCGAGTTCGGCCCCGCCTCCGCGACCGAGGCCGACGGGGCTGCCGAGACCGACGCGGCCGCCGAGACCGACGGCGTCATCGACCACGTCAACCTCGCGCAGCCGTGGCAGCACTTCGACGAGGCGGTCCTGTTCTTCGCGAGCGCGCTCTCGCTCGACCCGCTGCCGAGCCACGACGTCGCCGGCCCCCTGGGGCTCGTGCGCAGCCAGGTCATGCGCACCAAGGACGGGGCCGTGCGCATCCCGCTCAACCTCGCCCCGCCGACGGCCCCCGACGACGGTCCGCACCGGGCGCAGCACCTCGCGGTGCGGGTCGACGACCTCGTCGCGTTCGCGCGCGCCGCCCGGGAACGCGGGCTGGACTTCCTGCCGATCCCCGCCAACTACTACGACGACCTCGCCGCGCGGTTCGACCTGCCCGCCGACACCCTCGCCACGCTCGCCGAGCTCGACCTGCTCTACGACCGCGACGGCGACGGCGAGTTCCTGCACGTCTTCACCCGGACGCACGGGCGCGTCTTCGTGGAGGTCCTCCAGCGGCTCGGCGGCTACGACGGGTACGGCGCCCCCAACGCTCCCGTCCGCCTCGCGACGCAGCACGCGCTGTTCGTCCGACCCGATCACGACGCCGGCCCCCCGACCGCGTCGCCCACCCCGCCCGGCTGACCCGCGACCGGAACACGAGAAAGGAACCGACGTGGAGGAATCCTTCGACCACGCGCACGTCGTCACGTCCTCGGACTCGGCAACGAGCACGCAGAACGAGATGACGGCCCAGATCGAGGCCCTGCACCGCGCCTACCGCGAGGGCGTCGCGGCCGGGGCGCGCGTGGAGGACAAGCCGCGCATCGACTTCGCCCCCTACCGCAGCAGCGTGCTGCGGCACCCGACGAAGGACCTGCGCCACGCCGACCCCGAGACGATCGAGCTGACGTCGCCCGCGTTCGGCACCCGCGACGTCCACCCGCTCGAGGCCGACCTGACCATCCAGCACGGCGGCGAGCCGATCGGCGAGCGGATGATCGTCACCGGCCGCGTCGTCGACGGGTCCGGCCGGCCGCTGGCGGGCCAGCTCGTCGAGATCTGGCAGGCCAACGCCTCGGGCCGGTACGTGCACAAGCGCGATCAGCACCCGGCGCCGTTGGACCCGAACTTCAGCGGGGTGGGGCGCTGCCTCACGGACGCCGACGGGAACTACTCGTTCACGACGATCCGCCCCGGGCCCTACCCCTGGAAGAACCACCACAACGCGTGGCGGCCCGCGCACATCCACTTCTCGCTGTTCGGGACCGCGTTCACCCAGCGGCTCGTCACGCAGATGTACTTCCCGGGCGACCCGCTCTTCCCCCTCGACCCGATCTACCAGGCGATCGTCGACGAGGACGCCCGGCGCCGGCTGGTGGCCACCTACGACCACGACGTCACCCGGCACGAGTGGTGCACGGGCTACCGCTGGGACATCGTGCTCTCCGGCCGCGGGCGCACGCTCTTCGAGAACGACCTCGGCGCGGACCACGACGACGACCACGAGAACGGAGACCACCGATGACCGCGACGCCCGACCTCACGCCGACCCCGGGCCAGACCGTCGGCCCGTTCTTCGGCTTCGCGCTGCCGTACGAGCGCGGCGGACAGCTCGTCGACCAGGCCCACCCCGGCGCGGTGCGGCTCTACGGGACCGTCCTCGACGGCCACGGCGACCCCGTCCCCGACGCGCTGCTCGAGATCTGGCAGGCCGACGAGGACGGCAACGTCTCCACCGAGACGGGGTCCCTCGTGCGCGACGGCTGGACGTTCACCGGGTTCGGCCGGGCCGCGGTCGACAACGTGGGCCGCTACACGTTCACGACGGTCGAGCCGGGCCCCACGCGCGAGGGCGGCGCCCGCTTCATCCACGTCTGCGTCTTCGCCCGCGGCCTGCTCGACAAGCTGCACACGCGGGTCTACCTGCCGGAGGCCGACCAGCCCGAGGGCGCCCTCGCCCACGACCGGCTGCTCGCGTCGCTGCCCGAGGCCGAGCGCGCCACCCTCCTCGCGACCCGCGACGGCCAGGGCGGACTGAGCTTCGACATCCGCCTGCAGGGCGAGGGCGAGACCGTGTTCCTCGACGTCGAGGAGCGCTGAGGCGCCCTGTGACCTCCGCCGACGCCGCCCGGTCGGCCCCCGCCGGGGCCGGCCTCGACCTCGGCCTGCTCGCGCCCGTCCGGGCGGGGGCGGCCGGGGCCGGGCTCGACGACGCCGCCGTCGCGCAGGCGCTGCTCGACGTCGAACGCGCCTGGCTGGACGTGTGCGTCGACGCCGGGTTGGCCCCGGCCGACGCCCGCGCGGCCTCCCGTCTCGGGTCGGGGGCCGACCACCGGTCGTCCGCCTGGTCCGTGGACCGGTACGACCTCGCCGGCGTGGCGGACCGGACGGCGCTCGGGGGGAACGCGCTCATCCCCCTGCTCGGCGACCTGCGGGCGGCCCTGCGCGAGGACGGTCACCCCGCGGCGGCGGCCGCGGTCCATCTCGGCGCGACGAGCCAGGACATCGTCGACACGGCCCTGGCGATGCTCGCCGCGCGCACGATCGACGAGGCGATCCCGCGGCTGGTCTCCGCGTGCGACGGGCTCGCCGCGCTCGCCGCACGCCACGCCGACGACGTGTGCGTGGCCCGCTCCCTGGGCCAGCACGCGTTGCCGACGACGTTCGGCGCCCGCGCCGCCGCCTGGCTCGAGTCGCTGTCGGCGGCGAGCGCCGACCTCGCGCAGGTCCGCGGCGAGCTGCCCGTGCAGTGGGCCGGCGCGGCGGGCACGTCCGCCGCGCTGCTCACCCGGCGCTCGCTCGCCGGATCGGAGGCGACCGACGGCCCCGGCGACCCCCTCGACGCCGACGACCTGCGCGCCGCGCTCGCCGACCGGCTGGGCCTGAGCACCGCGCCCGGCTGGCACACGTCCCGTCGGCCGATCTGGCGCCTGGGCGCGGCGATCGGCGGGGTGCTCGCGGCGGCGGGCACGTTCGGCGGCGACGTCGTCACCGGATCGCGCCGGGAGATCGGCGAGCTCGCCGAGCCGACGGCGCCCGGGCGCGGCGGCTCGTCGGCCATGCCCCATAAGCGCAACCCCGTGCTCTCCGTGCTTCTGCGGAGCGCCGCGATCGCCGCGCCGGGGCACGTCGCCACCCTCTTCGCCGCCGGCGGCGACGCCGACGACGAGCGGCCCACCGGCGCCTGGCACGCCGAGTGGGCGGCGGTGCGCGAGCTCCTGCGCCTGCTCGCCGGGGCCGCGCGCGTCGCCGAGGAGCTGGGCGCCGGCCTCTCGGTCGACCCGGCCGCCGGGCGCGCCAACCTCGACCTGTCCGTCCCGGCCGTGCTCAGCGAGCGGATCGTCCTCGTGCTGAAACCCCTCGTCGACGACGTCGCCGCCCTGCGGGCGTGCGTCGACGACGCCCTCGCCCAGGGGGTGGGGACCGACGCCGCCGAGGCGACCGCCGTGCTCCGGCGGGCCCTGCGCGGCCTGCTCGACGAGGCGGTCCTGCCCGACGCCGACCTCGACGACCTCCTCGACCCCGCCGGCTACGTCGGCGACGCCCCCCGGCAGGTGCGCGTCGCCGTCGCGGCCCACCGGGCCCGCTTCCCCGCCGACGCGACCCACACCACCGACCTCCCGGAGGACCGATGACATCCCCCCGCCTCAGCCTCGTGCGGCTGACCTCCCCCCTCCCCGACGCGACGCCCGCGCCCCTCCTGCTCGTCGGGCCGTCCCTCGGCACCTCGGTCGAGACGCTGTGGGCCCCCACCGCCGCGCTCCTCGACGGGCGGGTCGAGGTGATCGGCTGGGACCTGCCCGGCCACGGCGACTCCCCCGCCCCCGACGGGCCGTTCACCGTCGCCGACCTCGCCGCGGGCGTCGCCGACGTCCTGCGCAAGCTGCGCGACGACCGACCGGCGGACGTCACGGTGGCCTACGCGGGCGTGTCCGTCGGCGGAGCGACGGGCCTCGAGGTCGGCGTGAACCACCCCGGCGCGGCCGACGGCATCGTCGTCGTCT
Organism: Agilicoccus flavus; assembly: GCF_014857905.1. Lineage (GTDB taxonomy): Bacteria > Actinomycetota > Actinomycetes > Actinomycetales > Dermatophilaceae > Agilicoccus > Agilicoccus flavus. The sequence continues at coordinate 53,297 of NZ_JACYXE010000006.1, read as the reverse complement.
GCTCCGGCGCCGCGCTCGGCACGCCCGACGGGTGGCGCGAGCGCGCCGCGGCCGTGCGCGCCGACGGAACGGCCTCGATGGTCGAGGGCAGCCGCGGGCGGTGGTTCGCCCCGGGCTGGGCCGACGCCCACCCGGAGCTCGCGACCGCGCTGCTCGACTCGCTCGTCGACGCCGACGACGAGGGCTACGCCGCCACGTGCGAGGCCCTGGCCTCCTACGACGTCCGCGCCGACCTCGGGCGGATCACCGACCCCCTGCTGACCATCAACGGCGAGGCCGACCAGGTGGCGCCGCCGGAGCTCGGCCGCGCCGTCGCGGACGGCGTCGCCGCCGGGCGGGCGATCGCGCTGCCCGGTGTCGCCCACCTCGCCCCGAGCGAGGACCCGGCTGCCACCGCCGACGCCCTGCTGCGCTTCGTCACCGCCCTGCCGCAGGGGTGGCACGGGCAGGCGGCCGAGCCCACCCCGGCGGACGGGTCCGAACCCGATACCCGCGCGCAGATCCACGAGGCCGGGATGGCGGTGCGGCGGGAGGTGCTCGGCGACGCGCACGTCGACCGCGCCAACGCGAAGATCGACGACTTCACTGCGGAGTTCCAGGACCTCATCACCCGCTACGCGTGGGGGACGATCTGGACCCGGCCGGGCCTCGACCGCGTCACCCGCAGCGCGATCACGCTGACGGCCCTGATCGGCGGCGGCCACCACGACGAGCTCGCCATGCACGTGCGCGCCGCGATGCGCAACGGCATGACGCGCGACCAGCTCCGCGAGGTGCTCCTGCAGAGCGCGATCTACTGCTCCGTCCCCTCCGCCAACTCCGCGTTCCGCATCGCGCAGGAGACCCTCGCCCAGCTCGACGCCGAGACGCCCGAGCCGAACCAGCCGCAGACCACCCCGACGCCACCGACCCAGGCGCGACCAGGAGACCGACCATGACGCAGACCTTCCTCTACGACGCGATCCGGACCCCGTTCGGACGGTACGGCGGCGCGCTCGCCGGCATCCGGCCCGACGACCTCGGCGCCCACGTGGTGCGCACCCTGCTCGAGCGCACCCCCGACCTCGACCCCGAGCGCATCGACGAGGTGTGCTTCGGCAACGCCAACGGCGCCGGCGAGGAGAACCGCAACGTCGCCCGGATGGTGACGCTGCTCGCCGGCCTGCCCGTGACCGTCCCCGGCTCGACGATCAACCGGTTGTGCGGGTCGAGCCTCGACGCGGCCATCGCGTCGTCGCGACAGATCGACACGGGCGAGGCCGACCTCGTCCTCGTCGGCGGCGTCGAGTCGATGAGCCGCGCGCCCTGGGTGCTGCCCAAGACCGAACGGGCCTACCCCGCGGGCGATCTCACCGCCGTGAACACCGCGCTCGGGTGGCGCCTGGTCAACCCGGACATGCCCGCGGAGTGGACCGTGTCGCTCGGCGAGGCCACCGAACAGCTCCGCGAGAAGTACGGCATCGACCGGGAGCGGCAGGACGAGTTCGCCGCCCGCAGCCACCACCTCGCCGCCGCCGCGTGGGACGCCGGGCGTTACGACGACCTCGTCGTCGCCGGGCCGGCGCCGCGCGAGGGCGAGCCGCTCGTCCGGGACGAGGGCATCCGCCCCGAGTCCACGCCCGAGACGCTCGGCGCGCTCAAGACCGTCTTCCGCAAGACCGACGGCACCGTGACGGCCGGGAACGCCTCGCCGCTGTCCGACGGCGCGTCCGCCCTGTGGCTCGGCAGCGAGAAGGCGTCCGGTCTGCTCGGCCGGGAGCCGCTCGCCCGGGTGGCGGGCCGCGGCGCCGCCGCGAACGAGCCCCAGTACTTCGGCCACGCCCCCGTCGAGGCGGCGAACCTCGCCCTGCGCCGGGCGGGCCTCTCGTGGTCCGACGTCGACGCCGTCGAACTCAACGAGGCGTTCGCCGCGCAGTCGCTCGCGTGCCTCGACGCGTGGGACGTCGACCCGCAGATCGTCAACGCGTGGGGCGGGGCCATCGCCATCGGCCACCCGCTCGGCGCCTCCGGCGGCCGCATCCTCGGCACCCTCGCCCGGCGCCTCGTCGCCGAGGGCGGCCGGTACGGCGTCGCCGCCATCTGCATCGGCGTGGGCCAGGGCCTCGCCGTCGTCCTCGAGAACGTCACCACCACCGAAGGGAGCGACCGCTGATGGCCCGCTTCACCGACTCCGCCGCGCAGGCCGTCGCCGACGTGAAGGACGGCGCGACCGTCCTCATCGGCGGCTTCGGCGCGGCCGGCCAGCCCGTCGAGCTCATCGAGGCCCTCCTCGAGCAGGGCTCGACCGGCCTCACCGTCGTCAACAACAACGCCGGCAACGGCGAGGTCGGCCTCGCCGCCCTCATCGGGGCCGGCCGGGTCGCGAAGATGATCTGCAGCTTCCCGCGGCAGAGCGACAGCCAGATCTTCGACGCCGCCTACCGGGCCGGCAAGGTGCAGCTCGAGCTCGTCCCCCAGGGCACGCTCGCCGAGCGCATCCGCGCCGGCGGCGCCGGCATCGGCGGCTTTTTCACCCCCACCGGGTACGGCACGCCGCTCGCGGAGGGCAAGGAGACGCGCGTCATCGACGGCCGGGGCCAGGTGTTCGAGTCGCCGATCCGCGCCGACGTGGCCCTCGTCAAGGCGCTCACCGCCGACCGGCTCGGCAACCTCGTCTACCGCAAGACCGCGCGCAACTTCGGCCCCGTCATGGCCGCGGCCGCCGAGCACGCCATCGTGCAGGTCAGCAACGTCGTCGACGTCGGCGGCCTCGACCCCGAGGTCATCGTCACCCCCGGCATCTACGTCGACACCGTCGTCGAGATCCCCCACCCGTCCGCTCCCGTGAGCGCGTGAAGGAGACCGCACCGATGAACTCCACCGACACCCCCCTGGCCAAGGCGGACCTCGCCGCCCTCGTCGCGGGCGACATCGAGACCGGCTCCTTCGTCAACCTCGGCATCGGCCAGCCGACCCTGGTCGCCGACCACCTCACCCCCGAGCAGCACGTCACCCTCCACACCGAGAACGGGATGCTCGGGATGGGGCGCGCCGCGGTCGGCGACGAGATCGACCCGGATCTCATCAACGCCGGGAAGATCCCGGTCGTCGAGAACCCCGGCGCCGCCTACTTCCACCACGCCGACAGCTTCGCGATGATGCGCGGCGGTCACCTCGACGTGTGCGTCCTCGGCGCCTTCCAGGTGTCGGTGCGCGGCGACCTCGCCAACTGGTCGACCGGCGCGCCCGACGCCATCCCGGCCGTGGGCGGCGCGATGGATCTCGCCATCGGGGCCCGTCAGACGTGGGTGATGATGACGCTGTTCGGCAAGGACGGCACGCCGAAGATTGTCACCGACCTGACCTACCCCGCCACCGGGGTGACCTGCGTGAGCCGCGTCTACACCCCGGAGGCCGTCTTCCTCGTGGACCCCGAGACCGGGCTGTCGGTGCGGGAGACACACGGCCCGAGCATCGACGAACTGTCGGAGCGCATGGGGCTGGAGCTGCGTCCGACATGACCACGCGGGCGGGGGCCGACGCCGGCGACCGCGAGGCCCCGGGCGAGGGCTACGTGCAGTCCCTCGCCCGGGGCCTCGCGGTCCTGCGCGCCTTTGACGGCGACCACCCGCGCATGACGCTCAGCGACGTGGCCCGACGCACGGACCTGTCGCGGGCCGCGGCCCGGCGGTTCCTGCTCACCCTCGAGGCCCTCGGATACGTGCGCACCGACGGCCGGGAGTTCTTCCTCACGCCGCGGGTCATGCGGATCGGCTTCGCCTACCTCGCGAGCCAGTCCCTGCCCGACGTGGCGCAGCCGCACCTGCAGGCGCTGTCGGTGGCGATCGGCGAGTCGACGTCGGTCGCCGTGCTCGACGGCGACGAGATCGTCTACGTCGCCCGGCGCGCGACGAGCCGCATCATGGCCGTCTCCATCCGGGTGGGCACCCGCTTCCCGGCGTACGCGACGTCGATGGGCCGGGTGCTGCTGGCCGGGCTGCCCGACGCCGAGATCGAGGCCTACCTGGCGCGGGTCGAGCTGTCCCCGCTGACCGCGCACACCCAGACCGACCCGGGACGGCTGCGCGAGACGCTCCGCGCCGTGCGGGCCGACGGGCACGCCCTCGTCGAGGGGGAGCTCGAGCTGGGCCTGCGGTCGCTGGCGGTCCCGATCCGCGACCCCGCCGGCACGGTCGTCGCCGCCGCGAACGTCAGCTCCGACACGATCTCGTCGAGCGCGGAGGACCTGCTGGGCCACCTGGCCGCGCTGCGCGCCACCGCCGACGCCATCGAGGCGGACCTCGGCGACCAGGCGCGTTGAGGTGCCGATGTCCCGATGGCTCAGACGACGCCCATGCGGCGGGCGACGTCGATCATCCACGGCGGGGAGGTCTTGCCCTGGCGCTCGTTGATGACGACCTTCACGGCGATCGCGGCCGCGTCGCCGCGGTCGAGGCGGATGACCTTGGCGCCGTCGCCCGCGGGCTCGGGCGCGTTCGTCGGCTCGGCCGCCCCGGAGGACGCCGAGGACGTGGTGGGGGACGACGTGGGGGCCGCTCTGGGCGCGGTGGCGCGGCGCGAGGGCAGGGCCCGACCGTCGCGGGGAACCGACGCTGCAGCACTCACGTGTTCTCAGCCTCCTCCGCCGGCCCCGCGCTGGAGCGGCCCACGTCGCCCGGATCGTCGTCGGGAGGATCGAGCCCGACGGGCTCCTCGTCGTCGGTGATGACGACGGTGACATCCGCCATCGTACCGTCGGCCGGCTCGTACTCCACCCTGGCGAGGATCGAATCGGGCAGGGCGAGCAGCAGTGCGAGGTCGTCGTCGGTGGCGAGGTCGCTCTTGGCGAGGTGGGCGACGGCGAGCTGACCGATCATCCGGCCCCGCACGTTCTCGCCCATCGACCGCTCGAGCGCCCACTGCGCCCGCGACCACCACGCGGCCCGGGCGTCGGCGATCCGCTTCTGCTGCACGGTGACCACCCCGACGTTGAGGGCGACGAGCGCGGTCACGGCCGTCGCGACGGGCCCCAGCTCGCCGAGCGTCGGCGCCCGGCCCGCCGAGAACCCGAGGACGGCGAGCCCGCCCACGATGACCACGTCGATGGTGGTGAGCCCGACGTAGGTGCGCCACGACCGCAGCCGGGCCCGCGGCGGCCTCCGCCCCGCCTCGGCCGCCATGTCCGTCATCCGCCCCCACCCCTGCCCCTCGTCGATCCCGCTGCGGCGACCCTACGAGGACCCACCGACAAGGTCGCGGTGATCGGATGTGTTCTGCGACAACCTGATCCGGCCGGCGCGACGGAGACACGATCGAGATTCTCGACGTCGTACTTCTCGGAGCACGGGGGAATCTAGACTCGGACGTATGAGCGCACCGGGGGCGGACGACGTCGATCGCATCGTCGCCGCCTGGCGACGGCAGGCCCCCGGCCTGGACGTCGCCCCGTTGGAGGTGCTCTCGCGCGTCTCGCGGCTGTCCCGCCGCCTCGACCTCGCGCGGAAGGCGGCGTTCGCCGGCCACCTCCTGGAGCCGTGGGAGTTCGACGTGATGTCGGCGCTGCGCCGGGTCGGCGAGCCGTACGAGCTCTCCCCCGGCGCCCTGGTCACCGAGACGCTCTCGACGTCGGGGACGATGACGAACCGCATCGACCGGCTGACCCAGCGCGGTTTCGTGGCGCGCCGGCCCGACCCGGCCGACCGCCGCGGCATCAAGGTCCGGCTCACCCCGGCGGGTCTCGAGCGGGTCGACGCCGCGATGGCCGAACTCCTCGACCGCGAGTCGGCCCTGCTGTCGGTGCTCCCCGACGACGACCGTGACCGCCTCGCGGACCTCCTGCGGCGGCTCCTCGCCGGCTTCTGACACCGGCGCCTCCCGCCGGCGTCCCGACCCCGGCCGTCCGACGACGGCCCGGGTGACCCGGGCGTCGCGGCGGCGCAGCGCCCGGCGGCCGATACGCTCGAACCGTGGTCACCAGCCTGTACATCGCGTCCGCCGAACCCCGCGCCGGCAAGGCCGCCATCGCGCTGGGGGTGCTCGACGAGTTCGGCCGACGCCTCGGCCGCGTCGCCGTCTTCCGCCCCGTCGTCCGCAGCCGCGACGAGCGCGACAGCGTCCTCGAGCTGCTCCTCGCCCACGGCGGTGGGCAGACGACCTACGAGGAGTCGGCGGGCGTCACGTACGAGGACGTCCACGAGGACCCGGAGGGGGCGCTGTCGCGGATCGTCGCCCAGTTCCACGCCCTCGCCGCGGGACACGACGCCGTCCTCGTCGTCGGCAGCGACTACACGGACGTCGCCCAGCCCACCGAGCTCGCCCTCAACGCCCGGATCGCCGCGAACATCGGCGCGCCGGTCGTGCTCGTCGTCGGTGCCGCCTCCCGCACCCCCGACCAGGTGGCCGACGCCGTCGACATCGCCGCCGGTGAGGTCGAGGCGGGCCACGCGCGCATCATGGCGATCATCGCGAACAAGGCCGACCCGCGCTCCCTGCCCGACGTCGTCGAGGAGGTCCGGCGCCACGTCGAGCGCCGCTACGGGGGCTCCGAGCGTGCGGGTGGCCCGCCGAGCGTCTCCGCCCTGCCCGCCGACCCCCTGCTCGGCGCGCCCACCGTCCGCCAGCTCGCGGACGCCGTCGGCGCCGAGGACATCGTCGGCACCCCCGAGCAGCTCGCCGGGGAGTCGTTCGGCATCGTCGTCGCGGCCATGACCCTCCCCCGCGTCCTCGAACGCCTCTTTGAGGGCGCGACGGTCGTGTCGCCCGCAGACCGCTCGGACGTCATCCTCGGCGTGCTCGGCGCCCACGCGTCGCAGACGTTCCCGTCGCTGTCCGCGCTCGTGCTCAACGGTGACTTCGGCCTCGAGCCGCCCGTCGCGACCCTCATCGAGGGCATGGGCTCGACGCTGCCGATCTTCTCCTCGCCCTACGGCACCTACGAGACGACGCACCGCCTCGACGACGTCCGCGGTCGGGTCACGGCGGGGGCGACCCGCAAGATCGAGCGGGCCCTGCAGCTCGCTCGCGCGCACCTCGACTGCGCCGACCTCATCGACCGGCTCGAGGCGGCCACCCCCGACGTCGTCACCCCGATGATGTTCGAGCACGCCCTCATGCAGCGGGCACGCGCGCACCGGGCCCGCATCGTCCTCCCGGAGGGCACCGAGCCGCGCATCCTGCGGGCGGTCGAGATCCTCGTGGCGCGCGACGTCGTCGACCTCGTCCTGCTCGGCAAGCCCGACGAGATCGCCGCCGCGGCGGGCCCGCTGGGGGTCGACCTGTCGGGCGTGACCCTCATCGACCCGGAGGACCCGGAGCTCGTCGAGGAGTTCGCCGCCGAGTACGCACAGCGGCGCTCCCACCGCGGCGTGACGCTCGACGCGGCACGCGACCGCGTCGTCGACGTCAGCTACTTCGGGACGATGCTCGTGCTCACGGGGCGCGCCGACGGGATGGTGTCGGGCGCGGTGCACACGACGGCCCACACGATCCGCCCGGCCATCGAGCTGCTGCGCGACCCGGAACGCGTGAAGACCGTCTCGAGCGCGTTCTTCATGTGCCTGCCCGACCGCGTCCTCGTCTTCGCGGACTGCGCGATCGTGCCCTCCCCCAAGGCGGCCGAGCTCGCCGACATCGCCGTCTCGTCGGCGCAGACGGCGACGAGGTTCGGCATCGACCCGCGCGTGGCGCTGCTCTCGTACTCGACGGGCAGCTCCGGCGCGGGCAGCGACGTCGAGAAGGTCATCGAGGCCACGGCGCTGGTCCGCGAGCGCGACCCCGAGATGCTCGTGGAGGGACCGCTGCAGTACGACGCGGCGGTCGACCCGGGCGTGGCGGCGACGAAGCTGCCCGACTCCGACGTGGCCGGCCGGGCGACGGTGCTGATCTTCCCGGACCTCAACACGGGCAACAACACGTACAAGGCCGTGCAGCGCAGCGCGAACGCGGTCGCCGTGGGCCCGGTCCTGCAGGGCCTCAAGGCGCCGGTCAACGACCTGTCGCGCGGGGCGACGGTCGGAGACATCGTCACCACGGTCGTCATGACGGCCGTCCAGAGCCAACCGGCCGGCGACGCCGCCTGAGCGACCTGCCGTCCGGGGGCGACCTCGGAGAGCAGGCGCGTCGACGGACGGTCGGCCGGGTGGCCCCTGCGTCAGCCCGCGATCTCGGCGGCCTCGAGCCACTCGAGCTCGAGGGTCTCGCGCTCGTCGACGAGCTCGCGCAGGGAGTCGTTGAGGCCGAGCACGGCGGCGTGATCGGTGGCCTGCTCGACCATCCTCGCGTGGAGCCGCTCCTCGGCCTCGGCGATCTTGCCGAGGCGGCGCTCGATGCGGGTCATGTCCTTGCGCGCTGCGCGCCGCTCCTCGGGCGTGGCCGACGACTCCGGCGCGGCCGACGATCCGCCGGACTCCGACGCGGCGGAGCCCGACCCGGCGGAGTTCGACGCGGCGGACGACGCCGACGGCGCCCCGCCCCGCGCGGCGGCCTTGTCGGCGGCGCGCAGGTCGAGGTACTGCTCCACCCCGCCGGGCAGGTCGCGGATGCGGCCGTCGCCGAGGAGCGCGACCTGCCGGTCGCACATCCGCTCGAGCAGGTAGCGGTCGTGGCTGACGACGAGCAGGGTCCCCGCCCAGCCGTCGAGGACGTCCTCGAGCGACGTCAGCGTCTCGATGTCGAGGTCGTTCGTCGGCTCGTCGAGGATGAGCACGTTCGGCTCGGCCATGAGCAGGCGCAGGAACTGCAGCCGCCGCCGCTCACCGCCCGAGAGGTCCTTGACGCGGCTCTGCTGCCGGCCGCCGGTGAAGCCGAGGCGCTGCGCGAGCTGGCTCGCGCTGACCTCCTTGTCGCCGAGGCGCGTGTACTCGCGCACCTCGCTCACGGCGTCGATGACCCGCGCGTTCACGAGCCGCTCGAGCTCGCGGACCTCCTGGGTGAGGTAGGCCATGACGACGGTCTTGCCGACCTTGCGACGCCCGGAGTCGAGGCCCACGTCGCCGTGGATCACGCGCATGAGCGTCGACTTGCCGGCCCCGTTGACGCCGACGATGCCGATGCGGTCGCCGGGCGCGAGCTGCCACGTCTGCCGGTCGAGCAGCGTCCGCCCGCCGAGGCGCAGGGTCGCGTCGAACAGGTCGACGACGTCCTTGCCGAGCCGCGTCGTGGCGAACCGGACGAGCGACACCTCGTCGCGGGGCGCCGGCTCGTCCTCGATGAGGGCGGACGCGGCCTCGATGCGGAACTTCGGCTTGCTCGTCCGCGCGGGCGGGCCGCGGCGCAGCCAGGCGAGTTCCTTGCGCAGGAGGTTGTCGCGGCGCTCGGCGGTGACCGAGGCGATGCGGGCCCGTTCGTTCTTCGCGAGCACGTAGGCGGCGTACCCGCCCTCGTAGCTCTCGACGCGACCCTCGACGACCTCCCACGTCGTCGTGGCGACGGCGTCGAGGAACCAGCGGTCGTGGGTGACGACGACGAGCGCGGTGTCCGTGCGGGTCCGGCGGGTACTCAGGTGCCGGGCCAGCCAGGCGACCCCCTCGACGTCGAGGTGGTTCGTCGGCTCGTCGAGGACGAGCAGGTCGGGGTCGTCCACGAGCAGGCGGGCCAGGCTGATGCGGCGGCGCTCGCCACCCGACATCGGCCCGACGATCGCGTCGAGGCCGCCGACGTCGGGGGCCTCGACGCCGCCGAGCAGACCGTCGAGGACGTCGCGGACGCGGGCGTCGCCGGCCCACGCGTGCTCGGGGAGGTCGCCGAACACGGCCTCGCGCAGGCTCGCGGCGGGGTCGAGGTCGTCGACCTGGCTCAGCATGCCGACGGTGAGCCCGCCGGTGTGGGTGACGCGGCCGCTGTCGGGCGAGAGGCGGCCGGCGAGCACCCGCAGCAGGGTCGACTTGCCGCCGCCGTTGCGGCCGACGACGCCGATGCGGTCGCCGGACTGCACCCCGAGCGAGACGGCGTCGAGGACATGGTTCGTGCCGAGCGCGAGGTCGGCCCGTTCGACGGAGACAAGGTTGGCCACGTCGTCAGCCGCGCCGGTCCGACAGGGAACGCACGACGGCGTCCCGCCCGGTGTCGCGGCCCGGCCCGCCCGCATCGGGGCCCCGCCGGGCCCGCGAGCTCGGGACCGGCGGAGGCTCGGAGAGCACGTGCGCGCCGTGGGCGGGCCCGCAGGCGCGCTTGACCGAGCGAGCCGTGCCGGAGGCCGTGAGCGCGACGGCGAGGTCGAGCGCCCCCTCGGCGCCGTCGACGAGGAAGGCGATCGTCGGGCCCGAGCCGGAGACGAGCCCGCCGAGGGCCCCGTACTCGCGCCCGGACTCGAGGACGTCGGCGAGGTCGGGTTGCAGCGACAGGGCCGCCTCCTGGAGGTCGTTGGACAGCGCGCGGCCCAGCTCGCGGGGATCGCCGGAGCGCAGGGCCGCCATCATCGCCGGGCTCGGGGTGGGCGCCTCGACCTCGTCGCCCGCCGCCCCGCGCAGCCGGTCGCACTCGGCGTAGACGGCGGGGGTCGACAGGCCGGTGTCGCGGAACACGAGGACCCAGTGGTAGCGACCGCGCCCGAGGACGGGGGCGATGCGCTCCCCACGCCCCGACCCGATCGCGGTGCCGCCCGTGAGGGCGAAGTTGACGTCGCTGCCGAGCTGCGCGGCGAGCCCGTGCAGCGTCGACGGCTCGCTGCCGAGGCGCCACAGGTGGTCGCACGCCACCAGGGTGGCGGCGGCATCGGCGGACCCGCCGGCCAGACCGGCCGCGACGGGGATCTCCTTGGCGATGTCGACGTGGACCCGCCCGGGCACGCCGGCGTGCTCGGCGAGCAGCCGCGCGGCCCGTACGGCGAGGTTGTCGTCGGTGGACGGCACGAGGTCGGCGTACGGGCCGCTGACCTCGACCGAGAAGTCGTCGGCCGGGGTGACCGTCACGTCGTCGTAGAGGGTGACGGCGTGGAAGACGGTGGACAGGGCGTGGTAGCCGTCGTCGCGGCGCGGGCCGACGGCCAGTTCGAGGTTGATCTTGGCCGGCACCCGGACCGTCACGGATCCGACGGACGTCGACGCGAGGCTCATGTCCTCACCCTAGGGTGGCGGGCCTCCCGGGCGATCCGGGTGAACGCGGCGATGTCGAGCTGCTCGCCCCGGGTGCGGGGGTCGATCCCGGCCGCGCGGAGGATCTCCTCGGCGGCCGGGGCGCCGCCGGCCCACCCGGCGAGCGCCGCGCGGAGGGTCTTGCGCCGCTGCGCGAAGGCCGCGTCGACGCACGCGAAGACCTCCTCGCGGGGGACGTCGTGCGCGGGGGGCTCGCGGCGGTCGAGCCGCACGAGGCCGGAGTCGACGTTGGGCACCGGCCAGAAGACGGCGCGCGGCACGGTCCCGGCGAGGCGCACGTCGGCGTACCAGGCGGCCTTGAGGCTGGGGACGCCGAAGGTCTTGCTGCCGGGGCGGGCGGCGAGCCGCTCGGCGACCTCGAGCTGCACCATGACGAGGACCCGCTCGATGCTCGGGAACCGGGCGAGGAACGTGAGCAGGACGGGCACGGAGACGTTGTACGGCAGGTTGGCCACGAGCGTGGTCGGCGCCGGGCCGGGCAGCTCGGTGACGGTCAGGGCGTCGGCCTGCACGATCCGCAGGCGCCCGAGCGCGTCGGGCGCGAGCTGCGCGGCCGTGCCCGGGAGCGCGGCGGCGAGCACCGGGTCGACCTCGACGGCCGTGACGTCGGCCCCGGTCTCGAGGAGCGCGAGCGTGAGGGAGCCCAGGCCCGGGCCGACCTCGACGACGGCGTCACCGGGGCCGACGTCGGCGAGCCGCACGATGCGACGGACGGTGTTCGCGTCGTGGACGAAGTTCTGGCCCCACTGCTTGGTCGGCCGCACACCGTGCTCGTCGGCCAGCTCCCGGATGCGCGCGGCACCGAGGAGCTCGGCCGGCCGGCCCGCCGGCCCGGATCCGCCGCCGGCCCCCTCGCTCACCACGGTCCGTACAGCCGTTCGCCGTTCTCGGAGAGGGCGGCGCACAGGGTGGGCACGGCGACGTTGAGCACCTCGGCCATCGCGCGCACGGTCAGGGGCACGAGATACGGGGCGTTGTCGGCGCCGCGGTGCGGACTGGGCGTGAGGTACGGCGCGTCGGTCTCGACCTGCAACAGCTCGAGGGGGACGACCGACAACGCGTCGCGCAGCGCGCGGGAGTTCTTGAAGGTCACGGTGCCCGAGAACGACATCGTGTACCCGCGGGCGACGCACTCGCGGGCCATGGCCATGTCACCTGAGAAGCAGTGCAGCACGGTGCGATCGGGCGCGCCCTCCTCGGTGAGGATGCGCAGGACGTCGTCGTGGGCGTCGCGGTCGTGGATCTGCAGGGCGAGGCCGGTGCGCTTGGCGAGGTCGATGTGGCGGCGGAACGACTCGTGCTGCGCGGCGACCCCGTCGGGCCCGGTGCGGTAGTAGTCGAGCCCGGTCTCGCCGACGACGCGGACCCGCGGGTGGGCCGCGAGTTCCTCGATCTCGGCGAACGCGGCGTCGAAGGTGCCGTCCGCGACGTGCGCGGGGGCCTCGTTGGGGTGCAGGGCGACGCCGCCGAGCACGCGCGGGTGCGCGTTGACCAGCCGCACGGTCTCGCGGGCGCTCGGCAGCTCGCAGCCGATCTGGACGACCCGGTCGACGCCGACGGCGGCCGCCTGCGCGAGCACGTCGGCGACGTCGGGGGCCGGCGCGTCGCCCCGGCCCAGCCCCAGGTGGCAGTGGTCGTCGACGACGGGCAGCGGCAACCGGTCGGGCGCGGGCGGGGCCTCCCGGTGCCCGGGGCGATCGCCGCCGCTCACCCGTCCTCCCCCGCGGCGGTGTCGCCCGAGCCGTCGGGGCGGGCGGCGTACCGCGCGAGCTCCTCCTCGACGACGGACGGGTCGAGCTTGACGAAGATCGGGGACGGCTTGGCGACGGGCGTCTCGACGACGACGGGCACCCGTTCCCACCGCGGGGTGGCCGAGTAGTCGCCCGTGAGGATCGGGTACGTGCGCAGCTCCGCGTCGGCGACGCTCGGGTCGGCGGGGGCGTCCTCGACCGGGCCGAGGTCGGTCACGTGCTCGATCCGCGGCATGGGCATGAACTCGCCCTCGCCGCCGAACGTGGCCCAGACCCGGTTCGAGCTGTGCGGCAGGAACGGCGCGAGGACCCGGTTGAGGTCGAGGACGCACTGGGCGAGCACGTGCAGCACGGTGCCGAGCCGCTCCCGCTCGTCGTCGCCCTTGAGCTTGAACGGCGCGGTGTCGGTGACGTACTTATTCACCTCGCCAACGACGCGCATCGCCTCGCCGACGGCGGCCCGCTGCCGGTGCCGCCCGATGAGGTCGCCGACGGTGTCGAAGGCGCCGGCCACCGTGTCGAGGATCCTGCGGTCGATGTCGTGCAGCTCACCCGCCGCCGGCACCTCGCCGAAGTTCTTCGCGATCATGCTCGCGGTCCGGTTGACGAGGTTGCCCCAGCCGGCGACGAGCTCGGAGTTCGTCCGCTGGACGAACTCGGCCCACGTGAAGTCGCTGTCCTGCGTCTCGGGACCGGCCGCGCAGATGTAGTAGCGCAGGGCGTCGGCCTGGTAGCGGGCGAGCATGTCGCCGACGTAGATGACGACGCCGCGGCTCGAGGAGAACTGCTTGCCCTCCATCGTCATGAACTCGCTCGCGACGACCTCGGTGGGCAGGTCGAGCTCGCCGAAGACGCCCGGGGTGCCGCCGAGCGCGCCGCGGCCCGCGTAGGCGAGCAGCTCGGCGGGCCAGATCTGGGAGTGGAAGGTGACGTTGTCCTTGCCCTGGAAGTAGTAGCTGACCGCCTCGGGGTCGTTCCACCACTCCCGCCACCGCTGGTCGTCGCCGATCCGGCGCGCCCACTCGATGCTCGCCGACAGGTAGCCGATGACGGCGTCGAACCACACGTACAGCCGCTTGGTGGGCTGGTCGCGCCACCCGTCGAGCGGGATCGGGATGCCCCAGTCGATGTCGCGGGTCATGGCGCGGGGGCGCATCTCCTTGACGATGCCCTGGCTGAACCGGATGACGTTGGTGCGCCACAGGCCGGTGGCCTCGCGGTCGTCGAGGAACGCCTGCAGCGCGTCCGCGAGCGCGGGCAGGTCGAGGAAGAAGTGCTGCGTCTGCACGAACTCGGGCGTCTCGCCGTTGATCTTGCTGCGCGGCTCGACGAGGTCGGTCGGGTCGAGCTGGTTGCCGCAGTTGTCGCACTGGTCACCGCGCGCATCGGGGAACCCGCAGATGGGGCAGGTGCCCTCGATGTAGCGATCGGGCAGGGTGCGTCCGGTGCTCGGGCTGATCGCGCCGCTCGTCGTCCGCTCGACCATGTACCCGTTGGCGTGGCAGACGCGGAAGAGCTCCTGCACGACCGAGTAGTGGTTGACGGTCGTCGTGCGCGTGAACAGGTCGTAGGACAGGCCGAGGTCGTGCAGGTCCTGGACGATGACGGCGTTGTTCTTGTCCGCGAGCGCCCGGGCGCTCACCCCCTCCTTGTCGGCGGCGACGAGGATCGGGGTGCCGTGCTCGTCGGTGCCGCTGACCATGAGCACGTCGTGGCCCGCCATCCGCATGTACCGGCTGAAGACGTCGGAGGGGACGCCGAAACCGGCGACGTGGCCGATGTGGCGGGGGCCGTTGGCGTACGGCCAGGCGACGGCGGAGAGGACCTTGCTCATGGTGTCCGAGTCTAGGTGGAGCCACCGACGAGCTCCGAGCGGGTTTTGGGGGTCGGGAGGACGAGACGGATGCCGGGTGCGTGTGGCGCCGCACGCGCCCGGGCCCGACGCGGACCCCGGGTCGCGGGAAGGATGACGGAAGGCGCGGCAGAATCGTCGACACCTGCCCCCTGCCCACCCCGACGGCCGCACGACGGAGGATCTCGACGACCTCGACACCGCCACTTCTCGCCGACGCGGGAGCTCGCGCCCGGTCGCGCGACCCAGATCTGGATCGCCGACGTCGACGCGCAGGAGCTGTCCCTCGTCCACACCGACGACGACCTCCTGCTCGAGGCGCCGAACTGGACCCCCGACGGCGCCGCGCTCGTCCTCAACGGCGACGGCGCCGCCTGGCGCCTCGAGCTCGCGACGTCGGCGCTGAGCCGGATCCCCATCGAGGTGCCGCCCCTCAACAACGACCACGTCATCCACCCCGACGGCGACACGCTGCTCCTCTCGGCGATGGACGGGCACCTCTATCGCGTCGCCCTCGGCGGGGGCCCGGCGCAGCGCCTCACGCACGACGACGCGCGGGCGCACTTCCTGCACGGCGTCTCACCCGACGGCACCACGCTCGCCTGCGTCGAGATCGCGGACCGGGACTTCGCCGACCCTGGGCGGCTCGCCCTCATGGACATCGACGGCGGGAACCGTCGCCTCCTGCACACCGGCGACGGGCACGTCGACGGCCCGGAGTTCGACCCGAGCGGGGAGTGGATCTACCTCAACACCGAGGCCTTCACCCGCGAGCCCGGGCACGCCCAGCTGGCCCGGATCAGGCCGGACGGCACCGGTTTCGAGCGGCTCCTGGACACGCCCCGAGTCGACCGGTTCCCGCACGTGTCCCCCGACGGCCGCCGCGCCACCTACCTCAGCTTCCCGGCGGGAACCCTCGGCCATCCGGCGGACCTCGCCGTCGAGATCCGCGCCGTCGACCTCGGCGCCTGGGACGAGCCGCTCCTGCACATCGCCCTGTCCGGGGGCCAGGGCTCGCTCAACGTCGACAGTTGGGCACCCGACGGGCGACGCTTCGCCTTCGTCGCCTACCCCTCCGCGGGCGAGGAGGGCGCTCGGGTCGTCGCCCGTCGTTGAGGCCGCCCGGCGCGACGGGTGTGCTCAGGCGTGCGCCGGGAAGGAGGCGACCGGCGCGGGGGCGGCGTGCGCCTCCTCGGCGTCGGCGTTCGCCGCGGCGAGACGCACCGACTCGTCGCGGTGCGGCGCGAGCGCGAGCCACGTGTGGTTGAAGACGAGGTTGAGCACGAACGCGCTGACCGCGGCGAGCACCACTCCGTCCGAGAGGATCGTCGTCGACCAGGACGGGAACCGGTCGAACATCCCGGGCGAGAACTTCGGCAGCAGCCCGAGGCCGACCGAAACGGCGACGATCGTCGCGTTCGTCGAGTCGGCGAGTCCGGCCCGGCGCAGCGTCTGGATGCCGACGACGGCGATGGTGCCGAAGAGCATGAGCGCGGCGCCCCCGATGACCGGCCCGGGCAGGGCGGCGACGACCGCGCCCATCTTGGGGATGAGACCAAGGACGACGAGGAGGACGCCGGCCAGGGCCGTGACGTAACGGCTGTGCACCCGCGTCGTGCGCACCGCGCCGACGTTCTGGTTGAACACGGTGTCGTAGAAGGAGTTCATGATCCCGCCGAGGACACCCGAGAGGCCGTCGGCGGCGAGGGCGCGGGCGATGTCGCCGCGGGTCAGCCGCTTGCCGGTGATCTCGGAGAGGGCCATGAGGCTCGCGAGCGTCTCCGCGAAGATCACCGTCATGACGATGCCGCAGGAGATGACCCCGGCGATGGGGAACGTGGGCGCGCCGAAGTGGAACGGGCGGACGACGCCGAACCAGTGCGCGCCCCCGACCCGGCCGAAGTCGAGCAGGCCCATCGGCCAGGCGACGAGGACGCCCGCAGCGATGGCGACGAGCAGCCCGGCCTGGGACCAGAACCCGCGGCCGAGCGTGACGAAGGCGAGGGCGACGACCAGGACGAGCGCGGCGAGCCCGATGCGGCCCATGTCGCCGTACGTGGGGGCCGTCCGCACCGACCCGACGATGAGTCCGCCCGCCACGGAGACGAGCGAGACCCCGACGACGACGAGGACCGTGCCGGTGACGAGCGGCGGGAAGTAGCGGATGATCCGCGCGAACGGGTAGGCGAGCGCCATGCCGATGAGGCCGCCGGCGAGCATGCAGCCCCACACGGCGGGCAGTCCGTGTTCGTGGGCGATCGCGATCAACGGCGCGACCTGGACGAACGTCGCCCCGCCGATGATCGGCAACCGGGCCCCGAGCACGGAGCGCACGCCGAGGCTCTGGACGACGGTGATGATGCCGGCGATGAGGAGGTCGGCGTTGATGAGCATCGCGATCGTCGCCTGGTCGAGGCCGAGGGCCGCGCCGAACGCGAGCGGGACGGCCACGCTCCCGGCGTACATGATGAGCAGGTGCTGGACCCCGAAGGTCGCCGTGGCACCGGGTGACAGACGTTCGTCGACCCGATGGGTCGCGGCGGCGGAGTGTGTCATGAGGTCAGTGGACATCCGGCTCGTATCGCCCGCGTTCGGCCGGCGTTGCGCCCCGGTTTCGATCCCCTCACGAGGCGTCGGCGACCACGCCGGCGCGGACGCATCACCCACATTCGGTGGTCGGCGCCGCCGCTGATGCGGTAGGACGGACAAGGCGTGGGGGACCGCTCGCGGCAACGAGGCCGCGGCCAGTCCGCTCACCGGAAGGACCGATCGATGCCCGTGTCCCGACGACAGTTCGTGCTGGGCGCCACCGCGGTGGCCGCCCTCCCGCTCGGCGCCTGCTCGCGGCGCGACGCCGCCGCCGTCGGCCCGGAAGGCCTGCCCAACCAGCTCGTCTGGTCGACGTACAACGTGGGCACCGGCACGTACAACGACCTCGCCGCCGTGGCGACGACGCTGACCGGCCGGCACGGCGTGCAGGTGCGGCTCATGACGTCCGACACGGGGATCGGGCGCCTGGCCCCCCCTCGTCAACGGCACCGCCGACTACGCCCGCGCGGGGGACGAGTACTACTACGCGTTCGAGGGCGCCGACGAGTTCGCCTCACCGCAGTGGGGGCCGCAGCCGGTCCGGCTCGTGTGGACGCCGCCCGGCAACTACGGGGTGCTCGTGCGGCGCGACAGCGGCATCGAGAAGGTCGCCGACCTCAAGGGCCGGGCGTACCCGAACCTCACGGCGAGCACGTCGATGAACCGCAAGCTGGAGGCGATCCTCAACTACGGCGGGCTGACCGGGGCCGACGTCACCAAGGTCCCGGTCTCGTACGGCGAGCAGATCGCCGCGCTCAAGGCCGGGCGCATCGAGGCGATGTACCAGAACGTCGTGGGCTCGAACGTCGAGGAGCTCGCCTCCCAGTACCCGGTGCGCTGGCTCGACCTGGGCGGCGGCGACCCGCGCCGCTACGCGACGTGGGAGACGCTCGCGCCGATGGTGCGCCCCGGCGAGTTCTCCGGCGCCGCCGGGATGTCGCCCGGCGAGAAGGCGGTCAACATGCAGTACACGATCCCGCTCACGGCGCGCGCCGACACCCCCGCGGCGCAGGTCCTCGCGCTGTGCCGAGCGCTCCAGGCGGACTTCCCCCACTTCCGCGCCGCGACCCCGGACGCCAAGCGCTTCGACCCGAAGGCGCTGCTCATGGAGCCGCTCGTCGTGCCGTTCGACGACGGCGCCGTCACCTACCTGCGCGAGATCGGCCGGTGGACGCCGGCGCTGCAGCGGCGCAACGCCGCGCTCGTCGACCGCGAGCGCCGCATGGCCCAGGGCTGGCCGGGCGTCCGCGACGGCAACCCGCCGGAGCAGCTCGGCACCGCGTGGGCGGCGTGGAAGAAGACCAACCTGCCGCCGCTGCCGGAGACGACCTCGACGGGAGCGCGCGCATGAACGCCACCGCGGCCGCCCTGGGCGAGACCACCACCGATGCCTCCGACCCCGCCGAGACCGGCAGGCCGCCGCGGGTCACGCGCGGCTGGACGATCGTCGTCGTCCTCACCGCGCTCGGCGTGCTGCTGACGATGAGTCAGATGTTCTTCTGGAACGTGAGCGGGCTGGCCGTCCTCAGCAACGCGTTCCTCTACCTGCTCCTCGCGTGCTTCCTCCCGGTGCTCTTCCTCACGTTCCCGGCGCGCGGCTCCGGCCCGACGCAGGACGAGGGGTCGGCGGCCCCGATCGCCTGGTACGACGTCGCGCTCGGCCTGCTGACGATCGTCGTGTGCGTCTACTTCGCATGGAACGGCGTGACCCTCAAGGAGTTCGGCTGGGAGTTCATGGCGCCGATGCCGGCGACCGTCGCCGCCTTCGCGCTGTGGGGCATCGTCCTCGAGGCGCTGCGCCGGGCCGCGGGCCTGATCGTCACATCGCCGCGGTGTTCTCGCTGTACCCGCTCTTCGCGGCCGACCTGCCGTTCGCCTTCCTCCAGGGCATCACCTACGACGTGCAGACCCTGGCGCAGGTGCACGCGATGGGCTCCGAGAGCATCCTCGGCCTGCCGATGCAGACCGCCGGCACGATCCTCATCGGGTTCCTGCTGTTCGGGGTCGTCCTGCAGCACACCGGGGGCGCCGACTTCTTCTACCGCCTGTCGATGGCCGTGTTCGGCCGGTTCCGGGGCGGCTCCGCCAAGGTCGCCATCGCCTCGTCGGCGTCGATGGGCATGATGTCGGGCTCGGCCGTCTCGAACGTGCTGACGACCGGCCCGATGACGATCCCCGCGATGAAGCGCGAGGGCTTCTCCCCCACCGTCGCGGGCGGGGTCGAGGCGACCGCCTCGGCGGGCGGCTCGATCACGCCGCCGATCATGGGCACGGCCGCCTTCCTCATGGTCGCCTTCGTCGGGGTGCCGTACACGCAGATCCTCGTGGCGGCGACGATCCCCGCGATCCTCTACTTCCTCGGCATCTATCTGCAGATCGACGGGTACGCGGCGCGTCGGGGCCTGCACGGCGCGCGCCGCGAGGACCTGCCGACCTTCGGGCGCGAGCTCGTGCGGGGCTGGCCGTACATCGTGGCCCCCGTCCTGCTCACGGGCCTGCTGTTCGTCACCCGGTCGGAGACGCAGGCGCCGTTCTGGGTCGTCGGGTTCCTCCTCGTCGTCGCGACGGTGCTGCCGGGGATCCGCTTCGGCCGCCGCGAGATCCGCGAGCTGGCGGTCGACGCCGGGCGCACGCTCAGCCAGATCGTCGGCATCATCGCGGGGGTCGGGCTCATCCTCGGCGGGCTGACGGCCACCGGCGTGAGCCTCTCGCTGGCCCGCGACATGGTGGCGCTCGTGGGCGACAACGTCGTCCTCATGCTCATCGCGGGGGCCGCGGCCTGCTTCGTCCTCGGGATGGGGATGACGATCTCCGCCGCCTACGTCTTCCTCGCCATCGTCATGGTGCCCGCGGTCGTCGCGCTCGGCATCGACCCCATCGCCGCGCACCTCTTCGTCATCTACTGGGCGTCGGTCTCCTACATCACGCCGCCGGTCGGCCTCGCCGGCTTTGCGGCCGCGGGCATCGCCAAGGCGCCGGCGATGGCGACGTGCTTCGCCGCGATGCGGCTCGGGGCGGTCAAGTACGTCGTCCCGTTCGGCTTCGCGCTCAACCCGGCCCTCGTCGCGCAGGCCCCGCTGCCCCAGGTGCTGCTCGCGTTCGCGCTCAGCCTCGTCGCGGTCTACGCGATCGCCGGGGCCATCGAGGGGTGGGTCGTCGGCGTCGACGGGCAGATGCCGATCCCGGTCCGGGCCGTCCTCGGCGTGGCCGGCTTCGTCCTGTTCCTGCCGCCCGGGTGGCTCACCGCGATCGGCCTGGCCGCGGTGGCCGCCTGCGTCGTCGCCGGACGGTTCCTGCGGCGCACCACCTCCCGAAAGGACGCCTCGTGACCCCGACCTCCCACGAACCACCCGTCGCAGCCGTGACCGGCCTGGAGACCGATGCCGACTTCGTCGGCCTCGACGAGCAGCTCGACGAACGCGAGCTGGCCGTCCGTGACGCGGTGCGCCGGTTCGGCCGCGACCAGGTGTTGCCGATCATCGACGAGCACTGGGAGGCGGCGAGCTTTCCGTGGGAGCTGCTCCCCGGGCTCGCCGAGCTGGGCATCATCGGCACCGTCATCCGCGGCCACGGCTGCCCCGGCCTGAGCCGGAAGGCGGCCGGCGTGGTCGGCCGGGAACTCGCCCGCGCCGACGGCAGCATCAACACGTTCCTCGGCGTCCACTCGGGGCTGTCGATGGGCTCGATCGACCTGCTCGGCGACGACGACCAGAAGCAGCGGTGGCTGCCGCCGATGGCGCGGCTGGCGAAGACGGGGGCCTTCGTGCTCACCGAACCCGACCACGGCTCCGACTCGGTGTCGCTCGAGACGTCGGCGCGCCGCGACGGCGACCACTGGGTGCTCGACGGCCACAAGCGGTGGATCGGCAACGGCGACACTGCGGACGTCGTCGTCGTCTTCGCGCGCAACGCGCAGGACGGGGAGGTCAACGCGTTCGTCGTCGAGAAGGACGAGGACGGCGCCCACCCCGCCGGGTACCGGCCGGAGGTCATCACCGGCAAGATCGGCAAGCGGGCGATCCGCCAGTCCGACATCGTGCTCGACGGGGTGCGGGTGCCCGATTCGGCCCGCCTGCGCCGATGCGCGTCGTTCGACGACGTCAACCGGGTGCTCGCCGCGACGCGGGGCGGGGCCGCCTGGGAGGCGGTCGGGCACGCGATGGCCTGCTACGAGATCGCCGCCGACTACGCCCGCCGTCGGGAGCAGTTCGGCCGGCCCATCGGCGGGTTCCAGCTCGTGCAGTCGAGGCTGGCGAACATGCTCGCCGAGCTGACGGCGATGCAGCTGCTCGTCTACCGGATGGCCGACCTCGCCGAGCGCGGGGAGCTGAGCGTCGCCCAGGCCTCGCTGGTCAAGATGACCGCCGCCCAGAGGGCCACGTGGATCTGCCGCGAGGCGCGGGACCTGCTCGGCGGCAACGGGCTGCTCCTGAGCCACCACGTGGCCCGGCACATGACCGACATGGAGGTCGTCGCCACCTACGAGGGCACCGACTCCGTCCAGGCGCTCATCGTCGGCCGCGACATCACGGGGATGTCGGCGTTCACGTGAGGGGCCTCGCGGCGGTCGGACCGAGACCCGGTCAGACCGAGACCGTCGTGAGGGCCGCGATCCGGGCGACGGCGAACGCGTACCCCTGCACCCCGCACCCGACGATGATCCCGGAGGCGATCGAGGACAGGTAGGAGTGGTGCCGGAACTCCTCGCGGGCGTGGACGTTGCTGATGTGCACCTCGATGATCGGCCCCTCGACCGTCTCGAGGGCGTCGCGCAGGGCGACGGACGTGTGCGTCCACGCCCCGGCGTTGACGATGAACCCGACCGCGCTCGTGCGCAGCTCGTGGACGGCGTCGATGATGACGCCCTCGTGGTTGGACTGACGGGCGTCGACGGTGAGGCCGAAGCGCTCGGCCTCCCGCGCGCACAGCGCCTCGACATCGGCGAGGGTGTCGCGGCCGTACACCTCCGGCTTGCGGACGCCGAGGAGGTTGAGGTTCGGTCCGTTGAGGACGGCGATCGTGCCGGCCATGGTCGCTCCTAGCGGTCGGCGGGAGGGTCGCGGCCAGGGTATCGAGGTCGGACCCGGGGGTGCGACGCCGGCGCGATGACGACCGGATCGGACGACGCGCAGCCCCGGCCCTGACGCCCCGGGAGGCGGCCGTGGTGGTCGCGATGATCGACACGGGCCGGAGCGACGACGCCGTCCGGGCGCAGGACCGGGCCCGGTGGCGCGCGCGCCGACTCGCCGGGATCGCGGTCGGATGCACGCATGGGGCGGTGTCCGGTCGCGTCGATACGTGGATATCAGCTCATTCTTTTGCAGCCGGCCGACACCACCATTCACGACGGTGACGCACCGCTCCGGGTCATATCTCGCCCCCTTTTCCGAGCGGGGTGACGTTTCTCCTTGTTCGTCATCCGCGGCCGGTCCCGAGACTTCCGGAGGCGCGGGTGGTTCAGATCCCCGGAAAGGCCTTTCGCCCCGTTTCGACGCATCGAGATCACGAGACGTGCTGTGGTCAATGCGGCGACGCGCCGTCGGACGGGCGACGCGAGCCCGCGCGCCGAACATCGCCGTGGCCTCCCACGTCGAGCGGCGGGCGACGTGCCCCGTGATCGTCGCGTTCCGCGACGAGGGCCGCGGGTCGCCGGTTGTGCGGGCCTGAACGCGCGTGGCCGGTCGTCGGCGTCGCCCGACCCCTGTCGACAGGTGATCCCTCGCCCCATGTCTCAGAACCCGTCCTGGACGACCTCTCCGACGGTGCCATCGACCGTGGCACGAGCGCCTGGTTTCTCGCCGTCCGACCGGCCCCGAACCACACCCGAACAGTGCGCCGTGACCGAACACCGTCTGAACAGCGCCGGGGCCTGACCCTTCGCGGGGAGGCGGGTCCGGCAAGCGCCTCGCCTCCGGCGCCGTGACACCCGAGGTCTGCCACTGAACCCGCCATGTCCCTTTCTGGCCACGGGCAGCCTCGCCATAGCCGTGGTCGGCGTTCGCGGCCTTCGATCCTCCCGTCTTTCCTCTCCGCCTCTCGAATCAGAAGTCCGGGACGCATGTCCACGTCGTCACCCGGGTCACGCCTGGATGACGCGAACACCGCTCCACAATGCCGCTCGAATTGGCCCATCATTGTGCCTGGAATGGTAGACTCGGATCATTCACCAGCCGCACCGTGACGCGACGAAACGGAGGTCATGTCATGTCCGAACCGACGTTGACGACGACATTCGTCGAGCCCTCTACGAGCGCACTCGAGGTGCAATTGCGCACCACTCTCCTGGCGTGCCTGATCATGTCGGCCGTGCCGCCGGAGCGCGGGGCGGCCATCCCCGGCACGGACGTGTTGGGGGTGGACGTCGACCGGCTGCGCGGCCTCCTGGACCGTGAGGAGCGGCCCGCGCCCGGTGGGGCCACCGCCGGTCCGGCCGAGTCTCGGCAGGACTGCGACGAGCGCAGCGAGTCGGGCGGCGCCGGTCCCACGGTCGAGCCCCGATCGGACTCCGACGAGCGGGGCGGCTGCGGTCCTCGCGGGGACGCCGACGGGTGGTACGCCGAACTGCGCGAGCTGGACGCGACCTCGGCGCGGATCGAGTTGCGCCGCGCGGAGGTCCTGGGCCGGCTCATCGCGACGCAGACCGCGGCGGACCTCGCGGGCGAGCCCGAGGCGGGTCCGGCGCGGCGGCGGGAGGTCGCGGCGCAGGCGCGGTCGGCGGTCGTGGATTCCGCGGTCGCGTCGTGCGGTGGGCGGCGGGGGCCGTGGCTGGGCCGCGCCGGCCTCGCCCAAGCGGCACCGACGGTGGCCGAGCCGCTGCGCGCGGCCGTGACAGCCGGGGAGCTGACCTTCGAGCAGGCCTGCACCGTCGTCGAGGAAGTCGACGCCCTCGAGGTGCCGACCGACGTCCGAGCCGTGATCGCCGCGGCCGTGGCCGCGTATGCGGCGCGGCGGCGGGCACGCACGGGCGCCCCGGCGGGGCAGCGGGAGTTCCGCGCCTGCCTGCGCCGGCAGACGATCCGGCATGCGAGCAGCCGCACCCGACGCTCGGCCGCCGCGGCCCGGCGGGCCGTGTGGATCCGCACCGAGGACGACGGCGCCGCCTCCCTCGGCATCCGCGGCGGCGACGCCCGCTGCGCCGGCGCCTACCGCCGCATCGACGCCATCGCCCGCGCCCTGCGCGGCGGCGGCGACCGGCGCACCCTCGACGAACTGCGCTCCGACATCGCCCTCGACCTGCTCCTGTTCGGTCGACCCGCCCCCGACGCCCCCACCAGCACCGACCACCCCGACCACCCGGCCGCCGGCTGGCCCACCGCTGTGGTGGACGTCGTCATCTCCGCCGCCGCCCTGCTCGGCGCGACCGACGAACCCGGCCTCGTCGAGGGGATCCCCGTCGCCGCCGAGACCATCCGCGCCCTCGCCCACGGCCGCGACGCCCGCTGGCGGCGCATCGTCACCGACCCCGCCACCGGCTACGCGATGAACGCCGCCGTCAACACCTACCGGGCGCCCGCCGACATGGCCCGCGTCGTCCGCGCCCGCGACGGTCGCTGCCGCGCCCCCGGCTGCGACCGACCCGCCCACACCACCGACCTCGACCACGTGAACGAACGCCGCGACGGCGGTGTCACCAGCGCCGACAACCTGCAGAGCCTCTGCCGACGGCACCACTCCAAGAAGACCCGCCACCACTGGGCCGCCACCCTCACCCCCGACGGCACCGTCGCATGGCGACTCCCCGACGGACGCACCTACACGACCTACCCGTACGACTACACCGACATCGGCGTCGACGCCCCCGTCCCTGTCGACGTCCCCGCTTCACGGAAGGCGCCAGAGCCGGCGCCGACGACCGCGGCCGAAGGTGACGTCGACGCGGACGAGTCCCGCGACCCGCTCGACACGTGGCTCCACGGCCGCGAGGCGTACCTGCGCGACGAGATCACCGCCCTCCGCGCCGCCCTCGCCGACGAACGCACCGCCCACGCGGCCTCGCGCCGGGCGGTCGAGGACGACCGCCGC
Source organism: Agilicoccus flavus (assembly GCF_014857905.1). Classification (GTDB taxonomy): domain Bacteria; phylum Actinomycetota; class Actinomycetes; order Actinomycetales; family Dermatophilaceae; genus Agilicoccus; species Agilicoccus flavus. The sequence continues at coordinate 28,014 of NZ_JACYXE010000006.1, read as the reverse complement.
GGACACCCGCCGTTCTGAGGACGGCCCGCCGGGCACCTGCGTCAACCGCGCGACAAGCCCAGTGCCACGCCGACGACCACGATCAAGGATCCGGTGGTGGCGGCGCACGCGAGGGCGCGACAGCCACGCCCGCACCTGGTCGACGGCGAGGATGACGACCGCGAACCGAAGCATCCCCTCGACGCTGTGCACCGCCTCCTGACGCGGCTCCCGCAGGGGTGCTCTGCTGGTACACCCCTGGACCGGCCCTGGTCCCCGTCCCACCGATGCGGTCCACTGGAGTGGCTCCACGCTGATACCCGCCGCCCCGCCCCGCCTCACTCCGCCCCGCCCCGCCACGCCCCGAGAAGGATCCGATGACCGACCACGCGACCCCCACCCCGGGCGCCCCCACCGACGGCTCCCCCACCCCGGGCTCCCCCACGCTGCGCGCCGAGGGGACCGCCCCGGTGGCCCTCTCGATGGTCGTGCTCGCCACCGTCACGCTCGTCAGCTCCATCGCCCCCCTCGCCACCGACATGTACGTGCCCGCGTTCCCGCACGTCGGCCGGGACCTGGCGGCGAGCGCGACGCAGGTGCAGCTCACCCTGACGACGTTCTTCGTCGGCATGGCCCTCGGCCAGCTCGTCGGCGGGCCCGTCTCCGACGCCCGGGGCCGGCGCCGCCCGCTGCTCGTCTCGCTCGTCGTCCTGACCGTCGCCTCGATCGTCTGCGCGTTCAGCCCGTCGATCGGCCTGATGATGGCGGCGCGCTTCGTCCAGGGGCTCAGCGGCGGGTCGGCCATGGTGACCGCGCGATCGGTCGTCGTCGACCTCGCCCACGGCGCCGGCCTCGTCCGCAGCCTCAACCTCATCCACGGCGTCGGCGGCATCGCCCCGATCGTCGGCCCCCTGCTCGGCGGGATCATCCTCCAGTTCACCCACTGGCGCGTGTCGTTCTGGGTGGTCGCCGCCCTCGCCGGCGCCATGATCGCCGCGGTCGCCGTCGGCGTCCCGGAGTCGCTGCCGCCGGAGCGCCGCCACCGCGGCGAGCTCGGCCAGCTGCTCGGCGCCGCCGGCACCGTCCTGCGCCACCGCGGGTTCGCCGGCTACCTCGTCGTCATGGCCTTCTCGATGGGCGTGACGTTCGCGTACGTCGCGACGTCCGCGTTCATCCTCCAGTTGATGAACGGCGTCAGCCCGATCATGTACTCCGTCGACTTCGCCGCCAACGCCGTGGGCCTCACCCTCGCCACGCTGTTCGCGGCGCGGCTCGCGGGGCGGGTCCCCACCCGGAAGGTCATCGGAGTTGGGCTCGCCCTCACCGGCGCCGCCGGGCTGCTCCTGCTCGTGGGGGCGGTGTGGTTCGACACGCCCCTCGCCGTCGCGCTCGTCGCGTTCTTCGTGCTCATGAGCGCCCAGGGCTTCATCGGCCCCAACGCCGGCGCCCTCGCCTCCACCCAGGTGCCCGATCACCCCGGCACGGGGTCGGCCGTCCTCGGCTTCCTCCAGTGGTGCATGGCCGGGGTCGTCGCCCCGCTCGCCGGTCTCGGCGGCGAGCGGACGGCCGTCCCCATGGCGGTCATCATCGTCGTCCTCGTCGCCGTCTCGGCCCTCGCGATGCGCATCGCCCGGCCCGCCCCCTGACGGGGCGGACCGGGCGAGGCGTGAAAGGGGCCGAGCCGGGCTCAGTGAAGCATCGAGCGGCGCAGGTCCTTGTTGAGCGTCGAGATGACGTCGAGCGGGATGTCCTTCGGGCAGGCCGCCGAGCACTCACCGATGTTCGTGCAGCCGCCGAACCCGTCGGCGTCGTGCTCGGCCACCATGGCCTGCACGCGCGTCCACCGCTCCGGCTGACCCTGTGGGAGCTCCGCCAGGTGGGTGATCTTCGCGCCGACGAAGAGCATGCCCGAGGCGTTGGGGCACGCGGCCACGCACGCGCCGCAGCCGATGCAGGTGGCGACGTCGAACGCGCGGTCGGCCCGCTTCTTCTCGACCGGCACCGCGTGCGCCTCGGGGGCCGAACCCGTGTTCGCCGAGATGAACCCGCCCGCCGCGATGATGCGGTCGAACGCGGTCCGGTCCACGACGAGGTCGCGGATGACCGGGAACGCGTCGGCCCGCCACGGCTCGATGGTGATCGTCTCGCCGTCGGCGAAGCTGCGCATGTGCAGCTGGCACGTCGTCGTGTTGGCCTCGCCGTCGCGCCCGCCGGTGTTGCCGTGCGGGCGGCCGTTGATGACGAGACCGCACATGCCGCAGATGCCCTCGCGGCAGTCGCTGTCGAAGGCGACCGGCTCGACACCGCGCTCGTTGAGGTCCTCGTTGAGGACGTCGAGCATCTCAAGGAACGACATGTCCTCGCTGATGTCGTCGAGGTCGTAGTCGACGAGCTTGCCCTGCGCGGCGGGGCCGTCCTGGCGCCAGATCCTGACCTTGATTCTCACTTGTAGCTCCGCTGCTTCAGCTCGATGAACTCGTACACGAGGTCTTCCTTGTGCAGGATCGGCGCCTCGTCGTCGCCGTCGAAGGCCCAGGCCGCGACGTAGGCGAAGTCGTCGTCGTGCCGCAACGCCTCGCCGTCCTCGGTCTGGCTCTCGGCCCGGAAGTGCCCGCCGCAGGACTCGCGACGGTGCAGGGCGTCGATGCACATGAGCTCGCCCAGCTCGATAAAGTCGGCCACGCGGCCGGCCTTCTCGAGCGACTGGTTGAGCTGGTCGTTGGTGCCGAGCACGCGCACGTTGGTCCAGAACTCGGCCTTGAGGGCCCGGATCTGCTCGATCGCGTACTTGAGGCCCTCCTCCGTGCGCTCCATGCCGCAGTACTCCCACATGATCTGGCCGAGCTCCTTGTGGAAGGAGTCGACCGAGCGGGTGCCCTGGCAGGAGAGGAACGTGTCGATGCGGCTGCGCACCGATTCCTGCGCCTCCACGACCGCCGGGTGATCCGGGGCGACCTTGGGGTACGGCCCGCTCGCGAGGTAGTCGCGTATCGTGTTCGGCAGCACGAAGTAGCCGTCGGAGAGGCCCTGCATGAGCGCCGACGCGCCCAGGCGGTTCGCGCCGTGGTCGGAGAAGTTGGCCTCGCCCGCCACGAACAGGCCCGGGATCGTCGACTGGAGGTCGTAGTCGACCCAGAGGCCACCCATCGTGTAGTGCACCGCGGGGTAGATGCGCATCGGCACCTCGTACGGGTTCTCGCCCGTGATCCGCTGGTACATGTCGAAGAGGTTGCCGTACTTCGTGCGCACGGCGTCCTCGCCCATACGGCCGATCGCGTCGGCGAAGTCGAGGTAGACGCCGCGGCGGCCCTGGCCCTCGACCTCGGGGCCGACGCCGCGGCCCTCGTCGCACATGTTCTTGGCCTGGCGGGAGGCGATGTCGCGCGGCACGAGGTTGCCGAAGCCCGGGTAGATGCGCTCCAGGTAGTAGTCGCGGTCCTCCTCGGGGATCTGCCGCGGGTCCTTGTCGCAGTCCTCCTTGCGCTTCGGCACCCAGATGCGGCCGTCGTTGCGCAGGGACTCGCTCATGAGGGTGAGCTTGGACTGCTTGTCGCCGTGCACCGGGATGCACGTCGGGTGGATCTGCGTGTAGCAGGGGTTCGCGAAGTAGGCGCCCTTGCGGTAGGCGCGCCACGTGGCGGTGACGTTGCAGCCCATCGCGTTCGTCGAGAGGAAGAAGACGTTGCCGTACCCGCCGGAGGCGAGGACGACCGCGTCGGCCATGTGCGTCTCGATCTCGCCGGTGACCATGTCGCGGGCGATGATGCCGCGCGCCCGGCCGTCGACGACGATGAGCTCGACCATCTCGTGGCGGGCGAACATCTGGACCGTGCCGGCCCCGACCTGGCGCTCGAGGGCCTGGTAGGCGCCGATGAGGAGCTGCTGACCGGTCTGGCCGCGGGCGTAGAACGTGCGGGACACCTGCACGCCGCCGAAGCTGCGGTTGTCGAGCAGGCCGCCGTACTCGCGGGCGAAGGGCACGCCCTGGGCGACGCACTGGTCGATGATGTTCGCGCTCACCTCGGCGAGGCGGTAGACGTTCGTCTCGCGCGAGCGGTAGTCGCCGCCCTTGACGGTGTCGTAGAAGAGACGGAAGACGGAGTCGCCGTCCTCCTTGTAGTTCTTGGCGGCGTTGATCCCGCCCTGCGCGGCGATCGAGTGGGCGCGACGCGGGCTGTCCTGGTAGCAGAACGACTTGACGTTGTAGCCGGCCTCGCCGAGGGTCGCCGCCGCCGCGCCGCCGGCGAGGCCGGTGCCGACGATGATGACGTCGAGCTTGCGGCGGTTCGCCGGGTTGACGAGCTTGGCGGCGAACTTGCGCTCGTTCCACTTCTTGTCGATCGGGCCGGCGGGCGCCTTGGAGTCGAAGAGGGGCTCGCCCTCGCGGTAGACGCCGTGGACCAGGCCGGAGACGGACCCGGAATCGGAGTCGGGTCCGGTGGACGGGGCGGCCGTGTCGGGGTACGTGGTGGTGTCGGTCATGTGAATGAGCCCCTTACTTGATCGCGCCGAACAGGATGCCGAGCGGCGGGATGAGGAATCCGCCGGCCACGACGACGGCGAGGACGATGCCCGCCGCGTTCGCGGTCCTGCGCGCCCGCGCCGTGGAGGTGTAGCCGAGCGTCTGGCAGGCGCTCCACACGCCGTGCCGCAGGTGCATCGCCAGCGCGATGAGCGCCACGACGTAGATGAGGGTCAACCACCACACGCCGAACGCGGCGACCACCCGGGCGGCCGGCGAGGAGAACTCGCCGCCGACGTTGATCTGCAGCCAGGTGAACTGGAACAGGTGGAAGACGACGAACGCGAGCAGCGCGACCCCGCCCCACCGCATCCACCGCGAGGACACCGTGGCCGCGGCCGCGGAGCGCACGGCGTACTTGTGCGAACGCGCCTCGCCGGCGCCCTTCCACAGGGTGAAGGCCGAGTAGACGTGCGCCACCAGCGCCAGCAGCAGCAGGATCCGGAAGATCCACAGGGCGCCCCCGTACGGCAGCATCGGCTCGCCGAGGATGCGCAGGTGGTGGGCGTACTCGTCGAAGGCGGCGCGCCCCGAGAGGATCTTGAGGTTGCCGTACATGTGCAGCAGTACGTACAGGACGAAGAAGAGCCCTGACACCGCCATCATCAGCTTCAGACCGATGGTCGAATGCATCGGTGAGATCGGCTTCTTCTTCTGCAATGTCGTCGTAGCCACGAGGGAATTGTGCCCTGTTCTGCGCGGGGGAGGTGGGGTTGAGCGCTCACTGTGACCGGATGGTCATCCGGCCGGGTACGCGGTGAGGCCCGTGGGCCCGGCTCACCGTCGGCGGGGAGAGGCGTCAGTGCGCCTCGTTCGGATCGGCGTCGGCGTCGGCGCGCGTGGCGTGCACGGTGCCGTGGACGTGGTCGGGCGGGCCGTACAGCGAGTACACCCGCAGGTCGTCCTCGCCCACGTTGACGACGTTGTGCCAGGACCCGGCCGGGACGAGGACGGCCCAGTCGCCGGAGACGGTCCGCTCGAAGCTCAGGTCGTCCTTCGAGGGCCCCATCCGCACGCGGCCGGTGCCCTGCTCGACGCGCAGGAACTGGTCGTGGTCGTCGTGGACCTCGAGACCGATGTCACCGCCGGGCGGGATCGACATCACCGTCACCTGCAGGTTCGTGCCCGTCCACAGCGTCGTGCGGTAATTCTCGTTCTCGAGCGTGGCCTTCTCGATGTCGACCACGTACGGGGCGGGTCCCTCGTCGACCATGAGACGTCACTCCTTCGTTTGCGGGTCCTGCCGACCAGGGTACGACCGCGCCGGAACCCGCCCGAACGAAGGACGACCTAACCCCCTGATCCCCGGTTCCCCCGCCGGCTCAGGCCATCGCCCTGTCCACCGGCGTGCACGGCAGGCCGAACGCCTCCGCGACGGCGGCGTACGTGATCTCGCCGGCGTGGGTGTTGAGGCCTCGGGCCAGGGCCGGATCCGCCGCGCACGCCCGGCGCCACCCCTGGTCGGCGAGCCGCACCGCGTAGGGCAGCGTCGAGTTCGTCAGCGCGTAGGTCGAGGTGTTGGGCACGGCGCCGGGCATGTTCGCGACGCAGTAGAACGTCGAGTCGTGGACCCGGAACGTCGGGTCGGCGTGCGTCGTCGGGCGCGTGTCCTCGAAGCACCCGCCCTGGTCGACGGCGATGTCGACGAGCACAGACCCCGGCTTCATGCCCGCCACCATCTCGTTCGTCACGAGCTTGGGGGCCTTGGCGCCCGGGATAAGGACCGAGCCGATGACGAGGTCGGCGTCGGCCACCTGCTGGCGCACCGCGAGGGTCGAGCTCGCGAGCTGCTTGATCCGGCCCTGCCAGCGCCAGAACACCATGCGCAGCTTGTCGAGGTTCGTGTCGAGGATCGTCACGTCGGCGCCCATGCCGAGGGCGATGTTCGCGGCGTTCTGGCCCGCCACTCCCCCGCCGAGCACGACGACCTTCGCGCTGGCCACGCCGCCGACCCCGCCCATGAGCACACCCCGACCACCCTGCGCGCGCATGAGCGAGTGCGCGCCCACCTGCGGCGCGAGGCAGCCCGCCACCTCCGACATCGGGTAGAGCAGCGGGAGCGCCCCCGAGTCGAGCTGCACCGTCTCGTAGGCGATCGCCGTCGTCCCGGCGGCGAGCAGCGCGTCGGTGCCGGGGCGATCCGCGGCGAGGTGGAGGTACGTGAACAGGAGGAGGTCGTCGCGCAGGCGGTGGTACTCCTCGCCGATCGGCTCCTTGACCTTGAGGACCATCTCGGCCTCGCCCCACACCTCATCGGCGGTGTCGAGCAGCGTCGCGCCCTGCGCGACGTACTCCTCGTCGGCGATGGACGAACCGAGGCCGGCGCCGCGCTGCACGAAGACCTGGTGGCCGTGGTCGACGAGCTCGTGCACCCCGACGGGGGTGATCGCGACCCGGAACTCGTTGTTCTTGACCTCTGTGGGCACACCGACCTTCATGACCCGACTCCTTCGTCGTGGCGGGAGGGCCGCGTCGCTCACGCGGCCGCAGGGCGCGGGCGCACCCGGTTCACACGCTAGTGCTGCGTCACCCGCCTCGCAGGCGGTTGCCGGGAACCGTGGGGGCCCGGCCGGTGTCACCGGGCCGCGACGGCCCGCGCGTACAGCTCCTTCGAGGGCAGCCCGGTGGCGGCGGCCACGTCCCGGCACGCGTCCTTGAGCCGGACGCCGTCCGCGACGAGGGCGGCGACGCGGGCGTCGGCGTCCGCCGGGTCGGCGGCGCGGCGCGGCGCGCCCCCGACGACGAGGGTGATCTCGCCCCGGACCCCGTCCTGCGCCCAGGCGGCGAGGTCGGCGAGCGGCCCGCGCACGACCTCCTCGTACGTTTTCGTCAGCTCGCGGCAGACGGCGCCCGGGCGATCGGGGCCGAAGAACTCCGCGAGGTGGGCGAGCGAGGCCGCGAGCCGGTGCGGCGCCTCGAAGAAGACCATGGTGCGACGCTCGTCGGCGAGCTCGCGCAGGACGCGCGTGCGCTCCCCGCCCTTGCGCGGCAGGAACCCCTCGAAGCAGAACCGGTCGACCGGCAGCCCCGACACCGCGAGCGCCATGAGCACCGCGCTCGGACCGGGCACGCACGTGACGCGCACCCCCGCGCGGACCGCGGCGTCGACGAGCCGGAACCCGGGGTCGGACACCGAGGGCATCCCCGCGTCGGTGACGACGAGGACGCGGCGCCCCGCGACGAGCGCCTCGAGCAGCTCGCCCGTCCGGACGTGCTCGTTGTGCTCGTGGTAGCTGACGACCTCTCCGCCGACGGTCACCTCGAGCGCGGCCGCGAGCCGGCGCAGGCGGCGCGTGTCCTCGGCGGCCACGACGTCGGCCTCCGTGAGCTCGCGCCCCAGCCGGGGCGCGGCGTCCGCCGGGTCGCCGATGGGGGTGGCCGCGAGGACGAGGACACCGGCGTCGGCACCGGGCCGATCCGACGGCGTGATCGGCGACGGGGTGGAGCTGGGGACGGGCATGCCTCCGATCCTCGCAGGCAGGGGCCTCGCACCGGCACGGACGGGGCACGGGCGGCGCGGCGGAGCCTGCGCGGCCGGTCGATGGCCCCGACCTACGATGGAGCCCATGACCGAGACCGATCGGCTCCGGGCCAGGCTGCTCGGCCCACGACCGACCGATCGCCTCGCCGGATGGATCGTCCCGATCCTCATCGCCGCGTGGGCGGGCGTCGTCCGCTTCTGGAACCTCGGCTTCCCCGGCACGCTCGTGTTCGACGAGACGTACTACGTCAAGCAGGCGTGGTCGCTCGTGGAGTTCGGCCACGAGAACAAGGTCCTCGAGAAGTACGCGGCCAAGGGCGCGACGCCGGGCGTCGACGACGTGTGGGCCGCCGGCACGTCGGCCGTCTTCGACCAGGCCGCCGACTTCGTCGTCCACCCGCCCGTCGGGAAGTGGGTCATCGCCTCGGGCGAGCTGCTCTTCGGCGTCGACTCGAGCGTGGGGTGGCGGTTCTCCGTCGCCGTGCTGGGGACCCTGTCGGTGCTGATGATGGCCCGCACCGCGCGGCGCATGTTCGGGTCGACGACCCTCGGCGCCGTCGCCGGCATCCTCCTCGCCGTGGACGGGCAGCACTTCGTCCTGTCGCGCACGGGCCTGCTCGACATGTCGGTCATGTTCTTCGCGTTCGCCGCGTTCTGCGCCCTCGTCGTCGACCGCGACGCCATGCGCGAACGGCTCGCCGTGCGCGTCGGCGCCCTGCGGGAGTCCGGCGCCGGGCCCGACGACCGGCGGCTGCGGTACGGCCCCGCCCTCGGGGTGCGGCCCTGGCGCCTGCTCGCCGCCGTCAGCCTCGGGCTGTGCATCGGCACGAAGTGGTCGGGCCTGTACTTCCTCGCCGCGTTCGGGCTGCTCACCGTGTTCTGGGACATGGGGGCGCGCCGCGCGGCCGGCATCCGCCGGTGGTGGGTGGCGAGCGTCCTGCGCAGCGCCCCCGTGGCCGCCCTCGCCATGTGCGGCACGGCCGGCGCCGTCTACGTGGCCACGTGGGCCGGCTGGTTCGCGACCGACGGTGGCTGGGACCGGCACTGGGCCACGTCCAACCCGGCGAGCGGGGCCGCCGCCCTCGTGCCCGACGTCGTCCGGTCGTTCGCGCACTACCACGGGGAGATGTGGCGCTTCCACGTCGGCCTGCACACGCCGCACGTCTACCAGAGCAACCCGTGGTCGTGGATCGTGCAGGGCCGCCCGACGTCGTTCTACTACGTCGGCACCGACACCGGGTGCGGCGCCGAGAAGTGCTCACGCGCCATCACCGACCTCGGCAACCCCCTCGTCTGGTGGGCCGGGGCGCTGTCGCTCGCCGTCCTCGTCGGGTGCTGGGCGTGGCGCCGGGACTGGCGCGCCGGCGCGATCCTCGCCGGCTACGCGGGCGGCTACCTGCCCTGGTTCCAGTACCAGGAGCGCACGATCTACACGTTCTACTCCGTGGCGTTCGTGCCGTGGGTCGTGCTCGGCGTGACGTACTGCCTCGGCCTCGTCGTCGGGGCCCCCGACGCGTCGCGACGGCGGCGACGGATCGGCCTCGCCCTCGCGGGGGCCTACGTCGTCGCCGCCGTCGCGGTCTTCGTCTTCTTCTGGCCGGTCTACACCGGTGAGCTCATCCCGTACGAGCACTGGTCCTGGCGGATGTGGTTCCCGAGCTGGATCTGAGCGGGAGCCGCCCACGCGTCACCGCGAGTTCGTCATCGCCATGACGTCGAGCGCCGCGTCGAGGGTGGCCTCGTCGATCTCGCCGCGCTCGACGAAGCCGAGGTCGAGGGTCGCCTCGCGGATCGTCAGGTTCTTCTTCACCGCGTGCTTGGCGATCTTCGCGGCGTTCTCGTAGCCGATGTGCCGGTTGAGCGGGGTGACGATCGACGGCGACGACTCCGCGAGCGCCCGGCACCTCTCCTCGTTCGCCGTGATGCCGTCGACGCAGCGGGTCGCGAGCTGCGTGGACGCCGCCGCGAGGAGGGTCATCGACTCGAGCAGGTTGCGGGCCGAGACGGGCAGCATGACGTTGAGCTCGAAGGCGCCCGAGGCGCCCGCGTAGGTGATCGTCGCGTCGTTGCCGATGACCTGGGCGCACACCTGCAGGGTCGCCTCGCACAGCACCGGGTTGACCTTGCCGGGCATGATCGAGCTGCCGGGCTGCAGGTCGGGCAGGGCGATCTCGCCGAGCCCGGCGAGCGGCCCGGACCCCATCCAGCGCAGGTCGTTGCAGATCTTCGTCAGCGACACCGCGAGCACCTTGAGCGCGCCCGAGGCCTCGACGAACGCGTCCTGGCTGCCCTGGGCGGCGAAGTGGTCGTCGGCCTCGACGAACGGCAGCCCCGTGTGCTCGGCGACGAGCTCGATGACGCGCTGCGGGAAGCCGTCGGGGGTGTTGATACCCGTCCCGACGGCGGTGCCGCCCAGCGGGAGCTCCGCGAGCCGCGGCAGGGTCGCCTCGACGCGGGCGATGCCGTGCCGGATCATCGCGGCGTACCCCCCGAACTCCTGCCCGAGGGTGACGGGCGTCGCGTCCATGAGGTGCGTCCGCCCGGCCTTGACGACGTGGGCGAACTCGCGCGACTTCGCCTCGAGGGAGGTCGCGAGGGTGTCGAGCGCGGGCAGCAACGTCCTGCTCGCCGTCTCGTAGGCGGCCACGTGGATCGAGGACGGGAAGACGTCGTTGCTCGACTGCGACGCGTTGACGTGGTCGTTGGGGTGCACGCGTGAGCCGAGGCGCTCGGACGCGAGGGAGGCGACGACCTCGTTCGTGTTCATGTTCGAGCTCGTGCCCGAGCCGGTCTGGAAGACGTCGACGGGGAAGTGCTCGTCCCAGTCGCCGTCGATGACCTCCTGGGCGGCCGCGACGATGGCGTCGGCCATCGGGCGCTCGAGCACCCCGAGGTCGGCGTTCGCGAGGGCCGCGGCCCGCTTGACCTGGCCGAGCGCGGCGATGTGGTGGCGGGTCAGGCGCGTGCCCGAGATGGGGAAGTTCTCGACGGCGCGCTGGGTCTGCGCCGCGTAGCGGGCGTCGTGCGGCACTGCCACCTCGCCCATCGTGTCGTGTTCGATGCGGACGTCGGAGTCGGTCATCCCCTCACTTCATCGCACCGACGGCGGCGCCGCAACGGCGGGGGTCCGCTCGGCCACGAAGGGGGCGCACAGGTCGGCGTCGGCCCGCAGCGCGAGGCGGAGGGCGACGGACTCGGGCACGTCGAGGACGACGACGGAGCCCGACCCGGCGGCCGTGAGCGCGGAGGCGGTGACGAGCCCGGCGCGGCGCTGCCACGGCGTGCTCGTGAACGACCAGCCGATGGTGCCCGACAGGTCGAGCACGCTGCGGCGGCGCGGGAAGACCCCCGACCGGCTCACGAGGTGGCCGTCGACCACGTCGTGCCCGAGCGAGGCGGCCCGGCCCGCGGCGACCGGCACCGCGGCGAGGACGAGGAGAGCCGGCGCCGCCACGAGGAGCGCGGGCAGGCCCCACCACCAGGCGAGTCCCGCGAGCCCGGCCGCGAGCACCGCGGCGGGGGCGAGGGCGCGGGTCCAGCACCGGCGGGTGGCGGCGGGGCCGTGGGGGCGCAACGGGCCGTCGGCCACCCCCGCGACCCCGAGGACCCGCTCGAGCGTGGCGGCCACGAGCGCCCGCGGCGCCGCCGGCACGAGCACGTCGGCCGACGCCGAGGACTCCCCCGGCAGCCCCGTCGTCAGCAGGAGGGCGCGGGACCCGCGCACCGGGCGCATCGCCGCGGGATCGAGCAGCACCGCCCCGCGGACCCGTTTCTCCTCCACCGTCGTCGACCGCGTCGTCAGCAGACCGCGCACGATGCGCAGGGTGCCCCCGGCGTGCCGGGTCAGCCGATAGCCGCCGAACGTGGCGGCGTAGACGATCGTCGACAGGAGCGCCGGCACCGCGAGGAGGGCCAGAGCGCCGACGGCCGCGAGCACCCACCACGAGAACGACACGAGCTCGCCGACGTTCTCGTAGGCCTGCGTCGCGAACGTCCAGAGGAGCTGGTCGAAGGCCTGCAGGACGAAACCGAAGACCGCCGCGACGGCGACGAGCCCCGACATCGTGAACGGCGCGAAGCGCAGCCACGACCAGCGGAACCGCGCGAGCTCGGCCTCCTGCGGGCCGGCCGCGCGGCCGGTCTCGGCGGTGCCGGTGGCGTCCGAGGCCGCGCGGGCCGCGTCGTCCGCGGCGGCGTCGGCCGCCGCGTCCGGCGCGACGTGACGCGCGTGCAGCAGGGACTCGCGCAGCGCCTCGGCCTGCGCCCGCGGCAGGCCGTCGAGGACGAACGGCTTCGCGGCCCCCGTGCCGACCTGGACACTCGCGATGCCCAGGAGCCGGTGCAGCGGGGACGCGGTGACGTCGACCGTCCGCACCCGGTCGAGTCGCGCGGTGAGGACGTTGCGCTGGACGAGGCCGCCGCGGAGCTGGAGCTGGTCGGGGGTGACGCGGTAGAACGTCACAGCCCACCGCACGGTGCCGAGCACGACGGGCACGACGATGAGGAACGTCGCCCACCACGACCAGCGTCCCGACGCGAACCCGGCGACGAGGATGCCGGCGAACGCCGGCAGCGACGAGACGATCTCCTTGATCGGCTGGACGAGCAGCATCCGGCGGCTCAGGCGGAGCCACGGGGTCTCGTGCGGGGGATTCGCCGTCCGGGGGGTCGCCGTCGGTGGCTCGGGATGGGAGGCGGGTGCGGGTGGCCGGGGCGAGGGCTCCGCCATCACGTGGCGTCCCCGCGGTGGCGCGCCGCCACCCGCGTGAGGTCGGCGACGAGCCGGTCGACCTGATGCTGCGGCAGCGCCGCGATGCGCAGGGGCCCGGCGGCCGACGCCGTCGTGACCGTCACCGTGCCGAGCCCGAAGAGCCGCTCGAGGGGGCCGCGCTCGCTGTCGACGGTCTGGACGCGGGCGATGGGCGCGATCCGGCGGTCCTGGCGCCACCAGCCGGTCTGCGTGTACACGGCGTCGGGCGTGACCTCCCAGCGGTGGACGCGGTAGCGCCACAGCGGCATGACGATGACGTGGACGAGGGCGAGCACGACGACGACCAGCAGGGCAGCGGTCTGCGCGGTCCGGTGGCCGTCGTCGACGACGGTCCAGCCGACGACGCCGACGAGCGGGAGGAGCCAGCCCAGCCCGGCCGACAGGCGCCACAGGTTCACGGCCTGCGGGGCCACACGGTGGGCGGGCGGCCGGAGCGTCGGGTCGCCGTCGGCGTCGGCGCGCGTGGTCTTCCGGGCCGGGACGGTCGTCGACGGGGCCGCGCCGGGCCAGGAGTCGCCGCCGCGGGGCCGGCTGCCCGCCGACGCGCTCGACGGGCTCACCGAGCGGCGCCCGGCCGCCCCCGGCCACGACTCGGGGGGTCGCAGCTCGTCCTCCAGGCTGCCGGCGGGAACCTGCTGGTCTGCGTCGGACGACATGGTCCTAGCGTCGCACGGGCATCCCCACGTGGGCGGGCACACCTGCCGGGAGTGCCCGGCCCGTTGATGTCACTCGGTGCGTCCGCGCCGCCCCGGCCGGCCGGGAGCGGCGACAGAAACGGCTGAGGCCGCCCGAACGGATTCGGGCGGCCTCAGCCGGTTTCAAAGCCTCTGGTGGACCTCGGTAGAGAGTTTGAGAACCCCTACTCGGCATTGAAAACGGTGGTGTCCCGCAGGTCGCGTGGCGTATACAAGCGTTCTTGGCGGCCTTTGGAGCCGTCGGTTGTGGACTCGCGGGGTCGGATGGTGCGTGCAGTTGGGATAGCTCAAACCTTTCTGCGCCCGGCGCAGGTCGACGAGCTGGTGGCCCTGTATCGGGAAGGCGCGACCCTCGTTGAGTTGGGCGAGCGGTTCAGTGTTCACCGCCGCACAGTGGCTGCCCATCTTGTCCGCCGGTCGATCCCGATCCGCAGGCGCGGCCTCGATGAGTCCGACGTGACTGAGGCGGTCGAACTCTACGAGGGTGGTTCGACGCTGATAGAGGTCGGCTTGCGGTTCGGGGTGAGTCAACAGGCGGTCCGGCGCGCGCTCGACGTGGAAGGAGTCACGATCCGTCCGGGCGGCCGGCGCGCTCGGGTCAGTGCTTGATGCGCCTGACCCGGGAGGAAGATTCGTGGATCGTGGCGATCTGGATATCGAGCAGCGTGGTCGTGTCGCCGAGGGGCTGCGGTTCTCGGTCGGCGGTGTAGATGATCACGCTGGCGTCGTGGAGGTCCGCCATGATCTGCGGAACGACCCGGCTGAGCCGGTCCAGGCTGTAGGTCGCCGCAATTAGTCGCCGCAATTATCGGAGTGCTCCCGCCGATACGGGTTCCTGATTCATCGAGTGGTCGTGGGTGACCTGCTCAGCGTGTGCGCGGCGCCGCGCGACTGCTTCCTGGGTCCGGGCACGGACCAGGAGGGCGAGGCTGACCGGTCCCATGATGACGAACTTCATCGCGTTCCAGATCGCCCAAAATACGACGAGGTGAAGCCAGCCGGGGCCGCCATCATCGATGAGGCGGGTGCAAATGCTCGCGATCAGGAGGTAGGGCGCGGCGATCAGCATTGCCGGCATGCCCCATCTGAGACCGCGTCGCCTGCGGATCGCGTCGAGCAGCCGGTTGCTCGGCATGTAACGGCGCAGGTAGTAGCGGCTGTGGACACTGATCGTCCAGAAAAGGCGGAACATGGCGGGCCTCTCGTCACACGTGCTCTCCGTCGAGAAGGCAGTACGTGTATGAGCGCCCGTGGTGGGCCGTCCCGGAGGACCCGCAGATGAGAAGAACCTGCCTCACGCTCTACTGTACTCCCGATCATGGGGTACAGGGGGCTTGTCTGCGTTTGGTTGCTGGCGATTTGATCCTTCAGCGCAGGCTGCAATGTCGCGGACCGAGTACGACTAGCCTGCCAGGTCTTCGACGTTCTCGCGGGCGGCCTCCAGGCTGTACTGCTCAACGGCTCTGGTCATTGAGCGTCGCGGGCAGGCTGACTATGAAGGTGGTCCCGAGGCTGGAACCTGCGCTTGCGGCGGTGATGCTGCCGCCGTGGGCGTCGACGATGGCTTTGCTGATGGTGAGGCCGATGCCGGAGCCGGTGCGGTCGCGAGTGCGTGCCGAGTCCCCGCGGTAGAACCGTTCGAAGGCGTGCTCTAGCTGCTCGGGTGTCATGCCTTCGCCGTTGTCGGTGACGTTGATGCCGACTTCCGCCCCGTCGCGTTGGGCGGCGACGGTGACGGTCGCCCCGGGTGGCGTGTGCCGGAGGGCGTTGGTCAGGAGGTTGGTCAGGACCTGCCCGATGCGGTGCCGGTCAACCTGCACGGCGAGGCCTGCTGCCGCCGTGGGGTCGATGACGAGGCTGACGCCCTGGGCGGCGTAGCGCTCTCGCATTCCTTCGTGGGCGGCCCAGAGCAGGTCGGCAACGGCGTGGTCGTGCAGATCGAGGTCGAGGCGGCCTTCTTCGGCTGTGGAGACCTCGTCGATGTCGTCGGCCAACCGAGTGAGTCGCTCGGTCTGCTCGGTCAGGGCGGTGCGGGAGTCGGGTCCGAGGGAGGCGATGCCGTCGTGCAGGCCCTCGTGGTAGGCGCTCAGGGTGGCGATCGGGGTCCGCAGCTCGTGCGCGAGGTCGGAGAGCATCCGCCGGCGGGTGTCCTCGACCCCTTCGAGCCGGGCCGCCATGGTGTTGAACGCGGTTGCGAGGGTCTCCAACTCGGTGCCGGAACCGACCAGTGGGACCCTCGTGGCGTAGTGGCCTCTGCTGAGCTCTCGGGCGGCGTGGGTTACTTGGTCCAGGGGGCGTCGCAGACGCCGGGTGAGGAACCAAGTCACTGCGGTGGCGGCCAGCAGGGAGATGAGCAGCCCCACGCCGACCGAGATGAGTGAGGCGTCCCGGTAGGCCATCTCGATATGGGCCAGCTCGGGCGAGTTCGACGGGTGGCCGGCTTGGAGGAGGTGGTCGTGGAAGATCGGGGGGCCGATGATCGTGGCGACCAGTCCGGCGGTGAGGGCGCCGGCAACGAGGACGATCGACTGCCCGGCCAGCAGTCGGGACGCGAGGCCGTGGGACGCATGGGCGCCGGGTGAGGTGTTCATCCCTTGCCCATCCGGTAGCCGATGCCGCGCACGGTGCTGATGTAGCGGGCCGTGTCCGGGTCATCGCCGAGCTTTCGGCGGAGGTGGGCGATGTGGACATCGACCAGGTGTTCATCACCGACCCAGTCGTCGCCCCAGACCTCGTCGATCAGCTGGCGGCGGGAGAAGGCCATGGTGGGCCGTTCCGCGAGTGTCATCAGTAGGTCTCTTTCCGTGGGGGTGAGCGCCACCGGATCACCGGCGAGGTGGACCTGCTGGCCGGCCGAGTCCACATGAAGTTCCCCGAACACCCACACCGGCTCCTGATGGGCACGGGACGTGCCAGTGCGGGGTCGGCGCAGGACGGTCTGGACCCGCGCGACGAGCTCGCGAACGCTGAACGGTTTGGTGACGTAGTCGTCGGCGCCGACGGACAGCCCGATGAGGGTGTCGATCTCATCCTTGCGGGCGGTGACGACGATGACGTAGCAGTCGGTGAAGGTGCGGATCTGGCGGCACACCTCGATGCCGTCGAGTCCGGGTAGACCGAGGTCGAGGATCACCACGTCGGGCGTCTGATCGCGGACCGCCTGCACCCCGTCCGGTCCGGTGTGCACGACGCGAGCCTGGTACCCGGCGCGGGACATGTAGGCGCCAATCATCCCGGCGAGAGTCTTCTCATCCTCGATTATGAGAACACTTGGTCCGGGGGTTGGGTGTGTGGTGCTCACACTCCACATTCTCTCCCACCGTTCTCGCCCACCCGTGCTGTCGCCGCCCCCTCGTCGGTCGCGCGTCGCAGATCTTCGTCAAACCTCAACTCAGCGACAGTCTGACCATGACCTACACCGCACACGATGGATCGTGTCGACACCACCGGGTTCACGACGACGGCAACGGCAAGGGAGCACGCTCATGATGTGGGGCTACGGCATGGAGTGGTGGATGTGGCTGGTCATGGGCGGGGGCACTCTCACGTTCTGGCTCGTCATCGTCCTGGTCATCCGGGCACTGCTTCCCGGACGCGATCGCACGACCGCCGGGGCTGACCGCCCGGACCTGCTGACCCTGCTCAAGGAAGGCCTGGCCCGTGGCGAGGTCACCCCCGAGGAGTACGAACAGCGTCGCCGTCTGATCGCCGACGGCCACTGACTCTCTCTCCCCGACCCGGAAAGGCATCATGACCTCGCCCCTACTGTCCCGCCGCAACGTCCTGCTCGGCGGCCTGGGTGTCGCCGCGACCGCGGCCCTAGCCGCCTGTACATCATCGCCCGGGTCTACCGGTACGCCGTCCCGTACGTTCGGCACGCCGACCCCGATCCCGCCGTCCCCGGGGCAGAAACTGATCGAGAAGACCCTCACAGCGAAACCGGTCACCCTCGACCTGGGCGGACGGCAGGTGTCGACCTGGGCATACGGAGACGTCGCCCCCGGGCCTTTGGTCCGGGCGACCGCGGGTGACTTCCTACGGCTCACGCTGGACAACCAGCTGCCCGCGGACACCACCATCCACTGGCACGGCATCCGATTGCGCAACGCCGCCGATGGGGTCCCTGGCCTGACCCAGGACCCGGTCAAGCCAGGCGCCCAGTACGTGTACGAGTTCACCGTCCCCGACCCCGGCACCTACTTCTTCCACCCGCATGTCGGCGTCCAGCTCGACCGCGGCCTGTACGCACCGATGGTGATCGACGACCCCAACGAACAAGGCGGATATGACGCCGAGTGGATCGTCGTCCTCGATGACTGGATCGACGGGACCGGCACCACCCCCGACGCCGTGCTCAAGAAGCTCATCGCCGACGGCGGCACCGCATCCTCCGGCGACATGGGCGGGATGGACCACGGCTCGATGGGCCGGATGTCGATGGGTGCCGGGCCGTGGGGCGACGCCGGCGATGTCACATACCCGTTCTTCCTGGTCAACGGCAGACCCCCCACCGATCCCGAGGTCCTGACCGCCAAACCCGGCCAGAAGGTCCGGCTGCGGATCATCAACGCTGCCTCCGACACGATCTTCACCGTCGCTTTGGGCGGGCACCGGATGACCATCACGCACACCGACGGGCATGCGGTCCAGCCGAGCGAGGTCGATGCCTTCTACATCGGGATGGGCGAACGCTACGACGCGGTCGTCACCCTCAAGGACGGGGCTTTCCCGCTGGTGGCCAGGCCGTTCGGCAAGACCAGCGGCGGCCAGGCCATGGCCCTGGTCCGCACCGCGGGCGGTGCCGCGCCCGGTGCGGATGTCACCCCACCCGAGTTGTCCGGGCAGGTGCTGATCGGTTCCCAGTTGCAGCCGGCGGAGTCCGCGAAGCTGCCCGCCAAGGCACCGGATGCGACCGTCGACCTGAATCTCCAGGGCTCGATGAAGCCCTACCGGTGGGGCATCAATGGGGCCCCGTTCGGGAAGAACGAACCCCTCACCGTCACGGCCGGGCAACGGCTGCGGATCAACGCCGTCAACATGACGATGATGACCCACCCGCTGCACCTGCACGGTCACACGTTCGCGCTGCCCTCTGGTCTGCGCAAGGACACCGTCCTGATGGCGCCGATGCAGTCCTTCGCGATCGACCTCGATGCCGACAACGCGGGCGACTGGATGATCCACTGCCACAACATCTACCACGCCGAGGCTGGCATGATGATCGCCCTGGAGTATGCCAAGTGAACGGGCCAGTGCTGCGGGCGCTGTCAGCCGGTGCCCTGGTCCTCGCCTTCGGTGGTCTGTCCGCCTGCGTGGCTACGACCGCGCCGGACGCATCCGGCTCGCGACCTGCCGGGACGGCTTCAAGCCCTCCATCGGAAGCGGATGAGTCGAACGCGCCGATCGCCATCACTCACATCCACGCCGTTGCGCGAGACCCGGAGACTGGCGAGCTACTGCTGGCCACCCACGAAGGGCTCTTCCGTCATGTCAAGGGCGAGCTGAGCCAGAACGGGCCGACCATCGACCTGATGGGCTTCGCTGTCGGGCCCAACGGCACCTTCTACGCCTCCGGCCATCCGGGCATCGGGGTCGATCTGCCTCAGCCGGTCGGGCTCATCACCTCCGCCGATGGCGGCCTCAGCTGGCAGGTCACCTCGCGAGGTGGAGAATCCGACTTCCATGCCCTCACCGTCGGACCCAAGGGCGTGACCGGATTCGACGGGACCCTGCGCACCAGCACGGACGGCCGCTCTTGGACAGACCGCAGCATCGCCGCCCCACCCCGGGCACTGGCCGCCTCACCCACCTCCGGGACTCTCCTGGCCACGACCGCTGCAGGCCTGCTCATCAGCACTGACGACGCAGCGACCTGGCAGAAGCTCACGCCACCGGAGACCGCGGTGCTGGTCGCGTGGGCAGACGAGCAGACCATCGTCACCACCACCAGCGCTGGACGCTTGGCGACAAGTGACGACGCCGGCACGACCTGGACCCTGCACCCCGACACCATCGGCACCGCCGATTCCCTGTTCGCCGAGCGCACCACTGACGGCAAGGTCGAGATCATCGTTGTCGTCGACGGGAAGGTCCTTCGCACCACCGATGCCGGAGCAACCACCGAAGTCGTCGTCCAGTGACCCGGCCGACATCTTGACCCACCCTTCATCAACCCAAGGCCATACCGCCACATCGGGCGACGAGTCTGAAGACACAGGGCAAACGGCCCGGGACGAACATACGAAGGAGACCCACCATGGCCACGCGGCACTCACCGTCCAACGACTACGCACAGTTCACGCAACCTACCCAGACACCCACACCCGAGACCCCGGCTCCCAGCCCCGGGCACGGTCACGGCTGGCTGATGTGGCTCATGTGCGTGCCCATGCTCGTCGTCATCGGAATGCTCATCCCCGCCGGCGGCCTCGGCGCCGGCGGCCTCCTCTACGCCCTGGGCTGCCTCGCCATGATGGGCGCCATGATGCTGTGGATGAACCACGGAAACAGGGGAAACCCATCCTGACGGACGCCCACGACCCGACCTTGCCCTAGTTCTCACCAGGCCACGGCCTCTGCGCCCCGACACAGAAAACAACCCGCTGCTGTGCATATACCCCGGCGGGGTATATGGTGTTAAATGGTCCGAGTCCAGGAAGAAGCGGATGATCACCACAAAGACACATATTCGGCTGCCCGCCATGAACCTGCGGCAACTGCGAGGGAACCGTCCGAGGCGGATGTCGCCCAGTTGGCCGGTGTCCGCTCATCAAGGTGGAGGCCCAGACGGGCGAACTGGTCCCATCAGCGTCGACAGCCAGAACGAAGGACACCGCATGACCTTCGCGACACCCAGGGCGCTGGCCGCCACGCTCGCCGCCCGGGCATGGACACCGATGGACGCGCTCGCGCAGGAGAGCCAACCGTGATGAACCACGAGCACCACTACGACCAATCCACCGCGACGGAGCCGCTCACAGATCCCGTGTGCGGCATGAACGTAAACGCCTCGACAGCACCCGTCCTCGACCACGACGGTCAGCAGTACCACTTCTGCTCGGAGCATTGCCGTGACCGATTCCACGCGGACGCCGCCGCGTTCATCGGTCCCGCAGCCGAACATGCAACAATGCCCGCCGCCAGCCACGATGCGCCCATCAGCGGCGAGGCGACGGAGTGGACCTGCCCTATGCATCCAGAGATCCGCCGCCCCGGGCCCGGGTCCTGCCCCATCTGTGGGATGGCCCTGGAGCCGGTGACCGTCACCGCCGATACCGGCCCCAGCCCCGAGCTAGCCGACATGACTCGCCGGTTCTGGGTCGCCACCGCGCTGACGATCCCCACCGTCGTCCTTGAGATGGGACGCCACTTCATCCCGTGGCTGCACGACCTCATCCCGGCCCGTACCTCGGTGTGGCTCCAGCTGGCGCTCGGCACACCCGTCGTGCTGTGGGCCGGGTGGCCCTTCTTCGTCCGCGGCTGGGCCTCGGTCCGCACCCGCAACCTCAACATGTTCACCCTGATCGCGATGGGCACCGGAATCGCGTGGCTGTTCAGCGTGATCGCCACCTTCACGCCGGGTGTCTTCCCCGACTCCTTCCGCGGTGACGCGGGCACCGTCGACGTCTACTTCGAAGCCGCCGCCGTCATCACCACCCTGGTCCTGCTGGGGCAGGTCCTGGAGCTGCGCGCCCGCGAGCAGACCTCCGGCGCCATCAAAGCCCTGCTCGATCTCAGCCCCAAGACCGCCCGCCGCATCACCGCCGACGGCGACGACGAAGAGATCCCCCTCGACACCGTCCAGCTCGGTGACCGCCTCCGGGTCCGCCCCGGGGAGGCGGTACCGGTCGACGGAACCGTGGAGGATGGCCGCTCCGCCGTCGATGAGTCCCTGGTCACTGGTGAGTCCATGCCGGTCACCAAGAACAGCGGCGACACCGTCATCGGCGGCACCATCAACGGCAGCGGCGCCCTGGTCATGCGCGCCGAGAAGGTCGGACGCGACACCATGCTCGCCCGAATCGTTGCCATGGTCGCCGACGCGCAACGCTCCCGCGCCCCGATCCAGCGGATGGCCGACAAGGTGGCCGGCATCTTCGTGCCCGCCGTCATCACCATCGCCGTGGTCGCGTTCATCGTCTGGGCACTGGTCGGCCCGGACCCGAAGCTCGCCCACGCCCTCATCGCCGCCGTGGCGGTCCTGATCATCGCCTGCCCCTGCGCGCTCGGGCTGGCCACCCCCATGTCGATCATGGTCGGTGTCGGTCGCGGCGCAGGCCTGGGCGTCCTGATAAAGAACGCCGAAGCCCTCGAACGCATGGAGAAGGTCGACACCCTGGTCGTTGACAAGACCGGCACACTCACCGAAGGACGACCCACCGTCACCGGCATCGTCACCACCGGCAGCGACCGTGATGACAACGAGCTGCTGCGCATCGCCGCCGGCGTCGAACGCGCCTCCGAGCACCCACTCGCCATGGCCATCATCGAAGCCGCCACCCAGCGAGGGCTGCACATTCCAGACGTGACCGACTTCGACTCACCCGTCGGGCGCGGCGTCCTGGGGACCGTCGACGGCCACCGGGTGACCATCGGAAGCGCGACGTTCCTCAACTCTGAGGGCCTCGACACGAGCCCGCTCGCCGCCCGCGCCGACGAGCTCCGCGGCGACGGTGCGACCGTCATCCACATCGGAATCGACGACCACTCCGCTGGTATGTTCGCGATCGCCGACCCCATCAAGGAAACCACCCCCGCCGCCCTGAAGGCTCTGCGCGCGGACGGCATCGACGTCGTCATGCTCACCGGCGATAACCGGGTCACCGCCCAGGCAGTCGCCAAGACGCTCGGCATCGATCACGTCGAGGCCGAAGTGCTGCCCGACCACAAGAGTGACATCGTCACCAAGCTCCGCGGCGAAGGTCACGTCGTCGCGATGGCCGGCGACGGCGTGAACGACGCGCCAGCCCTGGCCTCCGCCGACGTCGGCATCGCCATGGGATCAGGCACGGACGTCGCCATGGAAAGCGCCGGCATCACCCTGCTCAAGGGCGACCTCACCGGGATCGTGCGCGCACGTCTTCTCTCCGAGAAGACCATGGCCAACATCCGGCAGAACCTGTTCTTCGCCTTCGTCTACAACGCCCTCGGCATCCCCATCGCCGCCGGCGTCCTCTACCCCGTCTTCGGGCTCCTGCTCTCACCCATCATCGCCGCCGCCGCCATGGCCCTCTCCAGCGTCAGCGTCATCGCCAACGCCCTACGACTGCGCGCTCAAACCATCGGTGGTGATGAAGACGATCGACGTTGAGCTGCTCGTCGTCCCGGACTGCGCCAGCGAGGCAGCCGCGGTGCGGCTGATCACGGCTGCCGTGAGCCAGTGCGGGACAGACGCGCGAGTACACCGCTCCATCGTCGTCAGCGATGAGCAAGCCCAGCAACGGGGATTCACGGGGTCACCGACAATCCTCATCAACGGCGCCGACCCCTTCGCCCGTCAAGGAGCAGCGCCCGCTCTGGCCTGCCGGCTCTACCCGACCGCAGTCGGGCTGCGTGGTGTACCCGAACTCCGGAACGTGATACAAGCGCTCCAGCGTGCGGCAGGGGTGGCCACCTCAGCTGGCGATCACGGCGGCGATATCGCGAGGGGCGGTGCGCAACGTACGGGTTGAGGCACCTCGGGTGTGAGCGGTGCACGTGTGGCGCGCTGCGTCGACGCTTACGCGCGTCGCCCTCGGGAGGATGCCCGATGCCGCCCGGCACCAGGTGCATCGTGGAGCGTCGCGATCAGGGGCATACGCAACCAGATCGAACTCTTTGAAGGCGCGCACACTATTATCCCGCTCGGAGTCCATTCCACACCCCAATCAACACGTGTCGGCAAGGCACTGTGGGGCAGGCCTAGATCACAGGCTCGGGCCGAGAAAGACTTGCTCGACCGGCGAACGCTCGACATTCGCTGTGTGTTCACGAGAGATGTCCCTTGCCTTGTCGAGTGCTGTTCTGGCACGGGCGGCGTCGATCTTCTGGGCGGTTGACTGAGGGGGCGATCCGAGGGGTGTGTCGTCGGTGATGCGATACCGGTCCCGGTAGGCCGCGACTGTGCGGGCATGTCGCCGCCATGCTGTTGCCTTCCGCGAATCGCGAGGAGGCACGCCGAGCGGTTTCGTCCAGGCTTCCCGGGCGTCGCGTGCGGCGTCGAGTACCGCGTCGGTGCGGGCCTCGATCAGTTCACGCCGCTCATCAAGTGCTCGGCGCATGTCCGTGTACATCGGGCCGTCGGCGTGCGGGACGAGGCCGGCGATTGATGGCGCTCAGGTGAATCTCCCCAGTTCTGCTCACTGAAATTCCCCACCCCGTGGGCCCATCCGGAAGCGGGTGGGGCTCCTTCGAAGATGGCGGTCTCTGACCACACGCCATCTCACGAAGGAGCCCTCGCTTCCCATGCTGACACGGGAGGAAGACATCGACGTCCACGCACTACGTCGCCAGGGAATGAGCATCTCGGCGATCGCCCGGCACCTGGGCCGGGACCGCAAGACCATCCGCGCCTACCTGGCCGGCGGCCGGGTCGCCGGCGAACGCAAGCCCGCCGAAGCCGATCCGTTCGAGGCGTTCGTCGACTATGTCCGTGCACGCCTCACCGAGGATCCGCATCTGTGGGCGGTGACCTTGTTCGACGAGGTCGCCGGGCTCGGCTACGACCGGTCGTATCCGACCTTCACCCGCCAGCTCCGCGCCAGGGGTCTGCGGCCGCACTGCGAGCCTTGCTCGGCGACGAAGGGTCGGGCGAACGCGCCGATCGAGCATCCGCCGGGTGAGGAGACCCAGTGGGACTGGCTCGAGCTGCCGGACCCGCCTGAGCACTGGGGGTGGGGCAAGAACGCGCACCTGCTGGTCGGTGCGCTCGCGCACTCCAGTCGCTGGCGCGGCACCCTGGCGGCGGCCGAGGACCAGGCCCATCTGGTCGACGCCCTGGACAAGACCACCCGCAAGCTCGGCGGGCTCACGAGGAAGTGGCGCTTCGACCGGATGAGCACGGTCTGCCATCCCGAGTCGGGGAAGGTGACCGTGACGTTCGCTGCGGTCGCCAAGTACTACGGCGTGCAGGTCGCGATCTGCCCGCCGCGGCGGGGCAACCGTAAGGGCGTGGTGGAGAAGTCCAACCACACCGCCGCGCAGCGCTGGTGGCGCACACTGCCGGACGACACCACCGTCGAGGAAGCCCAAGCCTCGCTCGACAGGTTCTGTGAGCTGCGAGGTGATGCCCGGCTGCGTCCCTCCGCCGTTGACCGGGCGGCCCGCGTGCTCACCATCGCCGAACAAGAACCACTCGCACCGGTGCCCACGGCGCCGTT
The DNA here is from genome assembly GCF_014857905.1 of Agilicoccus flavus. Classification (GTDB taxonomy): domain Bacteria; phylum Actinomycetota; class Actinomycetes; order Actinomycetales; family Dermatophilaceae; genus Agilicoccus; species Agilicoccus flavus. The sequence goes on along the minus strand of NZ_JACYXE010000006.1, from coordinate 3,209 downwards.
CCCCGCCACGATCAGCGAGGAACGGACCGTGTCCGCCCAGGCGCTGGTCGCCTGGCGCGGGAACTTCTACTCCGTCCCACCCGAGCTGGCCCGCGCCCGCGTCGTCGCCTGGCAGCGGCTCGGCGCCCAGCATCTCGACATCGCCACCAGCAGCGGGATCGTGATCGCCCGCCATCAGCTCGCACCCGACGGCGCCGGGGTGATGGTCCGCGACCACGGTCACGTGATCGCGCTTGAGCAGCTCGTCCTGGCCGGCCACGACACCAGCCGTCCGCACCGCCGCAAGGAGCGCATCCCGCCCGGACCCGCCGCCCGGGCAGCGGCTGACGCCCTGCGGGCCCGCCAACAACCTGACCCGGTCTCCGCCGTCAACGACGACGTGGTGATCGATCTCGCCAAGTACGACCGAGCAGCCAACGGAAGGAACACCCTCACATGACCACCCCGATCAGCGCCGACTCCCCGGCCGTGCCGATGACCGGCGCCCAGGCCAGCCTCTACCAGCAGCTGCGTGGCCACCTCGCCGCGTTGAAGCTCACCGCGGCGGCCGAGCACCTCCCCAGCGTGCTGGCCGAAGCAGAAGCCGAGCAGTGGTCGATGACCGCGACCCTGGAAAACCTGCTGGCCCGTGAGGTCGAGGCCACCGAAGCACGCAAGCTCGCCGGCCGGCTGCGGTTCGCCTCCCTGCCGACACCGGCCACGCTCGCCGACTTCGACTTCGACGCCGCCCCCGGCATCGACCGCAAGCTCGTCGACGAGCTCGCCACCTGCCGCTACCTGGAGTCCGCGACCAACGTCTTGTTGATCGGGCCGCCCGGGGTCGGGAAGACCCACCTCGCGGTCGGGCTCGGCCGGGCAGCCGCCGAAGCCGGCTACCGGACCTACTTCACCACCGCCGCCGACCTCGCCGCCCGCTGCCACCGCGCCGCGATCGAGGGCCGCTGGGCCACCACCATGCGGTTCTTCGCCGGCCCCACGCTCCTCGTCATCGACGAGCTCGGCTACCTCCCGCTGCCCGGCGAAGCCGCCTCGGCGCTGTTCCAGGTTGTGTCCCAGCGCTACCTCAAGACCAGCATCGTCTTGACCACCAACCGCGGGGTCGCGTCCTGGGGCGAAGTCCTCGGCGACACCACCGTCGCCGCCGCCATGCTCGACCGGCTCCTGCACCGCTCCGTGGTACTCAACCTCGACGGCGATTCCTACCGCCTACGCGACCACCACGCCAAGAACGAAGCACTCCGTCACGCAGCGACAGGCACCCGCCGACCGCTACAGTGACACCCGCCCAGGGTGGGGACATTCGATGAGCGCCCCTGGGGAATTTCGCCGAGCGCCATCACGATCAACCGCGGTGCCTTGCGGGTGCGGCCCGACCCTGCCGGCCGTGCGGTCGCGCGTTCGACGCGGTGGTGAAGGACGGAAGCGATGTCGTCAGCATCACCGAACCCGCGCGCGACGACGAGGCGCGGGAGCAGTCGGTCCATGTCGTGGTGATTCGCCTCGGCCCTTCGCAGCTCGGCGGTGAGTGCGCCGAACGTTTCCGAGTCGAGCACGGTGTCGACTTGCTCGGCGGTGAGCCCCGATGCACGAACCAGGCTCGCCCAGCGGCCGCGTTGCGCAGCGGCGGCGATCGTCTCGTACTCCGCAGCGAGTTGGGCGATGGAGCCCCACTGCTCGTGTTCGGCGGTGATGGTCTCGTGCGCGGACAGCTCAGCGCCGACGTGCTGGAGCACCCCGTTCAGCACGCTCCTGCCGGTGGCATCCGGGTTCTCGCCCGGATGCGACTCCGTGTGAGCATCGTCAATCCGGTCGAGGATCACATACGCACGGTTGGAACGCATGCCTCTTGTCATCGCGACGTAGAAATTCTCCCGCGTCGTGGTGGGCTCGACCAGAACGTGGGCGGTGTCGACGGTGACGCCCTGGGCGCGGTGGGCGGTGACCGCGTACCCGAGATCGACGTGCTCGGCCACATAGGACGCCGGGAGGAGGATCGAGCCGCCGAACCTGCGACCGGTCTTGCGGATGGTGATCGAGCCGTCGTCGCGGACGTTGGTGATGGTCCAGGTGTCGCCGTTGCGTACCCACTCCTTGCTGTTGCGGAGGCGGCGGTCGTTGCGGCGGGTGATGATCGTGTCTCCGACTGCGGCGGCGGTGCCGCCGTTCAGCTCCACCTCCCGGCCCGGTGTAAAGGTGCCGTCGAGGATCAGGTCCGCGCGGGCGCGCTGGTTGAGGGTGGTGACGTCGTCGCGGGTCTCGGCGATCAGCACCGACACCAACCCCGCATTCCGGTCGGCGCGCCAAGCGGCATAGGCAGCATCCGTCATCGCCTCGGCGTCACCGTCGCGGATGCGGCCGTGGTCGAGGTAGGTGTCGATCGGGACTGCTGCACGGTCGGGTGACATCTGATCTGGCTTGCCTGCGGGTGGGCCTGGAAGGATGCCGACATGCCCAGACCGTTCCCTGCCGAGTTCCGTGAGGACGTCGTGCGCGTGGCCCGTAACCGTGAACCGGGGGTGACGCTCTCGCAGATCGCGAAGGACTTCGGGATCCACGAGATGACCTTGAACAAGTGGATGCGCAAAGCCGATGTGGAAGATGGCAACCGTCCCGGTGTGACGGCCTCGGAGTCCAGTGAGCTACGCGAGTTGCGTCGCCGGAACCGCCTGTTGGCCCAGGAGAACGAGGTATTGCGTCGCGCGGCGGCGTACCTGTCGCAGGCGAACCTGCCGGGAAAATGATGTTCCCGCTGGTCCGTGACCTGGCCGTCGACGGGATCCCCGTCGCGGTGACCTGCCGGGTGCTCAAGCTGTGTCGTGTCCAGTACTACCGGTGGGTCGCGCGGCCGGTCACAGACCGCGAGCTCATCGAGGCCTACCGCGCGAACGCGCTCTTCGACGCCCACGCCGACGATCCCGAGTTCGGCTACCGCTACCTCCATGAGGAAGCCGGTGACGCCGGCTCGAGGATGGCAGCACGCACGGCGTGGCGGATCTGCCGGGACAACCGGTGGTGGAGCGCGTTCGGGAAGAAGCGCGCCGCCAGCGGCAAGCAGCCTGGCCCGCCGGTGCACGACGACCTCGTCCGACGGGACTTCACCGCCGCGCGGGTCAACGAGTTGTGGCTGACTGACATCACCGAGCACCGCACCGACGAGGGCAAGCTGTACCTGTGCGCGATCAAGGACGTCTACTCGGGCCGGATCGTGG
>NZ_JACYXE010000005.1 GCF_014857905.1 Agilicoccus flavus | reverse complement strand
GCTCACGCTCTGAACAACCGGCCCCGCAAGATCCTCGGCTGGCGAACCCCCGCCGAGGTCTTCGAAGAGCAACTACGCTCGCTCCCACAGACCGGTGTTGCAACGACCCCTTGAACTCGCCGTCTACTGCTCGAAGGCCTACGCCACGCTCTGCCGCAAGCTCGGCGTGACCCAGTCCATGGGCGCCGTCGGATCCAGCGCGGACAACGCCCTCGCAGAGTCGTTCAACGCCACGATGAAGCGTGAGGTCCTCCAAGACGCCGCCTGCTGGAGTGACGAGCTGACCTGCCGTCGGCAGGTCTTCAGATGGCTCGTCCGCTACAACACCAAGCGACGCCACTCGTGGTGTCGCTACACCTCGCCGGTCGCCTTCGAGACCGGCTACACCGCTACGCTGCGACCTGCTGCGTAATCACACCCCGTGTCCAAGATCCGGGGGTAGGGCCCAACGCCACCTGCGCCGACAGTCCGCTCAGCGAGTAGATCGCCGCGACGAGCGACACCAGCGCCGCGACCACGACCGACCCGAGGTGGACCCGCCCGAGCACCCGATGCACCTGCGGGCGGCGGGTCCGCAGGCCAGTGAGGAACTGCAGCGGCCCGAGCGCGAGCGCGAGGCCGCCGGGCAGCGCGTGGACCGCCAGGGTGAGGGCGTGCCAGGCGACGTCGGGGTCGATGGGCACCCGGCTGGCCGCGGGGTCGCTGCTCAGGGTGGGGGAAGCGCGAAGACCGCGGCGCCGACGGCGGCCAGCGCCATCACCGTCCTGGGCGCGTGCGGGAGGCGTCTCCGGGTGGGGTGGGTTCGAGCGGCATGGCCTGCTCCTCTGGGGAAACACTGCGTCTCGATGCTGGTGTTAGAGGCTCTAACAACTATGATGATTCCTTACGAGCGAGTGCGGCACAAGGGTCCGGCGGGCCGACCTGCGATGACGCGCCGCGTGGCCACACCCGATCCACCCGAGGAGGCACCGATGCCGGCAGGACCGACCGCCAACCCGATGCGGGCGCGTTTTCGCCGGCAGGTGCGCGACGACGTCAAGCGGGTGGCGCTAGGTCAGCTCGCAACCGGCGGCCCCCAGGCGATCTCGCTCAACGCGATCGCCAGGGAGCTCGGGGTGTCAGGCCCCGCGCTGTACCGCTACGTCGCGGGGCGGGACGAGCTGCTGACCGCGCTGGTCGTCGACGCCTACGACGACCTGCGCGACGCCCTGGCCGGTGCGCTGGAGGCCGGGGCTCCACCGGCGTCGGCGCGCGCGGCCCGTCCCGTCACCCGCGTGGCGCGCGCCTATCGGCAGTGGGCCCTCGCCCAGCCGCACCGCTACGACCTGCTCTTCAAGCCCCCGATTCCGGGCTACGACGCCCACGCCGACGAGCGCGCGACGGCGGCCCGCTCGCTCATGGGGGTCCTGCTCGCGGCGTCGACCGCCTCGGTGCCCGGCGGGGCGAGTGCGCCCGACGCCGAGCCGGGTGGAGCGCCGCCGGCCTACTCGCACGACGCGGTCCTGGCCGAGCGCGGCTCGGGCAGTGCGCGCTTCGGGCTCGCCGTGTCGGTGTGGTCCTGCCTGCACGGCGTCGCGAGCCTCGAGTGCGGCGGGAGTTTCGCGGCCATGCGCCTCGACGCGGATGCGCTGTTCGAGCGCGAGGTCCAGGTGCTCGAGGAGCGCATCGCCCGATCGGGGCCGGGGTCGGCCGCGCCGTCACCCGGGTGATCCGCCGGCGGCGTCGATCCCTCGGCCGGTGACCCCGCAGTTCCGTTGTCTTCGAGCGCCATGAGCGCCGGGAGGCGACGGGGCCGGCGGCCAACCGACGGCCTCCGCGGGCTGGGCGCGGCGTCCGAGTGCGGAGGGTGGGCGGGGGTGTGGCGATCTCGGCCGGTCCCGCGCGGTCCCGACGCCTGCCCCGTTCGATGGCGACGCCGCGCCGCCCATGGGGCAGAGTGCCTTGGCATGGCCGGCGACACCCGCCGGCCGGCGCCTCATTCCCAGGAGCCCGCATGACGAGCGACACCGCGAACCCATCGACGAACGACGGGGCCGCCGGCGACGCGACCCCGACCGAGCCGCTGTACGACGTCGTCGTCATCGGCTCGGGTTTCGGCGGGTCGGTCGCCGCACTGCGGCTGTCGGAGAAGGGGTATCGCGTCCTCGTCCTCGAGAGCGGGCGCCGGTTCGCCGACGACGACTTCGCCGTGACGAGCTGGGACGTGAAGAACTACTTCTGGGCTCCGCGGCTCGGGTGCTACGGGGTCCAGCGCATCCACAAGCTCCCCGACGTCCTGCTGCTGGCCGGCGCGGGCGTCGGCGGGGGATCGCTGAACTACGCCCAGACGCTCTACGTGCCACCCCGGCCGTTCTTCGCCGACCGCCAATGGGCCCACATCACCGACTGGGAGGCCGAACTCAAGCCCCACTACGACACGGCGAGCACGATGCTCGGGGTCGTCACCAATCCGTGCGACGGCCTCGCCGAACGCGTCATGAAGGAGGCCGCCGACGACCTGGGCGTCGGCCACACCTTCCGCAAGACCCCGGTCGGGGTGTTCTTCGGGACGCCGGGTGCCACGGTGGCCGACCCGTACTTCGGCGGCGCCGGCCCGGCCCGCACCGGGTGTACCGAGTGCGGCAACTGCATGGTCGGGTGCCGCGTCGGCGCCAAGAACACCCTGGTCAAGAACTATCTCGCCCTCGCCGAGCGGCTCGGCGCGCGGGTGGTGCCGATGCGGACCGTCACCCGCATCGGTGTCGTCCCGGCGTCGGCCGACGCTCCCGAGGGGCCGCTGTGGCGGGTGCGGCACGAGCGGACGGGGGCGTGGACGGCGGCCGGCCGCGACCCCGGTGTCGTGACGGCGCGGCATGTCGTGCTCGCCGCGGGCACGTGGGGCACCCAGAAGCTCCTGCACGCGATGAAGGGCGAAGGGGAGCTGCCCGACCTGTCCGACGCCCTCGGTGAACTGACGCGCACCAACTCCGAGGCTCTCCTCACCGCGACGGCGGCGACCCCGCCGGAGGGCGGGGAGTTGTCGCGCGGGGTGGCGATCACGAGCAGCTTCCACCCCAGCGAGGACACCCACGTCGAAAACTGTCGTTACGGCCCGGGGTCCAACGCGATGGGTGCGCTCACCGCGATCGCCGTGCCGGGCGCGACGGGCCTCCCCCGTCCGGTGCAGGCCCTGGTCGAGATGGCCAAGCACCCGTTCGCCGCGGTGGTCACCGGCTCCCTCCATCGCTGGAGCGAGCGGACCATCATCGGGCTCGTCATGCAGACCAGGGACAACTCCCTGACCGTCTCGGGCAAGAGGGGACTCTTCGGCGGCTGGACGCTGACCAGCCGGCAGGGGCACGGCGAGCCCAATCCGACGTACATCCCCGTCGGGTTCACCGCCATGGAGGCCGTGGCGCGGCGGCTGCGGCAGGCCACGGGCCGGTTCGCCGTCGCCGGCGGCTCGACGACCGAGATCCTCGACGTGCCCATGACCGCGCACTTCCTCGGCGGGGCGCCGATCGGCGACAGCCCTGAGCGGGGCGTCCTCGACGCCTACCACCGGGTGTGGGGCTACCCGAGCCTGCACGTCGTCGACGGTGCCGCAATCTCGGCGAACCTCGGCGTCAACCCGGCGTTGTCCATCACCGCGCAGGCCGAGCGGGCGATGTCGATGTGGCCGAACAACGGTGACGCCGACCCCCGGCCGATTCAGTCGCAGCCCTACCGCCGGCTCGATCCGGTGCGGGCGGCGAATCCGGCCATGCGGTCCTTCACGCACCCATCGGCGGTCATCCCCGTCGAACAGGTCACGCGACGCGGGCTGCGGCCCGCACCGGGCGCGCTCATGGACTGACCCGCCGGGACGGGCAGGGCCGCAGCGCCTGGACGTGATGCCGGGTCGACACCGAGCCTGCCCTCGTGCGCCTGGGCGGACGAGGCGCGGCCGAGCCGGACCAGGCCCGGCCGAGTCGCTGGGGCTTTGTCCGGCTTGCGCGCATCCGCGCCGTGGCGGTCCGGGCCCGCCGCCTCAGGACTGCCCGGGCGAACCAGGAGGGGCCTGCCCCAGCTCACGTTCCGCGCGCCCCAGCCAGGTCAGGGCCCGGACCGACTGCCAGGTTCCGGGCTTGAGGTGCTGCGCCGTTGCTCGGGCTGCGTCGAGGAGGTGCCGAGACTCGGGCAGGCGCCGGAGCTCCGCGGCCAACATGGCCATGGTCTCGACGCTCTCCCACGTTCCCGGCTTGAGCGACCGGGCGGTCGTCAGGGCCACCTCGAGGGGACTGAACTCATCGGTCATGACGGCAATCTACGACCGCGAGGGAGCCGGTCCCCGCTCGTGACCGGCCGGGCCGCGCGGCCTCGCGATCGCTTTCTTCAACCGTAGGGTTGACGACGGGCGATGGCGGGTCTAACGTCTTCATCAACCGATCGGTTGAGGAGTGATCATGGCGGACTCGCTGTCCAAGGCGTTCTCGGCGCTGGCCGACCCCACGCGCCGCGACCTCGTCGCCCGGCTCGCCGTCGCCGACGCGACGGTCGGGGAGCTCGCGAAGCCCTACGACGTGAGCGTCCAGGCCGTCTCCAAGCATCTGCGGGTGCTCGAGGAGGCCGGCCTCGTCACGAAGACCCGGGACGCGCAACGGCGTTCCGTCCATCTCGAGGCCGACGTGCTCGACCTCGCCACCGCCTGGCTCGAGCGCTACCGCCGAGCGGCCGAGGCCCGCTACGACCGTCTCGACGCCGTCCTGGCGGAGCTCGACGGCGGCGCAGGCACCACGGACACGGCACCCATCGCAGAGCAGGAAGGAACGGCATCATGACGCAGCACGCGACGACCCGAACCCCGACGAGAACCACCATCGAGGCCGACGAGAAGGTCCCGGTCATCCGGATCACCCGCGACTTCGCGGCGTCCCCGGCCCAGCTCCTCCGGGCCCACACCGACCCCGAGCTCTACGCCCGCTGGGTCGGCCCCGCCGACCTGAGCACCCGCATCGACCACTGGGACGCCCGCGACGGCGGCAGCTGGCGCTTCGTCAACGTGCGCGCGGGTGGCGACGGCGCGGAGGAGTACGCGTTCCGCGGGTGCTTCCACGAGGTGTCGCCGCAGCGCATCGTCCAGACGTTCACGTACGAGGGCATGCCCGAGGGCGTCTCGCTCGAGACGCTGACGTTCGAGGATCTCGGCGACGGCCGCACGCGCCTGCACGCCCAGTCGCTCGTCGACTCCTTCGAGGCGCGCGACCAGTGGCTCGCCAGCGGGATGGAGGGCGGGGTCGAGGACGGTTACGCCAAGCTCGACGGCCTGCTCGCCGACGGCTCGATCGCCGACGCCTCGATCGCCGACGCCTCGATCGGGGGCGGCGACCATGGCGCTGCCTGAGTCCCCCGACGAGTGCCACCGCGTCGTCGCGGGCGCCTTCACCGACGTCGTCGCCGGGGTCGCCGACTGGGACGCGCCGGCCCCTGTCGAGGGCTGGGCGGCGCGCGACGTCGTCGACCACCTCACGACGTGGCTGCCGGCCCTGCTCGACGGGGGCAGCGACGCGCGCCTCCCGGCCGGGCCGCCGGTCGAGGCCGACCCGGCCGCCGCGTGGCGGGCCCACGCCGCGGCGGTCCAGGAGCTCCTCGACGACCCCCGCACGGCCTCGAAGCTGTTGTCCAACCCCCACATCGGCGAGCTGCCGCTGCCCACGGCGATCGACCGGTTCTACACCTCCGACGTGTTCATGCACACGTGGGACCTCGCGCGGGCCTCCGGGCAGGAGGTGCGCCTCGACCCCGACGTGTGCGCCGAGATGCTCGCGGGGATGAGCGGGATGGAGGACGTCCTGCGCGGGTCCGGCCAGTACGGGCCGCGCGTCGACGTGCGGGACGACGCGCCCGTGCAGGACCGCCTCATGGGCTTCATCGGCCGCGACCCCGCCTGGCGTCCCCCGAACGCCTCCTGAGCCGGGGCGACGATCCGGACGTGGCGCCGGTCAGGTGCGCGGCCCGGTGGACGCGGCGACCTGCGCCGCAGCCTCGGCGGCGGGGGTCGACCCGTCGGTGAGCTCCACGACGACCCGTGACAGGGCCGGCTCGTGGAGGGCGGCGTCGATGAAGGCGGCGACGTTGTCGCGGCGCACGTCGCCGTACTCGATCGCGAGACCGGCCTCGACGAGGCCCTCGCCGGGCTCGTCGCGGAGTAGCCCGGGGCGGACGACGATCCAGTCCAGGTCCGTGTGGGTGAGGTGGACGTCGGCGGTCTTCTTGACGCTCATGTAGTGCTCGAAACCCTCGCCGAGCCCCTGCCCGCGCTCGGACTCGGGGAACGCGGAGACGAGCACGAACCGCGTCGCCCCCGCCGCCAGTGCCGCGTCGGTCGCCTTGACGACGCCCTGGCCGTCGATGAGGTCGGTCTGGTCCCGGCCGGTGCCGTGCGCGCCGGCCGAGAAGACGACGGCGTCGTGCCCGGCCATCTTGGCCGCGAGCGCGTCCACGTCGTCGGAGATGAGGTCGCCCGTCACGGGGGTGCCCCCGGCCGCGCGGATCGTGTCGGCCTGCTCCGGCTTGCGGTGGTGCATGCCGGTCACCTCGTCGCCGCGCGCGGTGAGCAGGGTCGAGAGTCGGTGTCCGACGCCGCCGGCGGCGCCGATCTGGAAGACCTTCATGGGTTCGTCCTCTCGCGGGCGGCTCGGGCCGCCGTCGATGTGGTTGGTCGTGCCGGTCTCAGAGCGTGTAGGCGTACTGCTCGATGAACCGCGGACTCGCCCCGAGATCGAGCGCGGCGTCGTTGGCCCAGGACGGGTTGCGCAGGAGCGCCCGGCCGAGGAAGACCGCGTCGGCCCGCCCCGAGGCCACCATGTCCTCGGCGAGGGCCGGGGTGTCGATCCGTCCCACCGCGGCGACGGGGACCCCGCTCTCGGCGCGCAGGGTGGACGCCTTGTCGGTCTGGTAGCCGCGGCCGGCCGGGATGGGCACGACGTCGATGCCGCCGGAGGAGGCGTCGACGAGGTCGACCCCGCGCTCCGCCGCCCAGCAGGACAGCTGGATCGTCTGCTGCAGGGTCCACGACTCGCGCTGGTCTTCCGGGTTCTCCTCGATCCAGTCGGTCGTCGACACGCGCAGGAACAGGGGCGCGTCCTCGGCGCGGACGGCCCGGACGGCGTCGATGACCTCGAGCACGATCCGCGCGCGGTTCTCCAGCGAGCCGCCGTACTCGTCGGTGCGCTCGTTGGCGATGGGGGACAAGAAGGAGTGCAGGAGGTAGCCGTGCGCGGCGTGGATCTCGACGACCTCGAAGCCCGCGGCGTCCGCGCGGCGGGCCGCGTCGGCGAAGGCGCGGACGACCCCGGCGATCTCGGCGCGGGTGAGTTCGTGGGGCGCGGGGGACCCGGGGAACGCCGTCGCGGAAGGCGAGACCGGCACCCACCGGAGGTCCGCGGGGTCCGCCTCGTCGACCTCGCCGGAGGCGTCGCCGCTCCAGGGGCGATCGTCGGACGCCTTCCGGCCGGCGTGCGCGAGCTGGATGCCGGGCACGGCGCCACCGTGGCGGATGCCGCGGACGATGCGCGCGAAGTCTTCGATCTGGTCGTCGTCCCAGATCCCGAGGTCGTACGGCGTGATGCGCCCCTCGGGCGCCACCGCCGTCGCCTCGACCATCACCAGGCCGACGCCGCCGTGCGCGCGGGCCGAGTAGTGCGCGTGGTGGAAGTCGTTCGGCCGGCCGGCCAGGGGCGGCTGCGGCCGCGCGCTGTAGGTGCACATCGGCGACATCCACACCCGGTTGGGAATCTCGACGGCGCGGATGCGGATCGGGTCGAACAAGCTCGTCACGGGGGAGATCTCCAGTCGGGTCGGGATGTGTACGTCCACCACCGTACAACGAAGAAAGTCGTACAACGAAGTCGGTCGTACAACCGGTACGCTGGGCGTGCTCGAACTGCGCCGAGGGACGGCGCGAGGAAGGAGAGCGATGCCACGCGAGTTGGCGCACCCCGACATCACGGCCGTCACCCTGGACGCCGTCCTCGCCGCCCTGGCCGACCCGATCCGCCGGGAGATCGTCACGCAGCTCGCCCAGGGGCACCACGACCAGGCCTGCATCGCCTTCGAGTTGCCCGTCTCCAAGTCCACCTCGACGCACCACTTCCGGGTCCTGCGCGAGGCCGGCCTGATCACCCAGCGCTACGAGGGCACGTCGATCCTCAACGCGCTCCGCTGCGACGACATGGACGCCCGCTTCCCGGGGCTCCTCGATGCCGTCATCGATGCCGAGAGCAGTGACAGGGGTCGGGCGACCACGACGCCGTGAGGCCGGTTCGTCGCCCCGATCCGACCGCCGTCGCGCGTCGGGCCACCGCGCCCGATGACCGCCCTCACCAGCGTCGACGCCGGTACCGTTGTCACGGGGGAACATGGGTTCGGGGCTGAGGCGGGGAGCTGACGATGGATCACGAGATCGATGTGGTGAGCGACGGCGACGGGGTGGCCGTCATCGGCGACCCGACCGCCGTCGAGGCGTTCCTCGCCCCGACGGGGCTGGAGTCCAGGGACCTCGGGCTACCGCGGCTCGGCGACGCCCTCGCGGCCGGGGGAGCCGTCGCGCAGGGGGCATCCGTCATCGCCGCCGATTCCGGTCGGTGGGTGAAATTGACGAAGGAGTCCGCCGAGGCGCTGCACGCGGCCACGCCCATGACGGGGTCGAGCCCCGGCGTCTTCCGGGGGCTGCTCACCCAGAACGGCAAGATCACCCACGTCCTGGAGTTCACGAAGGGCCCCGCATCGGTCCTGGCGAACCCGGCCGCGCTGGCGGGCGCCGCCGGGATCATGGCTCAGCTGGCGATGCAGCAGACCATGGACGAGATCACCGACTACCTCGCGACGATCGACGAGAAGGTCGACGACATCCTGCGCGGTCAGAAGGACGGGGTCCTCGCCGGCATGATCGGCGCCGGCCTCATGATCCAGGAGGCCATGACGATCCGCGAGCACGGCGGCCGCGTCAACGAGGTCACGTGGTCGAAGGTGCAGGCGGTGCCGGGGACGATCGCCGAGACCCAGGCGTACGCCCTGCGCCGGCTGGACGCGATCGCCGACGAGCTGGAGCGGAAGAAGGCCATGGGTGACCTGGCCAAGGCCGCCCGGGACGCCGAGCCCGCGGTGCGTGAATGGCTCGCCGTCCTGGCCCGATGCTTCCAGCTGCAGGACGCGATCTCCGTCCTCGAGCTGGACCGGGTGCTCGCCGCCGCTCCGGACGACCTCGAGGGGCACCGACTCGGGGTGCGGGCCGCGCGCGAAGAACGCCGCGCGTTCATCGCCGAGAGCACGGAGCGTCTGATCGCGCGCATGGACGTCGCAGCCGAGAGGGCCAACGCCAAGGTCCTGCTGCACCCGGCAGCCTCCGGCGCAGTGGTGCGGTCGAGCAACGCGGTCGGCGACTCGGTCGGCCGCTTCCACGAACTGCTCGGCATCCAGCGGGACCGGTCCGCACTCGAAGCCAGGCGCTGGAGCGAGGCCGCCTCGCAGGTGCGGGACCGGGCGATCGAATCCGGCGTGCAGGGCGTCGACGCCGCCCGCCGTCGTGGAGATGCGGCCCTCAGCGGGGCGCGACGCCTGGGCGGCCGCGTCTCCGGCGTGGTCGCCGAGCGGGCGCCGCGCAGGCGTGCGGCCGACGACAAGTCCGATCGCGGCGACTGACGAGCAGCCCACCCCGCGGCGCCATCGCACGACACCCTGCCGGTCGCCCCGGCCGTCGGCGGCGAGCGCGCCGAGCCGGAATGCATCGCGTCGACGCTTCTGGCGATCACGACGTCAGAAGGGTCGCGACGCGCATCCCGCCGGAAGTGCTTGACCCTCCCACGGCGGGAGAGGCCAGGCTGTGGCCATGACCCTCGTCCCCATCGGCACGTTCGCGCGGATGACCCACGTGAGCGTCAAGCGGCTGCGGCACTACCACGACACCGACGTACTGGTCGCGGCCCGGGTCGACCCGCGCACCGGCTACCGCTACTACGACGTGCGCCAGGCCGAGGACGCGCGGCTCGTCGCCACCCTTCGCAGCCTGGACATGCCCCTGCCGCGCATCGCCCAGCTCGTCCGCGCCGACGAGGCCGACCGCACGACGCTGCTCGCGAGCCATCTCGACGACCTCCAGGACACGCTCGCCGCCACGGGCGAGGCGGTCGCCATGGTGCGCGCGATGCTCGAGCCGGGGGCCGAGATCGACGTCGAGCGTCGGCAGCTCCCGCCGCTCCTGGCGCTGGCCCGCTCCGCCCGCGTGGAACGCGGCGACATCGACGCCTGGTGCGAGGAGAGCTTCGGCGCGCTCTACGGCCGGCTCGGCGCGCGCCTGCCCGCCGGACCCGGCGCCGCCACCTTCGCCGACGACTTCTTCGCCGACGACGTGGGCGAGGTCGTGGCGTTCGTGCCCGTGAGCGGGGGCGACGACGCCGCCACCATCGCCGGCGGCGCCTACGCGGTCGCGATCCACGAGGGCCCGTTCAGCCAGGTCAGCAGGACGTATGCCGCCCTCGGTCGGCACGTGTCGGTCGCCGGGGTCGGGCTGGCCGGGCCCATCCGCGAGACCTACTATCTGGTCGGCCCGCCGACCGTTCGCGACCCCAGCCGCTATCGCACCGAGATCGCCTGGCCCATCAGCCATCCCGTCACGACCTGACCTCTCGACAAGCACACCCCAGCCCGCACCCCAAGGAGTCCGCCATGTCCCTCACCCTCGGCACCGTCGCCTTCGACTGCCTCGACGTCACCCGCACCGCCACCTTCTGGTCCCACGTCCTCGAGCGCCCTCTCGACCCCGGCGCGAGCGAGTTCTTCGCCGCGATCGGCATGGACGGCGAGGGGCCGGGCTGGCTTTTCCTCGGCGCGGAGCCCCGGGCGACGGGCAAGAACCCGGTGCACGTCGACCTCGTCGACCCCGACTATCCGGCCCAGGTGGAGCGCGTCGTCGCGCTGGGCGCCGAGCGCGTCGGCGACTTCGACGAGTACGGCGTCCAGTGGACGACCCTGCTCGACCCCGAGGGCAACGCCTTCGACATCGGCCGACGTCACCCCTGACCGCGACTCGGCCGCGAGCCGTCGCCCGAGGTGGCCCGAACGGGCCAGGCCCCCAGGCGAGGCGAAGGTGGCCGGTGCGGCCGATGTGGGGGGACCCGCCCGAGGCGCATCGTCGATACCAGGCCCCGATCCCGGAGGCCGTCACCCAGCAGGAGGCAGTCATGCCGTTCATCCAGGTCAAGGTCATCGAGAACGTCTTCACCCCCGAGCAGAAGCAGCAGATCGTGCGCGTCCTCACCGACGCGATGGTCCAGGTCGAGGGCGAGAACATGCGCCCGGTGACGTGGTGCGTCCTCGAGGAGGTCAAGAGCGGGTCGTGGGCGATCGCCGGCAACCCTCTCACCAGCGAGGACGTCCGCGCCATGGCCGCGGGTGTCGCCGCCTGACCCGTCGTCGGCGGCCCACGTCGGCGGTCGAAAGGCCTTGCGCAGCGGCCCCCGACGAGCGCACGCTCGAAGGGTGGCCGGCGCAGGCGTCGTGGGATCGCCGGAGCTCGCTCTGGCGGCCGGTCGGTGGCGCGAGGCCGGCGACGGGTTCCTCCGGCAGCTGGCCGACCGGTCCGACGCCGGTGCCCACGCCGGTCTGGCCCAGGCGCTCTGGTGGCTCGACGACGGGGTCGGCTGCCTGGAGCAGCGGGAGGCGGCCTACCGCGCCTATCGACGCGACGGGGAGGACGCCCTGGCGGCCCGGGCGGCCGGCTCGCTCGCGTACGACTCCTTCCTCTTCGGCGAGGGCGAAGCGGTGGCCCGCGGCTGGTGGGGGCGGGCCGCCGCGCTGCTCGAGCCGCTGCCTCAGCGCGCCGAGCACGGCTGGTTGGCGGTGCGCGAGGCGGAGCTCGCGCTCGTCACCGGCCTCGATCCGGAGGTGGCCCAGGTGGCGGCCGACCGCGCCCGGGCTATCGGGCGGCGGACGGGGGACCCGGACCTGACCTACGTCGGTCTCGCGTTGACCGGGCTGGCGCAGGTGACGGCGGGCGACGTGGCCGCCGGTGTCCCGCACCTGGACTCGGCCGTCGCGGCAGCGACCACGGGCGAGGTCGCGGACCTCATGTGGATGGGCAAGATCTTCTGCTGGCTCATCACGGCCTGCCAGGCGACCCACGACTCGCCCGGGCCGAGGAGTGGTGCCGCCGCGTCGAGGTCGTCTGTCGCCGGTGCGGCCTGGACCCGCTCTTCACCGTGTGCCGCATCCAGCACTCCTCGGTCCTCATCGCCCGCGGGTCGTGGCCGGGGGCCGAGCAGCGCCTCACGCCCCTGACCGCCGACGGCGCGACGTCCTCGCGGTGGCACACCCGCCTCGACGCCGTGGTCCAGCTCGGGGAGCTGCGTCGGCGGCAGGGCCGCCTCGACGAGGCGTCGGACCTGTTGCGGCAGGCCGAGTTCGAGCCGGCGGCGATCGTCTCCCGGGCGCTGATCATGCTCGCCCGGGGCGACGCCGATCGCGCCTGGGCCACGATCGAGGCCCTGCTCTGCAGGACCTCGGTCCAGAGCCGCCTCCTGCGCGCGCGGCTGCTGCTGCCGGCGATCCGGACGTCCCTGCTCGCCGGGCAGCGTGAGGCGGCCGAGGCGGCGGCCACCGAGCTGCGCGAGATCGCGCCCACGTGGGCACCGACGCCCTCGCCGCCATGGCTGCCGCGGGCTCGGCCATGCTGGCCACGGGAGCCGCCGCCGTGACCCTGTGGGACGACGCGGTGCGGGCCTACCTCCGCGCCGGGCTGCCCTTCGACGAGGCCGAGAGCCGGCTCTGGCTCGCCGAGGCCCTGCTGAGCTGCGGGGACCTCGTCGCGGCCACCGAGCAGGCGGCGCGCGGCGCGGAGGGCCTGCGGGCCATGGGCGCCGACCCCGCCCACGCGCGGGCGCTCGTGCGGGACATCGCCCGGGCCGGGCCCGGCGGCGGCGCGTCGCCGGGCGGCCTCAGCCGGCGCGAGGTGCAGGTGCTCCGCCTCGTGGCCGCCGGCCGCACCAACGAGCAGATCGCGGTCGCCCTCACGCTCAGCCCCCACACCGTGCATCGGCACGTGGCCAACATCCTCACCAAGCTCGACGCGAGCACACGCGCGGGCGCCGCGGTGCACGCCGTCACCCACGAACTCATCTGAGCCGGCGTCGGACCCTGACCTCAGAGCCGCGTCGCTGCCCTGCCAGAAACCCCCGGCGGCGCCGGATCACCGCGGGCCGGCGACGACGGGGAGGCGCTCGGGGCCGCGGATGGTCACGCCGCGGCGCGGCACCGCGTGGCCGGCGGGGCGCAGGTCCGGGAAGCGGCGGGCGAGCGCGGCGAGGGCGATGACCCCCTCGAGGCGGGCGAGGGGTGCGCCGAGGCAGTAGTGGGCGCCGGCGGAGAAGGCGATGTGCTCCGACGCGTTCGGGCGCAGGATGTCGAACTCGCCCGGCCGGTCGAAGACGTCGGGGTCGCGGTTCGCCGCGGCGAGGATCGGGACGACGCCCTGCCCGGCGGGCACGTCGACCCCGCCGACCTGGGTGTCCCTCAGGGCGAACCGGCCCGTGAGCTGCACGGGTGAGGCGAACCGCAGGGTCTCCTCGACCGCTCCTTCGGCGAGGGACGGGTCCTCGACGAGCCGGCGCCACTGCTGCGGGTGCGCGAGGAGGTGCTGCACGGCGCTGCCGATGAGGTTGACCGTCGTCTCGAAGCCCGCCAACAGCAACAGGTTGCACAGCGGCACGAGGTCCTCCGGCGCGGCCCGGCCGTCGTCGCGGGCCGCGACGAGGGCACTGACGACGTCGTCGCCGGGCTCCGCCTCGCGCTGCGCGACGAGCCGGGTGAAGACCGCCTCGAGGCGGCGGGACGCCCGGACGAGGTCGGCGGCGTGGCGCGGCGAGCGGACCCCGTCCAGGGCCCCCGCGATCGCCTCCCCGAAGCGGAGGAAGGTCGGCTCGTCGTAGGCGGGGATGCCCAGCAGATCGGTGATGACGGCGATGGGCAGCGGGGCGCCGAGTCCGGCGACGAGGTCCCACGGCTCGCCCGGTCGCACGTCGTCGAGCAGGCGGTCCACGGTCGTCTCGATGCGTTCGCGGTAACCCGCCATCCGCGCGCGGCCGAACGCCGGGGTGACGATCCGGCGCAGCCGCGTGTGGTCGGGCGGATTGAGCTGCAGGAGAGACAGGTCGAGGTCGCCCTCCAGGGCCGAGACGTCGGCCGACTCCGCGGTCGGGCCGAACGCGCGGGAGGCGAGGACCTGTGAGCTCAGCTCGTGGCTCGTTGTGTACCGCACCCCGAGGACGGAGCGCGGCAACGCCCCCTGCGCCCGCAGGCGCTCGTACAGGGGGTAGGGATCGCGGCGGTCGTGGACGAACAGCGCGGCGAACGGGTCGCGCCGCGCATGGGCCGCGTAACCGAAGAGGCCCTTCTGGGCGACCATTCCGGCGGTCATCCGGGCGAACCGCAGCGGCGCCGGCTGTGAGCGCGCGCGGATCCGCGCCGGCGCCGACGCCGGAGATACCGGCGCCCGGGCGCCGGTATCTCCGGGGCCCGGTGGGGTGGCCCCCGTCCGCTGAGGCGCAGCGCGCGCCGGCGGGTCCGTCTCGGTGGGGTCTTGCCGGTCGGGGCCTGTCACGGCACGTGCTCCTCCGGGTGCGGCCGGGCCGCATCGGCGCGGCCGGAGTCTTCAGGCTACGCCGCCGGCTCGCGGCGGCCCGGCCGATGCCACGGAGGTCGCCGACTGACCGTTCGGTCTGCGGGGCTGGCAGGTGAGGGCAGGGCAGTGCGTCCGTAGCCGTTCCTCAGCGGCGGGCCAGGTAGTCGGCCATGCGGCGCGTGTACCAGGTGACGAAGGCCTCGACGTCGCCCTCGACCTGCGAGTACGGGCCCGGGGTGTAGGCGGGGTCGAGGACGCCGAGCTGCGTCCGGGCGACGAAGGCGCTGTCCTGGGCGTTCGTCGCCGACCACACGTGGATGAGGGCGTCGAGGTCGTAGTCGACCCCCTCCACGGCGTCCTCGTGCACGAGCCACGTCGTGCGCAGCCGGCTGTGGTGCTCGTCGAGCGGCAGCACCGAGAAGACGACGGCGTTGTCCGAGAGCATGTGGAACCACGAGTTGGGCTGCAGGTGCAGGTGGAAGTCGCCGAAGCGGGGGTCGTCGATCGCGCCGAGGCGGCGCCGGCACACGGACTTCCCTCCGGCGCTGTAGGAGTGGCCGTCCCCGTCGAGGGGGGAGTGGTTGATCATGAAGCCCGTCGGGCGGTCGTCGAGCTCCCGCATCGTCTGCGTCGGGAAACCCTGCCGCGAGCACGAGGCGCTCAGTGCCGCCCCCGCCTCCTCGAAGCGCTGCCAGACCGGGCGCAGTCGGGGCGGGCAGTCCTGCGCCGTGTAGCCGTGCAGCGGGAAGTACGCGGTGAGCAGCTCGGGGTGCCCGTCGCAGTGGTAGCACTCCCGGTTGTTCTCCATGACGAGCTTCCAGTTGCCCTGCTCGACGATGTCGACCTGGTGGGCCACCTTCGTCCGCGTGAGGCCGTAGGGGGCCAGGTAGGGCTGCACCCGTGCCATGACGTCGTCGAAGTCGGCCGGCGGTTCGTCGGCGAGGCAGATGAAGACGAGCCCCTCGACGGCGCGGACGTGCACGGGCCGCAGGCCGAGGGTGCTCCGGTCGAGCGTCGGCGGCTGGTTGTCGGCGTGCAGAAGGCGGCCGTCGACGCCGTAGGTCCAGTGGTGGTAGGGGCAGACGAGATTCCCGACGCTGCCGCACGCGTCGTCGAGGAGGCGGGATCCCCGGTGGCGGCAGACGTTGTGGAAGGCGCGGACCTGTTCGTCGTCGTCGCGCAGGACGATGACGGAGGCCCGGCCCAGCTCGACGGTCACGTAGTCGCCGGGCTCGGGCAGCTCGGCCTCGGCGGCCACGAAGAGCCAGTGCCGGCGGAAGATGCCTGCCATGTCGAGGTCGAAGAACTCGCGGGAGTCGTACAGCGCGGCCTCGAGACTGTAGCCGGGGCGCTGCCGGGCCACGAGCTGGGCGGGCGTGAGGCCGGTCGCCGACGCGGTCGTGGTGCCGGTGCTGGTGGTGGTCCTCGCGGTGTCGACGGACACGGGTCCTCCTGGGTCTGGGGGCGCCCCCTCGGGCGGCGCAGGGCGCACGAACGGTGCCGGGTGTTCGACCAGTGGTGGCCCCTGTCGGCTCAGCATGGCCGCTGCGAATCCCCGCGGTCAATGGGGGCCGACCACGGATTTTCGGCCCTTGCCGACGACTCCCGGCGGTCCTACGCTCCGGAGAATGGACACATCTGTCCATCTAGTGGTCGAGCGACGGCGCGGAGCGAAGGTGGCGGCATGGGGAACGACGTGAACGGGCGAGGCGACGCGTGCGGGGGACGGGACGCCGGAGGCGACGTGGGCGTCACCGCCCCGCCGGTCTGGGGGGACGAGGTCGAGTCGACGCTCGTGTGCCGCGCGGTGCAGCAGATCACCCCGGACGTGCGGAGCTTTCTCTTCGCCCCGACCGAGCCGGCGATCTTCCGGCACGCCGCCGGACAGTTCCTCACGCTGCGGTTGATGTTCGAGGGACGGGCCGTGAGCCGCTGCTACACGATCTCCTCGCCACCGACGCGGCCGGATCTCATCGGCATCACCGTCAAGCGGCAGCCGGGTGGCCTCGTCTCGAACTGGCTCCACGACACGATGGAGCCCGGCGTCCGCCTCGCCGCGGACGGGCCCTTCGGCACATTCACCCGCGAGCACTCGGGGGGCGCGTCGAACGACGGGGTGGCGGGTCCCGCCTACCTGTTCCTCTCGGGGGGCAGCGGCGCCACGCCGCTCATGTCGATGACGCGCGCCGCCTTCGACCTCGCGGCGGACGACGACATCGTCTACGTGCACAGCGCCCGGACGCCCGCCGACATCCTCTTCCGCCGCGAGCTCGAGCTCATGACGAACCTGGCGCCGAACATCACCGTGCACCACCTCTGCGAGCACGATGCGCCGGGCGAGCGGTGGGGCGGGTTCACCGGCCGGCTCGACGCGGACCGCCTCCGCGTCCTCGTCCCGGACCTTCACCGCCGCGAGATCTTCTGCTGCGGCCCGGCCCCGTACATGGCCGGGGTGCGGGAGCTGCTCGGCGAGCTCGAGTTCGACATGGCCCGGTACCACGAGGAGACCTTCGTCTTCGAGGACCTCTCCGTCGGTGAGTTCGTCCCCGACGGCTGCGCCGCCGACCTCCTCGACGGAGCCGACGGGACCGTCGACCCTGCGGCCGCGCAGGCCGCCGCCGCGCGGGTGGGCGGGTATACGGTCGAATTCGTCCGCACCGGGGCGAGTTTTCCCTGCGGCCCGGACGAACACATCCTCGACGCCGCCTACGCCGCGGGTCTCGCGCCGTCGTCCTCCTGCGGCCGGGGCATGTGCGGCACCTGCAAGGTCACGATCCTCTCGGGCACCGTCGACATGAACCACCAGGGCGGTATCCGCCCACGCGAGATCGCCGCGAACAAGGTGCTCATCTGCTGCTCCACCCCGACGAGCGACGTCGCCATCGAGGCCTGAGCCGCCGCCCACCAGCCCCCGCCTCCGACCCTCCCAGAAGATGGAGCCCCACATGTCGCACTCGATGGCACCACCGGATACCGGACCCGTCCCGATCGTCGCTCATCCAGGGCGGTCCGACCGCACCCCCGCGATCGAGGTCCGTCACCTGACGAAGATCTACGGCCAACGCGGCGGTGCCAAGGGCTGGTCCCGGGGCAAGGGCGCGGGCGCGACGCACAAGCCGGCCGCCAAGGACGTCGAGTTCACGGTCGGTGAGGGCGAGTTCTTCGTCATCATGGGCCTGTCCGGTTCCGGCAAGTCCACGGTCCTGCGCATGCTCAACCGCCTCGTCGAGCCGACGTCCGGCGAGATCCTCCTCGACGGCAAGGACATCGTCGAGATGGCCGACCCCGAGCTGCGGGCCGTCCGGAACCGCAAGATCAACATGGTGTTCCAGCACTTCGCGCTCTTCCCGCACCGGACCGTGCGCGAGAACGCCGCGTACGCCCTCCACGTCCGCAAGGAGGGCGCCGCCGCCCGCACCGAGCGGGCGAACTGGGCCCTCGAGACGGTCGGCCTCGGCGAGTGGGGCGATTCCCTGCCGGGCGAACTCTCGGGCGGCATGCGCCAGCGCGTCGGCCTCGCCCGGGCGCTCGCCTCCGACGCCGACATCCTCCTCATGGACGAGCCGTTCAGCGCGCTCGACCCGCTCATCCGACGCGACATGCAGGAGCTGCTCATCAAGCTCCAGGCCGAGCTGCGGCGCACCGTCGTCTTCGTCACCCACGACCTCAACGAGGCGATGCGCCTCGGCGACCGGATCATGATCATGCGCCAGGGCGAGGTCGTCCAGCTCGGCACCGCGACCGAGATCCTCGAGTCGCCGGCGGACGACTACGTGCGCGAGTTCATCTCCGACGTCGACCGGTCCCGCGTCCTCACGGCCGGGGTCGTCATGCAGCCGCCCATCGCGGTGGGTCGGCCGGGCGACCGGCCGAGCAAGGTGCTCGAGCGGATGAACCGTCCCGGCGCCCACGCCCAGGGGGCCTACGTCCTCGACGCCGACTCCCGCATCCTCGGGGTCGTCGAGGGCGAGGCCATCGCCGGGGCCGTCCACCGGCCCGACGCCCGCCTCGAGGACCTGGCCCGGCCGCCGCTCGGCACCATCCGGACCGAGACGACGCTCTCCGAGGCGTGCACCCTCGTCGGCGGGGACTGCGTCCCGCTCGCCGTGCTCGACCACGAGGACCGCCTCGTCGGCGTCCTCCCGCGCGCCACGCTCCTGCAGGCCATCGCCACACCCGCCGCCTCGACCCTGGAAGGGGACCGCCACCATGCCTGAGATCGACGTGGGCACGCCCGTGAGCCAGCTCGTCGACTGGCTGACCACGCACCTCGGGCCGTTCTTCGACGCGATCTCGGTGGTCATGCTCGCTCTGCTCGACGGCGTGCTCTACCTGCTCACGGCGCCGCACGCGCTCCTCATGACGGTGATCTTCGCCGCCCTCCCGCTGCTCGCGCGCCGCTGGGGTCTGGCCCTGTTCGCCCTCGTCGCGTTCCTCTTCGTGCAGGCGATGGGCCTGTGGGTCGAGACGATGGAGACCCTCGCGGTCGTCCTCGTCGCGAGCATCATCGCCGTCCTCATCGGCGTGCCGATCGGCATCTGGGCCGCGCGCAGCCGCGGCGTCTCGAACGTCGTGCGTCCTCTGCTCGACTTCATGCAGACCCTGCCCGTGTTCGTCTACCTCATCCCGGCCGTCTTCTTCTTCGGCATCGGCGTCGTCCCCGGGGTCATGGCGACGGTCGTCTTCGCCATCCCGCCGGCCGTCCGGCTCACCGAGCTCGGCATCCGCAGCGTCGACGAGGAGGTCGTCGAGGCGGCGCACGCGTTCGGTGCCAAGCCCGGCCAGATCCTGCGCGAGGCCCAGCTCCCGCTCGCGCTGCCGTCGATCATGGCGGGCGTCAACCAGACGATCATGCTCGCCCTGTCGATGGTCGTCATCGCGGGCCTCGTCGGCGCCGCCGGCCTCGGCGTCGTCGTCGTGCGCGGCATCAGCACCCTCGACGTCGGCGCCGGCTTCGAGGGCGGCCTCGCGGTCGTCCTCATCGCCATCTACCTCGACCGGCTCACCGGCGCCTTCGCCGAGTCGGGCGGCAGCCTGCGCGGCCTCATGCGCCGTCGCCCCGCCCTCCTCCCGGAGGCCACCGCCTCCACCCCCTCCGCCATCGCCGGTCCGACCTCATGAGCACGGAGGCCCAGAACATGTCTCGTCGCACCCCGACCCTTGCCCGCCTCACGCGGACGCCTGTCGTCGCCGCGCTGCTCGCCGCGGCCCTGCTCGGCGCCACCGGGTGCAGCGGCAATCCGCGCTCCTTCAGCGGCTCCGGCGGCGGGGGCGGCGGCGACGATGCCTCCGGCGGTGGGGGCGGGTCGAAGTCCGTCAGCATCGCCGTCATCGACGGGTGGGACGAGGACGTCGCCGCGACCTACCTTTGGAAGCAACTGCTCGAAGAGCGGGGCTACACCGTGGAGGTGCGGGCCCTCGACGTCGCCAGCACGTTCACCGGCGTGGCCCAGGGCCAGGTGGACATGTATCTCGACGCCTGGCTGCCGGTGACGCACGCCGCCTACTGGGCCCGCTACCAGAACCGTCTCGAGTCGCTGTCGACGTGGTCGGAGGGCAAGAACATGCTCGCCGTCCCCGACTACGTGCAGGCGAAGACCATCGACGACCTCAAGACCAACCCCGCGCCGTTCAACGGCCGGATCGTCGGCATCGAGGCCGGGGCGGGCCTGATGAAGGCGACCCGCGAGAAGGTCATGCCCGGCTATGGGCTGGGCGGTTACCAGCTCATCGAGGGCAGCTCGGCGGCGATGCTCGCCACGCTCGACTCGGCGATCAAGCAGAAGAAGCCGATCGTCGTCACGTTGTGGCAGCCCCACTGGGCGTTCAGCCGCTTCCCGATCCGACCGCTCGAGGACCCCAAGGGTGCGTTCGGTAAGCCCGACGAGCTGCAGGTCATCGCCACGAAGGGCTTCGGTGAGAAGAACCCCGAGCTCGCCGGCTGGATGAAGAAGTTCAAGCTGACGCAGGACCAGCTCGCAAGTCTGACCCTCGCCCTGCACAACGCGGGCAAGGGCAAGGAGCAGGAGACCGCGAAGCAGTGGATGACGCAGAACAAGGCGGTGGTCGACGCCTGGTTCGCCGGCTGAGGAGGCGGGGGTGGGGGCGCGTCGGGCGACCCCACCCCCGCGCCCGCCACGTCGGCCACGCTCGAGGAGGAACCACATGGTCCGCATCTCCCGCGACGAGCTCGCGCAGAGGTGTCGGGACGCGCTCGTGGCGGCGGGCGCGGACGAGCGCGAGGCCCGCGTGCTCGCGCAGGCCACGGTGGAGGCCGAGGTCGCCGGCGCGCCCGCCGTCGGCGTGGCGCACCTCGTCGACTACCTCGACGGCTACCAGCGGGGGCGGACCGCCGCCGGTGCGCGCCCGCACGTCCGAGCGGCGGCGGGGGCGGTCGTCGCCGTGGACGCCGCGGAGGGCCTCGCCCAGGTCGCCTTCGAGGAGGCGCTGCCGCTGCTGCGAGAGTCCGCGCGTCGCAGCGGGCTCGCCGCCCTCTGGGTCGCGAACTCCTTCACGGTGGGCGAACTCGGCTTCTACGTGCGCCGACTCGCCGAGCAGGGATGCCTGGCCGTCGCCGCCGCCAACAGCCCCGCCCTCATGTCGCTCGGCGGGGCCACCCACCCCGTGCTCGACACGAACCCGCAGGCCTACGCCGTGCCCCGGCCCGGCGGGCCACCGATCGTCATCGACCAGGCGTCGTCTAGACGGCCTTCGTCGGCATCCGGCGCACCGCCGAGGCCGGGGAGCCACTGCCGGTCGGGTGGGCGCTGGGCCCGGACGGGAAACCGACGCAGGACGCCGCGGTGGCAGCGCTGGTGGGCGCGTTGCTGCCGTTCGGGGGTCACCGCGGCGGCAACGTCGCGCTCCTGGTCGAGCTGCTCGCCACGCTGTCCGGGGCCTCCTTCTCCCTCGACGCCGCACCCTTCGACCGCGGGGACGAGTCGCCCCGCGTCGGGCTGTTCGTCCTCGCCGTCAACCCGGGCCTCTTCCCGGGTGCCGTCGACCGGTTCGTCGCCCACCTCGAGACGTTGAGCCGGACGCACGGCGTGCGGCTCCCCGCCGTCGAGCGCACCGGCCCGCTCGACGTCATCGACCTCGACGACGCGCTGGAGCAGCGCCTGCGCCGCGAGGCGACCAGCTTCTGACGGCCCCGGCGGGTGCGCGGACGGGTCTGCGGTGTCGTCATCGGACCCGGTCCTCGCTCCCGTGCGGAGTCCGTGCAAACCGTCAGGCCCGCTCGAGGCGCACCCGTGAGCCGTCGGGGAGGTCGCGGACGGCCCGCATGCCCTCGGGGTCGAGCTCGCCGATCCGGACGATGCCGTTCCAGTAGCCGACGTCCCCGTAGTAGAAGACGAGGACGCCGTCGGGGACGTAGAAGCCGAGGTCGTCGATCTCCGGGTCGGCGCCGGCGGGCGCGCCGTCGGTCGTCAGCGGCCGAGGCAGGGGCGCGATCTTCTCCACGCCGCCGTAGTCCCGGATCGTCAGGTCCAGCGGCAGCTGGGCGGCCAGGTCGCGGGCCGTGGCCGTGTCGTGGAGGCGGGCGGGGAAGCGGCGGCCGTCGACGGTGGCGGTGACGGCGGTGGAGCTGGTCATGGTGGGCGCCTCCTGCGGGGTCGGCGGTGCGGTCGGGGCCGGCGCGGCGGCGGACGGGCCGGCCGGTGCCGAGGCGGGGGCCGCGCACCCCGCCGCCAGCAGCAGCCCCGCGCCCGCGGCCAGGACGCGCCGGGCGATCCGTGTGGTCATGGTGTGCCACGGTAGGCCGGCGCGACCCCGCGGGGGGAGTCCCTCCGCCGGGGTGTACCGCCGGTACGCCCCGGGCGACCGGTGCGTCCCGCGGTCCGCAAGCGGCGGCTCGATATCGTGCGGGGATGCCGCACGACAGGATGGACCCCGGGGGCTTCAAGCTGGCCTACGCGCGGGCCCCGTTCGTCTTCGGGGTCGCCCGCGCGGTGGAGCTGCCGGGCCCGGTGCTCGTCTCGCTCATGTCCGACCTCGACGGGACACCGGCCGCGAACAAGGCTCTCCTGCACCGGATGACGGCGACCGGCGCGCTGGAGCTGACCCGCGCCGGGCGGGTGGGCACCTATCGGATGGCGGGGCGGCTGCTCACCGGTTTCGGGGCGGTTCGGGGCGACCGCGCCCTGCGCTCGGCGGCGTGGGACGGCCGCTTCCACGCCCTGGTGTACGACATCCCGGAGTCCCGGCGGCGGGAACGCGACCGCTTCCTCGTGGCGGCCCACGAGGTCGGCTACCGGACGGTCCGGCCGGGCCTGCTCATCGGCCCGACGGACGAGCTCGACACCGTCGGCGACACGAGCGGCCTGGGCGTGCAGGAGGCGTGGATGACCTTCCCGGAGCGCGACGTGCCGGACCTCGTCGCCCGCGCCTGGCGCCTGGGGGAGTTCCGCGCTGAATACGACCACGCCGTCGCCGCGCTGCAGGCCACCCTCGCCCGTGACCTCGAGCGGTCGGCCGGGGCGGAGGCGCTGCGCACGATGTTCGAGGCGAAGGCGATGCTCACCGGACTGCTCCTGCGCGACGGTGCGCTGCCCGCCGAGCTCACCCCACCCGACTGGCCCGCCGCGCGCGTGCGCGACCTCGTGCGGTCGGTCGAGGACCGGCTCTGGCCGGCCGCCCTCGCCCACGTGGACGAGGTCGTCCGCACGGGTCCGCACACCCACCTCGTCGTGTCGGACGAGTCCTGGCCGGCCTGACCTTCGGCAAAACGATGCGCGTGCGTCACGTTTCGTGATTGAGTGGCATCACTGTCCCGGGGCGGGAGGTCCTGTCGTGAACGTCTCCACCGGTGCCCTCATCGTGGGCGCGCTCGGATTGATCTACGGCCTGTCGGCCGGTCGGTGGGCCGACCGGCCGGGCGGGCATCGATTCGCGACGCTCGGGGCCTTGGGCCTGCTCGTCGCCGCGGTCGTCCTCATCGTGATCCCGTGGGCGATGGGGGTGCCGTGGTGAACGGCTCCCGCAGCATCACGTCCACCAGAGGGGCCCAGCTCACCGGGCTGCTCGCGATCGTCTACGGACTGGGGGTCGCGTTCCTGCCCGACACCCTCGGCGGCCTGACGCAGGTCTGGCTCTGGGGCGGCGCGATCGTCGTCGGCGTGCTCTTCGTCGTCTACCTCGTCGTCCCGTTCCTGCGGTCGCTGGGGCGCCCAGACCGCTGATCCGGGGCCACGCGGCCTGGTGGGAGGCGATGGTGCCATCGTCGCGCTGGGATCGACACGGACCGAGGCTCACGTCACGCTGATCGGGTGGTGCTCGACCTCCGGACCCACCCGGGCGGCGTCCACGTCGGTGTTCTCGACGGGCAGCGCCGCCCGGCCTGCACGACCCCGGCCGCAGTGCTGTTCGCGGCTCGCCCGCGCTGGGGAGGCTCGACCGAGCTCACGTCACCGTGACGGAGATCGTGTGGTGCCCGCTCGCGCCGTCGGGGGCCGGCGGCGCCGTGGTCGGGGTCTGCACGGTCCCGGTCGCGTCGACCGCCCGGACGGCGATCGTGTGGGTGCCGGGGGTCGCCGCCCACGGGTAGACCCACTGCCGCCACGCGTCGACGGTGGCCTCCGTCCCCAGTCGGGCGTCCTGCCAGTCGCCCTCGTCGAGGCGCACCTGCACGCCGGTGATGCCGACGTGCGGCGCCCACGCGACGCCCGCCACGGCCACGTCGCCCGCGGTCACGCTCGCGCGGTCGCGGGGGACGTCGATGCGCGACTGCGTCTTGATCGGCCCGCGCGCCGACCAGCCGCGTGGCGTCCAGTACCCCTCGTCGTCGGCGAACGTCGTCACCTTCAGCTCGGTCACCCACTTCGTCGCGCTGACGTAGCCGTACAGGCCGGGGACGACGAGCCGCGCCGGGAATCCGTGCTCGGGCCGCAGCGCCTGCCCGTTCTGGGCGACGACGAGGAGCGCGTTGCGGTCGTCGGTCAGGGCCGACAGGGGGGTGCCGGCGGTGAAGCCGTCGGCGGAGGTCGACAGCACCATGTCGGCGCCGGGGCGGACCCCCGCCTCGCGCAGGAGCTCCCGGACCGGCCACCCCGTCCACACGGCGTTGCCGTTGAGGGAGTCGCCGACCTCGTTGGACACGCACATCAACGTGACCATGGCCTCCTGCATCGGCTTGGCGAGCAGGGTCGGCCAGTCGAGCGTCACCTCCTTCTCGACCATGCCGGTGACCCGCAGCGACCACTCCTGCGGGTCGATCGTCGGGACGACGAGAGCCGTGTCGATCCGGTAGAAGTCGGCCTCGGGCACGATGAACGGCGTCACCCCGGGGACGCCCAGGTCGGCTCCCGCGGGCACGACGACCCGCGACCCGACCCTCGGCGTGACGAACGCCTCCCGGGCCGCGGTCACCGCCCTCGCTCCGCCCGCCACGGCCCGCCCGACGGCGACCGCGGCGGCCCCCGCGACGACGGCCGCGAACCCCGACCCGAGCACGACGCGGCGCGACACCGGCGCCCGGCCGCGGCCGACGGTGGCGGTGCGGGCGGCGGGCGATGCGTGGGTTGAGAGCCACCACAGCACGGCGAGCCCGCACGGCCCGGCCAGCGCGAGGGGTGTCAGGTCCGAGCCGGCCGCCTGTGGGCGCGACAGCACCGCGGCCGCCGCGACGCCGAGGAGCAGCACGAACACCACCGATGCCGCCCGCCGCGCGGTGCGGCCGCGGACCGCGGCGACGCCGATGGCGCAGCTGAGCAGCACGAGGACGATGCCGATCCCCACGTAGAGGGCCGTCTTGTCGTTCGTGCCGAAGAGGGCGATCGCGCTGTCCTTGAGCCACGGCGGGGTGCGGTCGACGAACGCGCCGCCCAGGGCGTCGATCGGCGAGGGTGTCCCGCCCGTGCGTCCGCCTCGTTGCATGAGGCCCGCGGCCAGCTCGGCGACGCCGACCGTCACCGCGCCGCTCGCCATCCCGGCGAGGACGCCGGTCGACGTCGACGCACGGTTCGACCGACCGGTCAGCTCGATGGGCACCATCCGTCCACGATACGCCCACGACGAAAAGACCGATATCGCCCGGGTGGCGGGTACCGCGGCGGCAGCGATGGAGACGCGGGTCGCGCCGGCTCACCTGGTGCCCGAGGTCGAGATGGTCAGATGGACTGGGCGTCGACCATGCGAGCGCCGACCGGCCCCTGGGCTTGAGCTTCCGGCCGCGGGCCATGGTCGGGGGCACGGCCGGTACCGGGAGCGCCGGTGCCTGTCACACGCGTCGGCGCTGCGCTGGAATGGACCGATGACTCCCATCTCGCGGTCGACGGCGCGCTCGTGACCGGCGGCCTCGACCGGCGGGCGCTCCTCGTGGGCGCGGCCGGAGTCGTCGCCGCCGCCCTGGCCGGCTGTGCGACGCCGCCGACCGCCGGTACCGACCCCAGCCCCAGGAGCGCCGGCATGACCACCGGACCGGACCCAGGGTCGTCCTCGCGCCCCGCGCGGGTGCTCCTTGCGTTCTTCTCCCGGGCCGGGGAGAGCTACCACGAGGGTGGCCGACGGAACCTCGCGGTCGGTAACACCAAGGTCCTGGCCGGGATGATCGCC
The DNA here is from genome assembly GCF_014857905.1 of Agilicoccus flavus. Taxonomy (GTDB): domain Bacteria; phylum Actinomycetota; class Actinomycetes; order Actinomycetales; family Dermatophilaceae; genus Agilicoccus; species Agilicoccus flavus. The sequence continues at coordinate 230,441 of NZ_JACYXE010000005.1, read as the reverse complement.
GACCGGGTCGACTGCGACGTCCACGAGATCGTCGCCGCCGATCCCTACCCCGAGGCGTACGACCCGACCGTCGCGCGGAACTCGGCCGAGCAGGAGCGCGACGCGCGCCCGGCGATCGCGAACCCGCCCCCGGACGTGCGCGGCTACGACGCCGTGCTCATCGGGAGTCCCGTCTGGAACGTCCGGGCGCCGATGATCATGTCCACGTTCATCGAGAGCGTCGACCTGGCGGGAACGACCATCCTCCCGTTCGTCACCTACGCCGTCAGCGGCATGAGCGGCATCGACGACGACTACCGCCGCGCCCTGCCCGGCTGCGACGTCCGGGCCGGCCTCGCGGTCCGCGGCGAGACCGTCCGGGACGCCGCGACCGACCTCGAGGCCTGGCTGGCCGCCAACCGTCTCGGCCGAGCCGGGAGGACGGATATCGCGTGACGGGTCCCGCGTCCGGGCCGGCTCGCAGTTGCTCGTGGCCGGCGCTCGCGCCCGACGTCGACGGCGGACGCCGCTTCGCGCGGCCGATCGTGATCCTGCTTCAGTCGCCCGGCGTGGATGGCCGCCCCACGACGTGGACGCGGGCGGCGTGGCCGTCTCTCAGCTTGAGGTCGGCGGTCCACAGCATGGCATCGATGGCCTCGGCGAGGGCCAGGTAGCAGGCGTCGTAGCTGGTGAATCGGTGGCGCAGCGCCCACACCCGGTCGGCGAGCGGCTCGGTGTCGTAGCGCGAGATGGCGAAGGCGAAGTAGTCGCGGCGGGCCTGATCGGCCTCGTCGAGGTCGAGTTTGCCCGCGAGCGTCAGACCGCGCAGGGCCGAGAGCACTTCGACGTCGAGGAGGTGCGGGGCACTGATCTCGCCGGTGAGGGCGTCCAAGAGGGCAGGGTCAGGGGCCCGGCCGACCAACGCCTCGACCATCGCGGAGGCGTCGACGACGATCATCGACGATCGAACCGCACGGCCGCCACGATGTCGGCCGACGTCGGCCCGCCGGAGCGGTCACGGCCCCGGAGCCGGGCCGCGACCTCGGCGTTCGTCGGGCGCGTCGCCAGCTTGGCCAGCTCGCCACCGACGAAGGCGGACAGCGACATGCCCGCAGATGAGGCGCGCTGCTTGAGCGCCTCGGTCACGTCGTCCGACACGTCACGGATGTAGAGCGTCGCCATGGTGTGATGCTAGCACTGTGCAAGCAAACGTGCCGGCACGCCAACCGTTCCGACGGACGACCCCGATGTTAGGTTCACGCCTTTGACCTGCGGTCGACGTGAGGGTCGGTGGCGAGGGGCCATGGGTGGTCGGCTCGTCGGTGCCGGCTCAGTAGCTGAAGGTGGTCGCGCCCTCGTCGCCGATCCACTCCCAGAGCTGGACGCTGCCGCCCTTGCTCGCGTTGTCGACGAACGTCGTGGGGTCGAGTCCCTTGGCGTCGACGCAGATGCCGCAGACGATCATCGTGCCGCCGGCCGCGGCGTAGCGGGACAGCAGCGTCGGGATGGGCGGGCACCCGTCGCAGGCGACGCCGCGGGCCACGCCGGTGACGGCGAGGCGGACGGCCTCCTTGGTGAGGAACATCGTCGTGTCGCGGCCCGATTCGGCGTCGCCGACCGCGACGAGCAGCGCGACGGTGACGCGCTCGGAGTCTTCGAGGCCGGTGGTGAGGCTGATGGCTGCCTTGCTCATGGTGCCCTCCTGGGGCCGGTGTGGGCCGCGGACCGACCCGACACCTCGACGCTAGGCGGGCCCGGCTCGGGGCACATCGGTGCCGCCACCCAACTCCCGCCGCGGGTGCGCCGCTGTGCGTAGTCGCCTCATCCCTCCCGCACCCAGCGTCCGACGGCCGCCGCCCGCGCCGTCGGCCCGCCGACCCCGAGCCGCCCGTAGGCGTTCTGCAGGTGTCGCTCGACCGTGCGCACGCTGAGGGTCAGGGCCGCGCCGATCCCGGCGTTGTCGAGGCCCTGCGCGGCCAGCGCGAGCACCTCGCCCTCGCGGGGACTGAGCAGGTCGCGCACCGATTCGGCCGGGGCGGGCGTCTCGTCCTCGGCCAGGAACGCCGTCACCTCGGCGAGGAAGACCGGCCAGGCGGGTTCGTCCTCGAGGAGGATGTGGTTGCGGCTGTCGAGCAGGACGAGGCGTGCGCCGGGGATGCCCCGCGCGAGGATCCGGGAGTACTCGACGTCGTTCATCCGCTCGTGGCGGGAGTGCAGGACGAGCGTCGGCGCGGTGATCGCCGCCAGCACGTCGCTCGCGTCGGCGATGCCCCGCTGGCGGCGTGACTCGACGGCCGTCCGGGCGCTGACCGCCCGCCGGTGCAGGTCGTCGACCCACCGCATCTGTTCCTCGGTCGCGTCGGGGATGAGCATCGCGGTGAAGACGCGGCGGAAGAGGGGTCCGTGCGGTCCCAGCCCGCGCGGATCATCGCCGCGAACGCCTCCTCGAGCTCGAGGTCGTCGGCGGTGACGTGCGCGGTGACCCCGGCGTAGGTGCTCGCGCACACGAGCCGCGACCCGCTCGGGGGGCCGGGCGGTATAGTGCAACGCGACCGGCCCGCCCTGCGCCATCGCGACCAGGGCGAAGCGCTCCAGCCCGGCGTCGTCGACGACGGCGCAGAGGTCGTCGATGCGGCGCTCGAGCCCGAAGTCGGTGACGTCGCGGTCCGAGAGCCCGTGCCCGCGCTCGTCGAACCGCACGACCGTGTGCGCACGCCCCAGCTCGACGAGGTAGTGCCGCCACACCGGTGACTGCCAGTCGAACTCGAGGTGGCTGAGCCAGCAACTGTCGAGCACCAGGGCGGGTCCGGAGCCGTGGACGGCGTAGGCGATCGTCGTCCCGTCGGACGATCGGGCGAACCGCACTCGCTGAGGGCTGTCGCGAGGAACCCCGTTCCTCATGGGGCAACGGTAACCCTCGTCGTCTCGCCCGGCTCGGCGTCGACGCCGCCCCCGGACCCGCGCTCGCCGTCCGGGCCGTCGACTCGGTGCGGGGCGGACGTGATCCTCGGACGCCCGCCGGTCACGTCCGAGGACGAGCTGCCCGCCGAGCGACCCCCCGGGGACTCGAACGAACCCCGCCGCCCGGCTCGCGGGTGGGGGAGCCGGGAGCCGTTACGCAGTTTCGACGATGCAGCGCGGAGCCCCGTTGGTGACGTGCCAGGTCAGAGGCCCGGGCCGGTCGCCATCCCACCCGCGGCATCGTCGAAACTGCGTGACGTTCCGGCAGACCCGCCGCGGTCGGCTGCGGTGTCTCGCTCGGCGACGGCCGCCGGCCACCCGGGTCGGTGGGCTACGCCTCGGTGCCGGCGATCTCGCGTTGACCGAGATCGCGCTCGAACGTGAGGAACTGGGCGCCGCTGTCCAGCCCGACGCGGTCGGTGAGGGTCCAGGCCTGCGGGATGAACCGGGCGTGCCGGCCGAAGAGGCCGACGCCCGCGCCGATCGTGATGGGTGCGACCTTGAGGACGAGCCGGTCGATCTCCGGCGCGAGCGCCCCGGCCAGCTCGCCACCGCCGACGAGCCACAAGCCGGAGCCCTCCTCCGCCTTCAGCTCCCGCACCCGCGCGACGGGGTCGCCCGCCACGAGTTCCACGCCAGGGTCGGGGGACTCGGTCAGCGTCGTCGAAAACACGAGATGGCGCAGGTGCGGGAAGGCGTCCGTCACGCCCGCGGCCAGGCCGACCTCGTAGGAGCGGCGCCCCTCGAGCACGGTGTCGAAGTGGCCGCCCGGGTCGGTGATGCCCAGCGCCGCGCGGGCCGGACCGGGCAGCGTCTCGGGGTAGTGCTGCGTCAGGTGCTCGAGGTAGTCGGGCGCGAGGGGCCAGAAGCCTCCCGGGCCGGTCGGATCGGAGCCGTCCGGGCCGGCCACGAACCCGTCGAGGGTCGTCGCCACGAGGTAGGTCAACGTGCGCATGCGAGGGGTTCCTTCCGGAGCGGGTCGAGGCCACGGTAGGGCGAAGGGTCGCGGACGTCACGCGGATATGCGCTGCTCGGGGCCGTTGAACCGGGGCAGGCGTGGCATCTCCCGTCTCGTGCACCGGTTCGGTCCTCAACCGCTGAGCCTCGGCGCTCGACCCGTCAGTCGCCCCCGCGTCCTGTGCCGTCATGGGGCCGTCCACTCTCGTGCAGCAGCCCGGAGACCCGCCACACGGCCCAGGCGGCTGCGGCCCGTTGCCGTCCCTCCGCCTCGGCCGGGGCGTAGCCGAGTGCGCCGGCGAGCCACTCGAGGCGGGCCTGCAGGGTCGAGTGGTGGACGTGCAGGCGCGCGGCGGCCCGGCGCAGGCTCGACTCGGTCGTGACTGCGCAGATCGTCGCGGGCACCCAGGGGCGGCGCGCCCGCAGGGCCTCGAGCTCGACGACCGCGGGCGCCGAGCGGGCGGCCTCGGGCGTGAGTGACTCGGCGATCGTCGACAGCGCGCCGAGGTCCTCGAAGGCCACGTGCGTCGGGGCGCCGAGCGTGGGATCGACCGAGAGCGCCAGGGCGCGGCGGGCGCGCGCCACCGCGCCGGGGACGTCGCCGTCGAGCACGGCGCTGCTGCCCAGGCGCGCCGTGCCCGGCGCGAGCGCCGCGGCGTCGACGGGTGCGCCCGTGGCGGCGAGCGCCACCCAGCCGCCGTCGAGCAGGCACCGCTGTCGGGCCCGGGGGACGACCGGTGCGGGCGTCGCCACGACCGTGAGCGGTCCGGTGAGCCCAAGGGCCCGCAGCGCCTCGGCGCGCTCGCGGTCGGTCACCTCGGATTCGCAGGCCAGTCGGGTCAGGTCCTCCGGCGAGGCGGGCATACCGGCGCGCGGCAGCTTGGTCCGGAGCGCCTGCGCGCAGCGCTCGACGATGAGCCGGTCCAGGGGGCCCGGCTCGCCGGCGCGCTCGATCCACACCGCGCTCGTCTGGGCGTGGTCGAGGCCGAGGCGAGGCCAGCGCGGATCGGGGGAGGGGGCGGGGTCGGACAGCGTGCGGCCGGTCGCGTCGACCCGCGTCGCCCGATCCCGGTCGTGCCAGCCGGCCACCGTTCCGGCCAGGGCCGCCGCCGCCCGGACCATCGCGGCGGTCGACGCGCCGTGCTCCACGAGCGCGTCGAAGTGGGAGATGACGCGCAGCGCGCTCGCGGCGTCGTCGTCGCTGACGGCCACCCTCACGATGAGGTCTCGCACGACCCACCTCCTCGGCGCGGCTTTCGCACCGCGCCTGTGCGTCATCGTAGGTCGGACCGCCAGATGGCGGGTGGGGCGCAGGAACGGCCGCCAGGCTGCGGCTGCCCGGCGCCGCCGAACCCGCCCAGACTCGTGACACGACCACGCCCGACCGCGGACGACCTGGTCATCGCAACGACGCGAGGAGCACGACATGTCCACCGACACCACCCCGGTCCCCCCGTTCGACCCCGAGCTCGCCCCCGCCCTCGGGCCGATCCGCGAGGTCATCCCCGCACTTAGTGCGGAGACGCTGCCGCAGATGCGCGCCCAGTCGTGGGACGACATGCCGGGGATGGAGCCCCTCGACATGACCGCGGGGGGCGCGGTGGAGGTCGAAGAGCTCACGGTGCCCGGCCTGCAGGGTGAACCGGACGTTACCCTTCTCGTGCTGCGCCCCAGGCGAGGTGAGGGCCCCTGGCCCTGCATCTACAACACTCACGGCGGCGGGATGGTCGTCGGCGACCGGACTGTAGAGGTCAAGACCTACCTGCCCTACGTAGCCGAGGGCCTCGCCGTCCTCGTCTCCGTCGAGTACCGCCTCGCGCCCGAGCACCCCGACCCGGCGCCCGTCGAGGATTGCTACGCCGGGCTCGTGTGGACCGCCGAGAATGCTGAGCGCCTGTCGATCGATCCCGATCGCCTCCTCATCGCCGGCATCAGCGCCGGAGGCGGGCTCGCCGCCGGCACGGCACTACTGGCCCGGGACCGGGGATTCCCCACCCGGACCCATCAGGTCCTGAGCTGTCCGATGCTCGACGACCGCTTCGAGACCCCGAGCAGCCGCATGCTCGATCGGCAGGGGACGTGGGACCGCAACGACAACATGTTCGGCTGGACGTCGCTGCTCGGTGAGCGTCGGGGCGGACCGGACGTCTCGATCTATGCGGCGCCGGCCCGGGCCACCGACCTCGCCGGCCTGCCGAAGACCTACATCGACACCGGCAACGCCGAGACGTTCCGCGACGAGGCGACCGACTACGCCCGAAAGCTGTCGCAGGCCGGCGTCAGCGTCGACTTCCACATGTGGGGCGGCGGCTTCCACGGCTTCGACGGCATGGTGCCGCACGCCGCGGTGTCGCAGGCGTCGCTCTGGGTGCGGGACAACTTCATCCGTCGGGCCCTGAGTGGCGGGTGAACAAACCACCTGGCTCAGGCGCCAGACCTTGTTCACCACCCACTCGGGTGGCCCGGTGACACGGCCAGAACGGTCGGTCGGGTGTCACCGTCGCTCGGACAGGAGTAACTCCGACTCCCCAGGAACGCGGCGGGAGAGGATGACCGCATGACCCCGACCGCCCCGGACACCCATCGGCCCGAGCTCGTCTGGCACTACACGGACGGGCCGGGGCTGTTGGCGATCCTGTCGGGGCACGTGCTGTGGGCGACCTCATCGGGCTTCCTCAACGACTCGGCCGAGGTGCGGATGGGGATGGAGCTGCTGGCGACGGAGGTCCGTGCGCGGGCGCGGGCCAAGGGCGGTCTGCTCGCGGAGCTGCTGGGGCGGCTCGACGAGGTCGACCCGCGGCGCCCCGAGACCCCGCCGTTCTTCATCCTCAGCGCGTCCGCTTCGCCGGACTCCCTCGCGATGTGGCGCACGTACGGGCGGGCCGTCGAGTCCTACGCGATCGGACTCGATCCCGCGGTCCCGCTCAGCGTCGTGGGCGAGCGCCCGGAGGCGCCTGACCGTGACAGGTTGGGCTGGCCCCGTGGTGACGGCCGGTGTTGGCCCCACCTGCGACTCGCCGGGGTGGTTGTGACGGTTTGATCTGGCCCCACTCCAGCGTGGTTCCCATCGGTTCGGATGCGAGCTCATGGGTGGAGGCCTGGATGGGATCACGGGTGGAGCTGTTCGCTGCTATTCGCCGGGACGAGCGGGTCGAGGGTCTCTCGATCCGTGAGCTCGCGAGGCGGCATGGGGTGCATCGGCGCACGGTCCGGGCCGCGTTGGCCTCGGCGCAGCCGCCACCGCGGAAGGTGACGGTGCGGGCGTGCCCGAAGCTGGGCCCGTACAAGGCCGCGATCGATGAGATGTTGACGGCGGACCTGTCGGCGCCGCGCAAGCAGCGGCACACTGCCCGCCGGGTCTACGCCCGCCTGCTCGAAGAGCACGACGCGGCCGGGTTGTCGTACTCGACCGTGCGGGACTGGGTCAGGGTTCGCCGAGCCCAGGTCGATCTGGAGGCCGGCCGTCGGGTGGAGGCGTTCGTGCAGCAGGAGCACACCCCGGGAGCAGAGGCCGAGGTCGACTTCGGTGAGGTGTGGGTGATCTTGGCGGGGGTGAAGACGAAGTGCCACATGTTCGTGTTCCGGATGTCGCACTCCGGCAAAGCGATCCACCGGATCTACCCGACTCAGGGGCAGGAGGCGTTCCTTGAGGGACACCTCGCCGCGTTCGAGGCGATCGGCGGGATCCCGACCGGGCACATCCGCTACGACAACCTGACCTCGGCGGTGTCCCAGGTCCTGCACCACGGGCAGGGAACTGTTGGGCACGGCAACGCCGGGGTGAGGGGCCGGAAGGAGAACGAGCGGTGGGTGTTGTTCCGGTCGCACTACGGCTTCGACGCGTTCTACTGCCAGCCCGGGATCGCCGGCGCGCACGAGAAGGACGGCGTCGAGGGCGAGGTCGGCCGGTTCCGCCGGAACCGGCTCACCCCAATGCCCGTCGTGGACTCGCTGGAGGAGCTGAACGCGCGGATCATCGGCTGGGAGGTCCAGGACGACGCCCGACGGATCACGGGTCGGCTGGCCACCATCGGTCAGGACTTCGCGGCTGAGCAGCCGTTGCTGGCTCCGCTCCCGGTGGAGCGGTTCGACCCCGGGCTGGTGCTGCATCCGCGGGTGGACCGGTCCGCGATGATCACCGTGCGGATGGCCCGGTACTCCGTTCCCGCGCACCTGATCGGGCGACGGGTCCGGGTCTCGTTGCGCGCCTCGGAGCTGCTCGTGTTCGACGGCCGTGTCCAGGTCGCCCGACATGAGCGGGTCACGGCCCGCGGCGGGGCCTCGGTCCAGCTGGACCACTACCTCGAGGTGTTCAGCACCAAGCCCGGGGCGCTGCCCGGCTCGACCGCTCTCGCGGCCGCACGCCGAGCCGGGACGTTCACCACGGCGCACGACGCGTTCTGGGCCGCTTCCCGCAGAGTCAACGGCGACACCCTCGGGACCCAGCAGCTCGTTGACGTGCTGCTGCTGCACCGCAGCATGAGCCCCGAGCACGTCACCGCCGGGATCGAGGCCGCCCTGAGGGTGGGCGCCGTCACCGCCGACGTTGTCGCGGTCGAAGCCCGCCGCCACGCGAGTGGGGACAGCGAGAGGGACAGGGATGAGGCGGTGGGTGGGGCCACCGCCGGCCGTCACGACACGGCTGATCGCCGTGCACAACCGCAACGCCTCGAGCACCACGATGTCCATCCGGACCGCTATGACCACTCGAGGGTGGTCAGCCTGACCCAGCGCCGGCTCACCGACCCGGCCGCGGTCATCGCCGGTCTTCCCCCGGACCTACGTCCGATCCCGTCCGTGACGGCGTACGACGAGCTGCTCCCACGTCGACGACCGCCTAGCTGTGCCGACACCGCTGCACCTGAGCCGGCCCCCGCCGCCGTCACCTGATCCACCCAGCCGCACCCACGCCTCGATTAGGAGATCCGATGAGTCCGACCAGCGCGACGAGTACGGCCACGATCGTGACCCCGACCCTGCGGCGCCGGCGCGGGCTGACTCCCGAAGCTGCATCGGCGGCGGTCGACCAGGCGTGTCGCCGGCTGCGGCTTCCGACGATCCGGGCCGTCCTGCAGGAGGCCCTGACGGTGGCGGGGAAGGAGCAGCTGACCTACGAAGGGTTCCTGGCCGAGCTGCTCCTGGCCGAGTGCGACGACCGGGACCGCCGCTCCTCGGTCCGACGGGTCAAAGCTGCCGGGTTCCCGCGGGACAAGTGGCTCGGGGACTTCGACTTCGAGGCCAACCCGAACATCAACCCGGCCACCATCAACACCCTTGCCACCGGTGACTGGATCCGCCGTGGGCACCCGCTGTGCCTGATCGGGGACTCTGGCACCGGTAAGTCCCACCTGCTCATCGGTCTCGGCACCGCCGCCGCCGAGGCCGGGTACCGGGTGAAGTACACCCTGGCCACCCGGTTGGTGAACGAGCTCGTCGAGGCCGCCGACGAACGAGTGCTGGCCAAGACCATCACCCGCTACGGGCGGGTCGACCTGCTGATGATCGACGAGCTCGGCTACATGGAGCTGGACCGGCGCGGCGCGGAGATGCTTTTCCAGGTGTTGACCGAACGCGAGGAGAAGAACAGCATCGCGATCGCCTCCAACGAGTCGTTCTCCGGGTGGACGAAGACCTTCACCGACCCGCGCCTGTGCGCCGCGATCGTGGACCGGCTCACCTTCAACGGCACGATCATCGAAACCGGCACCCACTCCTACCGCTTGGCCCACGCCCGTCACCACGCCGCCAGCTGACCCGACCAGCTGACCCGACCAGCTGACCCGACCAGCTGACCCGACCAGCTGACCTGGCCAGCCCAGGGTCCGTGAGGGGCGGTGCCGCGGCCTGGGTCTCACCCAGCTCCGAGGTCAGCTCTTCACGAGCAACGAGCTGCTAGGGCGTTGAGGGCATCGCTGACGACGGCTGAGTAGGCCCACTTGCCGCGCTGCTGACGGGTGACCAGCCGACCAGCCCGTGCAGGTGGCGGCTAGCTCAGCCAGTACAGGCGTGCCGCTCGAGCGCGAGTGTCAGAGTTTGGAGGTCCGGCGTGCCCGCACGTCCGGCTGCGGTCTGGTACACGCGGCAGGCGACAGCCGACGGCAGCCCGCCCGCGTCGACCACGTCGACACCGTTGATGCGTACGGTGGGTGACCCGACAAACTGGAGAGCGGCCGCCTCCTCCGCGCTGCGAACCACCGTGGTGTGAACTGGCGTCCCTCTCAAACCGACCGCGTTCAGAGCGCACCGCAGCAGCCTCGACGCGGCTTCCTCGTTAGGGCAGTCGTCGACCACCAACAACTGCACGTGCACTTGACTCACCGCGCCGGCCTCCAACCGCCGTCGGCATTTTCCAAGCTCGGTGCGGACGCGCAGCGATGCCCGTACGGAAACACCCACCGGAACAGGCTGATCCCCGGACGTCGGCACCAGCAATGATCGGGGCAATCGCACTGCACGGCGCCGATCCGCTCTACGAAGCGCCCGATTAGCGCAAACAAGAAGTAGATCCCGGCCAGCCGGGCGAGCAGACGACCCATGGGCCAAACCTACCCCTGCATACGATCGCCAGCCGCCCCAGCCAGCTCAAAGCTTGCCACAGAGGTGGAGCCAAATTCCGCCGTCCCGATGGGGCCAGTCCGCATTGACATACTCAGGCGCCGGTGGTCGTGCGCCGGCGGCGATGGGAGCCGGTCGCCTACGACCGGGGCGAGCAGGAGCGGCTCGTGCGGACCACCCTCGACGCCATCCCCGACCGCGTCGCCACGCTCCGCCGCGAGCACGGGGACCTCGGACGCGAGTCCGCCGCGGATCTCGAGGCGCTCGCCGCGTCCGGCCCGGTGACCGGCCTGCTCGACGACCTCGAACGCACCCTCCTGCTCATCAAGCACCACGGGTTCCGCGAGGAGCAGGAGGTGCGCTACGCCATGTCGCTCTACGCGGGCCGGGAGCACCGGCCTGCGGTCGCCGCCTCCGGCATCGTGCAGTACCGCACGTCGGGGTACGGCATCGCGCCCTACGTCCGGGTCACCGGACCGGACCCGGCCGGCGGCGTCGTGACCCCCGCGCCGGCGCCGCTGCCCATCCGGGCGGTGACGATCTCGCCGTCGCCCCACGGGGCGGCCGGGGTCGAGTCGGTGCAGGAGCTCGTGCGGGCCCACGGCTACGACGTGCCGGTGGGTAAGTCGCAGATCCCGTTCCGCGCCTGATCGTGCTCCTGCGGACAGGATCTGTCCGCATCCCCTCGTAGCGTCGTTCTCGACCGCACGACACGACCGGAGGAGACGTCATGAGCGAGCGCGACGACCTGATCCAGACCCTGGCCCGACACCGGGGGTTCCTGCTGCAGACCGCCGAGGGGCTGACGCAGGAGCAGGCCCGGACGGCGAGCACCGTCAGCGCCCTGACCGTCGCGAGCCTGCTCAAACACGTGGCCGACACCGAAGAGCAGTGGATGGCCTTCGCCGTGCACGGGGCGGAGGCGTTCGGCGACTCGACGGTCTACGACGCCGACGTGGACTGGTCGGCCGTGGACGCCGAGGCCGCCGGCAACGACGGGAACTGGTCCGACAGCGAGTGGGAGGACACCCGATTCGTCCTGTCTGACGAGGAGACCCTCGACGTGCTGCGCGGCCGCGTCGCCGAGGTCGCGGCGACGACCGAACGCATCCTGCGCGAGACCGACCTCGACCTCACCCACGCGCTGCCCGAGGCGCCGTGGTTCGAGGCCGGCGCGGCCTGGTCGGCCCGCCGCGTGGCCTTGCACGTGCTCGCCGAGATCAGCCAGCACGCCGGGCACGCCGACATCATTCGGGAGGCCATCGACGGTCAGCGCACGATGGGGTGAGGGGAGCCTCCCACAGTCGCTGCAGGGTCTCGGGGTCGCGCTCACCGCCGTAGAAGGTGTCGAGCACCTGCGCGTAGACCCCCTCGCCGCCGTCGGCGGCCGCCTCGAACAGGGTCATCGAGCTGCGCAGCTTCATCGCGTCGATGCCGCCGAGGAGCTGCGCGGCGTCGCTCTGCCCGGACTCGAGAACGGCCCGGCTCGCCTCGACGAGCCGAGGGCCGAGCACGTCGTGGGCCAGGTACGCGCGGGCCTCGTCGAGCCCGTCGATCGCGTAGCGCTGGGCCATCCCGCTGCGCCCGAGCCCGGCGATCTGCGGGAAGACGAACCACATCCAGTGGCTCGTCTTGCGGCCGCGGCGCAGCTCGGCCAGGGCGGTGTCGTAGGTGCCGTCGTCCTGCGCGGCGACGAAGCGGTCAAGGTCATGGCTCATGCCCCCATCGTGCCCGCCCCATCGCGCGGCGGCCCGTCGACGCCGGGCGCGCGCCCCCGGGGCGTCCGTGGCACGATCGCCGGGCGGACGGCCACTCGGGGGAGCCTGGCCGTCGCTCACGATCCCAGATCCAGGAGAGTACGAACCATGGCCAAGAAGTCCACGAAGCCCGCCCGCATCCTCGCCGTGGTGACGAGCGCGTCGTCGTACGAGAAGGTCGGATACCGCACCGGCCTGTGGCTCGGCGAGCTGACGCATTTCTACGACGTCGCCCTCGAGGCCGGCCACGAGGTCGTCATCGCGAGCATCGACGGTGGTCGGGTGCCGCTGGATCCGGAGAGCCTGGGCTCCCTGATCCTCAAACAGGGTGGCACCGACAAGCGGTACAAGGATCGCGCCTTCATGGACCTCCTGGAGAACACGCTGTCAGTCGCGTCCCTGGCGGGGGAGTCCTTCGACGCCGTCTACCTCACCGGCGGCCACGGGGTCATGTTCGACTTCCCGACGTCGACGGCGCTGGCCGAGCGGGTCGCCCGCACCGACGCCGAAGGCGGCATCGTCTCCGCCGTGTGCCACGGCCCGGCCGGCCTGCTGGGCGCGGTGCGCCCCGACGGGTCCCCGTTCGTCGCGGGCCGCACGGTCACCGGCTTCAGCTGGCCCGAAGAAAAGCTCGCGAGCCGCGCGAAGGCCGTGCCGTTCCGTCTCGACGAGCGGCTCGAGGAGCAGGGCGCGACGTACCGCAAGGCGCTGCGTCCGATGGCCTCTAAGGTCGTCGTCGACGGGCGCCTCGTCACGGGACAGAACCCGACCAGCGCCACCGACGTCGGCAAGGCCGTGGTCAAGCTCCTCTCCAAGCGCAAGAGCGCGCGCGCCGCCGCTGACGCCCGATGACGACCGTCCGGTTTGCGCCGCCGCCGGCTCCGGGTGATCCGGCGCCGCTCCGGCTGAGTGTCCTCGCCGACCTGTGCCGGGCTTCCCGGGTCGGTCCGGTGACCGATCCGGTGGTGGCCGGTGTCACCCACGACAGCCGCCGCGTCCGGCCCGGTGATCTGTTCGCCGCGCTGCCCGGGGCTCACCTGCACGGCGTCACCCGCGCCGCCGAGGCCGTGGCCGCCGGGGCCGTCGCCGTCCTCACCGACGTCGCCGGCGCGGGGCGGGATGCGGGTGCCCTCGGCGTCCCCGTCCTCGTCGTGCCGGATCCGCGCCGGGAGCTGGGCCCGGTCGCCGCGGCCGTGCACGGTCATCCCGGACGTGACCTGGTGCTGCTGGGGGTCACGGGCACGAACGGGAAGACGACGACGACCTACCTGATCGACGCGGCCCTGCGTCGGCTCGGACGCACCACCGGACTCGTCGGCACGGTCGTGACCCGCGTGGGGGATCGGTCGTGGCGCAGCGCCATGACGACGCCCGACGCCCCCGACCTGCAGGCCCTCCTCGCCACGATGCGGCGCGAGGCCGCGGAGGTCGTGACCATGGAATGCTCCAGCCACGCCCTGGGCCAGCACCGGCTCGGCGGTCTGCGCTTCGACGTCGTCGCCTTCACCAACCTCACCAGGGAGCATCTCGACCACCACGGCACGATGGAGGAGTACTTCGCGGCGAAGGCCCGGTTGTTCACCCCCGAGCTGGCCCGTGCGGGGATCGTCGTCGTCGACGATCCCTGGGGGCGGCGGCTCGCCGCGCAGGCACGCATCCCGATCGTCACGCTGGCCGGGGGAGCGACGGGGGCGGCGGAGGACGCGGACGCGGACTGGCGGGTGCTCGGTGAGCCGGGTGACGACGCGTTCGTCCTCAGCGGGCCCGCCGGTGACCTGCCGCTCCGGACCCCGCTGCCGGGGGAGCACAACCGCATCGACACCGCCGTCGCGGCGCTCGCGCTCCTCCGCCTCGGATTCCCTCCCCGCCGCGTCGTCGACGCTCTCGAGGGGCCCGTCGCCGTTCCCGGCCGCATGCAATCCCTCGATCTGGGCCCGGGGGCCCCGACCGCCGTCGTCGACTTCGCCCACACCCCCGACGCCGTCGCGGCCACGGCCGGTGCCCTGCGCCGCCGCACGACCGGGCGGCTCGTCGTCACCGTCAGCGCCGGCGGCGATCGCGACCGCGGCAAACGGGGGCCGATCGGTGAGGCGGCCGTCCGCAGCGGCGCGGAGGTCCTCGTCCTCACCGACGACCACCCGCGCACGGAGGACCCGGCCGCGATCCGGGCCGACGTCATGCGGGGCATCCGAGCGGCCTGCGCCGCCGTCCGCGCCGCGGGTGGCACGCCGCCCCTGGTCGTCGAGGTCGCGGAGGGGCGCCGGCGCGCCCTCGACGTCGCGCTCGCGGCCGCGGGCCCGACGGGAACGGTCGCGTTCCTCGGCCTCGGCCCCGATCGGCACCAGCACATCGGGCCCCGCGGCCACCTCGTGCCCTTCGTCGAGACCGACGAGATCCGCGCCGCTTGGGCCCGGATCTCGGCGGGCGCCGCCGAGGCCCCGGCGCAGGCGTCGTGACGGCACGACCCAGGGCTCAGGCGCCCCAGAACTCCCGCAACGACGGCGCCACGTCCCGGGCCTGGGCGAGGCCGGCGGCGTAGGCGGGTGCGCTCGTCGCCGGGTCGAGGACGTTGGCGCCGAACGCGGCCCGACTCGCCGCGTCCGCCTCGACGAGCAGGGCGGCGCCGCGTTCGCGGAGCGTGACGAGCGCCTCGTCGAGGACGGGCCCCAGCGGGCTCCTCGGCCCTTCGGGGGCGCACGCGATGACGAGCACCTTGTCGTGGCCCGCGGCCACGTCGGCGTTGGTGGCCGAGCGCATCCCGCCGTCCATGTAGGGGCGTCCGTCGATGGTGACGAGGGGGTACACGGTCGGCACCGTGCAACTGGCGGCGACCGCGCGGCGCAGCTCGACGCCGGCGGCCTCGTCGAAGACGTGGAACGACCCGTCGAGGGCATCGACGGCGGTGATGCCGAGCCGACCGGCCGGCCAGGCCGCGGGAAGACGGGCCCCGATCCGGTCGATCCACGCCTCCTGGGCCAGGGAGAGCTCGACGCCGCGGGCGTGCTCGCCGAGCCGGGCGCGGACGGCCTGGTGGTCGCCGCCGGCCCGGCCCACCCGCCCGATGAGTTCGACGAAGGCGGCACCGTCGAACGACTGCTGTTCGCGCGGCTGCGCCTCCTCACGCCGCCGGGCCACGCCGACCCCCTCAATGGTGCCGGCCTCGGCATCGGACCGCCGGGTCAGATGGCCGGCCCGCAACGAGACGGCGACGGCCGCCCCGGCGGAGGTGCCGACCACGAGGTCGGCCTCGTCGAGCGCGATCCCGGCCTCCAGCATGCCTGTCAGCAGCCCGCTCTCCCAGGCGATCCCGGCGATCCCGCCGCCGCCGAGCACGACGGCCCGGGTCTCGTGGTCCGTTGGGGTCGGGGGCGTCCCGGTCGTCTCGTCGGTCATGGCGTGACGGTAACCGACCGAGGCCCGGCTCTACCCCCGGGGGCGATGGGGCCGCGCTCAGAACGCGGCAGCGCATACGTCGGCGCTTCTCGGGCATGTCGGCGCCTCGAGCGAGGAGGATCACGGCATGAAGGACATCGCTGCCGTGATCATCCGGGTACTCGGTCTCGTCGCCGTGGCGTGGGTGGGCTTCTGGGCGGGCAACATCGGCTACGACGAGTCCGGGGGCGCGAACATCGGCGCCGGGCTGCTCGCCTTCCTCGTCGTGATGATCGCGACCCTCGTCTGGGCCGTCGTCGACGGGCGCCGGTCGAGGCGCATGGCGGGCGCGCTCGTGGCGCGCTGGGTCGTCGTCGCTGTCGTCCTCGGGGTCCTCTCGGCGTTCCAGGCCCAGGGCTTCGGGACCCGGTCGGGTCTCGACACCGCGGTCCTGCGATCGGACCTGACCTCGTTGGCGCCGTTCACGTTCGGCCTCGTCGCGGTACCGGCCGCGGTCGGCCTCGCGGTGGGGTTCGCTCTCGCCCGCCGGAAGCGGCGGGTGGGCGAGGACCCCCGGCCGGCCGGCGACCGGTAGGCCACGACGGAGCCCGGACACGACGGAGCCGCGGTCGGATCGACCGCGGCTCCGTCGTGCTGCTGAAGAAGCGCGTCAGTTCTGACGGTGCTCCTGGACGTTCTCCTTGGAGTCCTGCGCGCTGGCCTTGACGTCGGAGGCGACGTCCTGGCCCTCACCCTTGACCTTCTCGACGCTCTCCTGAGCGCTGGTCTTCAGGGACTCGGTGGCCTCCTGCACGGGCTCCTTGAGGTTGTCGGCGGCCTCCTGCGCCACGGACTTCGCACCCTCGACGAGGGGCTGCCCCTTCTCCTGAGCCGTCTCCTTGGCCTTGACCGCCAGCTCCCGCTCGCGCTCGGAGACGGGCAGGAGCGAACCGATGAGCCACCCGGCGCCGAGGGCGATGAGCCCGGCCGCGAGGGGGTTGCCCTGCGTCTGGCGGCGGGCCATGCCCGGGGCCTGCTCGACGCGGCTGCGGGCGGTGCCGGCGGCGTCGCGGACCCGGTCTCCGGCGTCGGAGGCGGCGTGGGACACGCGGTCCCCGGCGTGGCCGACGCGGTCGCCGACGGTGGGGCCGTCCGTCTCGTACGAGCCGTAGCCGTAACGCACGTCGTCGCGGTCGTCAGATCCCATGATGCGCTCCTTGAGGCCGCGCCCGGCGCCGACGACGCGGTCCTGGACCTTCTCCGCCTGGCGACGCGCGACGTTGCTCGGCTGGACGGCTTCGCCCAGGGCGTTGACGTTCTGGCTGAGGTTGCCGCGCGTGCGCTCGATCTCGCGGCGCAGGGCCTCGGGATCGTTGCTGTCGGCGGGGTTCGTGTAGTTGCTCATACCCGGTTCTCGTTTCCCTTGAGCGCATCGGGGACAGCCTTCGCGGTCTCCACGGTGCGCGTAACTCCATTGACGTTCTTGAGGTCCTTGCGGCCCATCGAGGCCAGGATGGCCGCGACGACGGCCCAGATCACCGCGACGATGATCGCCGAGATCGTGTGGTTGTCCATGAGATCCCCGAGGCCCCACCAGAGGGCGATCGAGAGGAACAGCAGCACGAAGTGGCCCGCGACCCCGGCCCCGGTGAGCAGGCCGACGCCCTTGCCCGCCTGCTTGGCGGACTGGGACACCTCCGCCTTGGCGAGGGCGGCCTCCTGACGGATCAGCGTCGAGAGGTCGTTGGCGATGTCACCGACGATGGCGCCGACCGCGGAGATCTCGCCCTTCTCGTAGGTGTCGTGGGCGCCGACGATGGGCTCGGCCGGTCGCACGTCGTGGTTGGTCCTCGGCTCACGCTCGGGACCGGGTGTGGCGGCCGTGGCGCCGCCGCTCTGGTCGTACGTGCTCATCGGGGGACGTCACCGTACCCGCGGCGGTCGTCTCCGAGGTCCTGAGCCGGGTAGTCCTGCGCGGGAGCGACCGGGCGGACCGCCGGGTCCTGGTAGCCGGGCTCGCGGTAGGCCGGGTCGGCCGGGTAGGTCTCCGTCGTGGTGTAGGCCGGGCCGCCGGCGACGTAGTTCTCCTCGACGTCCCCGGTGCGCGTGGGGACGGCGCGGCCGGTGCCGTAGCTGACCTGGTGGCTCTGGTACCCCTCGCGGCGCTGGGCCTCGCGCTGGGCGTCGGACTGTAGGCCGCGGGTGAGGCGTCCACCGACGAGACCGACGGTCGCCGCGATGGCGAGGAAGGTGCCGGGGTTGCGACGCGCGTACCGCTTGACGTCGTCAAGCAGGTCGGCGGGCTCGCGGTCGCCGAGCCAGCGCGCGACCTGGTCGACCTGGCCGGCGGCCTGCGAGACGAGGTTCGAGGCGAGGCCGGAGTCGGCGCCGGAGGCCATCTTGTCGAGCTCACCGGAGACCGTGCGCAGGCCCTCCGCGGCGCGCTGCTGCTGGGTGGAGGCCTGCGAGCCGGCCTCGGAGCGCACCTGGTGGAAGAGCTCCTGGGCGTGGCCCTTGGCCTCGCCGACCACCTGCTGGGCCTCGTTGCGGGCCGTCGCGGCGACGTGCTTACCGCCCTGCTGCGCGTCCTGGGCGACGCTCTTGGCCTCGCCGGCGGCGACGTCGCGGGTGGACGGGTCGCTGCCGCGGGTCGTGGGGTCGTAGTACGGGTCGGACATGAGAGTCCCTTTCGTCGATGGGGCTACGGCGGGACGCTCGTGCCTGGCACGGAGCGCATCCGAAGCCGCGCCCAGGCATCTGGGCGCGTACTGCTGACAGAGCGCTACCCCGTTGGGTACCGGACAAACCGAAAACGCCGCGAATGACTGGAACGACGGTTCGAGCACCTCAGCGCGGCGACGCGGGTCCGTGGCACACCCCGGCACGGGTATCGAACTCCAGCGGAATTCGCCCAGAATTCATCCCGGAGATGTCGAGAACGCAGGGACGGCCCCGTCCCCGCAGTGATCGCAGCCACCCGGGCCGCGACCGGACGAAGGAGAGAACCATGGCGAAGTACCTGCTCCTCAAGCATTATCGCGGCGCGCCCGCTGCCGTCAACGACGCCCCCATGGAGGAGTGGACTCCGGCAGAGATCGACGCGCACGTGCAGTACATGAACGACTTCGCCGCCCGTCTGGAACGGAGCGGGGAGTTCGTGGACGGTCAGGCGCTCGCCCCCGACGGGATGTGGGTGCGCTCCGACGGCGAAGGGCGCCCGCCGGTCACCGACGGGCCGTTCGCCGAGACGAAGGACCTCGTCGCGGGCTGGATGACCATCGACGTCGACTCGCGCGAGCGGGCGATCGAGCTGGCCGGAGAGCTGTCCGCCGCCCCCGGGCTGGGCGGGAAGCCGATCCACGAGTGGCTCGAGGTGCGCCCCTTCCTCACCGAGCCGCCGACGGTCACGGAGTGAGCGGATCGTGGACGGTCAGCGGCTGCGGGCGCTGACGCCCGCGGTGATCGGTGTCCTCGTCCGTCGCGGAGCAGATCCCGCGGCGGCCGAGGACGCCGTCGCGGAGGCAGTCCTTGCGGCCCTGCGGCGATGGCCGGCCGGCACGGGTCCCGACTCCGGCCCCGACGACCCGAAGGGGTGGCTCGTCACCGTCGCGTGGCGCCGGTTCCTCGACGCGCAGCGGTCGGACGTGGCCCGGCGCGAGCGGGAGCTACGCGTCGGTGCGGAGCCGCCGCCGGGGCCGGCGCAGGACCGGGACGACACCCTCCGGTTGTACTTCCTGTGCGCCCACCCCGACCTCACCCGCGCCTCCGCCGTGGCGCTCACCCTGCGCGCGGTCAGCGGATTGACCACCCGGCAGATCGCGGCCGCCTACCTCGTGCCCGAGGCGACGATGGCGCAGCGGATCAGCCGGGCCAAGCGCACGGTCGCCGGCGTGCGTCTCGACCGGCCCGGGTCGATCGACACCGTGCTGTCCGTGCTCTATCTCGTCTTCAACGAGGGGTACACGGGGGAGGTCGATCTCGCCGCCGAGGCCATCCGGCTGACCCGCGGTCTCGCGGCCGCCGCCGGCGATCCCGAGGTCGAGGGGTTGCTGGCGCTCATGCTGCTGCATCACGCCCGTCGGCCCGCGCGGATGCGCGGGGGCCGGCTCGTGCCGCTCGCCGAACAGGACCGGTCCCGGTGGGACACGTCGCTGATCGTGGAGGGGATCGCCCGGTTGCAGGCGGCGCTGGCGCAAGATCGGCTGGGGCCCTTCCAGGCCCAGGCCGCGATCGCGGCGCTGCACGCCGACGCCCGGTCGGCCGCGCAGACCGACTGGGTGCAGATCCTCGGCTGGTACGACGAGCTGCTGCGCCTGGCCGACACCCCGATCGTGCGGCTCAACCGGGCCGTGGCCGTCGGGGAGGCCGACGGAGCCCGCGCCGGACTGGTGGAACTCGAGGCGGTCGGCGCCGACGTGCCGCGCAGGGCGGCGGTCGAGGCCTACCTCCGCGAGAAAGGCGGCGACCTCGCGGCGGCAGCCCACCTCTACGCGGAGGCGGCCCGCGCCGCGCCCGACCTGCCCGAGCGCGAGCACCTCACGCGGCAGGCGGCCCGCCTCAACCAGGCGAACCGGCAGCGCCGAGACGGGAGGTGACGTCGGCGGCTCGGGCCTCAGAAGTCCATCGACGACTCGTGCGCCGGGGCGAGGTCGCCCCCGTGGCGCCGCCGGAGGTGGACGCGTCGGGTGAGGCGGATGACGGGGCGGAACAGCATGAGCAGCGAGCCGATGACGAACATCCACGTCGCGCCGTACATCGTCGCGGGGCTGAAGAACAGCACGCTCCCGACGAGGAACAGCAGGCCCGAGCAGATGTCGTTGACGATCGACAGGGTCTCGTAGCGCTGCCGGATCATGAGCTCGTCGCGGCCGATGCGGATGGTGAGGTCGGGGGCGGCGTTCATGGGGCTTCCTGGTGGAGGTTGCGGACGGGCGCCACCAGGGTAGGACCCCCAGCGAGAGGATGGATCTGGCGGACCTGCCCAGGGCGGGCCGCCTATCGCCGGCCGATGAACGCCACCACGTGGCCGAAGGCGGCGCGCGCAGCCCCGTTGTCCCGGTCGAGGGCGGACATATGCCCGTGCCGGGTCTTGCCGTACGTGGCTTCGTCGGTGTGGAAGTAGTACCCCTCCACGCCGTGCTGCTGCAGCTGCTGCGCGGCCAGACGCATATCTGCGGGGAAGCCGTCGTCGGTGCCGGCGGTGAGAATGGTGCGCGGATAGGCGGCCGTCATGAAGGGGATCTGGTTGTACTGCCGACTCAGCTTCTCATCGGGGAAGAGGACCGAGTCGTCGAGGTAGTTGGCCATGAGCAGCCGGATGCGCAGGCCGTCGAAGTTCTCGGGGACCAGCGGCGCGTCGTCCACCACCATGGCACGGACGGCCCGAAGCGGCAGGCGTGGTTCCTCGGTCAGGGGGTAGAGGCGGCGGTACTCGGGGTTGGACAGGATCGCGCCGTACTGGCTGACCATGACCGCTCCGGCCGAAGCCCCGAAGAGGATCACGTCGTCCTGTCGAGGTGGAGTTCCTCGGCGTGTGCGACGAGGTAGTTGACGGCCTCGTTCATCTGGAGGACCGGGTCCGGGAAGTGATGGTCCGGCACCAGGACGTAGTTGATGTTGACGAGGTTGTACCCCTCGAGGATCAACTCGTCGAACAGCTTGTTGCTGTCGTCGGAGGCGGCCATCGGGTCGCCCATGGCCTTGTCGCCGCCGAAGAAGCCGCCGCCGTGCCAATAAATGATCGTCGGGCGTGGGACGGTTTTATCCGCGGTCGCGTAGGAGATGTCGAGGAAGCTGTTGGGGAAGGTGTCGCCGAACCGGATGTCGTTGCGGTAGAGGATTCCGTTGTCCCGGACACGCTCCTGCGGAGGGTGCAGCGGGTGCTTCGGGTTGATCTCGGCCCCGTCCCGGTACAGGGCGGTCTGGAGTGCGCCGACTGCGACCTGGGGTTTGACGACGACGACACCGAGGCCGGTCGCGGTCAGCACGGCCAGCGACAGGCCGAGGATGAGGGCGATTTTGAGCGGCTTCCTCACGAGGTGCTCTTGGGGTCGGTCGTGGGGGCGGTAGGCGAAACGCCGTGCTGGGCGAACCACCTGGCGGTGGCCTGGCGGTAGATCGGAGCACCGGGGCCGAGGTCGAAAGCGTGCCCGGCGTACGGCACCTCGATGCGGCCGAGGTCAGCACCGGCGGCCCGCGCCTCGCGACGACCCCGAGGTGCCCTGCTTCGTCCCCGACGAGTTCGCCGCGGCCGCCGCCGCCGTGCGTCTGCTCATCGACCGCGGCCACCGACGCATCGCGCACGTCAGCGAACCGGCCGGGGACGGCGCCGCCAGGGCGCTACGGCTCGACGGGTACCGCAGCGCCCTGGCCGACGCCGGACTGGGTGACGGGCGGGTCGTCGTGCCCCGATGGAAGCCCCTCGGTTCCAGGGCGGCCGAACTCGCGGCGATGGACCTGCTCGGCGGGGACGACCGCCCCACCGCCGTCTTCGCCTTCAACGACATCGCAGCGATGGGCGACTACCACGCCGCCCGCCGCCTGGGGCTGTCCATCCCCGGCGATCTGTCCGTCGTCGGCTTCGACGACTACGAGAACGTCGCCGACGGCCTCTACCCGGCGCTGACGACGATGGCGCTCCCGCACCGGAGGATGGGTCGGCTGGCCGCGACGGCGCTCCTCGCGCGGTTGGGCATCGTCGACGAGCCGGTGCCGAGCGGGGTCACCCGGGTCGAGTGCCCGCCGGTGGTCCGCGACTCGGTCGGGCCCCCGCGGGGCTGATCCGCGGCGGGCCCCCTCGGCTGTCCGCCTCAGGTCACGTCGGGGTCGCCGGCGTAGGCCGCGTCGCGCGAGCCCACCTTGCGGGCGACGGACAGGTGACCGCCGAGGTAGCCGCCGGCGCCCGCGAGCGACACCCCGGCGAGATTGAGGGCCTGGCCGAGCCCGTGGCGTCCGGAGCGGCGGGCCAGCCAGGAGCCGACCTGCAGACCGGCGGCCACGCCGTTCGCGGCGGCGTGCACGACACCCACCCGCCGGTCGCGGGCCGGTGAGCCCGCGTACTCCGCCCAGCCCGTGAGGGCCGACGGGACGGCCGCGAGGACCCCCAGCCCGACGAGGCGGCGGGCGGCGTCGCGATCGCCCGACCCCCCGAGCACGTCGAGCAGGGTCGCGCTGATCCACGTACCCAGCGGCACCTGGACGAGGAGAGGGTGCACGGCGTGGCCCACCTGCCGGCCCTGCAGGAGGCCGCGCACCCTGGGGTCCGCCACGAGCGCACCGGAGAGTTCGTTGCCGACCGCGACCACCGGATCGAGGGCTGTCGCCTTCTCGAGCGCCAGGACGGCTGGGGTCAGCGGGCTCTCGGCTCGCGGGGATACGTGCGACGTGTGCTCGGAGACGTTCATCGTCGTCTTCTTCCTGTCCGCGGATGAACCTCCAGGCTGGCACTGCCGGGCCGTCACCGCAGCCGCACAGCCGTTCGATGCCGTCCGGGCGGCACCGGATCCGCGGTCAGCCCACCTCGTCGAGGCGGTGCTCGCGGCCCGTCGATCGTGAAACCCCGCCCGGACCCGATCGCTGGGCGAGGACGTCGAGCGCCTCGACGTCCTCGATCTCCCGCTGGGCGCGAGCGGCGGCGCGACGGGATTCGGGGCCCCCATTTGTCAATCTGATTTTAACATCAATCCAGTTTGAGTAGTCTGGAGCGGATGGAGAACGGACCGCGGACACCCCAGGACGAGACGCGGGCGGTCGCTTACGGCGTGCAGCGGATCCTCTTCCTCGCCAACGAGACGGAACGGGAGGTCGGGCGGCTGCTCGGTCTGCGCCCGACCGACTACCGGGCCTTGTCGACGATCATGCAGGCAGGGCCGATGACCGTGGGCGGGTTGGCGAGCGCCGTCGGCGCCACCTACGCGACGACGACGGCCCTGGCCACCCGGCTCGAGGCGGCGGGTCACCTCCGACGTGCGCGGGACGACGCGGATCGACGCAAGGTGCGGTTGCACGTGGAGCAGGCCACGGCCGCCCGGGTGCTCGACCTCATGCGCGGCCCGATGGAGGCCACGACCGCCTACGTCACCGATCTGACCGAGCCCGACCGTGCCGCCGTGGCCGCATTCACCACGGCCGTCGCCGGCGCCCTCGCCGATCACCTGCACACCCTCACCGACGCCGAGCGACCCGGGGCCCGCCCCCGTCGTACTCGCCCGACACGAAAGGACCGTTCGTAAAGATGCCGGATGACACGTCCCCGGCCCGACCCTCCCCCGCCGGTCCCACCGAGGTCATTCGTCGTGGGCGCCGGGCCGGTCGGTCTGGCCGCAGCACTGCTGCTGGCGCACCAGGGGCGGACCGTCACCGTCTACGAAGGCCGGGACGAGCTGCTCCTCACCGACGAGAACAGCTACCCGATCGGTGTCAACGTGCGCGGCCAGGAGGCGCTGCGCCGCATCGACCCCGCCCTGCTGGAGGCCTTGCGCGACACCGGCGAACTCGTCGAGGGGTTCGTCATCCGCAACGGCACCCGGACCGTCGCGAAGCTGCCCTCGGGCACGCTCACCGGGACGACGAGGGCCCGGCTCACCCGCATCCTCTTCGACGCCGCCCGTACGGAGTCGCGGATCCGGATCGTCACCGGCCACCGGCTCCGCACCCTGGACCGCGACGCCCGGCGCCTGGACTTCACGACGACCGCCGACGAGCCGGTCACCGTCGACGCGAGCCGCGCGATCGTGCTGGCTTGCGACGGGGTGTGGTCCCCGGCCCGCGGGTCCCTCGCCGAGGCCGTGCCCGGGTTCCACCCGGTCGTCGGGGACTGGGGCGTGCAGTTTCGCGTCCTGTTCCCAGGCCGGGGCGACCGCGCCCGGTCTGGACCCCGCGCAGCACCACATCTTCACGAGCAAGGGCATCTACACCGCCACCCTGGCGAACGGCGTCTGGTGCATCGCGGTCACGGCGATCACGGGCGACCCCGCCGAGGACCTCCCCCTCTCCACGGACGCCACGGACGCGAACGTCGCCGCACTGCGTGCCCACCTGGCCGAGCACGCCCCGCTCGTCCCGCCGCTGCTGCGCGAGGAGGACTACCGGGCCTACTTCTCCCGCAAGCCCTTCGGCGGCGCGGTCGTCCGGTGCCCACGCATCGCGTTCGACGAATGGCTCGTCCTGCTCGGCGACGCCGCGCACAGCGTCATCCCGCCGACCGGTGAGGGCGTCAACTCGGGCCTGGAGGACGCGTTCCTCCTCGCCGAGACCCTCGCAACCGACTCCGCGACACCCCTGGCCGACTACGAACGGGACCGCTTGCCCGACGTGGAGGCGCTCGGCGAATACGCGTGGCACCGCAAGGAGAACCTGCGCACCACCGACCCGGCGCAGACCGCGAGCAACGTCATCGTGCGGATCCTCCCACGATGAGCGAATGCCTCCACCGTCTCGTTGTCCCGACCTGATGGCGGCCCTGGCCGCGCTGGGCGGCATCGCCACGACCGCCGACCTCGTCGGGTGCGGGTCGGGGGGCGAGAGGGGCGCCCGACGACTGCCGGCCTCGGGGAATGTTTGCCCGGGACCATGAGTTGAGTCAGGTGTACGCAACTTTGCGGAGTCTCGGCTTGACACTCGAGAGCGGGCGACGCAGGGTTTAGTCGAGCATCATCAACTCCGGTCCGCCGACCGGGCGAGATGCCTCCTGATCGGGTCCACGGATCTCCACGCGACACGTCGTCGCAGGTGAGAGACCCGAACAGGCCCCGAACGGGTGGCGTTTCGCTCAACGGCGACCGACCGATCCAGACATGAAGGAGCACCACACATGGCTCGTGCAGTAGGCATCGACCTCGGCACCACCAACTCGGCCGTCTCTGTCCTCGAGGGCAACGAGCCGACGATCATCGCGAACGCCGAGGGTGGCCGCACCACGCCGTCCGTCGTCGCGTTCAGCAAGAACGGCGAGATCCTCGTCGGCGAGATCGCCAAGCGTCAGGCGGTCACCAACGTCGACCGCACCATCCGCTCCGTCAAGCGCCACATGGGCACCGACTGGACGCAGGAGATCGACGGCAAGAAGTACACGGCCCAGGAGATCTCGGCCCGCACGCTCATGAAGCTCAAGCGCGACGCCGAGGCGTACCTCGGTGAGGACGTGACGGACGCCGTCATCACCGTCCCGGCGTACTTCGACGACGCCGAGCGCCAGGCCACCAAGGAAGCCGGCGAGATCGCGGGTCTCAACGTCCTGCGCATCGTCAACGAGCCCACCGCCGCGGCCCTCGCGTACGGCCTCGACAAGGGCAAGGAGGACGAGCTCATCCTCGTCTTCGACCTCGGTGGTGGCACGTTCGACGTGTCCCTCCTCGAGGTGGGCAAGGACCCGGAGGACGGCTTCTCCACCATCCAGGTGCGCGCCACGCACGGTGATAACAAGCTCGGTGGTGACGACTGGGACGACCGCATCGTCAAGCACCTGCTCACCACGGTGAAGAACAACACGGGCGTCGACCTGGCGAACGACAAGATCGCCATGCAGCGTTTGCGCGACGCCGCCGAGCAGGCCAAGAAGGAACTGTCCACCGCCACGAGCACCAACGTGTCGCTGCAGTACCTGTCGATGAGCGAGAACGGCCCGATCCACCTGGACGAGACGATCTCCCGCACCCAGTTCGAGCAGATGACGTCCGACCTCCTCGAGCGCACCAAGGCGCCGTTCCACCAGGTCATCAAGGACGCCGGCATCTCCGTCGGCGACATCGACCACGTCGTCCTCGTCGGCGGCTCCACCCGTATGCCGGCCGTCTCCCAGGTCGTCAAGGAGCTCACCGGCAAGGACCCCAACAAGGGCGTCAACCCGGACGAGGTCGTGGCGGTCGGCGCCTCCCTGCAGGCCGGTGTCCTCAAGGGTGAGCGCAAGGACGTCCTCCTCATCGACGTCACCCCGCTCTCCCTCGGCATCGAGACCAAGGGCGGCCTGATGACCAAGCTCATCGAGCGCAACACGGCCATCCCGACCAAGCGCTCCGAGGTGTTCACCACCGCGGAGGACAACCAGCCGTCGGTGCTCATCCAGGTGTTCCAGGGTGAGCGTGAGCTCGCCAACGCGAACAAGCCGCTCGGCACGTTCGAGCTGACCGGTATCGCGCCCGCGCCCCGGGGCGTGCCGCAGGTCGAGGTCACCTTCGACATCGACGCCAACGGCATCGTGCACGTGTCCGCCAAGGACCGCGGCACCGGCAAGGAACAGTCGATGACGATCTCCGGTGGCTCCGCGCTGCCGAAGGACGAGATCGAGCGCATGGTCCGCGAGGCCGAACAGCACGCCGAGGAGGACAAGAAGCGGCGTGAGGAGGCCGAGGCCCGCAACACCGCGGAGCAGCTCGTCTACTCCACCGACAAGTTCCTCTCGGAGAACGGCGACAAGGTCCCCGAGGACACCAAGAAGCCCGTCACCGAGGCCCTCGACGACCTCAAGGCCGCGCTGGCCAAGACCGGTGACGACGCGGTGTCCGCCGACGAGCTGACCGCCAAGGTCAACACGCTCAACGAGGCGTCCCAGGCGATGGGGTCCGCGATGTACGCCCAGGCGCAGGCCGAGGGCGAGGGCGCGACCCCGGGCGCGGGCGGCGAGGACTTCGCCGGCACGTCCACCGGTGGCGCCGGGTCGACGGGCGGGGCGAGCGACGACGACGTCGTCGACGCCGAGGTCGTCGACGACGACACGCAGGACAAGAAGTGACCGACGCCGGACGTCGGGCGGGGTCGTCGGCTGCGGCCGGCGGCCCCGCCCCGGCGGACGGCGAGGGCTTCGTGTTCCGCGACAAGCGACGCATCGACCCGCAGACCGGACACGTCCGCGGCACAGCCGGCGCGGCCCAGGCCGCGCCGGTGCCGCACCGGGCGCCGGGGCAGAAGGAGGCGAACATGACCGACCAGAGCGGCCGCGAGGCCGACGACAGGCACGAGACCATGGCCGAGGGGGACGACTCCTTCGGCGGGGCCGTCGGCGACCAGCTCCCCGGCGACGACCGCTACCGCGGGCGCCACACGCGCCCCGGCGAGGGCGACGGGGTCGCCACCGAGGGCGGCGAGACGACCGTTCCCGGCGTCCCGGCCGGGTGGCCGACGCCCGAGGGCGACCTCCCGCCGGCGCGTCCGACGTCGCCGGCCGCGAGCGCGGCCTCCGAGGCCGCCGCCCGTGCGGCGTACGAGAACGCCCCGAAGGGGACCCAGCCGGGTGCCGGCGACGCCTCCGTGGACCCCGGCTCCCAGCAGGGCGGCGCCGAGGCCGACGCGAACGCGGTGCTCGCGGCCGAGCGTCTGGCCGACCTGCAGCGCCTGCAGGCCGAGTACGTCAACTACAAGCGTCGCGTCGACCGCGACCGCGAGATCGAGAAGTCGCGCACCGTCGGCTCGGTCATCGAGTCGCTGCTGCCGGTCCTCGACGAGATCCACCTCGCGCGCCAGCACGGGGAGCTCGAGTCGGGCCCGTTCGCGAAGATCGCGGCCAAGCTCGAGGGCGTGCTCGCCAAGCAGGGCGTCGAGCGGTACGGCGAGCCGGGCGAGACCTTCGACCCGACGGTCCACGAGGCGATCATGCACACGCAGGCCGAACTGGCCCCCGGCACGACGGACACCACCGTCGTCCAGGTCATGCAGCCCGGGTACCGGGTGGGTGGCCGGGTCGTGCGGGCCGCGCTCGTCGCCGTCGCCGACCCCCAGTAACGGCCCGATCCTCACGGCGCCCTGCCCTCGGCCGATGCCGTAGCGGGGCGCCGTGTCACACATTCAGCACATCCAGCGTTCAGCGAAGGAGGGACCATGGCCAGTCAGGACTGGTTCGAGAAGGACTTCTACGCCGTCCTCGGGGTGTCGGCCGACGCTGACGCCAAGGAGATCAAGAAGGCCTACCGCTCCCTGGCCCGCAAACACCACCCGGACTCCAAGCCGGGCGACGCGGCGGCCGAGCAGCGTTTCAAGGAGGTCGGGGAGGCGTACGCCGTCCTCTCCGACGCCGAGCAGCGGCGCCAGTATGACGCCATCCGCGCCATGCGCACGGGCGGACCCCGGTTCACCTCCGGTGGACGCGGCGGCGCCGGCGGGGCCGGGTTCGAGGACGTCTTCAGCAACCTCTTCGGTCAGGCGGGCTCGCAGGGCGACCCGCGCTACGCCCGGTCGGGTGGCTTCGGCGGGCCCGGCGGGGCCGACGGTCCCGACCTCGAGGACCTGCTGAGCATGTTCGGGCAGTCCGGCGGCTTCGGCGGTCAGGGCGGCCCCCAGGCGCGGGGCTACGACGCGCCCCGCCCCCCGCGCAAGGGCCGCGACCTGCACGCGACGGCGACGATGTCGTTCCGCCAGGCGGTCATGGGCGACACCGTCCGCGTCAACGGCGTCGGCGGCAAGCCGATCACCGCGCGTATCCCCGCGGGCGTCAAGGACGGGGCGACGATCCGGCTGCGCGGCAAGGGCGAGCCCTCGCCGAACGGCGGCTCGCCCGGCGACGTCCTCCTCAAGGTCGCGGTCACCCCGCATCCCGTGTTCACCCGCGACGGCGACAACCTCACGATCGAGGCCCCGGTGACCATCTCGGAGGCCGCCCTCGGCTCGACGATCTCGGTGCCGACCCTCGACGGCGGGACCGTCAAGCTGCGGCTGACCCCCGGCACGCCCTCGGGGCGGACGCTGCGGGTCAAGGGCCGCGGCGTCCAGCGCAAGGACGGCGCCGGTGACCTGCTCGTCAAGGTGTCGGTGGTCGTGCCGCAGAAGTTGAGCGACGAGGCCCGCCAGGCCGTCGAGGTGCTCCAGCGCCAGGACGCCGATGCCGGGTTCCACCCCCGCGCCGACCTCTTCGCGAAGGCGAAGGGCGACTGACGTGGTCGCCGCCCGTACCGGGGCGAGCACCGGGTTCACCCCCGACGACGACGCCCCCGTCTTCGTCATCTCGGTCGCGGCGCAGCTCGCGGGCATGCACGCCCAGACGCTGCGGCAGTACGACCGGCTCGGCATCGTCGTCCCGCGGCGCACGCGCGGCGGTGG
This sequence comes from Agilicoccus flavus, assembly GCF_014857905.1. Classification (GTDB taxonomy): domain Bacteria; phylum Actinomycetota; class Actinomycetes; order Actinomycetales; family Dermatophilaceae; genus Agilicoccus; species Agilicoccus flavus. Next base: position 200,835 of record NZ_JACYXE010000005.1, on the reverse strand, counting down.
CCGTCGGTACTCGGCGCGCGACGTCACCCGGCTGCGTGAGGTGCAACGCCTCTCGCAGGAGGAGGGCGTCAGCCTGGCCGGCATCAGCCGCATCCTCGACCTCGAGAACCAGGTCACGGCGTTGCAGTCGCGGGTCGCTGAGCTGAGCGACGAGCTCGCGCGCACCCAGGCCGCGCAGCGGGAGCGTCAGCGCGTGTTCGCCGCGGGGGCGGCCGGCGACGTCGTCGCCGTGCGTGCCGGGCAGCGCCCGGCCCGCGCCCCCGCCGCCTCGCGTGCCCTCGTCGTGTGGCGGCCCGGCACGCGCTCCTGACCGACCGGTCCGAGCGGTCCGCGCATCGAACGGCCGGCTCCCCACGCGGGGAGCCGGGCCGTTCGTCGTGTCGTCGGACCGAGGGACCGAGAGACCTCGAGTCAGTTCACCTGCCGCTCCCGGCCCTCCCAGTACGGGGCGCGCAGCTTGAACTTCTGCAGCTTGCCGGTCGCGGTGCGCGCGAGCTCGTCGCGGAACTCCACGGACGTCGGCGCCTTGTAGCCGGCGATCCGCTCCTTGCAGAAGGCGATGAGGTCGGCTTCGCTCAGCTCCGCGCCGGGGGAGCGGACCACGAGCGCCTTGATCGACTCGCCCCACTTGCCGTCGGGCACCCCGATGACGGCGACCTCGGAGACGGCGGGGTGGGAGAAGAGCACGTCCTCCACCTCGATCGACGACACGTTCTCGCCGCCCGTGATGATGACGTCCTTCTTGCGGTCGGCGATCGTCAGGTACCCGTCGTCGCCGATGTGGCCGCCGTCACCGGTGTGCATCCAGCCGTCGCCCTGCGTGCGCTCCGTTTCGTCGGGCAGCTCCCAGTAGCCGTCGCAGACGACGTTGCTGCGGGCGAGCACCTCCCCGTCGGGGGAGGTGCTCAGGGTGACCCCGATCGCGGGCGCACCCGCGCGCATGAGACGCGTCGCGCGCTCCTGGGCGTCGAGACCGTCCCACTCGGGGCGCGTCCGGTTGACGGTGAGCAGGGGCGAGGTCTCGGTCATGCCGTAGATCTGCATGAACTCCCAGCCCAGCTCGGTCTCCATCCGCGCGATCGTCTTCGAGGGCGGCGGCGCGCCCGCCATGACGACGCGGACCCGGCCGCGGCCGGGGGTGTCGCCGTGCTCGTCCTTCCACCGCGGCGCCGCGTCGAGCACGGCGTTGATGACGGCCGGGGCCGCGCACATGACGGTCACCCCGTGGTCGTGCACGCGCCGCAGGATCTCGGTGCCCTCCACCTTGCGCAGGACGACGTGCCGGGCGCCCATCCCCGTCATGACGTACGGCATGCCCCACCCGTTGCAGTGGAACATCGGCAGCGTGTGCAGGTAGACGTCGCGCTCGTCGACCGACAGGTGCAGGCCCATCGTCATCGCGTTGACCCACAGGTTGCGGTGGGTGAGCTGCACGCCCTTCGGGCGCGCGGTCGTCCCGCTCGTGTAGTTGATGGTGGCCGTGGCGTTCTCGTCCGGCTCCCAGGGGCGCGGCTCCACGCCCTCGAGGAAGAGGTCGTCGTCCTCGCCGAGGGTGAAGACGTGCTCGCACTCCACCCGGGCCAGGGCACCGCGCAGCTCCGGGTCGACGAACAGCACCCGCGCACCGGAGTGCTCGACGATGAACTGCACCTCGCCGACCGAGAGCCGAAAGTTGACGGGCACGAGGACCCGGCCCGACCCGCTCACGCCGAAGAAGGCGGTGAACAGCCGGGCGCTGTTGTGCGAGACCATCGCGACGCGCTCGCCCGGCTCGATCCCGAGGGCGTCGAGGCGCGCCGCTATCGCCCGGGCGAGCTGCGCGACCCGGCCGTACGTGAGCTCACCAAGGGAGGCCGCCGGCTGGTCGGGTTCGTCGATCACGCCGACGCGGTCGCGGTAGACGACCTCGGCGCGTTGCAGGAAGTCGGACACGGTGAACGGGACGAACATGCGGGCCTCCCGGCGACGTCGGCGAGCGGGGCCGCCGAGCCGCGGGGCGCCGACGGTCAACCCACCCTAGGGCGCCGACGGGCCCCTCGCCCGGCACTGCGCCGGCCGGTGTCGCGGCGGTAGCGTGTCAGCTCCCGTCCCCGCGCCTCCAGGAGGAAACGTGAGCATCGCGATCCGGACCGTCGCCGTCGTCGGCGCCGGCTACATGGGCGGCGGCATCGCCCAGTGCTTCGCCGACGCCGGCCTGCACGTGACCATCGCCGACGCGGACGCCGAGGCCACCCGCGCGAGCCACGAACGGCTGCTGCGCGAGGCCCGGGAGTTCGAGCGCCTCGACCTCGTGAACGCCGGGTACGCCGACCGCGTCGCCGCGAACCTCCACGTCGCCGACAGCATCGAGGAGGCCGTCGCCGACGTCGACATGATCGAGGAGGTCGTGCCCGAGAACCCCGAGATCAAGGCGTCCGTGCACGCCCGCATCGAGGCGGCCGCCCGCCCGGACGCCGTCTTCGGCTCGAACACCTCGACCATCCCGATCACCGACATGGCGGCGGGGCTGGCCCACCCGGAGCGCTTCCTCGGGGTGCACTTCTCCAACCCGGCGCCGTTCATCCCCGGGGTCGAGATCATCCTCCACCCGGGCACCGACGAGGCCGTGGCCCGCGCCGCCGAGGAGGCCGTCCGCGCGACCGGCAAGCTCACCGCCCGCCTCAAGGACAAGGCCGGCTTCGTCCTCAACCGCCTGCAGTTCACGCTGCTCAAGGAGGCGATGACGATCGTCGAGGAGGGCGTGGCGAGCGCCGACGACGTCGACACGATCGTGCGGACCACCTTCGGGTTCCGGCTGCCGTTCTTCGGCCCGTTCGTCATCGCCGACATGGCGGGCCTCGACACGTACCGCGGGGGATTCGCGACCCTGGAGAAGCACTACGGGGAGCGCCTGAGCTGCCTGGAGTCGCTGGCGGAGCTCGTGGACTCCGGGCACTACGGCGTCAAGTCGGGCGGCGGCTTCGTCGTGCCGGCCGAGGGCAACGAGGCGCTGGTGGAGTACCGCAACACGGCCTACGCCCGCCTGACCCGACTGCTGTCCGACCTCGGCCCCGCCCCGGTGGGCCGGTCGACGGGCGCCGCCGTGACGGAGGCCCCCGCCGAGGCCGACTCGGGGGAACGGCTCGGCTGAGCGCTCGAGGAGCGAGTCCGAGCGCGCATCAGCCGGACGCCGGTCGCCGACAACCACACGAGCCAGGCGGCGACGCCGGGCATCCCCACGAACAGGAGCGGCGAACCGTCCGCGATGGCGACGGCGGCTGCCCCGGCGGCGATCAGCAGGCCGCCGCCGACCAGGCCGAGCAGACGCTGCCACGGTGGCGTCAGCGCGCTCGCGCTCGCCGCCAGCGCAGCGCCGACGAAGGTGGTGCCGAGCGCCCGCAGCGTCAGCGCGAACGCTGCTGCGTGCAGCTGCCAGGTGAGCTCGAACGCCGGGGTCGGCTCGGTGAGCTCGGCGGCGGACAGCACGACTCCGATCCACAGAACGGCGTAGAGCGCGTAGACCGCCGAGAGAGCCGCGGCCGCGGCCACCGCGAGGCGTGAGGAGTCCGCGCCCGCACCCCCGCGACGCCCGACCAGCCCGTGGAGACCGGTGATGAACCCGAGCAGGAGCGGCAGGTTGAGGGCCTCCAGGCCGACCGCGATCGAGACCGCGACCCGGTGCTCCGCATGGAAGGCGAGGACCTCCTCGATCGGGTCCCCGAAGGCGGTGCTCCGGCCCAGATCACCACCGCGTTCTGGATCAGCAACGACGCTGCCAGCGTGATCGCCGTCCCGCCGACGATCCGTTCCCGGTGAGGGGTGAGCGGTGTTCTGGCGAGTGTGGCTGTCCCTCCGGTCGGGGACTGCCCTGGCGCTTTCATGTTCGCTGCTGGGCGCGCTCGGCCGCCCGGCTGGTCGGCATGGCCGGCATGGTCGCCGACGGTGCGGTGCGGGGCCAGGTCCACGCGGAGCGCAGGATGAACGCGAGCAGGAGCAGTTCCAGCGTGACGCCGACGACGTAGAAGTACATCCAGGACTTGCCCACCTGGCCCACCGCGTTGAAGGCCGCGAAGGGGACCTGGATCGAGGCCACGACGAGGTTCGTGATGCGGTTGGCCCGGGCGGGCAGCGCCATCGACAGCATGACCATGACGATGGGGATCGCCAGGAGGCTCAGCGCGGTGAGCGCCCAGGTCTGGGTGATGTCGAACTGCCAGACGACGCCGACGAGGATGTCACTGACGGTGCCGGGCTTGTAGAAGGCGAGGATGTCCACGTAGACGTACAGGAACAAGAAGCTGGTCCATGCGGCGGCGAGCTTGGCCTGCACGGGGATCGGCGGGTCGGCGAGCGGGTTCGGGGTGGTCGTTCGGGTGGTCATCGGTACGTCCTTCGACAGTGGCTGTCCCTCCGGTCGAGTGGCAGGAGGTCCGGGCGTGCCCTGGCACGGCTCGGGTCGTTCTTCGGTCCCGTCGTCAGAGGGTGACGACGACCTTCCCTCGGGTGTGGCCGGCCCCGACGTAGCGCAGGGCGTCGGCGGCTTCGTCGAGGGGGTAGGTGCGGTCGATGAGGGGCGTGACCTGCCCGGTCGCGATGAGGTCCGCCAGCGTGAGCAGGTCCTGGCGCTTCTCGACCGACACGAGGGGCTTCAGCCGCTGCCGCGTGAACCCCGACAGCACTCGGGCCGTGACGATCCGAGGGAGGGGGCCGAGCACGCGGCCACCGCGCCCGCTGTTGGGGATGAGGGTGCCGGTCGGCGCCAGCGCCCTGCGGATCGCCGCGAGGGGTTGGGCCTCCACGTTGTCGAGGACGACGTCGTAGCGCTGCCCGGTGCGGGCGACGTCGGTCTGCGTGTAGTCGACGACGTGGTCGGCACCGAGGGAGCGGACGAGGTCGACGTTGCGGGTGCTGCACACCGCCGTCACCTCGGCGCCGAACGCCGTGGCGATCTGGACGGCGAAGGACCCCACCCCGCCCGACGCGCCTGTGATCAACACACTCTGGCCCGGTCGGACGTCGGCGATGTCGCGCAGGGCCTGCAACGCCGTCAGGCCAGACGTGGGCACCGCGGCCGCCTCCACGACCGACAGGTCGGCCGGCACGGGCACGAGGTGGTCGGCCGGGACGCAGGCGTACTCCGCGAGCGTTCCGGTCGTGCTCCAACCGAACACCTCGTCACCGGGTCGGCACGCGGTGACATCCGTCCCGACCGCGGCCACCACGCCGGCGAGGTCCCGACCGGGGATGCCGTGGCGTGGCCGGCGGAGCCCGAAGACCAGGCGCAGCACGTACGGCTCACCGGTCAGGACGAAGTAGTCGCCGATGTGTACCGCGGCCGCGCCCACCCGGACGAGCGCATCCCGTCGACCCGGCTCCGGTATCCCGATCCGGGACGACTCAAGCACGGAAGGCGGGCCGTAGCGGTGCTGTACGGCGGCCCGCATCGTCGCCGGCCGGATGGGCCTCGCCCCCGGCACCGGACGTGCTCCGGGAATCGATCGCTGTTCGGCTTCCACGGGAAGCCTCCTCACGTCCTCGACGACTCGCTCGTTCGTACGGCGTACGAAACCGGTCGTACGCTGTACTATGGGCGTACGCCGTACGAATGTCAATCGTGTTCGAGCGGGAAAGGAGACCGGTGTCGGTGAGGAACCAACCCCAGGTCGCGTCGGACGCGGGTCTGAGCAAGCAGCGGGTGGTGGCCGAGGCGATCCGGCTCGCCGACCGTGAGGGGGTCGACGGGCTGAGCATGCGCCGGCTGGCCGGCGAGCTCGGCGCGGGGGCGATGTCGCTCTACCACTACGTGGCGAACAAGGACGAGCTGCTGGACGCCATGATCGACGTCGTGTTCGAGGAGATCGAGCTCCCGCCCGAGGACACCGACTGGCAGTCGGCGATGCGACAGCGGGCGGTCTCGGCGCGACAGGTTCTCGCGCGCCACCCCTGGGCGCTGGGCCTGATGGAGTCGCGGACATCGCCGGGGCCGGCCAACATCCGCCACCACGAAGCGGTCCTGGCGTGCCTGCGCAGGGCCGGCTTCCCGATCCTGATGGCGACGCACGCCTACTGGGTGCTCGACAGCTACGTCTACGGTTTCGCCCTGCAGGAGGCCGGGCTGCCGTTCGACACCGCCGAGGAACTCGCGGCCATGGCCGAGGATGTGTTCCTGCCCCAGCTTCCGCCCGAGGAGTTCCCCTACCTCAACGAATCCGCCGGGGCGCTCGTCGCCGCCGGTCAAGGCCCGCCGGAGGAGTTCATCTTCGGCCTCGACCTCGTCCTGGACGCCCTCGGGCGCCTCAGGCCCTCCGCGTAGCGACGGCCCTCCGCGTAGCGACGGCCCTCCGCGGCGCGAGGTCAGGAGCGCGGCAGGAACCGCTCCTCGCGGAGGCTGTCCTCGATCTCCTCGAGTGAGCGGCCCTTGGTCTCGGGGACGCGCCGATAGATGACGACCCACGCGACGAGGTTGAGGGCGGCGTAGACGAGCATCGCCCCGCCCGGGGTGAGGGCGTTGACGACGCTGAGCGCGGTCACGGTGATGAGCAGGTTCGAGCCCCACAGGGCCATGGCGTGCATGCTCGTCGCCGCCGACCGGATCTGCAGGGGGTAGAGCTCGGAGCCCATGAGCCAGCCGACGACCTGGATGCCGCCCGCTTGGAAGAACATGAACAGCAGGAGGAACGTCAGCGCCCACGGCAGGCTCGGGTGGTCGCCGCCGACGAACATGACGATGCCGAAGCCGGCGATGCACACGGCCGCCGGGGGCAGCGTCCACAGCATGAGGGAGCGGCGCCCGATCTTGTCGACGAAGAGCTTCCCGGCGGCCGTCATCGTGAGGTAGACGACGCCGACGGCCACGTTGACCCACAGCGAGACGTCGTCGGCGAACCCGGCCTGCCGCAGCAGCGTCGGCGTGTAGTAGATCATCATCTCCAGGCCCGTGATCTGCGTGAAGACCGCGACCATGACGCCGGCGAAGATGGCGGGCCGCAGCCACTTCTCGTGGAAGATCGCGTGCCACTCGCCCTCGTCGGCGGACTTCTCGACCTCGACCTGGTGGATCCGCTCGATGTCCTTCACCTCGTCCGCGGCGGCCTCGCGCGTGGGGCGCATCCGGTGGAGGACGTCGAGGGCCTCGTCGGAGCGGTCGCGGGCGACGAGCCAGCGGGGGCTCTCGGGCTGGGCGAGGATGCCGACGAGCAGGACGACCGCCGGGACCACGGCGCCGGCGATCTTCCACTCCCACGGCACGTCGTGGAAGGCGAGGTTGACGACCGCGGCCGTGAGGATCCCGACGCCGATGGCGACGTTGAAGAAGGTCACGTAGCTGCCGCGGCGTTCGTGCGGGGCGAGCTCGCCGATGTACGCGGGGATGGTCTGGGTGCATCCGCCGACGGCGAGGCCGAGGAAGAAGCGGCTGATCATCAGGCTGGTCGGGTTGGGGGAGACGGCGCACAGGAGCACCCCGACGGCGAAGATCGCCGCCACGATCACGATCGACTTCTTGCGCCCGATGCGGTGCGACAGGTGGCCCATGGCCAGCGCGCCGACGACTGCACCGGCGAGGATGAGCGCCGTGATGAGCTCGGCGAGCACCCCGTGGGAGTCGATGCCGTAGTCCTTGGTGATCTGCGGCAACGTGCCGGAGATGACGCCGGTGTCGTAGCCGTAGAGGAGGCCGCCGAGGGCGGCGACCAGGGCGACGCGCAGGATGTTGCCGCTCGCGGCGTCGCCGGTGTCGTCGTTCTCCGCGCCGCGGCCGCCGGTCATCGGGTTCGCGCTCAACTCGGATCCTCTCGGAGCATGCTGAGGCCGCCGTCGTCGTCCGCGACCGTGGGTGAAACCCGCTCAGGCTAGCGGTGGCCGCGGGCCCGAGGTCGGATCCGGCGGCGCCGTTCTCGGTGTCGGCCCGGCCGGCCCTACGCGGACTCCACCGCGCTCTGGAACTCCTCGAGCAGGGGCCACATCGTCTCGCCCAGCTCGACCTGGGTGAGCAGGATCGCGACGGTGCCGTCGCGGGGGTCGACGAAGAAGTCGGTGCCCTGCCCGCCCGACCAGCCGTAGCGGCCCGCGTGCGGGCCGGCGAGCTGGACGGCGCCGCCGAAGCCCCAGCCGGTGCCCTCCCAGAACCCGGGGACGAAGCTGTCGGGGGTCTTGGCGCGGTCGGGCACCTGGTCCCGCGTCATCGCCGCCACGAGGTCGGGGTCGAGGAACGGCCGCCTCTCGTGCCGCCCGCCGTCGACGAGCAGGCGAGCGAACCGGTGCAGGTCCGCAGCCGTCGAGACCAGCTCGCCGTGGGCGACGTCGAACGGCGGCGGCCCCGCGTAGAAGCCGCCCCCGGCCGGCTCGGTCTCGACGAGCCGCCCGCCCTCGTGGCGGTAGGCGGCGGGCAGTCGATCGGTCCGGTCGAGCGGCACCCAGAGGCCGGTGTCGACCATGCCGAGGGGAGCGAAGAGCGACTCGATGAGGTGATCCTGCAGGGAACGCCCCGAGAGCCGCGCGAGCAGCAGCCCGAGGATGGAGAACGAGTGGTGGTAGCGGAAGCCGTCGCCCGGCTGGTGGGCGAGCGGCAGCGCGGCGAGGCGGGTGAGCCACTCGCCGGCGTCGCGGGACGGCGGCTCGGGGCCGGCCTCGACCCCCGCCTCCCGCATCGCCGCGGCGAGGGGGACGTCGGCGAGGACCATGCCGTAGCCGGAGGCGTTGGTCAGCAGGTCGCGGACCGTGATCGGCCGGTGCGCGGGCACGGTGTCGTCGAGGTCGGCCCCGGGGGAGCGGACGACGCGGCGGTCGGCGAGCTCGGGCAGCCAGCGCTGGATCGGGTCGTCGAGGCCGAGCCGCCCGGCCTGCACGTGCCGCAGGGTCGCGACGGTGGTGACGGGCTTGGTCATCGACTGGATCCGCATGACGGCGTCCGCGCGCATGGCCGGCCCGCCGACCGCCATCGCCCCGACCGCGTCCACCTCGCACGCGTCCCCCCGACCGAGCAGCGTCACCCCTCCCGGAATCGTGCCCCGGTCGACGTGCCCCTCCAGTAGTTCGCGCAGCCTCGTGCTCACGGTGTCCTCCGTCGTCGTCCCGGTGGGTCGAGCTCACCCTGCCACCGACCGGTGACAAGGTCGACGGGATCAGCGCGCGGGCGGTCGGGGCGTGTGGTGGGGCGTCAGCATCCGTGTGATCGCGACGCCGAGGAGGCACAGCACCCCGCCGGCCAGCATGAGGGGCGTCGGCGTCTCGCCCAGCAGGAGCCACGACAGGACGATGGCGACCGCGGGAACGACGTACGTCGTCGCGGCCGTCCGGCCCGCTGAGCTGCGGACGGGGACGTAGGCCCAGGTCGTGAACGCGACCGCGGTCGGCAGCACGCCCATGTAGACGATGCTCATCGTCGCCCCGAGGGGCGCGGTGTCCAGGTCGTGCACCAGGCGGCCCGACCAGGGGAGTAGGGCGACGGCGCCGGCGGTCGCGCCGAGCCAGGTGAGGGTCGCGGGGTCGACGGTGCGCAGCAGGTGCTTCTGGGCCAGGGTGGCGCCGGCGTAGAGCACCGCCGCGGCGAGCGCCAGCAGCAGCCCGACGAACGCCAGGTCCCCGCGCGGGGACTGCATCCCGATCACCACGACGCCGGCGAAGGACACGCGCGCCCCGATGACCAGGCCCCGCGGGAAACCCTCCCCGAGGAACAGGCCCGCGAACACGACCACCATGAGCGGTGCGAGATTGACGATCATCGCGGCGGTTCCCGCGTCGACGGTCTGCTCGGCGACGTTGAGCGCGAGGAGGTACAGGCAGAACCAGCCCACCCCCCCGCGATGAGCAGGGGCACGGATCTCCTTGGGGCCACCGGATCCCGGAACGGGCCGCGATCAGTCCGAGCGCGACGCTGCCGACGAGCATGCGCAGCAGTGCCATCGCGCCCGGGTCGTAGTGCGGCCCGGCGTAGCGGATGACGATGAACGACGACGCCCACAGCACGGCGGTCGCGGCCGCCGCCAGCAGGACACACGGCTCGTCGGATCGCCGGCGGAGCGACTCGGTGGTGGGTGCGGCCATGGCGGGGTCCTCACGGTCGGGGTGGGCTCGGTCGCGTCGAGGGTGGGCGGCGGGGCGTGCGGTGCCCGCCGTGTCAGCAGCCGGCGGGCGGCACGAGTCCGCGGTGGGCGAGGGGCCGGTGGAAGCGACCCCCGCGCCGGGGGCCGAGGTGGGCCGCCCGCAGCAGGCGCGCCAGGCGCCCGGCCCGCTGTGTCGTGGCGCAGGCGGTCTGCGGCAGGTCCGTCGACCGCAGGATGTCGAGCTCCTGCCGGAGGCGGGCGAGGTCACGGTCGTCGGGGTAGCGGTTCGTCAGCGTGGTCATGTCTCCACGGTCCGCCGTCACACTGGTTAGCACAAGCGAATACATCTTCACGACCATGCAGTCGCACTGTACGATGGGAGCATGATCGACGTCCACCGGCTGAGGGTCTTCCGCGCCGTCGTCGCGAGCGGTTCCGTCAACGCCGCGGCCCAGCATCTCGGCTACACCCCGTCGGCGGTCAGTCAGCATCTCGCCGCCCTCCAGCGCGAGACCCGCCTGACGCTCGTCGAGAAGAGCGGCCGAGGGATCGCGCCGACCCCGGCCGGCCTCGAGCTCGCCGCCCGCAGCGACGATCTCATCGGGAGCCTGGCCCGCCTCGACGGTGTCGTCGACGACCTGCGCGAGGGTCGGACCGACACCCTGGCCGTCTCGTCGTTCGCGTCGGCGGCGGAGGAGTGGTTGCCGGGCGTCGCGGCGGCGGTGCTGGCCGAGTTCCCCGACGTGCAGTTCACCTTCCGGCTCAACGAGGTCGAGGTCAAGGAGGTCGTCAACGCGGACATCGACATCCGCAGCGAGGATCCCGACGGCCCGCCCACCTCGCTGCTCGGTTACGAGCGGCGGGTGCTCGCGGTGGAGCCGTACGTCGTGGTGGTGCCGGCCGGCCACGCGCTCGCGTCGCAGGAGGAGATCCGCTTCGGCGACCTCGCCGACGTGCCGTGGATCGACAACGATCCCGGCGACAGCACCTGCGGGAGGGTCGTCCGCACCGCGGCCAGCTCGTGCGGCGTCAGCCCGCGGTTCGTCGCCTACGCCGGGGACCACCACGGGGCCATCGCCTTCGTGAACGCCGGGATCGGGATCGCGGTCCTGACGCGGCTGGCCGCCAGGACGCTCCCCACCGGCGCCGTGGCCCGCCCCCTGGTCGCCCCCACCCCGCAGCGCCGCATCGTCGCGTTCGTGCACGGCGAGGCGATGCTCAAACCGGTCACCCGCCGCGTGGTCGAGCTCCTCGCGGCACGGGGCGAGCTCGATACGGGCGGCGCGGCGCTCGGCGAGCGCGACACCGGGGCCGCGGCGGGCTGAGGTCGCATCGCGGGCAACGACGGTGAAACGTCGCGGCAACCGCCCGTGAACACGCACGAACTTCACTGATTCCTGCGTCCCTCCCCGTGCCCGACCAGGCAGGCGATCTCCGCCGCCGTCGTTGCGCCGGAGCGCAACCCGTCACGCGCCGGGGTCCGTCAGCCAGTCCCGGACGCCTGCCACGTACCGGCCGTAGGCCGCCGCCGCGAGTGGCACGGCTGCGACGACCCGGGCGGCGTCGACGTCCACGTACTCGTGAACGAGGACGTTGCGCAGGCCGACGCTCGGCAGCAGGTCGGCCGCCAGCTCGTCGCTGATCACCCCGGCACGGGCGGCCAGTGTGAACGAGTCGCGGTACGACCCGGGCGAGGAGTGCAGGCGGGTGGCCGCGATGTGCCCGTTGATGTCACTGGCCAGCTCGACGAGCTGGGTGAGGACGCGCTCGATGCCGCGCCGCGCGAGCCGATCGTGGGTGAGACGGTCGGGGTCGTCGGCGACCCGACGCAGATCGTCGAGCAGTTCGTCGAGGAGCAACAGCCTGCGCACGACGATCTGGGTGTCGAGGTCGCGCGGTGTCATCGTCCGACCAGGGACAGCGCCAGGTCGCGGAACTTCTGGGTGTCGCGGTATTCGCCGAAGGCGCGGATTCGTCGCTCCGCGTGGATCCCGGGATGCGCCTCGAACAGGGCATCGCCCCGCCCGAGGGCGGCGTACGTCGCGACGGGGTCGGCCTGTCGGAGCGGCATGACGTCGAGGTGGTCGCCCGGCACGAGCGTTTCCAGGGTGTCGACGACGTCGAGGTGGTCGGGTTCGGCGTCCCGCTTCGGGAGGTAGGCGAGGTCGATGTCGTGGGCCGTGTCGGGGTGGTTCGGCGCGCTGCCGTGGATCACGAGCAGCTCGATGCCGAGCCGCCGGCAGGTCTCGGCGAGCCGGCCGGAGGCGCGGTGACGGTGCAGCTCGAGGAGGGCCTCGGAGACGGTCACCATTCCTCGAGCATACGGGCGGGGGTGCCCGGGCGGCCGGCATCGCTGGCAGGATGAGGCGGATTCGGGCGAGGCGACGTGACGGAGGCGCACATGACCGGCGAACTGCTCATCGGCATCGACATGGGAACGGGCAGCACGAAGGGCGTCGTCACGACGGCCGACGGCCGCATCGTCGCGACGGCCTCCCGGAAGCACGGCATGGAGTTGCCGCGGCCGGGCTGGGCGGAGGTCGACGCCGAGACGGTGTGGTGGGGCGATCTCGTCGAGGTCGCGCGGGAGCTCGCCGGGCAGATCGACGTCGCGGCGGTCACGGGCATGTGCGTCAGCGGCGTCGGACCGTGCCTGCTGCTCACCGACGACGACCTGAACCCGACCCGGAACGGCATCCTTTACGGCATCGACATGCGCGCGACGCAGCAGATCGAGGACCTGACCGAGCGGTTCGGGGCGGAGGCGATCGTCGAGCGCTGCGGCAAAGCGCTGAGCACCCAGGCCGTCGGCCCGAAGATCGCGTGGGTGCGGGAGAACGAGCCGGAGGTGTGGGAGCGATCCACGCGCTGGTTCAACTCCAACTCGTACGTCGTCGCGAAGCTCACCGGCGAGTACGTCATCGACCACCACACGGCGAGCCAGTCCGACCCGCTGTACGACGTGCACGCCCGCGACTGGGCGGACGACTGGGCCGCCGAGGTGGCCGACGGCCTGCAGATGCCCCGGCTCGCGTGGCCGCACGAGGTCGTCGGCGAGCTCACCGCCGCGGCGGCGGAGGAGTTGGGCCTGGCGGAGGGGATCCCCGTGTCGGCCGGCACCGTCGACGCCTGGGCCGAGGCGTTCTCCGCCGGCGTGCGTCGCCCCGGCGACCTCATGCTCATGTACGGGTCCACGATGTTCTTCGTCCAGGTCCTCGAGGGCTTCCACGCCCACCCCCTGCTGTGGACGACCAACGGCGTCGAGCGTGACCAGTACACGCTCGCCGCCGGGATGTCGACGTCGGGCTCGCTGACGACCTGGGTGCAGCAGCTCACCGGGGACGCCCCGTTCGAGGACCTCGTGGCGGAGGCGTCGGAGGTCGACCCGGGAGCCGACGGGCTCGTCGTCCTGCCGTACTTCGCCGGCGAGCGCACCCCGATCTTCGACGCCCGGGCCCGTGGCGTCGTGGCCGGGCTGTCGCTGCGCCATGGCCGGGCCCACCTCTTCCGCGCCGCCTACGAGGGCATCGCCTGCGGCATCCGCCAGATCGTCGAGTTCCTCGACTCCGAGCAGGACCCGATCAAGCGACTCGTCGCCGTCGGGGGCGGGACTCAGGGCGGGTTGTGGACCCAGATCGTCAGCGACGTCACCGGCCGCCCCCAGGACGTGCCCGAGCAGACGATCGGCGCGAGCTACGGCGATGCGCTCCTCGCCGCGATCGGCACCGGGCTCGTGCCGCCCGAGACCGACTGGGCGCGGGTCGGCTCGACGGTGGAGCCGCGCCCGCAGAATCGCGAGGTCTACGACAAGATCTACCGCGTCTACACCGAGCTGTACCCGGCGACGAAGGAGCAGGTGCACGCGCTGTCGCGGCTCCAGGAGGACGCGTTCGGCGAGGCGGGTCAGGGTGACGCCCCGGTGCCGGAGGTCGAGTCGGGCCGGCGCTGAGGTTGCGTTCGGCCGAGCTGCCTAGGCTCGGAGCTTCCGCCGACCACTCACACGGCGAAGGGAGCGCAGAGGTGCCGACCGGACGACCTCGACCCTCCCCTCCTCGTGCCCGGGGCGGGTCCGGGGCCGTGATCGGGCGGCGCGCGGTCCTCGCCGGCGCGGCCGTGGGCGGCGTCGCGGCCGCGCTCTGGGCGGCCCGAGAGCTCTCGGATCCCGTCGGAGAGTTCCTCGACGAATCGGGGGACGCGCCGGTCACGGCGCCCGACCCCACGGCGGTCGCGCCGACGACGCTGCCGATCCACCGCGAGCTGGCGGGGGCGACGCTTGTCTACGAGATCTCCGGCGACCCGACGCCGCTGCGCATCGAGGAGGTCTTCGCCCGGCGGCTCGAGGACAGCCTTCGCTCGCACTGGCAGGCGGCGGGGTGGGGCGCCCCGGCGACCCTCACCTCGTACGGCACCTGGATCGACACCGACGGGCCGGCCGACTCCTGGCACCACGCGGGCCGCGCGTTCGACGTCGGACGGGTGGTCTCGGCGTCCGGCGACGAGGTGGTGAGCTGCCGGTACGACCGCTGGGGTGACGCCCCGGCCGCGGCCCGCCGGGCGGAGGAATCCGCGTACTGGCGATTGGCGGCCACGTTGCACCGTGACTTCGAGTACGTGCTCACGTACCTGTACGACGAGGCTCACCACAACCACATCCACGTCGACGACGGCCGCTCCCGCGGAGAGCGCAGCGCGTTCCGCCGGGGCTCCCGCGTCCAGGTGCAGGCCGTCCAGGCGATGTGCCGGCACGTGTGGGGTCTGGACGTCGACGTCACCGATCGGTGGGACGACGCGACCCGCGCCGCGACCGAGGGAGTCCTGGACCGGCTCGGGGTGGGCGGCCGCCTCACGGGCGACGAGCAATGGCACGCCTTCCTCACCGCCACCGCGCGCGGTGGCCCGCCGGTCTAGCCGCTCCCACGTCGTGGACTATGCCGGTCCGGGTGGACTGTGCCGCCACGGCGGCATAGCTGGGTGCGACCGGCATAGTCCACGGGATGGACCGGCCGTGGCCGTGCCGCCGTGCCGACGGCCGATCGCGTGCGCCCGTCAGCTCTTGACGAGCTTGTAGCCGGCGCCGCGGACGGTGGCGATGTGCGCGGCGCCGATCTTGGCGCGCAACCGCTGCACGGTGACCTCGACGACGTGCGGGTCGCCCCAGTCGGGGTCGCCCCACACGAGGTCGAGGAGCTGGATGCGGGAGAGCACCCGGCCCGGGTGGTCGAGAAAGGCCTCCAGCAGCCGGAACTCCTTGCTCGACAACGAGATCCGCTCCTCGCCCCGGCTCACGACCATGCCCGGCCTGTCGATCCGCAGGTCGCCGAGCGCGATCTCCGAATCGGCGGACTGCGTGCGTCCGCGGCGCAGGACGGCGCGCAGCCGGGCCGCGAGCGCGTCGCCGTCGAACGGCTTCGTCACGTAGTCGTCGGCGCCCGCCTCGAACCCGGCGATCTGGTCGTAGGGCAGGTCGCGTGCCGTGAGGAGCACCGCGGGAGTGTCCACGCGCTCGCGCGCGCGCCGCACGAACGTCATCCCGTCCATGCGGGGCATCATCACGTCGACGAGCAGCACGTCGCGCGGGTTGATCCGCTGCGCCGCGTACATCGTCGTTCCGTCGTAGAACGTCGCGCGCTGCTCGGGAACGGCCCGCTCCGCCATCCCGGCCGGCAGCCCCGGATCGTCGAGGACGGCGCCGAACCGGGTCAGCCCTCGGGCGTCGTAGAAGATGACGGCCGACTCCAGGCGTTCGAGGGCCTGGGCCCGGAGCCGTTCGCGCCCGTCGACGGCGGCCGCGTTGTCGACGACGGCCCCCGCGACGCCCGACACCCCGATCGCGACCGCCGCCACGCCCGCCGCGATCCGCAGGCGGAGGGAGTGCCACAGCGGGACCGGGCGCGGCCGCGGGATGCCGGAGGAGGACGGGGACGTCGCCGACCCGCCGGCGCCGCCCCGCGGGGCATCCGGCGCAGGCGCGGCAGCCGCGCGTCGGCCGGGCCGCCTGCTGTCATCGCTGCGCATGCCCCTCCGCTCCCGATCCTCGAGTGCCCCCTCGTCGGACCCCGAGGCGCCTCGTGCACGGTCGAGTTCCGTCGTCCTCCGATCATCCCTCGTGCCCGCCGTGGCGGGCGTCAACGCGATGGCGCGTCCGGGCCGGCCCCTGTTCCGGGCCCGGCCGCGCCACCGGGTTCACGCCCCCACGGCCCTCGAGGCACCGCCCGTCCCCAGCGGGGCGGTGCCCCTCGAGCGCGGCGGGCTCAGACGCCTCCGGGGCGGGTCCCCGACACGGCGCATCCGTGCAGCTGTCGGTCGCCGAGCGTGAGGATCGCGACCTGGCCGGTGTCGCGATGCGCGGCGTCGACGCACCGGCCGCCCTTCACCACGAGCGAGACGGGCCGCCCGTGATCGCGCCCCGTGAACTCGACCCCCTCGGCCCAGGCGGACCGGGTCACGGTGACGCGGCGCTCCCCGACGACGGGGCCCGCGGTGCGCAGGACTCCGCCCGAGACGACCGCGCGCCACGGCGTCCGCCTGCCGGAGGCCGTGACGGCGTCGCCGGGTGCCGGAACCGGCGCGCCGGCCGTGTCGGCGGTGGGTCCGGGGGTGGTGCTCGTGGCCGTGCTCATGGCCGTACTCACCGACGCGGTCGTGGCGGTCCCGGGGGCCGACGGTCGGGCCGGCCCGCCGCACGCCCCCAGGGCCAGGGTCAGCGCCGCGGCGCCGAGTGCGAGGCGAGAGCGCATGTCCGGTCCTTTCCGAGGGATCCCGGCGCCCGTGGGCGGCTCGCCGGTGGACCTCACGTTAGGAAGGGCGTCTCTCGCGGCCCGCACGCCGACCTCACACCCGATGCACAGCCTGGGGCCGTGCGGCGGGCCGAGGTACAGGGGACGGTTCTGTCGTGACAACATCGTCATATGACGATGACAACGATGCCGGACGATGAGTCGGTCGTGACCGAGCGAGCGGCGCTCGAACCGGCGGCGAGCCTGTGCGCCGGCCTCGGCGACGCGTCCCGCCTGGCGATCGTGCAGCACCTCTCGCTCGGCGAGCACCGCGTCGTCGATCTCACCCACCACCTGGGTCTCGCGCAGTCGACGGTGAGCAGGCACCTCGCGTGCCTGCTCGACTGCGGCATCGTCACCGTCCGGGCGCAGGGTCGCGCCTCGCTCTACGCCCTCGCCCACCCGGAGGCGACGACAGCGTTCCTCGCCGCGGCCGAGGCGCTGCTCGACCTCACCGGCGACGCCGCAGTGCTCTATCGCGGACGGCGCCCGCAACGCGGCCGCGCCGCCCGCCGCCCCGGCCCCTCGGCGGAGGCCGGCCGATGAGTGCCGGCCACCAGCACGGCCACGCCCACGGCGCGCCGGCGGACCACCGGGGTCGTCTCGCCGTCGTTCTCGCGATCACGCTCGCGGTCCTCGTCGTCGAGGTCGTCGGCGCGGTCGTGTCGGGCAGCCTCGCGCTGCTTGCCGATGCGGGGCACATGCTCACCGACGTCGCCGGCCTGAGCATGGCCCTCGTCGCCGCCGCCCTCGCCCGGCGGCCCGCCACGACCGCCCGGACCTGGGGCTATCACCGGGCGGAGGTGCTCGCGGCCGCCGCGCAGGCCGCGCTCCTGCTCGCCGTCGGCGTGTTCATCCTCGTCGAGGGCGTCCAGCGGCTGTTCGAGCCGCCGGAGGTCGCCTCGGGGCTCATGGTCGTCTTCGGGGTCGTCGGCCTGGTCGGCAACGCGATCGGTCTCCTCGTCCTCGCGGGCGGGCGCGGCGCGAACCTCAACCTGCGCGCCGCGTTCCTCGAGGTCGCCAACGACGCCCTGGGGTCGGTGGCCGTCATCGTGGCGGCGGTGCTCGTCGCCACCCTCGGCTGGACCCGCGCGGACCCCGTCGCCTCGCTCGTCATCGGCGCCCTCATCGTGCCCCGGACTATCCGGTTGCTGCGCGACTCCGTCGACGTGCTCCTCGAGTCCACGCCCAAGGGGCTGGATCTGCATGGGGTGCGGGCCCACCTGCTCGCGCTGCCGCACGTGCACGACGTCCACGACCTGCACGCGAGCCAGGTCGCGACCGGCATCCCCGTGCTCACCGCCCACGTCGTCGTCGACGACTCGTGCTTCCACGACGGGCACCTCGGGTCGCTCCTCGACGCCGTGCAGCGCTGCATCGACGCCGACTTCGGCATCGCCCACTCGACGATCCAGTTCGAGTCCGCCGCGCACGCCGACCACGAACGCGCCGCGCACGTCTGACCGGCGCCGCGAGCCCCCGACCCGCGCCACGACGATCACCGCCCCGGCGCCCGGCCTGCGCCTGAAGTGCACCCGGTCAGGGCGCGTCGCCGGCGACCCGGTCGTGGTGACCGAGGTCGCGCTCGGGGCAGACGGCGTCGCGGACGCGCCGCTTCAGCTCGCGATCTCGGGGAACCCGCCGTCACGCTTGCGGTTCCAGATCGCCCGTCCTCCGGCGTCGATCCGGAACATCCCGCCGGTCGCCGGTCGCAGCGCGACCTCGTCGAGCTCGTCGGGGAACGTCGTCAACAGCTCCTGTGCCATCCACGACGCGCGCAGCAGCCACCGGCACTGGGTGCAGTAGGTGATAACCACCCGAGCGCGGTCGGGTGAGGGGCCTGGAGTGCGTCGGTCTCATCCACCTCGACCACGGTAGTCAGCGGGCGGGAGGCCCTGGCCCCTCAGCGACGCCCGGTGCGGCGCCCGGCGAGGGCCGCGAGCAGGAGGCCGCCGACGATCCAGCACGCGAGGACCATCCAGGCCCGGCCGGCGCCGGCGCCGTCGAAGTAGGCGGCCGAGCGCAGCGCGGTGCCGGCCGCCCCGAGCGGGAGGAACTGGCCGATCTGCCCCCACGGCTGCGGAAGCCACGCCGGCCCGGTCGCCAGGCCCGAGATCGGGTTGGCGACGAAGAGCATGAGCACCGCGCCCAGGCCGATGCCCGCGGTGCCGAGCAGCAGTCCGAGCCCCAGCACCGTCGCCGAGACGGCGGCGATGCCGGCGGCCACCGCGGCGGACGTGAGCAGGTAGTCGCCCTCGAGCACGCCGAATCCGAACTGCAGGATGGCGGTCGCGGCGAGTCCGCCCACGGCGGCCACGGCGAGCAGGGTGAGCAGGCGCGCTCCGACGGAGCCGCGGTAGGCGAGCACGAGAGCGGCGGCCGTGGCCATCCCGCCGAAGATGAGCGGGAGGCCGAGGGTGGTCAGTCCGGCGCCGGCCGGGTCCGAGGCGGGCAGTGGTGCGAGCTCGGTGTAGGTGACGGGTCGCCCGGTCGCCGAGAGCTGGGCGCCCATCCCCCTGAGCAGGGCCGCATAGGGCGCGCCCGCGCCGGCGGCAGTCTGGATCGTCAGGCCGGTCGGCCCCGCGGCGAGGCCGCCGACCGCCTCGCGGTCGCGGATCGCGGCGGCCGCCTCGTCCGCCGAGCCGTAGGTCGTCACGTCGAAGGTTCCCGGCGCGTTCTTCTCGAGCGTCCCCGTGAGCTGGGCGACGACGGGCGCGGGACCGCTCACGGCGAGCGGCAGGTCCGTCGCGCCGGAGTGGATCGCAGGGGCGGCGAACGCGAGAAGCATGAGCGCGATGACGGTGGGGATGCCGAGGACGAGACCCACGAGCAGGCGAGGGTTCGCGCGCCGGTCGGGGGTCGCGGTCGAGCCCGCAGGGGTGGCGGTGGTGGTCACGGGAATCTGCTTTCGATCAGGAACGGGTGAGGCGTGAGGTGGCCGGCGGCCAGCGGCGGTCAGGGGGGCGAAGGCGGGTGCGCTGCGCATCGCGGTGTGACGGATGCGCGTCGCTGAGCTGGTGGGGTGGGATCGATGCGCCCGACGGGTTCTCGGGGACCGCGAGGGTGGATCGGTCACGCGCCGAGATCACGCACGTGGGGACTCGGCGGCCCTCGCAGGCGTGGGCTCGCGGCGCGCCCAGGCCGGGGCGCGCTCGGGGCGGGGACCGACCCCGACGAGCAGCGCGGGCACGACACTCAGGGCCGGGAGCCGCCGCATCACCTCGGCCGCCCTCGAGGGGAACTCGGTGAGCCGGCCGTCGAGGACGCGGTCGATGAGCCCAGCGTGCATGGCCCGCTGCATGCCCTGGGTGACGACCGTCGGGACGATCCGGCGGCGCCGCAGCCGGGCCAGCGCGGCGTCGGCGACGAGGCCGCCGGCGTCCTGCGCCCGCCGCAACGGCCCGGCCAACAGGCGGGCGGCGCCGACGGCGTCCTGCACGGCGAGGTTGATGCCCACGCCGCCGACGGGCGACATCGCGTGGGCGGCGTCGCCGATGCACAGTACTCCGGCGGCGTGCCAGCGGCGCAGTCGGTCGACGCGAACGTCGAGGTGCTTGACGTCGTCCATAGAGGCGATGCCTCCGACGCCCTCGGCCAGCTCCGGTGCCACGGCGGCGATCTCGGCGCGGAACGCCTCGATGCCGCGGGCGCGCAGCTGCGCGTCGGTGCCCTTGCGGCCGAGGTAGGCGACCTGCGTGTACCCCCCACGGGGGATGGCGATGACGACCCGGCCGGTGCCGATCCGGGGCAGCAGCGACTCGCGCCGGTCGCGCCGGGTCGGGACCCGGAACCACCACACGTCGAAGCCGACGTGAAGGTCCTTGCTCGGCAGCCCGAGCTGCCGGCGGACGACGGACCACCGCCCGTCGCAGGCGACGACAAGGTCGGCCTCGAGCCGCCCCGGCCCGTCCGGCGACGCGTAGTCGACCCCGACGATGCGCTCGCCGTCCCGGACGACCCCGGTCACCTCGTGGCGCATCCGCAGATCGAAGGTCGGCTCCTCCCGGCCGGCGTCGGCGAGGAGGTCGAGGAGATCCCACTGCGGGACCATCGCGATGTACGGGTGGCGCACCGGGAGCCGGCCGAGGTCGACGAGGGTGACCATCGTGCCGTCGCCCGCGTCGACCTGCGCACGGCGGATCCTGCTGTGCGGCAGCGCGTCGAACCGCTCGAAGAGCCCGAGGTCGTCGAGGAGCCCGAGCGTGCTCGGGTGCACCGTGTCGCCGCGGAAGTCGCGCAGGAAGTCGGCGTGCTTCTCGAGCACGGTGACCCGCACGCCGGCCCGGGCCAGCAGCAGCCCGAGGACCATCCCGGCGGGGCCACCTCCGACGACGACGCAGGTCGTGCGGTCTCTCGGGGTGGGCGGATCGACCTGCTGAGTCGTCATGGCTGCCTCATCTCGGATCGGCGAACTCTAATATCCACAAATGTAGAACTCTACGTTTGTGGAAGTCAAGGCAGGTGTGGGGATGGGTGTCGGCGCCTGGGCCTGGCACGTCTCCCCGCTCGCCATCCGCTACCTGTGGTGCTCGGAACTCACCGTCCGCGGAAGTCCACGTCTGAGGGGTTTAGCCTGGGTGGGCCGGTGCGCGCCGGGTGAGGAGGAACCACATGACGACGTCGGAGGGCGGCCGGACGGGCCGGCGACCGGGGCCCGGCACGAGCCGGGACGCGATCCTCGCCGCGGCCCGGGACCAGTTCACGCAGCACGGGTTCAAGGGGGCGACGCTGCGGGCCATCGCCGGCCGCGCCGGGGTCGACCCGGGCCTGATCCGCCACTTCTTCGGCGACAAGGAGGGGCTGTTCACCGCGTCGATGGAGATGCCCCCCGAGGCGCCCGCCGCGGTGCTCGGCGTCTTCGCCGAGCCCGTGGACGAGTGGGGCGAACGGCTGACCCGCGCGTACCTCTCGCTGTGGGAGGACCCCGACACCGCCGGGCCCCTGCGCGCGACCGTCGTGTCGGCCTTCGCGAACGACCAGGCCCTCGACCGGCTGCGCCTCTTCATCGTCAGCACCGTCCTCGAGCAGGCCAGGCCCCACCTGCCCGCCGACGAGCCGGACCTGCGGCTGGCCACCGCCATGACCCACATCATCGGGATCGCCCTCGGTCGGTACCTGCTCAAGGCGCCCCCGCTGGTGGCCGCCGACCTCGACGTCCTCGTCGCCCTCGTCGGGCCGACCGTGCAGCGCTACCTCACCGGCCCCCTGCCGGGCGGGGCCGCTGAGGACCCAGACGGCGATAACGATTGTAAATAGCAAGGTCTACCTATTGCGGAGCGGTGGCGCCCTCCGCTTCGATCTGGTCAGGCGTCCGGCTGTGGGCGCCGCACTCGCGTGGCGGGTGTGAGCGGCGACGGGGCCGGCGGCAGCGCAATTTCCTCGTCGACACGACCAGGAGGTTGACCCATGCGAGACGAGCACGTCCCGCTCTCCCACGAGTTGGGGCAGTCGCAGATCAGTCCGGCTCCACGATGTCCCAGCCACGCGAGCACCACTGGTTCCGGGAGCCCACCGAGCCGGTCGGTCCGAAGTTCGTCACCGGGCTGTTCATCGCCCAGGCCATCTTCTTCGTCGCCCTCCTGGGGCCGGCGGTCGTCGGCGTCGGCGTCAAGGTCAACTCGATCGTGCCGCCGTCCGAGCGCACGGGCGCTCTCGCCCTCGTCGCCGGCCTCGGCGCGGCCGCCGCCTTCGTGGGCAACGTCGTCTTCGGGCGCCTCTCCGACTACACGACCTCGAGGTTCGGCCGCCGCCCGTGGATCGTGGCGGGCACGGTCCTCATGACGATCGCCTTCCTCATCATGGCGCTCGCTCCGAACGTGCCGATGCTCACGATCGGGTGGTTCCTCGCCCAGCTCGGTGCCAACGCGGCGCTCGCGCCGTTCATCGCGACGATCGCCGACCAGGTGCCGGAGTTCCAGCGCGGCAAGGTGGCCGGCCTTGTCGGGATGGCCCAGAACGTCGGCATCCTCGGCGGCACGATCGTCGCCGAGCGTTTCGCGAACAACATGCTGCTCATGTTCGTCGGCCCGGCGGTCTTCGCCATCATCGCGATGGGGGCCTACGCGTTCATCCTCGACGACCAGGTCCTGCCGCAGAAGCCGCCGCGCATGAATCTCATGCAGTGGATCACGACCTTCTGGGTGTCGCCGCGCTGGTACCCCGATTTCGCGCTCGCCTGGTGGTCGCGCTTCCTCATCACGCTCGCGACGTTCATGTTCACGACGTTCCGCCTCTTCTACATGATGGATCGCATCGGCCTGGAGGAAGGGGCCGCGCTTCGGGCCATCACCATCGGCGTCGCGATCTACACCGTGGTCCTCGTCGTCGCCGCCTACGCCGCGGGTTGGCTGTCCGACAAGCTGCACCGCCGCAAGGCCTTCGTCGCCGGCTCGACGCTGCTGTTCGCCGCCGGCATCTTCGGCCTCGTGCACGCCTCGACCGTGACGCACTTCTACCTCATCGAGGCCGTCCTCGGCATCGCCTACGGCATCTACGTCGGGGTCGACCTCGCGCTCGTCGTCGACGTGCTGCCCAACCCCGACGACGCCGGTAAGGACCTCGGCGTGTTCAACATGGCCAACGCGATGCCCCAGACGTTCGCGCCGGTGATCGCCGGCTTCCTGCTCGCGGTGAACAGCCCGACCAACCAGAACTACACGCTCATGCTCACGGCGGCGGCTGTCTTCGGGGTCATCGGGGCCCTCGTCGTCCTGCCCATCAAGCAAGTCCGCTGACCCCCCACCGATCCGGCTCTCGCACGAAAGGTTCGACATGACATTCGACGTCAACGACGTCCTGGGCAAGCTCACCCTGCAGGAGAAGGCTCAGCTCACGGCGGTTCCGGCTTCTGGTGGACCGTGCCGGTGGAGCGCCTCGGCGTCCCGCGGATCATGGTCTCCGACGGCCCGCACGGGCTGCGGGCCCAGCCCGACCGCGGCGACCACCTCGGCCTCGGCGGCTCGCTGCCCGCGACGTGTTTCCCGACCGCCTCCGCGGTGGCCTCCTCGTGGAACCCGACGCTGCTGCGCGAGATCGGGGAGGCCCTCGGCCAGGAGGCCCGCGCCTGCAACCTGTCGGTCATCCTCGGCCCGGACGTCAACATGAAGCGGTCCCCGCTGTGCGGACGCAACTTCGAGTACTTCTCCGAGGACCCCTTCCTCGCCGGGGAGCTCGGCGTCGGCATCGTCGACGGCATCCAGAGCCAGGGCGTCGGCACGTCGCTCAACCACTACGCCGCCAACAACCAGGAGGACGACCGACTGCGCGTCAACGCCGTCGTCGACGAGCGCACCCTGCGCGATATCTACTTCCCGGCGTTCGAGCGCATCGTCACCGGCTCCCAGCCGTGGACGGTCATGTGCTCCTACAACAAGGTCAACGGGCTGTCGGCGTCGGAGAACCCGTGGCTGCTGACCACCGTCCTGCGCGAGGAGTGGGGCTTCGAGGGCCTCGTCGTCTCCGACTGGGGCGCGGTCTACCACCGGGTCCCGGCCGTCAAGGCCGGCCTCGACCTCGAGAATGCCGCCGGTGGCCGAGAGCCCCGCCGAGGTCGTCGCGGCCGTGGAGGCCGGCGAGCTGGACGAGTCGGTCCTCGACGACCGGGTCCGCGCGGTCCTCGAGCTTGTCGCCCGCGGCATGCACGTCCTCGAGCTGGACGAGTCCTACGACGAGGCCGCCCACCACGCGCTGGCCCGACGGGCCGCCGGGGAGTCGGCCGTGCTGCTGAAGAACGACGGCGGCCTGCTGCCGCTGTCGCGCGACGCGAAGATCGGGGTCGTCGGCGAGTTCGCCCGGACCCCCCGCTTCCAGGGCGCGGGCTCCTCGCAGGTCAACCCCACGAAGGTCGAGGTCGCGCTCGACGAGATCCGCGCCGTGTTCGGTGACGTCCCCTTCGCCGCCGGCTACGGCATCGACAGCGACGACGGCGACGACGCCCTGCGCGAGGAGGCCGTCCGGTTGGCGGGCGAGGTGGACACCGTCGTCATGCTGCTCGGGCTCCCCGGCAAGGACGAGTCCGAGGGCTTCGACCGCACGCACCTGGAGCTGCCCGCCGGGCAGATCGCGGCCCTGCAGGCGGTCGCGGCGGCCAACCCGAACGTCGTCGTCGTGCTCGTCAACGGCTCGACGGTGCGGCTCGGCGACGTCACCCCGCACGCCGCGGCCCTGCTCGAGGCGTGGCTCGGCGGTCAGGCCGCCGGCGGAGCGATCGCCGACGTGCTCGCGGGGGTCGTCAACCCCTCGGGCCGTCTCGCCGAGACGATGCCGGTGCGCGTGCAGGACAACTCCTCGTACCTCAACTTCCCCGGCGACTCCCAGCAGGTCGTCTACGGGGAGGGGCTCTACATCGGGTACCGCGGCTACGACAAGGGCGACCTCGACGTCGCCTTCCCCTTCGGGTTCGGGCTGTCCTACACGACGTTCGAGACCGGAGACCTGGCCGTCGACGTGACCGGTGAGGCCGAGCAGGGCACGCTGCGGGCCCAGGTGTCGGTGACGGTGACCAACACCGGCGACGTGGCCGGCGCCGAGGTCGTGCAGGTCTACGTCCGCGACGTCGAGAGCAGCGCGCACCGTCCGGTGCGCGAGCTCAAGGGCTTCGCCAAGGTGACCCTGGAGCCGGGGGAGTCGCAGCGGGTGAGCATCGACCTCGACCAGCGCGCGTTCTCGTTCTGGTCCGTGCTGCTGGACCGCTGGGTCGTCGAGGCCGGCGCGTTCGACATCGAGGTCGGCCGCCACTCGCGCGACCTGCTGCTGTCGCAGCGCGTCGAGGTGTCGGCCCCGCCGGTGGCGGCGCCGCTCACCGAGCTCTCGACCCTGCACGAATGGATGGCCGACGAGAAGGGGCGGGCCCTCATCGCGAAGGCCGTCGCGGAGGGCGCGAACGACCCGACGCGCGATCCCGAGATGGTCGCCGTCATCGGCACGATGCCGATGAAGACGCTCGCCTCCTTCTCCGGCTTCTCCCTGGACCGGGCGGCGCTGGCGAAGGCGGTCGCCGAACGCACCGCCGCGGGCTGAGCCGCGGGGGAGCGGGGCGTGCCACCGGGAGCGATCCCGGTGGCACACCCTTTCCCCGGGCCGCGCGTCGGGCGCGGGCCCGACCCCATCGGAACACGAGCAGAAGGACGCGTATGGCCAGGACGGCTCGACCCCAGGAGCGCCGGACGTCGACCGGACCGGTCGCAGGTCGCCGGCGTGGCGTCGGCCGGCCCAAGGGGGGCGGCGGCGAGCAGGCGCGGACGGCGCTCGTCGACGCCGCCGTCGATCTCTTCGCGCAGTACGGCTACCGCGGGACGTCGATGGCGGCCATCGCGGCCGCCGCCGGCCTGAGCAACACCGGTGCGGCGCACCACTTCCCCGACAAGGGCGCGCTGCTCGCCGAGGTGCTCCGCCGCCGCGACGCCGAGGACACGGCCGCGCTCGGGGGGACCTGGACGGGGTGGGCGATCTTCGACTTCTGGATCCGCCTCCTCGCCCACAACCAGACCCGGCCCGGCTTCGTGCGCCTCTTCACGACCGTCGCGGGCGAGGCGGCCGACCACACCGAGCACCCGGGGCACGCCTGGCTCGTGGAGCACCACGCCGAGAGCGTCCGCCTGCTCGTCGAGTGCCTGCGCGCCGGTGTGGCCGAGGGGACCGTCGACCCCCAGATGCCGGTGGAGGGGGTGGCCCGCCTGACGGTGGCCATCTCCGACGGCCTCCAGATCCAGTGGCTCGACAAGCCCGACGAGATCGACATGGCGCACGACTTCGCCGTGTTCGTCGAGGGCCTCAAGGCGCGGTGGAGCCTCCTGCCCGCGGACCGAGGGACGCCGGCGCCCGACGGCGAGTGACGCGGGCGGCCGTCTCACCGACGGGGACCTCGGGCCGTCGTCGCGCCGGCGCGGGGCCGGCGGTCAGCCCTGGGGGCCGAGCGTGCGGGAGCGCTGGTCCACGCCGAGGGGACCGTAGGGGTAGTCGGAGGCGCCCAGGTCGGAGGCGGCGTCGAGAGCGGACGTCTGCTCGGGCGTGAGGTCGACGTCGGCGGCGGCGAGGTTGGCCTCGAGCTGTTCGACGGTCCGGGCCCCGAGGATGGTCGAGGTCACGGCCGGGCGACCGGTCACCCAGGCGAGCGCGACGACCGACATGGACTCGCCGCGCTCGTCGGCCACCTGCTGCAGGGCGTCGACGATGCGCCACGTGCGTTCGGTCCCGCGGCGGTCCCACGCCTCCATGCCGCGGTTCGCGTCCTCGCCGAGGCGGGTCGCGCCGGTGGGGCGCTGGTCGCGGGTGTACTTGCCCGTCAGCCAACCGCCGCCGAGGGGGCTCCAGGGCAGCAGTCCGATGCCGGTGTCGAGCGCGGCGGGCACGATCTCCCACTCGATCTCGCGGACGATGAGGCTGTACTGCGGCTGGAGGGTGACGGGCTCCGCCACCCCGAGGGCGCGCGCCCGGTGGACCGCCGTGGCGAGCTGCCACCCGGTGAAGTTGGAGAAGCCGTAGTAGCCGATCTTGCCGCTGCGCACGAATCCGTCGAGGGTGCGCAGGGTCTCGTCGATCGGGGTGAGCGGGTCCCACGCGTGGCACTGGTAGAGGTCGACGTGATCACGACCGAGCCGGCGCAGGGAGTCGTCGAGGGACCGGGTGAGGTGACGCGACGACAACCCGGCGGCGTTGGGTTCGGTGCCGAGGGGGAACCGTCCCTTCGTCGCGAGTACGACCGGATCGGTGACGTCGGCGGGCCGGGCCGCGAACCAGCGCCCGACGATCTCCTCCGTGACCCCGCCGGCGTACACGTCGGCCGTGTCGACCAGGGTGCCGCCGGCCTCGACGAACCGGTCGAGCTGGGCGAACGCGACGTCTTCGTCGCTCTCGGCGCCGAAGGTCATCGTGCCGAGGCACAGGTTCGAGACGAGGCAACCACTGTGTCCGAGGGGGCGGTATCGCATGTCGCCACCCTAGGAGCGGCGCCTCTCCGGTGCCCGTCGGCCCGCCCCGTGCCGCGTCCGCCGCGGGCCGGCCCCGCCGCTAGTTCGCGCTGAACCCGCCGTCGATGACGAGCTCGGTCCCGTTGAGCATCTCCGCGGCGTCGGAGGCGAGGTAGACGACCGCGTCGGCGACGTCCTGCGGCTGCGCGAAGTGGCCGGCACTGATGCGCGCGAGCATGGGGCCCGACTTCACGGGGTCGCCCCAGACGCGGGTCCCCATCTCGGTGAGCACGACCGTCGGGCACACCGTGTTGACCCGCACCCCGGCGGCGCCGAGCTCGAGCGCGAGCACCTTGCCGGCCATGATGAGGGCCGCCTTGCTCATCGAGTACACGTAGTGCTCGGTCAGCGCGCGCAGGCCGGCGACGGAGGCGACGTTGACGATCCGGCCCCCGCCCGCGGCCGCCATCCGCCCGCCCAGGTCGGCCGCGAGCAGGGCCGGCGTGCGGACGTTGACGGCCATGACCGTGTCGTAGTCGGCCGGCGTGACGTCGACGGCGAGGGCCGGGATCGACAGGCCCGCGTTGTTGACGAGGACGTCGACCCGACCGGCGGCGTCCCAGGCCGCGGCCCCGAGCTCGGCGCCCGCGGTGGGGGATCCGAGGTCGGCGGCCAGGGTCGACACCGTGCACCCGTGTTCCTGCCGCAGGCGCGCCGCCACGGGCGCGAGGTCGGCCTCGTCCCGCGAGGTGAGCACGAGGTCGGCGCCAGCCGCGGCGAGGCCCTCGGCGATGGCGACCCCCAGCCCGCGGGAGGCGCCGGTGACGAGGGCGGTGCGGCCGTCGAGGCGGAATCGGGAGGCGTGATCGCTCATGTCACGGGAGGCTAGCGCGCACCGACCGCCGGCGGATCAGCTGAGGACGTCCTTGCGCCGGAACCACCAGTACGCGCCCGCCACGCTCGCGACGAAGTAGACGAGCGACCACAGGGCACCGCGCTGCAGGTCGGTCCACGCGATGTCGGGCGAGAACGCGGCCAGCCAACTGCGGGAGTAGTGCATGGGCAGGGCGTGGCGCAGGTCGCCCAGCTCGGGGATCGCGTCGAGGATCGAGGCGAGGATCGTCACGAGCACGGCGCCGCCGACGGCTCCGAGCGGGGCGTCGCCGAGGGTGCCCAGGAGCAGCGCGATCCCCGCGACCTGCAGGAGCGTCACGCAGATCGCCGCCACGGCCAGCCCCAGCCGCGGCAGGAACGCCGCCCAGTCCAGGCCGGTGCCGCCCGGGCTCGTGTACGGCTCCCACCCGTACGCGACGCCGCCCACGAGCAGCGACCAGGCGGCGAGCAGCGTCGTCGCCGCGACGACCCCGGCGAGCGCGACGACGAGCTTGCTCGTCAGGAGGCGGGCGCGGCCGACCGGCGCGACGAGCAGGTACCGCAGTGACGACCACGACGCCTCGGCCGGTACGGCGTCCCCCGCGAAGAGCGCGGCGAGGATGACGAGGAGGAAGTCGCTCGAGATGAGCAGCGTGAAGACGGTGAGGTTCGCGGCGCCGTGCCGGGCGAGGTCGCTGAAGCCGGTGCCCGACCCGTCGTCGTCGCCGAGGGCGAAGGCGCCGACGAGGATGAGGGGGAGGGCGACGACGATGCCGAACGCCCACAGCGTGCGCCGCCGCCGCACCTGGCGGCCGAGCTCGGCGCGCCAGGACAGGGGCCGCCGCCGTCGGCGGCCCGTCGAGGCCGACGTCGAGGTCGACGTGGCCGTCGCGTCGCCGCTCATCGGGTCCGCACCTTCCGCAGCCGCTCCATGCGCTCCTCCTCCGACTCCTGCGACGCGTCCGTCCCGCCCGTCGACCCCGCCGACCCGGCCGCGCCGTCGTCGCCCGCGCCGATGACCCCGAGGAAGACCTCCTCGAGGCGGCGCCGCCCCGACACGCCGACCACGTCGCCCCCGGCCGCGACGACCGCCGCGACGACCCGCCCGCGGGAGGCGCCCCCGGTGCACGTCAACGTGCCGGCCACCGGGTCGACCCGCACCTGCTCGGCGGCGTCGCGCAGGTCGGCCCGCACGGCGTCCGCGATCCGGGCCGGGTCGGAGCCGGGCGCGAGGGCGACGACGCTCGCCTCGTCACCCGCCAGAAGGTCGGCGACCGACCCGGCGGCGACGACCCGACCCCGGTTCATGACGACGACGTGCGTGCACGTCTGCTCGACCTCGGAGAGCAGGTGGCTCGACACGACGACGGTGCGCCCGCCCGCCGCGTAGTCGCGCAGGATCGGGCGCATGGCGGCGATCTGGGGCGGGTCGAGGCCGTTCGTCGGCTCGTCGAGCAGCAGCACCTCGGGCCGGCCGAGCATGGCCTGCGCGATGCCGAGCCGCTGGCGCATGCCCTGGCTGTACGTGCGGACGGGCCGGTCGACGGCGTCGCCGAGCGCGGCGACCTCGAGGGCCGCCTCGAGATCGGCCTCGCCCGGGTCGCGGCCCGTGGCGGCCCAGTAGGCCTGCAGGTTCGCCCGGCCGGTGAGGTGGGGCAGGAAGCCGGGCCCCTCGATGAGGGCGCCGACCCGGTCCAGGACCGGGGCCCCGGCGTGGACGGGATCGCCGAGCACGTGGACCTGCCCCGACTCGGGGCGGATGAGGCCCACGAGCATCCGCATCGTCGTCGTCTTGCCGGCGCCGTTGGGGCCGAGCAGCCCGACGACCTGCCCGGCCTCCGCGCGCCAGCTCACGCCGTCGACGGCGCGGTGACCGTCCCGGTAGGTCTTGACGAGGTCGTCGACGACGAGGGGGACCGCGGCCAGGTCGGCCCGGGTGTCGGCGCGGTCGGTGCGGCGGCGTCGCCACGCCGCGGCGCCGAAGCCCGCGGCCACGAGGGCGAGCAGGGCGGCCAGCCCGATCCCGACGGCCGCGACCTCGGGGTCGAGGCCGGGCACGTCGACGCGGCCGTCGGTGGCCGCCGCCGCCGGCGCCGTGGGCAGCCGCAGAGTCGGGTCGGCGAGCTCGATCCGGTAGCTGCGCGCGTCGGTGGGCACGGCGAACCCGGCGTCGGTGGCCGACACGAGCACCCGCCACCGGCTGCCGGCCGACGGGGCGTACGTGCCGCTCGGCAGGGGCACCGTGACGTCGACCGGCCGCCCCGGGGTCGTCGCCACGCGGACCGGGCTGACCTGCGCCCGCGGGGAGCTCGGCCCGGCGTTGCCCATCCGCCACCACGACACGAAGAGCGTCGCGTCGCGGGCCGTCGAGGTGACCCGCAGCCGCACGGTGGGGGTGCCGACGACCTGCTGCGGGTCGGCCAGCGGCTGGGTGTCGAACGCCACGCTCTGGCCCGGCAGGGCCGCGAGCGGGTAGCCGACGAGACCACCGCCCTCGCCCCCCGAGCCCGAGCCGGAGCCCGAACCGGACTCCGCCGCGTCGCCGATCGCGCCGAACGCCGCCCCGATGCCGGAGATCGCGGCCGGATCGCCGCCCGGCGGGGAGAGGATCGTGGCCCCCGCCCCGGCCGCGAGCGGCACCTGGGCCGAGGACCCGTCCAGCCCGCCCAGGCCCTGATAGGTGGAGCTCGTCACGCTGCGGTCGGCGGCGCCGGCGGGCACGGGCGCGCGAAAGGCCGGCACCGGCAGTCCCGTCCGGCCGCGCCCGTCGTCGGTGAGGTAGCGATCGAACCAGGTGCGCAGGTCCGCGCCCTCGCGCTCGTCGGCGCCGCCGTCGTGACCGCCCTCGAACCAGCGCACCGCGACGGGCACGCCCCGGCCCTGGAGGGTGCGGGCCGTGGCGTCGGCCTGGCCGAGGTCGAAGAGGGAATCGCGCATGCCCTGCACGAGCAGGCTCGGGGCCTGCACCGCCGGCAGGGTCGGCGCCGGGCTGTGCCGGCTCAGCAGGCGGGTCATGGGCGCGGAGGGGGTGCCGGTGCGGGCCGCGTCGAGGAAGATGCGGCACACGCCGGGGTCGAAGCGCCCGCAGACGGGGTCCGCGTCGGCCCGGCCGCGGGAGGCCTCGACGGCGCGTGAGAAGAAGACCGACGTCCAGCGCCGCTTGAAGACCCCCGCCTGCCCGCCGGATCCTCCCGGCACGAACGCGGCGGAGAGGTCGTTCCACGTGATCGAGGCCGCGGTGGCGTCGACGCGGCGGTCCGCGCCCGCGAGCATGAGCGACGTGGCCCCGCCGTAGGAGCCGCCGGCCGCGCCCACGCGGGGGTCGCCGGCGCCGTCGAGCTGCACGTCGGGGCGCCCGGCGAGCGTGTCGAGCAGCGCGGTGCCGTCGGCGATCTCGAAGTCGGGGTCGGCCAGGTGGATCCGGCCCCCGGACGCGCCGAACCCGCGGGAGGTGTACGCCAGGGCGACGTAGCCCGCGTCGGCGAGCTCACGGGCCCGTTCGAGCAGGTCGTCCTTGCTGCCGCCGAAGCCGTGCGTGAGCAGCACGGCGGGGTGGCGGGCGCCGCCGCCGGGGGAGACGACCGTCGCGTCGAGGGCCACCGCCGAACCGTCGGGCTCGGGCCCCACCGGAACGCTGATCGTCTCCTCGGTTCGTGCCGAGGCGGCGGCCGCAGGGGCAGCGGCGGACAGGCCGAGGGGGGCGAGAAGGGCTGCGGCCAGGGCGAGGACACCCGCGGTGCGTCCACCTCGCACGATCCCCACCCCCTCACGGCCCCGACCTGCTCCAGGGTAGGAGCCGCGCCCGGCCCGCCCGGCGCCGACCCCCGGCGCGGGGACGCCGGTGTCAGACGCGCTTGGCGCGGGGGATCGCCAGCAGCGGGCCGATGCACAACAGCGAGGCGATCGCCATCGACACCCCCATGAGCGCGGGCGTGACGCCGAGCAGCGACACGAGCGGGGGGATGAAGGCGCCGAAGATCGTCTGCACCAGCCCCATGCACGCGGACGCCGCCCCGATGGCCTCGCCCTGGCTCTCGAGGGCGAGGGTGGTGGCGTTCGGCAGCAGGGGACCCGCGATGGAGATCGCGAAGAACAGCGGCACGAGCACCCACCACAGCGAGGCGCCGAGCACGGTCGCGGCGCCGACCGCGAGGCACGCGACGACGTTGAGGCCGATGGTCCAGCACAGGACGCGGAACGGGCCGAGGGCGTCGACGACCCGCAGGTTGAGTCGACCGAGCAGCAGGATGCCGACCGAGTTGGCGGCGAAGACGTAGCCGAAGTGCTGCGCGGTCAGGCCGTATCCCTGCTGCAACGCGAAGCTGCTCATGGCCAGGTAGAGGCTCAGGGGCTGGAAGCCGATGGCGAGCACGAGGGTGGGGGCGAGGAACGACCGGTCGCGCAGCACGCGGGGGAACTCGCTGAACAGCGACGTCACCCCGCCCGAGTGGCGCTGCTCGGGCGGCAGGGTCTCGGGCAGCCGCACCGCGGCCACGAACAGGGCGGCGCCGCACAGCGCGATGGTGACGAAGATGCCGCGCCAGCCGGTGACGGCCATGAGCAGGGCGCCGAGCAGGGGTGCGACGACGGGGGCGACCCCGAAGATGAGGGCGGTGATGCCGAAGGCGCGGGCCGCGTCGCGCCCGCTGTACAAGTCGCGCACCATGGAGCGCGCGAGCACGGCCCCCGCGCCGCCGCCGACGCCGCCGAGGAAGCGGGCGACGAGCAGGAACCACAGGTTGGGGGTGAGCGCGCACGCCACCGCCGCCACGGTGAACAGCGCGACCCCGATGAGGAGGGGACGCCGGCGCCCGAGCTGGTCGCTGAGGGGCCCGATGACGACCTGGCCGACCCCGAGGCCGACCATCGACACCGACAGGGAGAGCTGCCCGCCGGTCTCACTCGCCCCCAGGTCGTTCGTGAGCTGCGGCAGGCCGGGCAGGTACATGTCGAACGACAGCGGCCCGAACGCCGACAGCGCCCCGAGCATGATGAGCAGGCGGCGGCGCGAGGGGAGCGGGCGGGCGCACAGCGCGGACAACGGACTCCTGAGGACGACGTCGGGGCCCGCTGCGTCGGGCCGCCCGCTGGGTGGACCGGGCCACGATGCCCGATCGGACGCTACCAAACGTCCCTCGCGGCATCGCCGCCGCACGGGAGTGGCGCAGGTCGCCCGGCTGGGGGGATGGCGTCGAGGATCGTCACGAGGACGCCGCCGCGGACCGCGCCGAGCGGGGCGTCACCGCACGTCCCGATGAGCAGGGCGATGCCGATGACCTGCGGGAGGGTCACGGCGATGATCGCCACCGCGAGCGATCATCACCTGGCTGCGCGCACACGGGAGACGCGGCCTAGGTTGTCGCCATGGCCTCCCACGCGGTTCCGCCGCCCCGGTCGCCGAGGGGCCTGCGCTCGGCGCTCGGGTCGGCGCTGAAGCGGGTCCTCGACGCGCGCATCGTGCGGGCGGGGATGCGGTACCACTTCGGGCGGGGTGCCCTGCTCGCCGGCGGCGTGACGTGGTCGGCCCTGCTGTCGGTGTCCGCGGTGCTGACGATCCTCGTGAACGCCGGCCGGACCTTCTTCGGCCAGAACCCCGAGACGCTCGACGCCGCCCGCACCGCGATCAACCAGGTCGTCCCGGGTCTCATCGACGACGGTTCGGGCAGCGGAGTGATCGACCCCGCGGGGCTCGTCGTCGACTCGTACTGGAACCCGGTGACCCTCGTCTCCACGGTGGTGGTCGTGTGGACGGCTCTCAGCGTCATGACGGGTCTCCGGCGGTCGATCCGCGCCATGTTCGGACTCGGCGGGGCCCCGCTACCGATCCACATCGGCAAGCTGCGGGACCTGCTCGGCTTCCTCGGTCTCGTCCTCGGCGTGCTCACGTCGTTCGCGCTCACGACCGCGGTCGGCCCGCTCGGGCGTCCACTCCTGACGTGGCTGGGGATCGAGGACGGCGTCACCGCCGGGATCCTCTCGCTGGCCGGGGTGCTGGTGGCGGGAGCCGTCGACGCCCTCGTCTTCGCCATGCTCTTCCGGGTCACCGCGGGCGTGCGGGTCGTGCGACGGGATCTCGTCCTCGGTTCGATCCTCGGCGCGGGCGGCAGCGGTCTGCTGCGATTGGCCGGCACCTCACTGGTCGGCGCCGTCCAGGACCCGGTGCTCGCCTCGTTCGCCGCCGTCGCCACGCTGGCGCTGCTGGTGAACTTCGGGGTGCGTCTGGCGCTGCTCGTCGCGGCGTGGACCGCCAACCCGCCCGCGGTGCCGTTCCTGCTGCCGCCCGAGACGATCCGGCTGTCCGAGAGCCCCAACTACGTGACGCGCTCGGCCCCACACACCCTCGCGTGGCCATACCACGCGGTGACCGGTTCGCTCCTGCCGAGCAAGCCCGAAACGGGTGAGGTCATGGACGTGGACACCGCCGCGGACGGCGGGAGCGACGACCCCGGCCCGTCCGCGACGCCGGCTCGCCCGGGCCGACGTCGCAGGTCGTCGGCGACACGTCGCGCGTGACGCCACGGTCGCGGCCACGGACGGTGTCCTCGGAGGGTGGCGGGAGGGCGGTCACGTCGCCGTCGTTCGCCGGCCTGACGCCTGGCCGGCGACTCAGGCGGCGGCCTGGCCGCGAGCGGCGTCGTCGATCTCCTCGAACCTCGGCGAGGCCGGGAGGGGCCATCGGAGGCGAGGCGATGGCCGCTCCACCCCGCCGTCAGGGTCGGAACAGGGCCTGGTTCAGCTCCCGTCGGCGCGGCCGATGTCGTGGCGCCAACCGGCGTCGTCGGGCGTGTAGACGATCCGGAGGTGCTTGCGGTCGGGGGAGCCCTGCCAGAACTCGATGCGCTCGGGCCGGACCCACCACAGGCGCCAGTCGCCCTCGGCCACGAGCGACTGTGCTTCCGGGCTGCGGGCGGCCAGGTCGGCGGCGCTCTCGGCCGCATCCGCCTCGACCACCGGTCCCTGTACGCGCACGGCGCGTGCCTGGGGCTGCCACCAGAAGTTCAAGGCCGCGGCCGGGTTCTCGCTCACTTGTGCGCCCTTGCGGCTGGAGGCGGTGCTCGCGAAGGCGAAGCCGCGCTCGCCGGCGTCCTTGAGGATGAGCATCCGCGCGTCGGGGAGCCCGTCCGCGCCGGCCGTGGCGAGCGTCATCGTGCGCGGCTCGGCGACCTCCGCGTCGACGGCTTGGTCGAGCCACGTCAGGAAGAGCGCCATGGGGTCGTCGGGCAGACCGTCGAGGTCGAGGGACGGGGCGGTCCCGGTCAGGGCCGGGATCTGCGCCAGATGGCGCCGGACGTCGTCGGTCATGCACCGATCCTGTCACCCACCCGCAACGCGGTTCAGCCGATCAGACCCTGGCGCCGTCGGCGGAGGACTCGCCAAACGTCACGGAGGACGTGCGGCGCCATGGGGAACGCACCGTCGAGGTGTTCGTCGAGGTCGGTCGTCGCCGCGAGAACCTCGTCGAGGGCGCGCTCGGCCGCGCGGTGTGCCAGACCGACCTGGTCGGCCAGCTCGAGCCAGCGCTTGCGGGAGAGCGAGTCGTCGCGACCGGCGACCGTGAGGGCGAGGCGGTGGTCGCCGTAGGGCAGGGTCGAGGGGATGTCGTAGACGGGGGACACCCGCCACTCGGTGTCGCGCATGAGCGACACGTTCTTCGCGTGCAGGTCGCCGTTGCCCGTCAGCCACGCGAGCGCGATCTGCTGGAGCACGGCGCGCATGGCCGGCGCGCGCGCCGGGGTCACCTGGCCGATCCGGGTGAGGAGGTGCTCCGTCGTCACCGCGTACTTGTCCGCCGGGTATCGGCCGAGCAGCTGCGCGCGTCCTCGACGGACAAGCGCCGGATCCGGTCGCCGTCGGCGACCCGGTCGAACCTGGTGACCAGCAGACCCGGGCGCCCCTCGCGGTCGTGGACGACCTCCGCTTCGACCACCCGCTGCCGCAGGCGCCGGGCGACGCGCAGGAAGAACGCCTCGTTGTCGACGACGTGCGGATACTCCGGCGGATCGAGCTTGAGCAGGTGGAACCGTCCGCCGTGCACGAGCGGCAGCGTGAGCATGCGCCCCGAGACCTTGTCCTGCACACCGGCGAGGGCGCTCGGATCGACCCCCGCGGAGCCGGCGAGCTCGACGAAGTCCAGGTCGGACCAGTCTGCGTTCGCGGCGAGCGACGACGTCGACGCGTCCGGCCCCGTGGGGTCCGCGCCGGCGGGCCGGACACGGACATCACCGACGGGGTCGTCCCCGACGGCGAGGAGCAGCGACAACTCGTCGTCCGCGGAGGTCTTCACGGCCGCGCGCAAGGCCGAGAGTCGCCTGCCCTCGGGCAGCAACCCGGAGAAGAACGGTGGCAGGGCGCCCCCGATCGTCACGACCGGCTCGTCGGTCAGCGGCAGCGTGGTCGCCACCGGTCGGCCCCCGGAATCGAGGTAGTCGGGGTGGTACCGGAACTCGACGGCCCCGTCGCGCCGGCGCAGCGTGGCGGCCACCCGCCCGTGCGCGTGCACCTCGGCCAGATCGACGCGCCGCGGATCGGTGCGGGTCATCCGCCGGCCCCACGCACCTGCGACCGGAGTTCGAGACCGAGCACATCGAGGACCGCGCTCACCTTGTCGAGCCGGAGCGTGGGCTTGTCGTGCTCCAGCTCGCGCACGAAGCGCTCGGAGACGACGGCCATGTCGGCCACGTCGACCTGGAGAAGGCCGAGTTCACGGCGCCTCGCGCGGACGTCCGCCCCGAGTGTCATCGGCCCTCCGCCCTATCGGCAAGATCATGCCAGTATGCCAGTCTGCCCACGTGCGAGGCGCATCACAACCCCGGATCGGCACGATGGTGCCGGTATGCCCCGGCGTGGTGATCGGTCGTCCTCCTCCCGTTACGGCGCGGACGCCGGGCTGCGAGATGTTCAGCGGCACGATCGCGCCGGTCGTCGTCGGACCGGCGACGGGCCGGCTCAGTCCAGCGCCGATCTCTGGGCGGTGTCATCGCGGCTCAGGAGCGCGATCGCCGTCTCGAGGTCGGTGACGAGGCGGTTGACGTACCCCGCCGTGGCGGCCGCGCGGATGGCGGGCACCTTCTCCGTCCCGGCGGCCATGGCGATCGAGAAGTCGACGCGCCGGAGTTGCTCGAGCCGCATGGCGACCAGCCGATCGCTTCCCTCGAACTCGATGGGCGTGCCGTCGCGGTCGAACGGCCGGGCGCAGATGTCCCCGACCGCGGCGCGCAGGAACTCCTCGTCGCGGGGCATGACGGACGGCAGTGACGTCCGTGAGGCCGGAGGGGCGCCGATCCCGAGCAGGGCGCAGCGGGCCCGGCCCCACAGCTGCACGACGGAGGAGACGGAGGGGTCGGCCATGAGGCTCGCGTACAGGCCCGCCCCGGGCAGGGCCGGCGCGTAGAGGAACACGGGCTGCGCGCGGCACGTGACGGCGAGCTGCCGGGTGATCTCGTTCGTCTGGTAGTAGGCCTCCGGCTCGTCCCGGCCGCCCACGGTCGGCGCCATGACCACCCCCGGGAGCTCGGCGGCGATCTCGTGGGCGACGGCGTGCACCGTGGCCCCGGACGACACGAGCAGCGCGTCCCCGGGGCGCAGGTCGGCGGCGGCGATCGCCTCGGCGACCGCCGGGGCGAGGCCGGCTCCCAGCGAGGCCGCGGACGTCGTGGGGACCACCCAGGCGCGGTCGAGTCCGAGGGCCTCCTCGAGTTCGCGGGCCAGCGAGGCGGCGTCGCCCTGCGCGGGATGGCGGACCTCGATGTGGACGATGCCGCGGGCCCGGGCCTGCGCGAGCAGCCGGCTCACCGTGGGACGGCTCGTGCCCAGGGTGGCGGCGACCTGCGCCTGCGTCGCGTCCTGCAGGTAGTAGAGCCGGGCCGCCTCGTAGAGGAGGTCGACGGGGGACGTCGGGCCGCGGCCCGCGTCGGGGCCCGGCGGGTGCGGCTCGGTCACGGATCCCCCTCACGGCGACGGCGTGGTCGGCGGCGCCGTCGACCCGTACCGGCCAGTATGCGCACGCCGGAGGCTGAACAGAAGTGCTGAACAAAGGTGCTGGACATCTGTGCACGACCTCCCCTAGGGTCGTGCCGTCGCAACCACGGTGGTCGCGCCCTCCCCTGGGGTCGAGCCGCGTGGTCGTCCTCGAACCCTTGCAGGAGTAGCAATGACGCAGTCCGGCCCCACCCTCCCCGAGACCATGCAGGCCGTCGTCGTGCACGGCCCGAAGGACTACCGCCTCGAGACCCTGCCCGTGCCGACGCGCGGCCCGGGCGAGCTGATGCTGCGCGTGGAGGCCGTCGGCATCTGCGCCAGCGACCTCAAGTGCTGGCACGGCGCCGCGAAGTTCTGGGGCGACGACAGCCGCCCGGCCTGGACCGAGACCGACGTCGTGCCCGGCCACGAGATCACCGGCCGCGTCATCGACCTCGACGACGAGGCCCGCGAGCACTGGGGCGTCGAGCTCGACGACCGGGTCGTCCTCGAGCAGATCGTC
This sequence comes from Agilicoccus flavus, assembly GCF_014857905.1. Classification (GTDB taxonomy): domain Bacteria; phylum Actinomycetota; class Actinomycetes; order Actinomycetales; family Dermatophilaceae; genus Agilicoccus; species Agilicoccus flavus. Next base: position 161,777 of record NZ_JACYXE010000005.1, on the reverse strand, counting down.
CCGTGCTGGGACTGCAAGTACTGCAACGAGGGCAACTACCACATGTGCGCCCCGCACGACATGTACGGCTTCAAGCGCGCCAACCCCGGCGGCATGGAGGAGTACATGGTCGTGTCGACGAACTCCCTCGTCCACAAGATCAGCAAGGACATCCCCCCGGCCCACGCCGCGTTCGCCGAGCCGCTCTCGTGCGCGCTGCACGCCATCGAGCGCGCGAACCTGCAGTTCAAGGACGTCGTCGTCATCGCCGGCGCCGGTCCGATCGGCCTGAGCATGATCGCGGGGGCCGCGGCCAAGTCGCCGGCGCAGATCATCGCCCTCGACATGGACGAGCGGAAGCTCGAGATCGCGAAGAAGACGGGCGCGACGCGCACCATCAACATCGCGAAGGAGGACGCGCTCGCCATCGTCCGCGAGATGACCGACGGCTACGGCTGCGACGTCTACATCGAGGGCACCGGCCACCCGAGCGCCGTCATCCAGGGCCTCAACATGCTCCGCAAGCTCGGCACCTTCGTCGAGTACTCGGTCTTCAAGGAGGACGTCGCCGTCGACTGGTCGATCATCAGCGACGACAAGGAACTCAACGTCCTCGGGGCGCACCTCGGCCAGAACACGTGGCCCCGCGCGATCCGGCTCATCGAGGAGGGTCGTCTCCCGCTGGAGGAGATCTGCACCCACCAGCTCCCGCTCTCGGAGTTCCAGAAGGGCCTCGACATGGTCGCCTCCGGCAAGGAGTCGATCAAGGTCAGCCTCATCCCCGGCCAGTGACAGGTTCACCACTTCCATGACCTCCCCCTCCCGCGGCTTCTCCCGCCGCGACATGCTCAAGGCCGCCGGCCTCGTCGGGCTGGGATCGACGGTGCTCCCGTCGCTCTCGGCCTGCGGGGTCGGTGGCGGGGAGCGCCACCCCAACGGCGCCTCCGAGATCACCGGCTCCTTCGACTGGAAGAAGCTGTCCGGGCAGACGGTGCGCATCCTGCAGACACCGCACCCGTACCAGCAGAGTTTCCAGCCCCTGCTCAAGGAGTTCACCGAGCTCACCGGCATCCAGGTCGTCGCCGACCTCGTGCCCGAGGGTTCCTACTTCACCAAGCTCAACACCGAGCTCGCCGGCGGGTCCGGTTCCCACGACGTCTTCATGGTGGGCGCCTACTTCATCTGGCAGTACGGGCCGCCCGGCTGGATGGAGGACCTCAAGCCCTGGATCGCCAATTCGGCGGCCACGAGCGACGAGTACGACTTCGAGGACATCTACGAAGGCCTGCGCACGTCCACGAGCTGGGACTTCACGCCCGGCAGCCCTCTCGGCACAGGTGGTCAATGGGCCATTCCGTGGGGTTTCGAGAACAACGTCGTCGCCTACAACAAGGCGTACTTCGACGCCAAGGGCATCAAGCCCGCCGAGGACTGGGGCAACTTCCAGCAGCTCGCCCGCGACCTCACCGACCGCAACGAGGGCCGTTACGGGGTCGCGTTCCGCGGGAGCAAGTCGTGGGCGACGATCCACCCCGGGTTCATCACGCAGTACTCCCGCATGGGGTGCAAGGACTACGAGGTCAAGGACGGGCGCCTCGTCGCGGGCATGGCGAGCGAGCAGGCGATCGAGTTCCAGAAGGCGTGGGTCGACCTCGCCCGCGAGGCGGGGCCGGCGTCGTGGACGACGTATGAATACCCCGACTGCACCCGTGACCTGGGCAACGGCAACGCGATGATGTGCTACGACGCCGACTCCGCGACGTACCCGAAGAACAAGCCGGGCGCCAGCAAGGAGGCGGGCAACCTCGCCTGGTACGCCGGCCCGGCGGGCCCCGACGGCAGCTACGCCACGAATCTGTGGACGTGGTCGCTCGCGATGAACGCCGCGAGCAAGAACAAGCTCGCGGCCTGGCTGTTCATCCAGTGGGCCACGGGCAAGGAGGCGATGAGCAAGGCCGTCGGGACGGCGTTCGCCGACCCGACGCGCAAGTCGGTCTTCGACAGCACGTTCAAGCAGACGCTCGGCGCCTTCCCCGGATATCTCGACGCCTTCGAGAAGGTCGTCGGCTCCAGCAAGATCCAGTTCACCCCGCAGACGCAGTTCTTCCAGACCACCCAGGACTGGTCGGTCGCGTTGCAGGACATCTACGGAGGCGACGACGCGGCCTCCCGCCTGCGCGACTACGCGGCCTCGGCCGAGGCCAAGGTGAACGTCTGATGCGGCGACCGTTCGTGCACCCCCAGACCGAAAGGAGGGCGTCGTGAGCACCGCGACCGCCCAGAGCTCGCCCGGTGGGCCGGGCCCGGCGGGCCCCGACGGCCCGGACGGCTCCCGCCGCCGCGGCGCCCCGCCGAAGGTGTCGGACCGGGCCCGCAAGCTGCGGCCCTACCTGCTCTCGGTGCCGGCCCTCGTGGTCGTCATCGGCATCCTCTACCCGTTCGTCCTCGGGGCCTACTACTCGATCCTCAACTACACGGCGAGCAACCCCGAGCCGCACGTCGTCTGGTTCGCGAACTTCGCCAGCGTGCTCAAGGACCCGCAGTTCTGGGCCTCGGTCCGCGTCACGGCGATCTTCGCCGTCGCCGCCACCGTCATCGAGACGGTCCTCGGCGTCGTCATCGCGCTGCTGCTCAACCGCAGCAGCTTCGTCGGCAAGATCTTCGAGCGGGTCCTCATCCTGCCGCTCATGATCGCGCCGGTCATCGCGGCGACGATCTGGAAGCTCATGTTCAACCCGCAGTTCGGGGTGCTCAACCACGTCTTCGGCCTCGGCACGTTCGACTGGCTGAGCAAGGACACGGCCCTCGCGAGCTCGATCCTCGTCGACGTCTGGATCTACACGCCGTTCGTCGCGATCCTCGTGCTCGCCGGTATCCGATCGCTGCCCCGGGAGCCGTTCGAGGCCTCCGACGTCGACGGCGCCGGATGGTGGTACATGTTCCGCCGCCTCATGTTGCCGATGATGTGGCCCTACATCCTCGTCGCGGTCATCTTCCGCTTCATGGACTGCCTCAAGGCCTTCGACCACATCTTCGTGCTCACCGCCGGCGGCCCCGGCCTCGCGACCCGCACGCTCCAGATCGGCGCCTACGAGGACTCGATCATCTTCCAGAACTTCTCCCGCGGCAGCACGTACATGTTCCTGCTGTGGATCCTCGTCTTCATCACGGCCAAGTACCTGGTGGGCGTCCTGGGCAAGGCCCAGCGGCGCGCCGCCGGAGCGGAGGAGTAGACCGATGGCCACCGAACTCAAGCCCGGGCAGAAGCGACTCACGCCCGGCGCCATCTTCGCCGACATCGCCATCGTCGCCTGGTTCGTCTTCGCGCTGTTCCCCATCCTGTGGATGCTGCTGCTCGCGTTGAAGAACGACGCCCAGCAGACGAGCACCTACTTCGCGTTCAGCCCCACGCTCGAGAACTTCGGCACCGTGCTCAGCCAGCGGGGGACCGATCTCACGAGCGTCGACTTCAAGTCCGCGATCCTCATGAGCATCCTCAACTGCGGCGGCGCCGTGCTCGTCTCGCTGCTCATCGGCATCCCCGCCGCCTACGCGGCCGGCCGCTACCGGTTCAAGGGCAGCGAAGACCTCATGTTCAACATGCTGAGCTTCCGTTTCGCCCCCGAGCTCATGGTCATCGTGCCGCTGTTCGTCATCTACACGCAGATCGGGCTCTTCGACACCGTGTTCGGCATGATCTGGGTCCTGCAGCTCGTCACCATGCCGCTCATCGTGTGGATCCTGCGGTCCTACTTCGAGGACATGCCGGAAGACCTCGAACAGGCGGCCCTGCTCGACGGCTACACGCGCCGGAAGGCGTTCACGATGGTCGCGTTGCCGCTCGTGCGGCCCGGCATCGCCGCCGCGGCGCTGCTGTCGTTCATCTTCGCGTGGAACAACTACGTCTTCCCGCTCATCCTGTCCGACACCGCGGCCTCGACGGTCACGGTCGCCATCACGAAGTTCCTCGGCGGCGGCGGCCAGGCGTACTACAACCTCACGGCGGCCGCGGCGCTCATCGGCGCCCTCCCGCCGCTCGTCCTCGCCCTGACGATCCAGCGTTACCTCGTCCAGGGCCTGAGCTTCGGGGCGGTGAAGGGCTGATGGGCACCCTCTCCCTGCGCGGAGTGCGCAAGACCTACGGCTCGACCGTCGCGGTCGACGACATGACGATCGACGTCGGTGACGGAGAGTTCTTCGTCATCCTCGGCCCCTCGGGTGCCGGTAAGACGACGACGCTCAAGTCGATCGCGGGGCTCGTCGACATCGACGGCGGCCAGGTGAGCATCAACGGCGTCGACATGACCGGCGTCGAGCCCTACCACCGCAACGTCGCCATGGCGTTCGAGAGCTACGCGCTGTACCCGCAGAAGACGGTCGCGCAGAACCTCGCGTCGCCGCTGCGCTCGGGCCGGTCCGGGTCGTTCTCCCAGGACGAGCAGCAGAAACGCATCGACGCCGTGACGTCGACGCTCGGCATCCACCACCTGCAGCAGCGTCTGCCCCGGGAGCTGAGCAACGGTCAGCGTCAGCGGACGGCGCTCGGCCGGGTGCTCGTCCGGCCGGCCGACATCTATCTGCTCGACGAGCCGCTGAGTCACCTCGACGCCAAGCTGCGCGCCCAGATGCGGGCCGAGCTCAAGCAGATCGCCCAGAGCTCGAGCACGACGACGATCTACGTCACGCACGACTACCAGGAGGCGCTGGCCCTCGGGGACCGCATCGCGATCCTGCGGGAGGGGCGCTTCGTCCAGATCGGCACGCCCGAGGAGGTGTGGCGCACGCCCGTCGACACGTTCGTGGCGACGAGCCTCGGCCAACCGGAGATGAACCTCCTGCCGGGTGCCGTCCGCGGCGGCCGGATCGAGTTCCTCGGCGGGGCCGGATCCTTCCCGGCGCCGGCGGATCTCGGCCTGCGCGACGGGCAGACCGTGCAGCTCGGCATCCGCCCGAGCGAGCTCGAGATCGACCGCGGGCACCGGCCCGGCGGCGACCGGTGGTTGCGGCTGCCCGGCCGGGTCCTCCTCGCCGAGCGCCTCGGGCGCCAGGTCGAGCTCGACGTCCACGTGGGCGACGGGCAGCTCATCGTCGTCGAGGACTCCGACCACGCCGCGCCCGAGGGCTCGGAGGTCACCGTCCAGATCGACCTCGCCGACGTCCACGTCTTCGACGGTGCGTCGACCGCCGCGGACGACGGCGAGGCGCGCGTCCACCGGGCGGCGCCCCGCCTGGGGTCCGCGCTCGGACGACACTCCGCCCCCATGCCCGAGGAGGCCCACCAGTGAGCACCGCAGCGACGATCCCCGCCGGCGCGGGCGGCCACGCCACCCCGCGGCGCGGTGCCGGCCGCACCGAACCGCAGGCGTTGACCATCCGCAACGTGCGGAAGGTCTACGCGTCCCGCGGCCGCGAGACGTTCGAGGCCGTCAAGGGCATGGACATGAACATCCGCCCCGGCGAGCTCATCTCCCTGCTCGGCCCGTCGGGCTGCGGGAAGACGACGACGCTGCGGATGATCGCCGGCCTCGAGACCATCACCTCCGGCGACATCCTCATCGGCGACCGGCGGATCAACGACCTGCCGCCGGGCAAGCGCAACGTGGGCGTCGGCTTCGAGAGCTACGCGCTCTACCCGCCGCTGAACGTGCGCGAGAACCTCGCGTACGGGCTCAAGGCCCGCAAGGTCGCGGGCGCCGAGGCGCAGGTCGACGACCTCGCCCGCCGGCTTGAGATGACCGAGCTGCTCGACCTGCGTCCGGCGAGCCTGAGCTCCGGGCAGAAGCAGCGGGTCGCGCTCGCCCGCGCCCTCATCCGTCAGCCCCCGGTGCTCCTGCTCGACGAGCCCCTCGGCCACCTCGACGCGTCCGCGCGGCAGCGGGTGCGCCGCGAGCTCAAGCTGCTCCAGCGCGAGTTCGGCTACACGACGATCGTCGTCACGCACGACCAGCTCGAGGCGCTGTCGCTCTCGGACCGGATCGCGGTGATGAACGGCGGCATCATCCAGCAGTTCGGCACCCCGGACGAGCTGTTCGACGACCCGGCCAACCAGTTCGTGGCCGACTTCGTCGGCGAGCCCGGGATCAACCTGTTCCCCGGCGTCGTGCGCCGCGACGGCGGGCGGGTGACCGTGCGGGTCGGCGACGACACGCTCGTGCCCGCGGCGTCGACGCCGGCCGACGGCAGGAAGGTCGTCGTCGGCATGCGGCCGCCCGACTGCGTCACCGGCGTGGAGCGTGGCCTGCGCGGCGAGGTCGCCGTGTTCGAGGACCTCCTCGAGTACGGCCTCGCGACCGTCGTCGTCCCCGGCGTGGACGAGCGGCTCGTCGTGCAGACGCCGTCCGGCCAGGCCTGGAGCGGTGGCGACGCCCTCACCTTCACCGCACCCCCGGAGAGGGTCTACCTCTTCGACGCCGAGACGGGAGACCGCCTGCGCTGAGAGCCCCGCACGGGGGTGCGGGTCCCGACCGGACCCGCACCCCATCTCGCGACGACAAGGAACCACCTCCACATGAGCGACTCGCACCTCACCACGACCCACCACATCGGCGACTCCGGTCCCGAGACCTTCCTCGACCGCATCGGCATCCCCCACGTCCTGAGGTGGGGCTTCCTCGGCGTCCTCGTCTTCATGACGGGCAACGGCGTGGAGTCGAACTTCGTCACGCCCCACCTCGTGGCCGTCCTGGGGTCGACGGAGGCGACGGTCGCCGTCATCATCGGCTGCTACAGCTTCGCCGTGCTCGTCGCGAGCTACCTCTCGGGCGCGTTGTCGGACCTGTTCGGCCCGAAGCGGGTCATGCTCCTTGGGTTCGTCATCTGGGTCGTCTTCGAGGTGGGCTTCCTCCTCGCGATCCAGACGGGGAACCTGTGGTTCACCGGCGCGATGTACTTCCTGCGGGGCTTCGGCTTCCCGCTCTTCGCGTTCGCGTTCCTCGTCTGGGTCAACATCACGACCCCCGTCGAGCGCAACGGCACCGCTGTCGGCTGGTTCTACGTCATGTTCACCGGCGGGCTTCCGACGCTGGGTTCGCTCTTCGCCATCGGCGCGATCCCGGCGTTCGGCGGCGGCACGACCGGCGAGACCGGGGCGATGTGGGCGTCGATCGCGCTCGTCGTCGCGGGCTTCCTCATCGCGTGGTTCGGCGTGCGCGCCGACAACGGCAACCGCCGCATCGCACCCGAGGGCGAGAGCGCCGGTGAGGTGCTCAGCGCCGGGCTGCGACTGACGATCCGCGACCGCAAGATCCTGCAGGGCTTCCTCGTCCGCCTCATCAACACGGCGCCCGAGTTCGGGATGTTCATCATCCTGCCCGCCGTCATCGCCGACGACCTCGGTTGGGGCCAGGCGCGGTGGCTGACGATGACCGTCTGCGTCTACGCGGGCAACATCCTGTTCAACGCGATGTTCGGCGCGATCGGCGACCGGTTCGGCTGGCGGCAGACGGTGCGCTGGTGCGGCGTCTTCGGTTCCGCGATCGGGCTGCTGCTCTGGTGGTACGTCCCGCACCTGGTGCCGGCCGGCTCGACCTGGGGCTTCGTCGTCTCGGTGCTGGCCGGGATGGTCTTCGGCATCCTGCTCGCCGGGTTCGTGCCGATGGGCGCGATCATGCCCGCGCTCCACCCCGAGCACAAGGGCGCCGCGATGGCCATGTACACGACCGCGGCCGGCGGGGCGTACTTCCTCGGCGCCGGGGTCGTCGCGATCGTGCTCAACGTGTGCGGCCTCTTCGGGCTCACCGGGTTCGCCGCCAACAGCGCCGTCGTGTGGACGTTCGTCGCCCTCTACGCGTGCGCGTTCGTCATGGTCGACCACCTGCGCGTCCCCGAGGACGAGCCGGGTGCCCGCAAGCACTGACCCCGCCTCGAGCGGACCGGAAGGAGTGGCCATGCCCACCACCGCAGACGTCTCCGACCTCTCGGTCGATCTCACCGGCCGCGTCGTCGCCGTCACCGGCGCGGCGTCCGGGATCGGCGACGCCGTCGCCCGCTACGTCCACGCCCAGGGCGCCACCGTCGTCGCGCTCGACGTGCAGACGGAGGCGTGCGAGGCGCTCGTCGCCGACCTCGGGTCCCGCGCGCACGCCGTGCGGTGCGACGTCACCGACCGGGGCTCGGTCGCGGCGGCCGCGCAGGCCGCCGACGCGGCGACCGGCGGGGTCGACGTCCTCGTCAACTGCGCCGGGGTCGTGCGACTGGCCCCGGCGGAGGATCTCGATCCGAGCGACTGGCAGCTCACCCTGGACGTCAACCTGACCGGCACGTTCACCGCCTGCCAGGAGTTCGGGCGGGGCATGCTCGAGCGCGGCGGCGGCCGCATCGTCAACCTCGCCTCGCAGGCCGCGACCGTCGCCCTGCCCGACCACCTCGCCTACTGCGCCTCGAAGTTCGGGGTGCTCGGCCTGACCAAGGTGCTCGCCTCCGAGTGGGGGCCGCGCGGGATTACGGTCAACTCGCTGTCCCCGACCGTCGTGCTCACGCCGCTGGGGCGGGCCGCCTGGGACAACGAGAAGGGCGAGGCCCTCAAGGCGCAGATCCCGGTGGAGCGCTTCGCCGAGCCGGAGGAGATCGCCGCCGCGGCGGCCTTCCTCGCCTCGCGCGCCGCCGGGATGATCAACGGCGCCGACCTGCTCGTCGACGGCGGATACACCATCCGCTGACCCCTCGCACCACCCTGATGACCAGCCGACCCCTCGACGACGAAGGACCGACATGACGCACCTGTACGACGACCCGACCACCTTCATGGAGGACGCCCTCGCCGGGTTCCTCGACCTCTACCCGCAGTACGTCACGGGCGTGCCCGGCGGTGTCGTCCGCGCCCAGGAGCCCAGCGAGGGCAAGGTCGCCGTCGTCGTCGGCGGCGGTTCGGGCCACTACCCGGCGTTCTGCGGCGTCGTCGGCCCCGGCTTCGCCGACGGCGCGGTCGTCGGCAACATCTTCACGTCGCCCTCGACGCTCGACGCGTACCACGTGGGCAAGGCGGCGGCGAGCGGCGGCGGCGGGCTGCTGTTCAGCACGGGCAACTACGCCGGCGACGTCATGAACTTCGACCTCGCGAAGGAGCGCCTCGAGGCCGAGGGCATCCCCACGCGCAACGTCTACGTCACCGACGACGTCGCCAGCGCCCCGGTGGAGGACGCCCACAAGCGGCGCGGCATCGCCGGCGACTTCGTCGTTTTCAAGGTCGCCGGCGCGGCCGCCGACGACGGGTGCGACCTCGACGAGGTCGAGCGCCTGGCGCGCAAGGCGAACGACCGCACTCGGACGATGGGCGTCGGCCTCGACGGCTGCACGATGCCGGGCGAGGACGACAAGCTCTTCCACGTGCCCGCGGGCAAGATGGGCGTCGGCCTCGGCATCCACGGCGAGCCCGGCATCGCGGAGGAGGACCTGCCCCGCGCCTCCGAGCTGGCCGAACTCCTCGTCGACCGGGTCCTCGCGGAGGAGCCGGAGGGCTCGACCAAGCGGGTCGGGGCGATCCTCAACGGGCTTGGCGCGACGAAGTACGAGGAGCTGTTCGTCGTCTGGACGACGGTCGCCAGGCTGCTGCGCGAGCGCGGCTTCACGATCGTCGAGCCCGAGTGTGGCGAGCTCGTGACGAGCCTCGACATGGCCGGCATCTCGCTCACGCTCGTCTTCCTCGACGACGAGCTCGAGGGGTACTGGACGGCTCCCGCCGACACCCCCGCCTACCGCAAGGGCAGCGTCGCCGGCGCGAAGCAGTCCGGGCCGCGCCGGGCCGAGCTCACCGAGGACGACCTCAAGGCCGAGGTGTCCCCGGGCTCGGAGGCGTCGAAGGCCGCGGCGGCGCAGGTCGTCACCGCCCTGGAGGCGATGGAAAAGGCGATCGCCGACGCCGAGTCCGACCTCGCGAAGATGGACTCGGTCGCCGGCGACGGCGACCACGGCCGCGGCATGGTCAAGGGCGTGACGAACGCGCTCGCCGCCGCGAAGGACGCCGCGCAGGAGGGGGCCGGCGTCGCCGGGCTGCTCGGCGCGGCGGGCGACGCGTGGGCGGGCAAGGCCGGCGGCACCTCCGGCGTGCTGTGGGGCGCGGCCCTGCGGTCCGGCGGGGAGTCGATCGGCGACGTGACCGGCGAGGTGACGCCCGAGATGGTGGCCGCCGCGGTCCGCGCCGCCGCCGACCGCATGAGCAGCCTCGGCAAGGCCGAGCCCGGCGACAAGACGATGCTCGACGCCCTCCTGCCGTTCGTCGACACGTTGGAGTCGGAGGTGAGCGGCGGCACGTCGTTGGCCGACGCGTGGGGCAAGGCCGCCCAGGTGGCCGTCACGAAGGCGCAGGAGACCGCCGATCTCACGCCCAAGGTGGGCCGGGCGCGCCCGCTGGCCGAGCGCAGCGTCGGCACCCCCGACCCGGGGGCCACGTCGCTCGCGATGTGCGCCCGCGTCGTCGGCGAGGCCCTGGGCGGCTGATCGCCGGGCGCCCTCCCCGCCGCGTCCGCGACCGGGCGCGAGCGGGACAATGGCATCGAGCGCGCGCCGCCGCCGGCGACGCGCCACGGCCCCCACGACATGACACGACACGAACGAAGGAGAACGGACATGGCCCGCACCTGGAAGGTCGTCGTCGGCTGCGACGACGCCGGCTACGACTACAAGGAGCGCATCAAGGCCGACCTCGAGGCCGACGACCGCGTGAGCGAGGTGTTCGACGTAGGCGTCGACGCCGACGGGCACACCGCGTACCCGCACATCGCCGTCGACGCCGCGAAGATGGTCGCCGACGGGAAGGCCGACCGCGCGATCCTCATCTGCGGCACCGGCCTCGGCGTCGCCATCAGCGCGAACAAGGTCAAGGGCATCCGCGCGGTGACCGCGCACGACAGCTTCTCCGTCGAGCGCTCGGTCCTGTCCAACGACTGCCAGGTCCTGTGCATGGGCCAGCGCGTCGTCGGCATCGAGCTCGCCCGCCGGCTCGCGAAGGAGTGGCTCGGCTACGAGTTCGACACGTCTTCGGCGTCGGCCGAGAAGGTCGCGGCGATCGACTCCTACGACTGCTGAGTCGACGGGCCGCGCTCCTCGCCAAGGTCGCTGCGGTGACACCAAGAACCATTCTGGCCGGGTCGACGAGTGAGGGTCGAGCCCAGAAACCCGCTGACCAGCGCGTCCTTGCCTGTGGCGCTCGTCGTGCGGTGGTCGACCCGGCCGATATGGTTCTTGCGGCGCCGGGCCCCTTCGTGGCGAGCGGCGGTCAGCGCGACGGAGGGCTCGCAAGCGGCCGACGGACGCGGCGGTGCGCCCCGCGGCTGGGGTGGCGGACGACGCGAACCCCCACGTGGGTGCGGCCGTTCAAGACGCGTTCTGGGCGAGCGTCCGCACAGCACAAGTGAATCCGGAGGCCACTCCGGCCTTGGGTTGTGCGGTGTGTGGTCGATGTGGTACTCGATCCGACCTCATCGCCGCCGCACCGAAAGCAGGACTCCCATGACCGACATGCTCGACCTCGCGCTGGCCGGGGCGGCGGGGGCCGTCGACGCGAACGTGCGGCCGTGGCTCATCGGCGCTGCCCACCTGCGCGGCGTCCCGCCGGAGCAGGAGGGGTTCGGTCCCGAGCGCATCCGCTCCGTGCTCCACGCCGCGACGACGACCGTCCAGTTCCCCAGCGGTGCCGTCGGATTCCTCCCCGCCGGCTACGACATGCGCACAGAGGACCAGTACGAGCTGATCACCCTGGGCAGCGACACCGCCCCCACCTGGAGCTGACGATCGGCCTCGGGATCGCCGGCGTCGTCGCGGTGGGGTTCACCCGCAGCGACGTCTTCGACGACGGCGTCGCCCGGCCGGGCGGGGTGCTGCTCACCGACGCCGAAGCGCTCGTCGCCGACGCCTACGTCCTCGCGCTCGCCTCCGCCCTCGAGCTCGGCTACTTCGGCCCGATCGACGTCGTCTTCGAGGTGGCCCACGAGCGCCCCGGCGTCCCGCTCACGTACTACACCCTCGACGACGAGACGGGCGACCTCCTGCAGGTGACGAACACCCGGACGACGCCCGGGCCCCTTTACGGGCACACCGAGTTCACCCGTGACACGAACCCCCAGGACGTACACCGCGCCATCCACGCGATGGCGTCGGAGCTCGTCGGTCGCTTCGGCCTGGCCACCCAGCTCGTGGACCTGCTACCGCCAGACGCGCCCGACTACGAGGGTGACCCCCTCGACATGATCCGCCACACCTGACGCTTTGCGCCTCACACCACGTGGCTGAGCCACTGCTGGGTGGCGGACGAGCCCGAGGCGCTGTCCGGGTCGTCCGCGGTGGTGATGACGTCGTCGCGCGCGCGGGAACTGGCGCTCATCGGCAAGGACGGTCGCCCGGCTCAGGTGCCGCTGATCCCGCGCCCCTCCGCCCGGTGCAGGAGCACCGCGACGACGATCGCGGTGAGGCCGGTGACCGTCGCGGCGACCCCGGAGGTGAGCTCCACCCCGCTCATGAACGCCCCGCGGGCCGCGCCCAGCAGCGCCTCCGACGTGGCCGGCGGCAGGGTCGGCGCGGCGGCGGCGGCGCCCGCGAGGGTCTCGCGGGCCTGGTCGGCGGCGGCGCCCGTCACGCCGGCGGGCAGCTCGAGCGCGCCCCGGTACGTCGCGGCGAGCGTGCTGCCGAGGATCGCGACGCCGAGGGCGGATCCGAGCTCGTACGCCGTCTCCGAGATGCCCGAGGCGGCGCCCGCCCGCTCGGCGGGCACGCTCGCGAGGATCGCGTCGTTCGTCAGCGTCTCGGCCAGCCCCACCCCGGCTCCGACGAGCACGAACACGAACACGATGACGAGCGCGGGCGTGCTCGTGTGCAGGGTGGCGGCGAGGGCGTACCCGCCGGTGGACACGGCGATCCCGGCCGGGACGAGCACCCGCAGCGGCCACGCCCGCGCCAGACGCACGGCGAGCAGCCCCGCGACGATCGAGGCGAGGGCGCCCGGCAGCAGGTGCGTCCCGGCGTGCATGGGGTCCAGACCCAGGACGAGTTGCAGATACTGCGACAGGTAGAACACGAGGCCCGCGAAGGCGAAGATCGAGAAGAAGTTGCCGACGATCGACGCGGTGAACACGGGGTGCGTGAACAGGCGCACGTCGAGCAGCGGCTCGGCGAGAGCGAGCTGGCGCCGCGCGAAGGCGACACCGACGACCACGCCTAGCGCGAGCATGCCGAACGCGAGCGCCGACGGGCCGTGCAGGGCGAACTCCTTGATCCCGAAGACGAACGGGACCATCGCGAGCAGCGACATGACCACGCCCGGGACGTCGATCCGGCCCCCGCCGCGCCGGCGGGACTCGGGCAGGAGGAAGGGCCCGGCCACGAGCAGTACCGCGATGAGCGGCAGCGTGAAGAGGAAGATCGAACCCCACGCGTAGTGGTCGAGGAGCCATCCGCCGACGATCGGGCCGATGGCCGAGCCGCCCGCGAAGCCCGATCCCCAGATCGCGATGGCGAGACGCCGTTGGCCCGCGTCGTGGAAGAGGTTGCGCAGGAGCGACAGGGTCGAGGGCATGAGCGTCGCCCCGAACACGCCCCGCAGGGCGCGCGCGGCGATGAGGTGCTCGGCGCTCGGCGCGAACGCGGCGTACAGCCCCACGACGCCGAACCCGGCGGCCCCGACGAGCAGGAGCAGCCGGCGCCCGAGACGGTCCCCGAGCAGGCCCATCGTCACGAGGAGGCTCGCGAGGCACAGCGGGTAAACGTCGATGATCCACAGCAGCTGCGTCGACGTCGGCTCGAGCGACGCCGACAGCTGCGGGATCGCGAACGAGAGCACCGTGTTGTCGAGCGTGATGACGAGCACCGGGAGCATGAGGACGACGAGCGCCGTCCACTCGCGGATCCCGGCCCGGGGGCCCGGCGTGCGGGGGGTGGTGGTGCGGGTCGGACGCGGAGCGTCCGGTCGCCCGCTGCTGCGGTGGATCGAGAGGTCGGTGGTCATCGGTCTCGCCTCCTTCGGCGTCTCGGGGCTGCGGACGGCCGATCAACCGTCCAGACGGTACAGTAGCAACGCGAAAGGGGCTGTCGCCCTTCCCATGTGCGCAACCCGGCCCGCGCACCGGGCGCGAGCACGCCCGTGTGGCAAGGTCGAGGGATGAGCCAGACCCGCGAGCGGATCCTCGACGCGCTCCAGGCGCAGGTGGCGCAGGCCGGTCCGGCCGGCGCCACCCTCGACGCCGTCGCGGCGCGCGCGGGCGTGAGCAAGGGCGGGCTGCTCTACCACTTCGGGACGAAGGAGGCCCTGTTCGCGGGCCTTCTCGAACGGCTGCGCGCGCACGCGGCGGCCGACATCGCCGGGTGGGAGAGCGGCGGCGACGACCTCGTGAGCGGGTACCTGCGCAGCTCCTCCGACGCCGGCGGCGACTACACCGCGGCCCTGCTCACGGCCCTGCGGCTCGTGGGCACGCCCGGCGTCGACGTCGAGGGGGCGGTCGTCGACTCCTTCGGCCTGTGGTCCGACGCCCTCGCGCGTCACCTCGACGACCCCGTGCTCGCCCGGCTCGTCACCCTCGTGGGCGACGGCCTCTACCTGCACGCGCTGGTCGGCGCCGCCCCCGACGACCTCGACCACGCGGTGGTCGACGGCCTGGCCGGACGCGCCCGCGCGGCCGCACCGGCCCCCGAGTCCGACTGACGGGAGCCGACGGGCCCGGGCCGGGGCGCCGCAGGTCAGTCCCGGGTCACCGGGTTCTCGGGCGCCCGCCCGGCGAGCACCGCGAGCGCGTTCTGCGCGGCGAGCACCGACATGGCGGTCCGGGTCTCGACCGTGGCCGAGCCGAGGTGGGGCAGGAGCACGACGTCCTCGCGGTCGAGCAGTCCCGGGTGGATCGTCGGTTCCTCCTCGAAGACGTCGAGCCCCGCGCCCGCGATGGTGCCCGCCTCGAGCGCGGCGACGAGCGCGGCCTCGTCGACGACCGGCCCGCGGGCACTGTTGACGAGGTAGGCGGTCGGCTTCATCTTCGCGAGGGCGGCGGCGTCCACGAGGTGATGGGTCGCGTCGGGTCCGTGCAGGACCAGCGGGCAGTGCAGCGAGACGACGTCGGCGGTCGCCAGCAGCTCGTCGAAGCACACCCGTCGGGCGCCGAGCTCCGTCTCGGCCGCCGGCTCCATCGGGCTGCGCCCGGAGTAGACGACGTCCATCCCGAAGGCCCGCGCCCGGCGGGCCGTGGCGATGCCGATCGCACCCGGCCCGACGATCCCGATCGTCTTGCCCTGCAGGCCGGTCCCGAGCATGAACTCCATGCCCCACGCCCACGGCCGCCCCGAGCGGACCAGCCGCTCGGCCTCGCCGAACCGGCGGGTGACCATGAGGACGAGCCCGAAGGCGGTGTCGGCGGTCGTGTCGGTGAGCACGCCCGGCGTGTTCGTGGCGACGATCCCGCGGCGCTCGCACGCCTCGACGTCGACGTTGTTGTAGCCGACCGCGACGTTGGCGACGACCTTGAGCTGCGGTCCGGCCGCGGCGAGGAACGCGTCGTCGACGGTGTCGGTGAGCAGCGTGAGGATCGCGTCCGCGCCCTCGATCCGCTGCAGGGCGGTGGCACGGTCCATGGGCTCGTCCCCGTCCCACGTCCACACGTCGTGCTCGGTCCGCAGCAGGTCGACGGCCTCCGTCGGGATGCGGTTGGTGACGACGACCCTGGCCATCAGGCGCTCTCCTCGATCCATGCCTTGAGAAGCCCGAGCCCCTCGGTGATGTCGGCCTCCGGGAGGCCGGAGTACGCGAAGCGCACGTACGCGCGATCCTCGCCCGGCTGCGGGCGGCCGAAGTGGTTGCGGGTGCAGAACGAGACGCCGGTGGCGTGCAGGGCGGCGGTCGCGAACGCGTCGACGTCGGTGAAGCCGCGCCGACCCATGGCGTCGGTGACGTCGGGGAACAGGTAGAACGTCGACTCCGGCTTCGCGAGCTGGACGCCGTCGATGGTGGAGATGACGTCGAACGCGGCGTCCCGGCGCCCGCGCAGGACCTGCAGGATCGCGGCGACCTCGCTCTGGTCGCACCGCAGGCCGGCCGCGCCGGCGTACTGGACGAAGTGCGTGGTGCACGACTCGTTGTTCGTGTTCATCGTCGCCATGACGGCGGCGATCTCGGGCGGGGCGATCGCGGCGCCCAGCCGCCACCCGGTCATCGCGAACTTCTTGCTGAACGTGTAGAGGATGACCGTGCGCTCCGCCATCCCCGGCAGCGACGCGATGCTCGTGCTCTGCCCCGAGTACCGCATCTCGAAGTACGCCTCGTCGGAGAGGACCCACAGGTCGTGCTCGATCGCGAGCCGGGCGACGGCCTCGCGCTCGGCGTCGGTCGACTCCGCCGAGATGGGGTTCTGCAGGTCGTTGTAGATGATCGCCTTCGTCCGCGGCCCGATCATCGCCCTCACGTGGTCGAGGTCGATGACGAACCCCGCCTCGGTGGGCACGTAGCCGTAGGCCTTCCCGACGCCGCCGAGGTACTCGATCTGCGACTCGTAGATGGGGAAGCCGGGGTTGGGATAGAGGACCTCGTCGCCCTCGTTCATCACGGCCTGGAGGAACTTCGTGATGACCGGCTTGCCGCCGGGCTGGACCACGACGTTCTCGGGCGTGTACGCCGTGCCCCGGCGGGCGTTGGTGTCGTCGGCGAGCGCCTCCCGCAGCGGGAGGACCCCCGCGCCGGGGCAGTACCCCGTCTTGCCGTCGGCGATCGCCTGCGTCGCGGCCTCCACGACCGTCGACGGCGTGGGCAGGTCGATGTCACCGAGGTGGAAGGGATAGATCCGGTGGCCCTTCGCCCCCCATTGCGCGGCGGCGAGGGAGACGGCGAACGCCGTCTCCGTGCCCAGTCGGTCGAGGCGGTGCGCGAGCGCCATGCGGGGGACTCCTTCGTCTGGTGGCCCCCGGACGTGCGGGGCACGGACCAGGCTAGAGCCCTGGCCGGCCGCGCGGGCACGATTGCACAGGTCGGACGCGACGGGGTCCGGGCGGGGCCGCGTTCGCAGCCCGCCTCCCGGCCGGCGTCTCCTAGGCTGCTCACGTGCTCCGCCACGTGTCCTGTCACGGGGTTCTCCCGGGGCCGCCGCCCGGCACACCGACGAAGGAGCCGACATGGAACCGCAGGCACAGCGCGTGATCGTCGCGTGCGACAAGTTCAAGGGTTCGCTGACGGCGACCCAGGTCCTCGACCTCATCGCCGACGGGCTGCGCGACACGATTCCCGCCCTCGACGTCGACACCCTCGTCGTGGCCGACGGCGGCGACGGCACGCTCGACGCGGCGGTCACGGCCGGGTTCGCGCGCGTGCCGGTCACCGCCGCGGGGCCGCTCGGCGAGCCCGTCGAGACCGCGTACGCGGTCCGCGGGGACCGGGTCATCGTCGAGATGGCCGACGCCTGCGGCCTCGTCCGCCTCGGCGACGCCGGGCTCGCGCCGATGGACGCGACGAGCCGCGGGCTGGGCGACGTGCTCGTCGCCGCCCTCGACGCCGGCCTGCGGGACATCGTCGTCGGGATCGGCGGCAGCGCCTCCACCGACGGCGGCGCCGGGATGCTGGCGGCCCTCGGGGCGCGCCTGCTCGACGCGGCGGGCGACGACCTGCCTCCGGGCGGCGCCGCGCTCGCCCGACTCGACCGGGTCGACCTCACGGGACTGCACCCGGGCCTGGCGGAGGCGACGATGACCCTCGCCGGCGACGTCGACAACCCCCTGCTCGGCGAGCGCGGGTGCGTGGCGATCTTCGCGCCCCAGAAGGGGGCCGACGCCGCGCAGCGCGCCGAGCTCGAGATCGCGCTGACCCGCTACGCGCGGCTGGTCACCGAGGCGACCGGCCGCGACGACACGGAGCGACCGGGCGCCGGCGCCGCGGGCGGCGTGGGGTACGCGTGCCTCGCCGTGCTCGGCGCGACGATGCGGCCCGGCATCGACCTCCTCCTCGACCTCGTGGGTTTCGACGCGCTCGTCGCGGGAGCCGACCTCGTCGTCACGGGCGAGGGGTCGCTCGACGAGCAGACCCTGCTGGGCAAGACCCCGGCCGGGGTGGCGAAGGCGTCGGCCCGCGCGGGCGTGCCCGTCGTGGCCGTGTGCGGCCGGTCGCTGCTGTCGCCCGCCGACGTCGCGGCCTCGGGGATCGAGGCCGTCCACGCGCTCACCGACCTCGAGCCCGACCCGGCCGTGTGCATGCGCGACGCCGCGCCCCTCCTGCGTCGCCTCGCCGCCGACGTCGCGCGGGAGCACCTGCGCGCCTGACGCGGGCGGCCGGCGACCCGGTGCCGCGTCAGGCGTCCCACCCGTCCTGCACGGGCACACCCCACGGCGGGTCCGCGTCGTCCGGGCGCGTCCGGCCCTCCTCGGACCCGAGCATGACCCGCGTCATCCGGTTGCGGCTCGACAGGAGGTCGTCGACGGACGCCCGCAGGTCGTCGGCCGTGACGACGATGCCCCCTGCCGGGTCGGCACCGTGGTCGCCGCCGGCGCCCGCTGCGCGCTCGGCGGCGTAGAGCGCGGCGCGGCGCAGGAGCTCCTTGAGGAACGACGCGGTCACGCCCTCCGCCCGCTGCAACGCCTCCTCGATGTCGGACTCCGCCGCCTCGATGCGCAGCCGCCCGCGGTAGAGGTCGAAGAGGCGGCGCCGCGCGGACAGGTCCGGCAGCTCCAGCTCGATGGCCTGGTCGATGCGCCCGGGGCGGGCCGCGAGCGCCGGCTCGAGCAGGTCGGCACGGTTCGTCGTGAGGACGAACGCGACGTCGGAGTCGCCCGAGAGGCCGTCCATCTCGTTGAGGAGCTGGAAGAGGAGCGGGTGCTGCCCGGGGTGCATGCCGCGGTCCTCGGCGATGAGGTCGACGTCCTCGACGACGACGACCGACGGCTGCAGCGAGCGGGCCACGGAGCACGCGAGGCCGATCGCCTCGAGCGCCTCCCCGCTGATCATGACGACGGTCGTGTCGGGCAGGCGGCTCGTGAGGTAGCGGATCGTGTGCGTCTTGCCGACGCCGGGCGGGCCGTAGAGCAGCAGGCCGCGCTTGAGGTGCTGCCCGGCGGCGAGGAGGGCGGCGCGGTGCCGGGCGACCCCGACGACCTGGCGTTCGATGCCGGCGAGCAGCTCGTCGTCGAGGACGAGGTCGTCGCGGGTCAGGGCCGGGCGCGGGTGGAAGGTGAGGGCGCTGTCGCCGAAGGCGAACATGTTCTGCGCGAACGAGAGCACGTGCCCGCGGTAGACGTTGAGCTCGTCGGCGAGCCGCCGCAGCTGCGCCGTGACGCGCACCGGCGCGTCGGGATCGGTCGAGACCACCTCGACGACCGTCTTGTCGAGCCCGCGCTGCGGCGACGCCTGGCGCACCGCGATCGCGGTGCGCACCTCGCCCTCCTCGACGAGGTAGAGGCCGGCGCGCACGCACGGCAGCGACTCCCCGTCGGGGCCGCTCGTCAGGTTGACCCGGGCGACGTTCGTCGGCGTCGGCGTCGGCATCCCGTACGGGTTCGACTCGGTCATGAACTCCGCCAGGCCCATCTCCGGCATCCCCGTGGGGAGGCCGATGAGCTCGTGGCGGCGCTGCGGCGACGCGGCGAGCCAGGCGTCGACGGCCCGCTGCACGTTGACGCCCTCGTACGGCGCCCACCGCTCGTCGGCGATCTCGGCGGCCGTGGCGTCGCCGCCGAGGTGGTCGCGCACGAAGCGCGCGACGCTCGGCTGTTCGTTCGCGCGCGCCGCCTTGACCGCGACGTCGAGGCCGCGCCGCGCGAGGCGCCCGACGTCGGCGAGCTCCGGGCGGCGTCCCGGGTCGGGACGCCCCGACGGCCCGGGCCGCCCTGACGGCACTGAGGGCCCTGACGGCCCGGCACCCCCGGCGAACGTCTCCTCCGAGCCCGGCGCGTAGGCGAACCAGCCGTATCCCTGCGACATGCGCGACCCCCTCCGTCCGCCGGGGCGCCCGCCGCCCCGCGCTGGTCCGGTCAGCCTGGCCCGCCGTCGACCTGCCCGGCAACCGTCTTTCGTCGCAGGTCGCGTGTCAGGCCGCGACCGGCTCGTCCTCCAGGGACCGGTCGACGGTCTCGGGGGCGGCGAGGGTGCACAGCAGCGAGATCACGGCGACGGCCGCGACGTACACGCCGACGCTGCCCGAGCCCCACCGCGCCTGCAACCACGTGGCGACGATGGGCGGCAGGGACCCGCCGAGGATCCCGCCGAGGCTGTAGGCGAGGCCCGCTCCCGAGTAGCGGTAGCGGGTCGGGAACAGCTCGGGCAGGTAGGCGGCCATCGGCCCGAACGTCAGGCCCATGACGAGCAGGGCACCCGCGAGGGCGAGCCAGATGAGGGCGTAGTGGCCCGTGTCGATCAGGGGGAACATGACGAGCCCCCAGACGACCCCGAGGGCGGCCGAGACGGCCAGGACCCGGCGGCGGCCCACCCGGTCCGACAGCGGGGAACTGACGAGCGTCCCCGCCGCGAGCGCGAGGACGGCGAGCATGGTGATCGTCAGCATCGTCACCTGCTCGATCTTCAGCGTCTTCGTGCCGTACGACAGGCAGTACGTCGTCGCCGTGTAGAAGAGCGTGTACTGCATCATCATGATCCCGGCGCCGAGGAGCAGGTGCTTCCACTCGTGGCGGACGAGGTCGAGGACGGGGATCCGCGACAGCGACTCGCGGCGGGCGGCCTCCGCGAAGACGGAGGTCTCGGCGATCTGGACCCGGACCCAGAGGCCGACGAGGACGAGCACGATGCTCGCGATGAACGGCACCCGCCACCCCCACGAGCGGAAGGCCTCGGCGTCCATGTTGAGGCGCGCGACGAGGAAGACACCGTTGGCGAGGATGAACCCGATCGACGGGCCGAGCTGCGGGAAGAGCCCGTAGAAGCCGCGCTTGCCGGGCGGGGCGTGCTCGACGGCGATGAGGGCCGCGCCGCCCCACTCGCCGCCGAGGCCCACGCCCTGGATGAACCGGAGCACGACGAGGATCGCGGCGGCCGCGACCCCGAGCGTCGAGTACTCGGGCAGCAGGCCGATGAGCACGGTCGACAGGCCCATCATGAGCAGCGACACGATGAGCACGGACTTCCGGCCGACCCGGTCGCCTCAGTGCCCGAGGACGATCGAGCCGACGGGACGCGCGACGAAGGCGACGGCGTACGTCGAGAACGCGGCGAGGGTGCCGGCCGTCTCGTCGAGGGTCGGGAAGAACGCGGCGTTGAGGACGAGGGCCGCCGCGATGCCGTAGGCGTAGAAGTCGTAGAACTCGATCGTCGTGCCGATGAGGCTCGCCACGGCGATGCGCCCCATCGAGTGCGGCGGTGTCGACGGGGCGTCGTCGCGCCCGGCGGGCGTCGGCGCGGGGGAGGGGGCGGTGCTCACGGGTGGTCCCTTCGGGTCGGAGAGGACCACATGGTGACACGCGCGTCTCACATCGGGGACGGCTCGTGGGGCGGCGCGCCGATGGTGCCGACTCCCTGTGCCCTCAGTGCATCTCGAGCGTCTCGTTCGAGCGCAGGGCGCCGCGGATGTAGGCGTTGGCGTGGGCGGCGAGGTCGTCGCCGTCCTTCCAGAGGTTGCGCCAGATGGCGAGGGAGGTGGACAGGACGTCGTCGACGACCGCGGTCGAGAACGACTCGAACGTGATCGGCCCGTCGTAGCCCACGTGGTGCAGCGCGCGGAAGAAGGAGTCGAAGTCGACGGTCCCCGTCCCGAGGTACCCGCGGTGGCTCTCGCCGATGTGGACGTAGCCCAGCCGGCCCGCCTGCGCGGCCGCGAGGACCGGCAGGAACATGTCCGACTCCTCAATGTTCATGTGGTAGGTGTCGAGGTGGGCCTTGAGGGCGTCCTCGCCGATCTCGTCGAGGAACGCGAGCGCCCCCGTCGCCGTGTTGAACATGTTGCTCTCGTACCGGTTGACGATCTCGAGCGAGACGGTGATGCCGAGCTCGGTCGCGCGGCGGCCGATGCGGGCGAGCACCTCCTGGCTCGCGGCGCGTCCGGCGTCGGTCGCCGGGGCCGGGTACTTCTTGAGCATCCCGTAGAGCACGCCGCACACGTGCCGGGACTCCAGGTCGCTCATCACCTCGAGGACGCGCTGGAGGACCTTCTCGCCGCGCTGCACCTGCTCCGGGTCGCCGGTGCTGATGTCGGCGCCCTCGGGCAGCCCGAGGGAGGCCGTGACCTGCACGTCGTGGGCGGCGAGGGCCCGCTTGGCGGCCGCGACGTCGAACCCGAACGGGTCGAGCAGCGGGATCTCGAGGAGGTCGAAACCGGCCTTCTCGGTGCGCGCCACCGCCTCCGCGATGCCCTGTTCGTCGACGTTGCCGCTGAACACGAGCCCGTGGCAGCCGATGGGGGAGGTGGTCGTCGTCTCGCTCATTGCCATGTCCTTCGTCTCGGTCGAGGGGTTCCCCACCACCTAAGCAGCTCCCGCCGGCAAGAGCGGGCGAGCGCCTCGACCTCCCTCGTCAGGCGCGGAGCACCGCGAGCAGGGCCCGGGCGTAGGCGGTCTCGACGTCCGCGTCGCCCTCGCGCTGCTCCGAGGCGCCCACGCGCACGAGCACCTCGTATCCGTCCGCCCCGCGGTCGAGGCGCACGAACGCGTCGCCGAGGGCGTCGCGCAGCTGATCCTCCCGCGGCAGCCAGACGACCTGGTCGAGCTCCACGGAGTCGAGCGCCCACTCCGTCGTCCCGTTGAAGCCCACGACGGGCCCGTCGACGAACTGGTGCAGGTCGGCGACCATGTCGGCGAGGTGGAAGACGTCGCTGGTGAGGTCGGGGGCGTCGATGACGAACCGGTCCCCGGCCGACGGCACCCACGCCATCCCCGCGGCGGACAGGTCCCGGGCGAGTTCGAGCGGCAGCATCCGCCCATCCTCGCGCACGACCCTCGGTCGACGGTGGCGGACGCCCCTCCCGGGGCGGGTGCGGGGCGGCGCCGGCCCGGTTCGATCCCGGGCGCAACGGCCGGCGCCCGGCGGCCACGGGTGTCCTCCGCGGGCCGCCGGGCGCCGTCGAGCGCGAGCGGTCAGCTCGGGGTGACCGCCGCGGCGAGGTTGCCGAGGGAGGTCTCGAGCGCCTCCTCGGAGACGAGCGGGAAGCTCACCTTCTTGAGCAGCGCCTTGTCCGTCACCTTCGACCAGTCGTAGGTGAGGGTGACGCGCGTGTCGCCGGCGTCGAGGGGCTCGAGCTCCCACAGCCATTCCCAGCCCTTGGGCTCGGTGCCGGCGGGGGCGGTCTGCCAGGCGAGGAGCTTGTTCTCGACGTACCCGGTCACGTGGTTGTCGGTCTGGTAGTCGCCACCCATGTGCTCGCCGTTCATGTTCATCGTGAACGTCTGGCCGTTGGCGGTGATGCGGTCGGTCTTGCTGTCGGAGACGACGTAGCCGGACCCGTCGATCTCGGCGTGCCGCTGCGGGTTGGTGAGGACGTCGAACAGGTCCTTGGCGGACGCGTCGACGGTACGGGTCACGGTGATCTTGTTCTCCTGGGTCATGTCTCCACCCTGCCGTCCGCCTGGTCCGGGTGCCACCCCGGGGGGCCGGGCCTCGTTGCCCGTCACCGCTTCCCGGGCGGAGCGATTCCGAGAACCGGCGGGCAGAGCGTCGGGCGGGCCGGCCGACGAGCCGGGGGGGTTCGCGGGGCGGGAGTGGCGGCCGGGGGCGGGGCCGGAGGGTGCGTGGGGAAGCCGATCTCACGACGCGGGGGAGGGCGTCGGGCCCCGGCCGCCTCGCGACCTGGTCGCGACCGGCTGTGAGCGCGAGGGGAACCCGAAGTGCTGTCGGACACCCGCTCAGGACGTCCCCCGGCGTGACCGATGAGGGTCCGGACCGAACGGATGCGGACACGAGGGGCGAGGGATCAGGCCATGCGCGCACGGGAGACCGATCTGGACGACGGCGGTCGCCGGCGGCGCGGCGCCGGGCGGCGCGGGACGACGCGGATGTCGGTCGCTCTGGCCGTGGCCGCGATCGTCGGGGCCGGCGCGGTGCCCGCGGCGTCGTCGACGCCGCTGAACTCGGAGCCCGGGGCGGCGTCCTCGACGCCGACGGCGAACTTTGCCGCGCCGACCGCGACCTCCGCGCCGGCCGGCGGCCCCGCCACGACCGTCGGGGAGGGCGCGCAGGTACCGGAGCCGACCGGGGACGTCATCGTCCGCTTCGCGCCGGGCAGCGCCGCCGCCGTCTCGTCGGCGGCGCAGGACCGGGCGCTCGACGCGGCCGGGGCGGCCGCGGACACCGGCGACCTCGCCGTCGAGCGCCGCCTCGGGTCGGGCGCCACCCTCGTCGACGGCGCCGACCCGGCGGACGCCGCGGCCGTGGCCGCGGTGCTGGCCGCGCGCCCCGACGTCGTCTTCGCCGAGCCCGACGTCGTCATCCGCCCCCTGGCGCTGCCGAGCGCGGCCGCGGCCGCGACGCAGTGGGACCTCGGCCCTACCGGGGCGAACGCGGAGACCGCCTGGTCGACCACGCGCGGCGCCGGCGCGACCGTCGCCGTCATCGACTCCGGACTCGTGCCCCACCCCGAGTTCGCGGGCCGCGTCGTCGCCGGCTACGACTTCATCAGCGACTCCGGTCGGGCCCGCGACGGCGGTGGCCGCGACGCGGACGCCACGGACCAGGGCGACTGGCAGGCCGCCGGACAGTGCGACGGCGACCCTGACGCGGCGGACAGCGTCTGGCACGGCACGCACGTGGCCGGCACGGTGGCCGCCGCGGCGGACGGGGCCGGCACCACCGGCGTCGCCCCGCTCGTGCGCGTGCAGCCGGTGCGCGTCACCGGGGCCTGCGGCGGCGCCCTGTCCGACGTCCTCGACGCGATGATGTGGGCCTCGGGCGGCGCCGTGAGCGGCGTGCCCGCCAACGCGACGCCGGCGACCGTGCTCAACGTCTCCCTCGGCGCGGCCGGCAGGTGCACGACGGCGCTGCAGACCGTCGTCGACCAGGTGCGCGCCCGCGGCGCCGCGATCGTCGCGGCGGCCGGCAACTCCGCGGGCGACGCCAACCTCTCCAGCCCCGGCAACTGCGTCGGCGTCATCGACGTCGCCGCCACGTCGAGCACCGGCGCGCCCACGGGGTACACGAACCGCGGTTCCGTCGTCGACGTCTCGGCTCCCGGTGGCGCCGGCGGCGGCGACTACATCGCGTCCACGATCGACAAGGGCACCCAGGGGCCGATCGGAGCCGCCTACGGCGGCATGGTGGGCACGTCGATGGCCGCGCCGCACGTCAGCGGCGTCATCGCCCTCCTGCACGCGGTTCGCCCCGGCCTGAGCCCGGCGGAGTCCGAGCGGATCGTCGTCGAGACGGCCCGCCCGTTCACGACCTCGTGCTGGGGCTGCGGGTCCGGCATCGTCGACGCCGCGCGCGCCGTCGCCCGCCTCGCGGCGCCCACCTCGGCCCCGGCCCCCGTCGCGGCTCCGGCCCCCGTGGCCGCGCCCGCCCCCGCGCCGTCGCCGACCACGTCGACGCCGGCCCCCACGCCCGTCGTGACGCCCACACCGGTCGTGACGCCCACGCCCGTCCTGACGCCCGCACCGGTCGTGACACCCACGCCTACCCCGACCGCAACCGCCCCGGCGCCCGTGCGTCAGGCCCCGCGGTCGACGCTCCTCGCGCCCCGGGTCCCGTCGGCCCCCGCGATCCGCGTCGCGTGGAGCGCGCCCGGGCCGGGCCCGCTCGTCTACGAGGTGCAGCTGCGGGCCGTCGCGCGCGCCGCGTCCGGCGCGCGATCGGTGGGCCCGTGGCGCACCGCCGCGCGCACGACGCGGACCACGCTCGACCTCCCCGGCCGCCGTGGCGCCGTCGTCGACGTGCGCGTCCGCGCGGTCGCGGGCACCACGCCGGGCGGGTGGTCGGCGCCGACGACCCAGGCCGTCCCGGCCGACGTCACCCGGCTGTCCGGCCGCCGCACCGGCACCTGGACGCCGTCCGCGTCGCGCGCCGCCGTCGGGGGCACTCTTCTCACCGGCCGGCGCGGGTCGACGATCACCCTCGGCGCGCGGACCAGCCTCGTGGGGCTCGTCGTCGCGCGGAACCGCGCCGGCGGACGGGCGGACGTGTACGTGGACGGTCGCCGCGTCGCGGCGCTGTCGACGGCGTCGGCCACGGCGTCGGTCGCGACCACGGCCGCGGTGCTCCCGCTGCGCTACGGCGCCCACACGGTCAAGGTCGTCGTCCGCTCGGGCACCGTCGCCCTCGACGGGATCGCCTTCGGCCGCTGATCCCCGACACCCGCCCGGCCACCCGCCCGGTCGGCGGGGCCACCTGCGGCACCGCCGGGGCGATCGTGGTGGGCGGTGCCCGTGACCTTCGAACCATTCCGGCCGGGTCGGCGGGGGTCGCCGACGGGTGTCGATCGGAATGGTGCTGTGGCGCAGGGAATCTCAGATCGGGGCGCGGCTGCCGCCGGCGTCGACCCGGCCCGAATGGTTGTTCACTCCGGGAGCCCGGCGGGCGCCGACCGGGTCGCGGTCGGTCAGAGGATGGGAACGGTGGCGCGGGTCGACTCGACGAGGGACAGGTCGACGTCGGCGACGAGCACCTCGGGAGACGGGCCGAGCTGGGCCCGGACGTGGCCGGTCGGGTCGACGAGCGCGCTCCGGCCGACGCCGAGGGCGAGCTTGCCCTTCGGCGGGGTCCACGCCTGGTCGACGCCGAGGAGCCACGCCTGCGCGTCCATCGCCCGGGCGCGCAGGAGGACGTCCCACTGCTCGGCCTTGCCGGGGCCCTCGCCCCACGAGGCCGGCAGGATGACGAGCTGCGCCCCCGCCCGACCGAGGGCGGTGAACTGGTCGGCGAACCGCACGTCGTAGCAGGTGGCGACCCCGACGGGCACGCCGTCGACGGGAACGGTGACGAGCTGCGTCCCCGGGGCGACGAGCTTGGACTCCCCGCCGCCGAACGCGTCGTACATGTGGATCTTGCGGTAGCTCGCCTCGACCCCGCGCCCGGTGAGCAGCAGCGTGTTGTGGACGCGGCCGTCGTCGGCGGGCTCGAAGACACCGACGACCACGGTGATGTCGTGGGTGTCGGCCAGCTCGCGGATCCCGGTCGCGAACCGTCCGTCGAGGGGTTCGGCGACGGCGCGCAGGTCGGCCTCGAAGGTCGCCATCGTCGCCTCCGGCAGCACGGCGATGCGGGCCCCGGCCTCGGCGGCGCGCGCCACGGCCTCCCCGGCGAGGCGCAGGTTCGTGTCGGGGTCGGGGGTCGAGGTGATCTGGCACCCCGCCACGCGGACGACGTCGTGCATCGCGATCCTCCCTGCTCGGTGCGGCTCCGACCTCCAGCCTGGCACGCCCCACGCCGTGGCGGCACCCGGGTCGGTGGCGGCGCCCCGCCCGGGCAGGGGTGCGTGGCGGGGTCGGTGGTGCGGTGGGTGTCCCGGGGCGGGCGGTGATGCGTGGCGCGGTGGAGCGGTCGGCCGGGGTGGTTCGCGTGTGGCCGATGCGTGGCGGCGTCGGCCGGTGGGTCCGGCGGGGCCGGCCGGCGGTCAGCGGGTCGGCTCGGGCAGGCGCGGGATCCGGCGCAGCACCAGGGACAGCGCGAGGCTCACCGCGACGAGCCCGGCGGCCAGCGCGACGACGCCCGGCCAGCGCGCGGCCGTCCACGCCTGCCCCGCGAGGCTCCCGAACAGCGACGACCCGAGGTAGTAGCAGAACAGGTAGAGGGAGCTGGCCTGCCCGGTCGCTCCGACGCCGATGCTCGCGCGCGTCGCGACCCACCCGCTCGCGACGCCGTGGGCCGCGAAGAACCCCAGCGTCATGACGGCCACCCCGGCGACGACGAGCCACAGCGGCGTGGCGAGCGTGACCAGCAGCCCGGCGAGCATGACGAGCACCGCGACGGGCTCCACGGCCCGGTGCCCCCATCGCCCGGCGGCGCGTCCGGCGCGCGCGGACCCGACCGAGCCGAGCGCGTACGTGAGGAAGACGAGGCCCGCGACCCCGACCGACAACCCGTACGGCGGCGCCTCGAGCCGGAACGCGAGCGCGTTGAACACCCCGACGAAGGCGCCCATCGACGTGAACGCGATGCCGAACAGCGCGAGCATCGCCGGGTCGCCCGCGAGCCCGCGCGTCGAGCCCCACAGGTGACGCAGGCTCGCCGGCGCGGGCCTGAACCGGCGCGAGCGGGGGAGGAGGGCGAACACCCCGACCGCGCAGGCGAGCCCGACGCCCCCGATGCCGACGAGGGCGGCCCGCCACCCGAACAGATCGGCGAGGAATCCCGTGATGAGGCGGCCCGACATCCCGCCCAACGCGGTGCCGGAGATGTAGAGCCCGGCGGCCCGGGCGGAGTCGGCCCGGTGCACCTCGTCGGCGACGTACGCCATCGCCACCGCCGGCAGCCCCGCCAGGGTGACGCCCTGGACCGCGCGCAGCGCGAGCAGCACGGGCCAGGAGTCGACGAGGCCGCACGCCACCGCGACGACGGCGGAGGAGAACAGCGACGCGAACATCAACGGCGTCCGGCCCACGACCTCGCTCGCCGGGCCGGCGACGAGCAGCGACAGGCCCAGGCCGACCGTGGCGAACGACACCGTCCACGCGCTCTGCGCCGCGCTCACCCCGTAGTAGGAGGCGAGGGTCGGCAGGATCGGCTGGGTGCTGTAGAGCAGCGCGAACGTCGCGAGGCCCGCGAGGAACAGCGCCACGGTGATGCGGCGGTAAGCGGGGGATCCGAGGCGGTGGCCCCCGGGGGCGGATGCGTCGCTCATGGTGCCCTCAGTCTTCCACCGCGCTCACCCGTCGACCCGCGCCTCGACCCCCCGTGACCGGCCGTCGACCCATGCCCGGCCGTCGACCCTCGTCCGGCCGTCGACCCTCGTCCGGCCGTCGACCAGGCCCGCCGACCCCGCCGCTCACCGGCGGCGGGGTCCGGCCCTCACGGGGCGGTGGCGGTCGTGCTCGCGCCCCTCACGCGCCCGGCCTCGTCCTTGACGACGACGCGGTACTCCAGCCGGGTGCCGGTGCGCCAGCGGGCGGTGTCGGCGAACACGCGGTAGGGCGCGTTGTCGTCGGTGCCGAGCGTGCTCCAGCGGGTCGTGCCCGCCGGCCGGGCGAGGAACGTCGCCTGGACGACGCGGTTCGCGGGCACGTTCGCCGTGATGCGGGTCCGGCCGTCCGCGGTGCGCGGGAAGGCGCGCTGCAGGGTCACCCGCGGCGCCGCCCGGTGGGCGTCCACGGCGCGGTCGGCCCGGTAGACGACGGTCGACAGCGGCGGCACGGTCACGGTGAGGCGGCCGGCGCGGTCGGACACCCGCGCGCGGCGGGTGCCGTGCAGCGGCGCGAAGCGGGCGCGGCTCGTGGACGTGGCGAACGTGGCCGTCCGGGCGCGGGTCGAGTTGTTCGCGGCGACGACGTACTCGCGGTGGGCCCGGGCGTCGACGCGGCTCACGGCGAACACCCCCGCGGACGCGGCGGCGTACCGCGGCAGTTGCGCGCCGTCGGCGAGCGCCGGGTGCGCGGCCCGCAGCCGCGACAGCCCTGCGATCTGCCGGTACAGGGGCGAGCGGGCGTCGAACCGGTCGCGCGCCCCGGCACGCCCGATAAGATTCGTCTGGTTCGCGTACAGCGGCGTCTTCGTCGCGAACATGTCCTGGCGGGCGTCCTGGTCCCCGGCGCCGCCGATGAAGCCCTGTTCGTCGCCGTAATACGTGATCGGCTGGCCGCGGGTGAGGAACATGAGCTCGTTCGCCAACCGCACCCGCGGGTAGAGCGTGCGCGTGGCGACGCCGTCCTTGGTCAGGAGCATGGGCAGGCGGCCCATGTCGTGATTGCCCGTAAAGGTCGGCAGTGAATAGGCGTTGGAGTCGGCGTCGGTGTAGAGGTCGTCGTTCACGTAGAACCGCGCGAGGTCGGCCGCGGGCTTGCCCGCGACGAAGTTCTGCGCTGCCTTCTGGAACCCGAAGTCGAGCGTGGCCGGCAGCTTTCCCTTCGTCGGGTACTCGCTCATGATCACCGGGTCGTCGGAGGCCACCTCTCCGAACATGAAGAAGTCGCCCCGCCCGACGGCGGCCGCGTGCTGCATCATGCGCGGCGCGAACGCCTGCCAGAACTCCATGTTCACGTGCTTGGTCGTGTCGATGCGGAAGCCGTCGATGCCGAGGTCGATCCACGCCGCGTAGATGTCGCCCATGCCGCGCACGACCTCGGGGCGCTCGGTGAAGAGGTCGTCGAGGCCGAAGAAGTCGCCGTAGAGGGAGTTCTCGCCCTCGAAGGTCGTGTCGCCCCGGTTGTGGTACATCGTCGGGTCGTTGAGCCAGGAAGGAACCTTCACGCTCGCGTCGCCCGGGGAGGCGAACGTCGGCGTGTAGGGGAAGGAGACCTTCGGGTCGAGCCGCGGGAAGCTGCTCCGGCCCGCGTGGTCGCGGTCGTCGAAGACCTTCCCCGACGCGTCCTTGTACGGGTACGTCTTCTTGTCCCGGTAGGTGTACGTCTTCTCGGCGTAGCCGATGACGTCGGCGGTGTGGTTGGTGATGATGTCGAAGTAGACCTTCATCCCCTTCGCGTGCGCGGCGGCGATGAGGGACTTCATCTCCTCGTTGGTGCCGAAGTGCGGGTCGATGCGTGTGAAATCGGTGACCCAGTACCCGTGATATCCCGCGCTCTGCGTTCCGGGCCCGCCCTGCACGGGGCGGTTCTTGAAGGACGGCGTCAGCCAGATCGCCGTCGTGCCCATCCCTTTGATGTAGTCGAGCTTGCCCGTCAGTCCGGCGAGGTCGCCGCCGTGGAAGAAGCCCTTGTGGGTCGGCGCGAAGCCGGTGCGCAGCGGCCCTCCGGTCAGGCCGCCCCGGTCGTTGGCGGTCGAGCCGTTCGCGAACCGGTCGGCCATGACGAAGTAGAAGCGCTCGCGCGTCGGGCCCGGGCGCACCGAGTCGCGGGCGAGGGCCCGGTCCGACGGGCCGGGCGCCGCCGGTGTGGCCGGACCGGACGCAGGAGTCGCGGCCGGCCTGGCGGCCGTGGTCGGGGAGGAGTCGGCGGACGTGGGGGCGGCCGCCGCGGAGGCGGGCACGAGCGTCGAGCAGGCGAGGCCGGTGCCGACGGCGGCCGCCGCCAGCCGGATCGCGGGGGAGGGGCGGGTCACGACGAGCTCCTTTGCGCAGGTGACGATGCCGCTCAACCTAGCCCCGGCTCACCGCCTGCGCAGGGTGGACGGGCGAACCCGTCGGCGCGGCAACGGGATCCGGGGGCGATCGGTGGGAGTGATCCGGTGCGGGCGGATGGGCGGGCGACGGAGTCCGTCGCCGCGACGTCAGCGGTCCCCGCGTCGGTGCGGCGGGCCGGGGGCGACGACGTGGTCGTGCGCCGGCCGGGGTCGGAGAAGTCGTCGCCTGCAGGGTGCCGGGGCGAGCGCGGCCGAGGGCGGCCGTGTGCGCCGCCGTGCGGCGCGGCCCGGCGAGGTGCGGGCGATACCGTCGGGCCCATGCGTTCCGATCGGTCCGGCCACCTGCCCACCGGCCGCGCCGCCTGGGTCGACGCCGGGGTGGGCGTGGCCGGCGACATGCTGCTGGCCGCCCTGCTCGACGCGGGCGCCGACCTTGAGGTCGTGCGGCGCGACGTCGAGGCGGTACTACCCGACACCGTGCGCCTGGCCCGGCGGTCGGTGGTGCGCGGCTCCATGCGCGCCACCGCGGTCGACGTGCACCTCGTCGCCGCCGACCAACCCCACCGCGCCTGGGCGCAGATCCGCGGCCTCCTCGAGCGGGCGGAGCTGCCCGCCCGCGTCCGCCGACGCGCGCTGCTCGCCTTCGGGGCGCTCGCGGCGGCGGAGGCCCGCGTCCACGGGGTCGACGTC
The DNA here is from genome assembly GCF_014857905.1 of Agilicoccus flavus. Classification (GTDB taxonomy): domain Bacteria; phylum Actinomycetota; class Actinomycetes; order Actinomycetales; family Dermatophilaceae; genus Agilicoccus; species Agilicoccus flavus. The sequence continues at coordinate 130,066 of NZ_JACYXE010000005.1, read as the reverse complement.
GACGAGGTCCACTTCCACGAGGTCGGCTCGTGGGACTCGATCGCGGACGTCGTCGGCGTGTGCGCCGCCCTCGAGGACCTCGGCGTCGAGGAGCTGACGACCTCCGAGATCGCCCTCGGCGACGGGGTCGTCCGCGCCGCCCACGGCCGCATGTCGGTGCCCGTGCCCGCGGTGCTCGAGCTCCTCGCCGCGGCGGGGGTGCCGGCCGCCGGCGCCCCGAGGGCGGCGGGTGATCCACTTGCCGGCCGGCTCGGCGAGCTCGCCACCCCCACCGGCGTCGCGCTCCTCGTCGCCCTGGCCGCGTGGGCGGGCCCGCGCGCCCTGCCCTCGGGGGCGGTGCGGGCGGTGGGTGTCGGCGCCGGCACCCGCGACGACCTGCCCTGGCCGAACGTCGTGCGGGTCGTGGTGTCCGACCCGGCCGAGCCGGCGGACCAGGCCCACGCGGCGGACCGGGCCGGCCCGGCGGACCGGGCCGAGTCGATGCACCGGGCCGAGCCGACGCCGCCGGCGGAGCAGCAGGGCCAGGTCCCGGAGCGTCTCCTGCGCCTCGAGGCGAACGTGGACGACCTCGACCCGCGGGCGTGGCCGAGCGTCCTCGCAGGCCTGCTCGACGCCGGCGCCCTCGACGCGTGGCTCACCCCCATCCTCATGAAGAAGGGCCGCCCCGCCCACCTCGTCGCCGCGCTCGTCCGCCCCGAGCACGAGTCGGCGGTGCGCGAGCACCTGTTCCGGGCGACGAGCACCTTCGGGGTCCGCAGCGCCGTGCACCACCGCGTCGGGCTCGAGCGCGGCTGGGTCACCCTCGACGTGACCTGCGGGGACACCACCGGTCCCGTGCGCGTCAAGGTCGGCCACCGCAGCGGTGAGGTCGTCCGCGCCACCCCCGAGTACGAGGACGCCCTCGCCCTGGCCGCCGAGGCCGGGCGCCCCGTCGCCGACGCGCTCGCCGCCGCGGCGGCCGCCGGGGCCGCCGCCGGACTCGTGCCCGGCGGGGCGTGGCCGGACCGTTCCCCGCACGCGGACCGCCGCCCGACGACCGGAGGGGAGCACGCACCCGCCCGCGTTGACCCGGGGGGCGGCGGCTCCTAGGTTGCGGGGGCATCCGGCGCGCACTCGGCGCGGCCGGGCCGAGCAGGAGGTCACCCCGACATGAGTGGAGCCGCCGCGGCGTCCCGCCCCACCGACGGCGAACCCGGCCGGTCGGGGCCGGCCGGCGAACACGGTGCGCACGACGAGCGCGGCCTCGCCCGCGTCGCGCAGAGCCTGGCCCGCTGGACCGAGAAGTGGTTCCCGGACGCGTACATCTTCGCGCTCGTCGGCGTCGTCGTGTGCGCGGTCGCGGCGCTGCTCAACGGCGCGTGGCCGGGGGCGATCGTCGGCTCCTTCGGCGACGGCTTCTGGGACCTCACCGCGTTCACCCTGCAGATGGCGATGGTCGTGCTCACCGGGTACGTCGTCGCGACGAGCCCGCCCGTGGCCCGCCTCATCGACCGGCTCGCGCTCGTGCCCGGCACCGGCCGCAGCGCGATCGCCTTCGTCGCCGCGCTGTCGATGGCGGTGTCGATGCTCAACTGGGGGTTGTCGCTCATCTTCGGCGGCCTCCTCGCTCGCGCGATCGCGCGCCGCACCGACCTCCGCGTCGACTACCGCGCCCTCGGCGCCGCCGCGTTCCTCGGTCTCGGCGCCATCTGGGCGCTCGGCCTGAGCTCGTCGGCCGCGCAGCTCCAGGCGACGCCCAAGTCGATCCCGCCCGCGTTGCTGCAGATCACCGGCGTCCTCGACTTCGGCAAGACGATCTTCACGTGGCAGTCGCTGCTCACCGCGCTCATCCTCGGTGTGCTGTCCGTCGTCATCGCGTGGGCGTCGGCGCCGAAGGCAGGCGCGACCCGCACGGCGCAGGACATGGACGTCGACCTCGTCGACGAGCCCGACGAGGTCACCCCGCCGAGCCGACCCGGCGAGTGGCTCGAGCACCAGGTGTGGCTGCCGGCGATCATGGGTGTGCTCACCCTCGGCTGGATCGTGCTCCAGTTCGTCACGAAGCCGTGGTTGAGCGTCATGAGCAGCCTCAACGGCTACCTCTTCGTCTTCCTCATGCTCGGCCTCGTCCTGCACGGCACGCCCGCGCGGTTCCTGCGGGCGGTGAGCCGGGCGGTGCCCGCGACGGCCGGCATCCTCGTGCAGTTCCCCCTCTACGCCGCGATGGCCGCGCTGTTGACGAAGGCCCAGGGGCGGGACGGGGCGACCGTCTCGCACCTGCTCGCCGAGCTCTTCACGAGCCTCGGTGGCGGCGGGGCGTTCGCGGTCGTCATCGCGATCTACACGGCGATCCTCGGCCTGGCCGTCCCCTCCGGCGGCGGGAAGTGGCTCGTCGAGGCGCCCTACGTCATGCAGGCGGCGACCGACGTGGGCATGAACCTCGGCTGGACGGTGCAGATCTACAACATCGCCGAGGCGCTGCCGAACCTCGTCAACCCGTTCTTCATGCTGCCGCTGCTCGCCGTGCTCAAGCTGCGGGCGCGCGACATCGTCGGGTTCACGTTCCTGCAGTTCATGATCCACCTGCCGGTGGTGCTGCTCCTCGTGTGGTTGCTCGGGACGACGTTCGAGTACGTCCCGCCGGTCATGCCCGCGCCGGCGCCCTGAGGTCCGGCCCGGGCCGTCGCGCTCAGGCCCGGGCGCCCTGGGCCACCGGGGGCGGGCACACGGGCAGGCCGAGGGCGCCCGCGACCGCGTCGACGTCCTCACGGGTCAGCCCGGCGTCGAGCAGGGGGCGCAGGACGCGGTGGCGCGGTGCCGCGGCGAGCCGGGCCGGCTCGGGCGCGTCGGGCCGGAGCAGGCACGGGTGGGCGAGGGTGTCGACGCCGAGTTCGCCGAGGTCGGCGCCGTGCCACGGCCCGTGCTCCCGGCGGTCCACGCGGCCGCGGTGGCCCGCGCGGGGCGCCCGATCCGCGGGGTCGAGGGCCAGGCCGGTCCGGTGGGAGAGGTCGGCGAGGCGGACGAGCTCGACGCCGGCGGCCTGGGCGAGGGCCCAGGCGTCGTCGACGTCGGCGTCGGCGCCTGCGGCGACCGGGTGCAGCACGGCGACGACCTGGTGGGCCCCGAAGGCCCTCGCCGCGGCCGCCGCGAGCACGGTGAAGGCGGTGTCGTGGCGGTAGGCGATCGCGAGGCGACGGCTGCCGATCAGCCCGCACTGGATGCGGCCGACCAGACCCGCGGCCTCGGGATCGACCCCGGCCCAGACCCGCCCGGCGTCGCCGGCACGGACACGGTTGTCGACGACCGTCGGGGGGAATCGCATGCCCCTCAGTGTCACCCGAGGCGCTCGATTCGGACAGACCCCGCGCGGGCGCGTCGCCGCCGACACGCCGCGAGGCGCCCCGGATGGATGCAACACGCGTGAACGCCGCGCGCTTGCGGGTGGTGGGAGGACCGACGGAAGGCCGGGGCGCGACCGATCCGGCCCGCGTGTGCCGCGGCGGGCGGCGAGCCGGGAACCATCGCGGGATCCGAGTCGTCGCATACGTGACGGGGCCGTCGACCCCGTTCGCGCCGCCCCGAACCGTGGCCCCCGTGAGAGTGTGTGAGGGCCGCGGATGCGGAGGCACCGACCGAGGAGGACGAGATGAGCCGCGACCGTCGTACGCCGACGCTCACCCTGCCCGCCGCCGTGCTGCTCCTCCTGCCGGCCCTCGCGATCGCCGTGCCCGTGCTGTCGGGCGACACCGCGGGCGCGATGGCGCTCGTCGTGCCCCTGCTCGCCGCCGGCCTGTCGGCCGCGGCGCTCGCGTTCGCCCTGGTCACGTTCCTACGGCCGCGGCAGGACCCGGCCCCCGTGCGGGTCCGCGCGCAGCGGCGCAACACCCCCTCCCCGTCCCGCGTGGAGTTCCGCGGGCGCCCGGAGCGGCCCCGTGCCCCCGGGTGCGGGCTCTGACGAGCCCGCCCTCGATCGCTCCCTGACCCCCGGCCCGCTCGGGCCGCGGGTGCTCGTGCGCTCCGGCGTGGGCTCGAGACGAATCCCCCCTACCGTCGCGGCCCGTCCGCGCCCCGTAGCCCCCGCCGAGGTGGCCGGGCGCGGTGCCGCTCGTTCGTCCGGAGTCCCTCGTGTCCCTGTCTGCCGCCCCGTTCACCCCGTTCACGGCCGTGCTCGCGCCCTTCGAGTCCGCCGTCTCGTCCGTCCTCGCCGCCGCCCACACGGCCCTCACCTCGCTCGGCCTCGCGCCCGGCTCGGGCCTCGCGTGGGTCGCGGCCGTCGTCGTCCTCGTCGCCGTCGTCCGGGCGGTGACCCTCCCGCTCGTCGTCCACCAGATCCGGTCCGGTCGGGCCCTGGCCCGCGCCCGACCCCACCTGTCCGCCCTGGCGCAGCGGTACCGCGGCCGCACCGACGTCGACTCGATGCGCGCCTACCGGGCGGAGATGCTCGCCGTCCGCCGCGAGCACGGCGCCGGCGGCCTCGGGTGCCTGCCGCTGCTGCTCCAGATCCCGGTGATGTTCGCCCTCTACCGCGTCCTGCTCGCCGTGTCGCACCACGAGAGCGTCGGCGCGATGACACCCGATCTGGTCCGCCTGGCCGACGCGGCCCGGCTCGGGGGAGTCTCGTTGGGCGACACCGTGACCGCGGCCCTCGCGGGTGGCCGCCCGGGCACGCTGGCGGCCATGGCGGCGCTCGTCGTCGCCGCGGCCGCCCTCACCTACGTCACGCAGCGGTTCTTCGTCCTGCCCGGCCTGAACCTCGCGGACGCTCCCGAGAGCATGGCCGCAGTGCAGCGGATGCTCCCGGCGGTCTCGGCGCTCGGCATCGTCGTCGGGGCCGGCGCGGTGCCCGCCGGCATCCTCGTCTACTGGGTCGCGACGAACGCGTGGAGCCTGGCGCAGCAGGCCGGGATCAACCGGTGGGCGCCCACCCCCGGCTCGCCGGCGGAGGCGGTCCGGGCCCGGCGGCTCGGGACGGCCTGAGGCGGTCCGTCGTCCGCGGACCGTCGACGGCAGACCTGTGCTCGGTGCCGCGCTCGGACCCCCGCTCGCCCACAAGGGTGCGGAACCGGGCCGTCGATCGACGCCGGGTGAGCCGACGGATCGTTCCGCCGTCTCCTAGCCTGGTCTAAGGATGCCGAGCGGGGAGGAGGTGGAGGGTGCGCAGGTGGGTCGTCGCGCTGTACGCGCTGGTCGTCGTGGCCTACGTCGGGGTCGCGCTCTGGTCGCTCGGGCAGCTCCCCGAGCAGGTCGTCTCGCACTTCGACGCGGCCGGCGCCGGCGACGGGTCGACGTCCCGGGGGGTCTACGTGGCGACGACCCTCGCCGTCGGCGCGCTGATCCTGCTCGGGCTGCCGGCGCTGGGGTGGGTGTGCACGGCCGGGTCGGGGACGTTCGTCAACGTCCCGCACAAGGACTACTGGCTCGCCCCGCAGCGGCGCGCCGCGTTCCGGCGGCGCTTCCTCGACGACATGCTCCTGTTCGCCGCAATGACCGGCGCGTTCCTCACCGTCATGGAGGTGGCGATGGTCGCGGCCAACCGGCGGACCCCGCCGGCGATGGGGGCGGAGTCGTGGATCGCGCTCGGCGCGTTCCTCGTGATCACGGCCCTGTGGTGCGTCGACCTCACGATCCGCCGGTACGCGCCGCCGCCGGATCGGTCGACCTGAGGGGCGGCGATCCCGATGTCCGGCAGCTCGTCGGCGCGGCCGATCACCCCGAGGACGTGGCTGGGGTGCGGGCGAGCAGCGCCGCCCAGGCGTCGTCGTCGTCGACGAGGCCGACGGCGACGAGCCCCAGCGCGGTGGCCACCTCGAGACGGAGGCGGGCGGCGGTTGTCGCGTCCACCTCCGTGGCGACGTCGGCATCCGCTCCGGCCTCCCGACGGGCCGCCTCCGCGTGCGCGTCGACGAGCGCCGCCAGCAGCGCCACCTGGGCCTGCTTCTCCACGCCTGAGATCGCCGGTGGCGTGCCGAGCAGTAGGTCCCAGAGGCCGTGTTCGTCCCGAGCGAAGTGCCGCAAAGACGTGAGCAGGGCTGACGGCGAGGAGCGATCCAGCGCGGCGAGCAACTCACTCCCTCCGGCCTCGTAGATCGCAGTGACGAGGGCCGAGCGGGCGCCGAACTTCGTGTAGACGCACATCGTCGAGCGGCCGGACACCTTGGCCAGGGTGCGCACCGTGAGATCACCGACACCCTCGCGGCGGACGTGACCGAGCCCGCCCTCGATGAGCTGCTCCCGGATCGTCGGCGCTGCGACATCACTCGTCATCCCGGCCACCTGCCCTCCGCCTGCGTCAGTTCCTCTTCGCTCAGCCTATCGACGCCCCCGCAACCTCTTGCGCGGCCGCATCGCGCCATGGTCAACTCATAACGTCGGTTATACCAAACGTTATCTCTTGAAGGCCAGCATGTTCACCGCACCCTCGACCCACGTGTCGCCGCCACCTCGCGTCGTCCCCTCGACACCCGCCGTTCCTCCCGCGCTCATCACCCTGGCCCGCTTGTCGGGGCTCGCCGCGGCGGCGGTGCTCGTCGTCAACACCGTCAAGCGCGCGGGAATCCTGCCGCTCGTGCCCGCCACCCAGCTCGTCGCCCCGTTGGCGGAAGTCCTCGCCCTGCTCTTCGTCACCGGTCTCTTCCTGCGGGCCGGCCATCGGTCCGGGGGCTGGGGCGTGGCCGCGTACGCCGCGAACGTCACCGCCCTGGGACTCCTCGTGGGCGTCGAGTTCGTCATCAACCTCGTCTTCGGGGGGCGCACCGTGGCCGAGATCGGAGTGCTGCGGTCGGGGTCTCTCGGGATCGCGCTCATCGCCACCTCTGTCGTCTTCCTCGTCGCGACGATCGCCTTCGCGGCGACCATGGCCGCCGAACGGTCCGTGCCGCGTTGGTCGCTCGTCGCGTACGCGGTCGGCGGAGCACTCGTCGCCTCGCGGGCGTTCGTTCCCGAGTGGGCCCTGCAGGTCGGCCTGCTCGTGCTCGCGAGCGGCATCGTCGGCCCCTCGGTCTGGCTCCTGCGCGCCGGCCGGTCCCGAGCCCTGACGACGCGATTCGTGCCGACGGGCGCGCCGACCGGGGCCGCCTGATCGACCTCACCGGCGAGGGCAGGGCGACCGGCTCAGGGCGCGGCGATCTGCGCCGCGAGGTGCCCGCCGCCGTATCCGTTGTCGATGTTGACGACGCCGACGCCGGGGGCGCACGCGTTGAGCATCGTCAGGAGGGGAGCGAGACCGGCGAACGCGGCGCCGTACCCGACCGACGTCGGCACCGCGACGACCGGCGCCGAGACGAGTCCGGCGACGACGCCCGGCAGCGCGCCGTCCATGCCCGCGACGACGACGATCGCCCGCGCGCGTCGCAGCTCCGCGACGCGGTCGAGGATGCGGGACAGGCCCGCGACCCCGACGTCGGCGACGAGCTCGGCCCGCCGCCCGAGGTAGCGCACGGTGTGGAACGCCTCGCGCGCGACCGGCAGGTCGGAGGTGCCGGCGCACGCGACGACGACGAGCCCGCCCGTCGGCTCCGGGGGCTGCGGCGGCCAGGCGAGCAGGCGCGCGGCGGGGTCCTCGAAGACGCCCGGCAGGGCGGCCCGCACGGCTCGCGCGTGCTCCGGGTCGGCGCGGGTGAACAGCGTGGCTCCCGGGGCGTCGCGCACGGCCCCGGCGATGGCCCCCACCTGCTCCGGCGTCTTGCCCGCGCAGTAGACGGCCTCGGCGTAGCCGCGCCGGTCGTACCGGTCGACGTCGAGCTCGAACTCGGGCGGCATCCCGGGCGACGGGTCGCCGGGAGCCGCCTCACCCATGCGTCACGTCGACGAGGGGGAGGGTGAAGGCGCCGGACTGGATGCCGGCGAGATCGAGCGCGACGAACCGGAACCCGGCCGCGCGCACGCCGGCGACGAGCCGCGCCGCGACGTCCGGCTCGGCGGCGCGGGCGAGCTCGGCGGCCGGCAGCTCGAGGCGGGCGACGTCGCCGTGGTGGCGGACCCGCCCGTCGGTGAACCCGCACGCCCGCAGCACGCCCTCGGCCGCCTCGACCTGGGCGAGCTTGGCCGGCGTCACCGGCTCGCCGTGCGGGATCCGGGAGGCGAGGCACGGCGCCGCGGGCTTGTCGGCGACGCCCAACCCCAGCTCGCGGGCGAGCGCCCGCACGTCGACCTTGCTCAGGCCGGCGTCGGCGAGGGGGCGCAGCACGCGGTGGTCGGTCGCGGCCTGGGCCCCCGGCCGATCGGGCCGGAGCGCGTCGTCGGCGTTCTCGCCGTAGGCCACGGCGTCGAGCCGGTGGGTGGCCACGACCTCGCGGGAGATGACGGTGAACAGCTCGTCCTTGCAGTGGAAGCAGCGGTCGGGGCCGTTCGCGACGTAGGCGGGGTTGTCGCCCTCGTGCGTGCTCACCTCGACGACCGTCGCCCCGAGGTCGGCGGCGACCTCGTGGGCGGCGGCCCGTTCGTGCGCCGGCAGGCTCGGCGAGACCCCGAGCAGCGCGACGACCCGGTCGGCCCCGAGCGTGCGGACGGCGACGGCGAGCAGCGTGGCCGAGTCGACGCCGCCGGAGTAGGCGACGCCGAGCCGGCCCGCGCCGCGCAGGTGGGCGGCGACCCGGTCCAGGAGGGCGCTCAGACCGACACCTCCGACCGGTCGCCCGACCACAGCGTGTGGAACGAGCCGTCGGCGTCGACGCGGCGGTAGGTGTGCGCGCCGAAGTAGTCGCGCAACCCCTGGGTGAGCGCCGCGTTGACGCGCGGCGCGCGGATCGCGTCGTAGTAGGCCAGGGCCCCCGAGAAACCGGGGATCGGGACGCCGGCCGTGACGGCCTGCGCGACGACCCGGCGCCACGCGTCCTGGCTGTCGGCCAGCTCGGCCTTGACGCTCGGGGCCTCGAGCAGCGTCGTCAGGTCGTTCGCGGCGTACTCGCCGCGGATCCGTTCGAGGAGCTTGGCCCGGATGATGCAGCCGTCGCGCCAGATCTTCGCGACCTGCGCGATGTCGATGTCCCAGCCGTACTCCTGCGCCGCGGAGCGGATGAGGTCGAGCCCCTGGGCGTAGGCGACGACCTTGCTGCTCCACAGGGCCCGCCGGATGTCGTCGACGAGTTGGTCGCGTCCGTCGCCGAGGTCGGGCAGCGAGCGGTCCGGCCCCGACAGCGCGCCCTGGGCGGCCGTGCGCAGTTGCGCGTCGGAGGACGCGGCGCGCGCGAACACGGCCTCGCCGATCGCGTTGACGCTCACCCCGAGCGACAGGGCGCTCTGCACGGTCCACGTACCGGTGCCCTTCATGCCGGCGGCGTCGACGATGACGTCGACGAGCGGCTCGCCCGTCCTCGCGTCCCGCTGCCGCAGCACCTGCGCGGTGATCTCGATGAGGTAGGAGTCGAGGTCGCCGGTGTTCCACGTCTCGAAGACGTCGGCCATCTCGTCGGTGCTCAGACCGGCGGCCTTGAGCAGCTCGTACGCCTCGCCGATGAACTGCATGTCGGCGTACTCGATGCCGTTGTGCACCATCTTGACGAAGTGCCCGGCGCCGTCGGTGCCGATGTAGGCGCAGCACGGCTCGTCGCCGACGTGCGCCGAGATGTCCTCGAGGATCGGGCCGAGCGCCTCGTACGACTCCGTCGAGCCGCCCGGCATGATCGACGGCCCCTCGAGCGCGCCGACCTCGCCGCCGGAGATGCCGGCCCCGACGAAGTGCAGGCCGTGCTCGCGCAGCTCCCGCTCCCGGCGGCGCGTGTCCTCGTAGAAGGCGTTGCCGCCGTCGACGACGATGTCGCCCTCCTGCAGGAGGGGGACGAGGGCCTCGATCGTCGCGTCGGTGCCCTTGCCGGCCTGGACCATGATGATGATCCGGCGCGGCCGCTCGAGGGAGGCGACGAAGTCCTCGAGGTTCTCGGCGGGCACGAAGCTGCCCTCGCCGCCGTGGTCGGCGACGACCTTCTCGGTGCGCGCGTGCGTCCGGTTGAACAGGGCCACGCGGTAGCCGTGGCGGGCGATGTTGCGCGCGAGGCTGCTGCCCATGACGGCCATGCCGACGACGCCGACCTGGGCGAGCTCGCCGCTCTCGCCCGCGTCGGTGCCGGTGTCGCCCTCCCGGGCGGGGGAGGCCCGGTGGTCGGCGCCGGTCTCGGTCGCGGCGGCCTTCTCCTGGTCGCTCTGGCTCTCGGGCGCCGCCTGCGGTTCCTCCGCCGCGGGCGCGTCGCCGGTGCCGGGTTCGTCGGTGCTCATGGGGTCACGGCCTTTCGTCGGTGGGCAGGGCTTGCAGGGCGGTGTGGAGACGATCGCAGAATCGTCGGAACGAGCGGGAGCGGGAGCGGGCCGCCTCCAGATCCATCACGGCGCTGAACGCGGGTTGATGGATGGTCTCCGTGTACGACTCGGTCATGACCTGCTCGAGCTGCTTCTTGGCGTTCCGCGGCGACTCGGCGTCCTCGGCGTCGTCCGCGTCGCACAGCACGACGACGATGCCGCCGGCCCCGGCGCGCTGCCGCTGCAGACGATGCGCCTTGGCGACGGCCCCGGTGACGAACTCGGTTCGCCTGATCCGATGGGGCTTCGAGACGTCGGGGTAGTGACCCAGCTCGGCTGCGAGCCGCCGCAACAGCACCGGCAGGCCGGCGACCTCGCCGTAGCCCTCGACGATCGACGTGATGCGCACCGGTGCGCTCATGCGAACAGGTCCGTCTGGATCGGCTGGGCCCGGTCGGGGACGAGCTGGTCGGCACGCAGGAGCTCGCCCGCCGTGTACAGCTCGCTCCGCGTGACGTCCTGACCGGCAGGGTCGAGGCGGGCCACGGTCGTCGTGCCACCGTCCGCGCGCACCGCGAGCAGCTCGTCGGGGTCGACGAGCGAGTCGAGCAGGTCCGGGCTGTGGCTCGTGGCGAGGACCTGCCGCGTTTCGCTCGCATCGCGAAGCGCGTCCAGGAGCACGCCCGCGGCCGCCGGGCGGCCTCGGGCTCCTCGACAGCGACGGGGCTCGGATGGCGGTCTCCGGCGGCGAAGAGGGCGACGAGGACGCCGAGCGCGCGCAGGGTGCCGTCGCTCATGGACGACGCCTGGAAGGTCCACGGGCTCGGCGCACCCGCCACCTGCTGACGGAACTCCAGGGTCTCCCAGGCCCCCATCGAGCGCCGCTCGACGGATTCGACCCCCGGCACGATCTGGCGCAGGTACTCCTCGACGCGGGCCTTGCGGGCGGGGTCGGTGCGGCGCAGGGTCTCCAGGACGCTGGCGATGTTCGACCCGTCCCGGTTCAGGAGATCGCCGGGGTCGGGCTTCTGCGGGTGGCGCATCACGTCAGGGTTGACGTTGTAGACGTTGCACCCGGCGAGCCCGTCGAACACCTGCCGGAACTCCGGCAGGCCGGAAAGAGCGACGAGGAACAATCGGTCGTCGGTGGCGCGGGGCAGGACGTCGAGGGTCGACCGGACGACCTCGCCGTCGCGCACCTCGACCACGACCGGCTCACTGCCGACGTCCGTCGTCTCGACGCGACAGCTCTCGTGGGTCACCCGGTAGTCGCCGCCCTGCACCGCGCCGATCTGGAAGGCGTACGTGGCGGCGAGATCGGCGGTGCCCACCTCGAAGCGGAGGCCGAAGTGGGTCGGAGGCCCCGTGGAGCGACGCCGGACCTCTTTCACGCCTCCCCGGTCCCGCAGGGCGTTGTCGAGGTTCTCGTCGAGCGCCTGCGACACGAACCGCAGGCTGTCGACGACGTTCGACTTCCCGGACCCGTTGGGACCGACGAGCACGGTGAAGGGACCCAGGCGCACGTCGCACGACTCGATGCTGCGGTAGTGCCGGAGCTGCAGACGGCGCACGTTGAAGCTCGAGGTGTCCGACATGCTCGAAACCCTACTGGTCGCGCCCCGCAGTCCAGCGGTGCCGGAGCAGGTGGGCGACGGCCTTGGGCTCGCGGTCGCGGGTGAACGCGCCCTTCTTGTTGCCGCCGACCCGCATGATCCCCGACGTCGTCGCGAAGTCGGCGAAGTTCCACATCTGCTCCCCGACGATCGCGTCGATGTCGTCGAAGACCCGGTGGTGCATGTCGAGCAGCTCGGTCTGGTACTCCTCGCTCCACGGCCGCGCGGGCAGTTGGTGCAGGCCGGGGTAGGTGTCGGCGCCGTACTCGGTCATGAGCACGGGCTTGCCGTCGCCGGCCCACAGCCCGAGCTCCTCACGCATCGCGCGCTCGGCGCCGGCGAGGTCGCCGGTGTGGACGTACCAGCCGTAGTAGCGGTTGAGCATGACGAGGTCGGCGAACTGGGTGACCCGGCACTGCCCGTGCGGCGCGAGCATGACGTTGACGAAGCCGACCGGGCGGGTGGGGTCCGCCTCGCGGGCGACGTCGAAGAGGGGCCGGAAGTAGTCCTCGGCGCCCTGGGTCTCGCTCTCGGGCTCGTTGGCGATCGACCAGATGACGACGCTCGGGTGGTTCTTGTCGCGGGCGACGAGGTCGCGGATGACCTGCGCGTGCACCTCGCGGGTCTCGTCGCCGATCGTCTCGGGGGAGAAGGTGGTGTACCCCTGCCCGCCGAAGATCCCGCCGCCGAGGCCCATGTTGAGCCCGACGGCCGGGGTCTCGTCGATGACGAGGACGCCGGCCGCGTCGGCGTGGTCGAGGACGTCCTCGCTGTACGGGTAGTGGGAGGTGCGGAAGCTGTTCGCGCCGATCCACCGGAGCAGCTCGAAGTCGCGGATCATCAGCGCCGGGTCGTGCTTCTTGCCGACCGTGACGTGGTCCTCGTGCATGCCGAAGCCCGTGAGGTGCACCGGCTCCCCGTTGAGCAGCAGCCGCGTGCCGTCGACCTCGAACGTCCGCACGCCGACCTTGAGGTGCGAGCTGTCGAGCAGGTCGCCCCCCTCGCCGAGCAGGCGCACCTCGAGGTCGTAGAGGTATCCGTCCCCGATGCCCCACGGGTGCACGTCCGGCACCTCGAGCCGGGTCGGGCCGGCCGTCACGGGTGCGGTCGCCATCGCCGTCGTGCGGCCCGCGGGGTCGCGCAGGACGAGCTCGACGTCGCCGCCGTCGCCGGTGGTCGCGACCGTGACGTCGACCGTCCCGGTGGTGCGCGCGTCGTCGGCGAACCCGGTGACGACCGTGACGTCGTCGACGCGGTCGGCGGGGACCGCGGACAGCCAGACGCTCCGGTGCAGGCCGGCGTAGTTGAAGAAGTCGTGCCAGTAGAGCTGCGTGCGGCCGGCAGGGGTGTCCTCGATGACGCCCGGCGGGATGGAGCGGAACGACAGGGTGTTGTTCACGCAGACGGTGAGCCGGAACTCGCTCCCGGCGGTCACGTGGTCGGTGACGTCGGCCTCGAAGGGCAGGTAGCCGCCCTCGTGCGAGACGACCTCGACGTCGTCGACCCACACCGTCGCCCGATGCGTCGCCGACTCGAGGTGGACGAGGATCCGCTCACCGGCCCAGCCGCGCGGGACGCGGACGGTGCGCTGGTACCAGATGTCGCCGAAGAACTCGCGCGTCTTCGAGTCCGTGACGAGGTCGTTGAAGCTCGCGGGCACGGCCATCGGGCGCGCGTCGTCGAGCGGGGCGGCGAACCAGCGCTCGTCGCGCCCGACGGCGCCGGTGTCGAGGCGGAAGTCCCACACTCCGTCGAGGTTCTTGCGTTCACGGGTGGCGCTGTCCTGGGGGCGGAGCATGGCGGGTCCTCTCGACGTCGAGCGACGGTGGCGGTTGCGGCGGGCGATGGTGCGTCGGGCGCCACTCTCGTCTCCGCGCGCCCGCCCTGCCCAGGGGTTGCCGCGGGTTGCCAGGGCGGGGCCGCGAGCGCGTCGGGTCCGGACCCGCCCCGGCAACTCCTGGCAACACGTGGTCGCCTCAGGTGCCCGCGACCTTGACTGGCCCGCAAGGCAACGATGCCCCTGTCGTGAGGACGGTCCCCATGAGTACTGATGCCGTAACGCCACGTGACGACCACGGTGCGCTCAAGAAGATGACCCCGAAGACGCTCTTCAGCTACATGCTGGGCGACTTCGGGTGCAACCTGGCGTTCAACCTGACCGTCACCTGGCTGCTCTTCTACTACACCGACGTGGCGGGGCTCGGCGCTGCTGCCATCGGCACGATGTTCTTCGTCGTGCGCCTCTGGGACGCGTTCGCCGATCTCATCGCGGGGCGCATCGTCGACCGGACGATGACCCGGTGGGGCAAGTTCCGCCCCTTCATCCTCTTCTGCGCCGTCCCCCTGATGTTCCTGTCGTTCCTCACGTTCTACGTGCCGGACGGGCTGAAGGAACAGGCGTGGAACGGCAACCAGGGACCGGCCCTGCTGTACGCCTACCTCACGTACGCGCTGCTCGGGTTCTTCTACTCGATGGTCAACATCCCCTACGGCTCGCTCGCGTCGGCGATGACGCAGTCCGTCAAGGAGCGCGGGAAGCTCGTCGCCTGGCGCCTGTGGGGCGGCGCCGCCGCCGGGGTGTTCCTCACGGCCGTCATCGCGCCGCGCATCGCGGCGATCCAGAACCAGATCAAGTCGGTCGCCGGACCGGCCAAGGCGGGGGACGCCGCGGCGCAGGCGCAGCTCGCGCAGCTCCAGGCCGACATGCAGGGCGTCTTCACCCAGATCACCCTGTGGTTCGTGCTGCTCGGCAGCCTGTGCTTCCTCATGGTCTTCCTCAACTGCAAGGAGGCCGTCGTCCGCACCGAGGCGCGGGTGACGCTGCGGGAGACCTTCGGCGCCCTCAAGGCGAACCGGCCCCTCCAGATCCTCTGCCTGGCGAGCCTTTTCTACCTCACCGGCGTCTACGCCGTGGGCCCCATCTCCGCCTACTACGCGCGGTACTTCCTCGGCGACACCTCCTACGCGACGTGGATCGTCCTCGTGAACTCCGGTGTGCAGCTCGCGGTCACCCCGTTCCTGCCCTGGTTCATCGAAAGGTTCGGCAAGAAGAACCTGTTCCAGTACTGCGGCGTGTTCACCGTCGTCGGCGGGGTCGCGCTCTTCTTGACCCCCGTCGGCGCGATCTTCCTGGCGCTCCTCTTCCTCGCGATCAAGGGCGTGGGCGCCGGCATCATCAACGTCGCCATGTTCGGTCTCGAGGCCGACACGGTCGAGTACGGCGAGTGGAAGAACGGGCACCGCACCGAGGGTGCGACGTACGCGCTCTACTCCTTCACCCGCAAGCTCACGCAGAGCCTGGGCGGCCTCATCGGCGGGTGGATGCTCTACATCGCCGGATACGTCGCCGGCGCCCCCGAGCAGCCCGAGTCGGCGATGCTCGCCATCAAGGGCACGATCGGCCTCATCCCCGCCATCGTCGCGGTCATCGCGATGCTCGTCTTCTGGAAGTACCCCCTGACCGACGACGTGTTCCGCCGCATCCGCAACGAGACGGAGACGCGCAAGGCGCAGACCGGGCACCTCATCGGCGGTGACGGGAAGATCGTCGACGCGCCGCAGGTCTGAGCGCAGCCGGCACGATCCGACCCGGCCGGGCCCTCCCCTGGAGGCGCCCGGCCGGGTCGCCGGCGTTCCGGCCCGGGCGCGGGGGCGGGGCGGCCCTATAGTCGCCACCATGCCTGCGGCTCCCGGTGGGACGGCGCGCGTGACGATCTACGACGTCGCGCGCGAGGCGGGTGTGAGCGCGTCGACGGTGTCGCGGGCCTTCAGCCGGCCCGGCCGGGTCAGTTCCCGGACGGCGCGGTCGATCCGGGAGGTCGCCGACCGGCTCGGGTATCGCAGCGAGACCGTCGAGCGGTTCGAGCGCGCGCGGCGGACCGACACGATCGCGCTCGCGATCTCCGACGTCGCCAATCCCGTGTACTTCCCGATCATCCGCGGGGCCGAGCACGCCGCCGCCGCGGCGGGGTTCACGATGCTTCTCGCCGACGCGCAGGAGTCGGACGAGATCGAGCGGCAGATGCTCGAGCGCACCCTGCCCCTCGTCGACGGTCTCGTCATCACGAGCTCTCGCCTCTCGGACACCGACCTGCGCACGATCGGCAAGACGCTGCCCGTCGTCGTGCTCAACCGGCACGTGTCCGGCCTCCCGTCGGTCGTGCCCGACACGGCCCGCGGGGTGCGCCGCGCCGTCGAGCACCTCGCCACCCTCGGGCACACGCGCATCGGGTACGCGGCCGGCCCGGAGGCGTCGTGGGCGGACGGGACCCGCTGGCGGGCCGTGCGGGAGGCGTGCCACGAGCTCGAGATCGCCGACGTCCGCCTCGGCCCGTTCCGGCCGTTCGTCGAGGGTGGGGAGGCGGCGGCGCAGGCGGTCGTGGAGCGGGGGCTCGGGGCGGTGCTCGCCTACAACGACCTCGTCGCCATCGGCATCATCCGCGGCCTCGCGCGGCTGGGCGTGGAGGTGCCGCGCGACGTGAGCGTCGTCGGCTTCGACGACATCTTCGCGGCCGACCTCATCACGCCCGGCCTGACGACGGTCGGCG
This sequence comes from Agilicoccus flavus, assembly GCF_014857905.1. Classification (GTDB taxonomy): domain Bacteria; phylum Actinomycetota; class Actinomycetes; order Actinomycetales; family Dermatophilaceae; genus Agilicoccus; species Agilicoccus flavus. The sequence goes on along the minus strand of NZ_JACYXE010000005.1, from coordinate 113,697 downwards.
CGCCCCTGGAGTCCCTCGGCCAGGCCGCCGTCCGCAACGTCATCGCGCTGCACCGGGGCGCGACGTGGGAGCGCCCCGACCCGGTCGTCGTCCCCACGCGCCTCGTGGTGCGCGAGTCGACCGCCACGCCGGCCGCCCCCCGAGCCACGTCGTGAGACGACACGTCGTCCCGGCCGGCGCGCGCGCTCGGCGGGAAGAAACGACCTCTCACGAGGTGGACGGGGCCGATGTGTCCCGGACGCGGAAGAGGATCTCGCCGGCGTTGTCGATGACCGTCACGTCCGGTTCGGCGCGCCACGCGTCGACGTCGATGTCGGCCGGGTCGCGGTAGCCGACGCCGATCCGCTCGCACGTCTCGCGGGGGATGGCGGTCGCGAGCGTGACCCCGATGCGCGCGCGTTCCTGCCCCGTCGCGGCGTCGTAGGTGCCCTGCCCGCGCATGTGCGTGGAGTGGGCGAGGACGCCCCAGTGGATGTGCTCGAACGCCTCCCACTGGGCCACGAAGTAGTCGCGGCAGTGGTAGCCGATCTCGTAGATCTCGGGGTGGGTCTCGGAGACCTCGGTGATGTGCGGGGCGTAGATGACGACCTCGCCGCCGTCGGCGACGGCCGGTTCGGTCTTGTAGAAGCCCTTCGCGGCGGTCCAGATGTCCTCGTAGCGCGTCGGCATGACCGCCAGCACGCGCCGGAACGGCTCGTCGACGTAGGTGACGTGCGTCTGCGCGGCGATCTGCGCCGTCGCGGCCCACGCGTCCTGCGTCGTGCCGAACGCGGCGGCCTCCAGCTCGCCGGTCCCCGACTCGACGACGCAGCACAGGGCGAGCCGCTGCGTGGGGATGAGCGCGGAGCCCTCGTCGATCATGGCCCGCACCGGGGTGATCCCGGTCGTGCCGATGATGTCGTAGCTCGTGATGAGCGCCCCGACCCAGTGGGTCATGTCGATGAACTCCTGGCTGGCGACGCCGGGGATGAAGTACTTGTTGCCGCCCGAGATGCCGACGACCTCGTGCGGGAACACCGGCCCGACGACGATCGAGACGTCGGCCTCGACGACGTGCCGGTTGATGACGATGTCGGCCCCGCGGCGCAGCCGCCCTCCCGACAGCTCGTGGATGCGGTCGGCCTCGATGCGCCCGACCTGCACGAGCTGCGCGGGGTCGGCCCACTCGTGGTTGACGACCCGCATCCCGGGGTAGGCGTCGGCGAGCGTCGCCGGCTGCGGCGAGCCGTCGGGGGCGGTGCCGCCGACGCCGAACAGCCGGTCGATCTCGTCGGGCTCCATGTAGGAGTGGGTGCCGAGGGCGATGACCGCCGTGAGCTCGGCGACGCGCTCGTGCAGGTGACGGTGCAGCGTGCCCACCAGCAGCGGCAGCGGGCACGACCGGGTCCCGTCGGGGACGACGAGGCACACCCTCTTTCCGTCGAGGTCGAGCCCGGCCAGCGACCCAGCGACGAGGACGTCGAGCGCCTCCGCCGACACGTGCTCGTGGGGGCCGCCGACCAGGGTGCACGGGATGCTCGCGTCGCTCATGGCGCCAGTCAGCCACGGGCCGGCCGCGCGGGCAAGGCGTTGCCGCGGGTTGGCGCGCAGGTCGGCCCGCGGTGACGCCGGAGGCCGGCACGACGACCGGCCGGCCGGACCTCGAAGGTCCGGCCGGTCGGCCGACACGGTCGACGCGTCAGGCGACGCCGTGCCGCGCGGCGTTGGCCGCGATGATGTCGCGCAGGTAGACGCCCAGGCCGGGCCGTCGCGCGTCGTAGTGCGCGGCGAACCGCGGGTCGTCGACGTACATCGCCGCGATGTTCCGCTGCATCTCGTGCCCGCAGTCGTAGTGGACCCGGATCGAGGCCAGGTGCCGCTCCGCGAGCGCCGCCGCCTCGTCCGAGTCGACGGGCACCCCGCGGTCGAGCGCGTCGGCGACGTCGGCCTCGAGGGCGTCGGTGTCGTCCTTGATGCGCTGCCAGTCGGCCTTGGTCCACCTGCGCTGCCGTTCCTGGCTCTGGGCCCACGCGTCGGTGTCGCCCCAGCGCTCCTGCGCCTCGGCCTGGTAGCTCTCGTCGAAGGAGTCCCCGAAGAGCTCCTTGAGCTGGGCAGGGGTCATGCTCTGGTCGGTCATGGTCGTCTCCAATGCGTCGTCGATGGCGCCGAGCAGCCCGCGCAGCTCCTCGACTCTGGACATGACCGCGGCGCGCTGGCGACGCAGGTGCGCCGCGACGTCCTCGGGCTCGTCGAGCAGACGCGCGATGACGTCCAGCCCGAACTCGAGGCGCCGGTACACGACGACGTGCTGCAGGCGGGTCCGGTCCGCCGCCGTGTAGAGCCGGTAGCCCGACCGGCTGCGCTCGCCGGGGACGACGAGACCGATCTCGTCGTAGTGGTGCAGCGTGCGCCGGGTCACCCCGAACCGCTCCGCCACCTGCCCCACGGTCCACGCGTCCTGGTCGCCGTTCGTCTCGGTCATGGCTCTACCGTGGGCCATCACGTCGCGTGAGGGTCAAGCCCGAACTCTGCTCCCGGGACGGGTCGCTGGGACGGGGCGCCGGGACGGGCCCGGGAACGCCACCGGGGCGGCCTCCGTCGTGGAGGCCGCCCCGGTGGGTCGTGCGATCGCAGCAGACCGCGCGCGTGATCAGGTCACGGCTGGATGTCGCGGTCCCAGAACCGCAGCGCCGCGCAGGTGTCGACGAACGCCGAGGCGTCCTTCGCCGTGCCGAGCGCGACCACGCCGCCGTCGGCGCCGGGCTCGACCCCGGCCGCCGCCATGAGCGCCGCGGCGCCCTCGTCGTGGGCGATGAACTTGTAGTGGTGGAACGCGTCGGTGACGAAGTTCTTCGCGCTCGCCCGCTTGGCCAGGGCCGCGGCCCCCTCCGCCGAGGGCAGGAGGGCGACGGCGTCGAAGAGCACCGACGGCGCCCCGTCGACCCCGTGGTCGACCTTGCACGCGCTGCCGTCGGACAGCGTGACGCCTCCGACGACGGGGCCCACGAGCTCGAGCATCGCGCCCGCCTTCGTCACGGCCGCCCCGAGCGCGGCGACGGCGTCGGCGTCGGTCCCGTTCGAGACGAGGGCGCCGATCTTGCGACCCGCGAACGACGTCGGGCCGTTCTTGAGGATCGAGAGCGCGTCGGAGGTCGGCAGGTCATGCCGCGGCGCCGCGGCCGGGGTGCTCGCCTCGGGCAGGGGCATGCCGAGGCCGTCGGCGACGCGCTGCGCGAGCTCGTCGTCGACGTTGCGCAGGTTCGACAGCATCCGGGTGCGGATGTCCTCGATCTCGCACTTTCCGAGCTCGAACGTGAACGCCGCGACGATGTGCTCCTGCTCGACCGGCGTCTGGCTGCGCCAGAACTGGTTCGCCTGGCTGTAGTGGTCGGCGAACGACTCCGCGCGGATGCGCAGCGTCTGGCCCGACTCCTCGCGCGGCACCGTCGCGAAGCCGCGCGCGTTGTCGGCCCGCGGCCCGCGGTCGGCGCCCGAGAACGAGTTGGGCTCGTAGTTGGCCCGGCCCTGCTGGTGGCTCGTCTGCATGTGCCCGTCGCGCTGGAAGTGCGCGACCGGGCAGCGCGGCGCGTTGACCGGAAGCTGCGTGAAGTTCGTGCTGCCGAGGCGCTTGAGCTGCGTGTCGAGGTAGCTGAAGTTACGGCCCTGCAGCAGCGGGTCGTTGCTGAAGTCGATGCCCGGGATGACGTTCTGCGTCATGAAGGCGACCTGCTCGGTCTCGGCGAACACGTTGTCGACGACGCGGTCGAGCGTGAGCCGCGCGATGGTCCGCACCGGCACGAGCTCCTCGGGGATGATCTTCGTCGCGTCGAGGACGTCGAAGTCGAAGGACTCGGCGAACTTCTCGTCGAAGACCTGCACGCCGAGGTCCCACTGCGGGGCGTCGCCGTTCTGGATCGCGTTCCACAGGTCGCGGCGGTGGAAGTCGGGGTCGGCGCCGTTGATCTTCAGCGCCTCGTCCCACACCACCGACTGCAGGCCCTGCTTCGGCTTCCAGTGGAACTTGACGAACGAGGTCTTGCCCTCCGCGTTGACGAAGCGGAAGGTGTGGACCCCGAAGCCCTCCATGAAGCGGAAGCTGCGCGGGATGGCGCGGTCGGACATGGCCCACAACATCATGTGCGTGGACTCCGGCATGAGGGAGATGAAGTCCCAGAACGTGTCGTGCGCGCTCGCGGCCTGGGGCCACCCGCGGTCCTGCTCCTCCTTGACCGCGTGGACGAGGTCGGGGAACTTGATCGCGTCCTGGATGAAGAACACGGGGATGTTGTTGCCGACGATGTCCCAGTTCCCCGCGCTCGTGTACAGCTTCACGGCGAAGCCGCGCACGTCGCGGGCGACGTCGCCCGAGCCCATGTTGCCGGCGACGGTCGAGAAGCGGACGAACGCCTCCGTCTTCGTGCCCTTCTCCTGGAAGGGGGCCGCCATCGTCAGCTCGGGGATCGCCTCGAGGGTCTCCAGCGTGCCGTGCGCGCCGTAGCCGCGGGCGTGGACGACGCGCTCGGGGATGCGCTCGTGGTCGAAGTGGAACATCTTCTCGCGGAACGCGAAGTCCTCGATGAGGGTGGGGCCGCGGTCGCCGACGCGCAGCGAGTTCTGGTCGTCGGAGATCGCGCCGCCCTGGGCGGTCGTCATGACGGGCCCGTCGGGGGCAGGCGCCTGGTGCAGTTCGCCACCGTTTCCGATGACGTCCGAGTCGTGCGATCCGGGTTGTGACATGTGTTGTTCCTCCGGCGCTGGGGGTGTCGAGCACGGGCGGGCGGCGACGAGTCTGTGCCGTCCTTGCCTCCAGGCTAGGCCGGGGGCGCGTCGTCGGCGCGGGCGCGGGGGCCTCCTACGCTGGGACGATGACCGAACCGGGCAGCGTGCGCGTCGACGTGTGGTTGTGGTCGGTGCGCGTCTTCAAGAGCCGGTCGCAGGCCACCGCCGCCTGCCGGGCGGGTCACGTGCGCATCGGCGGCGCGGGCGTCAAGGCGTCGGCGCCCGTGCGGGTGGGCGACCGGGTGACCGTGACGGGCGGGCCCTACCCGCGCATCCTCGTCGCGCGCACCCTGCTCACCAAGCGCGTCGGTGCCCCGATCGCGGCCGCGGCCTACCTCGACGAGTCGCCCCCGCCCCCGCCGCGGGAGGAGCGGCCCGCCGTCGTCGCCGCCCGCGAGCGCGGCGCCGGCCGCCCCACCAAGCGCGACCGCCGCCGCCTCGACCGCCTCCGGGGGAACTGACCCCGGCCGCACGTTCCGGGGTGCGCGCGGACGTCACGCAGCTTCGGGGGGCTTGCCGGGCCGGCCCGGGCCGGTCGGGGCCTGTCGGGGCCCCTCCTCCCGGGCGGTCCCGGCGGCCGGGAGGTCCGGACCCGCCCTCAGATGACGCCCATCGCCACCATCGCGTCGGCGACCTTGATGTACCCGGCGAGGTTGGCGCCGACGACGTAGTCGCCCTCGTGGCCGTACTCCCGGGCCGTCTCGACGCACTGCGTGTGGATGGTGCGCATGATGTGCCGCAGCCGTTCCTCGGTCTCCTCGAAGGTCCACGAGTCGCGGCTCGCGTTCTGCTGCATCTCGAGCGCGCTCGTGGCGACGCCGCCCGCGTTGCTCGCCTTGCCCGGTCCGAACAGGACCCCGGCCTCGCGGAACACCTCGACGGCCTCCGGCGTGCACGGCATGTTCGCGCCCTCGGCGACGAGCCGCAGTCCCCCCGCGACGAGGCGCGTGGCGTGATCGGCGTCGAGCTCGTTCTGCGTCGCGCAGGGCAGGGCGATGTCGCAGGTCACGTCCCAGACCGAGCCGCCGTCGACGTGATCGACCCCCTTCTCGGCGGCGTACTCGGTGAGGCGGCCGCGGCGCTTCTCCTTGAGGTCCTTGACGAGATCGACGTCGATGCCGTTCTCGTCGACGACGTACCCGCCAGAGTCGGAGCAGGCCACGACGGTGCCCCCGAGCTCGTGCACCTTCTCGATCGCGTAGATCGCGACGTTGCCGGACCCGGAGACGACGACGCGGCGCCCCTCGAAGTCCTCGCCGTGCGTGCGCAGCATCTCCTCGGCGAAGAAGACGGTGCCGTAGCCGGTGGCCTCCGTGCGCACCTGCGACCCGCCCCACGACAGGCCCTTGCCGGTGAGGACGCCGGACTCGTAGCGGTTGGTGATGCGCTTGTACTGCCCGAAGAGGTAGCCCAGCTCGCGCCCGCCCACGCCGATGTCGCCGGCCGGGACGTCGGTGTACTCGCCGAGGTGGCGGTACAGCTCGGTCATGAACGACTGGCAGAAGCGCATGACCTCGCCGTCGGACTTGCCCTTGGGGTCGAAGTCCGACCCGCCCTTGCCGCCGCCGATGGGCAGGCCCGTGAGGGCGTTCTTGAAGATCTGCTCGAAGCCGAGGAACTTGACGATCGAGACGTTGACGCTCGGGTGGAAACGCAGCCCGCCCTTGTACGGGCCGAGGGCCGAGTTGAACTCGACCCGGAACCCGCGGTTGACGCGGACGCTGCCGGCGTCGTCGACCCACGGCACCCGGAAGATGATCTGGCGTTCGGGCTCGCACAGGCGCTGCAGGACCGACCACTGGGCGTAGTCGGGTCGCTGGTCGGCGATGGGGGTGAGGCTGTTCATCACCTCGAAGACGGCCTGGTGGAACTCGCGTTCGCCGGGATTGCGGGCGAGGACCTCGTCGAAGGCGGGGCGCAGGGTGGGGTGGAGTCGCTCGTCCATGACCGACAGCATGCCAGCGCGGCTGCGGTCGAAGGGGCGTCGCGTCCGCGCGACGAGGGCGTGGGCCCGGACGCGCTGCACCGCGGGCCCCGTCGCCCGACCGCCCGCCGGGGGCGTCGCCGCCTCGGGTCAGGACGGCGGCGTCTCGCGGCTGACGGCCACGTGCTGGTGGGCGAGGCGGCGCAGCGCGGCGAGGACAGGGTCGACGAGGACGGTCCCGAGGACGACCTGCCGGACCGCGGCGGCGGGTTCGCGCGGGACGGAGGCGACGTCGACCTCGGCGACGGTCTCGGTGGCGTCGGCGTAGGCCGACATGCGGGCCTCGTCCACGCCGATGCCGGCGGCGTCGCACGCGTCCCAGGCGGCGTCGAGGTCGTCGAGGACGGGGTCGCGGGGGTCGATGCGCCAGCCGCGCGCGGCGGCGAAACGTCGGGCGCGCGACGGCGAGTCGGGGTCGAGCTCGCCGGGGGCGTCGTCGATCTCGACGAACGCCTCGCCGAGCAGGGACCGCTGGGCCGCCCCGAGGATCCCGACGCGTTCGACGTCGGGCTCCGCGATGGTCGCGAGCACCCGTCGGATCGTCGCGAGGTCGAGGCCGCCGACGTCGCCGAGCGCGCGGACGAGCCGGACCCGCTCGACGTGGGTTTCGTCGTAGTCGGCCTGGGTCCGGGAGCGGACCGCTCCCGGGTGGAGCAGCCCCTCCCGCAGGTAGTACTTCAGCGTCGCGACACTCACGCCCGTCGCCTCCGCCAGCGCAGAGATCCGCATCGGTCATCACCCCTTGACATTGGATAGTACCGCTACCCAAGATTGGATAGTCACAGTATCCAGTAGGAGGAGTCGACCGTGTCCGCTCAGTCCCCGCAGCGCAGCCCCGACGCCGCCCCGCACGCCCCCGCCACGCACGCGCACGACGGCGGGCTCGTCGTCTTCCACATCGGGATGACGATACGCAAGCCGCACCGCCCCGACCTGTGGTGGCCCGTCTTCGTCGCCATGCCGAGGATGATCGCGGAGCTGTCCCGCAACAAGGCGGCGGCCGCGCGCGGCGAGGCCGACGACCTCGGCTTCCTCGGGGCCTCGACCCTGGTGGGCGGGTCCGGGCCGTGGGTCGTGCAGTACTGGCGCAGCGTCGAGGACCTCTACCGCTACGCGCACGCCGCCGACCACGCGCACCTGCCCGCCTGGCGCGCCTTCAACCGGGCCGCCCGCACCCACCCCGGGGCCGTGGGCATCTGGCACGAGACGTTCGTCGTGCCGCCCGGCGGCGTCGAGACATTCTACGGTCAGGGCGCCCGCACCGGGCTCGCCGCCGCCACGGGCACGATCGAGGCGGGCCGCCGCGGCCGCGACGCCCGCGAACGGCTGGCGGCCGGCGCCGTCACCGGTCCCGGGGGTCGATGAGCCCCGAGGCGGCGTAGACCTCGCGCAGGGCGGCCAGGGAGGGCAGGGCCGCGTCGGGGTCGATCCAGAACGGCTCGGGGTCGGCGAGCCGGGCGTGGAAGTCGACGATGAGGGCGCCGTGCGAGGCGCCCCAGTAGGCCCGCGCGCCGTCGACGGCTGGCTCGGCCGCGAGCTCGATCGCCGCACCGGCCGCGGCCGGGTGCCAGGTCAGGGTGCCGTCGTCGATCCGCAGCGCGCCGCGGGTCGTGCCCACCTCGAGGAGCACGGGCGCGTTCGAGGCGTGCAGGTTGGTGGCGGTCAGGGTGCTGCGCAGCCCGCCCGGGTGGAGCAGCGACATCGCCGCCGTGTCCTCGACCTCCACGGGCAGCCCGTAGGTGGCCGCGTGGCCGGCCACCTCGAGCGGGGGGCCGAGGAGGAGGCCCAGGAGGTCGATCGTGTGGATCGCTTGGTTCATGAGCACGCCGCCGCCCGACCCGGCCCACGTCCCGCGCCACGGCGCGGCGGCGTAGTACTCCGGGGTGCGGTGCCACCAGAGCCCGGCCCGCGCCCCGACCGGTGACCCGAACTCGCCCGAGGCGAGCGCGTCGCGCAGCGCGAGGGTCGTCGCGTTGTACCGGTTCTGGAGGCACACGCCGGTCTTCCTCCCCGCCGACGCGTAGGCCGCCCGGGCCGCGTCCGCGAACGCGCGCGCGGCCGCGAGGGTGGCGTCGAGGGGCTTCTCGGTGAGCACGTGCGCGCCCGCCGCCAGCGCGTCCGTCCCGACGAGTCCGTGGGTCGCGTGCGGGGTGCACACGTGGACGACGTCGGGGCGGACCCGCTCGAGGAGTTCGCCGTGGGAGGCGAACCCCGGCACGCCGAGCCGCTCCGCGACCTCGGCGCACCGGGCCGCGTCCGTGTCGCACACGGCGACGAGATCGGCGTCGGGCAGGTCGGCGATCGCCGCAAGGTGCAGGGCGCTGATGTCCCCGAGGCCGACGACCGCGACGCGGCGCCGGGGGTGCGTCGACCTCGCCGCCGACGGCGCGGGCTGCTTCGACCGATCGGTCGGCACGCCGGCGGCCGCCTCGGAGCGGTCGTCCACGGACCGCCCGGTCCGACCGATCGGTCCGGCGCCGGACGTGGCCGGGGCGTCCGCGTCGCCGGCGACGCCCTCCTCGGTGGGTGTGGTACCGGGCGCGCCGGCGGGACCCGAGGCGGGATCCGGCCGCCCGGGGCTCACGCGGCCCCCAATCGGGCGACGGCCCACTCGTGGGCCATGCGCGCCGACTCGTACCGGCTCTCGACGCTGGGCACGTCGACCTCGATCATGATGTCGCCGTCGAAGCCCGCGGGCAGGGCGGCGAGGAAGGCGGTGAGGTCGACGACCCCGAGGCCCGGCTCGGCCCAGAGCCGCCGCGTGGCGCCGACGGCGTGGTAGTCCAGCGTCGGAGTCCCGCCGAGGTGGTCGGGGAAGACGTCCTTGACGTGCACTCCCACGACCCGGTCGGCGTACTCGCCCACGAGGGCGGCGGGGTCGGCGCCCGCCCAGGCGAGGTGGCCGGAGTCGGGGGCGAACCCGATCCGCTCCGCCCCGAGGGTCTCCAGCACGTGGCGGGTCTCGGCCTCGGACTCGACGAGGCTCCCGACGTGCTGGTGCAGGGCGGGGAAGAGGCCCTCGCCGCGCAGGACGTCGCACACGGCCGCGAGCCCGCGGGTGGTCGCCTCGATCCGGCGGGCGTCGAGGTCGGCGCCGCGGGTCGACGGGGGAGCGGCGGTCCGGTCGGGCGTCATGGGGGCGATGACCATCGTCGCGGTGTTGCCGAGTTCGAGCTGGTCGGCCGCGAACCGGCGGAGGCGGTCGGCCCCGCCGGGGGCCGGCGCCGCGTCGGTGCCCGCGCCACCGGCCGGGTCCTCGTCGCGCAGCGGTGCCATGACGGTGCTGATCGCGGGCTCCAGGCCGTACGACCCGATCCACTCGCGGTAGCGCGCCGCCGACATCCCGTCGGGCACGTCGGCCTTGACGGCCCGGATGCCGATGCGTCGGTAGTCCTCGAACGCCTCCTCGAACACCTCGGGCCGCTTGTCGACGCCGTCGGGGCGCGCCCAGTACGGGATGGGGTTGACGGCCACCCGTGCGGCGGCGCTCACAGCCGCACCGGCGCGCCGGTGCGGGCGCTCTCGTAGACCCCGCAGATGAGGGCCACGCTGCGCCGGTTCTCCTCGAGGCCGACGACGAGCGGTTCCTCGCCGCGGCGGGCCGCGAGGATGTTCTCGTACTGCCACACGTGGGCCTGCGACAGGGCGGAGGGGTCGGCGCCCGCGGCGCGCGGCGGCGGCGAGGACGCCTCCGGGTGGTCGGCCGCCTGGTTGCCGGCCCGGCTGCCGCCGTAGTCGGGGCCGTCGAGGTCGACGCCCGCCGGCGTCACGTGCAGGAAGGTGAGCGCGTCGTCGTCGATGACCGCGCTGCCGCGCGAGCCGTGGACGTGCAGCCGCGCCGACAGGCCGGGGTACACGGCCGTCGTCGCGTGCAACACGCCGAGCGCGCCGGACTCGAAGCGGACGACCCCGACGGCGGTGTCCTCCACCTCGATCCGCTCGTGCGCGAGGGTGGCCGTGTAGGCCGTGACCTCGACCGGGCGCCCGAACGCGGCCACGAGGAGATCGACGGTGTGCACGCCCTGGTTCATGAGGGCGCCGCCGCCGTCGAGCTCCCACGTGCCGCGCCAGTTCCCCGAGTCGTAGTATCCCTGGCTGCGGTACCAGTCGATCGAGGCGATCCCCGAGACGAGGGTGCCGAGCTCCCCGGCGGCGATCCGGTCGAGGAGCAGCCGCGTCGAGGGGTCGAAGCGGTGCTGGCTGATGACGGAGACGAACCCGCCGCTCTCGTCGCGCGCGGCGATGACCTCGTCGATCTTGGCCGGGGTGATCTCGGCGGGCTTCTCGACGACGACGTCGCGCCCGGCGCGCAGTGCCTGGATCGTCAGCTCGCCGTGCGTGCCGGTGGGGGTGCAGACGGCGACGAGGTCGGTCTGCGCCTGCTCCAGGGCGCTGCGCAGGTCGGGGAAGGTGCGCGCGCCGCGCGGGCCCGCGACCTGCTCCGCCCGCTCCTCGACGGGGTCGACGACGGCGGCCAGCTCGATCGCGCCGCCCAGTTCGTCGACGACGTTGCCGTGGTGCCGGCCGATGACGCCGGCGCCGACGATGGTCAGGGTGGGGGTGCTCATCGGTACTCGATCCCTTCCTCGCGCAGGATGCCGACGAGCGCGGCGTGGGCGCGGCTCCACTCGTCGGCGCCCGAGAACCCGCCGAAGCTGTCCTGGGTGGCGAGGTGCGGTTCGAGCGAGAGGAAGCCGTCGAAGCCGTCGGCGGCCAGGGCGCGGATCGTCTCGCGGACCTGACCGTCGCCCTCCCCGGAGGGGACGACCTCGCCGGAGCCGGCCACGGCGTCCTTGAGCTGCAGGTAGACGACGTGCGGGCGCAGGGCCGCGTACCCCTCGTCGAACGGGCGGGCCACGCCCACCTGGACGAAGTTCGCCGGGTCCCAGGTGAGGCGGTAGGCCGGGTCGGCGACTCTCTCGATGAGGTCGAGGCAGCGCACGGGGGTGTCCCCGTAGATCTCCTTCTCGTTCTCGTGCAGCAGCGTCACCCGCGACCCGTAGGGGTGGTCGTGCGTGGCCTGCGCGAAGGCCCGCGACCGGGCGATCACCTCGTCGCGATGCGAGGCCGGGTCGTCGCCCTCGGGCACGAAGAAGGAGAAGAGCCGGATGAAGGGGGCCTCGAACTCCTCCGCCACGTCGAGGCAGTGGCGGAAGCGCGCCAGGTGGGGCTCGAACGCCTCGGTGATGCCGATCTTGCCGATGGGGGAGCCGATCGAGCTGACGGCCAGCCCGTGCTCGGCGAGGATGCCGCGCGCCCGGGCCCGCTGCTCGGCGTCGAGGTCGAGGACGTTCACCCCCCACGCGCTGCGGAACTCGAGGTGACTCAGCCCCAGGTCGCGCACGTGCGCGCACTGGGTCGCGAAGTCGGGATCGATCTCGTCGGCGAAGCCGGACAGGGTCCACATGCTCGCCACGTCATCACGGCTCGGCCCGCCCGGGGGAGGGGTTGCCACGAGTTGCCACCCGCGTGCGGCCCGAGCGTCGATCGGGTCGCCGCGACAGAGTCGCCGTCGGCGTGACGGGGGAGGCCTGTTCCGGGCCACGGGTCCCAGGTGCGACATCGACCTGCTCCCCGTGTCGCGGTGAGCGCTGTTCGGTCGTGTTCGGTGCCCGCCCCTGCCCCGATCTGACCCCGAGGCCCGGGCCGGGGACGAGGCCGAGCGCCGCTCCGCGTCACGTCGACGAGGGCGGGGTCCCCCATGACGGCGGAAAGGCCCCGCCGATCGACCGTCCCCCTGGCTCGGTTGTTCGGCGGGGCCTTTCGGCGTCGCGCGCCCGTCTCGGCGCGGCTCGCGCTCAGGCCTGCAGGGCCGCGTCGAGGGCGCTGAGGCCGGCGAGGGCGGCGACGCGCTCGTCGATCTCCTGGGCCAGCGTCCACTCGACCGAGCGCTCGCCGCACGTGGGGCAGGCGGCCAGGTCGGCGGCGTCGTCGCCCGGCAGCGGGCCGGCGCCGTCGGACAGGCAGGTCGCGCAGCAGCCGGAGGCCATGACGTACTCGAGGGCGCGGGCGTCGGCCCACTCCCGCGAGACCAGCTCCGGGGCTCCGAAGGACATGAGGGCCAGGAGCTCGGCCTGAGTGGTGACGGTGTTGGTGACGGTGGTCGTGGTGGTCGCGGTGGCGTTCATGGTGTGTCCCCTGTTCGGTGTCACCGGAAGCCCCCTGCCTCCGGGTCGTGCTCGGTGTCGCGTTCCGCTGGGTCGGTTCCCGCCGGACACCCCTCTCATCGGCGTCCAGGACGGCTGTATCAGTCTTTCGTCCAGAAAAACTTGGTCGGTTGTCCTGCATGGCGGATCCCGCTCCGCGACAGGCGGATCGGCAGGAGGGGCGTCGTGGCGGGACCCCTCGCCGCCCCGGATCCCGAGTCGAGTGGGACCACGGCAGGGGCCTGAGCGCGCGCCGGTGACGCCGCAACATCCGGCAACCGATTGGCCGCGCCGACGCCCGCCGACGACGATGCGGGGCATGACGGCTCCGCTGACGCTCCACCCCGACCGGCTCCTGCCGCCCGACCCCGGCACGCGGGAGGTGGCGCGGCGCTTGTACGAGCACGTGCGCGACCTGCCGATCATCTCCCCGCACGGGCACGTGCCGCCGGCTTGGATCGCCCACGACACCCCGTTCCGCGACCCGACGTCGCTGCTCATCACCCCCGACCACTACGTCAACCGGCTCATGCACGCCTCGGGGGTGCCTCTGGCCGACCTCGGCGTCGGGCAGGGCGACCTCGACGAGGCCGCCTCCCGGCGCGCCTTCCGGCTGCTCTGCGAGCACTGGGGCGTGTACGCGGGGACGCCGGTCCGGTACTGGCTGGAGGACGAGTTCGCCGGCATCTTCGGCATCGACGAACGCCCGGACGCCGACAACGCCGACCGCCTCTACGACCGGATCGCCGCCTGGATCGCCCGCCCCGAGAGCCGGCCGCGGGCGCTGCTCGAGGCGTTCGACATCGAGGTCCTCGCGACGACCGACGACCCGCTCGGCGACCTCGCCGACCACGCGGCCATCGCCGCCGACCCGGCCGTGCGCACCCGGGTCGCGCCGACGTTCCGACCCGATCGGTTCCTCGAGCCCGGCCGCCCCGACTGGAACGCGCTCACCGACGCCCTCGCCAAGGCGGCCGGCGCGGACACCGGCGACTGGGCCGGCTGGGTCACCGCCATGGAGAACCGCCGCGCCCACTTCCGGGCCCACGGCGCCGTCTCGACCGACCACTCCCACGCCGACCTGCGCACCGACGTCCTCGACGACGCCGAGGTGCGGCGGGTCTACGCCGCCGCCCGCGCCGGGAGCGCGACCCCCGCGCAGCACCGCGCCCTGCAGCGGCACATGCTCGCCGAGATGGCGCGGATGAGCTGCGACGACGGGCTGACGATGACGCTGCACCCGGCCGTCGCCCGCAACCACCATCCCGGGACGTTCGAGGCGTACGGCGCGGACGTCGGCGTCGACATCCCCACGGCCGTCGAGGCCACCCGGGCCCTGCAGCCGCTGCTGGCGCGGTACGGCACGCATCCGAACCTGAAACTCGTCGTGTTCACCATCGACGAGACCGTGTACTCCCGGGAGCTCGGCCCGCTCGCCGGGTTCTACCCCGCCCTGTACGTCGGCGCGCCGTGGTGGTTCATCGACGCGCCCGACGCGATCCGCCGCTTCCGCCGGGCCGTCACCGAGTCGGCCGGGTTCACCCGCACGAGCGGGTTCATCGACGACACCCGCGCGTTCTGCTCCATCCCCGCCCGGCACGACATGGCGAGGCGCCTCGACGCCGGACACCTCGCCGAACTCGTCGTCGACCACCGACTCGCCGAGGACGAGGCCGCCGACATCGCCCGCGCCCTCGTCGTTGACCAGCCCCGAAAGGTGTTCAAGCTGTGAGCCCCACGACGTCCCGCCGCCTGTCCCGCGCCACCGACGGCCGCCGCGCCGCCCCCGTCCGCCACGTCCACCTCGGCGCCGGCAACTTCTTCCGCGCCCACCAGGCCTGGTACACGCAGCACGCCGGCGACGCCGGCGAGTGGGGCATCGCCGCGTTCACGGGCCGCTCCCCGGCCGTCGCGGAGGACCTCGCCCCCTCCGACGGCCTCTACACCCTCGCGATCCGCGCGGCCGACGGCGACCGGACCGAGGTGATCTCGTCGCTGTCCGCCGTCCATCCCGGCGACGACCTCGAGGCGTGGCGCGGCCACCTCGCCGACCCGGCGGTCGTCCTCGTCACGAGCACCATCACCGAGGCCGGCTACCGCCGCGGGCCCGAGGGTGGCCTCGACCGCGACGACCCCGAGGTGGCCGCCGACATCGAGGCGCTCGCCGCCGACCCGCGCGCCGACGTGCGGACCGCGCCGGGGCGCCTCGTGGCCGGGCTCGCCGCGCGCCGCGCCGCCGGCGCCGGCCCCATCACCCTCGTGCCGTGCGACAACGTGCCCGACAACGGCGAGATGGTCCGCGCCGTCGTCCTCGACCTCGCCGACGCGGTCGACGAGGACCTCGCCGCGTGGATCGACGAGAACATCGCCGTCGTGACGACGATGGTCGACCGGATCACCCCGCGGACGACGGACGAGGACCGCGCGGCCCTCGCGAGTGGCGGCGAGGTGGACGGAGACGCGGCCGGCGTCGTGGGGGGCGGTGAGGGCGGGGGCGTCGACGACCCCGCCCTCGTCGTCACCGAGCCGTTCACCGAGTGGGTGCTCGCGGGCGAGTTCGCCGCGGGCCGGCCCGCCTGGGAGGACGCGGGCGCCCGCTTCGTCGACGACATCACCCCCTTCGAGACGCGCAAGCTGTGGCTCCTCAACGGCTCCCACTCGCTCATGGCGTACGCGGCGACGATCCTCGGCCACGCGACCGTCGCGGACGCGATCGCCGACCCGCAGGTGCGCGGGTGGGTCGAGGCGTGGTGGGACCTCGCCGGCGGCCATCTCGATCTGCAAGCCGACGAGGTGAACGCGTACCGCGCCGCCCTGGTCGAGCGGTACGAGAACCCGCGCATCCGCCACCTGCTCGCGCAGATCGCCTCCGACGGCAGCCAGAAGCTGCCCATCCGGATCGTGCCCGTCCTGCGCGCCGCCCGCGCCGCGGGGGAGCCGACGACGGCGGCCTCCCGCGTCGTGGCCGCGTGGCTGCTGCACCTGCGCGGCGTCGGCGCGCCCGTGACCGACCCGAAGGCCGACACGCTCGCCCCGCTCGTCGCGGGCCCGCTGCGTCAGGCCGCCTCGGCGGTCGTCGCGCACCTCGGCTTCGACGGCGAGGACGCGCGCGCCTTGTCGCAGGAGGTGTTCGCCCTCGCGGAGGAGCTGAACGGGAGAGAATCGGCGACATGAGCGAAGACGACGTGGTCCTGCCTCCCGCCGAGGTCGTCATCGGCCTGGACGTCGGCACGACCGCCGCGAAGGCGTCGGCGTTCGGCATCGACTCGTCCTGGCGGCACACCGTCGTCCGCGAGTACCCGCTGCTGCACCCCAAGCCCGGATGGGAGGTGCAGGACCCGCAGGTCGTGCTCGCCGCCGTGATGGCCTCCCTCTCGGAGGCCGCGGAGGCGGCCGGCGGCGCGAAGGTCGTCGCCATCTCGCTCAGCTCGGCGATGCACGGGCTCATCGGCCTCGGGCCCGGCGGTCGCCCCCTGACGCCGCTGCTCACGTGGGCCGACTCGCGGGCCGGCGACATCGCCCGCGAGCTGCGCGCCGACCCCCGCGCCGCCGAGCTGCACCGCGTGTCGGGGACGCCGGTTCACTCGTTCTCGCCGCTGGCGAAGCTCATGTGGTTCCGCCGGAACGAGCCCGAGCTGTGCGCGAAGGTGACGAGCTGGATCGGGCTCAAGGACTGGATCATCCAGGCGCTGACCGGCACGCTCGCCACCGAGCTGTCGTGCGCGTCGGGCACCGGCCTGCTCGACCTGACGACCCGCGACTGGAACCCGACCGCGCTCGAGCTCGCCGGCGTCGAGTACGAGCAGCTCCCGCCCGTGCTGCCGACCACCTCCGCGCTCGGGCTGAGCCGGTCCGTCGCCGCCCGCATCGGGCTGCCGACGGCCACGGGGGTGGTGCTCGGCGCCGGCGACGGACCCCTCGGCAACCTCGGCACCGGCGCGCTGACGCCCGGTGTGGTCGGGCTCTCCCTCGGCACGAGCGGCGCGCTGCGGATGGCCGTCGACGGGCCGGTCGTCGACCACGGCGGCGGCCTGTTCTGCTACGCCCTCACCGAGCAGACGTGGGTCGTCGGGGGCGCCGTGAGCAACGGCGGCGTCGTCGTCCGCTGGTGCGGCGACGTCTTCGCTCGCGACCTGCTCAAGGCGCGGGCGGGGCAGGAGGACGCGCATGTCGACGCCGAGCTGCTGTCGATGGCGCGTTCCGTGCCCGTCGGGTGCGACGGGCTCGTCATGCTTCCGTACCTGCTCGCCGAGCGGGCCCCCCTGTGGAACCCCGACCTGCCGGGCGCGTACCTCGGCGTGCGCCGCTCGCACACCCGCGGCCACTTCGTGCGCGCCGCCATCGAGGGGGTCGCGCTGCAGATGTCGACGATCCTCGACGACCTCGACGCCGTCCACCCCGTCGAGTCCGTGCGCGCCACGGGCGGGGTGTTCCGCTCCGCGCTGTGGCGCGTCGTGCTCGCCTCCGCGCTCGCCCGGCCGCTGACCGTCACCGGTGGGGCGGAGGGCTCGGCCCTCGGCGCCGCGGCCCTCGCGCTGTACGGGCTCGGCCGCGCCGACTCGCCGCTGGCCGGCCTCGCCCTCCTGCCCGCCGGGCAGGACTCGGAACCCACGATCGCCTCGCAGGCCGACGTCCGCGCCTACCGCGAGCTGCGATCCCGCGTCGTCGCCCTGTCGGAGTCCGTCGCCGAGGCGGTGACGATCTTCGCCGGATGACGGGCGGGCCGAGAGACGGTCCCGAGGATCGAAGAACCGTACGGACGACATGGATCGCGGTGTGCGCGGACTCGCACCCCGGTGACCTGGGCCGATGGGATCGGCGCCGCGGTCGATGTCGTCCGTACGGATCTTCCTCCCGGGAGACGTCGCGGGCCGGGTGGTCCGGCGCGCCTGCGGGTGCGGGGGAGTGGCGGGGGGTCGAATGGGTACTGTCCCAGCGTTCCCGACCTCTCCCACAACCACGGCCGGCCCTCGGCCGGACCGACGAAGGAGTAGCCATGGCCGTCCTCGGCGTCCTGCTCATCCTCATCGCCCTCATCGTCGCCGGAGCCGGCCTCTGGGTGGCGTCCTCAGCGGGGGCGCAGGCCTCGACCGTCGAGATGTTCAACAACACGCTCTCCCTGACCCCGCTGACCATGATGCTCATGGGTGCGGCGGCCGTGCTGCTCCTGCTGCTGGGCATCTGGCTCATGACGTCGGCCGGCAAGCGCCGCTACCGCACCCACCGCGAGCGCCGCGACCTCGAGAAGCAGCAGCGGGCGCAGGAGAAGGAGCTCGAGAAGACGCGCGCCGAGCTGGCGAAGAAGGACCGCGCCGCCGACCGTCACGACGAGCGCGCCGTCGGCCACGACGACCGCGCGGTGGGTCGCGGCGACCACGACCTGCGCCGCGACGACCACGCCGTGGGCCGCGACGAGCGGGACCTGCGCCACGAGGAGCGCGTCGTGGGTCGCGACGACGACCGGATCGGCCACGGGGCCCGCGAGGACGGCACCTACGACCGCGGCGCCCACTCCGGCGGCCTGCGCGAGGCCGGCGGGTCGGGCCTGACCCGCGAGGAGGAGGTCCGCCGGGCCGCCGAGCGTCGCCGCGACGGCGGCATCTGACCGGTTCCCCCAGCGATGCGCCGCCCCCTGCCACCCCGGTGTCAGGGGGCGGCGTGCGTTCGATGAGCAGGGCGGATGACCCAGAGTTGAGCGGAATAGACGCAACTTCGAGCCGGTTGTCCTGAGCAGACATCATTCCGACGGACCAGGAGCCGCCCCACCATGAACCTTCAGCTCACCACGAAGGCCCAGGAGGCCTTCTCCGCGGCGACCCGTTCGGCCGCCGCGGCCGGGCACCCGCACGTCGAGCCCGCCCACCTCCTCCTCGCGCTCACCGAGCAGCCCGAGACGACGACCGGCCCGCTGCTCGACGCCTCCGGCAGCTCGCTGCTCGCCGCGCGCCGCGCCGCCGAGGCCGCCCTGCGCAAGCTGCCCAGCGCGCAGGGGTCGTCGATGACCCAGCCCACGCTGTCCCGCTCCGGCCTCACCGTGCTCGAGCAGGCCCGCCAGATCATGGAGTCGATGGGCGACTCCTACGTCTCGACCGACCACATGCTCCTCGCGCTCGCGCGCACCGGCGAGTTCGGCCTCGACGCCGAGGCCATCGACCGCCTCGTCCCGCAGATGCGCGGCGGCGGCAAGGTGACGACCGAGAACCCGGAGGACCAGTTCAACGCCCTCGCCAAGTACGGCACCGACCTCACCCTCGCCGCGCGCGAGGGCAAGCTCGACCCCGTCATCGGCCGGGACGACGAGATCCGCCGCGTCGTGCAGGTGCTCAGCCGCCGCACGAAGAACAACCCCGTGCTCATCGGCGAGCCCGGCGTCGGCAAGACGGCCGTCGTCGAGGGGCTCGCGCAGCGCATCGTCGCCGGCGACGTGCCGGAGTCGCTGCGCGACAAGCGCCTCATCGCGCTCGACCTCGGCTCGATGGTCGCGGGCGCGAAGTACCGCGGCGAGTTCGAGGAGCGCCTCAAGGCCGTCCTCACCGAGATCCGCGAGTCCGAGGGCAAGGTCGTCACGTTCATCGACGAGATCCACACGATCGTCGGCGCGGGCGCGACCGGCGAGGGCTCGATGGACGCGGGCAACATGATCAAGCCGCTGCTCGCGCGCGGTGAGCTGCGGCTCGTCGGCGCGACGACGCTGGACGAGTACCGCAAGCACATCGAGAAGGACGCCGCGCTCGAGCGACGCTTCCAGCAGGTCTACGTCGGGGAGCCGAGCGTCGAGGACACCATCGCGATCCTGCGCGGGCTCAAGGAGCGGTACGAGGCGCACCACAAGGTGGCCATCGCCGACTCCGCGCTCGTGGCGGCCGCGACGCTGAGTCACCGCTACATCCAGTCGCGTCAGCTGCCCGACAAGGCCATCGACCTCGTCGACGAGGCCGCCTCGCGGCTGCGGATGGAGATCGACTCCTCACCCGTCGAGATCGACGTCCTGCGTCGCCAGGTGGACCGCCTCAAGATGGAGGAGATGCACCTCGCCCGGGAGACCGACGAGGCGAGCATGGAGCGCCTCGACCGGCTCCGCGCCGACCTCGCCGACCGCTCCGAGGAACTCGCCGGGCTCACCGCCCGGTGGGAGGCCGAGAAGGCCGGACTCAACCGGGTCGGCGACCTCAAGGCGCAGCTCGACGAGCTGCGGATGACGGCCGAGCGGCTCCAGCGCGAGGGTGACTTCGCGGGCGCGTCCCGGGTCCTCTACGGCGAGATCCCCGAGCTCGAGAAGCAGCTCGCGGCGGCCTCGTCCGAGGCCGGCGACGCCGAGTCGGCCGCCGGTGCCGCGGGCGAGCCGATGGTCTCCGACGAGGTGGGCGCCGACGACATCGCCGACGTCATCTCGAGCTGGACGGGCATCCCCGCCGGCCGCCTGCTCCAGGGCGAGACCGAGAAGCTCCTGCACATGGAGGAGGTCCTGGGTCGGCGGCTCATCGGGCAGGCCGACGCGGTGCGCGCCGTCAGCGACGCCGTGCGCCGGAGCCGGGCCGGCATCGCCGACCCCGACCGGCCGACCGGCAGCTTCCTCTTCCTCGGCCCGACGGGCGTCGGCAAGACGGAGCTGGCGAAGTCGCTCGCGGACTTCCTCTTCGACGACGAGCGGGCCATGGTCCGCATCGACATGAGTGAATACAAGGAGAGGCACAGTGCGGCACGCCTGTTGGGCGCGCCGCCCGGGTACGTCGGCTACGACGAGGGCGGTCAGCTCACCGAGGCCGTCCGCCGCCGGCCGTACTCGGTCGTGCTGCTCGACGAGGTCGAGAAGGCGCACCCCGAGACGTTCGACATCCTCCTGCAGGTGCTCGACGACGGGCGCCTCACCGACGGCCAGGGCCGCACGGTCGACTTCCGCAACGTCATCCTCGTCATGACGAGCAACCTGGGCAGCCAGTACCTCATCGACGCGACGCTGACGCCGGAGGCGAAGCACGAGGCGGTCCTCGCCACGGTGCGCGGGGCGTTCAAGCCGGAGTTCCTCAACCGGCTCGACGAGACCGTGGTCTTCGAGCCGCTGAGCACGCAGGAGCTGGCCCGGATCGTCGAGCTGCAGGTCGACGCGCTCGCCGGCCGGCTCGCGGCGCGCCGCATCACCCTCGAGGTGACCGAGCCGGCGCGCGAGTGGCTGGCGATCACCGGGTTCGACCCCGCGTTCGGGGCGCGGCCGCTGCGCCGCCTCGTCCAGCGCGAGATCGGCGACCGGCTCGCCCGGGCGCTGCTCGCGGGGGAGGTGCGCGACGGCGACCACGTCACGGTCTACCTCGACGCCGCCGCCGACGCGCTCAGCCTCTCACCGGTCCCGCAGGACGGGCCGGAGGACGGCCCCGTCGCCCTCACCACGGGCGACTGACTGCGTTCGACCGACGCTGCGTGACCGACGCTCCACAGAGAAGCTGCCCGCCGGGACCCGGCGGGCAGCTTCTCCGCGTTCCGGGCCCGCCGCACCGCACCGACGCGAAGGGCCGCACCGACGCGGACGTCCCGCGCGCCGGGCTGCCCCGCTCGCTCGTGCGGCCCGGAGCCCGTGTCACCGGGCGACGGAGACGACGACTCGAACCCGGGGGTCGTCGCGGAGCGAGACCTCCCGACAGCCGGGCCCGGGCACGGTGAACCCGGTCGGCCCCGGCCCCGGGATCCCCGAGGTCGTGGGGGCCAGGTCGACCCGCCCCGTGCCCACGGTGCCCGCCACGCCGACGACGTCGATCGTGGGCAGAACGCGACGCCCCACCCGGACCGGGACCTTCGCGACCCTGGTCCCGTCGTCCCTGGCCTCGAACGACGACACGTCGTCCGGCCCCCGGAACGAACCGATGAAGGTGTCTGCCGTCCCCGACCCGCGGGTGATGCCGACGCGGCCGGCCTCCGGCGGCGCCGGCGCATCCCGGGTGGGCGAACACTCCGGGGGACTGGTCGACGGGCGACCCGTCGGGGGTCCCGGGGACCCGGAACAGCCGACGAGGGGGGGCGGCGAGAAGCGTGACGACCGCGACGCGGCATCGCGTGACGGACGACGGCCCGGGTGCCTCCAGCAGGGTGCGGCGGACCCGGTCGCGCGAAGGGGTCTCGGTGGGAACACGTGCACGGCAACGCCTCTCGCGCGATGTATCGATCCGGCGTACCCACGCGGCGGTCGGGGCGTCTACCCTGCTGCCTGGATCATGACCCGCGGGAGCGGCCGAGGATGCGGGGGCGCCTCGACCGGACCGACCGACCTCCCGGCGTGCGAGCGATCCGTCCGTATCCGTGTCGCCGTTCACCGAAGTCGAGGCCCCCGTGTCATTCCCCCTGCGCTCGCGCGCCGCCGCCCGCCGCGTCGCCCACGTCGTCCCCGCCCTGCTCGCCGGGGCGCTCACGTTCGGCGCCGCGCCGAGCCCCGCCGCCTCCGCGGCGCCGGCCGCGCCGGTCGCGGCCGCACGCCCCGCCGCCGCGGCGGCCGTGCCCGTCCCGGCCACGTGCCGGACGGCCGTGACCGTCGTCCGCCCCGACGGGTCGCTCGCGCTCGGCGCCGTGCGCGGCGCCAAGGGTGCCCTGTACCCGATGGGCGTCAAGCTCGCGTACACGCCCACGGCCGTCGTCTACCTCGGCACGTCGTCGAGCGCGGGCGTCTCGATCGACCGGCACTACGCCATCGACCGCGCCGGCGCCCTGCACCTCGTGTCCGTCGTCGACCGGACCGCCGCCGGAGGCCGCCTGAGCCTGACCGACGCGGTCCTCTCCCGCGGCTGGGGGTCGATCCGCTCGCTCACCTACGCCGGCCCCTACCTCTACGGCCTGACGACGACGGGCGGGCTCAAGCGCTACACGGTCGGCGCCGACCATCGCCCGGTCGGCGCGGGCACGGTCGCCACGCGCGGCTGGAGCGGCGTCACGTCCCTGGGCTACGCGGGCTGGTGGAAGCTGCCCGGCGGGAAGGCCGCCGACGACCTCGTCGGCGCCAACCGCTCCGGCGGGCTCGTCGCCTACGTCGTGCCGCGCGCGACGCCCACGAAGGTGAGCAGCCGCCGGCTCGCGGCGAAGGGGTGGCAGGTGTTCTCCCACGTCGCCGTCGGCGAGTGCTCGACCGGCTCCGCGCGCCCCCTCGTGGGCATCACCCGCGCGGGCGACGTCCGCGTGTACCTCGACGCGAACGGCAACGACCAGTCGGGCGCCGACATCCGCTACGCCGGCCGCGCGGCCACCGGCTGGACGGGCGTGGTCGCGGACTGAGCCGGCGCCGGCCTCAGCCGACGGGCCACCCCTCGAGCCGGTACGCGGCGTCCCAGAACATCCACTCGTACCGGCTCGCGGCGACGAACGCCTCGAGCATCCGCGCCCGGACGGCCGGCGAGGCGGCCCGCGCGGCGGCGTCGGCGATGTCCCGGGCCTGCCGGGTCTGCTCGGCGAAGACCGGGTCGCCGTACGTGCCGATCCAGTCGCCGAACGGGTGGGCGCCGAGATCGTCGACGTCGGCCCTCAGGCGCGTGCCCACGTCGTCGTAGATCCAGAAGCAGGGCAGCACGCCCGCGACGAGGACCGGGTAGCAGCCCTCGCCGGCGAGCGAGAGCAGGTAGGACGAGTACGCCGCGCACGTCGGTGAGAGCGCGGCCCCGTCGGGGTCGGTGATCCGCGCCGCGTGCAGCTCCCGCTCGACGACGATGCAGTCGCGCGCCCGCTCGGCGAAGAAGACGAGCTCGTCCGTCGACGGGCTCTGCGCCGCCGCGAACGCGAGGGCCCGGCCGTACCGGGCGAGGTAGAGGGCGTCCTGGGTCATATAGTGCCGGAACGTCGCCTCGGGCAGGGTGCCGTCGCGCAGCTCCGACAGGAAGGGCAGGGCGTCGATCGCGGCCCGGAGGCCGGCCGTCGCGGCCCACGCCTCGTCGGTGAAGCGGGGGCCGCCGCCGGCGGAGTCTGCGGCGTCACCGGGGTCTGCGGCGTCACCGGGGTCGACGAGCGCCGGTCGCGTCAGGGTCGAGTCGTTCATCGGTCCCCCCAGAGGGCGTGGAAGTGGTGGACGGGTCCGTGGCCCTCGCCGCGCCCGATGTGGAGGCCGGGCCCGGCCTCGATGGCGTCGGTCAGCCACACCTTCGCGTCGGTGCAGGTCGTGGCCCAGTCGCCGCGCCGCGGGCGCAGGGCGGCGAGCGCCGATGACAGGGTGCAGCCGGTGCCGTGGGTGGTCCGCGCGTCGACGCGGCGCCCGCGCAGGTCGACGACGCCGTGTTCGTCGGCGAACACGTCCGTCGCGCCGCCGCCGCGCAGGTGCCCGCCCTTGGCGAGCACGCGGTGCGCGCCCGCCGCCCGCAGGGCCTGCGCCTGCTCGCGCAACCCGTCGAGGTCGGTGGCGGGGTCGGCGTCGAGCAGGACCGCGGTCTCGGCGAGGTTGGGGGTGACGATGCTCGCGCGCGGCATGAGCTCGCGCACGGCCTGCGCCGCGTCCTCGTCGAGGAGGCGGTCGCCGGACGTCGCGACCATGACCGGGTCGAGGACGACGTACGGAGCGCCGCGCTCGTCGGGTCCGGTGCCCAGCCGGTCGAGCACCTCGCCCACCGCGCGCGCGATCCGGGCGTTCGCGAGCATCCCGAGCTTGATGGCGTCGACCCGCACGTCGTCGAGGATCGCCTCGACCTGGTCGAGCACGAACGCGGCCGGCACGACGTGCACGCCGCTCACCCCGCGCGTGTTCTGTGCGGTCAGCGCCGTGATCGCGGCCATGCCGTAGGCGCCCAGGGCCGAGAAGGTCTTGAGGTCGGCCTGGATGCCGGCGCCGCCGGATGGGTCGCTGCCGGCGATGGACAGGACCGAGGGGGGTGGGCCGGTCGCCGCGTCGGGCCGTGGGTCGATCTCCGTCATGGGCGTCTCCTCGTCGGTCGGGGGTCGGTGGGTCTCACGGCGCGACCTCGCCTGGTTGTCGGCGGCGGATGGCGGTCCAGGGTGCGCGGGGGTCGGCGGGTCTCACGACGTGACCTTGCGTGGCTCGCTGCGGCGGGCGGGGGTCCAGGCTGCGCGCGGGGTGGGCGGGCCCTCACGGGACGGGGCGACCTCGCCCGGCTCGTTCCGGCCGGCAGCGGTCCACGCCGCGTGCAGCGCCGCGGCCGCCGAGCGCGGGTCGGGCCGACCGCAGATCGCGCTGACGACGGCCATGCCGGCGATGCCGGCGGTGCGCAGGTCGGCCGCGTCGGCCGCCCCCACGCCGCCGATGGCGACGCACGGCCACGGGGACCGGGCCGCGAGGTGCCCGAGGTGGCCCAGGCCGCGCACGGGCTCGTGATCGAGCTTGCTCCGCGTCGCCCGCAGGGGTCCGATACCGAGGAGATCGATCGTGCCCGGAGGCAGGGCGAGCGCCGCGTCGAGCTCGGCGTCCGTGTGGACCGACAGGCCGAGCAGGCCCTCGTCGCCGAGGATGTCCCGCGCCTCCTCAACGGGGGTGTCGCCCTGGCCGACGTGGGCGCCCTGGGCGCCGATGGCCGCGACGAGGTCGACCCGGTCGTTGACGACGACCGGCACCCCCGTCCCGGCCAGCGCGGCCACGAGGTCCCGGCCGAGCGTGACGAGCTCGGCGTCGCCGGCCGCCGGATCGCGCAGCTGCACGAGGCTCACCCCGCCCTCGACGGCTGAGCGCGCCGTCTCGGCGACCCCGACCTCTCCGCACAGGGCGGTGTCGGTGACGAGGTAGATCGACGGGTCGACGGGGCGCCCGCCCGGGCGTCGGGCCGACGTCTGCGCCGCGGCGTCGTCCCGGGTGCGAGGTGTCGCCGGGCCGGTCACGAGAGGCGGACGCGTGCGGCGAGCTCGTCCGGGCTCAGGGTGTGGAGGCGGTCGAGCAGGCCCACGGCGAACGATCCCGGCCCGGTGGCGGCCTCGGCGGCGTCCTCGGCGGCGACGCACAGCAGGCTCGTCGCGGCGGCGGCCGCGACGAGCGGGGCGTCGACGACGCCGGCGAACCCGGCCATGAGCCCGCCGAGGCTGCACCCGACGCCCGTGACGGCGGTGAGCCACGGGTGGCCGTTGGCGAGGCGGACCGTGGTCTCGCCGTCGGTGAGGTGGTCGACCGGGCCGCTGATCGCGACGACGCACCCGCGCTCGCGGGCGAGGCCCGCACCCGCGTCGAGGGCCGCCTCGACGGGGTCGGAGCTGTCGACCCCGCGCCCGCCCTGCCCGCCGGTGAGGCCGAGGATCTCGGACGCGTTGCCGCGGACGATCGCCGGCGCGCCCTCGTCGACGAGGTCACGCGCCACGTCGGTGCGCCACGGCAGGCCGGCGCCGGCACCGACCGGGTCGAGCACCCAGGGCGTGCCCGCCCCGTCGGCGCCGTGGACCGCCTGGAACATGCCCGCCACGGTGTCGGGCTGGAGGGTGCCGAGGTTGACGAGGACCCCGCTCGCGACACCCGCGAACCCCGCCGCCTCGCGCTCGTTGTCGATCATCGCCGGCGCCGCGCCCGCGGCGAGCAGGACGTTCGCCGTCCAGTTCGTCACCACGGTGTTCGTCAGGCACTGCACGAGCGGGCTGCCCTCGCGCAGGGCGGCCAGGGCGGCCGCGATCGCCTCGGGCGTGACGGCTGAGGCAGGGGATGGCGTCGACATGTGACGTCCCTTCGCTAGTTCGAACTAGATCAGGTTCGACGGGTGTGTTCTCAGCCGGCGACCGGCACCCCGCGTCGAAGCCACTCTAGGGCCTGGGCGCCACGTCCGGCCCTGGCATCAGGTCGGAGCCACTCGTTTCTCACGCCGGCCGACGTCTCGTCGCGGCGGCGGCCACCGGCGCCCGTCGTCCGACCGGTGAGGGTGATGACCGGTTCGCTGCCGGATGCGGGGCGTTTCGCCCGTCTCGCGCGTCGGCGGCGGCCACCGGCGCCTGTCGTCCGACCGGGTGAGGGCGAACACCGGCTCGCCGCCGGAGGGGAGGCGGTTCACCCGTCTCGCGCGTCGGCGGTGGCCACCGGCGCCTGTCGTCCGACCGCGTAAGGGTGAACATCGGCTCGGGGCCGAAACGGAGGCGGTTCGCCCGTCTCACGCGTCGGCGGTGGCCACCGGTGCGTGTCGTCCGACCGCGTGGGGGTGGTCACCGGCTCGGGGCCGAAACGGAGGCGGTTCGCCCGTCTCGCCCGTCGGCGGCGGCCACCGGTGCGTGTCGTCCGACCGGGTGAGGGTGATCACCGGTTCGCCGCTGGAAGCGGGGCGGTGCGCCCCCTCACTCGCGCCCCGAGGCGGTCGGGCCGTCGTGACGGCGTCGGCCTCGTGCCGTCCGGTTCGCAGTCCTCCGGCGGCGGGCCGGGGTCCGGGCGGCGCTAGCGTGACGTGATGACGGTGAGGCACCTCGGGCTCGCGGACCGGGCGGCCGTGGCGGAGCTGTTCGCCGCGACGCCGGACTACGTCGCGCGCCTCTCGGGCCGTGGCCAGACCGAGGCCGATGTGCGGGAGCTCTTCGAGTCGCGGCCCCCGGGTGTTGACGCCGACGCCAAGGTGGTCCTCGGGCGGTTCGAGGGCGGAGAGCTCGTCGGTGTCGCGGACCTCGTCCGAGGGTTCCCCCGCACGGGCGTCGCCTACGTGGGGCTGCTGCTGGTCCGCGGCGACCGGCAGGGGCGCGGGACGGGGCGCGCCCTGCACGAGGACCTGGTGCGGCTGGCTCGCCGGTGGGGCGCGACGACCATGCGGCTCGGCGTCGTGGCCGCGAACGCGGCCGGCGCCGAACCGTTCTGGCACGCGTGCGGCTATCGGCCGACCGGGGAGGTGCGGCCGTACGAGACGGAAGGGGTGCGCTCCGTCGTCACGCTCTGGGAGCGGCCGGTCGGCTCCCCGGCGGTGTCCAGCGGGTCCGACGTCGACCGCATCGTCGCCGACCTCGGCCTCGAGCCGCTGCCGCACGAGGGGGGACGTTTCGCCCGCCATCACCTCGACGAGCACATGTCCGCCATCTACTACCTGCTCGAGCGGGGGGAGTGCTCGGCGATGCACCGGCTCGCCGCGACCGAGGTCTACCACCACTACGCGGGAGCGCCGCTGCGGCTGCTGCTCCTGGACGCCGACGGCGGCGTGCGGGAACCGGTCCTCGGGCCGGACGTCACCGCCGGCCAGCGGCCGTGCGTGGTGGTCCCGGCCGGCACGTGGCAGGGCTCGTCGCCTCTCGGGGACCGGACCCTGATCGGGACGACGATGTCCCCGCCGTTCGACTGGTCCGGCTTCGAGCTGGGCGACCGCGCCGCGCTCGTCGCCCGCTACCCGGCGGCGGAGTCCCGGATCAGGGACCTCACCCCCACCACATCGTGAGATCGCGCGAGTGACCGACGCTCGGGCGCACGGGTCCGGTACCGAGTGATATCTCACCATCCGGACGCCGGCGCGGGTGGAGGAAGTTCACCGGGGCGCGGTGACGCCTGGTGAGATCGCACGAATGACCGTCGATCGGCGCGAGGGCACGGTAGCGAGTGACATCTCACCACCCGGGCGCCGGCTCGGGGTGGGAGCGGGGGAGGCCGCGGCCCGAACGGGCGACCCGGCGGGAGAGTTTTCACGCGAACTGCACTGCCAATGGGTGAGTCGCGGATCAGCCGGGCCCCTGACCAGCATCGACGTGGGAGCGTCGAGCATTGGCAGTGCAGTTGTCGTGAAAACTCCCTGCCTCGACCGCCCTGACTGTCGGGCCCGTCGTGATGCGCGCTGCGCTCGATGGTCGCGGAGGTGTCGGGCGCCGTCCGCGCCGGGACGGGACGGGCTCGGTCGGAGCGGGTGGCGCAGCCCCCGCGGCACGTGAACCGGGCCCGATGCGTCGGGGCCGAGTCGCTCCTCGAGTCGGTCAGGAGCCGTGGGGGGTGAGGTCGTGGCCGTGCGCGCACCGATGGGGGGAGTGGGTGGCGACGTCGACGATCGCGGGCAACGCTGTCCTGGGGCCGGGGGCGGGTCCGCCGCGGCGTCGGGCAAGGAAAGGCGACGTCAGCCGTGCCGCCCGGCTGCACCGGCTTGCCGTCCTCGTCGACGTGCGCGTCCAGAGTCGGAGGGTGATCGGGCGTGGACCGGATGGCCGGGTCGGGTCGGGAGTGGGCGGCGGCGTCGACGATCGCGGGCGACGATGTGCTGCGGTGGGGCGGGTCTTTCTGCGGTGGGGCGGGTCCGCCGCGGCGTCGGGCAAGGAAAGGCGACGTCAGCCGTGCCGCCTGGCTGCTCGGCGAGCCGCCCTCGTCGATGTGGTGCGTCGAGTGTCGGAGGTCGGTCGGGTGCGGACCGGATGGCCGGGTCGGGTCGGGAGCGAGCGGCGGCGTCGACGATCGCGGGCAACGTTGTGCTGCGGTGGGGCGGGTCTTTCTGCGGTGGGGCGGGTCCGCCGTGGTGTCGGCACGTCAGGGCGACGTCGGCCGTGCCGCCCGGCTGCTCGGCGGGCCGTCATCGTCGACGTGGTGCATCGAGTGTCGGAGGTCGATCGGGTCCGAACCGGGTGACCGGGCCGGGGTGGCCGGGGCCCAAGAGATGGGGTGTGTGGACCGGTCGGTCAGGACGCGTCGTGGGCGCGGCGGTAGCCGGCGCGGGCGACGGCGTCGAGGATCGCGTCCTCGTCGAGGGTGAGCGCCCGCCCGTCCCGTACGAGGGTGCGGCCGCCGACGACGACGTCGCGCACGTCCGAGCCCCGGGCCGCGAAGGCGAGGAACGAGACCGGGTCGTACAGGGGCGTCGCGGCCGGGCCGTCGGCGCGGACCACCACGACGTCCGCCCACTTCCCGACCTCCAACGCGCCCGCACGATCGAAACCCAGGGCACGCGCGCCGCCCGTGGTCGCCCACGCCAGCGCCTCGCTACCGAGCACGACGTCGGGGCTCGCGGCCACGCCGCGCTGCAGCAGAGGGGCCGTCTTGATCTCCTCGAACAGGTCGAGGGTGTTGTTGCTGGCCGCCGAGTCGGTGCCCAGGGCGAGCGGCACACCGGCATCGCGCAGCGCGACGAGCGGGGCCACCCCCGCCCCGAGCTTGAGGTTGCTCACCGGGTTGTGCGACACGCTCGCCCCGCGCGCGGCGAGGATCGCCACGTCCTCCGGGGTGGCGTGCACGGCGTGCGCGACGTGGACGGGGACCTCGAACAGCCCGAGCCGCTCGACGTGCGCGATCGGGGTCACCCCGAATCGCTCCCGGCAGACGTCGACCTCGTGGCGCGTCTCGGACAGGTGCGTGTGCACCCCGATCCCGAGCCGGGCGGCCCGACGGGCGACGTCGGCGTAGAGCTCCGGGCTGCACGTGTACGGCGCGTGCGGGCCG
Organism: Agilicoccus flavus; assembly: GCF_014857905.1. GTDB lineage: Bacteria > Actinomycetota > Actinomycetes > Actinomycetales > Dermatophilaceae > Agilicoccus > Agilicoccus flavus. The sequence goes on along the minus strand of NZ_JACYXE010000005.1, from coordinate 83,549 downwards.
AAGGCGAGGCGCACGTGGTCGTCGCCCGCGAACTCCCGCGCGAGGTCCTCCGTCGCGGCGAGCACGCCGGTGCCGTCCGGCCCGGCGGCGCCGGGGTAGCCGACGTCGTCGTAGTCGAACACCGCCGGTGCGGCGACGACGCGCAGCCCCGCGTCGGCGACGATCGCCAGCAGGTCGGCGTCCCAGTGGTACATGTCGGCGAACGCGGTCGTCCCGGTCGTCACCATCTCCAGGAGGGCGAGGCGCAGCCCGGAAGCGACGTCGCGGGCGCTCATGCCGACCTCGAAATCGCGCACGTGCCCCAGCCAGGTCTGCAGGTCGCAGTCGTCGGAGTAGCCGCGCAGCATCGACATGCCCGAGTGGGTGTGGGCGTTGACGAGACCGGGCAGGACCACGCAGCCGGTGGCGTCGACGTCACCCGCCCCCGCCGGCCCGCGCGCCGGGCCGACGTAGGTCAACGTGCCCACCGCGTCCCACGCCACCTCGCCGTCGGCGAGGACGGTGCCGGCTCCGCCACCCGCGCCGTCCATGGTCACCACGTGACCGCCGACGATGCGCCGACCCGAATCCTCGGTCGCGCCGACTGCGGCTCGCGAGCTCGCCTGCGTTCGCCGCTCGGAACCCTCGGTCGCGCTCACGTCCATGCCGTTCTCCCTGCTCGTGGGTCCTCCCGACGCCGGTGAGGGCGCCGTCGCGGATGCGCGCACGGTGACGCGCCCGTTCACTGTGCATCACGCGGTGTGCGGCCCACGGCCGGCGGCGTGTCGCGCGGTGGACTGCGCCGAACGGCCCGCCGGCGGTGCAGCTCGGCGCCCGCGGGGCGTACGCGGGACTCACCAGGCCGGGACGGCCGACATCCCGCCGTCGACGACGAGGTCGGTGCCGGTGACGAACGACGCCGCGTCGGAGGCGAGGAAGACACACGCCTGACCGACGTCCAGCGGCGTGGCCGGGCGGCGCAGGGGCACCGCCTCGGTCCAGCTCGCGAGGCCCTCCGGCCACCGGTCGGCGAGGCCGCCGTCGTCCACGAGGCCCGGCGAGACGGTGTTGATGCGGATCCCCGCGGCCCCGAGCTCCAGCGCCGCGGCGCGGGCGTGCATGAGCAGGGCCGCCTTGGCGGCCGCGTAGTGGGCGTGACCGACGGCGGGGCGGTGGCCCTCCACCGAGGCGATCGCGACGATCGCTCCGCCGCCGCGCGCCGTCATCGGCCCGGCCAGCAGCCGGGTGAGGTCGAACGTCGCGACGACGTTGGCCTCGAACATCGCCCGCACGTCCTCGGCCCTCAGCTCTCGCAGGGGCGTCACCGGCTGCACCCCGGCGGCCAGCACGGCCGCCTCGACCCCGCCGAGCGCCTCGCACTCGGCGACGAGACGCTCCCGGTCGGCCTCGATCGTCAGGTCGGCGCGGACGACGCCCGCGACGGCCTCGCCGTGCGCGTCGGCCAGCTCCCGGACCCGGTCGGGCGACCCACGATGGGCGAGCACGACCCGGGCGCCCGCCGAGACGAACGCCTCGACGATGCCGCCGCCCACCCCGCCGGTCGCGCCCGTGACGAGGACGAGCGGACCGCGGTCGTCGCCCTCGGGACCGCCCTCGGTGCCCTCCGAGATGCCCTTCTCGGCGCTCTCGATGACGCGATCGCGCACCGCCCGCGCCCCGCCCAGGAGGCGACCGCGCCCGGCCCCGGTCACGGCTGCAGCTCGACGACGACGGGCGCGTGATCGCTCGCGCCCTTGCCCTTGCGCTCCTCGCGGTCGATGAACGCCCCGCCGACGCGAGACGCGAACGCCGGCGAGCCCAGGCAGAAGTCGATGCGCATCCCCTGCTTCTTCGGGAACCGCAACTGCGTGTAGTCCCAGTACGTGAAGACCCCCGGCCCGGGCGTGAAGGGCCGCACCACGTCGGCGAATCCGGCGTCGACGACCCCCCGGAACGCCTCCCGCTCCGGCGGCGACACGTGCGTCTTGCCCTCGAAGAACTCGGTCGACCACACGTCGTCGTCGGTGGGGGCGACGTTCCAGTCACCCATGAGCGCGACCGGCAGGTCGGGGTCGGCGGCGAGCCACGACGACCCCGCCGCCCGCAGCGCGTCGAGCCAGGCGAGCTTGTACGCGAGGTGCGGATGCCCGAGCTCGCGGCCGTTGGGCACGTACAGCGACCACAGGCGCACGCCGCCGCACGTCGCGCCGAGCGCGCGGGCCTCGGCGGCGGCGTCGGGCTCGCCGAACGTCGGCATCCCCTCGAAGCCCACGCTCACGTCGGCCAGCCCCACCCGCGAGACGATCGCGACGCCGTTCCACTGCGAGAAGCCGTGCATGGCGACCTCGTACCCGGCGTCGGTGAACCGCTGCAGGGGGAACTGCTCGTCCTTGCACTTGGTCTCCTGCAGGGCGAGCACGTCGAGGTCGTGCCGCTCGAGCAGGGCGACGGCCCGGTCGACGCGGGATCGGATCGAGTTGCAGTTCCACGTAGCAATGCGCACGCTCCACACCCTAGGAGCCGCCACCGACACCGTCTCGTCCCCGTTCCGGCCGCCGGCGCCGCGGCCGACCCGACCCGCCGCTCACCCGGGCCGTTCCCGCTCGCCCGTGCCGCACGAACGGCCCGGGCGAGCGTGACGGGCACGGACCACGATGTGGCGCCCTCAGGCCGAGGCCGGGCCGAGGTCGTCGAGGTAGGCGTCGAGGGCGCCCTGGTCCCAGCGGGCCTCCAGCTCGGCGGAGAGCCGCTCGGCGGCCTCGGTGACGTCGCCCTCGGTGGGGGTCCACTCGCCGCGGGCCCACCCGTCGAGGTAGTCGCCGGACCCCGTGGCCCCGAGGCGCATCGCCGCCTCGTCGATGGCCTCCTGGAAGCGCGGGGCGAGCGAGACCTTCCGCGTCTCGTCGCCGTCGCGGACGGTGAGCATGGAGGGCAGGTCGCGCCACGACATGATCTGGTACTCGGTCATGGACGCATCGTGTCATCGCCGCCGCGCGATCGGGGTGGGGCAGGGCGCCGGTGACACGATGACCAGATGAACGCCGCTGCCGCCGACGACCTGGTGTCGGCCACCGCCATCGAGCTCGTCCGCGGGTACGCCGAGGCCCGGTTCACGCCCACCGAGGTGCTCGAGGCCGTCCTGCGCCGGATCGACGCCCGCGAGCCCACCCTCAACGCCCTCTACGTCCGCGAGGACGAGACCGCGCGTGAGGCGGCCCGCCACAGCGACCGTCGGTGGGCGGAGGGGCGGCCGGCGGGTCCGCTCGACGGGGTCCCGATCACGCTCAAGGAGAACATCGCGACCGTCGGCGCATCCCTGCCCGCCGGCACCGCGGCGAAGGCGGGTGCGCCGCCGGAGACCGTGGACGGGCCGGCCGCGCTGCTCACCGCCGCCGCCGGCGCCGTGCGGATCGGCAAGACCGTCATGCCCGATTACGGAATGCTCTCCTCGGGGGTGTCGAGCCTGCACGGCGTGACGCGCTCGCCGTGGGACGCGGGATGGACCGTGGGCGGGTCCAGCGCCGGGTCGGCGGCCGCCGCCGCGGGACGCTACGGCCCGATCCACGTGGGTTCCGACATCGGCGGCTCGATCCGGCTCCCGGCCGGGTGGACCGGGCTCGCGTCCCTCAAGCCCACGTACGGCCTCGTGCCCGTCGACCCGCCCTACCTCGGGCGGGTCGTCGGCCCGCTGGCCCGCACCGTCGACGACGTGGCGCTCGCCATGGAGGTGCTCGCGGCGCCCGACCCGCACGGGCCGACCCCCGAGGCCCGGGACGTCACCGCTCTCGCCCACGTCGTCCGGCTGGGCACGTGGTCGTCCGTGCGGGAGGCGCCGCTGCGGGAGGCCGACGTCGCCGGACTGCGGGTGGGTCTCCACGCCACGGCGGGCTGCGGGATGCCCACCGACCCCGCCGTGGCCGCGGTCGTCGCCGCGGTCGGGGAGAGGTTCGCGCGGGCCGGCGCGCGGGTCGAGGAGATCGCCCCGATCATCGGGGCCGGGCACCTCGCCGCCCTCGACCGCTTCCTGCGCGCCCGCTCGTGGCTGGACCTGCAACGCCTGGCCCCCGCGGCCCGAGCCCGGGTGCTGCCCTACATCGAGGCGTGGGCCGCCGGCGCCGCCCACCTCACCGGCTCGGACGTCATGGACGCCTATCAGGTGGTCCAGGCGATGCGGGCGGCGACGAGCGCGGCGACCGCGCCCTACGACGTCGTGCTCTCGCCGATCGCGCCCGTCGCCGCGTTCCCGGCCCACCACCACGGCCCGACGAACGACCCGGCCACCGCCCTCGACCACATCGCCTACACGGCGCCGTACAACGTCTCGGAGCAGCCGGCGGCGACGGTCAACGCGGGGTTCCTGCCCGACGGCCGGCCCGTCGGGGTCCAGCTCGCAGGGCGCCGCTTCGACGACGTGCGCCTGCTGGGCGTCGCCCGCTGGTACGAGCAGGCGCGCGGCCCGGCCGCCACGCCGGAGTGGCCGGACTGACGCGTCGGACCGGCGCGCCGGACCGGCCACGGCGAGCACGGCGAGCACAGCGAGGTCGGAGGGTCGTCCGGTCCGCGCTCGTGCCAGGCTGGTCGTCATGACCACCGCCCTCGTCACCGGCGCAAGCGCCGGCCTCGGCGCCGAGTTCGCCCGCCAGCTCGCGGCCACCGGCCACGACCTCGTCCTCGTGGCGCGGACGGAGGCTCGGCTGCGGGAGCTCGCCACCGCACTGGAGGCCGCCCACGGCATCCGCACCGAGGTCCTGCCCGCCGACCTCGCCGACCGCGACGACGTGGAGCGGGTCGCGCGCCGCGTCGCGGGCGACGGGCCGACCGGGCCGGTCGACCTCCTCGTCAACAACGCCGGCTTCGGTCTGCGGACCGGCTTCCTCGACTCCGACGTCGCGGAGGAGGAGCGGATGCTCGACGTCATGTGCCGCGCCACCCTCGTGCTCTCGCACGCGGCGGGGCGCGCGATGGCCGCACGGGGGCACGGCGGCATCCTCACGGTGTCGTCGGTCGCGAGCTTCGTGGCCATGGGCACGTACTCGGCCGCCAAGGCGTGGGAGACGGTCTTCTCGGAGGGCCTGGCCCAGGAACTCGCGCCCCGCGGCGTGGCCGTCACCGCAGTCTGCCCCGGTTTCACCCGCACCGAGTTCCACGATCGTGCCGACATGACCATGTCGCACCTGCCGAACTCGATGTGGCTCGACGCCGAGAAGGTCGTGGCCGACGCCCTGGCCGACCTGCGGCGACGCCGGGCGATCAGTGTGCCGGGGCGGCCGTACCGCGCCCTCGTCGGGGTCCTCGGCGCGACACCGCGGCCCGTCGTCGCCCGGGTCTCCTCGGCCCTCGCGCGCCGGAGACGGCCCGCCCGCGCCGCCGGGAAGGCCGACCGATGAGCGCCGCGCGGATCGGGGTCACCGGTGCCACGGGCCGCCTCGGGGGCAGGGTCGCCCGGCTCCTCGCCGACGCCGGGACGCCCACGCGCCTGCTCGTCCGCGATCCGTCGCGCGCCCCGGAGCTGCCCGGAGCCGAGGTCGCCCGCGCCGTCTACGAGGACTCGCCGGCCACCCGCGAGGCCCTGACCGGGCTCGACGTGCTCTTCCTCGTGTCCGCGGCCGAGGACGAGAAGCGACTCGCCCAGCACCGCGCCGTCATCGACGCCGCGGCCGCCGCCGGTGTGGGGCACGTCGTCTACACGTCCTTCCTCGGCGCCGGCCCGGACGCGACGTTCACCCTGGCGCGCGACCACGGCGCCACCGAGGAGCACCTGCGCGCCTCGGGCATGACCACGACGTTCCTGCGCGACGACTTCTACCTCGACGTGTTCCCCCTGTTCGCCGACGAGGACGGGGTGCTGCGCGGGCCCGCGGGCGACGGGCGGGTGACGGCGGTCGCGATCGCCGACGTCGCCCGCGCGGCCGCGGCGGTGCTCGCCGACCCGGCCGCGCACGCGGGCGCGACGTACGACCTCACCGGCCCGCAGGCGCTGAGCCTGGACGACATCGCGGCGACGATGCGCGAGGTGACCGGGCGCCCGGCCCGCTACGTGCCCGAGACGGTCGAGGAGGCCTACGCCTCCCGCGCGGGGTACGGCGCGCCGGATTGGCAGGTCGACGCGTGGGTCTCGACGTACACCGCGATCGCCTCCGGCGAGCTCGCCGAGGTGACCGACACCGTCGAGCGCCTCACCGGCGCCCCGCCGCGCACCTTCGCGCAGCTCCTCGCCGAGCAGTCCTGACCGCGGGCCGGGCGCCGGCGCGGCACCCGCGGCCGTCGTCGCCTCAGGCGGTGGCCGTGGCGGTGCGGTCGACGGTGCCGCGCCGCGCGCGCAGGGCGGCCCCGACGACGACGAGGGCGGCGATGATCGCGGCGACGGCGGTGGCCGTCGAGGCCGGCGCGTCGGTGAGGCGCCCGACGGCGATCCACGCCAGGCCCCACGCCATCGCCGCGGCGATGCTCAGGCGCCCCCCGAACGTCCGGGCGAAGAGCACGCCCAGACCCGCGGCCACCGCGAGGACGACGACGGCGGCGAGGTCGGCGACCCCGTCCGAGAAGCGGACGCCGGAGGCCACCAGCGTCGCGGTGATGTTCGCGCAGGTCGCGACCGCCACCCAGCCGAGGTAGAGCCCGAGCGTGCCGTCGACGACGACGCGGGTGAGGGCGTCGCCGCGAGGCAGCTCGACGAGCCGGACGTGGACCGCGCCGAGCACGACGGCGAGGGCGAGGATGACGAGGACGCTCACCCACAGCCACCCGACCTGGGTGACGAGCAGCCAGGCCGCGTTGAGCAGCATGGACGCCGCCACGAGCCAGCCGGTGCGGCGGGCCCGCACGTCGGCCGCGCGCCCGGGCAGCCACTGCCACACGGTGTAGGCGAAGAGCCCGAGGTAGATGACCGACCAGATCGAGAACGCCGGTCCCGCCGGCGCGATCCGGGTCGCGTCGGCGGACAGGCTGCCGCCCGAGCTCTCCGCGACCCGTGTCCCGATGACGCCCGTGCCGACGAGGGTCCCGAACAGGCAGGCGATCTCGGCGACCGTCACCCCCACCTGCCGCAGTCGGTCGGCACGGTTCGGGCGCAGGGGTGAGAGGTCGGCGATGCGGTTCATGTCCTGATCCGACCACACGCCACCGACAGCGGCCCGGCGCCACCCCGGGCGCGACCCTGCTCGTCCGGCCCGGCTCCGCGCGGCGATCCGTGCCCTGGTGCGCTGGATAGGCTGTCGCGCGTGACCGACTTCGACACCGCCGCCGACCGTTCCCGCCTGCTCGAGCTCGTCAAGGCCAAGGCCGTCGTGCACGGCCGGGTGACCCTGTCCTCGGGGAAGGAGGCCGACTACTACGTCGACCTGCGCCGCATCACCCTCGACGGCGAGGCGGCCCCGCTCGTGGGGCGCGTCATGCGCGACCTCGTCGCCGACCTGCGCGTCGATGCGGTGGGGGGCCTGACGATGGGCGCCGACCCCGTGGCGACCGCGATGCTGCACGCCGCCGCCGCGGCGGGTGACCGGCTCGACGCCTTCGTCGTCCGCAAGGCCGAGAAGGCGCACGGCCTCCAGCAGCGCATCGAGGGGCCGTCGATCTCGGGCCGCCGCGTGCTCGTCGTCGAGGACACGTCGACGACCGGTGGGTCGCCGCTCACGGCCGTGCAGGCGTGCCGCGAGGCCGGCGCGGAGGTGGTCGCCGTCGCCGTCATCGCCGACCGGTCCTCCGGTGCCGGCGAGAAGATCGAGGCGCAGGGCGTGCCCTACCGGTACGCCTTCGGCCTGTCCGACCTCGGCCTGTCCTGAGTCGGCCCGTCCGCGAGCGGCGGGCCCCCGGCGACTCAGTCCTCGTGGGCGTGGCTCTCGATGATGTCGTGACCGGCGGTGACGGTCTCCGCCACGATCGCCCGGGTGCGACGCCGGTGGAGCAGGAACTCGACGACCATCGGGAGCACCGAGACGAGCACGATCGCCAGGATCGCCGACTCGAGGTGGTCGTGGATGAAGGCGATGCCGCCGAGGAAGTACCCGATCAACGTGACGCCCGTGGCCCAGAGCACGGCGCCGACCGCGCTCCACGTGAAGAACCGGCGGCGGTCCATGCGGCCCACGCCCGCGACCACGGTGACGAAGGTGCGCACGATCGGCACGAACCGACCGAGGACCAGGGCCTTGTTACCGTGCTTGTCGAAGAACGCGTTGGTCTGGTCGAAGTACGTGCGCTTGAGGAACCGTCCGTCGCGGCTGTAGAGCGGGGTGCCCAGCGCTCGCCCGATCTCGTATCCGACGATGTTGCCCAGGAAGGCGCCCACGGACAGGAGGACGCAGGCCGTCACGATGTCGAGGGAGACGTCGCCGCGGCGGACGAACATGCCGACGGCGAAGAGCAGCGAGTCCCCGGGCAACAGCGGGAACAGGAGGCCGCACTCGATGAAGACGATGGCGGTGCTGACCCAGAAGAAGCCGGTTCCGAATCGGCCGAGCAGGTACTGCGGGTCCAACCAGTCGATGGTGGGCGGTGTCATCACGGGCGTGACGGTACGTCACCCACGTCGGAGGTGCCTGCGTCGACCGCTGCGTGGGCGACCGACGTGACCGGTTCGTCGCAGGTCCCGCCGCCGCGGCAGGTGGGGGTCGGACCCTGGACCGGGCCCGGGCCCGACGATCCACGACTCGACCCCGAGTTGCTCGCCGCCGGAGACCGGCGCAACGTCGTCGACGCCTACCGGTACTGGCGGCACGACGCGATCGTCGCCGACCTCGACACCCGCCGGCACGAGCTGCATGTCGGCGTGGAGAACTGGGAGCACGACTTCAACGTCGGCTCGGTCGTGCGGACGGCGAACGCGTTCAACGTCGCCGCGTTCCACGTCGTCGGCCGGCGGCGCTGGAACCGCCGTGGCGCCATGGTCACCGACCGCTACCAGCACGAACTCCACCATCCGACCGTCGCCGACCTCCTCGACTGGGCGGCCGGGCAGCCCGGCGACGACGGCTCCGGGATGCCGGTGCTCGGGGTCGATAACGTGCCCGGATCCGTGCCCCTCGAGACGTACCCGCTGCCGCGCCGCTGCCTCCTGCTCTTCGGACAGGAGGGCCCCGGCCTGTCCGAGGAGGCGCGCGCCGGCGCCGCCGCCGTGCTCGACATCGCGCAGTTCGGCTCCACGCGTTCGATGAACGCCGGCGCCGCCGCCGCGATCGCCATGCACGCCTGGGTCCGCGCGCACGTGTTCGGCCAGGGCCCCGGCCCGTCCGGCCGGCCCACCTAGGCCCCGCGCCGGCGGGACGGGCCCGGTCGGGCGGCGCCGAGGCGCCCCGATCCGCCGTTGCGTCAGTCTCGAGCCGGCACCCGCACGGGTCGCAGCCGCGCCGCTCCGCCCTCGGGCACCCGCAGCCGCCACCTCGCCGTGGCGACGTGGCGGTGGGTCGCGGGCACGTGGGGCCCGGGGCCGGTGCCGTCGGCCTGCGCGGGGTAGACCTCGACGACCTCGCCGTCGACCCACACCTCGGCGGGCACGTCGGGGAGGACGATCTCGCCCTCCTCGGAGAGCAGGGCGCCCCCGAGGGTCCGCACCATCGCCGCGGCGGGCAGGTCGTGCTCGCCCGGGACCAGCTCGTCGGCCCCGTCGACGCTGTCGGCCACGAGCGCGTCGGTCGCGGGATCGCGGGTGACGACGACGCGATCGCCGCCGACGCGCATCCGCCGGGGCAGGGTCAGGCAGCCGGCGACGAGGTCCTCCTCGGGTGCGGTGTCGTCGGCGCGCACCCCCTCCTGGCGCACCCAGCCGAGGTGCCACGCACCGCGGTGGTCGGTCGCGACCTGCGGCGCGTAACAGACGCTTCCGACGTCGAGGAGCTGCGCGGCGGCGGCGCGGAAGGCCGGGTACCCGGGGCGGTCCGCGTCGTCGACGAGGTCGCCGACGACGGCGACGACGTGCTCGAGCCGCCCCTCGAGCTGGGTCGAGACGACGAGCACGGCCCGCCCGTCGACGAACGCGAGCTGGGGGCACTCGTAGATGTCGGCCGTCCACTCCCCGACGAGGTCGGGCCGGTCGCGCCCGAGGAACCACAGCCCCTCGTACGTCCACGCCTCGAGGTCGTCGGCGCAGCACAGGAGCACCGCCGGCGTCCCGTCGGTCAGGCCCGCCCCGTGCAGCGCCCACCGCCGCCCGCCGTACGTGAACACGAACGGGTCGCGCATGACGGCGACCCCGTCGGGCCCGTCGGAGGCCGGGGTCGTGGCCACGGTCCACGGCGCGCTCCACGTGTCGAGGTTCTCGTCGAGGGCGCGCCGCAGCACGGTCGTGCTCGCATACGTCTCGTCGACCACCCCGCTGTAGGCGACGAAGGGGCCGGGCTCGGGTGCGTCGACGAAGACACCGCTCCAGCAGCCGGCCCGGTCGGGTCCGTCGGGATCGGGGCCGAAGGCGACCGGGTGCTCGCGCCACGTGACGAGGTCGTCGCTGGAGGCGTGACCCCAGTGGATGTCGCCGTGGACCGCAGCGGCGGGGTTGTGCTGGTAGAAGACGTGCCACCGCCCGTCGCGGTACGTCATCCCGTTGGGGTCGTTGAGCCACCCGCGGCGCGGCCGGAGGTGGTAGCTCGGGAGGGCGGGTTGGCGGGGCATGGCGCCTTTCTGGTGGATTCGGTCCTGGCAGACGGCCGCGCCTGCGGAGCCGGGAACCGGCGGGCGAGGGCACCGGCCGCTGGTACTTGTTGTGGCTCGCAAGCTCGCCTGCGTTCGCCGCTGGTGCTTGTTGTCGCGCTCACTGCGGCTCGCAAGCTCGCCTGCGTTCGCCGCTGGTGCTTGTTGTCGCGCTCACTGCGGCTCGCAAGCTCGCCTGCGTTCGCCGCTCCGACCATCACCGAAGCGGGCAGCCGGGCCCGTCGAACCTACCGCGGGGCCGGGTCGCCGGCGCCTCGCCGCCTCCGGACCCTCGGGGCCGCATCCCGGACGGGACCTCGCTCCCGGGCTGCCGAACGGGGCAGGGTCATAGGATGGCGGTGATCCAGGTCCGTGCCGCAGGGCCGCTCCGCGGGCGCACGCACGAGTGTGGCCGCCGATCGGCCCGGCGCGACCGTCCCGTGAACCCGACGCAGAAGAGGAGTCGCAGTGCCCATCGCAACCCCCGAGGTCTACGCCGACATGCTCGACCGGGCGAAGTCCGGCGCCTTCGCCTACCCGGCCATCAACATCACCTCCAGCCAGACGATCACCGCCGCCATCCGCGGCTTCGCCGAGGCGGGGTCCGACGGCATCATCCAGGTCTCGACCGGCGGCGCCGAGTACGCCTCCGGCGCCACGATCAAGGACATGGTCACCGGGTCGCTCGCGCTCGCGGCGTACGCCCGCGAGGTCGCCAAGAACTACGACGTCAACATCGCGCTGCACACCGACCACTGCCCGAAGGACAAGCTCGACGGCTTCGTCCGCCCGCTGCTCGAGCTGTCGCGCCAGCAGGTCGAGAAGACCGGCGTGCCGATCTTCAACTCGCACATGTGGGACGGCTCGGCCGTGCCGCTGGAGGAGAACCTCTCCATCGCGCAGGAGCTGCTCGAGAAGTGCGCGGCCGCCAAGGTCGTGCTCGAGGTCGAGATCGGCGTCGTCGGTGGCGAGGAGGACGGCGTCGAGGCCGAGATCAACGAGAAGCTCTACTCGACCCCGGAGGACGCCATCGCCACCGCCAAGGCCCTCGGCACCGGCGAGAACGGCTACTACATGACGGCGCTCACGTTCGGCAACGTGCACGGCGTCTACAAGCCCGGCAACGTCAAGCTGCGCCCCGAGGTGCTCAAGGCCGCGCAGGACGCGGTGCGCCAGGAGTTCGGCACCGACACCGACAAGCCGTTCCACCTCGTCTTCCACGGCGGCTCGGGCTCCCTGCCCGAGGAGATCGCCGCGGCGGTCGACTACGGCGTCGTCAAGATGAACGTCGACACCGACACGCAGTACGCGTTCACGCGCCCCGTCGTGGGCTACATGTTGCAGAACTACGACGGCGTCCTGAAGATCGACGGCGAGGTCGGCAACAAGAAGAAGTACGACCCCCGCTCGTGGGGCAAGGAGGCCGAGGCGGGCATGGCGGCCCGCGTCGTCGAGGCCTGCGAGAACCTGCGCAGCGCGGGCACGCACCGGTGACCTCGGGCGACAACCTGCTCGGCATCCCGGAGACGCTGCTGCCGGAGGACCCGGCCGCGGAGCTGCTCGAGGCCGGTCAGGACCCGGCCGAGGTCGCGGCCCGCCACCCGGTCTCGTCGTTGGCGTGGGCGGTGCTCGCCCAGGACGCGCTGACCGCGGGGTCCACCGTCGAGGCGTACGCGTACGCGCGCACCGGCTACCACCGCGCGCTCGACCAGCTCCGCAAGGCGGGCTGGCGCGGGCAGGGACCGGTGCCGTGGTCGCACGAGCCCAACCGCGGGTTCCTGCGCAGCCTGGCCGCGCTGTCCCGCGCGGCGGGCGAGATCGGCGAGACCGACGAGCAGCAGCGCTGCTCGGCGTTTCTGCGCGACTCCAGCCGCGAAGCGGCCGAGGCGCTCGGCCTCTGAGTCGACCGAGCGCGACGTCGACCAGGCACGACGAACGGCTCCCACCGCACGAGCGGGGGAGCCGTTTCGTCGTCCGGGGCGCCGGGGTGGACCCCGGCCGGTGCGGGTGGGTCGGTCAGGCGGCGGACACCTTGGCGGACACCACCGCGTGGGCGGCGCCGGCCTCGACCTTGGCCCGGTCGAACGTCAGCGTCACGCGGCGCCCGGCCTCGTCGGCGTAGCTGCACATGTCGCCCTCGCAGGCGACCCGCAGCATGCCCGACCCGGCCTTCGCGGCGCCGAGCGCGGCGGCGGCCTTCGGGGCCGCGTGGGACGCGATGGTGGCCTTGTCGCCGCCCTCCCAGGCCGCGACGAGCTCGTCGCCGTAGTCGCCGGCGTCGGTCGGCAGGCCGGCGGCCTTGCCGCCGCCGCTCACGCCGCCCGAGGTGGCCGAGGGCGCCTTCGACGCCGACCCGCCCGGGGTCGCGGTCGCGGCGGCACCGCTCGACGAGCCCGTCTCGGAGGCCTCGCTCGTCTCGGGCGCCTCGCCCGAGGCCGTGGGCTGCGGCGAGGCGCTGGTGCTCGTCGCGGAGGGGCTCGCCGCCGGAGCCACCGACCCGCTCGACGTCGGGGCGTTCGTTCCGCAGGCGCCGAGGAACACCGCCGCGAGGGCGATCGTGCCCAGGCCCGCGATCCGGGCCGTGCGAGGCTGCGTCATTCTGACCTTCCTTCTCCCGGCGCACTGCTCGGGCCGGGCGTGATGGTGGGGCGCGGCCGGGTCGGCGCGCACTGGTCCTCCGTCGTCCTTGTCGGCCGGCCGGCGCCCGACCTGAGGGCCCTACAGGCGCCGGAAAGTCCTTCCCCGCCAACCATTCTCAACCCGGCGACGCCTCAGGTCACGCACCTCGGGATCCGGGCCCGCCGGGGGCCGCCGGCCGGCACGGGACCAGCACAGGGACGATTCGATAGGGTGGGCGGCGGCGAGTCCCGAGCGTTCGGCGCTCCGGGGCTCGCGGCATGTCCGTCGCGGACCCGACCGCGGCAGGTCCGCGTCCGGGATGCCCGGGGGCGGACGACGACGAGGTGGAGAGTAGGTGGCCGCGATGCCGGCGATCGTGCTGGTCGGCGCCCAGTGGGGCGACGAGGGCAAGGGCAAGGCGACGGATCTTCTGGGCGACCGGATCGACTACGTCGTGAAGTTCAACGGCGGCAACAACGCCGGCCACACCGTCGTCGTCGGCGGCGAGAAGTACGCCCTGCACCTGCTGCCCAGCGGCATCCTCACGCCGGGGGTCACGCCGATCATCGGCAACGGCGTCGTCGTCGACCTCGCGGTGCTCTTCACCGAGCTCGACGCCCTGGAGGCCCGCGGCGTCGACACCTCGCTGCTGCGTGTGAGCGCCAACGCGCACCTCATCGCGCCGTACAACACGGTGCTGGACAAGGTCACGGAGCGCTTCCTCGGCCAGCGGAAGATCGGCACGACGGGCCGCGGCATCGGCCCCACGTACGCCGACAAGATGAACCGCGTCGGCATCCGCGTGCAGGACCTCTACGACGAGTCGATCCTGCGCCAGAAGGTCGAGGCCGCTCTCGAGGTGAAGAACCAGCTCCTGGCCAAGGTCTACAACCGTCGCGCCGTCGTGGCCGACGAGGTCGTGGCGGAGCTCCTCTCCTACGCCGACCGGCTCGCGCCGATGGTCGCCGACACCTCCCTCGAGATCAGCCAGGCCCTCGACGCGGGCAAGACCGTGCTGTGCGAGGCCGGCCAGGCGACCCTCCTCGACGTCGACCACGGCACCTACCCGTACGTGACGAGCTCGAACGCGACGGCCGGCGGGGCCTGCACCGGCGCCGGCCTCCCGCCCACCCGCGTCGACCGCGTCATCGCCGTCCTCAAGGCGTTCACGACCCGCGTCGGCGAGGGGCCGTTCCCCACCGAGCTCACCGACGAGGTCGGCGACCGCCTGCGCATCATCGGTCACGAGTTCGGCACGACCACGGGCCGCCCCCGCCGCGTCGGCTGGCTCGACGTCGTCATCGGCCGGTACGCGACCCGCATCAACGGCGTCACCGACTTCGTGCTCACCAAGCTCGACAACCTCGACGAGTTCGAGACCATCCCCGTGTGCGTCGCGTACGACGTCAACGGGGTCCGCGTCGACGAGATGCCGATGAGCCAGAGCGACTTCCACCACGCCGTGCCGATCTACGAGGAGCTGCCGGGCTGGCAGGAGGACATCACCGGGGCGCGCACGTTCGAGGACCTGCCGGCGCGCTGCCAGGAGTACATCCTGTTCGTCGAGAAGCAGATCGGCGCCCGCATCTCGGCCATCGGGGTCGGCCCGGGCCGCGACGAGATCATCCAGCGATACCCCCTGACGGAGGACTGAGCGTTCGGTGGCAGCAGCACGAGCACGGGAAGCGACGCAGCAGGGCGAGGCCGATTGGGTGGCCCGGCTCGCCGACGAGGTCGTCGCCGAAGCGGATCGGCGTCGCGCGGCAGCGGGGCAGGACCGCCCTATCGTGTGCGCGTCGGGCCTGAGCCCGTCGGGCCCCATCCACCTGGGCAACCTGCGGGAGGTCATGGTCCCGCACCTCGTCGCCGACGAGATCGCCCGCCGCGGCCGGGCCGTCGAGCACCTCATCAGCTGGGACGACTACGACCGCTTCCGCAAGGTGCCCGCCGGGGTCCCCGGCGTCGACGCGAGCTGGGCGGAGCACATCGGCAAGCCGCTGACCTCCGTCCCCGCCCCCGCGGGCAGCCCGCACGCGAACTGGGCGGAGCACTTCAAGGCGGCGATGGTCGACGCCCTGAACGAGCTGGGTGTCCGCTTCCGAGGGATCTCGCAGACGCAGATGTACACCTCCGGCGCGTACCGCGACGAGGTGCTGCACGCGATGGCCCGCCGCGCCGACATCGACGCCGTCCTCGACCGGTACCGGACGAAGAAGAAGACCTCGGCCCCGCCCGCCGGTACCTCGCGTCCCGCCCTCGACGCCGAGAGCGCCGCCGCCTCGGATCTCGCCGAGGAGGGCTCGGGAGCAGCGCAGGAGGACGACGGCACGACGGGCGGCGGGTACTTCCCGTTCAAGCCCTACAGCCTCGCCTTCGGCACCGACGAGACCCGCGTGCTGTCCTACGACGACGACACGACGGAGCTGACGTACGTCGCGACGGGCCCCGGAGGTGAGCAGGTCACCGAGTCGATGCGCCTCGACTCCGACTTCCGCGGCAAGCTCGTGTGGAAGGTCGACTGGCCGATGCGGTGGGCCCGCGAGGGCGTCGACTTCGAGCCCTCCGGCGTCGACCACCAGTCGCCGGGGTCGAGCTTCGTCGTCGGGGGGCAGCTCGTCGAGGAGATCTTCGGGGGCCGGCAACCCATCGGCCCGATGTACGCGTTCGTCGGCATCAGCGGCATGGCGAAGATGAGCTCCAGCCGTGGCGGCGTGCCCACCCCCGGCGACGCGTTGCGCGTCATGGAGGCGCCGCTGCTGCGCTGGTTGTACGTGCGGCGCCGGCCCAACCAGTCGTTCACCGTCGCCCTCGACGCCGAGATCCAACGGCTCTACGACGAGTGGGACGCCCTCGGCCGCAAGGTGGGTACCCAGGCGGCCCAGCCGGGGGACCTCGCCGCCCACGCCCGCTCCGTGCGCACGGCGTCGGAGGACCTGCCGCTCACCCCGCGGCCGGTGCCGTTCCGGGCCATCGCCTCGGTCGTCGACATCACCGGCGCCGACGAGGAGCAGTCGCTGCGGATCCTGCGCACCGTGGACCCGCACGTCGAGACCCTCGACGACGTCCGGCCCCGCTTCGACCGGGCCGTCGAGTGGATCGACACCTACGTGCCCGACGAGGACCGCATCCGCGTGCGGGCCGAGCCCGACGTCGACGCTCTCGACGCGCTGTCGGCCGACGACCGCGCCGCCCTCGACCTGCTGCTCGACCACCTCGAGGACGACTGGTCGCTCGACGGGCTCACCACGCTGGTCTACGGGGTGCCCAAGCTGCGGGCCGGCCTGCCCGTCGACGAGAAGAAGCTGCCGCCCGAAGTCAAGGCGGCCCAGCGGTCGCTGTTCGCACTCCTGTATCGCCTGCTCATCGGCTCGGACACCGGCCCACGCATCCCGACGCTGCTGTTGTGCATCGGCCCCGAGCGGGTGCGGCCACTCCTCGGCCGCGGCTGACCCGCCGCGACCCACCGCCCGAAACGCGCGGCCTCGCAAGGAGATTGCGGGGCCGCGCGGTCGTCGTTCCGCTCACGTTCGCGGACCGAGCTGCCGATAGGACCTCGGCAACGGGGGACGATGGCAGGGGTGTCGGGTGCGGGTCTGGAAGATCGTGGCCTCCGTCGCCATCGTGCTGGCCGTCGCCGTCGTCGGCCCGGTCGTCGACGCCTGGCGCCACGGCGGGTCCGCCCTCGGGCTGCCCCTCGGCATCGCCACCGCGCCCGGTCTCCCGCGGCCCACCGTGACCGTGACCGCCGCGCCCACCGACGAGCCCGCCGCGCCACCCGAGGCGGAGCCGAGCACCCCGCCCGCGACGCGTCGACCGTCGACCACCCCCGCCGTCCCGCCGTCGTCGGCGGGCGGCCGTCCGCCGACGCACGACGCGAGCGGCCGGCCGATCCTCTACCTGACGTTCGACGACGGGCCCGACCCCACCTGGACGCCGGCCGTGCTGCGGCTGCTCACCGCGCACCGGCCCAGGCCACGTTCTTCCAGGTGGGCCAGGAGGTCACGCGGTTCCCGGCGCTCGCCCGGAGCGTGCGGGCGCAGGGCCACCTCATCGGGAACCACACGTACACGCACCCGTGGTTGACGGGGAAGCAGGCCGCGGTGGTGTCGAGGGAGCTCGCCGACACCGACGCCGCGCTCGGGCTGTCCACGCGCTGCGTGCGCCCGCCCGGCGGGTTCGTCGACGCGAAGGTGACCCTCGTCGCCTCCCGGCTCGGCAAGTCCGTGGCCATGTGGGACGACGACACGAAGGACTGGGCCCGCCCCGGCACCCCCGCCGTCGTCGCCTCGATCCTGCGCGACGCGGGCCCCGGCAAGATCGTGCTCCTGCACGACGGCGGCGGGGAACGCTCCCAGTCGGTCGCCGCGTTGGGCCAGGTCCTGCCCGTGCTCGCGGCCCGCGGGTACGTCTTTCGCGGCCTACCGTCCTGCTGATCGGTCGCGAGGGATCATCACCGGGGCCCGGGTCGCGGAGCGCCAAGAACCGTACCGACGACATCGACGGGCCCCCCGCCGGAGGGCCGACGCTCTGAGCAGGCCCGATACGGAGCGGCGTCGGATCGATGTCGTCCGTACGGTTCTTCGATCGACGGCATCGCCTCGCGCGAGAGCTCGGGTTGCGTCGGCCCAACACCCGGCCCTGACGCTCAGGGCCGGAGCACGATCATCCGGTGCGCGGCGCGGGTGAGGACGACGTAGAGCACGCGCGCGCCGCCGGGGGACTCGGCGACGATCTCGTCGGGGTCGACGACGACGGTCGCGTCGTACTCCAGCCCCTTGGTCGAGAGAGGGTCGACGACGCTGACGCGCGCGTCGGGCCGCGTCTCGCCCTCGTCGAGGTCGGCCAGCGCCGACCGCCACGCCGCGGGGGCGACGACGGCGATGGCGCCCTCCACCTCGCTGCGCAACGTCTCGACCGCGGCCCGGGTCTCCTCGACGAGGCGAGCGGCGCCGACGACCTCGTCGATCGGGTCGACGCCCGACTCGCGCACGGCGTCGGGGATGTCCGCGTCGGGCATGACGGCGGTGATGACGCGGGCGGCGTGCTCGAAGATCTCGCGCGCGTTGCGGTAGTTCGTGCTCATGTGGAACGAGCGGCGCGGCAGGGAGCCGAACGCCTCGTCGCGCGCGGCGTCGGCCTCGGCTGCGTCGGGCCAGGACGCCTGCGCGGCGTCGCCGACGACGGTCCACGACGCCCAGCGGCCGCGCCGCCCGATCATCCGCCACTGCATGGGGGAGAGGTCCTGGGCCTCGTCGACGAGGACGTGCGCGTACTCCGACGGCGGCTCCATCGGGGTCCGCAGCAGGGCGTCCATGCCGGTCGGGGTGCCGTGGCTCGTCTGCCCGAGGCGGCGGCCCGTGCGGGCGCTCGTCGCGTGGCCGAGCTCGGAGACCTCGCCGAGGGCGTCGTCGAGCTCGTCCACCTCGTAGAAGCCGCGCTCCTCCTTCTCGACGCGGATGGGTCCGAGGCGGGCGGCGAGGTCGTCGACGAGGGCGGCGTCGGCCACCGACCACGAACTCGCCGAGACGGCCGCGCGCACGGACGCGCTCAGGGCGTCGGCCTGCGCGGGTTCGAACACGCCGGCGCAGTAGGAGCGGGCGCGCTCGGGGTCGCCCAGCCAGAGCAGCACCTCGCGGGGATCGACGCCCCGACCCCACGTGCGCAGGAACGACTCGACCTCGCGGGAGGCGGCGAACGCCTCGAGGAAGTCGGCCTTCTCGCCCTCGTGCACCTGGCGCCACGCGGCCTCGGCGAGGGCCTGCTCCAGCGCCGGTCCGGATGCGTTGCGCTGCTGGCGGCGGAGCACCTGGGAGCGCACGCGGTCGAGGTCGCGTGACGTGAGGTGGATCGGGCGGCCGGCGATGAACGTCCGCAACTGGGTGGGCGCGCCGGGGATCGCGTCGCGGGACGCGCGGGCGAGGACGCGGCGGATCGCGAGCGACCCCTTGAGGCGGGCCACGTCCGGCGGGTCGAGGCGGGCCGTGGTGATCGACTCCACGACGTCGCCGACCGAGCGCAGCGTGACCGAGTCCTCGCCGAGGGAGGGCAGCACCCGCTCGATGTAGGCCGTGTACGCCGCCGACGGGCCGACGACGAGGATCCCGCCGCCTTCGAAGCGACGCCGGTCGGAGTAGAGCAGGTAGGCGGCGCGGTGGAGGGCGACGACGGTCTTGCCGGTGCCGGGCCCGCCCGTGATGAAGGTGACGCCGCGGGCAGGGGCGCGGATCGCCTCGTCCTGGTGGGCCTGGATCGTCGCGACGATGTCGCGCATCCGCCCCGAACGGCTGCGACCGAGGGCGGCGAGCAGCGCGCCCTCGCCGAGGACGACGAGATCGTCGGGGGCCTCCGCGACCATGAGGTCGTCCTCGAGGCCGACGACCCTCTCCCCGAGGCAGCGCAGCACGCGGCGACGCAGCACCCCGAGCGGCTCGACGGGGGTCGCGCGGTAGAAGGGGGCGGCGGCGGGTGCGCGCCAGTCGATGACGAGCGGCTCGTACTCGTCGTCGCGGACCCCGAGGCGGCCGATGTAGCGGGCCTCGCGGTCCTCGCCGGTCGAGCCGTCGGCGTGGTCGAGGTCGAGCCGCCCGAAGACGAGGCCCTCGTACTGCCGGTCGAGGGCGTGCCGGCGGCGGCTCGCGTTGAACATCAACGCGTCGCGCTCGAAGAGGCCGGTGATCTCCTCGTCGCGGACGTCGCCCGTCCGGTCGGTCCGGCCGCGCGAGAGCCCTTCCACGGCGACGAGTTCGGCCCGTCGCCCCGCCTTGACGAGCTCGGCGTACACCCGGTCCACGTGAGCCTGCTCGATGGCGATCTCCCGGGCCAGCAGGTCGTCTCCGGTGCCGGGGGTGCGCTCGTCGGTCGTCACGAAACCGCCTGTCGTCGTTCGATGGAGTCCTCGCGCCGCGTCACGGATCGAGCGATGGCGCGAAGAGGGGAGAATCAAGTCTACCCAGGGCCCGCCGGCTCCCACCCGGCCCGTCGGCAGGGGGCGGGTCGTCGTCGCGGCCCGGGACGCCGGACGGAGCGAGGGGGTGCGGAGGAGCGTCAGGTCCCGCAGTACGTGACGTGCGGCATCGCGTCGGCGGGCGCGGGCCCGGCGAGGTCGGCGTACTCGGGGCGTTCGTCGAAGGGGTGGGACACGGCGTCGACGAGGCGCTGCACCGGGTCGAGGTCACCGCCCACGGCCGCCTCGAGCGCCTCCTCGACCCGGTGGTTCCGCGGGATGTACACGGGATTGACCCGGTTCATCGCGGCCGCGACGCTCTCGCCGTCGGTGCCGCCGCCCCGCAGCAGCGCCTCGCGGCGCGCGGCCCAGGCGTCGAACCGATCGGTCAGTCCGGCCGGGAACAGCGTCCGCGCGTCGCCGGCGGCCAGCGCGCGGAAGAAGCCCGTGTGGTCGACGCGGCCCTCCGCCAGCAGGGGCAGCAGGTCGGTGACGAGGGCGCGGGTCGACTCGCCGGGGGCCACGCCGAGCTTGGCGGCCATGCCCCGAGAAACGGCCTCGTCGTAGGCCGGCGCGAACGCGGTGAGGACCCCGGTGGCCGCCTCGACCGCGGCCTGCTCGTCGGTGTCGACGAGCGGCAGGAGCGTCTCCGCGAGTCGGGCGAGGTTCCACTGCGCGACGGCCGGCTGCTGCCCGTAGGCGTACCGGCCGCCGTGGTCGATGGAGCTGAAGACGGCGGCCGGGTCGGCGGCGTCGACGAACGCACACGGGCCGTAGTCGATCGTCTCGCCCGAGATCGTCATGTTGTCGGTGTTCATCACGCCGTGGACGAACCCGACGAGCATCCACCGCGCCACCAGCTCGGCCTGGGCCCGGACGACGCGGGCGAAGAGATCGAGGTAGGGGTTGCTCGCGTCCGCGGCGCCCGGGTGGTGGCGGGCGATGGCGTGGTCGGCGAGGTCTCGCACGAGGGGCGGGCCCCCGGTGGCCGCCGCGAACTGGAAGGTGCCGACCCTCAGGTGGCTCGAGGCGACCCGCGCGAGCACCGCGCCGGGCAGCATCCGACCGTCGCGGAAGACCTGCTCCCCGGTCGTGGTGACGGCCAGCGCCCGCGTCGTCGGGATGCCGAGAGCGTGCATCGCCTCGCCCATGACGTACTCGCGCAGCATCGGCCCGAGGACGGCCTTCCCGTCGCCGCCCCGCGCGAACGGCGTCCGCCCCGAGCCCTTGAGGTGCAGGTCGCGCCGCCGCCCCGCCGCGTCGATCACCTCGCCGAGCAGCACCGCCCTCCCGTCGCCGAGCCGCGGCGAGTACATGCCGAACTGGTGGCCGGAGTACGCCTGCGCGTACGTCGTCACCCCGTCGGGGACGGTGCCGGTGAGCAACCGCGCCCCCTCCGGCTCGCGCAGCGCCTCCGGGTCGACCCCCAGCTCGCCCGCCACGTCGGCGTTGAGCAACCGCACCACGGGGTCGGGCGCCGTGGCCGCCTCCCAGGGCAGCGACAGCGCCGGCACCGCGCGGGCGTAGGTGTCCTCGAAGCGGAACGGCGTCGCGTCGGTCATGGTTCGAGCCTACGGACCGGGCATCCGGCGCGGATCGCCGCGGGAGGTCGAGGAGTGAGTCGACGGGCTCGTCGCCGAACAGCCGGGCGCGATGCACCCACCGCACGGGCCTGCTCGACGGTAGGTTATACCGAGTTATACTGCGAGGGTGAAGACAGCAATCTCCTTGCCGGACGAGACCTTCGAGCAGGTGTCCCGGCGTGCCGAAGCCCTGGGCATGAGCCGGTCGGAATTCTTCGCGCAGGCCGCCAGGCGCTATCTCGACGAACTCGACGCCCGATCCCTGACCGACCACATCGACGACGTCCTCACCCGGCTCGACCTGCACGACGACGGGACCGACGACGCCGTCGACGTCGGTCGGCGGCGGCTCGGCGCGAGCGACGAATGGTGACGCGTCGATCCGAGATCTTCTGGGCCGACCTCGGGCCGCCCGTGGGCAGCCGACCGGCGACACGGCGACCGGTGCTGGTGATCCAGGCGGACCCGTACAACGAGAGTCGCCTGGCGACGGTGCTCGTCGCCGTCATCACCTCGAACACGGGCCTGGCCGCCATGCCGGGCAACGCGTTCCTCCCCGCGGCTCTGACCGGCCTGCCGCGGGACTCCGTCGTGAACGTCACCGCATTGCTCACCCTGGACACCGCCGACCTCACGGACTACGTCGGGAGACTCTCCCCGGGCCTGATGGAGGAGGTGGATCGCGGGCTCCGCGGCGTCCTCGCGCTGTGAGGCATCGGCCGGGGGCTTTCTGTCGCGCTCACTGCGGCTCGCACGCTCGCCTGCGTTCGCCGTTTTGATCACAGAGCCGAGCGGGCCTGCCACTGCGCGTACGTGAAGTTCCAGATGCCGCCGAGGCCGTTCCACGTCTCGGCCTTGCGGCCGGTGCCGGTGGTGACGACGGGGTCGCCGATGAGGGTGCGGGAGTAGAGCCAGGCGGCGGCCGAGGGGGAGAGGTTCGTGCAGCCGTGGGAGACGTTGCGGCGGCCCTGGTCGCCGACCGACCACGGGGCGGCGTGCAGGAACTCGCCCGAGTCGGTGATGCGCTGGGCGTGCGTCACGGTCGTCACGTACGGGTCGGCGGCCTCGCCGCGCATCGTGTACGGCGTGTGCTTCTCGTAGACGATCTTCGTGCCCGACCGCGTCGTGTGCCCCGGCTTGCCGAGGGAGACGGGGAACGTGCCGACCGTCTTGCCGGCCTGCGTCACCGTCATCTCGTGGGTGTCGTCGTTCACCGTCATGCGCAGGTCGCGTCCGACGGTGAACGCCACGGTCCGCTTCGTGCCGCCGAACAGTCCCTTGCCGAGGTGGTGGTCGGCGACGTCGATCGCCGCCGACACCTTCGTGCCGGCCGGCCAGAACGTCTTCGGACGCCACAGGACCGTCACGTCGTCGGCCCAGCCCCACGAACCCGTCACGGGGGGAACGGTCTTGATGCTCAGATGGCGCTCGAGCGCGGCCTTGTCGGGGACCGCCCGGCTGAAGCGGAGCTGGATCGGCATCCCGACCCCCACGACCTGGTCGTCGCCGGGGTTGACCCGCGTCTGGATGCGCGGGGCGTCGTTCGTCGTGAAGGCGAAGGTCCGGCGCGCCTCGACGCCGTCGGCGTTGCGCCCGGTCACCGTGGCGCGGTAGGCCGTCTTCGGGGCGAGCACCCCCGAGAGCCGCCACGCCTGCGGCGTCTTGCTCCATCGGGCGAGCGTCCCGTCGGGCGCGACCGAGGCGGGCAGGGGCGTGCCGTCGGCGCGTTCGACCCGCACGTCGGTGACCTCGCCGCCCTTGGCGCCGAACGCGACGAACTGCGTGGCGAGCACCGGGTCGACGCCGCCCTTCGGCGTCGCCATCGAGACGGTCGCCGGCGGGGCGGGCGTCTTCGTGGGCGGCGCCTCGCCCTGCGGTGCGGCCCCGCCGCTGCACGCGGCCAGGCCCGTCACGAGCAGGCATGACGCAATGGCGACGGCACGGCGGGTGGGCAACGCGACCTCCGGGAGGGTGTGAGCGGTCCTCTCCCCATCGGTCGGAACCGGCGCAGCACAAGCACTTTCGGGTCACGAAGGCCGAGCGTGCCCGGACCGCCCGGCCAGGTCTCCCCGAGCCGCGGAAAGACGGGTGTTCCGGGTCGGGTCGGGGTCGGGGCGGCGGTCGAGCTCGGCCCGGCGGGCTCGGGTCAGGTCAGGTCAGGTCAGGTCAGGTCAGGTACGGAGCCAGCAGCTCGACGGCGCGTCCCACGTCGTCGGGGGTGTTCGGCAGGTGGAACGACAGCCGCAGCCGCCCGGCGCGCATCGCGGCGGTGATGCGGTGCCGCGCGAGGGCCGCGGCCACCTGCTCGGGAGCCACCCCGGGCGCGAGGGGCACGCTCACGATCGGCGACCCGCCCCGCCCCTGGCGCACGCCCACGGCGTCCCGAAAGGCGTCGGCGAGCGCGATCGAGTGGGCGCCGACGGCCCGCACCCCCACGCCCTCGAGCAGCTCCAGCGAAGGCCGGGCCCCGACCCAGGCCGGCCACGCCGGTGAGACGTCGAACCGCCGGGCCGTGTCGGCCAGCCGCAGCGGCCCGCCGTAGATACTCGACCACACGTCGCCGCCGGCGTACCAGTTCGCCGCGTGCGGGACGATTCCGTCGAGCCGGTCGGGGCGCACCGTGAGGAAGGCCGCGCCGCGCGGGCAGAGCAGCCACTTGTAGGCGGCGCACACCGTGTAGTCCGCCCGGCGCGCGTCGATCGGGAGCCACCCGGCGGACTGGGTCAGGTCGAGCAGGAGCCGCGCGTCGCGGGCCTCGCACGCCGCGACGAGCGCGTCGAGGTCCGCCATGGCGCCGTCCGCGGACTGGACGAGGCTGACCGCGACGATCGTCGTCTCGTCGGTGACCGCCTCCGCGAGGTCACCCAGGGGGACCTCGCGCACGGTGATGCGGGGCTCCTGGGCGAGGAACGGGAACGAGACGCTCGTGAAGTCACCGGCCGCGAGCAGCACGGCCGCGCCGTCGGGCAGGCTCGCCGCGACGAGCCCGACGAGCGCGCTCGCCTGGCTGCCGATCGCCACCTCCTCCGGGCCCACCCCGACGAGCCGGGCGTACGTGGCCCGGCTCGCGTCGACGGCGTCGTCGAAGTCGCCCGCGTTGAGCTCGCCGCTCGCGATCGCGTCGACGGTCTCGTGGAGCGCCGCCGTCGTCCGCGCCGGGGGAAGACCCATCGACGCGGTGTTGAGGTAGAGGGTGGTCGGGGCGAACTCCCGTTGCGCCCGCTCGAGGCTCAGGGATCCCGCCCCGCCCGGTGTGCCGTCGGTCATCGTGACTCTCCCGTCGTCGGTGGCCGGTCGGGACCCGCCCGGCGGCGACCGCCGAACGGGTGCCGGCGGTCGGCGGGCGGGCACCCGGCGGGATCAGACGGTGCTGGGCTCCCGCTCGCGCCCCTGCTCCTCCAGGGTGGCCTGCTCGTCCGCCGCGCGCTGGGCGAGCAGCTTGGTCCCCTCGACGTCGAGGTCGGGCAGGATGCGGCCGAGCCAGGCCGGCAGGTACCAGGCCCGCTCGCCCAGCAGGTGCATGAGCGCGGGCATGATCGTCATCCGCACGACGAAGGCGTCGAAGATGACGCCCGCCGCCAGGGCGAAACCGATCGGGCGGATCATCGCCGACGGCGCGTGGACGAAGCCCGCGAACACGCCGACCATGATGAGCGCCGCGGCGGTGACGACCTTCGCGCCGTGCGAGAACCCGGTGCGCACGGCCGTGCGGGCCGCGTGACCGTGCGCCCACGCCTCGCGCATGCCGGACACGAGGAACATCTGGTAGTCCATCGCCAGCCCGAAGAGGATCCCGATGACGAGCGTCGGCAGGAAGCTGAGGATGACGCCCGGCTGCGAGACGCCGAACACCGAGCCGAGCCAGCCCCACTGGTAGACGGCGACGACGGCGCCGAACGACGCGGCCACCGAGAGCAGGAACCCGCCCGTCGCGAGCAACGGGACGATGACCGACCGGAAGACGAGCAGCAGCAGCAGGATCGAGATGCCCACGACCACCGCCAGGTACTTCGGCAGCGCGTCCGCCAGCAGCTCCGACATGTCGATGTTCGCGACGGTCTGACCGGCGAACCCGATCGAGTCCACCGCGGTCGCGTCGACGATCTGCCCGCGCTCGTCGCGCAGCTCGTGGATGAGCTGCTGGGTGGCGTCGTCGTTCGGGCCGCTGCCGGGCACGATCTGGTAGACGAGCGTGCGGTGGTCGTCGCTGACGGCGGCGGGGACGACGTACTCGACGTCGTCGTGCGCCTTGAGCTGCTCGGCGACCGTGAGCTGCAGCTCGGTGACCTGGTCGTCGGTCATGGCGTCGGCCTGCGCCGGGTCGACCTTGGCGACCGCGAGGATCGCCGCGTTCTGACCCGGGCCGAAGGCCTGCGAGATCGTCGAGTAGGTGCGGTAGGCCGTCGAGTCGTGCGCCTCCTGCGAGGCGTCCGGCAGGCCGAGCTTGAGGCTCGCCGCCGGCAGCGCGACGAGGCCGAGCAGCAGCACCGACGCGGCCACGGCGATGACCGGGTGCCGGGTGACGAGCCCGCCCCAGCCGCGCCCGCGCGCGGCGTGGTGCGCCGCGCGGGAGGCAGCAGGTTCGCCGGCCTCCTCGGCGTCCGCCTCGGACTCCTCCTGCGCCCACGACTCCTTCAGCGCGCGGCGCGCCTTCGGCGAGAGCACCCTCGGGCCCATCAGGGAGAGCAGCGCCGGCGTGAGGGTGAGCGCGACGAGCACCGACGTCGCGACCGTCGCCGCCGCCGCGAGACCCATGACCCCGAGGAACGGGATCCCCGTGACCGTCAGGGCCGCGAGGGCCACGACGACCGTCATGCCCGCGAAGAGCACAGCGCTGCCGGCGGTGCCGACGGCCCGGCCGATCGACTCCTGGACGTCGACCTCGCCCGAGGCAAGCGTCTGCCGGTGCCGGTGGACGATGAACAGGGCGTAGTCGATGCCGACCGCGAGGCCGAGCATGACGGCGAGGGCGGGCGTGACGTCGGTCATCTCCACCCAGTGGGTGAGCGCGAGCATCCCGGCCACGCCGGTGCCGACGCCGATCATCGCGATGAGCAGCGGCAGCCCGGCCGCGAGCAGCGACCCGAGCATGACGATGAGCACGATCGCGGCGAGGACGATGCCGACGACCTCGCTCGCCCCGCCGACGGAGATGCTCTCAGCGATGTCCTTGGAGTAGTCGACCCGCACGCCGGCGGCGTCGAGCGCCCCGGCCGACGCGGGCAGCTCGTCCTTCGTGCTCTGGGGGACCTCGTTGAGGGGGGCGTCGAACGACACGTTCGCCATCGCGACGTGCCCGTCCTTGCTCACCGACCGGAGGCCGTCCATGAGGGCGAGGCGACGCTCGCCCTGACGGAGCTCGACCGTCTTCTCGGCGATGGTGGTGCGTCCGTCGGACAGCTTGGCCTCGCCGTCCTTGAGCTGCTTCGCCGCCGCGTCGAGATCGACGCGGCCCTGCGCGAGCTGCGCCTTGCCGGAGGACAACTTCGCCCGGTTCGCCGCGATCTCGGCCTTGCCCGCGTCGAGCTTCTCTCGGCCGGCTGCGAGCTGGGCCTCGCCGTCGCGCAGCTGCGCCCAGCCGGCCTGCAGCTTGCGCTCGCCGGCGGTGAGCTCGGCGGTCTTCTCGCGCAGCGTCGCGCGGCCGGCGTCGATGTTGCGCTGGTTGGCGGCGATCTCACGCTTGCCGGCGGCGAGCTCGGCGGTCTTCTGGTCCAGCGTGCGGCGCGCGGCCACGAGGGGCGCGCTCTGCTGCTTCAGCTGCGCGGCGCCCGCGTCGAGCTGGGCGGACTGCTGCAGGGCCTGCTCGCCCTTGGTGATCTCCGCCTCCGACGCGTTGAGGCGCTCCGTGGCCGCCGCGATCTGGGCCTCCAGCGCCGCGATGCGCTCGGGGTCGGGCGCGGCCGCGACCCGGGCGAACACGCCGACCGCGCCGGCCACGGCCTCGGTGCTCGTGGGCGCGGGCGTCGACGTGGGCTCCTCGGCCGGCGCGTCGTCGGAGGGGGTGGGCGTGGGTGCGTCGGTGGCGCTCGGGGAGGGGGAGGGGTCCCCGTCGGTCGGCTTGGGGGCGTCGGTCTCGTTCTTGAGCGCCTCGAGCTCGGCCCGCTGCGCGGCCACCTGCGCCCGACCCGCCTCGAGGCGGGAGCGCGCGTCGGCGAGTTCGGCCCGCGCGGCGGCGATCTGCTTGCGACCCGCCGCGATCTTGGCCTGCGCGGGGGCGAGCTGCTTCTCGCCCGCCTCGACCTTCGCGCGCGCCGCCGCGAGCTGGTTCTCGCCGTCGGCGAGCTGGGCCTTCCCGGCGTCGAGCTTGCGCTGACCCGCGTCGAGCTCGGCGCGCCCCGCAGCGAGCTGCTCCTTCCCGTCGTCGATCTTCGCCTGGTTGCGTTCGAGCTCGGCGCGACCCTGCTCGAGCTTGCGGGCGTTGGCGACGATCGCCGCCTCGCCGTCGGCGAGCTGCGCCGCGCCCTCGTCGAGCTGGCGCTCACCGTCGGCCAGCTTGTCGGCGTTCTCGTCGATCTTCGCGCGGCCGTCGGCGATCTCGACCTTGCCGTCGGCGATCTTCTTCGCGTTCTCGCGGATCTCCTTCTCGGCGTCCGCGAGCTTCGTCTTCCCCTCCGCCAGGTCGGAGCGGCCCTCGTCGAGGTCCTGCTGCGTCGCGAAGGGGTTGCTCGCCTCGTCGACACCCTGGATGCCCGACCAGGCCTTCGTCACGCGGGCGACGGCGTTCTTCTGCTCCTGCGTGAAGGGGGCGCCGTCCTTCGTGGAGAACACGACGCCCGCCGAGCCGCCGGCCGCGTCGGGCAGCGAGCGGTCGAGGTCGTCGAGCACCTGCTGGAACTCGGTGCCGGGGATCGACAGCTTGCTCGTGAACGGCTTCTGGAGCGCGGCCGCGGCGCCCCCGACGGCGGCGACGACGAGGATCCAGACGAGGACCACGGCCCAGGCGCGACGGGCGGCGAGCCGGCCCAGTCGGTAGAGGTAGACGGCCATGCGGGCACTCCTGACGGGGTGGAGGAGGGTGGTTCGAGAGGCGGCTGGTCGCGGGGTCGGCGACGAGCCGGATCAGTGCGGGCCGAAGGTGGGGCGCACGACGTCGATGGCCCGGCCGACGGTGTCGAGGAACTCCTCGAGGGCGCGCTCGTCGACGTCGCCGGTGTGACCGGCCAGCCAGAGCCGGCGCCCCTGGTCGAAGGCGGTGAGCAGGACGGCGGTGCACACCATGCGTGGCAGAGGGTCGGCGTCGGTGTCGAGTCGGCGCCGCACCCAGTCGAAGGCGAAATCGTTGACCCGCTCGGCGTGCGCCTCGAGGGCGTAGCGGCGGGCGGCGGGGATGCGCTCGACGATGCGCCACGAGCGGGTCGCCTCCGTGAGGAGCTCGACGGTGAAGATGCCGCGCAGCACCGCCTCCATCGCGTCGGGAAGGGGCGCACCGTCGGGCTGGGCGTCGAGGGTCGCGCGGACGCGGTCGAGGACCTCGTCGGCGCCCGCGGCGATGAGCGCGTCGACGGAGGAGAAGTAGTTGAAGAACGTGCGGCGCGAGATCCCGGCCGCGTCGGCCACCCGCTCGGCCGTGAGGGCGTCGACGCCGTCGGTCTCGACGAGGTCGTACACGGCGGCCACGAGGGCGGCGCGCGTGCGGGCCTTGTTGGCCTCGCGGCGGCTCGGGGTCGCCGTGTCCGACGTCGCGCAGGCGGGCTCCGGGGCGGCCGTGCCGGGCGGCGAGCCGAGTGCCGGGCGGGAGGGCGCGGCGGTCGAGGGCGTGGTCACGTCTTCGACGGTAACCCCGTCGATGCGCACCGTGCAAAGTTGCATACCGCGCACGGCGGCATGCTTGCGCAATCGACAAACCTCTTGTCAAGAACGTAGCAGGACTACTACATTTTCGAGCATGACCATCTCACCGCTTCCCACGGTCACGCTGCCGGAGGAGCCGCCCGGCGCCACCGTCGAGGTCCGGGACCTGCGCATGAGTTACGGCACCACGCCGGTCCTGCGCGGCGTCGACCTCACCGTCGGCGCGGGGGAGGTGGTCGCCCTCCTCGGGCCCAACGGCGCCGGGAAGACGACGACGATCGAGATCCTCGAGGGCTTCCGGGCGCCCTCGGCCGGGCACGTGCGGGTGCTCGGCGTCGAGCCGATCACCGGCGACGAGGTGTGGCGAGCCGACCTGGGCGTCGTGCTCCAGTCGTGGCGCGACCACGGCCGGTGGCGGGTCCGTGAGCTGCTCGCGCACCTCGCCGGCTTCTACGTCCCCTACTCCACGCCGCAGCGGCCGCGACCCTGGCCCGTCGACGACCTCCTCGACCGGGTCGGGCTGGCCGACAAGGCGAATCGTCAGATCCTCACCCTCTCGGGCGGGCAGCGGCGGCGTCTCGACGTCGCGATCGGGCTCGTCGGGCGGCCGCGGGTGCTCTTCCTCGACGAGCCGACCGCCGGTTTCGACCCGCAGGCCCGACGCGACTTCCACGACCTCATCCGGTCCCTCGCCGACAGCGACGTGTCGATCCTGTTGACGACCCACGACCTCGACGAGGCCGACAAGCTCGCCGACCGCGTCCTCGTCCTCGCCGGCGGGCGGATCGTCGCCGACGGCAGCCCCGACGACCTGCGCCGCTCCGTCTCGACGACCGCCGAGGTCCGCTGGGCCCGCGACGGGACGACCCACGTCCACTCCACGGACGACCCGGTCACCTATCTGCGCGGGGTGTTCGGCGCGCCCGGCGGGCCGTTCACCGACCTCGAGGTCCGGCGGGCGAGCCTCGAGGAGGCCTACCTCACCCTCGTGCACCGGGTCGAGACCGGCGCCGATGTCGACCACGCCGAGGCGCGCCGCCTGCTGTCCGCCGTCCCCACTCCGACCGAGGAGACCTCATGAGTGCCCCGGCGTTCCCCCCGTCGTTCGCGGCCCGCATCGGCGCGGTCCTGCGTGGCGCGCTGCGGCAGACGGCGATCGAGCTGCGCATCCAGCTCCTGTCGCCGATGCTCGCGAGCTGGCTCTTCCTGCCCGCGGTCGGCCTCATCGGCCTGTCCTTCCTGCGCGACGCGCCGGTCATGGACAGCGCGATGAGCATCGCCCAGCTCGGGGTGCCCGGCATCCTCGTGATGACGCTCGTCACCTCGGGGCTCCCGGGCATCGCCGGCCAGCTCATCACCGAACGCGACGACGGCACCCTGCTGCGCGCCAAGACGATCCCCGGAGGGGTGACGAGCCGGCTCCTCGGTGACGTCCTCGTCACGGCGGGCACCGCGCTGGGCCCGATGCTGCTGCTCATGGCGGCGGCCGCCCCGTTCTTCGACGGCGTGACGCCCGCCTCGGCCGGTGGGTGGTGGACGCTGCTGTGGGTCAGCGTGCTCGGCCTCACCGCGACGCTGCCGTTCGGGGCGCTCTGCGGAGCGCTGCTGCGCAACGCGATGTTGCTGTGGACGCTCGCCATCGGCCTCTACGCCCTGCTCGCGATCAGCGGCGTCTTCTACCCGATCTCCTCCCTGCCCGGGTGGCTGGAGGTCGTCGCTCAGGCCCTGCCCGTGTACTGGATCGGCCTCGGGCTGCGGCACGCGGTTCTGCCCCCAGAGGCGGTCTCCCTCGAGCTCGGGCAGTCGTGGCACGTGCTCGAGACGGTGGCCGTGCTCGGCGGCTGGACCCTCCTCGGGCTGCTCCTCGCCCCCGCCGCGCTGCGCCGCATGGCCCGGCGGCAATCGGGATCGCAGCTCGAGGAGGCGCGCGACCGCGTCCTCGCGCGCGGCTACTGAGCGGCGCCGGTCATGCCCGAACAGATCCACAACCGGATCGCGATGCTGCGCGCCGAGCGCGGCATCAGCCGCCGCGACCTCGCCGACGCCCTCGGCGTGCACTACCAGACGATCGGCTACCTCGAACGGGGCGAGTACGCGCCCAGCCTCACGCTCGCGCTGCAGCTCGCCGCGCACTTCGAGGTGCCCGTCGAGGTCGTCTTCTCCCTCGAACCGTTCCCCCGCCTCGGGTCGGGCCGGGCCGGCTGACGGGGGCGAGGCGCCCGGTCATCGGGCGGCCGCCCCCGCCTCCGGCGCGGACGGCCCGACCGCTCCCGGAGCCGGGCAACTAGCCTGGGGTCGACCCCTTCGCCTCCAGCCCAGGAGACCCGTGCCGATGGCCCCGTCGCCCGCCCACGTGCTCACGACCTACCCGGGCGGCGCCGCCCTCTCCGACTTCCGGGCGGCCGCGCTGCTGCGCCGCCTGCGCACGATCGCGCCCCAGGTCACGGGGGTCGCCGCGCGGTACGTGCACTGGGTCGCGGCCGACGCCGAGCCCACGCCCGAGCAGCGCGCGGCGCTGACCGCCCTCCTCACGTACGGCGACCCCTACGGCGGCCCGGAGGAGGGCACGCGGATCGTCGTCGCCCCCCGGCTGGGCACGATCTCGCCGTGGGCGAGCAAGGCGACCGACATCGCCCACTCCTGCGGGCTGGCGGTGCAGAGGGTCGAGCGCGTCACCGAGCACGTCCTGACGGTCGAGGACGGCGCGCGCCTGTCGGACGTCGAGCGGGCCGCCTGCGCCGACCTCCTGCACGACCGCATGACCGAGACGCCCCTGCCGAGCCCCGAGGCGGCCGCGCTCCTGTTCGACCCCCGCGACCCGCAACCGATGGAGCGCGTCGATGTCCTGGCCCGGGGCCGGGAGGCCCTCGTGGAGGCCGACGCGGCGTTCGGTCTCGCGCTCTCGGACGACGAGATCGACTACCTCGACGCGGCCTTCCGCGGCCTGGGCCGCAACCCTTCCGACGTCGAGCTCATGATGTTCGCGCAGGCCAACAGCGAGCACTGCCGCCACAAGATCTTCAACGCCGACGTCGTCCTCGACGGGCAGCCGCAGCCGCGCTCGCTGTTCGGGATGATCCGCCACACCGAGGACGTCGCCGGCGACGGCACGGTCGTCGCGTACGCGGACAACGCGTCGATCATGGCCGGCGGCCGCGCGACCCGCTGGCTCCCGGAGGGCGACCCGGGCGGCCCGAGCCGGTACGCCGCCCGCGAGGACGACGTCCACGTGCTCATGAAGGTCGAGACGCACAACCACCCCACGGCGATCTCGCCGTTCCCCGGCGCCGCGACCGGCGCCGGCGGCGAGATCCGCGACGAGGGTGCCACCGGCCGCGGTTCGGCGCCCAAGGCGGGGCTCGTCGGGTTCGCCGTGAGCAACCTGCACCTGCCCGGCACCGACGAGCCGTGGGAGCGGGGCCCGGCGGCCGCGCCGGGCCACCTCGCCGGCCCCCTCGACATCATGCTCGAGGGCCCGATCGGGGCGGCGGCGTTCAACAACGAGTTCGGCCGGCCCGGGCTCGGCGGGTTCTTCCGCGTGTACGAGCAGGAGGTCGACGGCGTCCGCCGCGGCTTCCACAAGCCGATCATGAGCGCCGGCGGCCTCGGGTCGATCAGCGCGTCGCAGACGGCCAAGGTGCGCTTCGGCGCGGGCTCGCTGCTCGTGCAGCTCGGCGGGCCCGGCATGCGGATCGGGATGGGCGGCGGCGCGGCGAGCTCGATGGCCTCGGGCGCGAACGCCGCCGAGCTCGACTTCGACTCCGTCCAGCGCGGCAACCCCGAGATGGAGCGGCGCGCGCAGGAGGTCATCAACCACTGCTGGGCGCTCGGGGCGGACAACCCGATCCTCGCGATCCACGACGTCGGGGCGGGCGGGCTGAGCAACGCGTTCCCCGAGCTCGTCGACGACGCGGGCATGGGCGCCCGGTTCGACCTGTCGGCCGTGCCGCTCGAGGAGTCGGGCCTCGCGCCCAAGGAGATCTGGTGCAACGAGAGCCAGGAACGGTACGTCCTCGCCCTCGCGCCGGAGTCGTTGACCGCCTTCGCCGCGCTGTGCGAGCGCGAGCGCTGCCCGTTCGCCGTCGTGGGCGTGGCCCGCGACGACGGGCAGCTCGTCCTCGCCGGCGAGGGCGACGACGCGCCCGTCGACATGCCGATGGAGGTCCTGCTCGGCAAGCCGCCGCGGATGACGCGGGACGCGCGGCGGGTCGAGCGCCGCGTGCCCGCGTTCGACCCCGCCGGCCTCGACCTGCGCGCGACGGCGTACGCGGTGCTGCGGCACCCGAGCGTCGCCTCGAAGCGCTTCCTCGTGACGATCGCCGACCGGACCGTCGGCGGCCTCACCCACCGCGACCAGATGGTCGGACCCCACCAGGTGCCGGTGGCCGACGTCGCGGTGACGCTGAGCGACCACGTCGGGTTCGCCGGCCAGGCGATGAGCAGCGGGGAGCGGATGCCGCTCGCCGCGGTCGACGCACCCGCCTCGGGGCGCATGGCCGTCGGCGAGGCGCTGACGAACCTCCTGGCGGCGCCGGTGGACTCGCTGCGCGGGGTCAAGCTGTCGGCCAACTGGATGGCGGCCTGCGGCGAGCCCGGCGAGGACGCGGCGCTCTACGACACCGTCCACGCCGTCGCCATGGAGCTGTGCCCCGCGCTCGGGGTCTCGATCCCCGTCGGCAAGGACTCCCTGTCGATGCGCACCCGCTGGACCGACGACGACGGGCGCGGCCACCAGGTGACCTCGCCGGTCTCGCTCGTCGTCACGGCGTTCGCCTCGCTGCCCGACGTGCGCGGCACCCTCACCCCGCAGGTGGGGGCGGGCGACGAGCTCGTCCTCGTCGACCTCGGTGCCGGGGCCGACCGTCTCGGCGGCTCGATCCTCGCGCAGACCGCCGCACAGTTCGGGGGTGTCGTGCCCGACCTCGACGACCGCGCGCGGCTCGTCGCGCTCGTCGCCGCCCTCGCCGACCTGCGTCGCGAGGGGCTGCTCACCGCCTTCCACGACCGCTCCGACGGTGGCCTGTGGGCGGTGCTGTCCGAGATGGCGTTCGCCGGCGGCGTCGGGATCGAGGCCCGGGTGGGCTCGCGGGCCGCACTCTTCGCCGAGGAGCTCGGGGTCGTCCTCGGGGTGCCCGCCGGGCGCGCCGAGGACGCCGTCGCCGTCCTCGGCCGCCACGGCCTCGGCGACCTCGCGCGGCGGATCGGCGCCGCCGGCGAGCAGCGCCGCGTCCGCGTCGAGGTGGCCGACGAGGTCCTCGACGAGCCGCTGGCCGACCTCGCCCGGGAGTGGGACGAGCCGTCGTGGCGGATCGCGGAGCTGCGCGACCGCCCGGAGTGCGCGCGCGAGGAGCACGAGGGGTTCGGGGCCGACCGACCCGGTCTCGTCGTCGCCCCCACCTTCGACCCGCGCGACGACGTCGCCGCCCCCTACCTCAACCGGGGTGCGCGGCCCAGGGTCGCGATCCTGCGCGAGCAGGGCGTCAACAGCCACGTCGAGACGGCATTCGCGTTCGACCGCGCCGGCTTCGACGCCTACGACGTCCACATGACCGACCTGCAGGCGGGCCGGTTCGACCTCGCCGAGGTGGTGGGCCTCGTCGCGTGCGGCGGGTTCTCCTACGGCGACACGCTCGGCGCGGGGGAGGGGTGGGCCCGGTCGGTCCTCTTCGACCCCCGCCTCACCGACGCGTTCGGGGCGTTCTTCGACCGGCCCGACACGTTCGGCCTCGGGATCTGCAACGGCTGCCAGATGTTCGCGGCCCTCGCGCGGCTCATCCCCGGCGCCGACGCCTGGCCGCGGTTCACCCGCAACGCCTCCGAGCAGTACGAGGCGCGGCTCTCGCAGGTCGAGGTGCTCGACTCCCCGTCGCTCTTCTTCGCGGGGATGGCGGGCTCGCGCCTGCCCATCGCCGTCGCGCACGGCGAGGGCCGCGCCGACTTCTCCGCCCGCGGCGACGCGTCGGCCGTCCGGGCGGCGATGCGCTTCGTCGACCCCGGACCGGCCGGCGGTCCCGCCACGACCTACCCCGCCAACCCCAACGGCTCGCCCGGCGGCCTGACGGCCGTGACCACCCCCGACGGCCGCTTCACGGCGATGATGCCGCACCCCGAGCGGGTGCAGCGCAACGTGCAGATGTCGTGGACCGACGGGCCGATCGACGCCGAGAGCCCCTGGCTGCGGATGTTCCGCAACGCCCGCGTGCACGTGGGGTGACGTCGCGCGCGGCCCGCTCCGGGCCCGCCGAAGGGGCCGCGGCCGGCGGCCCCGTCGGTAGGGTCGGTCGCATGCGCTCCCGCCCCGATCTTGAGGACGCCCACCGCATCGCCGAGGAGAACCGGCTCCGCACCGCCGACCTCCTCGCCGGGCTCACGCCGGAGCAGTGGGAGACGCCCAGCCTGTGCGCCGGGTGGACGATGCGCGAGGTGGCGGCGCACCTGCTGGACCCGCTGGAGCGGGACTGGCGGTGGCCCAGCGTGATCCGCGAGGTGGTCCGCTACCGGGGCGACCTCGACCGGCTCATGGACGAGAGCACGCGGTCGGTGGCCGCGCGGCCGACCGAAGAGCTCGTCGCGGGGTTGCGGGGCCGCGCCGCGACGCGGCTGCGGGTGCCGATGACCGGCGTGCTCGGCCCGATGTCGGACACGTGCATCCATCTGCGGGACATCGCCCGCCCACTCGGGTCGTCGGTCGGCCCGTCCACTCGGGCGTGGGGCCCGACGATCGACTTCCTCGTCTCGTCGGGGGCGCGGGGCTACATCCCGCGGGAGCGGTCCCGCGGCCTCCGGCTCGTCGCGACCGACCTCGACCGGTTCTGGGGCGAGGGCGAGACCGTGACGGGGACCGGTGAGGCCCTCGCCCTGGCGATCTCCGGGCGCGCGGTGACGCTGCCCGAGCTCGACGGACCCGGCGCCGCGACGCTGCGCCGCCGACTGGCGGCCTGACGCCCCGAGGTCGGCCGGGACCCGGTGACCGGGTCCTAGGACTCCTGGTCCCCCGCGGCCCCCGGCGCCGCGGGCCCGGAGTGGCGGCGGGCGTGCAGGTCGCGGACCCAGGCGGCGAGCGTCGGTGCGGGGCCGTCGACCTCGAGGCCCGGCACGACCTCACGGACGGGCAGGGGCGCGACCGGCCCCGCGGGCACGCCCAGCTCGCGCAGCCAGCCCCCG
This sequence comes from Agilicoccus flavus, assembly GCF_014857905.1. Classification (GTDB taxonomy): domain Bacteria; phylum Actinomycetota; class Actinomycetes; order Actinomycetales; family Dermatophilaceae; genus Agilicoccus; species Agilicoccus flavus. The sequence goes on along the minus strand of NZ_JACYXE010000005.1, from coordinate 46,850 downwards.
AGCTGCTCCGACGACGAGGCGTAGACGATCCGGCCCAGGCCGACCCAGCCGTGGGCGGCCGCGCACATGGGGCAGTGCTCGCCCGAGGTGTAGACCGTCGCCGGCGCCCGCTGCTCGGAGGACAGCCGCTGCGCCGCCCACCGGGCGATGGCGAACTCCGGGTGCTGCGTGGCGTCGCCGCCGGCCACGTGGTTGTGGTCCTCGAAGAGGACGCGTCCGCCCTCGGAGACGAGCACCGAACCGAACGGTTCGTCGCCCGTGCCGACGGCCCGCTCGGCGAGATCCACGGCGCGGGTGAGGAACTGCAGGTCGGTCTCGCTCAGGGACATGCGCCGAGTATGCCCGTCCCGCCCGTCGCCTCTGCCCCCCTCCCCGCCCCCGCCCCGGAGGTGCCACGTTCCACGAGGTGCCGGGGATCGAAGAACCGTCCCGACGACATGGACCGGAGACCAGAAACGAGGGCAACGCGCTGACCTGCGGTGATGCCCGTCGCCGCCGGATCGGTGGCGCGTCGATGTCGTCGGAACGGTTCTTCGGTTGACGAGACCGCCGTTCCCGACCAGGAACGCCGGCCTCAGAGCCGGTCGACGAGGACGATCGAGTTGCGCGCGGGGTCGTAGGCGTCCTGGCGCCGGCGCGGGAGGTCGGTGCGTGCGCCGCGCACGAAGCCGTGCTCGATGAACCAGTGTGGGGCGAACGTCGTGAGGGCGAGCACCCGTCGGCGCCCCCGCGCGCGGGCGAGCTTGCGGGCGCGGCGCAGGAGCACGGCCCCGAGGTCCTGCCCGCGATAGTCGGGGTGGACGGCCACGCAGGCGAACTCGACCGCGTCGTCGTCGGGGTAGTCGATGAGGGAGTTGCACGCGATGACCGTCCCGTCGCGCACGACGACCGAGAAGCTGTCGATGTCGAGCTCGAGCTGTTCGCGGCTGCGGGGCAGCAGCGCACCGGAGCGCTCGAGCGGCGCGATGAGCGCCATGATGCCCGCGACGTCGTCGATCGTCGCGTCGCGGGTGGACTCGTAGTCGTCCTGCATGGAGATCATCAGCCCGCAGCCGTCGCGCGTGTACAGCTCGCGCAGCAGGGGACTCGCGCCTGCGGTCCCGATGAGGTGCACGCGACGCACCCCCGACCGGCACGCCGACAGGGCCGCCCGCACGCAGTTGCGGTCCTCGGGGGAGAGGTTGCGCTCCTCCATCTCGGAGGCGAGGATCCCCTCGGCCGCGCCGATCCCCAGCTGGCCGGCGTCGCCCGCGTCGAGCGCGAGCCGCCACGAGCCGGGCTCGGACTCGATGACGAAGATGAGCTTGTCGGCGCCGAGCCCCGCGGCGACGGCCTCGGCGACGTCGGCGTTGCGCAGGTTGAACGCCTCGCCGGTCGGTGAGTACCCGACCGGCGAGATGAGCACGATCCGGTCGGTGTCGAGCTCGCGGCGGATCTCGGCGATGTCGACGCCGCGCACGTCCCCGGTGAGCAGGTGGTCGACGCCGCCCCGTACGCCGACCGGCCGGGCGGTGACCCACGTCCCGCCGACGACCTTGAGGCGCGAGCCGGCCATGGACGTGTTCGCGAGGCTGCAGCTCAGCCGTGCCTCGATGTCCATGCGCAGGACGCCGACGGCGGCCTTGACGGCCTGCATCGCCGCCTCGTCGGTGACCCGCAGGTCGCCCTCGAACCGTGCGGTCAGGCCGCGGATCGCGAGCTCGGCGTCGATCTGCGGGCGCGCGCCGTGCACGAGGACGAGGCGCACCCCGAGCCCCGACAGCAGCGCGATGTCGGCGAGCAGGCGGTCGGTGTCCTCCCGCAGGCAGATCTCACCCGGGAACGCGATGACGAAGGTCTTGCCGTGGTGGGTGTGCACGTAGGGGGCGGCACTGCGGATCGCCGCCACGAAGTCCGCGCCGGTCACGGGAGCCGGGGCTGCCTCGAGGGGGTCGTCGCTCACCCGCCGCAGCCTAGCCCGGCCCCGCCCGCCTGGCATCGAGCGGCGAACGAAGGCGAGCGGGCGAGCCGCAGTGAGCGCGACAGAAGGTTCTGTGCGGCGAACGAAGGCGAGCGGGCGAGCCGCAGTGAGCGCGACAGAAGGTTCTGTGCGGCGAACGAAGGCGAGCGGGCGAGCCGCAGTGAGCGCGACGGGAGGTTCTGTGCGGCGAACGAAGGCGAGCGGGCGAGCCGCAGTGAGCGCGACGGGAGGTTCTGTGCGGCGAACGAAGGCGAGCTTGCGAGCCGCGGTGAGCGCGACAGACGGTGCTGTGCGGCGAGCGGAGGCGAGCTTGCCGGACCCCCGGTCAGGCGTATCGCGCGAGGACGCGGGTCGCGGCGGCACCGTAGTGGCCGCCGAAGAGGATGGCGTGCACGAGCAGGGGGACGAGCTGGTACCACGGCACCCGGTCCGACCAGCCGTCGGCGAGCGGGTAGGCCTCGCCGTAGGCCGACAGGCACGCGTCGCCGAACCCGCCGAAGAGCTGCATCATCGCGAGGTCCACCTCGCGGTGACCCCAGTGCGCGGCGGGGTCGATGAGCCAGTTGACGCCGTCGGCGTCGACGACGCGGTTGCCGGCCCACAGGTCGCCGTGCAGGAGCGCGGGCGGCTCGTCGGGGCCGCACAGCTCGGCCGCGCGGGGGCGGACGCGGTCGAACAGGTCGGCCGCGCCGGGGTCGATCGCGCCCTCGCGGACCGCCCGGTCGAGCAGCGGCCCGACGCGGCGGTCGACGTAGAACTCGACCCAGTCGGTGCTCGGCGTGAGGTCCACCTCGGCGGACCCGAGGTAGCCGAACGTCACACCGTCGAGCCCGCCGAACGTGTCGTGCGTGGTCCGGTGCAGACCCGCCAGTGCGCGGCCGAAATCGGCCTCGGTGGCCCGGTCGCGTCGCCCACCGAGGTCGATCCACTCCAGGACGAGCCCGTGGGGGCTCTCGCGGACCACCTCCGGCACCCGCACCGGCTCGGGCGTGTGCGCTGCGAGCGCCCGGAGACCCGCGGACTCCCGCTCGAACAGGCCGGGCGTGGGGGAGTCGTGGGTCTTGAGGAAGAGGCGCCCGTCGGCGGTGTCGAGCCGGTAGGCGGCGGAGATGTCGCCGCCCGAGAGCGGCGTCGCGTCGTGGACGTCGAGGCCGTCGACGAGGTCGGGCGGGAGGAGATGGGCATCGCTCACGTGTCCTTCTCTACCCGACCGCGCCGCGCCGGCCCGGGGCGGGGGTGGGGTGCGCGCGTCGCGGCCCGACCGGCGCGACGGCGCCCGCGGCGGGCCCGGGGCCCCGTGCCGGCGCCGCGAGCGGTCCGCCGCGACGGCGGATGTTCGCCGATCCCTGGACAGGGGTCAGAACGTTTGCGAGAGTTCAGGTCTCACCGAGGGTCACCGCCCCCTCCCGATGCGGGTGGCGCTCCGGTGGGGAGCCGGACGGTGCCCGTCCCCTGTGGGCGCCGCCCGGCGGACCACCTGCGACCCGCCTGCGGCGGCCGAATGCGGTGGCCGCAGACCTCGAGCGGCGCGCTCCGGACGCCGAGCCCGGCGTGAGGGCCGGTTCGAGGGGCCTGCCCGGCTCCTGATGCGTCGCTCGGCCGCGTCGCCCCGCTCGCCCGCCGCCCGAGCCGACCGACGTACCCCCCGCACGGCCCGGCAGCCGGCCCGCAGCCCGGCACGCCGGACGCCGCCCGAGCGCCGCTGACTAAGGTTGGGCGCGTGAAAATTCTCGTCGTCGGATCCGGTGCCCGTGAGCACGCCCTGGTCCACCGGCTCCACGCGGATCCGGACGTCACTGAGCTGCACGCCGTGCCGGGCAACCCGGGCATCGAGGCCCTCGCGCGTTGCCACGGCGACGTCGACGTGCTCGACGGCCCCTCGGTCGCCGCGCTGGCCCGCGACCTGGGGGTCGACCTCGTCGTCGTCGGCCCCGAGGCGCCCCTCGTGGCGGGGGTCGCCGACGCGGTGCGCGCCGCGGGCATCGACTGCTTCGGCCCCTCCGCCGCGGCCGCGCGCCTCGAGGGCAGCAAGTCGTTCGCGAAGGACGTCATGAGAGCCGCCGGCGTACCGACGGCCCGGTCGCGGACGTGCCGCGACGCCGACGAGGTCGCCGCCGCGCTCGACCTCTTCGGGGCGCCGCACGTCGTCAAGGCCGACGGGCTCGCCGCCGGCAAGGGCGTCGTCGTCACCTCCGACCGGCAGACCGCCCTCGACCACGCCGCCGCGTGCCTCGGCGAGACCCCCTCGACGCGCGCGTCCGACGGCGGGGAGGACCACGGCCCGCGCGTCGTCGTCGAGGAGTACCTCGACGGCCCGGAGGTGTCGCTGTTCTGCGTCAGCGACGGCGAGCACGTCGTCGCGCTCGAGCCCGCCCAGGACTTCAAGCGACTCGGCGACGGCGACGAGGGGCCGAACACCGGTGGCATGGGGGCCTACTCGCCGCTGCCGTGGGCGCCGCCCGGGCTCGTCGACGAGGTGATGCGCACCGTGGCCCGCCCGACGATCGCCGAGATGGCCCGCCGCGGAACCCCCTTCGCGGGCGTGCTCTACGTCGGGCTCGCCCTCACCTCGCGGGGCATCCGCGTCGTCGAGTTCAACGCCCGCTTCGGCGACCCCGAGACGCAGGTCGTCCTCGCCCGGCTGCGCAGCTCCCTCGCGGGTCTGCTCCGGGCCGCCGCCCGCGGCGAGCTCCTGCCCTTCCCCGAGCCGAACTGGAGCGACGACGCCGCGGTGACCGTCGTCGTCGCCGCCGAGGGCTACCCCTCCGGCCCGACGACGGGCGACCGGATCGTGGGGGCCGACGATCTGGGCGACGCCTACGCCCTGCACGCCGGCACCCGCCGCGACGGCGACGCGATCGTCTCCGCGGGCGGCCGGGTGCTCACCGTCGTCGCGACGGGCCCCGACCTCGCCGCCGCCCGCGAGCGCGCCTACGCGGGCGTCGACCGCGTCGGCCTGCGCGGTTCCCGGCACCGCACCGACATCGCGCTCGCCGCCGCGCAGGGGCGCGTCGGCACGCCGTGAGCCCGCGCCACCCCACCGCAGCCTGAGCCACGCCCGAGGAACGGACCGCCATGAGCACGCACGACACCACCGCACCGCAGCTCCCCGGCTACGCCCACGTCTACTCGGGCAAGGTCCGCGACCTCTACGCGCCGCTCGGCCCGGACGGGGAGCCGAGCAGCGACGAGCTGCTCCTCGTCGCCTCCGACCGGATCAGCGCCTACGACCATGTCCTGAGCAGCGTCATCCCCGACAAGGGTGTGCTCCTCACGCAGATGTCGCTGTGGTGGTTCGACCGCTTCGCCGACCTCCTGCCCCACCACGTCGTCTCGACCGACGTCCCCGAGGCCGTCGCCGGCCGCGCGGTCCTCGTCCGGCGCCTGCGCATGGTGCCGGTCGAGTGCATCGGCCGCGCCTACCTCACGGGCAGCGGGCTCGCCGAGTACCGCGAGAGCGGCTCGGTCTGCGGCGTCCCGCTGCCGGCGGGCCTGGGTGAGGCGTCCCGGCTGCCGGAGGCGATCTTCACGCCGACGACGAAGGCGCCGCTCGGGGAGCACGACCAGCCCATGACGTTCGCGCAGGTCGAGGCCGAGGTAGGGGAGTCGCTGGCCGCTCGACTGCGCGCGCTGACGACGGCCGTGCTCGCCCGCGGCAACGAGATCGCCGCCGACCGCGGCATCCTCATCGCCGACACGAAGGTGGAGTTCGGCATCGAGGACGCCCCCGCGGGGGAGGAGCCGCGCCTCGTGCTCGCCGACGAGGTCCTCACCCCCGACTCCTCCCGGTTCTGGCGGGCCGACGACTACGAACCCGGCCGCCCGCAGACCTCCTACGACAAGCAGTACGTGCGTGACTGGCTCACCTCGCCCGAGAGCGGCTGGGACCGGAACTCCGGCGCCGCCCCGCCGCCCCTGCCGCAGGAGGTCATCGCCGCCACGCGCGCGACGTACGTCGCCGCCTACGAGGCACTCACCGGCCGCACGTTCTGACCGGCCCGACCGCCGGCCGCGTAGGGCGGGTCCGGAGCGGCGGGCCTCGGAGCGTCGCGGCGGCGTCGTCGTGTGGCCGACCCTGGCGTACTCGCGGCGCCGGTGGCCGCCCTCGTGCCGCCGAGCCGCTGGTGGCCACCCTCGTGCCGCGGCGCGGATGCCCGGGACGCTTGTATGCAACGTTCCTGGTCGGACGTCCGACTTCATGGTTATGCTCGAGACCGGCCGATCGCCCGTGGGGGGCGTCCTGGGGAGGACGAAGATCGGCCGCCGGCCCGGATCATAGGGTCGGCAGGGGGGATCTTCACTTGGGGGAATCATGCACATCGACCTGCGCGCGCGCCGTCACGCCACCGTGGCCACGCCCTGACCGCCCTGACCGCCGGGGCCGTCTTCGCCGGCCCCGCGTCCGCGACCAACGAGGGCACGAAGAGCGGGAACGCCACCACCGGCTGCGCGCTCTCGTGGGACGCCCACACGATCATGGACCGCGACGGCCTCGCCGACGGCAACGGCGACGGCTCGCCCGACGTGCCCGCCGCGCTCATGACGACGCTGGCCGGCGCCGACCGACTACTCCAACGGCGGCTACGTCCGCGAGGTGTCGCCGAAGCTCGACGGGTCGCCCGGCAACTTCGAGATCCAGCACTGGGTCGAGAAGAAACCAGGTCAACTGGCGCATCTTCGTCGCCACCGACCACCCGATCTCGAACGCCGAGCTCACGCTCGACCTCCCGCCCGTGCCCGGTGGCGGCGCCTACACGGCGTCGGCGACCTCGTGGGGCTCGACCTGCGTCGAGCGGATCAAGGCGCCCTGGACGACGGTGAACACGCCCGAGAGCGTCTCCTCGACCCGGGTGGACCTCGGCGACATGCCGGCCATGTCCCACACGATGATCATGGTGTCGGCGCCGATCGACGCCGACTCCACCGCCTACCTCGACACGTACGAGGCGAGGGCGCACCTCTCGGGCTCGTACGCCCAGGGCGCCGGCTGCCAGGTCTCCCTCCCGCCCGTCCCGGCCACCCCGCAGGAGGGCCGCTGCGAGCAGGTCCTCGCGGGCCGGACCGTCCGTTCGCTGTCGGCGGGCGACATCGAGGTCCGCGACAAGTCGGGCGACGGTGGCGAGACGAACGCCGACGGATGGGGCGCCGCCCCGACCCCGATCTTCCGCCTGTACGGCGCGACGGACCGCGAGCTGACCGACGTCACGTACACGGCGAAGGCCGCGCAGGGCGTCGTCTTCACCAGTCACGACAGCTTTGGCTCCCCGGCCGCCGGACGCCTCACCTGGCCCTCGGCCGGGGCGTACACCGGCGCGGTCCAGGGCGCGAGCGAGCCTGTCATCAGCGCCGACGGCCGGACCGCCTCGATCACCTTCGCCAAGCTGCCCGCCAAGTCGTCGTTCAGCTTCAACGTGGTGGGCAAGGTCGACGGCAGTGGCGCGGCCATGGTTCTCGACCACGTCCTCGCCGGGTCGCTCACCGGGTGCGCCGCGACGCCGACCACGCCGCCCGCTCCGACGACGCCGGCACCGACGACGCCGTCCACGCCTGCGCCGACCACGCCTGCGCCGACCAGGCCGAGCACCCCGGCCCCGACGGTGCCGGCGCCGGCGAAGCCGACCACGCCCGCCACGCCTGCCCCGGCCAACCGGGTCGTCGTGCCGGCGAAGCCCGCGGCCAAGACCGTCACGCGCACGTTCCAGGTCGACCGGTACACCCCGCGCACCGCCGCGCAGGCCGCGGTCGTGGCCCGCCTCGACGACGACGGGCGCCTGCGCTACCGCGAGGACCGGGCGCTGTGGGGCGCGAGCCGCCACCAGTTCGTCCGCGTCACCGTCCCGGCCCGCGCCACGAACGACCAGGTCGCCGCCGCGATCAACCGCGCCACCGGCCGCGCCGTCGGTGACATCGCCACCGGCGCCCGCCTGCGCACCGCCGCCAAGGGCCGCGCCTACGTCATCGCGTGGGAGCTCGGCCGCGGCGCGACCACCAAGGCCGCGTGGGGCCCGCGCACGAACGTCGCGCAGACCTTCTTCGGTCGCTCCTGATCCACGGTCCCGGCTCGGCCGGTGCGGGTCCTGACGGTCCTCCCGGGCCGCCCGCTCCGGCCGATACCGGGGCCGCGCACACCCCCTCCGCCCCCTCCGAGAGCGGGCCCGCCCCCGGGCCCGAGGCGACTCTCGCGCGACGCCCGTCACGGCCTCACTCCGGTGAGGCGGTGGCGGGCGTCGTCGTTCTCGGCGGACGCCCCGGGGCGGGGAGGCGGTCCGACCGGTGGACCATGCCGTTCGTGCACGCCCGGGCGCTGTGGCGGCGTGGTCGAGCGCCGCGGCACAGCTCACGGGGCGGGACCTCGGTTCGCCTGGTGGACGATGCCGTTCGTGCTCGCCCGGCGCGCTCCGACCCCCTCGTCGAGTCGCTACGGCGTGGCTCAGCGTAGGCACCGACGCGCGACGGCAGGGGCGTGCCGTCAGACCGGGCGCCAGCGTTCCCCGCGGGGCGGCTCGGGCGAGCCCGTCGCGTCGTCGGGCGTGAACGGGCGGGCGGTCGCCGACATCTTCGTCACCTGCGCGGGGCCGCGTACCCCCGACGGGAAGGGTGAGGCCCGCAGCCACCGGTCGAGACCCTCGACGTCGAGCGCGGTCGCGCTCGCGGCGAGGACGACGTTGCCGAACCGCCGCCCCTTGAGGATGTCGTGGGTCGCGACGAGGGCGCGCTGACCGAGCCCGGCGGCGGCGCACCCGGCGGCCACGCGCGCGACGAACCGCAGCCCGGGCTCGTCGGTGAGGTTGCACAGGACGATCCCGCCGGTCCGGAGCACCCGCGCGACCTGCGCGAACCACGCCCCCGTCGTCAGCTCCGCCGGGACCCGGCCGTCGGCGAACGCGTCGAGCACGGCGACGTCGGCCGAGGCGTCCTTGAGGGCGGCCATGCCAGCGGCGCCGTCGACCCCGCGGACCCGGATGCGGTGCCCCCGCGGCAGCGGCACGACCTCCCGCACGGCGGCGGTGAGCGCCTCGTCGGGTTCGAGGACGATCTGCGGCGACCCCGGCCGCGTGTGCTGCACGTACCGCGGCACGGCGAGCCCCGCCCCGCCGACGTGCGTCACCGCGAGCGGCGCCGGCGCCGGGGCGGGGAGGGCGTCGAGGCAGGCCGCGAGGTGCTGCACGTACTCGAACGGCAGGAAGCCCGGGTCGTCCGGGTCGACGAACGACTGCGGGAACCCGTCGGCGAGGACGGTCACCCCGCGCTCCTCGTCGCGGAACTCGACGCGGCTCACGCCGGCGGCTCGAACGCGCGCACGGGCGGCGCTTCGCCCTCGAACCGTTCGACCTGCACGAGGACGTGCTGGCCCGTGCACGCCTGCGCGAGCCCCGAGGTGGGGCGGTCGGCCGTGAGCGCGTTGGGGTTGCCGTGCCGGCACGTGCCGGGCAGCCCCGGGGACAGGGCGGCGTCGCCTGGGTGGTCGTGGTCGTGGTCGGGCCGGGGGTGGCCGGCGCCGTCCGAGTGTCCCGAGTGGTCGCCGTCGTCGGGGTCGAACCAGGCGCCCGTCGAGAGCTGCGCGACCCGGGGCCGCACGTCCTCGGTGACGACCGCGCCCGCGAGGCACGCCCCGCGCGCCGAGAACACGCGCACGACGTCGCCGTTCGCGATGCCCCGCGCCGCCGCGTCGGCCGGGTGGAGCCGGATCGGTTCGCGTCCCGCGACCTTGCCCGCCTGCGACGCGGCGCCGTGGTCGAGCTGGCTGTGCAGCCGCGCCGCGGGCTGGTTCGCCACGAGGTGGATCGGGTACTCCTGCGCGACCGGTGAGCCCAGCCACTCGACGGGTTCGAGCCACGTGGGGTGCGGCGGGCAGTCGGGCAGGCCGAACCCGGCGATCGTCTCGCTGTACAGCTCGATCCGCCCCGAGGGCGTCGGCAGCCGGTGCCGCACGGGGTCCCCGCGGAAGTCCGCGAACGCCGTGATCGGGCCGAGCGTGGGCAGGTCGAGCGCGCCGGCGGCGAGGAACTCCTCGACGTCCGGCAGCGTCGGCGTCGGCACGTCCGGCGGCACGACCCGCCGCGCGTGGACGTCCTCGCGCCACCCCTCATACAGGTGCCGGATCCACGCGTCGGCGTCGCGACCCTCGGTGAACGTCTCGCCGACCCCCAGGCGGCCGGCGAGGGCCGCGAAGGTGTCGTAGTCGTCGCGGGCCTGGGCGAAGCGCGGTACCGCGGCCCGCATCGACACGAGCCGGGCCGAGCCCCGCGTGCCGCCGATGTCGTCGCGTTCGAGGCTCGTCGTCGAGGGGATGACGATGTCGGCGTGCCGCGCCATCGGGGTCCAGTACGGGTCGTGGACGACGACCGTGTCGGCCCGCCCGAGCGCGGCCCGGAGCCGGAACAGGTCCTGGTGGTGGTGGAACGGGTTGCCGCCCGCCCAGTACACGAGGCGGATGCCGGGGTAGACGAACCGGCCGCCGTCGTACGTGAACTCCTCGCCCGGCCGGGTGAGCAGGTCGGTGACGCGCGCGACGGGCGCGAACGCCCGCACGGGGTTGACGCCCTGCGGCAGCGACGGCAGCTTGAACGGGGCCGGCGACAGGCCCGGCTTGTTCATCGACCCGTACCCGTTGCTGTAGCCGCCGCCCGGCAGCCCGATCTGCCCGAGGAACGCGGCCAGCGCGAGGGCCGCCCACAGGGGCTGTTCGCCGTACTGGGTGCGCTGCAGCGACCACGTCACCGTCACCATCGTGCGGCTCGCGGCCATGAGCCGGGCGAGCGCGACGATGCGCCCGGCCGGGATCTCGCAGATCGCCTCCGCCCAGGCGGGGGTCTTCGGCACGCCGTCGGACTCCCCGCGCACGTAGGCGCGCACGGCCGGCGCGCCGACGCAGTACCGGGCGAGGAACCCGTCGTCGGCCAGGCCCTCGGCGTCGAGGACGTGCACGAGCGCGAGCATGAGCGCGACGTCGGTCCCGGGCCGGATCGGCAGCCAGGCCGGGGCAGCCGGGCCGCCGTGGCGCCCGGACCCGACGAACCACGTGTCCTCGACGGCCTGCGCCCCGCCGAGGTCGTCGCGCAGCGGGCTCACCGAGACCAGCCGTGCGCGCCGCGCCGCGAGCCCGGCGAGGCCGTCGGGGGCGGGGTGGTCGCCGGTGCCGCCCGAGTCGGTGCCCGTGTTCTTCACCGGCACCCCGCCGAAGCACACGAAGACCTCGGTGTGCTCGGCGAGGACGTCCCACGTCGTCGCGAACTGGGTGAGGACGCCCTCGTCCGTGACGATGTGCGGCAGGATCACCTCGCTCGCGCCCGTCGAGTAGCTGTTGACGGAGCGCGTGTACCCGCCGATGACGTTGAGGAAGCGGTGGAGCTGGCTCTGCGCGTGGTGGAAGCGACCCGCGCTGGCCCACCCGTAGGAGCCGCCGTAGATCGCCGCGTTGCCGTGCTCGCGGCGGACCCGGTCGAGCTCGGCCGCGAGGGCGTCGAGGACCTCGTCCCAGCCGGGGCGGACGAACTCGTCGCGGCCGCGGCGGTCGGTCGGGCCCGGCCCGCCCTCCAGCCAACCGCGGCGCACCGCCGGGCGATCCACCCGGGAGCGGTGCGTCACCGAGCCCGGGATGTTCGCGAGCAGCGGCGACGGCGCGCGATCGCCGCTCCACGGGGTGACCGCGGTGACCTCGCCGCCGTCGGCGTGCGCCGTGAACATGCCCCAGTGCGCGGCCTGGGAGACCTCGGTGCTCATCCCCCTACCTTCCCACCGCCCCGCCGGGCACTGCTCACGCCCGTTGCCCGCCCGCGGCTCGCGCTGTCCCCACGTCTGCCGCCGGTCCCGACACGGCGCGACGCCCGCTCCCCGGGGTGACCGGGGGCGGGCGTCGCGGGTGAGGTGCGCGCTCGCGCTCAGCGCGCGGCGGCGAGCTCGCGCTCGGGCGCCTCCTCGTCGAGGGAGGCGTTGGGGCCGTCGTACACGTCGCGGTCGAGGATCCCCTCGCGGGCGGCGACGAGCGTCGTCATCGCGGCCTGACCCGCGACGTTCGTCGCGGTGCGCATCATGTCGAGGATCGGGTCGATCGCCAGCAGCAGTCCGGCGCCCGCGAGCGGGAGGCCGAGCGTGCTCAGCGTCAGCGTGAGCATGACGATCGCGCCGGTCAGCCCCGCCGTCGCGGCCGAGCCCACCACGGACACGAACGCGATGAGGACGTAGTCGGTGACGTCGAGCGGGACGCCGAAGATCTGCGCCACGAAGATCGCGGCGAGGGCCGGGTAGACCGCCGCGCAGCCGTCCATCTTCGACGTCGCGCCGAAGGGGATGGCGAACGAGGCGTAGTCGCGCGGCACGCCGAGGCGCTCGATCGCCACCCGCTGCGTGAGCGGCATCGTCCCGACGGAGCTGCGCGAGACGAACGCGAGCTGGATCGCCGGCCAGGCGCCCGCGAAGAACCGGCGCGGGTTCAGGCGGCCGAACACCGACAGCAGCAGCGGGTAGACGACGAACATGACGATCGCGCAGCCGACGTACACGTCGACGGTGAACGTCGCGAGCGGGCCGAGGAGGTCCCAGCCGTACTCCGCGACCGCGTGCCCGATGAGGCCGAGCGTGCCGATGGGGGCGAGGCGGATGACCCACCAGAGGGCCTTCTGCGTGATGTCGAGAGCGGCCGTGTTGAGCGTGAGGAACGGGCGGGCCCGCTCGCCGAGCTTCATCGCGGCGAGGCCGACGACGACGCCGAGGAACACGATCTGCAGCACGTTGCCCTCGACGAAGGCCGCGACGGGGTTCTCGGGGACGATGCCGGTGAGGAAGTCGGTCCAGCTGCCGGACTTCTCGGGGGCCTGCGCGCTGCCGGTGTCGAGGGTGACGCCCTGGCCGGGGTTGGTCAGCAGGCCGAGGCCGAGGCCGATCGACACGGCGATGAGCCCCGAGATCGCGAACCACAACAGCGTGCGCCCGGCGAGGCGCGCGGCGTTGTCCACGTGGGCGAGCTGCGCGATGCTCGCCACGACCGCGGTGAACACGAGCGGCGGCACCGCGAGCTTGAGCAGCTGGACGAACAGCGACCCGACGGTGTCGAGGGTCGCGGTCAGCCAGGTGAGGTCGCCCGCGCGGGCGACGAAACCGAGCGCGACGCCCAGGACGAGGGCGAGCAGCACCTGCACGCCGAACGACGGCAATCGGCGCGCCGGCCGGCGCGGGGTGGAGGAGGCCGCCGTGGCGGCCGAGGACGAATCGGACATGGGGGTCCTCCGGGATGTCGGAAGGTGAGGGTGCGGCGAAGGCGGGCCGCGAGGGGTGGGGGCGTCAGGCCGGACAGGCGGAACTGGCCAGCCGTCGCAGGTCGACGTGCCGGCGTCGGGTGAGTCCCCAGACGTTGTCCACGACGGCGTCAACGTGGCCCGCAGGGGGAATCTTCCGCACCCGTGCGCAAGCCCGGTGGGAGGATGAGCGGATGCCACCTCGTCGCCGCATCCCCGAACCGGACGGTCGGGCCGCCCTCGCGAGCTGGCGGGCCGACCCCGCGTCCGCCTCCCGAGCCGTCACCGCCACGGCGGTCCGCTACACCCTCGAGGAGCTGTCGCTGCGGGCTCCGGGCCACACGCTCGAGGTGCGCGTGCCGCCGTTCGGCGCGGTGCAGTGCGTGGAAGGCCCCCGGCACACGCGGGGGACGCCCCCGAACGTCGTCGAGACCGACGCGCCCACGTGGCTGGCGCTCGCGACGGGGGCGACGACCTGGGCGGACGCGGCGGCGTCGGGCGCGGTGCGGGCGAGCGGGCAGCGCGCGGACCTCACCGGTCTGCTGCCGCTGACCTGAGCCGGTCCGAGGCTCCGCGATCGAAGTACCGTACCGACGACATCGACGGGGCGCCGCCGCGCGTTCCCGCGCGTCGTCGCAGGTCGGGGCGGCGCGGGCCCAGTGAGGTTCCGGCCCGTGTCGTCCGGACGGTTCTTCGATCGCGGCGACGCCTCGCCCCGTAGCCTGCGGGCATGCGATTCGGCCTGGTGATCCTGCCCGAATACCCCTGGCGCGGGGCCGCAGCCATGTGGCGAGCGGCCGAGGAGCTGGGCTTCGACCACGCGTGGACCTACGACCACCTCGTGTGGGGCGGCCTCGTCGGGCACCCGTGGCACGCGACGATGCCGACGCTCACCGCCGCGGCCACCGTCACCTCGCGGATCGGGCTCGGCACGTTCGTGGCGAGCCCGAACTTCCGCCACCCCTACCCCTTCGCCCGCGACCTGATCACCCTCGACGACGTCAGCGACGGCCGCGCGATCGTCGGGATCGGCGCCGGGGGCGAACCCGACCTGACGATCCTCGGCGGCGAGGAGCTCACTCCGCGCCGCCGCGGCGACCGGCTCGGGGAGTTCGTCGACCTGCTCGACGCGCTGCTCACCCGCGATCACGTCGACGCCACGGGGGAGTGGTTCACCGTCCGCGACGCCCGCACCGCACCCGGCCCCACCCGGTCGCCGCGGATGCCGTTCGTCGTCGCCGCGAACGGGCCCCGCTCGATGCGCATCGCCGCGCGGCGCGGCCAGGGCTGGGTGACGACCGGACGCGGCGGGGACGACGCCGCCACGTGGTGGCGCCGCGTCGCCGACCTCGTCGACCGGTTCGAGGCGGCCCTCGCCGACGCCGGCCGCGACCCCGCCGGCCTCGACGGTACCTGTCCCTCGACGCGGCTCCCGGCTACTCCCTCGCCTCGGCCGACCGGTTCGTCGACGACGTCGGGCGCGCCGCCGACCTCGGCTTCACCGACGTCGTCGCCCACCGGCCCCGCCGCGACGGCCACTACGCGGGCGACCTCGCGGTGCTCGAGGAGGTCGCCGCCCTCCTGCCCTCCCTGCGTCCAGGCGCGTGGGGGGCGCTCGTAGGCTGGTCCTCATGCCCGAGACGACCGACGAGCCCGACCCCGTCCGCGACGAGCGAGCCGCCGGGCGCACCGGTGCCGGCCCGGCCGGCGACGAGCGGACGGGCGACGAGCCGACGGGTGAGTCCGGCGCGGGACCCGAGCGGCGCGGGGTGGTCTACGTGCCCGTTCGGCGGTCGGTGAACTACCGCGCCTTCCTGCTCACCGGGGCGGTCGTCGGCCTCCTGCTCGGGCTGGCCTTCGACGCGATCACGCCGCAGGCGCCGGCGGTCACCGCCACGTCGGCCGCGGCCTACGTGGCCGTCATCGGCGCCCTGCTCGGGACGCTCGTCGGCGCGATCGTCGCGCTGCTGCTCGACCGCCGACGCTGACGCCACCGACCACCCGCCGGGCGTGTGGGAGACTGGCCGCGTGGCACGTGGTGACGGACGTCTGAACCATGACATTCTCCCCGGCGAGAAGGGCCCTCAGGACGCATGCGGCGTGTTCGGGGTCTGGGCGCCGGGCGAGGAGGTCGCCAAGCTCACCTACTTCGGGCTGTACGCCCTGCAGCATCGCGGGCAGGAGTCCGCGGGCATCGCCGCCAGCGACGGACACCGCCTCCTCGTCTACAAGGACATGGGGCTGGTCAGCCAGGTCTTCGACGAGACGAGCCTGACCATGCTGTCGGGCCACATCGCCGTCGGGCACACCCGCTACTCGACCACGGGCGGCAGCACGTGGGAGAACGCGCAGCCCACGCTCGGCGGCGCGGACGACTCGACCATCGCCCTCGTGCACAACGGCAACCTCGTCAACACCCGCGAGCTGCGCGACCTCGTCGCCGACAGCGGCAGCGCCAACGCCCTGTCGGGCGAGCTGCGGCGGGGCAACACGACCGACACGGCCCTGGTCACGGCCCTGCTCGCCGACGGCGAGCACCCCGACCTCGAGCAGCGCGCGATGCAGGTGCTGCCCCTGGTCAAGGGCGCGTTCACGTTCGTCTTCATGGACGAGCACACGCTGTACGCGGCGCGAGACCCCCAGGGCATCCGTCCCCTCGTCCTCGGCCGCCTCGAGCGGGGGTGGGTCGTCGCGAGCGAGACCGCCGCCCTCGACATCGTCGGGGCCAGCTTCGTGCGCGAGGTCGAACCCGGGGAGCTCGTCGTCGTCGACGTCGACGGGCTGCGGTCCCGGCAGTTCGCCACGCCGGACCCGAAGGGCTGCGTCTTCGAGTACGTCTACCTCGCGCGCCCCGACACGACGATCAGCGGCCGCGGCGTCCACGAGTCGCGCGTCGAGATGGGCCGCGTCCTCGCGCGTGAGCACCCGGTCGAGGCCGACATGGTCATGCCCACCCCGGAGTCGGGGACCCCGTCGGCCATCGGGTACGCCGAGGAGTCGGGCATCGCGTACGGGCAGGGCCTCGTCAAGAACGCCTACGTGGGCCGGACGTTCATCGCCCCCAGCCAGACCATCCGCCAGCTCGGCATCCGCCTCAAGCTCAACCCGTTGCGCGAGGTCATCCACGGCAAGCGCCTCGTCGTCGTCGACGACTCCATCGTGCGCGGCAACACCCAACGCGCGCTCGTGCGGATGCTGCGCGAGGCCGGCGCCCGCGAGGTGCACGTGCGCATCAGTTCGCCGCCCGTGAAGTGGCCGTGCTTCTACGGCATCGACTTCGCGACCCGGGCCGAGCTCATCGCCAACGGGCTCGACACCGACGAGATCTGCCGCTCCCTCGGCGCCGACTCGCTCGGCTACATCTCGGCCGACGGCATGATCGCCGCGACGCAGCAGCCGCGGGAGCGGCTGTGCACGGCGTGCTTCTCGGGCGAGTACCCCATCCCGGTGCCGACGGCCACCGCCACCGAGCACCTCTTCGAGCTCGAGCTCATGCCCGACAACACCGGCCCCGACAACGTGGCCGGCGGCCACGACGTCGCCCGGACCGCCCCGGTCGACGCCCGCTAGCCTGCGCGGTCGAGCGGCCGGGCCGGCCGTGCCGGCATCGCCACCGGCGCCGTGCCGGTCAGACCCTTCCGCCACCCTTCCCGCCCCCTCCACCCGCGTCGCGACGGCGACGCCCAGGAAAGGACCCACGAGCATGAGCGAGCCCAGCGGCACCCCCGGACTCACCTACGCCGCGGCGGGGGTCGACGTCGAGGCGGGCGACCGGGCCGTCGAGATCATGAAGGCGCACGTCGCCCGGGCGCAGCGGCCCGAGGTGATCGGTGGCCTCGGCGGCTTCGCCGGCATGTTCGACGCGTCCGCGCTGCGCGGCATGCGGCGCCCCGTGCTCGCGACGAGCACCGACGGGGTGGGCACCAAGGTCGCCGTCGCGCAGGCGATGGACAAGCACGACACCGTCGGCTTCGACCTCGTCGGGATGGTCGTCGACGACATCGTCGTCAGCGGGGCCGAACCCCTGTGCATGACCGACTACATCGCGTGCGGGAAGGTCGTCCCCGAGCGGATCGCCGCGATCGTGTCGGGCATCGCGGAGGCGTGCCGGGTCGCCGGCGTCGCGCTCGTCGGCGGCGAGACCGCGGAGCACCCGGGGCTGCTCGGCCCCGACGAGTACGACATGGCCGGGGCGGCGACCGGCGTCGTCGAGTTCGACGACGTGCTCGGGCCGCAGCGTGTCCGCGCGGGGGACGCCGTCGTGGCGCTCGCGTCGTCGGGTCTGCACTCGAACGGCTACTCGCTCGTCCGGGCCGTGTTCGGCGCCGCCGGCTGGGGGTACGACCGGTACGTCGAGGAGTTCGGGCGCAGCCTCGGCGAGGAGCTGCTCGAGCCCACGCGCGTGTACGCCGCGATGCTCCTGCAGCTCGCGCGGGACCCGGAGATCGACCTGCACGCCCTGAGCCACGTCACGGGGGGCGGGCTCGCCGCGAACCTCGCGCGCGTGATCCCCGCTGGGGTCGTCGCGACGATCGACCGGTCCACGTGGGAGCCCCCGGCCGTGTTCGAGGTCGTGCGCGGCCTCGGCGACGTGCCCGTCGCCGACCTCGAGCGCACCCTCAACATGGGGGTCGGGTTCGTGGCCGTGCTCCCCGCGGAGCAGGCCGAGGCCGCCATCACCCGCAGCACCGAACTCGGGGTCGAGGCCTGGGCGCTGGGCACGGTCGAGGACGACATCGACGGTGACACCGAGGGCGCGGCCGACCCGGACGTGGTCCGCGGGGCCAAGGGCGTCGACGGGGGCGCCGTGAGGATGATCGGGCGCTACGACGGGGCGTGACGCACGTCCACCCCGCAACCGCCGACCCGCCGGCCTCCCTGCCCCGTCCGTGGGGGACGTGGAGGGGAGGCCGGCGGGTCGTGGTGGAGGGGTGGTGTGGCGGGTGCTCCCGGAGGAGCGATGCTCAGCGGTCGCCCGACACCCAGCGGTCGTCGTCGTCGTCGGCGTAGTCGTCGGAGTCCCGACTCGGCCCTCGGCTCGAGTCCGGCACCCTCGGTCCGTGAAGCTCACGCTCCAGGGCGCTGAAGTCCGTGTTGGGCGTCGAGTACTTCAACTCGCGCGCCACCTTGGTCTGCTTCGCCTTTGCACGGCCGCGCCCCATGGCGTCGACCCCCTCACGCGTCTGCCGGAGCCGCATCATCCGGGCCCGCTGTGCGGAGTCGCACACCCGCGCGGGTCGAGACGGAGCAGCTCCGGGAATCTCGTATGTTCGTGCTGACCACCGTACAGGAGCGGCGCGCGTCCTCGGAACCGCAGGGCGGTGTCGCGGGCGCCCGACGGGAGGACTCGTCGGTCCTCAGCGCGTGGTCCCGTGGTCCGTCAAGGATACGCTCGTGGTCCATTGCCCCGTCGCCCATCGCTGATCGCCAGCGGCCGGGAGCGCCGGCAAGACTTCCCCTGAAGACAGCGCTGAGAAGCAAGCGTGAGGCCAACCCCATGAATGATCGTTCCCCGTCCCCGTCCGCCACCGTGCCTGCCGCCCCGCCCGCCCCCCGGCCGGGCGATCCCCCGGAGCCGTCGGGCGCGGACACCCTGATGACCCCCGCCGAGGTGGCGGCCCTGTTCCGGGTCGATCCCAAGACGGTCACGCGGTGGGCCGTGGCGGGCAAGCTCCAGTCGTTCCGCACCCTCGGCGGCCATCGGCGGTACCGCTCGTCCGAGGTGCACGCGCTGCTCGCCGACGCGCGCGGAGAGCGCCAGGGCGACTAGCGGACGGGCGTACGCGAACCGCCCGGGACGCAGGGAGCGTCTCGGGCGGTTCGGCGGACCGGGCTCAGGCCTGATCGGGTGGCGGCGACGCGCAGCCCCCCGAGGTCGGCCCGTCGGCGCCGGTCCCGCGCGGCGAGGCCGCGTGGATGCGCTTGGCGAGGGCGGCGGCGGAGCCGGGCTTGACGGCCGAATCCGCGTTCGCCTTCTGGAGGTCGTGGTAGATCTCCTCCCGGTGGATGTCGACGTCGGACGGTGCCTTGATGCCGATGCGCACCGTGTCACCGTTCACCTCGAGCACGGTGACCACGACGTCGTGGCCGATCAGCAGGCTCTGCTGCGGGCGGCGACTGAGAACCAACACGGGAAGGTCCTTCTCTTGGAGGGGAGTTGCTGTTGCCTTCTCGTCAGGCTACAGCGCGGGCGTGAGCCCCGGGCGTCCTCGACGCGCCGTCCTGCGCGCTCTCGGGTCCGCCCGGGGCCGCACGTGGTGCGTGGCGGCGCCCCCGGTCGAGGGGCCGGGATCAGGAGGTCGGGAACGCCGCCCGGAGCGGGAGCTCCTGGTTGACGAGCACGACCTGCATCGCGTTCTTCGTCCGCTTGTTGACGACGACGGGGGCCAGGAGGTTCGCGCCGGGCGGCTCCTCCTCGCTACCGAGGTTGACGAGCAGGAGCACGAGGGCGTCGTCGGCGCTCTCGAGCTCGAGGCGCTGCGCCGTCTCGGGGTCGATGACCGGCGAGTACTCCGGGAAGTAGGGGCTCGGGACGACGACGACGAATCCCATGTCGGGCACGTCGAGGCAGTCCATCTCGTACAGGCCGCCCTCGCTCTCGGTGAGCCGGAAGCGCTGGGCCGCCGGGAAGCCGACGAGGCCCATCGGCAGGTTCAGGTCGACGTGCGTCATGGTCTGCGCGGTCGTGGTCATGTGTTCGTGCTCCCCACTCAGGTTCTCTGATCGAACAGGTGAAGCGAACGGCGGCTCTCTCGGGTGCCGCTCGCGGTGTACGTCGCCCCTTCGGGCGAGTGATTGAAGCGTTCGAGCGTCTCCTGAACGGCCCGGTAGCTCGCCTCGAGCATCTCGCTGTTGGACCGGCTCAGCCGGGACAGCTCGTTCGTGGCGGTCGTGAGGGCGTTCCGGTGCTCGCCCAGGACCTGGTCCCAGGGGGCCGGCGCCGCGGCGGCGATCTCGGAGAGGGGAGTGTCCGGGGCCAGGCCCAGTGCGTCGCACACCGGGCCCGCGTCGACCGCGCGCATGAGTTCGGCCTCGCGCATCTCGGCGATGACCGCCTCGATCTCGCGAGTGGAACGGCCCATCCACCTGGTGCGGCCGTTCTCCATGAGGACCTGCTGCACCTCGAGCTTGTACGACAGGACCTCGATGAGTTCCTGGATACGCCACAGGCCGGTCGACAGACCGGACAGTGCCATCAGGGCGGCGTCGGAGGGGAGGGCCGTGTTCACGCGTGCCTCGCTTCGTTCACGAGTCCCACATCGACCCCGGGCGGGCACACCTGAGGGGTTCGTTCGCGCGGCCTGAGTCAGAGTCGGCCCGTGTTGGCCACGGCGGCAGGGGGATTGGTTCGCGGGCGCGAAGGGGGTGCGCGCCGCGGCCGCGGGAGGGGCGCCGAGCCGCGTCGCGCCGCGGGCGGTGGATCGAGGGGATGCGTGGGCCGGCGTCGCCGGGCGGCCGGCCGTGGCCGGGCCGGGGCGGCCGTGGCGAATCGGCGCGCCATTGCAGAATGTTCGTCGAATTCCGGGGTGGAACGACACCATTGTCATTCGTGTGCGGATGCGCCGGACGATCGTTCAGGAATTGCACCGAAGCGGCCTTGCCGGCCCTTTATTGGACACTCGTTCATCAATCCTCGGACCATCGTCCTGAAAGTAGGCTGGATGCATGCAACTCGAACTCTCAGACCCCTTGGGGACGATAAAAAGGCGTCTTGACCTGCGACGTCTCGAATAGTGGACTTAGTTGAGGGTTCAATGAATCCCGTCTGTACTGCGTAGGTGACTGCTTCTGAGAACCACCCGAAGGGCGCCTTGCCGGGCGTCGACGTGGATGAGCTGTGTCGGGCGCATGTGCCGTTGGTGCATTTTGAGGTGCGGGCGATCTCGTCGAGGTTGCCGGGTCATGTGTTCACGGATGATCTGGTGTCGGCGGGGATGGCTGCGTTGGCGATGGCGGCGCGGAGTTTTGATGTGAGTTTGGGTGTGCCGTTCGGTCGGTATGCGGTGCGTCGGATTCGTGGTGCGTTGTTGGATGAGTTGCGGTCGGCGGATTGGGCGACGCGGTCGTTGCGGTCGAAGGTGCGTCGTCGTGATGGGGTGCATGATGCGTTGGCGGCGTCGTTGGGTCGGCGTCCGTCGGATGTTGAGGTGGCGGCCGAGATGGGTGTGTCGGTGGCTGAGTTGGAGCGGGTGGATGCGGATCTGCATTCGTCGGTGGTGTTGCGGTTGGATGTGATCACGGACAGTGTGGGGGCGGATGCGGTGTTGCCGTCGTCGTCGGCGACGCCGGAGGCGGTGTTGGTGGCGCGGGAGCGGGCGGCGTATTTGCGGGATGCGGTGGAGGCGTTGCCGGAGCGGTTGGCTGCGGTGGTGCGGGGGTGTTTTTTCGAGGATCGGCCGATGCGGGAGTTGGCGGAGGAGCTCGGGGTGACGGAGTCGCGGATTTCGCAGATGCGGGCTGAGGCGTTGAAGTTGTTGCGGGATGGGATGAATGCGCAGTTGGCGCCGGAGTTGGTGGAGGCGGCGTCTGGTGGGGCGGTGGCGCGTCGGAAGGCGGCGTATTACGCGCAGATCGCGGCGCGGTCGTCGTATCGGGATCGGTTGACGTTGCCGGAGGGCATGAACCCCGCCCACGAGACCTACGAAGCGGTGTGAGTCGGCCGATAGGACGACCGGAACCACATGAGCCCGGGTGCGAGGCCCCCCAACCTCGACACCCGTGACGCCGGCTCCCCCTGCCGGTGTCGTCCAAGAGCCCCCGATGGTGTGCCCCCCAACACTCCAGCGGGGGCTCTTGCCGTCCCCGTGCCCGTCGGGCCGCCGCTCAGCGCCGTCCCGGCGTCACCCGGCGTCGGCGTGGCCGTGCCCGGAGGCGTCGCGGTGCGGGGCGTCGACTGGTGGCGATCATCGGACCGGCTCGCTCGGCAGGGCCCCGGAGGAAGCAGTTGCGGCGATCGCCGACGCGGAGGACCCGCGCCCCCCGCAGTTCCGCCCCGCCCCTGTCGGGAGGCTCAGGGGAGCGTCGTCGTCCACAGGCCGGGCGACGCGGCGTCGCCGGCGATGACGTCGATTCCGCCGGCCCGCAGGTGGACCTCACGCACGGGCGCGGCCGGCGTCGCGAGGCTCGCCCAACGCCCACCCGTCCGCAGGAAGACCCGGTCCCCGGCCGCCACGGCGAGGCGGTCGCCCCTCAGTGCCGGCGCCGGCGCCGGTGCGCCGGTCGGCGCGGGCGCGTCCGGCGCCGCCAGCCGCAGGGCGGGCCCCGAGCCCGGCGCCCACCACCACGCCCCGCGGTCGTCGACCCGCCCCAAGACGACGCATCCCGACGGGTCGCAGTCGGCGCCGGTGGCCTCGCCGACCGAGCCGCCCTCGGGGAGGTCGACCCGGGCGGCCCCGTCCGCGCCGGACCGCGTGCGCCACACCGCCGGTGCCCGCTGTACCGACCCCGGCCTCAGGTGGGTGACGCTGCCGGCCACGAGGACGCCGTCCCCGGCCGCCGTCACGCCGCTCACTCCGGCCAGCTCCGTCGCGGTGCTCGCCAGCGGGGTCGCGGCGGAGTCGCGCCGGACCCAGCGCCGGCGGGAGTCGAGGGTCCACAGCGCCGCGTCGAGCCCCGCCGCGCCCTCCCAGGACCCGGCGAGTACCGGCCCCGCCGGCGTGATCGCGGCCCCGACGAGGCCACCCGCACCCCACCCGCCGAACGCGTAGAAGCTCTGTGGGCGTTCGCGGATCTCGGCAAGGTCGCCCTCCCACGTCGTCCAGCGGGTGTTGGCGTGCGCGCCGCCGGGAGCGCCGCCGACGGCGACGACCCGCCGCCCGTCGGTCGCGAGCGATGTCCATCGGGCGAGCGGCGCGTAGGGCGACCCGGCGCCGGGCCGCGCCGGGACGTCACGCGTCACGGACCCCTCCTCCACGAGGAGCAGCCGCGGGCGGACCGCGGCGTCCGGGGCGTAGCCGCCGACGAGCAGGGAGGTGCCGGCGACGACCGCCGTGACGGGTAGGACGCCGTCGCGCAGCGCCACTTCGCGCCAGTCGGGGGTGACCTCGGTCGCCGGGATCTGCGCGCTCGGCGGTAGGACGGACGGGCCCCGGGAGGTGGTCTCGGCCGGGCCGGCCGGCGCGCTCGTGCACGCGGCGGCGACGCACCAGGCGAGGACGAGGACCGACGCCCAGGCCCGGCGGCGCGAGCGCCCCCGCGGGTGCGCGAATGGGCGTTCGGGTGGGCGGTGGCTCGGCCCCGCCCACCGCCCGGGGCTCATCGCCCCTCCGCCGCCTCGCCCGCGTCGGTCCCCGAGCTGGTCCTGCCCGCGTCCGTCCCCGAGTCGGTCCTGCCCGGGTTCGTCCCGGCCGCGTGGGTCCTCGTGTCTGTCGCGCCCGGGTTCGCCGTGGCTGCGTGGGTCGTCGTGTCTGTCGCGCCCGGGTTCGCCGTGGCTGCGTGGGTCGTCGTGTCCGTCCCGCCCGAGCTCGGCCCGGCCGCGTCGGTCCTCGTGTCTGTCCCGGGTGACGCCTTCCGGGCCGCGTCGGCTTCTGCGTCTGTCCCGGGCAGGTTGGGCCGGGACGGATCGGTCTTTATGTCTGTCCCGGGCGGGTTCACCCCTGCCGTGTGGGTCTTCGTGTCCGTCCCGTCCAGGTTCGTCCCGGCCGCGTCAGCCCCCGCGGCCGCTTCGCCGGCGTCCCCGTCGCCCAGAGTCGCCCCGTCCGCGTGCGCTCCGGCCCTGTCGGCGTCCACGTATCCGAGCAGCTCGGTCCAGGTGGCGATCTTCGTCCGCGGGCGGCCCTGGGCCCGGCCCAGCGCCGTCTCCGCCGCGTCGATGTCGCGCCAGTCGGCGAAGGTCGACGGGGAGAACCCGCGGCGGCGCATGGCCTCGCGGAGGTCGAGGGTCGGGGCGGGAGCGTCGGGGGTCGCAGCGAGGTCGTCGAGCAGGTGCCCGACGGTCTGCGCGGCGTCGGACTTGTTCGTGCCGATGACGCCGATCGGCCCCCGCTTGACCCACCCGACGCAATACTCCCCGCGCAGGGGTCGGCCGTCGGTACCGAGCACCCGGCCTTCGTCGTTGGGCACGATCGCGCGGTTCGGCTCGAACGGGACGTCGGGCAGCGGGCTGCCGCGGTACCCGATGGCGCGCAGCACGAGCTGCACGGGCACGGCCTCGAGGTCCCCGGTGCCCTCGAGCGCGCCGTCGCCGCCGATCCGGGTGCGCTCGAGGACCATGGCCCGGAGCCGGCCGTCGAGGCCGTCCATCTCGACCGGGCGCCGCCAGAACGCGAAGTGCAGACGCCGCGCGGCGTCCGGTCTGGCGCGGGCGGCGGCCGCCCGCAGCGCCTCGACGTTCCCGCGGGTGCGGCGGTCGAGGTCGGCGTCGTCGATGCCGTCGAACGCACCGGGCGACACGTGCACGGCGACGCCGGGGGTGTCGAGGAGCTCCCGCAGCTCCCGCGTCGTGTAGCTCGCGTGCTGGGGCCCGCGTCGGCCGACCACCCACACGTCCCGGACGGTGTGACGCCGGAGCTCGTCGAGGACGGCGGCGGGCATGTCGGTGTCCGCGAGCATGTGCGGCTCCTTGAGGAGGATGCGCGCGACGTCGACGGCCACGTTGCCCACACCGACCGTGGCGGCGCCCCTCACCCCGCGCAGGTGTTGGGGTCGGGCGTCGGGGTGCCCGCCGTACCAGGCGACGAACTCGCGGGCGCTGCGGCTGCCCTGAAGGTCCTCGCCGGGCACGCCCATGTGGACGTCCTCGGCCGCGCCCACCGCGTAGACGACGGCGTCGTAGGCGTCGAGCAGCTCGGCCCGGGTCGTGTCGCGGCCGAACTCGATCAGCCCCCAGAAGCGCACGTCGTCGTGGTCGAACGTGCGGGCCAGGGCCGTGGCGACGGCCTTGATGTTCTCGTGGTCGGGCGCGACCCCGTAGCGCAGGAGGCCGTACGGCGTCGGCAGCCGTTCGAGGAGGTCGATGCGCACGGGCACCCGGTCTTGGGCGGCGAGGGCCTGGGCCGTGAAGAGCCCCGACGGTCCTGCCCCGACGATCGCGATCCTGCGCCTTCGCTGCCGCATCCCCCCACCCTGGCACGAGCGCCGCCCCGCCCGCCCGCGCGCGCGTCGTCGGGGCCGACGGCGTCGGCCGGGTCAGCGCGGGCCGGGCGGCCGGTTCGAGAGCCCGTCGCGGCGGTAGGACAGCAGGCAGATCCCGGTGCGCGGCGACCAGTCCCGGTCGGCGAGCCGGCGGAAGCCGAGGCGCTCGTACAGGCGGTGGGCGGCGTGCATCCAGTCGCCGGTGGACAGCACGAGGGTGTCGAGGCCGGCGTCGCAGGCCCGGTCGAGACAGAGCTCGACGAGGGCCTGCCCGACGCCGCGCCCGCGCGCGGCCTCGTCGACCGCGAGCATCCGGAACTCGCCCTCGCCGGGCCGCGCCACCTCCTGCAGCGGCGACCCGGGGGGACACCACGTCACCGTGCCGAGCAGGTCGGCGCCGTCGAGGGCCACCCACAGCTCCGCGGCCGCCGCCCGCGTGGCCGCGTCGCGCAGCGTCGCCGCGTAGGGGTGGTCGGGGCCGATCACTCCGTCGGCCGCATACGCGGCGAGGGTCAGCTCGCCCACGGCGTCGAGCTCGGCGGGTGCGGCGAGGCGCAGGTCCATGCAGGCAGCGTAGGCCGACCCGTGCGCGGGGCGACCACCCTCGGGCGTCCGGGTCCAGGTCCGCGGCGGGGGCCGGAACGTCCGTGGGGTGGAGGTTCTCGGGCCTCCAGGTCCAGGCCCGCAGCGGGGCCGGCCCGTGCGCGGGGCGACCACCCTCGGGCGTCCAGGTCCAGGTCCGCGGCGGGGGCCGGAACGTCCGTGGGGTGGAGGTTCTTGTGCGGCTGGGGCCGGGTCCGCCGCGGGCCTGCCCGTCCGCGGGGGGCGTCCGCCGCGTCCGGGGCCAGGTGCGACGAGAAGGCCGGAACGTCCGTGGGGCGGAGGTCCTCGGGCGTCCGGGGCCGGGTCCGCCCCGGGCCGGCCCGTCCGCGGATGGGCGTCCGCGGCGTCCAGGTCCAGGTCCGCGGCGGGGGCCGGCCCGTCCGTGGGGTGGACGTCCCCGGACGCCGCCGACCCCCGTCCTTCGGCCCTGCGACGGTGACGGCCGGCCGGAGCAGGCGGGGTTTTCACGACAACTGCACTGCCAATGGGGAGGCGGCCGCGGCGCCGACCCCTGACCTGCGACGTCGTAACAGCCTCCGCCATTGGCAGTGCAGCTGTCGTGAAAACGATCGTGTAGACCCGGCCTCGTCGACCACACGAACGCGGCGGCGGTCCTGTACGTCCTCGCCTCGAGCCCGTCGGGCGGCCCTCCGGCCGCTGCGCGCCACACTCGTGCGCGGACCCCGCGGACCCCGTGGACCCCGCGGACCGCGTGGGAGGCCGAGCCTCCACCGGCTAGGTCAGTCCGGCAGGGCGGCGACGACGAGGTACTCGTAGGAGTCGAGCAGCGTGCCGGCCTCCTCGCCGTCGACGCCGTAGGCCTGCAGGCAGGCGCGCAGCGGCTCGAGTTGGGCGGGGTCCCCGAGGGGGATCTGGTTCGCGGCGCACACCTCGAACCCGCCGAACCCGGCGGCGCGGAACATCGCGGCGGCCTCGACCATCGTGAAGAACCGCAGGCTCGAGCGGGCGAGGAGACCGGTGTCGGTGTACTCCCACCGGTCCTGGACGAGCAGGGGCAGGACGACGGACCAGTGCTTGACGTTCGGCACGGTCGCGACGATGCGGCCGCCGGGACGCAGGTAGGCGGCGGCCAGCTCGAGCGCGTGGGCGGGGTCGGCGAGGCGCTCCAGGAGCCCCGCGGCGACGACGACGTCGAACGATCCGCGGTCGAACGGCAGGGTCGTCGTCTCGTCGAGGTGGGCGAGGGCGACGTCGGCGAGGCGCGTGCGCGCGAGGTCCGCCTGCGCGGGCTGGTCGGTGACGCCCACGACGTGGGCGCCGGTGCCGGAGGCGATGGCGGCCCCGAGCGTCCCCGCGCCGCATCCGAGGTCGAGGACCCGGTGGGCGTCGGAGGGCAGGTGGGCGATGAGCTCAGGGTGGTCGAAGGCGATGAAGGCCTCCGAGGCGCGTCGGGCCGCACCGGCCGCGGGCCCCGTGGGCCGCCCCGCCGGGTCGTCGTGGCGGGCGAGCACGCGGGTGAGCACCTCGCGGCCGACCCGCCGGGCGTGCTGCCCCTGCGAGACCACGGCGGCGCTGCGGGCGGAGGCGGTGGCCGCGTCGGCGTGCGGGGCGACGGCGATCGAGGCGACGCTCACCCGCTCG
The DNA here is from genome assembly GCF_014857905.1 of Agilicoccus flavus. Classification (GTDB taxonomy): domain Bacteria; phylum Actinomycetota; class Actinomycetes; order Actinomycetales; family Dermatophilaceae; genus Agilicoccus; species Agilicoccus flavus. The sequence goes on along the minus strand of NZ_JACYXE010000005.1, from coordinate 19,379 downwards.
CCCGCGTCGCGGACGCGGCGGCACAGGTCGAGGGCGTGGCCGTGGGTGCCGGTGAGCGCTTCGTCGAAACGCACCCGGGTCAGGAGCCGCGGGTGCAGGACGAGACACGCGCCGTCCGCCGCGGCGAGCGGGTCGGCGCCGCCGCGGGTGTCCGCCGGCAGGAGGACGGAGAGGGTGTCGTCGGAGGCGAAGGCGGCCCGCACCTTTTCGCGGAAGCCCGGGTCGGCGAGCGTGACGTCCTGGCGGAGGATGACGACCGCCTCGACGTCGCCGAGGTCGCCTGCGGCGTCGAGCATCTGGTTGTAGGTCGCGGCGACGGGCAGGTCGCCGGAGGTGATGAGGGTGGCGTCGGCGCCGCCGTGCGCGGCGATGCCGGGCAGGCAGTGGCGCTCGAAGACCTCGGGGCTGTCGACGAACACTCCGAACACGAACACAGGCGTCCTCCTACGGTGCGGCCTCTTCTCCCATCGACCGCCGACGGGTGCCGATGAGGCGAGGACGGCCCGCGGTGCCGCCGCCGGGATCGACCAGGGCGGGCGAAAAACCTTGAATGCCAAGGAAAGGGATGCGGAACTCACCGAGGTCGAGCGTCCGTGACGCATTCCGGTGCGTGTCGTCATCGAATGTCCAATACGTTCGTCCAAATATCGACAGGATGTCTCCAATTGCCGTCCTCACCAGGCGTTTCGCTGTTGCGCAAGACGAACAGAAACAGTCGAGCGATGCATCTAACCTAGGGTCTTGGGGGCTCACTGAGCGCTCGCTTACCCTATTTGACCTGCGATTTCTCGAAATGTGGACGCAACCTGGGACTCTGATGGGAGAGTTCCTAGCTTTCTACTTGTGACTGTTTCTGAAAGCGTGACGGGGGTTGCCGCTCCCATGGGCGATCGAGAGCTCGACGAGCTGTGTCGGGCGCATGTGCCGTTGGTGCATTTTGAGGTGCGGGCGATCTCGTCGAGGTTGCCGGGTCATGTGTTCACGGATGATCTGGTGTCGGCGGGGATGGCTGCGTTGGCGATGGCGGCGCGGAGTTTTGATGTGAGTTTGGGTGTGCCGTTCGGTCGGTATGCGGTGCGTCGGATTCGTGGTGCGTTGTTGGATGAGTTGCGGTCGGCGGATTGGGCGACGCGGTCGTTGCGGTCGAAGGTGCGTCGTCGTGATGGGGTGCATGATGCGTTGGCGGCGTCGTTGGGTCGGCGTCCGTCGGATGTTGAGGTGGCGGCCGAGATGGGTGTGTCGGTGGCTGAGTTGGAGCGGGTGGATGCGGATCTGCATTCGTCGGTGGTGTTGCGGTTGGATGTGATCACGGACAGTGTGGGGGCGGATGCGGTGTTGCCGTCGTCGTCGGCGACGCCGGAGGCGGTGTTGGTGGCGCGGGAGCGGGCGGCGTATTTGCGGGATGCGGTGGAGGCGTTGCCGGAGCGGTTGGCTGCGGTGGTGCGGGGGTGTTTTTTCGAGGATCGGCCGATGCGGGAGTTGGCGGAGGAGCTCGGGGTGACGGAGTCGCGGATTTCGCAGATGCGGGCTGAGGCGTTGAAGTTGTTGCGGGATGGGATGAATGCGCAGTTGGCGCCGGAGTTGGTGGAGGCGGCGTCTGGTGGGGCGGTGGCGCGTCGGAAGGCGGCGTATTACGCGCAGATCGCGGCGCGGTCGTCGTATCGGGATCGGTTGACGTTGCCGGAGGGCATGAACCCCGCCCACGAGACCTACCAGGCCGTCTGACCCGCCTGGCCGACGTCGCCGCCCGCCCCTTCGGGGCGACGGGCGACGACGTGCGTGCGGCCCCGTCCGGGTACCCCGCCGGACGGAGAAGTTAAAGAAATCGTCAAGACGCTTGGTCGTCAGGGCGAACGTCCGAAGGGAAGGGTGTCGGACGGCGGCAACCGCCCGGCGGCACGACACACGGGAGCGGTCACACGCACGCAGGGACGCGACGAACCCTTGGGTTCACTTGGAGAAGACGACCTCCGCACGACGTCGACCCGGCGCGGGCATCATCCGCACGAGCCGGCTCACAGGCCCCGCCTCGCCACCGCGAGGGCGGGGCCTCGTCGTATCCGGCCCGTGGGCGAAGCTGCGGGAGTCGCCGCGGCCTGTCCCGCATTGCCGCGTGGGCCCCTGGCCGAGAACCCGCCCCGGGTCGGCACGGAGCTGAGGGCGCCGCTGGACGGCCGGTGGACGGCCCGCGGCGGGGCCGATACGGCGTGGTCTACCGCATCCGCGAATCCGCCGTCGAGGTGCTCGTGCTGCCGTTGCGCATGGGCGTGACGTGTACCGCACCTGAACCTCGACGCCGGGTCCTCGATCACGGGTCGAGGTCGACCGTTCATGTCGGGTCGCGCGCGGTCGATGAGGAGGGCGGTCGACACCATCGGACGGTGTCGCGGACCGCAGGGAGGTGGTCGTCGTGAGGATTCCCGTCGATGTCGACGCGCTGGCGCGGTCCGCCGCGCGCGCCTGGGAGACCGCCGCGTCCGACGCGACCGTCGCCACCCGCCGCCTCGCCAGGGGCACCCGGGTCATGTCCGCGGTGGACGACGCCGCCGGCCTCGCGATCGCCGAGCGGATGCGGGCCCAGTTCGAGGGGCTGTTCCAGGCGAGCCGCAACGCGCAGGAGGGCGTCACCTTCCTCGCGGTGGCGGAGGGGGCGCTGTCGCGCACCGGCGACATGCTGCACCGCATCCGGGTCCTCGCGGTGCAGTCGGCCAACGGCACGTACAACGACGCCCAGCGCGCCGTGCTCCAGGGCGTCGTGGACCGCACCCTCGACGAGATCGACGCCGTCGCGCACGGCACCCGGTACAACGGCGCGGCGCTGCTCGACGGCACGCGCACCCAGTGGACCCTCCAGGTGGGGGCCGACACGGGCGACACGTTCACGGTCACGCTCGGCGCCGCGACCGCCGACGCACTCGGCCTCGACGGCACCCTCGACGAACGAGCCGCCGCCGAGGCGCGCTTCGCCCGTGCCGCCCTCGATCTCGGACCGCTGTCGATCGCCACGCAGCACCAGGCCGTGAACGCCCTCGACATCGTCGACCGCGCCCTCGCCTACCTGCTCACCGAGCGCGCCGAGCACGGCGCCTCCCTCGAGCGGCTCGAGGCGATGATCGACTCGCTCGGCGCGAGCGCCCAGGCCGTGGACGGCGCCCGGGCCCGCATCACCGACGCCGACGTGCCCGCCGAGACCGCCCGCCTGCTCCGCGCGCGGATCGCCGGCGAGAGCAGCGCGGCGGTGATGGCGCAGGCCCAGCGCGCGCAGGCCCTCGTGCTCGAGCTGCTCCGCCCGCTCGCGTCGTCGACCGCGCCGACCGGACCCGTGCGGACCGTCGCGGCCTCCGCGGCCTCCGCGGCGTCGGCCGCCGACGGCCCGGGGGGTGCGGCGGCGACCGGCGCTCCGGCGCGCTCGTCGGGCCCGTCGTCCGCGCCGGCCGCACCCTCCGCGCCCGCGACCACCGGCTCGATCCCCGTCGCGACCGGCGCCCGCCCCGCCGCGTGGGCGCCCGCACCCGCCGCCGCGTTGCCGGCGCCCACCTCGCCCCGCCCCGGCCGGGCGTGGGACACCCCGACCGGCGAGCGGACGCACGCCCTCGGCGCCGGCTGACCGGCGTCCCGGACGGCCCGCCTTTCCGGCCCTCTCAAGCGGTACCCGGGCCCGCCCGACGGGAACTCCGCAGGTCAGCGCCCCTCTCACCGAAGAGGAGGTCGCCCAGGCGGTCGAGTGGGCGAGACAATCCCGATGAGCACGCGGCAGCCGGCCTCGTCATCGGCGATCTCGCCGTGGCGGCCGAGCAGAGTCCGTCACGCAGCTCGGCCCCGCCCGGTCGTCGACTCGCCCCGCCCGGTCGTCGACCGGGTCGAATGAACCAGCTCTCGTGCGAGCCGCGCTCAGGCCACCTGCACGAACGCGGGCTCGAGGCGGGCGAAGAGGCGGTCGAAGACGGCTTCACGGTCGAACTGGAGCGCGAACGAGCGGGCGCGCAGCTTGGCCTGGCCGACCTGCTCGGGGGTCCAGTCGCACACGACGTCGTCGAGGGCGGCGCGCAGGGCGGCGGGGTCGCTCGGCGGCACGATGATCGCCGTGTCGCCGACGGCCTCCGGCACGCCGCCGGTGGCGCACGTGATGACGGGGCCGCCACCGGCGAGCATCGACTCGGCGAGGGCGATGCCGAACGTCTCGACGAACTCCGGCTGGGCGCGGGTCGGCAGCACGTAGGCGGCGCTGCCGGCCATGAGCGCGGGCTTCTCGGCGTCGTCGACGTCGGTGAGCAGGTGCACCCGGTCGGTCAGGCCGGCCTCCCGCACCCAGCGCCGCACGTCGGCCTCCTGCGGCCCGCGGCCGGCGACGACGAGCTGCACCCGCTGCGCGGCGCGGCTGCCGGCGTACGCCTCGACGAGGTCGTCGAGGCCCTTCGCCGAGGCGATGCGGGACAGGAACAACACGTAGCCGCCGCGGGTCAGCCCCCGGCGGGCCAGGGCGGCGTCGACCTCGCCCGTCGCCAGGCCGAGGTAGGCCGACGACTCGACGGCGGGGTAGGAGATCCCGATGCGCGCCCGGCACCGCTCGCCGAAGCGGGTCCCGTGCAGCGCGTCGAGCTTGTCCGCCTCGGCGACGATGAGGTCCTTCGTGTACTGCGACACCGCGACGCAGTGGTCGGCGCGCAGGTAGGTGGACAACAGCTGGAACGCCGCGCCGAAACGGCCCTGCTCGACGCAGGTGCGGACGATGTTCGTCACGTCGGAGCCCACGGCCTCCGCGACGGTGGTAACGCGGTCGTGGCCCATCTCGCGCGCCACCCGCACGGCCTCGTCGATGACGACGGTGTGCGGCGAGAGGTACAGCGACATGGCCACGGTGGGCACGTCCTCGCAGAACAGCTCGACCAACCGACCGGTCAGGCCGGCGGTCCAGCGCCCGTCGGGCACGCGGTAGTCGCCGACCGGGTCGGGGCGCTCCACGGTGATGCCCGGGCTGTACGGCGTGATCTGGTCCAGCGGTTTGAGCGGCAGACCCGCCGCCTCGAGCCGGTCGAGCGGCCATGTGAGGATCCGGACGTCATCGAAGCCGCGGGTGAGGGCGACCTCGGCGAGGCACCGTGCCTCGCCCGAGTGTCCGCAGATGACCGGGTCGGCGCGGACGACGATGACGAGGCGGCGGTGGGCCGGCTGGGGCTGCGTGGTCATACGACACCTCCGGAGGCAGGGGCGGATGCGGGGGGCGGGAGCGCGGCCGTGGACGTGGCCACGGTCGGGCCGTGCGGGTCCGACCGATCGGTCGCATCGGTCGGATCGGGCCGAGCAAGAGGATCGCCCGGATCGGGCGGGAGGGGTGCGGCGCCCGGGCCGGGCCGGGACAGTGACGGCGGGCGCACGCCGGTGCCCCACGACGTCGGCTCGGGGGCGAGCGTGACGTGCACGTGGCGGGCGGCGCGCAGTTCCGGGCCGGTGAGCCAGCTGTTCTCGTGGGGTCGGCCGTCGACCTCGACGGCGGCGACGTAGTCGACCGGGCCCCCGCGCCGGGGTGGGCGCAGGCCGCTCGCGGTGACGAGCAGCTCGCCCTCGGGGCGGGCGATGCGGGCCTGCTGCACCAGGGGCGCCCCGAGGAACACGAGGTCCTGCCCCGCGGCGGGGAACAGCCCGATCGTCGCCCACACGTACCAGGCGGACAGTCCGCCGGAGTCGTCGTTGCCCGGCAGCCCGCCCCGGCCGAGGCCGAATTGGTTGCGCACCGCGGCCTGCACGATCTCGGCGGTGCGGTCCGGTCGGCCGACGTAGTAGTAGCCCCAGGGCGCCTCGAAGTCGGGCTCGTTGTTGAGTCCCTCGAACCGCCCGAGCGCGTACCCCGCGGCGAGCTCGTCGGCGCCGGGGGCCACGCCCGGCTGGGTGACGGGCTCGGCGCCGTACCCGAAGAACCGGTCGAGCAGGGCGGTGTACGCCGCCTCGCCGCCGGCCAGCTCGATGCGGGCGGCCATGTCGTGCATGACGCGGAAGCTGTAGTTCCACTTCCCGCCCTCGTAGTACGTCGAGTCGACGAGCAGCCCGTTCTCGGGGTCGACGGCGGCGCGCCACCCGCCCGAGAGGGCCTCCATCTGCTCGGCGAGCGCCGCGTCGTCCACCTTGGCCGCCACGGCGGCCGTGCAGTGGTAGGCGAACGCGAGGTCGAGGGTGTGGCTGACCGGGTGGGCGATGCCGTAGACGAGGTAGTCCTCGCCGTACGTGCGGCGCAGGTCCATCTCGAGGTTGACGAGGGCCCAGTCCCAGTCGAGGCCGGGCTCGTCGCGGGCGGCGAGGTCGGCGAAGAGGGGGTGCGCGAGGGCGCTGCCCTGGCGCGAGAACCGGTCGGCGCCCGTGGCCATCCGGTAGCCGACGGGCAGGTTGCCCTCCCGCTCGCAGATCGCGAGCAGGGCGTTCGCGAGCTCGACCGCCCGGCCCGGCAGCAGCATCGTCAGCAGGGGGAGCTGGGTGCGGTAGACGTCCCACATCGTGCACAGGTCGAAGGCGTACGGGCCGTCGGTCGCCCACGCGGGGCTCTCGTCGGGGGCGAAGCACGGCTTGATGAGGGAGTGGTAGAGCGCGGTGGCGAAGACGGTGCGCTGCTCGTCGTCGTCGGTCGTGATGGTGATCCGGTCGAGCAGGTCGCCCCAGCGCCGGGCGGTGGCGCCGCGCACGGCGTCGAACGTGCCCTCGAGCGTGCTGCCCCTCGTGGCGCCGGCCGCGGCCAGGTCGGCGTGGAGGTTGGCCCGGGCGCGCTCGACGCCGCGCAGCGAGAACCCGAGGCGCACCTCGACCTCGCTGCCCGCCGGGGCCGGACCCATCCACATGAGCCCGAACGGGCGCAGCGTCGTCGGGCGGATGTAGTCGAAGTCGAGGCGCGTCCCGCCGGGCATGAGCCGCCGGTCATACCAGAGGAGTTGGCGCCACCCGGGCGCGTCGACCTCGAGGTGCACGGCCAGCGGCACGCCCTCGACGACGATCTCGCCCTGCGCGACCCCGGGCCCGAGGAGCTCGAGGTGGGCCCGCAGCGGCACCGTCCGGCTGCGCGGGATGACGAGGCCGCCGATGGACGCGTCGACGACGATCCGGGCGGCCTCGTGCTCGGGGAAGGTGAACCGGTGCACCGCCGACTTGGGCCCGACGGTGCTCTCGCACCCGATGCGGGAGCCGGGCCCGCCCAGCGTGGCCGCGTAGTAGCCGGGCTGCGCGCGTTCGTCGTTCAGGTCCCAGGAGTCGCCGAGGGCGTCGAGCGGCTCGAGCATCGGAGTGACGCGGAAGTAGTTGTAGTACTTGCGGATCGCGCCCGTCCCCGACTGCTGGAAGTGGGTGAACCCCGACGCGAGCGGCCGGTCGTGGATGGTGCGCGGCACGCCCTCGGTATTGAAGTCGTAGCAGCCGTAGCCGGTCGGGTAGCCGCCCGAGTAGGCGCACGAGGACACCATGCCGAGCGGGGACGTCGCGCCCGGGTGGGTGTTGCCGACCTGCGGCTTGGGCCACCACCAGGTGGCGGCCAGGCCCTGCGGGGGCGGCAGGTCGGTGGCGCCGGTGCCGATGAACGGGTCGACCGCGTCGTACACGGGCCCACCCCCCTCCTCCGGTCGGCGCGTCGGGAGGGGCCTCCCGGCGCGGACGTCTCCCGCGTGTCACGTTCAACGTAGGGCGGGGGTGTTTCGCCCGTGTGACGGTCGCGTACGGCTCCGGTGTCGTCGCGGGCGCCGGGGGATCGGCGGGGTGACGGCGGGGGCCGGCTCGTCCGAGTTCGCCCGAACGCTCAGGTGATTCGCGTGTCGGCCGACTGGCGCAGGGAAGGTCTGTCATCTCTTTCAGGAGGTTCCGGGTGGGTCGCGTCGCCGTCGTCATGATCTGCCGGGACGACGCCCGGGGGGTGGAACGGGCGCTGCTCAGCGTCAAGCCGTACGTCGACGAGCTCGTCGTCGTCGACCTGGGCTCCGTCGACGACACCCCCGAGCGGGCCCGCCGCTGCGGCGCGCGGGTCGAGACCGCCGTCTGGGGCGCCGACCGGGCCGCCCTGCGCAACCACGCGCTGCAGCGCACCGACGCCGAGTGGGCCGTCGTGCTCGAGGCGGGGGAGTGGCTCGACGGCGGCGGCGCCGGGCTCGAGGAGCTGCGCGGGCTCGCCCCCGACCGGGTCGGGCTCGTCGACGTCGTGCCGGGGGCCGCGTCGCGCGGCCTCGCGCCGGTGTCGATGGCGCCCCGCATCCTGCCCCGGGGCGTCCGCTTCGCGGGCGGACACCGCGAGCACGTCGTCATCGACGGGCTCGACGTGTGGCGCACGGGGGTCGTCATCGCCTCCGACGACGCCGACGCCGCGCGCTGGCGCCACGACCGCAGCTCGGGCGAGATGCTGCTCCTGCAGGCCCTGAGCGTGCAGCCGGACGACCCGCACCTGCTCGCGCAGCTCGGCGACATCCTGCGCAGCCAGGGCCGCCTCGCCGAGGCGTGCGAGGTGCTCGCCGCCGCGCTCGAGGTGACCGACGCCGGCGAGGCCACGCGGCACGCGCTCGTCGTCGACACCCTCGACACCCTGCGCCAGGCGGGCCGGTTCGCCGAGGCGATCGCGCTCATGGACGCCGAGATGCCGCACTGGACCGGCTCGCCCGACTTCTCGTTCGCCATCGGCGACCTCTTCTTCGAGATCATGCTCGCGCAGCCCGAGCAGGCCCCGCAGCTCGCGCCGCTCGCGGAGACGAGCTGGCTGCGCTGCCTCGAGATCGGCGACCGCCCCGACCTGCCCGGCACGCTCACCGGGCGCGGCAGCTTCCTCGCCGCGCAGAACCTCGCGACGCTGCGCCTCGTGCTCGGCGACGAGGCCGGCGCGCAGGAGTGGTGGACCCGCGCCGACCGCCTGCGCCTCGACGAGTCCCTCGGCCGCTCCGCCCGCCTCCCGGGCTGACGCGCCTGGCGCTCCCGCGGGGGCCGGGGACCGGCTCGGGCGACGCCGCGCGGCAGCGGGCCGCGCCCGCGCTGAGCGGCTAGCAGATTCAAGGTGATTCGCGCCTCAGGACACGCCGGGGGGCGTCGATAGGTGGGCATGACCACGCCGCAGATCGCCGCCGCTCTCGTCGTCACCGACGACGCCCGGGATCTCCACGGGTGCCTGCAGTCGCTGCGGCAGCTCGGTGGGCTGCTGTCGGAGATCTGCATCTACGGCGTCGGCGCGCCCGAGCTCACGCTCGCGTACGCGCGCAACGCCGGCGCCAAGGTCGAGGTCGGCGACATCGACGGCGGCCTCGCGGTGGCCCGCAACCGGGCCGCCTGCATGACGGACGCCCCCTGGGTCCTCGCGCTCGACCCGAACGAGCGGCTCCGCTGCGACCCCGACAAGATCGCCCGGCTCGTCGCCGTGCGCGCGGACATGGTCGTCGAGCCCGACGCGCTGTCGGTCGAGGTGAGCCGCGGGCGCGGGTACGGCGTCGAGCCGCAGCGCCAGCCGCGCCTCTACCGCCCCGACCGGGCGCACTTCGTCGGCGCCGTCGACGAGCACCTCGTGCCCGTGGAGGGCGACCGCAAGCTCGTGGCCCTCACGCCCGGTGCCGACGTGCTCTCGGTGTGGGCGCTCGTCGACGAGCACGTGCCCGGCGTCGAGCGGGAGCGGCTCGAGCGGCGGCACGCCCGGGCCTGCGCGGCGCTCGCGCGGCTCGAGGCCGAGGGCATCGGCGGCAACGACCTCGTGGGGGCGCTCGTCGAGCGCTCGCGCGTGCGGCGGGCGCTCGGCGACGACAACGGCGCCCTGGACGACCTCAACCGGGCGCGGCACACCCCCGCCTCGGACTCCTACCGCTGGCGCGCCCGGCAGGACCTCGCGACGCTGCTCATCGAGCACGGCTACTACGAGGGCGCCTCGAACCTCATCGGCCAGCTGCGCGCCGACGGCGCCGACGAAGGCTACTCCGACTGGCTCACCGCGCAGGTCGCCGCCGCCCAGGGGCAGGCGCGCGACGCGCTGCGCATCCTGCGCCGGCTCTCCGAGGTGAGCAGCGCCGACGGCCGGATCATCGCGACCCCCGAGATCCTCACCGAGACGATGGTCATGGCCACCCGCCTCGGGCGCGTCGACGAGGCCCTCGACTGCTGCCTGCAGCTCGTCGCCCGCCACCGCCTCGTGGAGCGGCACGGCCGGATGCTGCTCAAGCTGTGGGGATCCCGCGGCCCCGACGGCCTCGCCCGCGCCCTGATCGGCGCCGGCGGACCCCACCTCGACGACGTCGCCGAGGGCTTCGACCGGTTCGGCGGCCTCGGCTCCGACGTCGCCGCCGCCCTCCGCGCCGTCAAGGAGGAGAAGCCCGTCGCGATGCGGGTGATGTAGCTACCGCGCGCCGCGCCTCACGCCCGTCGTCGGGCCCGGTCGAGCCCCGCCTCCAGGAGCTCCCGGGTCAGCGAGAAGTGCGCCGTGGCGAGGCGCGCCGCCTCCTCCGCCCGGCCCGCCGCGACGGCGTCGGCGAGCTCGGCGTGCTCGTGGGCGGCCCGCGCCAGGGAGTCCGCCGGGTACGGCTCGGAGGCGAACCCCAGGGTCGCCTCCGTCGTGAGCTGCACGCACAGCGCGGCGAGGTGGTCGTTGTGGGTCATCGCCGTGACCTGTCCGTGCAGGAGGCGGTCGAGCTCGCGGGCGCGGGCCGGCTCGCTCGTGGCGCGGAACTGCGCGAGCAGGTCGCGCAGCGCGGCCCGCTCCGACTCCGTCCCACGGATCGCCGCGGTCCGGGCCACCGTCCCCTCGACGAGGCACCGGTAGTCGAAGAGGTCGGCCAGCCGGGCGAGTTCGTCCTCGAGGACCCGTCGCGTGCCCTCGGCCCCGGCGGCCTGCGGGTCCGTGGCCGTGACGAAGGTGCCGCCGTCGCGGCCGCGCCGTGCCTCGACCAATCCCAGCTCGGCCACCTGCTTCAGCGCGTCGCGCACGGTGACGCGGCTGACGTCCTGCAAGCGGGCGAGCTCGCGCTCCGGGGGGAGGCGTTCACCGGGTGAGAAGGCGCCGACGGCGATGGCCGCGACGAGCCGGTCGGCGAGCTGCTGGGTGCGGGTGCGGCGGCCGAGCGCGCGCGGGTCCGGCGCCGCGTCTGCCGCGTCCACCGCCATCGCCCGACCTCCTCGTTCGTCGTGGACGCCCACGGTAGGCCAGCGGCCGCCGCCGGTGACGCCACGGGCAAAGGTATTGTCACCTGACCTTTGGGGTGGTTCACTACTCGCGCACACCGTCCCGAGCTCCCGAGGTGATGACGTTGGCCACGACGATCGATGCGCGTTTCCCGCCCGCGACGACGGAGGGCGCCGTGCCCTTCCGCGGCGGGCAGACCTGGTACCGGATCACCGGCGACCTCCAGGCCGGCGGCCCCGCCCCGCTCGTCGTGCTCCACGGCGGCCCCGGCGTCGGCCACAACTACGCGCTGATGATGGCCAACCTGGCCCGGCAGGGGCGGGCCGTCGTCCACTACGACCAGCTCGGCTGCGGGGGCAGCACGCACCTGCCCGAGGCACCGGCGGACTTCTGGACACCTGAGCTGTTCGTCGCCGAGTTGCGCGCGGTCGTCGAGGCGCTCGGCATCGCCGACCGCTTCCATCTGCTCGGCCAGTCGTGGGGCGGCATGCTCGCGCCGGAGGTCGTGCTCGCCGACCCTCGCGGCGTCCGCTCGATGACGGTCTGCGACTCGCCGGCGTCGATGGAGCTGTGGCTGCGTGCCGCGAACGAGCTGCGCGACCGGCTGCCGCGGGAGGTGCAGGAGACGCTGCTCGAGCACGAGGAGGCGGGGACGACCGACTCGCCCGAGTACGAGCGGGCCATGCAGGTGTTCTACGACCGGCACGTGTGCCGGGTCGTGCCGAACCCGCCCGAGGTGGCCGACTCGTTCGCGCAGCTGGCCGAGGACCCGACCGTCTACCACACGATGAACGGGCCCAGCGAGTTCCACGTCGTCGGCTCGCTGCGCTCCTGGAGCGTCGTCGACCGCCTGGGCGGGATCGACGTGCCCACGCTCGTCGTCGCCGGCGCCCACGACGAGGCGCGGCCGGAGACGTGGGCCCCGTTCGTCGAGCGCATCCCCGACGTCCGCTCCCACGTGTTCGGCGACTCCAGCCACATGCCGCACGTGGAGGAGCCCGAGGCGTTCCTGAGCGTCGTCGGCGACTTCCTCCGCTCCCACGACTGATTCTCGAAGGACCTACATGACCGATGACCACCGTTCCGCGGGCGACCTCGAACAATTCGGGCACAAGCAGGAGCTTTCCCGAGGACTGTCCACCGTGGACCTCCTCGTCTACGGCCTCGTTTTCATGGTGCCCATCGCGCCGTGGGCGATCTACGGCACCGTCTACAACGAGGCCGCCGGCATGGTGCCGTTCGTCTACCTCGTGGGGCTCGTCGCGATGACGTTCACGGCGCTGTCCTACGCGCAAATGTCGCGCGCCTTTCCCATCGCCGGCTCGGTCTATTCCTACGTCGGGCGGGGCATCGACCCGCGCCTGGGCTTCATCGCCGGGTGGACGATCCTGCTCGACTACCTGCTCGTCCCGACGCTGCTCTACGTGTTCGCCGCCGAGTCGATGTCGGGGATCTTCCCGGCCGTGCCCAAGTGGGCCTGGATCGTCGTCTTCCTCGTCATCAACACGGCGATCAACTACATCGGCATCTCGTTCACGGCCGTCGTCAACCGATTGTTCCTCACGGCCGAGGTGCTCTTCATCGTCATCTTCGCCGTCATGGCGGTGACGGCGATCTCGAAGGGCCTCAACGGGGCCCGGTTCACGACGGCGCCCCTGTTCAACCCCGAGCAGTTCAGCGCGCCCCTCGTCGCGACGGCCCTGTCGATCGCCGTCCTCTCCTTCCTCGGGTTCGACGGCATCGCCACGCTGGCCGAGGAGAGCAAGGGCGGCCACCGCTCGGCGGGCTTCGCGATGATCACGGGCCTCTTCGTCGTCGCCTTCTTCTTCGTGACGCAGACCTGGCTCGCGGGGATGCTCGTCCCCGACACGGCCTCGTTCCCGGAGGAGGAGACCGGCAACGCGTTCTTCGGCATCGTCGAGTCGGTGTCGTCGCACGGCTGGCAGCTGGCCTTCCTCGCGATGAACGCGCTCGCCGTCGGCATCGCGAACGCCGTCGCGGCCCAGAGCGCGACCTCGCGGCTATTGTTCTCGATGAGCCGCGACGGCCAGTTGCCGCGCTTCCTCTCCCACGTGAACGTGCGGAACCGCGTGCCCGAGCGGGCCATTCTTCTCGTCGCGGGCCTGACCCTCGTGCTCGGGCTGTTCTTCGTCGGGCAGATCGGCCTCATCTCGAGCCTCGTCAATTTCGGGGCCCTGACGAGCTTCATGCTGCTGCACGTCTCGGTCATCGTGTACTTCGGCGTCCGCCGCCGGTCGCGGAACGTCGTCCTGCACTGGATCGGGCCTATCATCGGCTTCCTCATCATCGGCTTCGTCCTCGTCAACGCCGATCCGGCCGCGAAGATCGGCGGGCTCGTGTGGCTCGCGATCGGCGTCCTCGTCATGCTCTATTACCAGCGCCGCGGGATCGGCATCCTGCCCGAACACCGCGCCGACAGCGCCACCCAGGAGATCCGATGACCACGCACGTCCTCACCAAGGAGCAGTCCGGCCCCGGCTGGTCGCCCGACGCCGAGCCGGTCCTGCGCGTCGCGCCCGGCACGGGGGAGCGGATCGCGTTCGAGACCGACGACGCCGCGTACGCCCAGATGGAGGAGTTCCGCGACCTGTCCAAGGTGACCGCGACCCTCAACCCGATCACCGGCCCGGTGTTCGTCGAGGGCGCCGAGTCGGGCGACGCGCTCGCGGTGACGATCCACGACATCGAGCTCGCGGAGCAGGGCTGGTCGCTCTACATCCCCGGGGCCGGGGCGCTCGCCGACCCGATGGGGGAGGAATTCTACGTGCGGCGCATCCCGGTGTCGGACGGCGTCGTGCGGCTCACGGACTCGATCTCGTGCCCGGCCCGCCCGATGGTCGGGTGCATCGGCGTCGCCGCCGCCGAACAGGACATGTCGACGGTCATGCCGTCGTACCCCACCGGCGGCAACATGGACCTCACCGACGCCCGCCCCGGCTCGACCGTCTACCTCCCGGTGCAGGTGCCCGGCGCGCTGCTCGCGATCGGCGACATCCACGCCGTGATGAGCCGCGGCGAGTCGTCGTTCGTCGCCATCGAGATCGCCGGCCGCGCCACCGTGAGCGTCGACCTGCTCAAGGGCAAGAACCTGCGGGCGCCGCGCGTCGACACCGGCGACGAGATCGTGTGCGTCGGCCTCGGCGACCCGGTCCAGACCTCCATCGACCGCGCCTACGAGGACCTCTTCGCCGTCCTCACCGACGAGCGCGGCTTCTCCGCCGGCGACGCCTACACGGTGATGAGCGCCCTCGCCCACACCGAGCTCGGCGGGCCGACCGGGTCCGTCGCCCCCGACCCCCTGCATCCGTTCCGGGCCATCGGGCAGGTGACGCTCGCGCGGATCGCGAAGGACGTGCTGGGGCGCTGATCGCAGAAGGCCGAGCACGACGGCGCCGCCGACCCCCTGCAGGTCGGCGGCGCCGTCGTGTGCGATCAGCCGTGGATCAGTTGGCGAGGCGGTAGTCCTTGGCCAGCTTCGGGGTGACCTTCGGGGTGGACGGGAACACGATGGTCGCGCTCGTCGCACCCAGGGCCTCGATCTCGCCGGGCTTGACCGACAGCGTCTTCGTCGTCGTCCTGGTGCCCACGGTCTGCGTGTACTTGACGTCCCACGCCGTCACGCCGAGGTACGGCTTGAAGGTGACGCTCTCGGCCGAGACGCTGTTGTTGTCGGCGGCGACGATGGTCGCTTCGCGGGTGAAGGCGTGGCTCGGGGTGATCAGCTTCGTGGTGTCGAGCACGTATCCGCGGTTCGGGACCGGCTTGAGGTACACCGTCGCGTCGGTCGTCGCCTTGGCCGCGTGCTTCACCTTGTAGACGACCGCGCCGTTCTTACCCGGCTTCTGGGCGGCGTAGACGATCCTGCCCTTCGCGTCGGCCTGACCGACCCACCAGGCCATGCCCTGCTGCGCGGCGAGCGTGATCGTGTCGGCGGAGATTCCGCCCCGGTCCGTGGTCTTCACGTCGGCGTCCTGCACGACGATCGTGGGGATGGTGGCGCCGTCCGTGAAGTCGAGCACCTTCGACCAGCCGGCCGGAACCGTGTACCCCTTGGCCGCCACGGCCGTCACCGTCATCATGCCGGAGACGATGTCGTCGTCGTCGACGGGCAGGTAACCGACGCCGGTGACTGCCTTGGGCGCGAGGCTGCCGACCTTCCACTTCACGCCGGGGATGCCGGTGACCTTGACGGACTCCTTGGCCGCGCCGGGCCCGTAGCCCTTGATCTTGTCGCTGGGGTTCTCGCCGACCTGGACCAGCGAGTCGAGGTAGGTGGCACTGAGCGCGACCTCGGGGGTCGCGGTGACGGAATTGGAGAACGTGGGCAACGCTGCGCTGCCGGTGTAACCGGGCATGAGGCGCGCCGCCACCGTGGAGGTGCTCGTGACCGGGACCGCGACGGAGGCCTTGCCGGCCAGAGTCGTCGAGTCGTGCGTCGTCACGGTCGTGCCCGACGTGACGGTCCAGGCGACACCCTTGACGTTGGTGAGGGTCACGGTGTCCTTCGTGGCGCCGGGCAGGTCGTTGAAGACGGCGGTGATCGTGGAGACGTCCACGGCCGGCGCGAGGTCGGCGCTCGGGGCCGGGTAGTTCCATGCGGTCGGCATCCCGACGGGGACCGCCCACGTGGTCTCGTCACCGGTGACGGCCGCGAGCGTGGCAGTCGAGGCGGCGGTGACGTTGACGTCGGCCGTCGTGCGACCCGAGGCAAACGTGACCGGGGCAGCTCCGAGCTTCCACGCGGCGCCGGGGACGTTCGTGAAGCGGACCACGTCGTCGGCGGCGCCCGGGTTGTCGATGAGGCGCGGGTACTGCGTGGCCTTGACCGCGATGTTCTTGGGAGCCGGAGTGGTGGCGGCCAGGGCCGGGGCGGCGAGTCCGGCGCCGGCCAGGCCGAACGCGACCAGCGTGGCCAGGGTGCGGGGCGTATGGGTGCTCATCAGAGATCCTTCTCTCGTCGTGTCGTCCTTGATGCACGGAGCCACAGGTCCCCCCCGCAGCGCCCGGCGGTGCGCGTCCGGCGCGCGGCGAGCTGACGATCTATACGGCCGTCCGAGTCGCGCCTCGACCTGAAACTTGATAACGGCCTGATAACGCTGCCGGGATCAAGGGGTCAGAGTCCTGTCAGGTGTCGTCACGACTCGCGTCATCGGCGTGTCGCCTGAATCGACCCTGTTGCAGACCGGCGCCGACGGGCCTAGATGGGCCGCCCGGAGGCAGCGGATCTCGTTGGCATCTCAGAAAACTCCCAGGTCCGCCGATAGGGGAAATCGCAGGGCCGCGCTCGGTATGTTGCACTCCGTGGCGATGGTCCATGGTCCGCGTGGGTAAGCACGGCTAGCATCCGGGAGGGTACGTGTCCGACGCTAAGGCCGTCTATGTAGGTGACGGGCGTCTGTTGGTTCAAACGGTTTGGGGCTTCCATCTCTACTGTCCGTCGAGAGAGATGAGTATCGTCCCCCATCTTGCCTTGTCGGGCTCCTTTGAGAATGAGTTGGCGAGCTACCTGATGACGGCCGTCAAGCCGGGGGATACGGTCATCGACATTGGCGCCAACATAGGGGTCTTCACGACATTGCTGGGGCATCTTGTCGGATCCGAGGGGCAGGTCCTGGCGTTCGAGCCAGTTCTAGAGAACTATATGTTCCTACGCGATAATGTCGAATCTAACTGGCTTGGCCAGCGCGTATCCACACACCGAATGGCGCTGGGGGACGCTAACGGCGAAATTCGTATCAAATCAGACCCTCGCTGGGGTGGGCTCTCGTCCGCCATGACCGTCGACGACGGGACCATGACCATGGGGGTTGGCGATGATACGTCCCATGTCGAGCAAGTTGATTGTTTTGTATTGGATGACATTATCGAAGGAGTAGACGACATATCCCTCGTCAAAATTGATGTTGAAGGTGCAGAGCTCCGAGTCTTTCGGGGTATGCTGGGTCTTCTGAGGGCTAACCGCGTGGCCCGCGTTGTTTTTGAGTGCATCGCGCCGCGCATGAAGTCCGACTGGAAGCCCTTTGTGAGCTTGCTCAATGGTCTCGAGAATGATGGTTGGACCTTCTCGCTCCTGGGTTCTGCTGGGACATCTCCTGTTCCCGCCACCGTTTCTGCGATTGCTGCGCATGGGTACCTCTATCACGTGCTTATGGAGCACTCGACGAGTGTGTCCGATAGTGAGATTCTGCTGCAGCCAGCGCTCATCGTTGGGCCAGAAGATCTGAATAGCTCAAAGTGACCTTTACTCGGACGGAGAAATAGGCCATGACCGTTCCCAAGATTCTGCATTTTGTTTGGGTCGGCGACGATTCCAAGCGCCCAAACGGTTGCATAGATTCCTGGCGCATCCAAAATCCCGAGTATGAAGTTCGGGTGTGGGGAAACTCAGAGCTGGCCGCGCAGCCGTGGGTGAATGCAAGTCATATGCGAGAGATGAGTCGTCGTGAGTTGTGTGGCGTGGCTGACCTCATGCGCTACGAGATCCTGTATTCTCACGGCGGGGTCGCGTTGGATGCCGACTCAATGTGTGTTCGGCCACTCGAGGACTGGCTTCTGGAGCCCGAAGATTTCACCTGCTGGAGTAATGAATTACATCTACCAGGACTTCTCGCCAACGGTGTAATGGGAGCGAAAGCAGGCTCCTCGTACATTGCGGCCATAATTATGGCCATCCAAGACGCGCCGTCAGTTGTTCACGATAGGGCTTGGAAGACAACTGGTCCGATGGTCACAACCTCGGTATGGCACGAGTATGGCTACCCGTTGACAGTCTATCCGTCGCATTACTTTCTCCCGGACTATCACTCGGGGCCTTCGTATGCAGGAAGCGGTGCTGTTTTCTCACGCCAGTTCTACGGATCTACTTACAATGGAATAGAGGGAGTTGACGCCTATGATCGCATCAGTGCCCTGACCCTCGAAGATTTCTAGTGGGCCGTGTTTGAAGTTGATGGACGGTTGGCTTTCTTGAGGATGTGGTCGGCGGTCATGGTCCACACGAAGGGGTGCTTGCGGTCGTTCCAGCCGGTGATGAAGGCACGGATCTTGGCGTTGAGGTCGGCCACGGATCGGAAGGTACCGCGGTGGATGGCTTGGCGTTCGATGATGCCGAACCAGACCTCGACGAGGTTGCGCCAGGATCCCGAGGTCGGCGTGAAGTGGACGTGGACGCGGGGATTGGCGCCCAGCCAGTCACGGACCTCGGACTTCTTGTGCGCGGCGTAGTTATCCATGGCCAGGTGCAACTCGCGGTCGGGGT
This sequence comes from Agilicoccus flavus, assembly GCF_014857905.1. Classification (GTDB taxonomy): domain Bacteria; phylum Actinomycetota; class Actinomycetes; order Actinomycetales; family Dermatophilaceae; genus Agilicoccus; species Agilicoccus flavus. Next base: position 993 of record NZ_JACYXE010000005.1, on the reverse strand, counting down.
AGGCCTTGGCGACCTGCTTGAGGAAGGCCAGGAACTCCTGGTGGCGATGCCGGGGTTTGCAGGCCGCGGTGACCTGCCCCGTGGCGATCTCCGGTGCCGCGAACAGGGTCGTCGTCCCGTGCTGGCGGTAGTCGTGTGTGCGACGCTCGGGCAGGCCGGGCTGCATCGGCAGCATCGGCGCGGTCCGGTCCAGCGCTTGGATCTGGGACTTCTCATCCACGCAGAGCACGACCGCGTTCTGCGGTGGCCCCACGTAGAGCCCGACGACGTCGGTGACCTTGGCCACCAGCTCGGGATCAATCGAGAACTGGAACGTCTCCGACCGCCACGGCTGGATTCCGTACTCCTTCCACGCCGTGGCCGGTGAGGGACCAAGGGGGGCCTCCTTACGGAGGGAATTAAGCATTCCAAGTCGATACGGGATCGTTCCGACGGAGGCCTTCGGGTAGCCGGGGTTAGCCCGGAGATTTCATCGGGTGAGTGACCCCTGAACGCGAGAAGTGCCCTTGACCTGCAAGGATGTCGATTGCTGAAGTCGATAACCGCAGGATCTGAAGGGCACTTCTCAGGTGAGTAAGCGTAGCGGGCTGTACCCGCATGTCCGAGTCGACGCCGCTCATGTGCCGGCGGTGGCGCAGGCGGGCGGTGCGCTGCTGACGCGCACGGTGCGGGTCGCGGGCCTGGACGCGGTATTGAGTGAGGCGTTGCGGCCGTGGCGTAAGCCGCTGGCCAGGCACGATCCCGCGAAAGTGCTGCTGGATGTCGCGGTCTCGTTGGCGTTGGGTGGGGACGCCTGCCGTGACGCAGCCCTGTTGCGGGCCGAGCCGGGGGTGTACGGGCTGGTGGCCTCGGACGCCACGATCTGCCGCACTATCGCCGCCCTGGCCCGCGATGTGGCGCGGGTGGAGAAGGTCATCGCAGCCGCCCGCGGCACCGCGCGTGGCCACGTGTGGGACCTTGCCGCCGACGCGTCGCCGAGTCACGCTATCGACG
>NZ_JACYXE010000035.1 GCF_014857905.1 Agilicoccus flavus | reverse complement strand
TTTTTTTAGGTTCGATATTTATTTATTTCAATCAAGGAGAGGTTACAAGGTGGTTGTTACAGGTAGGTTTAAGTGTGGTGTGGAATGTTGGTTTAATCGACCTCCTCGATGGTGGGGCCAGCGCCTCCAGCCCCGGGGGCGGCACCTCCGGCTCCGGGTGCTCCGCCCGGGAAGCCCGGCATACCTCCGGGGACTCCTCCGGCACCCTGGTACATCTTCGTAATTATCGGATTGTAAATGCCTTCCAATTCTTTCTGCTTGTGCTCATACTCCTCCTTGTCGGCCAGCTGGTTGGAATCCAGCCACTTGATGGTGTCGTTGCACTTGTCGAGGATGGTCTGCTTGTCAGAGTCAGAGATCTTTTCCTTGAGCTTCTCATCCTCCATGGTAGACTTCATGCTGAAGCAGTAAGATTCCAATGCATTCTTGGCCTGGATGGTCTCCTTTTGCTTGTCATCCTCGTTTCTGTACTTCTCTGCCTCATTAACCATACGCTCGATCTCTTCCTTGGAGAGACGACCTTTGTCGTTGGTAATGGTGATCTTGTTCTCCTTGTTGGTGGACTTCTCGATAGCGGAAACGTTGAGGATACCGTTGGCATCGATGTCGAAGGTGACCTCAATTTGAGGCACGCCACGCGGCGCCGGTGGGATCCCGGTCAGCTCGAATTTACCGAGCAAGTTGTTATCTTTGGTCATAGCACGCTCACCCTCAAATACTTGGATGAGTACTCCGGGTTGGTTATCAGAGTAGGTGGTGAATGTCTGAGTCTGTTTAGTGGGGATGGTAGTGTTACGCTTGATGAGTGTGGTCATGACACCTCCAGCAGTCTCAATACCGAGGGAAAGGGGTGTTACATCAAGCAACAGCAGATCCTGCACCTCCTCAGACTTGTCACCGTGCAAGATAGCAGCCTGGACAGCTGCACCATAAGCTACGGCCTCGTCAGGGTTAATAGATTTGTTGAGCTCCTTTCCATTAAAGAAATCTTGCAGGAGCTTCTGCACCTTGGGGATACGAGTGGAGCCACCCACCAGTACAATATCGTGGATTTGAGCCTTATCCATCTTGGCATCACGGAGAGACTTCTCCACTGGCTCCATGGTAGACCTGAACAGATCGGCGTTCAGCTCCTCGAAGCGAGCACGAGTAATTGACGTGTAGAAGTCAATACCCTCAAAGAGAGAATCTATCTCAATGCTCGCTTGTGTGGACGATGACAAGGTCCTCTTTGCCCTCTCACATGCAGTACGCAAACGCCTAAGAGCTCTCTTGTTGGTAGCGAGGTCCTTTTTGTATTTCCTCTTGAACTCCTGGACAAAGTGGTTGACCATGCGATTGTCAAAGTCCTCACCTCCCAAGTGGGTGTCGCCGGCGGTGGATTTCACCTCGAAGATACCATCCTCGATGGTAAGGATGGACACGTCGAAGGTACCGCCGCCGAGGTCAAAGATAAGTACATTTCGTTCTCCAGTACCCTTTTTGTCAAGACCGTAAGCAATCGCAGCAGCAGTCGGTTCATTGATGATTCGGAGAACGTTCAAGCCAGAGATGGTACCTGCATCTTTTGTGGCTTGTCTTTGAGAGTCATTGAAGTACGCGGGAACCGTGATAACTGCATTCTGCACAGTTTTGCCAAGATAAGCTTCGGCAGTTTCCTTCATTTTCGTAAGCACCATGGAACTGACTTCCTCGGGGAAAAAGGTTTTGTCTTCACCCTTATATGCTACCTTGATCTTAGGTTTGCCTCCATCACTGACAACCTCGAAAGGCCAGTGCTTCATGTCGGCTTGCACAGTAGCATCTTCGAACTTACGTCCGATGAGACGTTTGGCATCGAATATTGTGTTGTTGGGGTTCATCGCCACCTGGTTCTTGGCGGCATCTCCGATGAGACGCTCGGTGTCTGTGAACGCAACATAAGACGGAGTGGTCCTGTTGCCCTGGTCGTTGGCGATGATCTCCACCTTCCCGTGCTGGAAGACACCAACGCAAGAGTACGTGGTACCCAGATCGATTCCTACTGCGGGTGCTTTTGCCATTTTGTATTTTTAATCAGTCTTGTTACTTGTTCTTAAAACAACTCAGCAAACGTGCGCGATTGACG
>NZ_JACYXE010000004.1 GCF_014857905.1 Agilicoccus flavus | reverse complement strand
CACCAACCGCATCCACGGCCTGCTCACCCAGATCCACCCAGCTCTAGAAAGGGCCCTCGGTCCCCGGCTGCACCACCAGGCCGTCCTGGAACTCCTCACCCGCTTCGGCGGCCCCACGGGGTTACGCGCCGCCGGCCGGCGGCGCCTACTCGCGGTCGCCCGACCGCGGGCACCGCGCTCCTACGGCAAGATCATCGATGCCATCCAGGCGGCGCTGGAGGAGCAGAGCGTGACCGTGCCCGGCACCAAAGCCGCCGAGCTGGTCATCCCCAAGCTCGCCGGCCAATTGGCCGACCTGCTCGAGCAACGCCAGCAGGCCGCCGACCAGGTCGAGGAGATGCTCGATGCGCACCCTCTTGCCCCGGTCCTGACCTCCATGCCCGGCGTGGGCGTCAGGACCGCAGCCCGCATCCTGCTCGAAGTCGGCGACGGCTCCGCCTTCCCCACCCCAGGCCACCTGGCCGCCTACGCCGGTCTGGCGCCCGTGACTCGGCGATCCGGGTCCTCCATCCGCGGCGAGCACCCCTCACGAGCCGGGAACAAGAACCTCAAACGCGCCCTGTTCCTCTCCGCGTTCGCCGCCCTACACGACCCGACCAGCCGCGCCTACTACGACCGCAAACGAGCCCAAGGCAAGAAACACAACGCCGCCCTCATCTGCCTCGCCCGCCGCCGCTGCGACGTCCTCTACGCCATGCTCAGAGACGCCACCCTCTACCAAACCCGACCAGCCACCGCGGCTTGACGAAGACCATAGGGACACCCCCCCCGGGGGGCCGGGTCGCCGGGCACGCGCCGACGCCGGCGCGGGAGGGTCCTCCCGCACCGGCGTCGTCGGTGGTGCTGCCGGCCGGCCCGCCCTGTCTCGGCGGGCGCCGGTCACGTACCGGTCAGGCCCGGACGGTCACTTCTGGGCGAGCCTCGGCATCCACGCCTTGTAGGCGGACGACGCCTTCGGGCTGCCCGAGAAGAGGTTCGAGCGGATGTAGGAGTCGGACTCCTGGAAGTACGTCTCGAACGCGATGTGGTCGCGGTTCGCCTGCAGCCAGCCGTAGACGAAGTCGATGTACGTCGGGTTGTCCCCGCCCGAGCCGGAGTTGGCCGGGGCGACGCCCCACTCGGGGAGGGCGAACTTCTTGCCGTGCGCCTTCGCGAAGTTCAGCCAGTGGTTCCAGCCGTAGGCCTTGTCGCGGTGGTAGGCGATGTTGGCCGAGGTCGTGAACGGCGGGTCCCAGTCGTAGGCGTCGATGCCGACGATGTCGACGACGTCGTCACCGGGCCAGAACACCGCGGCGTCCAGGGTGCCGGTCTGACCCGGGCCCTCGTTCGGGTTGAAGACCATGCGCAGTCCGGGGGCCGCCCTGCGCATGCTGATGACCGCGTGCCGGAAGGCCTGCTTCCATTGGGCCGAGTTCGCCGGCGTCGCGTGGTAGTACCACCCCGGGAGATTCATCTCCCAGCCCGGGCGGACATAGGCGGTGGGGTACTTCGCGGCAAGATTACGGGCAAACTTCTCCCATTCGGCGTTGTAGCCGCCCGCGGCCGCCGTGGAGAGATTACCGTTCTTCGGGAACAGCGGCATTCCCACGTTGAGCGTGCCGGTGAAACCCGCCGGAACGCGCTGGGAATCCATCCACCACAGCTCGTGGATCGACGACCACGAGTCACGCGTCGGGAACACCGCGAGAACGTCGTTCTTGGCTCCGCGGTTGTTCTCGAAGGACGTGGCCTCGCTCGCCTTGTGCATCGAGAAGACACCCGAGTCGAAGATGAGACCGCTCGCGCGCTTCGTCGACGTCGTCGGCGTCGTGGGCTTCGGCGTGGTCGGGACCGGGGTCGGCGTCGTGGGCGCCGGGGTGGTCGGCGCCGGGGCGGGGGTCGTCGGTGTCGTCGGGGCGGTGCCCGAGCGGGCCAGGACGATCCCGGAGACGGTCGCGCCGTCCTTGGCTGCGACGAAGCCGAGGTCGAGGCGCCCGTCCGTCACCGACACGGCGAAGGTGCGGTCGTACGCGCGGTTCTTGCCGACCGCCTTGAACACGTCCACGTCGGTCAGTTTGCGCTGCCCCTCGGCGTTCACGCTGAAGACCCGGCTGCCGGCGGAGGAGAAGTAGCCCTCGCGCATCTTCAGGGTCACGTCGTACGTGCCGTTCGGGACGGCGCGGGACCAGCCGGAGGCGAGCACGTACTCGGGGGCGTAGACGGCGTCGTCGGTCGTGCCGGCGATGTCACCGCCCACCGAGGTGCCCTGGCGCCCGCCCGTGAAACCGGAGCGGGCCTCGAAGACGTGGCCGGCGGCGTCCTTGACGGCGGCGGCGCCGCCGGAGACGCGGGCCACGACGGATCCGGTCGTCGGCGTCGTCGGGGCGGGGGTCGTGCCCGTCGACACCGGCGTCACGACGATCGCCGAGACGAGCGCGGCGTCCTTCTTGTCGACGAAGCCGAGGTCGAGCCGGCCGTCGGTGACGCCGACCCGGAAGGTCCGGTCGTACGCGGTCTGCTTGCCGACCGCCTTGAAGATGTCGACGTCGGTCAGCGCCGTGCGACCCTCCGCGGTCACGTCGAACACGCGTTGGCCGACGGCGGACCACCAGCTCTCGCGCATCTTGAGGGTGACGTCGTAGGTACCCGACGAGACCGGCGCGCTCCAGGCCGACATCCGCACCATCTCGGGGCGGTACACGGCATCGTCGGCGGTGTTCTTGATGTCCGTCGAGGAAGAATACGTGGGGTAATACTCGCCACCGGTGAACCCGGTCCGCGCGGAATAGGAGTTGCCTGCGGAATCGGTGACGGCGGAAGGTGAGGTGGTCATGCGCAGCGTGGGGGTGGCTGCCGACGCGGGCGAGAAAGCCGCGACCGAAACGGCCGCACCGCAGGAAAGGGTGGTCCCTGCGAGGATCGCCGCGGTCGTCCGCTTGGCACGGAAGGAAGTCGTCATTGAGATCTGGGGCCTTTGTCAGGGGACGTTGACCCCACCCAGATCGTCCCCGGACCCCGTCCAACTGATGACTTCTCGGGCGGCCGATAACGGCCCGGTCGCGCAACGGACGCCTGATCAGGACGCCCGCCCACACGTCATCGGCCCCGGCGTCGAGAGTCCGGAATCACCCAATTCCGTTCGCCCGACGGCCGACCCGGAACGAGCGACCGGGCCGACCTCGGGGCACGGACGTGCGCCGATTGGGATGAGCGCCCGCTCACCTGACCGGAATACCGACATGTGAGATCACAGAATCCCACCATGCGGATGCAGTGAAACGCCGTCGTCAACGCGCGAGGAGCAGCCGCTGGATCGGGGCGAGCGCGCGGTCCCAGCCGTAGATCTCGAGCATCGCGTCGACGGAGGCCTGCGGAAGGACGGCCGGCCCCTCGTCGAGGGCGACCCGGACGGCGTCGCAGAACGCCTGGGCGTCCTCCGGGGTCTGCACGACGGCACCGTCCGGCAGGCCGTCGAGGCCCGACGCGCCGACGTACGTCGACACGCTCGGCAGTCCGTGCCCGACGTACTCGAGGAGCTTGATCCGGGAGCCGCCGCCCTCGAGCAGGGGGGCCACACCGAGACGCGCGCGCTCGAGCAAGGGGCGCATGCTCGGCACGTCGGCCTCCACCCGGGCCCCGGGTGCGGCCTCGACCTCGGCCCGGAACTCCGGCGAGGGGTTGCGGCCCGCGACCGTGAGGACGAGCCCGGGCCGCTCGGCGACGAGGTCGCGCCACGCCTGCGATCGCAGGAGCCAGAGGATCCCGTTGACGTTGGGCCGCCAGTCGAGCGCGCCCGTGAAGAGCAGTTCCTCCGCGGCGATCCGGCCCTCCTCCTGCGCCTGCGCACGCCCCGGCCCGGCGGGGACGGTGACGCCGTTGCGGGCGACGACGACCTCCGCGAGGCCGCCGTCGCGGGCGACGGCCTCCGCGTCGGCCTGGGTGCACACGACCGTCGCGTGGCGGGACCCGACCCCGGTCTCGAGGCGGCGCAGCAGGCGCGACTCGACCGCGGCCGCGGGCTTCTGCCACCCGGACTCGGCGGCGGCGCGCTGGGCCATGAGGTCCGACTCGACGTTGTGCGTCGACAGGACGACGGGCAGACCGGCCGGCAGCCGGTCGGCGACCGCGAACAGACAGGTGTGGTCGACGACGGCCGCGTCGAAGGGCCCCAGGGCGTCCAACGTCTCGGTCAGCCCCCGCAGCAGGCCCGCGCCGCACGTGCGGGGCGCCCCGATGCTGCGGTAGACGCCGACGGTGAGGGCGTCGCGGACGAGGCTGCGCGGCGGCGCCGCGCGGAGCCGCTCGACGAGCGCCTCGCCCCCCTCGTCCATCCGGACGCCCGAGACGCCGTCCGGGTGGACGACGACGACGGGCCCGCGACGGGCGAGCCACGTCGCCATCGCCAACGTGCGCAGCATCCCCCCCGACGTGGCGGGCACGCCGAACTCCTTGGTCACGAGCAACGTACGCATGGTCCGGTTCATCCGGTCTCTCTCCCCCTGTGCTGGTCCGCCGGTCGGCGGGTCCGCGCGCTCGGCGCGGTGTCGGACGTCTCGACGGGCCGCGTCAGGCGCGGGCCGTCTCCTCGAAACGGGCGCGGGCGACCTCGTCGCCGGCGACGAACGCGCGTCGGCTGGCCAGCCCGGACACCATCGCGCGGTGCAGGCCGGAGGTCGTCGGGTCCCCCTGGACGGCCTTCTGGGTGGCCCGCGCCACGTAGCCCGCCATCATCGCGGCGCGCATGAGGCGCGCCGGGAGGCCGGGGTGGTAGCGCTCGACGTAGTTGGCGAACGACGCTCCGCGCAGGCGGAGCATCTCGCTCGACGGGGCGCCCGACGACCCGGCCCCGTGGGGGACGACGACGTCGGCGCGCAGGACCTGGCGGAGGCCCGCTCGGCGGGCCCGCCGCCCGAACGACATGTCCTCGCAGTACACGAAGAACGCCTCGTCGAACCCGCCGAGCCGGCGGAACTGGGCCGTGCGCACCGCCATGCACGCCCCGGTGGTCCACTGCACGGCGAGCGCCTCGCCGCGGCGCGGCTTGGCGTACACCCCCGCGCGGGGCCAGATCTTGTGGAGGCCGGCGGCGTAGAGGGCGGTGCGGGTCACGCTCGGCTCCCACCCGCCGACACCGATCTCGACCTCGCCGTCGGGGCCGGCCACCGTCGCCGCGTGCGACACGGAGATCGGGTCGGCCTCGAGCCCGCCGACGAGGGCGCGCAGGTCGTCGGCCGTGGGGCGGCTGTCGGGGTTGACGAAGACGAGGGCGTCCGCCTCGCTCGAGAAGGCCCCGAGGTTGGCCCCGCGGGCGAAGCCCTGGCCACCGCCGTCGAGGTAGCGCACCTCGGGCCGCGCGTCGGCGAGCTCGGCCAGACCGTCGCCCCCGCGCGCGTTGTCGACGAGGACGACGCGCAGGCCGCGCGGCCACGAGGCGAGGAGCTCCTCGACGTGACCCCGACTCTTGTAGCTGACGAGCACGACCTCGGTGCGCGCCAGCACGTCGTCGGCGGCGACGCCGCCCGACGTCGTCGCGCGCTCGCCCCCGACGGCCCCGTCGGCCGCCACGTTCTGCTCGGTCATGCCTCTCCCCTTGCATCGTCGATGTGCGATCGCGGTGCTCCTCCACGGACCGGACCGTGCCGGCCGGGCCTCCCCAGGCCTGACCCCGCGCCGTATCGAGGTTACCGGCCCCACCTTCGATGTGGACAATCGACCTGATGCCCGCCCCCGGGCCCGGGGGCTGCGACGTCGTGGCGACGACGGGACGGCACCGACCGGGGTGGGCGACGAACGGGCGACGAACGGACGACGAACGGTCGACGGGCGGACGACCCGCCGGCGACACGCGCACGGTTCGCGCAAGCGGGGGCAGCGGATGCCCTCCCCGGCCCGCAACGGCCCCACAGCGCCGTGGCCTGCGGCTTCATGCGACACGAATTCGCCACGGGGGCGCGCTCATCGGGTCGGACACGTGACTGTGTGCACGTTCTGTGCCTAGACTCTGGTCTGTTGTCCAAGTCAATCGTCCTGGTCACAGGCCGCGGGGGCGGTCCATACACGGGACGTCATCAGGGGGTCGTCGCACGCGTGGCGACGAATGATGCAGCCTTTAGGGAGGGCGAAGTGACCATTCACGAACGCGAGACCGCGAACCCGGGGACGCGCCAGCACGTGCGCACCCGGCGACCGCGCGTCGCGACCGGCGTGGGGGCGCCGGTCCGCACCGGCCCGATCGGCGGCGCGACGTCCATGTCGGCGACGGGTGGCACCATCACCCGCACCGGCAGCTGGGCCCGCCGCTACACCCAGCGCCTCGTGGCGCTGGACGCGGTCGCCGCCGCCGCCACGGTCACGCTGGCGCTGCGGGTCGGCCCGTGGGGCACGGACATGTCCCACACGTACGTCCTCGCCAGCATCGGCATGCCGCTCTTCTGGGTCGTGGCGCTGGCGTTCTCGCGGGCCTACGAGACCCGCTACCTCGGCGTGTCCGACGAGGAGTACCGCGCCGTCGGTCGCGCGGTGGTCGGCCTGCTCGGCGTGCTCGCGATCGCCGGGCTCTTCGCCCAGGTCGAGTGGAGCCGCGCCTACATCATCACGCTCGTCGTGCTGCTCATGACCTTCGGCGTCCTCGCCCGCCGCTTCATGCGGCTGTGGCTGCACCGCCACCGCCGCGCCGGCCAGCTCATGCAGCGCACCGTCGTGGTCGGCCGGGCCGACGCCGTGGCCGAGCTCATCCGCAGCATCAAGAGCTCGCCCGACCAGGGCATGCTCCCCGTCGCCGTGTGCACCTCGGGCATGGACGGGACCTGGAACTCGACGTCGTCGATCGAGGACGTCCCGGTGCTGGGCTCCCCCACCGACGCGGTCGCCGCCGTCGACCTGTGCGACGCCGAGACGGTCGTCGTCACGTCCCACCCGGAGCTCGCGGGCAAGGCGCTCCGTCGCCTCGCCTGGGCCCTCGAGGACCGCGGCGTCGAGCTCGTCGTCTCGACCGGCCTCCTCGACGTCGCCGGCCCGCGCCTGTCGATCCGTCAGTCGACCGACATGTCGCTGCTGCACATCGAGCGCCCGGCCGCCACGCGTCGGTCGGTCATCCTCAAGAGCCTCATGGACCGCACCCTCGCGGGCGCGCTCATCCTCGCCTTGTCGCCGCTGCTCATCGGCGTCGCCCTGGCGATCAAGATCACCTCGCCCGGGCCGATCATCTTCCGCCAGAAGCGGGTCGGTGTGCGCGGGGAGCTCTTCACCATCTACAAGTTCCGCACCATGGTCGTCGACGCCGAGAAGCAGCTCGCGTCCCTGCTCGCCTACAACGAGGGCAACGCAGTCCAGTTCAAGATGAAGCGCGACCCGCGCATCACCCCGATCGGGACGTTCCTGCGCAAGTACTCGATCGACGAGCTGCCCCAGCTGTTCAACGTTCTCTTCGGCACGATGTCCCTCGTGGGCCCGCGTCCGCAGAGCCAGGCCGAGGTCGAGCAGTACGAGCCCGACGCGATGCGCCGACTCCACGTCCGCCCCGGCATGACGGGCCTGTGGCAGATCAGCGGTCGCAGCGACCTCGACTGGGAGCAGTCGATCCGCCTCGACCTGCGCTACGTCGACAACTGGTCGCCGATCGTCGACCTGCAGATCCTGTTCCGCACCTTCCGGGCCGTGTTCGCAGGCGCTGGAGCCTACTGATCCGAGCAGGCCGGTTCGTGTCCGGCCCATCGCCGTGAGGCGCCGCACCCGAGAGTTCGGGCGCGGCGCCTCACGCGTGCGCCGCACGCACGAGGGCGGGGCGGCCGGATGACCGGCCGCCCCGCCCTCGGCGTGCGGTGGGATCAGAGGTTGCCGCGGATGTCCTGCTCGCGCTCAAGGGCCTCGAAGAGCGCCTTGAAGTTGCCCTTTCCGAACCCGAGGGACCCGTGCCGCTCGATGAGCTCGAAGAAGACCGTGGGGCGGTCCCCCAGGGGGCGCGTGAAGATCTGCAGCAGGTAGCCGTCCTCGTCGCGGTCGACGAGGATCCCGCGGCTCTGCAGCTCCTCGATCGGCGCGCGCACCTGCCCGATGCGGGCCCGGAGCTCGGGGTCCTCGTAGTAGGAGTCGGGGGTGGCGAGGAACTCGACGCCGTTGGCCCGGAGCTCGTCGACCGTGCGGAGAATGTCGTTCGTCGCGAGGGCCAGGTGCTGGGCGCCCGGACCGCGGTAGAACTCGAGGTACTCGTCGATCTGCGACTTCTTCTTCGCGACGGCGGGCTCGTTGAGCGGGAACTTGACGCGGTGGTTGCCGTTGGCGACGACCTTGCTCATGAGCGCCGAGTAGTCGGTCGCGATGTCGTCGCCGATGAACTCCGCCATGTTCACGAAGCCCATGACCTTGTTGTAGAAGGCCACCCACTCGTCCATCTTGCCGAGTTCGACGTTGCCGACGATGTGGTCGAGGGCCTGGAACAGCCGCTTCGGGGCACCCTCCCGCTTGGCGAACGTGGACGTGCGCGCGACGTAACCGGGCAGGTACGGGCCGGTGTAGCGGGAGCGGTCGATGAGCGTGTGGCGCGTCTCCCCGTACGTGGCGATGGCGCCGATGCGCACCGTGCCGTGCTCGTCGGTGAGGTCCTCCGGCTCCTGGACGACGGTCGCGCCGCTGCGGCGGGCGTGCTCGATGCAGCGGTCGACGTCGGGCACCTCGAGGGCGATGTCGACGACCCCGTCGCCGTGGCGACGCTGGTGGTCGAGCAGCGGGCTGTCGGGGTCGACGCCGCCCTTGAGGACGAACCGGATCGAGCCGGAGCGCAGGACGAACGCCTTGTGGTCGCGGTTGCCGTTCTCGGGGCCGGAGTACGCCTCGAGCGTCATGCCCCACGCGGACATGTAGTAGTGCGCCGCCTGGGTGGCGTTGCCCACGACGAAGACGATCGCGTCCCAGCCCGTGACCGGGAACGGGTCCTTCGCGTCGTCGTAATCGACGAGACCCACGAGCCGGCGCAGCTGGTGGGTGTCGAGGTCGGCCTGTCGCTCGGCGTCGGTCAGTTCGATGGCCCCGGCAGCGGTGCCGGTCAGAGTCGTGTCGGTCATGGCGACAGTATGACCACGCCGCACAGTCGACACAACCGACTCGCGACAATCCGACGAATCTCGACGGGCCTCAGAAATCAGTTTGTCCAGGCGACTCGGGCTGTTTATGGACATAGTGTCCATCTGGGAGCATCGACGAACCGGAGAACGTCGTCGACGCGCCCGACCGAGGTCCCCGAGGTCCCGAGGTGCCCCCCGGCCGGACACGCCGACGGCGGCACCCCCTCGCGGTGAGGGGATGCCGCCGCTGGGAGGCCGGGACCGCGGGTCAGCTGCAGCCGGAGGTGCTCCCGCACCCCTCGCAGACGTAGCAGCTGCCGGCCGGGCGCATCTTCGTGCCGCAGGTCATGCACATGGGAGCGTCGGCGGCCTTGCCCTGGAACTGCTCCATGAGCTCGGCCGACGAGTGGATCCCCGCGTCGACCGGCTTGGCCGCGGCCACGCCGCTGCCGGCGCCCTCGTCGACGCGGCGGGCCGCCTCCGTGGACGTCGCCACCGGACGCGACGCGGCGCTCTGGCTGTAGTTCGCCAGATCGTCGGCGTAGTCGTCGTCGTCGTCGCTCACCTCGGGGGCGTAGGACCCGGTCTCCACCTGGCGGGTCCGCTCCTCCGCCGTGTGGATCCCCATGAATGACCGCGTCTCGAAGTCGAGGAAGTCCAGCGCGAGGCGGCGGAAGACGTAGTCCATGATCGACTGCGCCATGCGCACGTCGGGGTCGTCCGTCAGACCGGCCGGCTCGAACCGGAGGTTGGTGAACTTCTCGACGTACGTCTCGAGCGGCACGCCGTACTGCAGCGCGACGGAGACGGCGAGCGAGAACGCGTCCATGAGGCCGGCCAGGGTGGACCCCTGCTTGCCGAACTTGAGGAAGATCTCGCCGAGGCCGTCGTCGGGGTAGGAGCTCGCCGTGAGGTAGCCCTCCGCGCCGCCCACCGAGAACGACGTCGTCTGCGACGACCGGCGCTTGGGCAGGCGGCGCCGCACGGGCCGGAACTCGGCGGTGGCCGGCCGCTCGGGCACGACCTCGGCCTTCTTCTTGGCCGACTCGTTCTTGCCCGACGAGAGGGGCTGCCCGACCTTGCAGTTGTCGCGGTACACGGCGAGCGCCTTGAGGCCGAGCTTCCAGCCCTGCGTGTACACCTCGGCGATGTCCTCGACGGTCGCCGACTCGGGCAGGTTGACCGTCTTGCTGATCGCGCCCGACAGGAACGGCTGGCAGGCCGCCATCATGCGCACGTGACCCATGGGGCGGATCGCCCGCGCACCCATCGCGCAGTCGAACACCTCGTAGTGCTCGGGCTTGAGGCCCGGGGCGTCGATGACGTGACCGTTCTCGGCGATGTACTCGACGATCGCCTCGATCGACTCGCTCTGGTACCCCAGCTTGCGCAGCGCCCGCGGGATCGTCAGGTTGACGATCTGCATCGAGCCGCCGCCGACGAGCTTCTTGAACTTGACGAGCGAGAAGTCCGGCTCGATGCCCGTCGTGTCGCAGTCCATCATGAAGCCGATGGTCCCGGTCGGCGCGAGGACCGACGCCTGGGCGTTGCGGAACCCGTGCTCCGAGCCGAGGCGGACGACGTCGTCCCAGGCCTTCGTGGCGAGCCGGTGGACGCCGCCGTCCATCTCGTCGAGGGTGCGGATGGCGTCGTTGGCCGCCTGGTGCTTGCGCATGACCCGCTGGTGCGGCTCGGCGTTGCGGGCGTACCCGGCGTAGGGGCCGACCACCGAGGCGAGCTCCGCCGAGCGACGGTAGGCCGCGCCGGTGAGCAGGGACGTGATCGTGGCGGCGAGGCTGCGGCCGCCCTCGGAGTCGTAGCCGTGGCCGGTGGCCATGAGCAGCGCACCGAGGTTCGCGTAGCCGATCCCGAGCTGGCGGTAGTCCCGCGTCGTGTCGCCGATGGACTCCGTCGGGAAGTCGGCGAAGCAGATCGAGATGTCCATCGCCGTGATGACGAGCTCGACGACCTTGGCGAAGGTCTCCGCGTCGAACGTGTCGTCCTCACGCAGGAACTTCAGCAGGTTGAGCGAGGCGAGGTTGCACGAGCTGTTGTCGAGCGACATGTACTCGCTGCAGGGGTTGGACGCCGTGATCCGACCGGTCTCGGGGTTGGTGTGCCAGTCGTTGATCGTGTCGTCGTACTGCAGGCCCGGGTCGGCGCACTCCCAGGCCGCCGTCGCGATCTTGCCGAAGAGCGTGCGGGCGTCGATCTCCTCGATGACCTCACCGGTGCCGCGGGAACGCAGGCCGTAGGACCGGCCGTCCTGCACGGCGCGCATGAACTCGTCGTCGACGCGGACGGAGTTGTTCGCGTTCTGGTACTGGACCGACGTGATGTCCTTGCCGCCGAGGTCCATGTCGAAGCCGGCGTCGCGCAGGGCCCGGATCTTGTCCTCCTCGCGGGCCTTGGTCTCGACGAACTCCTCGATGTCGGGGTGGTCGACGTCGAGCACGACCATCTTGGCCGCGCGGCGGGTCGCGCCGCCCGACTTGATGGTGCCCGCCGAGGCGTCGGCGCCGCGCATGAAGCTCACCGGGCCCGACGCCGTGCCACCCGAGGAGAGCAGCTCCTTGCTGGAGCGGATGCGGGAGAGGTTGAGGCCGGCGCCCGAGCCGCCCTTGAAGATGAACCCCTCCTCCTTGTACCAGTTGAGGATCGAGTCCATCGAGTCGTCGACGGACAGGATGAAGCAGGCGGAAACCTGCTGCGGGCTCGGCGTCCCGACGTTGAACCACACCGGGGAGTTGAAGCTGAAGACCTGGTGCAGCAGGGCGTAGGTGAGCTCGTGCTCGAAGATCTCGGCGTCCTCGTCGGTGCCGAAGTAGCCGTGCTTCTTGCCGGCGGCCACGTAGGTGAGGACGACGCGGTCGATGAGCTGGCGCAGCGAGGTCTCGCGGCGCTCGGTGCCGAGGGCACCCCGGAAGTACTTCGTCGTCACGATCGTCGAGGCGTTGACCGACCAGAAGTCGGGGAACTCGACGCCCTTCTGCTCGAAGATCGTCGCGCCCGTCTTCCAGTTCTGCTGGAGGACGTCGCGGCGCTCCCACGTCACGTCGTCGTAGGGGTGGACACCGGGCGTCGTGAAGATGCGCTCGACCTTCACGCCCTTGTTACGGCCCTTGCGTGCGCCGGTGCGCGCGCCTGTGGTCTCGGTCATCTCGTGTTTCCTCCCCGACCGCCGGCGGTCTGGTGTCGTTGCGTCGTTGCCGTGGTTGTCTGTTCGTCGTCCGCCGCCCCCGGCGGACCGTGCCCCTGCCGTCGGCCTTCCTGCCGCAGGAGCGCGATCGCCGCCTCGAAGTCGGCCAGGCCGTCGAAGGCCTGGTAGACCGACGCGAAGCGGAGATACGCCACCTCGTCGAGCTCGCGGAGCGGGCCGAGGATCGCCAGGCCCACGTCGTGGGCCTCGATCTCGGCCTGGCCGCTCGCGCGGACCCCCTCCTCGACCCGTTGCGCGAGGACCGCGAGGTCGTCGTCGCTCACGGGTCGCCCCTGGCACGCCTTGCGCACCCCGGTGACGACCTTCGACCGGCTGAACGGCTCGGTCGCGCCGGAGCGCTTGAGCACCGTCAGGCTCGCCGTCTCGACGGTGGTGAACCGCCGACCGCACGTGGGGCACTGGCGGCGGCGCCGGATGCTCGACCCGTCGTCGGCGGTCCGGCTGTCGACGACACGGCTGTCGGTGTGACGGCAGAACGGGCAGTACACGGCCGAACCTCCTCCCCCGCTGACGGCACGCACCTCCCCGACGGGCCGGGGCCCGCTCGACCGAGGTCGATCGAGCAGCACGACGGATGGGACGCCCGAGGGGCGCCCCCCGAAGCGGACGGTGCGCTGTGTGGATCCTGTGGACACCGACGGGTGTCGGTGTGGATGGACCCGATGGATCTGTGGATTGCTTGTGGACGAGTGTTCACAAGATGTGGACGACTTACATCCGTGTAACCACTAGATGTAGCGATCGTAGGTCGACGCCGGGCCGAAGACAAGCCGCCCCGCGTGTCAGGCACCCGCGCGGCGTGTCGTCGCCGGTCGGCCCGCACGAACCCCCGCACCGACCCCTCGGGCGAGTATGCCCACGAGAGCGTGAACTGGACGGCCGCCCCGGACGTCGTGTCCGGCCATGGACCCGACGACGGCGATCGCCGGCGGAGCCGTCGACGACCGAGGCCGGCCGGAGAACGGGTGAGGTCGGGATCCGCGGCGGGATCCAACCGGGGACCCGGCGACCGACCGGAGACGCGGGAACCCTGCCGGCGGTCGGTCAGGCCGCGGGCACCAGGATCGTCCGGCCGACGGGGACGTCGGCGGAGGCGAGCCCGTTGAGCTCGGCGATCATCGCCACCCCCCGGGCGACCGGCACCCCGGGCAGCTGCTCCACGGCGACGTCGGAGAGCGTCTGACCCGGGCGGATCGTCGTCGCGTGATCGGCCTCCATCGGCGCCGAGCCGAACAGCCGCCCCTGCAGCGCGAACACGGCCGAGGCAGCGAGGAAGAGCACCACCATCGTGCGGAGCAGGCGGAACCGGCGCGTCAACCGCAACGGCGCGGCCACCGGCGCCTCGAGCGCGGGAGCGGGCACGAGACGCAGCTCGGCCCGGCGGCCGGGACGGACGACGCGGGCACCGACCCCGGCGCGGAAGGCGCGGGAGCCGCCGAGGTGCTCGAGCGGAAGAGCAGTCATGTCGACCTCCATCTCCTCGTCGACCGGACCCGGCAAAGCGGGTGCGGTCGAAACTGTGTGCGATCGTACGTCTGTCCGATTATGACCACGACGTCGAACGCTTGTCCACACCGCGTCCGGAGCGGATCCACGCGCCGCGGCCCGTGAACCCGCCGCGCGACACCCTCGAACACATGTTTGAACAGGCGATCGGGGGGCCCTAGACTGGCGGCGTAGGAACACACAAGCACCCACCACCGACAAGGTCGCCGGATCCGCCCGCGGCCGGGGCAGCCGGACGCCCCGGGGCAGCGGATCGGCTCCCCGGGGGCCGGGTCCCGAGAGGAGCGACGATGGCCGAGATCTCCAACGTCCACGAGCTGCCCGAGCCCACCCGTCGCCCGACGGTGCTCACCGGCCGCCAGAAGAAGGTGCTGCAGGTCATCCGGGCCTCGGTCGAGCGCCGCGGGTACCCGCCGAGCCTGCGCGAGATCGGCGACGCGGTCGGCCTGACGAGCCCGAGCAGCGTGGCGCATCAGCTCTCCGCGCTCGAGCGGAAGGGCTATCTGCGCAAGGACCCGAACCGGCCGCGCGCCATCGAAGTCATCACCCCGCCGGACGCCACGCCCGCACCCGAGGCCCACGTCGACGAGACCGGGGTCGGCGACGCCCGCCCCAGCCCCTCCTACGTGCCGGTCCTCGGCCGGATCGCCGCCGGCGTGCCGATCACCGCCGACGAGGTCGTGGAGGACGTCTTCCCCCTCCCGCGGCAGATCGTCGGCGACGGCGAGCTGTTCCTTCTCAAGGTGGCGGGCGACTCGATGGTGGACGCCGCGATCTGCGACGGCGACTGGGTCGTCGTGCGCCAGCAGCCCACCGCGGACAACGGCGACATCGTCGCGGCCATGCTCGACCACGAGGCGACCGTGAAGACGTTCAAGCGCGACGCGTCCGGCCACGTCTGGCTCCTGCCGCACAACGACGCGTACGAGCCCATCGACGGCACGCACGCGAGCATCCTCGGCCGCGTGACGGCGGTGCTCCGGCGCGTCTGACGAGCCGGGCCGCCCCGCTCGGTCGGCACGGCCGGCACGGTCGCCTCTCGAGCGGGTCAGGTCGGACGCGCCGTCGGTCCACGGCGCGCGTTCGCGTCGGTCGGGCGCGCCCGGACGGTAACCGGACGTTATGCTTTTCCCCATGATCGATACGGCGGGTTTCCGCGTGATGCGTGCCATCGCCGACGAGGGCAGCTTCACGGCGGCGGCCCTGTCCCTCGGCTACAGCCAGCCCGCCGTGTCGCAGATGGTGCGGCGGCTCGAGCAGCGCACCGGCACGGCCCTCGTGGAGCGGGTGGGCCGGACGGTGCGCCTGACGGAGGCGGGTCAGGTGCTCGCCCGGTACGCGACGACGGTGCTGACCGCGCTCGACGCGGCCGAGGAGGAGATCGCCTCGATCGCCGGCCTGCGCTCGGGCCGGGTCCGGCTCATGGCGTTCCCGTCGTCGTCCTCGACCGTGGTGCCGCAGGCACTCGCCCAGGTCCGGCGCGAGTTCCCCGGCGTGGCGGTCACCTTCACCGAGGCCGAGCCGCCCGAGTCGTTGGCGGCGCTGCGGGCGGGCGAATGCGACATCGCCGTGGCCTTCTCCTACGACGGGACGGACGTCGGCCGGGGCGAGGAGAGCCTCGAGAACTTCGTCGTCTCCCCGCTGCTCGAGGACGACGTGCTCCTCGCCCTCCCCCGCGACCACCCGCTCGCGTCGCGCGACGTCATCGACCTCGCGGACCTGGCCGACGAGGACTGGATCGCCGGGTGCCCGCGCTGCCGAGGTCACCTGTTGCAGCTGTGTTCCGTCGCGGGCTTCACGCCGAAGGTGGCCTACGAGACCGAGGACTACGTGGCGATCCTCAGCTTCATCGCGGCGGGCCTGGGCATCGCGGTGATCGCCGACCTCATCCTCGAGAACACCCCCCACCCGGACGTCGTCGCCGTCCCGATCCGCCCGAGCTCGCGTCGGACGGTGTACGCCGTGACGACTCCCGACCTGCAACGGGTGCCCGCCGTCGCCGCCACCCTGTCCGCGTTGTGCCTGCGCGCGTCGGCGATGCGCGCCGGCGGAGGCCCCTGCCGGGCCTGATCCGGCCCGACGATCACGATCACCCGGGCCCGGACGTGCCCACG
This sequence comes from Agilicoccus flavus, assembly GCF_014857905.1. Classification (GTDB taxonomy): domain Bacteria; phylum Actinomycetota; class Actinomycetes; order Actinomycetales; family Dermatophilaceae; genus Agilicoccus; species Agilicoccus flavus. The sequence goes on along the minus strand of NZ_JACYXE010000004.1, from coordinate 300,572 downwards.
AGGTAGCCGGACGCGTCCCGCCCGATGCGGACCTGCCCGTCGACGTCGGTGCGCAGGACGCGGGACCCGGCCGAGGCGAGCAGGCGCAGCGTCGACGGTGCGGGGTGCCCGTAGTTGTTCCCGACGCCCACGCTGACGACCGCCAGCGGAGCGTGCACGGCGGTGACGAGCCGGGGGTCGAGGTTCGCGGACCCGTGGTGGGCCACCTTGAGGACGTCGATCGGGCGCCGGTCCGCCGACGCGGCCACCTGCTCGACGACCGCCCGGCCGGTCTCCCGCTCCACGTCGCCGAGCAGGAGCATCCGCATCCCGTCGGTGGAGACGTCGAGGACGACGCTGGCGTTGTTGGGCACGCTGCCCTCCTCCGGCCGGTGATCGGGTGAGAGGACCCGGGCGCGGACCGGCCCGAGGGCGAGCTCGTCCCCGCGGACGAGCGGCACGCTCGTCAGGCCCAGCGGAGCCGCCCACCTCGCCACGTCGCGGGCGCTCTCCGCGGGCTCCGGGACGGGCGTCACGAAGAGGGCCCGCACGGGGCGGCCGCGGGACACCCCGCCGACACCCGCGACGTGATCCGCGTGGAAGTGGGTGAGAACGAGCGCGTCGACCTCGCGCACCCTCAGATCCGTCAGGCACGCGTCGACCCGGTCGGCGTCGGGGCCCGCGTCGACGACGACGGCGTGCCCGGGTGAGGTCGACAGGACGAGCGCGTCGCCCTGGCCCACGTCGCACGCCGCGAACCGCCAGTCCTCCAGGCGCTGCGGCCGCCCGACGAACAGCAGCCCGAGGACGACGGCCAGGAGCGCCGCGACGGCCACCGCGCACCCGACCCGTCGCCGGCGCCGGGGGCCCTCTCCGGCGCCGGACCGAGGCGGGCGGCTCGGTCCGGCGCCGGCCACCCGCGCCGCGAGTCGACGCCCCGCCCAGGCCGACCAGGGGGCGCACAGGAGCGCGCCGACGAGGATGGTCGCGAGTCCCCCCGCCCCGAGCGCGTCGCCGCGCCACGGCAGCGCCCCGAAGGGCACGTCGGCGCAGCCGCGGGCCACCGCGGCGATCCCCCAGGCCGGGAGCGCCGCCACCCAGGCCGCCACCGCACCGGCGGGCACCCACGCCGCGGCCCCGACCGCGGCCGCGGCGCCGGCGATGGTGGCGGGGGCGACGAGCGGTGCCGCCACGAGGTTGGCGACGACGGACACGACGGACACGCTGCCCGAGAGCAGGACCACCACCGGGGCGGTGACGAGGCCCGCCACGAGGGGGACGGCGGTGGCCTCCCCGAGCAGGCGCAGCCGGGCCGGCAGGACGCCGGCGATGGCGTCGGCCCACGGCCGGGCGAACAGGAGCAGGCCGGCTGTGGCGAGGACCGACAGCGCGAACCCGTACGCGCGGGCCAGCCACGGGTCCCACAGGAGGAGGACGATGACGGCCGCGCCCAGCGCGGGCAGGCCCGCGGACCGCCGGGACCGGGCCAGCCCGATCAGTCCGACCGCGCCCATGACGGCGGCGCGAAGCACGCTGGGGTCCGGCCGGGCGAGGGCGACGAACCCGAGGAGGGCGAGGCCGCCCAGCACCGGACGCGTCCGGCGCGGGGCGCCGACCACCCGGAGCAGGACAAGCACGCCGCCGAGGATGATCGAGATGTTGCTGCCGCTGACGGCGGACAGGTGCGACATGCCGGTCACCGTGAGGTCCGCGGTGAGGTCCGGCGGGGTCAGGCTGCGGTCGCCGATGACGAGGGCGGGGACCAGTCCGCGCGGATCCGCCGGGAGCCCGTCGACGGCCTCCCTCATCCGGCCCCGGACGTGCTCGGTCGCGGCCGCGACGGCGCCGGCCCGGGCGACGACCTCGACCTGTCCGGCGACGAGGGCGACGGCCTCGACGTCGTCGCCCGGTTGCGCGGCGCTCAACCGCACGCGCACGCGCACGCGCTCCCAGAAGTGCACGCCGAGGAGGTCGCGCGCGCGGGGGCCGGACCCGACGAGCAGGACCGGGGTGCGGACGGCCGCGGCGCCCCCGGGCCTGTCGACCTCGCGCGCGAGCAGCCGGACGACGGTCCGAGGTCGCGGGTGGGCGGCGTCCACCGGCAGGCTGCGCGGGTCGGATTCGACGGTGCCGGTGAGCACGACCGAGGCCCGACCCCCCATCGCGGCGCTGAGTGGCCCGGGTGCCCGGACGACCTGGTGGGCGGCGGCGACGGACAGGACGACCGCGACGACGGCGGCCCCTGCCCCCAGGCTCACGGGCGCCCGCCGCCCCCCGCACCGTGCCACGGGCCGGGGCACGGACCGGGGCCCGAACCGGGCGACGAGCACGGCCGCCGCGACGAGGGCGGCGCCGCCGGCGGCCGCCAGCTTGCCGGCGGCGGGAACCGGGAGGAGAACGGCGAGCGCGATCCACGCGACGGCGGCCGGCAGCGCCAACCGCAGGTCCGCCGGCGGCGCGGGCCGCCCTCCCCCGGCGGGTCCGTCGACGCCGGACGACCCCCGGGCCCCCCGCGTCCGTACCCGCGTCGCCTCGCGGGCCGCCGGGACGCCCGCCCGCCCCGTCTGCGGCCCGTCGGGCGGGGCGCCGGGCGACCTCACACCCGCACCAATGGCGTCAGCTCCTGCAGGGTCTTGTCTCCGACCCCCTCGACGTCACCGAGCTGCTCGACCGAGGTGAACCGGCCGTGGGCGCTCCGCCAGTCGACGATGCGGCGGGCGAGGACCGGCCCCACCCCCGGCAGGGTGTCGAGCGTGGCGAGGTCGGCGGTGTTGAGGTCGACGGGCGCGGCGGGAGGGCGCGTCCCGCCACCGGCGCCGCCGTCCGCGGACCCGGGCGCCGGACCGGCCGGGACCGAGGGCGCCCCCGCCGCGCCGCCGGCCGGTGGCGGCGCCGCAGCCGCGCCGGCGGCGCGGGCCCCGCGGACCGCGACGACGACCTGTTCACCGTCGACGACCGCCCGGGCGAGGTTGACCGTGGCCAGGTCGGCGTTGGGCAAGGGTCCCCCCGCCTTCGTGACGGCGTCGACGACGCGGGCGCTGGGGCCCACGGACACGACGCCCGGGCGTCGTACGGCCCCGACGACGTGGACGTACGCGGGCCCACCTGCCGCCGTCGCGGACCCGCCCGCTCCGCCGGCCACCGCGGGCGCCGACGGCGGGGCGCCGGCCGGGGCCGCCGACCCGGAGGGGCCCGCCACTCGCCCTGTCTCCGCCGCGGAGCCGCCGAACCCGGCGGGCGGCGCCGTGCGGGTGGGCACCGACACGACCGACCCCGGCGCGGTCGCGGTGGGCGCCGCGCCGGGCTGCGGACCCAGGCCGGCGCGGGTCCACAGGGCCCAGGCGCCGACACCTCCCGCGACGAGCACGAGAACGGAGACCAGTCCGACGACGGCCCAGCGGGCCGGGCGCGTCCGCGCCCCCTGCAGACCGGAGGGCAGGGTGAGGAGCCGCGGGCAGTCCCCCTCGCCCGGTGGACCCCCGGTCGGGGCGCGCTCACCGTCGCCGGGCCCGCGACCGCGGGGCCGGGTCACCGGGATGGCCTCGGTGGGGGCCTCGTCGTCGCCCGGCCACGCGTCGCCCGCGTCGCTCTGCTCGTCCGACCAGTCGTCGTCGAGGTCGTCGTCGGCGCGGGCGAGGAGGGCGGCCAGACGGTCGTCGGGCGTCACGGGTCGGGGCATGCCGCCACGCTAGGGAGGACGGCGTGCGGGGCCGGGTCGTCCCGGGCGGGTCGGTGGAGGACGCGGGGCGGGCCCCGACCGGCGTCAGTCTGTGGACGGCGCGACGACCGTCGCGACCATTCCCGGGCCGAGGTGGACGCCGACGACGGCCGTCACCTCCGCCACCTCGACCTCGACCCCCGGCAGGTGGGCGCGCAGTTCGGCGGCCACGGACGCCGCCCGCGCGTCGGCCTCGACGTGCTGCACGGCGAGCCGCACCGGCCCCGGGGCCACCGTCGCGGCGTGCACCGTGAGGTCGACGAGCCGGGCGAGGGCGCGGGACGCGGTCCGGAGCTTCTCGACGGGCTCGAGGTGGCCGTCGACGAGCGCCACGAGCGGCTTGACGGCCAGCGCGCCGCCGAGCAGGCTCGCGGCCGCCCCGATGCGGCCGCCCCGGCGCAGGTACTCGAGGGTGTGCACGTACACGAGCACCTGAGAGGCCGCCGCCCGGCGCGTGATGAGGTCGGCGACGTCCGCGGCCTCCTCCTGCGTCGCCTCGACCCCGGCGGGCACGCGCCGGGCCGCCTCGGCCCCGGCGAGCACCGCGTATCCGAGCGCGAGGGCGATGGAGCCGGTGTCGACGACGCGGACGGGCACGGGCGCCACGCGGGCCGCGAGCCGCGCTGCCTCACACGTGCCGGACAGCTGCGCCGACAGGTGGGCGGACACGATGCGCGTGGCCCCCTCCTGCGCCAGCCGCTCGTACAGGGTGAGGAACGCGAGCGGGGACGGGCGGGACGTGCTGACCCGCCCCTTGCGCAGGCTCGCCGCCAGCGCGGTCCGGTCGACGTCGACCCCCTCGGTGAACTCGTCGTCGCCGACGACGACGTGCAGGGGCACGACCTCGACGCCGGCCCGGGCGGCGACGGGCGCCGCGAGACCGGCCGTCGAGTCGGTGACGACGACGAGCGAACCGGTCACGTCAGCCCGTGACGACGTTGACGAGGGACGGGGCGCGGACGATGACCTTGCGCACGCTCTGACCGGCGAGCAGCTCCGCGATCCGCGGCTCGGCGAGCGCGGCGTCCTGCAGGGTCTGCTCGTCGACGTCGGCGGCGACCTCGATCCGTGCCCGCACCTTCCCCTTGATCTGGACGACGCAGGTCACCGTCTCCTGCACGAGGTAGGCCGGGTCGACCTCCGGGAAGCTCGCCCACACGACCGAACCCTCGTGCCCCAGCCGGTGCCACAGCTCCTCGGCGATGTGCGGAGCGACCGGCCCCACCATCGCGACGAGCGGCTCGACGATCTCCCGCGGCGGCGCGGGCAGCTTCGTCAGGGCGTTGTTCAGCTCGATGAGCTTGGCGACCGCGACGTTGAACCGCAGGTGGTCGTAGTCGGTGCCGACGGCCTCGACGGTCCGGTGCAGCAGCCGCCGCGTCGCCTCGTCGGCGGGAGCGTCGGCGACTCGGAGCTGCCCCGTGTCCTCGTCGACGACGTTGCGCCACAGCCGCTGCAGGAAGCGCTGCGCGCCGACGATGGCGCGCGTCTCCCACAGCTTGGACTGCTCGAGGGGCCCCATCGACATCTCGTAGACCCGCAGCGTGTCGGCCCCGTAGGCGTCGTAGATCTCGTCGGGCGTGACGCCGTTCTTCAGCGACTTGCCGATCTTGCCCATCTCGCGGGTGACGGGCTGCCCCTCCCACGTGAAGGCCGGCGTCCCGTCGGCCGCCGGTGCCTCCACGACCTCCGCCGCGGGAACGGGCTGGCCGCGGTGGTCGCGGTAGACGAAGGCCTGGATGTACCCCTGCGAGAAGTACGTCCGGAACGGCTCCTCGCTCTCGAGGTGGCCGAGGTCGTGGAGCACCTTGTGCCAGAACCGCGCATAGAGCAGGTGCAGCACGGCGTGCTCGACACCGCCCACGTACAGATCGACGCCGCCGGGGTCGCGCGTCCCGGCGGGCGCGCCGGCGACGGGGTGCGCGTGCGGCCCCATCCAGTACCGCTCGTTGACGGGATCGACGATCGCGTCGGTGTTCGCGGGGTCGAGGTAGCGCAGGAAGTACCAGCACGAGCCCGCCCAGTTGGGCATGGTGTTCGTCTCGCGGCGGTAGCGCCGCACGCCTCGCCCGTCGCCGAGGTCGAGGTCGACCGCGACCCACTCCCGGGCCCGCGACAGGGGCGCCTGCGGCTCCGACGAGTCGTCCTGAGGGTCGAACGTCGTCGGCGCGTAGTCGGGCACGTCCGGCAGCTCGAGCGGCAACATCGACTCGGGCAGGGCGTGCGCCCGGCCGTCCTCGTCGTAGACGATCGGGAACGGCTCGCCCCAGTAGCGCTGTCGGCTGAAGAGCCAGTCGCGCATCCGGTAGTTGACCGTCCCGGTCCCGTGGCCGGAGCGCTCCAGCCACGCGATCATCGCGGCCTTGGCGTCGGTCAGGCCGAGCCCGTCGAGGCTCACGTCGTCGTTCGCCGAGGCGATGGCGACGCCCGTCCCCGTGAAGGCCCGGCCGTCGGCGACCGACCCCGGCCAGGCCGCGCGGGCCTCGGCATCGGCCGGCGCGATGACGTCGACGATCGGCAGCCCGAACTGGAGGGCGAACTCGAAGTCGCGCTGGTCGTGCGCGGGGACGGCCATGATCGCGCCCGTCCCGTAGCCCATGAGCACGTAGTCGCCGATGAACACCGGGACGCGGGAGGAGTCGACCGGGTTGACGGCGTAGGACCCGGTGAAGACCCCGGTCTTCGTCTTGTCCTCGATCTGTCGCTCGACGTCGCTCTTGCGGGCCGCGGCGGCGCGGTAGGCACCGACGGCGTCGACCGGGGTCGCGGCGCCGCCGGTCCACTCCGGGCGGGTGCCCTCCGGCCACGCGTCCGCGACGAGCGCGTCCACCGCGGGGTGCTCGGGGGCGAGGACCATGAACGTGGCGCCGAACAGCGTGTCGGGCCGGGTCGTGAAGACGGTCAAGGTCTGCTCGCCGGACCCGTCGACCCGCGGCGCGGCGAAGTCGACGCGCGCGCCGTGGCTGCGGCCGATCCAGTTGCGCTGCATCGTCTTGACCTTCTCGGGCCAGTCGACGCGGTCGAGGTCGTCGGCGAGGCGGTCGGCGTAGGCGGTGATCCGCATGTTCCACTGGCGCAGCCGCTTGCGGAACACCGGGAAGTTCCCGCGCTCGGTGCGTCCCTCGTTCGTCACCTCCTCGTTGGCGACGACCGTGCCGAGGCCCGGCGCCCAGTTCACGGGCGCCTCGCTCGGGTACGTGAGCCGGAAGCCGTCGAGGTAGTCCGACCGTTCGCCGGCCGACAAGCCCGACCAGTCGCGCCCTGCGAATTCGCCCTCGAGGGCCCGGGTGCCGGCCTCCAGCTCGGCGACGAGCTCGCCGATCGGCCGGGCGCGGCCGCGCCCGCCGTCCGGGCGCGGGGCGTCGACGTCGTACCAGGACTCGAAGAGCTGCAGGAAGATCCACTGCGTCCAGCGGTAGTAGTCGGGGTCGATCGTCGAGATGGAGCGCCGGTCGTCGTGCCCCAGGCCCAGGCGACGGATCTGCCGGCGCATGACGCCGATGTTCTCTTCCGTGGTCACCCGCGGGTGCTGCCCGGTCTGGACGGCGTACTGCTCGGCCGGGAGGCCGAAGGCGTCGTAGCCGAGGCAGTGCAGGACGTTCTTGCCGCGCATGCGGTGGTAGCGCGCGTACACGTCGGTCGCGATGTAGCCCAGGGGGTGCCCGACGTGCAGGCCGAGCCCCGAGGGGTAGGGGAACATGTCGAGGACGAGGAGCTTGCCGGCCGCCTCGTGCTCGGCGACCTCCGCGGGGGCGGCCCACGGCCCGGCCGGGTTGGGGGCCTCGTAGGTGCCCTCGGCCGCCCAGCGGTCCTGCCAGGCGCGCTCGAGGCGGTCGGCCGTCTCGGCCGTGTACCGATGCGGGTGTTCGGCGGTCTCGCTCATCGTCTCGTCCTCGTCTCGTGCGGGTGCGTGGCGGCCTCGCGGCGCAGCGCCGAACCGGTGCGGCGACGGACCCGCGACGGCGACGGACACGACAAGACCCCTCGCACAGGAGGGGTCCGCCGCGCCGGGACGAGGTCGATGTCTCGCTCAGCGCGGCCCGGGAAGGTGCACCGTCACAGCCACGGCCCCAGCCTATCCCAGGGCCCTTCGCGCGGCCGGGTCCCTACGCGACGACGGGCCGCCCCCGAGGTCGGGGACGGCCCGTCGCGACGCGCAGGCGGCGGGTCAGAGCGCGTTGTGCGCCTTCGCCATGGCGGCCTTCTTGTTGGCGGCCTGGTTCTTGTGGATGACGCCCTTGCTGACGGCCTTGTCGAGCTTGCGCGAGGCGTCGCGCAGCGCGGTCGTCGCCGCGTCCTTGTCGCCCGAGGCGGCGGCGTCACGGAACTTACGGATCCAGGTGCGCAGCTCCGACTTGTACGCGCGGTTGCGCTCGGTGCGCTTCGCGTTCGTCTTGATGCGCTTCATCTGGGACTTGATGTTGGCCACGATGTCTCTTTTCCGGTCGATCGGCTGTCGGACGACAGGCCCGCCCTCGGGTCCGGATCGCGAGGCAGGGCACCCCGGGAGATGTGGGCCACCTCGGGAAACCCACCGCGTGGGTCATGGCTCGATCCGGTCAAGGGTCGGACTGTGGGAATGCGTGTCGAGCGCACGACCTGGGCGCACACGCAAGGATCGACTCTACCAGGGGCGACCACCGCTCTCCCAACCGGCGATCTCGACGCCGATGGAGGCGACCGCCGTCCTGGAGCCCCGCCCGTCCTGGAGCCCGGTGCGCTCAGCGCCCGGTGCGCGCCCGGCCGATGGTGAGGATGGCGCGCTCGAGGGCGTAGACCGGGTCCCGCCCACCGCCCTTGACGTCGAAGTCGGCGGCGGCCACGGCCTGGACGGCGGCGCCGAGGGCGTCGTCGGTCCAGCCGTTCGCGAGACGCCGGGCCTTGTCGATCTGCCACGGCGCCATGCCGAGCGACTTCGCGAGCGAGCCCGAGGGTCCGCGGCCCGCGCCCGAGACCTTGACGAGCTGGCGCAGCTGGGAGGCGATGACGGCGACGATGGGCACCGGGTCGAGCCCGCCGGCCAGCGCGTGGCGCAGGAGCCGCAGGGCGGCCGGGGTGTCGCCGGCGAGCGCGGTCTCGGCGACCTTGAACCCCGTCGCCTCCACCCGGCCGCCGTGGTAGGTCTCGACGAGGTCGGCGTCGACCACGCCGGTGCTGTCGTCGGCGAGCTGCCCGCAGGCGGCCGCGAGCTCGGAGACGTCGCGACCGACGGCCTCGACGAGGGCGCGGACCGCGGCCGGGTCGATCCGTCGCCCCCGGCGCCGGAACTCGTTCGTGACGAACTCGCTCTTCTCCCGGTCGGTCTTGATGGCGGGGGCCTCGAGCACGCGGGCGCCGGCCTTCTTCAACGTGTCGAGCACCTTCTTGCCCCGGGCTCCCCCGCGGTGCTCGACGACGAGCGTGAGGTCCCCGGGCGGCGCGGCGGCGACCTCCGCGACGACGGCGAGGGTGTCGGCCAACAACTCGTCGGTGCCCGCGTCGATGCCCCGGACGACGAGGGCCTTGACGCCCCCGAACAGCGACGGGCTGGCGTGCTGCACGAGCGAGCCCGGCTCGTACGCGTCGGCGTCGAGGCGGATGACCTCGACGCCGGGCTCGACCGACCGCAACGCCGTCAGGGTCGAGTCGACCGCCCGGTCGGCGAGGACGCGCTCGGGCCCGGACACGAGGACGAGGGCGGGGACCCCGCCGGAGGTCGGTGAACTGCTCACGGGCCCCACCCTGCCACGGGGGTCCGACAGGGACCCTCCACCGTCGGGCTCAGCCGGCCGAGCCGAGCCGCAGGCGGGAGATCCTCGCCCGCACCGCCTCGGCCTCGACCCCCAGGTGCTCGGCCAGCTCGTCGACGTCGAGGCCCAGGTCGAGGCCGTCGCTCAGTTCCTCGTCCTGCTCCCGGCTCCAGCCGTGACCGGCGGTGACGCCGGTCCGCGCGGCCTCGGGCGCGGGGGCGCCCGACGACGTCGCCTCGGCGACCCGGCCGGGCCCGGGGTGCTGCGCCGCGTCGCGGGCGGCCGACGCGGGGCCGTCGACGGCGACGGTCCCGAGGTCCGGGGCGAGGGCCCCCTTCGTGCCGCGGCGGGCGGGGGTCGCGACGGGCATCGGCGGCGGGGCCGCCTCGTCGAGCCGCGCGAGCGCCGACAGGACCAGGTCCCGGTCGGTCGTCGGCCAGAACGGCGGCAGGGAGGCCTGGAGGAAACCGGCGTAACGGGCCGTCATCATGCGGGGGTCGAGGAACGCGACGACGCCCCGGTCGTCGCCGCGGCGGATGAGACGGCCCGCGCCCTGAGCGAGCCGGAGCGCCGCGTGCGTGGCGGACACCGCCATGAACCCGTTGCCGCCCATCCGGGCGATGGCCTGCGAGCGGGCCGACGCGAGCGGGTCGTCGGGCCTCGGGAACGGGATGCGGTCGATGATGACGAGCTGGCAGGACGACCCCGGCACGTCGACCCCCTGCCACAGGGTCAGCGTCCCGAACAGGCAGGTCGACGCGTGGGTCGCGAACCGTCGCACGAGGGTGCCGATCTGGTCCTCCCCCTGGCAGAGCACCTCGATGTCGCCGCCGAGCCGGTCCCGCATCGCGGCCGTGGCCGCCTGGGCGGCGCGCATCGAGCTGAACAGGCCGAGGGTGCGCCCGCCGGCCGCCCGCACGAGGGCCTCGATCTCGTCGAACAGGACGTCGGGCGGACCGTCACGCCCGGGCTGCGGCAGGTGACGCGCCACGTACGCGATGCCCTGCCGGGCGTAGTCGAACGGGCTCCCGACGTCGAGCCCCGTCCACTCGGGCGCCCCGGCGCCCCGCAGGCCCAGGGTCCCGGCGACGGCGTCGAACGTGCCGCCCAGTTCGAGCGTCGCCGACGTCATGACGACGGTCCGTTCGCCGAACACCTTGTCGCGCAGCTGCATCGCGACGCTCATGGGCGCGACCCGCAACGAGGCCCCGCGCCGCGGATCCTGCCCGACCCACGCGACGTCGAGCTCGCGCTGGTCGAGGAGGCGCCCGCTCGTGTCGAAGACCTCGTCGACGGCGGCGCGGGCCACGGCACGCTGCCCGTCGGCCGGTTCGCCCCCGCCCGGACCCCCCGACGGTTTCATCGCGCTCTGCAGCGCCCGGGCGCACTCGTGGACGCGCGAGAGGGCGGCCACGAGGGAGGCGGGCAGTGCCTCGAGACGCCCCTCGGGCAGGTCGGCGCAGGTGGCGGTGAGGTCCGCGGCGGCCGCGGCGAGGTCGGCCGTGTCGGCCAGTCGGGCGGCGCGGTGGGCGGCGGCGAGGACGCCGGCTCCGGTGATCTCGTCGGTCACCGTGGAGGTGACGCGGTCGACGAGCTCGTGCGCCTCGTCGACGACGAGCAGGTCGTGTTCGGGGAGCATCGCGCGCCCCTCGAAGGCGTCGATGGCCATGAAGCTGTGGTTGGTGACGACGACGTCGACGTCCTTGGCCGCGTCGCGGCTGCGCTCGACGAAGCACTCGGCGACCATGGGGCACGAACTGCCGAGGCACTCCTGCGCCGACACGCTCACCTGCCGCCAGGCGCGCTCGGACACCCCGGGGACGAGCTCGTCGCGATCCCCGCCCTCGGTCTCCTCCGCCCACTCGCGGAGCCGGACGACCTCGGCCCCGAGCCGGGACGACGCTCCCGCCGACCCGCTCGACGCCCCGGGGTCGCCACCGAGTCCGGGCAGGGCGTCGGCCTCGTCCTCGACCGGGAAGCCGCCGCCGAGCTTGTGCCGGCACAGGTAGTTGCGGCGCCCCTTGACGAGGGCGTACGTGGGGGTGCGGTCGACCTTGCCGACGAGCGCCTCGGCGAGCCGGGGCATGTCGCGGTCGACGATCTGCCCCTGAAGCGCGAGGGTCGCCGTTGCGACGACCACCGGCTTACCGGTGGCCTGCGCGTGCGCGACCGCCGGCACGAGGTAGGCGAGGGACTTTCCGGTGCCGGTCCCCGCCTGGACGAGGAGGTGGCGTTCCTGGTCGACCGCGTCGGCCACGGCCCGGGCCATCGACACCTGACCGGGGCGGGTGGACCCGCCGACGCCTGCGACGGCGGCCTCGAGGAGATCGGTCACGGACACCGGGGAGGACGAAGGCACGGGCCCAGGCTAGTGGGGATGCCGCTCGCCGCCCGACCTCCTCCCGCCGGGCCGGGCGCAGCGTCCGTCCGGGGCCCGCGCCGACCGCCTGTGGACGCCCGCCCGGGCCCATCGGAGCGCGACGACGCCCCGGACCGCTCGGTCCGGGGCGTGCGTCGCGGCCCGATCAGGCGCCGGCGGAGAACTCCCGGAGCCCGTCGACGTCCTCGGACCGGACACGGACGTCGAGCCGGGTCCCGGTCGCGAGGTGCTCCTCGGTGACGATGTCGGCGTCGGTGTGCAGCCGGTTGACGACGTCGCCCCGGTCGTAGGGCACGAGGAGGTCGAGGTGGACGTCGGGGCGCGGCAGTGCGTCGGCGAGATGCGCGACGAGCCGGTCGAGGCCCTCTCCCGTCCGGGCCGACACGAACAGCGCCTGCGGTTCCTGGCGCCGCAGCAGGTCGAGGGTCTCGGGGTCGGCCGCATCGATCTTGTTGACGACGATGAGCTCGGGGGGCGCCGTCGCGGCGTCGTCGGCCACCTCGGCGAGCACCTCGCGGACCGCGGTGATCTGCGACTGGGGGTCGGGGTGGGATCCGTCGACGACGTGCAGCACGAGGTCGGCGTCGCCCACCTCCTCGAGCGTCGAGCGGAACGCCTCGACGAGCTGGTGCGGCAGGCTGCGGACGAAGCCGACGGTGTCGACGAGCGTGAACTCCCGGCCGTCGGGGGTCTCGGCTCGACGGACCGTCGGGTCCAGGGTGGCGAAGAGCGCGTTCTCGACGAGAACCCCGGCCCCGGTGAGCCGGTTGAGCAGCGACGACTTGCCCGCGTTCGTGTACCCGGCGATGGCGACCGAGGGCACGGCCCCGGCCCGGCGGGAGCCGCGCTTGGTGTCGCGCATTGTCTTCATCGCCGTGATCTCGCGCTTGAGCTTGCTGATCCGGCTGTTGATCCGGCGTCGATCGAGCTCGATCTTCGTCTCGCCCGGGCCGCGGGACCCGATGCCCGCACCGGCCGCCACGCGACCACCGGCCTGCCGGGACATCGACTCACCCCACCCGCGCAGGCGCGGGAGGAGGTAGCGCAGCTGGGCCAGCTCGACCTGCGCCTTGCCCTCCTTGCTCTTCGCGTGCTGGGCGAAGATGTCGAGGATGAGTCCGGTCCGGTCGATGACCTTGACCTTGACGACGTCCTCGAGAGCACGCCGCTGGCTCGGGGCGAGCTCGTCGTCGCAGACGACGGTGTCGGCGCCCTCGGCCGCGACGATGTCGCGCAGCTCGGCCGCCTTGCCCGAGCCGAGGTAGGTCGCCGCGTCGGGCTTGAGGCGGCGCTGCACGACCCCCGCGAGCACGGTCGACCCGGCGGTCTCGGCGAGGGCAGCGAGCTCGCGCAGGGAGTTCTCGGCGTCCTCCAGAGTGCCCTCGGTCCACACGCCCGCGAGAACGACCCGCTCGAGGCGCAGGGCCCGGTACTCGACCTCGGTGACGTCCTGCAGCTCGGTCGACAGGCCGGCGACGCGGCGCATGGCCGCGCGGTCCTCCCGCTCGAACTGGTCGCCGTCGTACGACGCGAAATCGGCGTCGTCGCGGTGCCACGCGTCGTCGTCGGCGAGCGCGGAGGCCTTGAACTCGAAGATGTCGGAAGCTTTCGTCATAACCCTTCCAGGGTGGCAGAGCACGACGCCGCGGCGCGACGTGTTATCGGGACAACGCCGGGGCACCCCCCGCGATTCCGCCCCTGCCGGGCCTCACACCTGGGCCGCGGCGGGCACCTCGTCGACCCGCGAGGCCGAGCCGCGCCGCTTGGAGACGACGACGGCGACGACGATGACGGCGAACGCGGCGAGGGCGATGAGCAGCCGGAGCGGCGTGTTCGCGCCGTCGCCGATCGAGAGCCCGACCACGGCCGGGGCGATGAGGACCGCCACGAGGTTCATCACCTTGAGCAGCGGGTTGATCGCCGGACCGGCCGTGTCCTTGAAGGGGTCGCCGACCGTGTCGCCGATGACCGTGGCGGCGTGCGCGTCGGAGCCCTTGCCCCCGTGGTGACCGTCCTCGACGAGCTTCTTCGCGTTGTCCCAGGAGCCGCCCGCGTTGGCGAGGAAGACGGCCATGAGCACACCGGATCCGATCGCACCGGCGAGGAAGCCCGCGAGGGCTCCGAAGCCGAGTCCGAAGCCGACGGCGATCGGGGCCATCGCGGCGAGCAGGCCCGGGGTGGCGAGCTCGCGCAGGGAGTCGCGGGTGCAGATGTCGACGACCCGCCCGTACTCCGGCTTCTCGGTGCCGGCCATGATCCCGGGGTGCTCGCGGAACTGCCGCCGCACCTCGAGGACGATGGCGCCCGCGGCCCGGGTGACCGCGTCGATGGCCAGGCCGGAGAAGAGGAAGACGACGCTCGCGCCGAGGATGAGGCCGACGAGCACGTTCGGTGCCACCACGGAGTAGCCCTCGACCGCCTCGGTCGCCGTCCGTCCCGCCTCGACGAGGGCGCCGGTCACGGCGTCGTTGTAGGAACCGAACAGCGCCGTCGCCGCGAGCACGGCCGTCGCGATGGCGATGCCCTTGGTGATCGCCTTCGTCGTGTTCCCGACGGCGTCGAGGTCGGTGAGCACCTGGGCACCGGCCTCGTCGACGTCGCCGGACATCTCGGCGATGCCCTGCGCGTTGTCGCTGACCGGGCCGAACGTGTCCATGGCGACGATCACCCCGACCGTGGTGAGCAGGCCGCACCCGGCGAGCGCGATGAGGAACAGCGACAGGATGATCGAGCCGCCGCCCATGAGGAAGGCGATGTAGACGGCGGCGGCGATGACGGCGGCGGTGAAGACGGCGGACTCGAGCCCGACGCCGATCCCGGAGAGGACGACCGTCGCGGCGCCGGTCAGCGACGTGCGGGCGACGTTGCGGGTCGGCTCCTTCTCGGTGTCGGTGAAGTGTCCCGTGATCCACAGGATGACGGCGGCGAGGACGATGCCGAGGACGACCGCGCCGAAGGCGAGCAGGCGGGGGTCGGCCCCGACCGCGCGCACGGACTCGGCCGCGCCGGGCATGGCCGCGAACGAGGACGGCAGGTAGGCGAAGGCCGCGACGCCGCACAGGAGGGCCGACACGACGGCGGCGATGGTGAAGCCGCGGTTGATCGCGGCGAGACCGCCCTCGCCGACCTTCACCCGGGTGACGACGATGCCGAGCACCGCGGTCAGCGCCCCGAGGGCCGGCACGATGAGCGGGAAGACGAGGCCCGGTTCGCCGAAGGCGGCCTTGCCGAGGATGAGGGCCGCGACGAGGGTCACCGCGTAGCTCTCGAAGAGGTCGGCCGCCATGCCGGCGCAGTCGCCCACGTTGTCGCCGACGTTGTCGGCGATCGTCGCGGCGTTGCGCGGGTCGTCCTCGGGGATGCCCTGTTCGACCTTGCCGACGAGGTCGGCGCCGACGTCGGCCGCCTTGGTGAAGATGCCGCCGCCGACGCGCATGAACATGGCGAGCAGGGCGGCGCCGAAGCCGAAGCCCTCGAGGACGGCCGGCGCCTCGCCGCGGTAGATGAGGACGACGGAGGCGGCGCCGACGAGGCCGAGCCCCACGGTGGCCATGCCGACCGCTCCCCCGGTGCGCACCGCGAGCCGGAAGCCGACCTCGCGCCCGGACGCCCCCGCCCGCGCCGCGGAGGCGACCCGGACGTTGGCGCGGACCGCCAGCGTCATCCCGAGGTAGCCGATCGCGGCCGAGAAGAGCGCGCCGAGGACGAAGAACAGGCTGCGCCCGATGCGGACCGACCCGTCGTGGGCGGGCAGCAGGAAGAGCAGGAGGAAGACGGCGACCACGAACCAGACCAGCGTGCGCATCTGTCGGGTGAGGTAGGCGGAGGCGCCCTCCTGCACCGCGAGGGCGATGCCCCGCATCCCGTCCGTCCCGTCGTCGGCGCGCAGGACCTGGGCTCGGAAGATCACCCCGACGCCCAGCGCGAGGAGCCCGACGACCGCGACGGCGGTGACGACGGCGAGGCTCTGCGGCCCCACCGGCACGGCCGGCACCACGGCCTCGGACGAAACGGTCATGAATCGTGCAGTGGGCCCACCGGTCATGGGGGCGACCTCCTCGTCGCGCGGCGCCGTCGACCCCGAGCCTGATGGCCCGGGCGCCTCGGATCACGCCACCATACGGAGCGGGCCCGGCCGCGACAACGAAGACGCGGGGAAGTCGCACGAGATTTCGACCTGCGAGATCGGGGCGCCGACAAGGCTTCCCGCCGGACGAACCGCCCCGCGGCGGCCCCGCGGCGGCCACCGGTGGCCTGCAGCGGCGCAGCAGGTGGGGTGAGTGGCGCCGCAGGCCGGGGTGGGTGGGGCTGCGCCGCGGGGCGAGGCGGGGCGGGCGGCGCGGGCGCGCCCGTACACTCTGCGGGTGGAATCGAGCCCGCACTACTTCACCCCCCGGCCCTCCGGTCCGGAGTCGCGGCGCGCGATCACCGTGGAGCTCGCGGGTCGCCGGGTGGAGGTGACCACCGCCGACGGCATCTTCTGCCCCGACCGCCTCGACCTGGGCACGTCCGTGCTGCTGCGCACGACCCCCGACCCACCCGAGCGTGGCGAGCTCCTCGACCTCGGCTGCGGCTGGGGGCCCATCGCGATGACGATGGCGCTGTGCTCGCCGCGGGCGCGCGTCTGGGGGGTCGACGTCAACGAACGCGCGCTCGGGCTGCTCGCGGACAACGCCGCCGCCCACGGCCTCGATCGCATCGTCGCGGCCCGGCCGCAGGACGTCCCGGCCGACCTCCTCTTCGACGAGATCTGGTCGAACCCGCCGATCCGCATCGGTAAGCCCGCCCTGCACGAGTTGCTGACGACCTGGCTGCCCCGCCTCGTGCCCGGCGGCACCGCCTACCTCGTCGTCCAGCGCAACCTCGGGGCCGACTCGCTCGCCGTGTGGCTGCGGGGCAACCTGCCCCCGCAGTTCACCGTGGTCAAGGAGGCGTCAGCCAAGGGCTTCCGGGTCCTGCGCGTCCACCGCACGCTCGCCCCGGACGACGGCGTCCCCGCCTGAGGGCGAGGACGCCGAGGCCGGCGGATCCCGACACGAGCGGATCCAGGCCCAGGCCCGGGCTCCGCCGTGCTCGTCGGGTCAGCGGTTGCGGTCGGCGCGCACGACCATCGCCGAACCGCCACCGCCGCGGGTCGTCTCGGCGGCCGCCTCGAACCGGCGCCCCGGCAGGAGGCGGATGCCGGAGGCGTTGCCGATCTGGTCCACGGGGTCGAGCCGGTGCCCCTTCGCGGCGAGCGCTGCCGCCTCGGGGGTGGCCAGGAACGTCTTCTCGGCGGTGGCCCCGGTGTTCCGGGAGCTGATCCGCGGCGCGGCGATCGCGTCGACGAGCGGCATCCCTCGGTCGAGCGTGCCGAGGAGGATCTGCGAGACGGTCGTGATGATCGTCGCGCCGCCCGGCGTCCCGACCGTCAGCACGGGCCGCCCGTCGCGGAGCACGATGGTCGGGCTCATCGAGCTGCGCGGCCGCTTGCCCGGGCCGGGCAGGTTCGGGTCGGGCACCCCGGCGGTCACGGGCACGAAGTCGAAGTCCGTCAGCTCGTTGTTGAGCAGGAACCCGCGCCCGGGGACGGTGATGCCGGACCCGCCGGTCTGCTCGATCGTCAGCGTGTACGAGACGACGTTGCCCCAGCGGTCGGCGACGTTGAGGTGGGTCGTCGAGGTGCCCTCGCGCCCGGCGCCGGTGGTGCCGGCCGACGCGGGGCAGGCACCGTAGTCGCCGTCGGGCGTCCCGAACGGCACGGGTCGGGCCGCCGCCTTCGCGGGATCGAACCCGCACGCGCGCTCGCCGAGGAATCCGCGCGAGAGGAGCTCGCGCGTGGGGACCCCGGGGACGTGCCCCACCCATCGGTTGCGGTCGGCGAACGCCGTGGCGCTCGCCTCCGCGAACCGGTGGAGGTGGTCGACCGGGGTCGCGGCCGCAGTGCTCACCTTCGTCCGCGCGGCATAGGCCTCCATGAGGCCGAGGATCTCGCCGACGGCGATCCCCCCGGAGCTCGGCACCCCCATGCCCACGATCTGCAGGTCCCGGTAGGCAGCGACCACGGGCGCCGGCCGACGCACCCGGTAGGCGGCGACGTCGGCCGGCGTCATCGGGCTGCTCCGCACGGTGAGCCCGGGGGCCGTGCGCGGCCGGGTGGCGGCGGCGACGACGTCCTTGCCGATGCGGCCCCGGTACATGACGTCGACGCCGTGGCGCGCGATCTGGCGGTAGGTGCGGGCGAGGTCGGGGTTGCGGAAGGTGGAGCCGACCGCCGGGGGCGCGCCGCCGGGCAGGAACAGTTCCGCCGTGTCGGGGAACATCGCGAAGCGCTTCGCGTTGCTCGCCGTGTGAGAGCGGTAGTACGCGTCCACGGTGAACCCGCGCCGCGCCACCTTCTCGGCGGGCGCGAGCAGCGAGCCCAGCGACCTGGTCCCCCAGGCGGAGACCGCCGCGTCCCACGTGGCGGGCGTGCCGGGGACGCCGACCGACAACCCGGACGAGACGACCTCGTCGAACTCCAGGGCCTTGCCGGCGCCGTCGGTCAGGGTCGTCGGGGTGAACGCGCGCGGCGCGGTCTCGCGACCGTCGATCGTGTGGACCCGGCCGGACGCGGCGTCGTAGTACACGAAGAAGCCGCCGCCGCCGATGCCGGAGCTGAACGGCTCGGTGACCCCGAGGGTGGCCGCGGTGGCGACGGCCGCGTCGACGGCGTTGCCGCCGCGCCGGAGCACGTCGATGCCCACCGCGGTGGCGGTCTCGTCGACCGACGAGACGGCCCCACCGGCTCCGGTCATCGTCGGGACCTTCGTCGTCGGCCGCCGGGTCGGGGTCGCGGCCCGCGTGCCCGCGGCAGGGTCGAGGGCCGGGGACGGTTCGGTCGAGGTCGGCGGGGTGACCGCCCCCGCCAGGGCGGGGGTGCCGACGAGCAGGAGGCCCGCGGTGACACCCGCGGCGAGAGAACGGGGTCGGTTCGTCATGCGCCGTGAGCCTAGGCCCGGTCGGCCTGGCGCACAACGGGTCAGGCCCGACGCGGGACCCGACCGCCTCGACGCCCCCACCGGCGACGGCGGTCGAGGCCGCGCGCACGGCCCCGTCGCTCAGGGCGTGACGAGCGTCGTCGTGCCGTCGGCGACGAGGTCGGCGGGCCCGGCGAGCTCGACCCCGGCGTTCGGCAGGGCGGTGACGCGCAGGGTGCCGCCCGGCACGTCGACGCGCCACGTGCCGTGCTCGCGGGGTCGCCCGCTCCACAGCATGAGCGCGAGCGCGGCGGCCGCGGCCCCGGTCCCGCAGGATCGCGTCTCGCCGACCCCGCGCTCGTGGACCCGCATCTGGAGGTGGCCGTCGCCGAGCGGCTGCGCCAGCTCGACGTTGACGCCGCCGGGGACGGGCGGGTCGACCGCCGGAGCCGCCGTCAGGTCGAGACCGGCGAGGTCGACGTCCTCGGGCAGGGCGACGACGACGTGCGGGTTGCCGAGGTCGAGGCTCAGTCCGGGGACGGGCCCGAGTCCGGGGACGTCGACGAGCCGGTCGTAGCCCTGGCGCGCGAACATCTCCTCGTCGGCGAGGCGCCACGGGCCCAGGTCGGTCGCGTACTCCGTCGTCGCCCCCGCCCCCCGGACCTGCACCCGCTTGACCCCGGCCCGCGTGGCGATCGCGAACTCGTCGGCGGTCTCCCAGCCCGCCCGACGCAGGTACGCCGCGAAGACCCGCGTCCCGTTCCCGCACATCTCGGCCTTCGACCCGTCCGCGTTGCGGTAGTCCATGAACCAGGACGCCCGATCGGCCTGCGCCCGCACCGCGGGCTCGTCGCTGCACCGGGTCGGCACGACCCGGATGACGCCGTCGCCACCGATGCCGCCGCGTCGGTCGGCGAGTCGGCGCACGGCGTGCTCGTCGAGGTCGAGGCGGCCGTCCGGGTCGGGCAGCAGGACGAAGTCGTTCTCCGTGCCGTGCCCCTTCGTGAAGGCCGCACCCGCGGGTCGATCGCCGGGGGCGCCGAGACCCTCGCGCCGGGCCGGCGCGGCCGGCGGTGCGTCGGCGGGCCGGGGGGTCTCGGGATCGTGGAGGCTCACCGTCGCATTCTCCCCCGCCCGGCCGCCGCGATCACCGGGGGTCGAGCGAAGGACGCGCCCGCCCGTGGGCGGCGATGATCTCGCCGACCGCGCGGTCGGCCTGCAGGACCCGGATGCGGGAGTCCGGACCGAACCAGCGCACCTGCCGGCGGGCGAGGCGTCGGGTGGCCTGCGCGGTCGCCTCGATCGCCTCCGGCAAGGTCAGGCGCCCCTCGAGGTGGTCGAGGACCTGGCGGTACCCGACCGACCTCGACGCGGTCCGGGTGTCGGCCAATCCCCGGGCCGCGAGGGCCTCCACCTCACCCACGAGACCTTCGTCGAACATGGCCCGGGTGCGGGCCCCGATGCGGGCGTCGAGCTCGCCGGTCTCGACGCCGATGGCGAAGGCGAGGGTGGGGGTCACGTACTCGCGCACGGGCAGGGTCGCGGAGAAGGGCCGGCCGGTGAGTTCGACGACCTCGAGGGCGCGC
Organism: Agilicoccus flavus; assembly: GCF_014857905.1. Taxonomy (GTDB): domain Bacteria; phylum Actinomycetota; class Actinomycetes; order Actinomycetales; family Dermatophilaceae; genus Agilicoccus; species Agilicoccus flavus. The sequence goes on along the minus strand of NZ_JACYXE010000004.1, from coordinate 280,242 downwards.
ACGATCCGCCGGGTGTTGTGCGGCTCGATCGACCCCGCCGCGACCGGGTCGAGCGACTCGAGCCGCGCCCGCAGCGGCGCCGCGCCGGACGCCTCGAGCTCCGCCTCGAGCCGGGCGCGCACCCTCGGGTCGGTCGGCGGGATCTCGAGCCGGTCGAGCACCGCACGCACGTACAACCCCGATCCGCCCGCGAGGATCGGCACCCGCCCGCGCGCGCGGATCCCGGCGAGGTCGGCGCGGGCGTGGCGCTGGTAGGCCGCGACGCTCGCGTCCTGGTCGATGTCCAGGACGTCGAGCTGGTGGTGCGGGATGCCGCGGCGCTCCTGCGGCCGGACCTTCGCCGTGCCGATGTCCATGCCGCGGTACAGCTGGCTCGCGTCGGCGCCGACGACCTCGCCGCCCAAGGCCTCCGCGACCTCGATCGCCACCGCGCTCTTGCCCGTCGCGGTCGCCCCGACCACGGCGACGACGGGGGCGACGGGCGTCTGCGGGTCGACGTCCTCGGGGGCCTGGCGAAGGTCGGGATCGCTCACGTGCCCAGTCTCACCGACGCGACGATCCCCATGGACGCCGCCCGGTGGCGGAAGCGGGGACCTCCTCCGGGGGTGTCCGGCCGGGTCTCGACATGCGAGAGATCCGTCGCCCGGTGGCATGGAACGCCGGCGCCGAGGCACAGTGACACCGCGGCGCCACGCCGCGGCGGTGGCGGCGGCACGCGGCCCCACCGAGCACGTGACCTCAGCAGAAGGAGAGCGACCATGAGCCAGTTCGACAACCTCGCCGGCAAGGCTTCCGAGCTCAACGAGCAGCACGGCGACAAGATCGAGGGCGCCACCGACCAGGGGCTCGAGCAGGCGGGGAACGCTGCGGACAGCAGGACCGGCGGCAAGTTCTCCGAGCAGATCGACCAGGCCCAGGCGCAGGGCGACGAGCGCGTCGGCGACAACTCGCAGTGACACCGGTCTCGTGACCGGCCCGTGACGCGACCGGGTCGATCACGAGCGGCACGACGGCGACAGGCCCCACCACCACGGTGGGGCCTGTCGTCGTGTCGGCGCCCGCCGTGTCGGCGCCCGTCGTGTCCGCGCCTGGGGGCGGGACCCGTGTCGTCGGGACCCGTGTCGGCGGCGTCGGGGTTTCACCCCCGCGGCGGGCGTTCCCGGCCGATCAGCGCGCGCAGGCGGGCGCCGGCGCCGCTGCCGTGCTCGGGGCGCCGATCGTCGGCATCCCGAGCGTCACCGCCGGCTTGCCCGGGACCGGCGCGTCCTGCAACCGCTCCCAGGCATCGCCGCCGGCCGTCGCCCGGACGCGATAGGTGCCGTCGCCGACCATCGCGGCGTCCGCGACGAGGTGGTGCGGGGCCCCGCGCGTCACACCGACGGTGACGACGTCACCCGGCCGCGGCCGGGACGCACCCGCGGGGACCCCGAAGTGGACGAGGCGGTTGTCGCGCGCGCGGCCCGAGAGCCGGGCTGTCTCGGCGTCCTTGCGGCCCTCCCCGGGCGCCACGAGGACCTCGACGTCGCGGCCCTCCAGGCGCCGGTTCTCGGACCACGAGATGTCGTCCTGCAGCGCGACGAGACGATCGAACCGCTCCTGCACCACGGCTTTCGGGATCTGGTCGTCCATCGTCGCCGCCGGAGTGCCGGGTCGGATGGAGTACTGGAAGGTGAAGGCGCTGGAGAAGCGGGCGGCGGCCACGACGTCGAGGGTGGCCTGGAAGTCCTCCTCGGTCTCACCCGGGAAGCCGACGATGAGGTCGGTCGTGATCGCGGCGTCCGGGATACGCTCGCGCACCCGGTCGAGGATGCCGAGGAACCTCTCGCTGCGGTAGGACCGTCGCATGGCGCGCAGCACCCGGTCCGACCCCGCCTGGAGCGGCATGTGCAGGCTGGGCATGACGTTGGGCGTCTGCTCCATCGCGTCGATGACGTCGTCGGTGAACGCCGCGGGGTGCGGGCTCGTGAACCGCACCCGCTCGAGGCCGTCGATGTCACCGCAGGCGCGCAGCAGCTTGCCGAACGCGTACCGATCGCCGAACTCGACGCCGTAGCTGTTGACGTTCTGGCCGAGCAGGGTCACCTCGACGACGCCCTGGTCGACGAGCGCACGGATCTCGGCGAGCACGTCGCCCGGGCGCCGATCGGCCTCCTTGCCCCGCAGGCTCGGCACGATGCAGAACGTGCACGTGTTGTTGCACCCGACGGAGATCGACACCCACCCGGCGTAGGCGGAGTCGCGCCGGGTCGGCAGCGTCGAGGGGAACGTCTCGAGCGACTCCAGGATCTCGACCTGCGCGCGCTTGTTGTGGCGCGCCCGGTCGAGGAGCGCCGGCAGGGACCCGATGTTGTGGGTACCGAAGACGACGTCGACCCAGGGGGCGCGCTCGACGATGGTGTCGCGGTCCTTCTGCGCCATGCACCCGCCGACCGCGATCTGCAGATCGGGGTTGCGCAGCTTGGCGGGGCGGAGCTGGCCGAGGTTGCCGTACAGCTTGTTGTCGGCGTTCTCGCGGACCGCGCACGTGTTGAACACGACGACGTCGGCCGTCTCGGGCCGCCCGTCGGCCGGCAGGCCGGCGAGGTCGACGTAGCCCGCTGTCTCGAGCAACCCCGCCAGCCGCTCCGAGTCGTGCACGTTCATCTGGCACCCGTGGGTGCGCACGTCGTAGGTCTTCATCGCCGTCCATTCTCGCAGGGCGCCCCGCCCGGGTCGACCACGCGGGGCGGAGGTGGCCGGCGGCCGCCCATCCGGCCCGCGGCACCGACGGGCCCCGGGCCGGCCGTCAGTCGCGCCGGTACTCCTCGCTGTCCGCGATCGCGTCCCGGATCACGCCGTAGGCCACGTCGGCGGGGTAGCCCTTGCGGGCGAGCATGCCGGCGAGGCGACGGGTGGCCACCTCGACGCCCAGCCCGCCCATGCTGCGCAGGCGCTTGTCGACGAGCTCGCGCGCCCGGATCCGCTCGTCGGCGGGGTCGACCTCCTCCAGCGCCGCGGTCGCGGTGTCGGGGTCGACACCCTTGCGCCGCAGCTCGTGCGCGAGGGCGCGGCGGGCGAGCCCCCGCCCGGCGTGCTGGGACCGGACGAGCATCTCGGCGTAGGCCTCGTCGTCGACGAGCCCGACCTCGGTGAAGCGGTCGAGCACGGCCGCCGCCACATCGGGAGCGCAGTCCTTCGCCGCGAGCTTCTCCTCGAGCTGGGCGCGGCTGTGGGGGGCCATCGCCAGCTGGCGCAGGACGATCTGCCGCGCCACCTGATGGCTGTCGGCGTCGGGATCGCGGCTCGTGGCCTCGGGGGCCTCGCTCACCGGACGGCCCCGCCGCCGCGTGCCGCGGGTCGACGTCGCCGTCGCCGCCGGAGAAGAGGGCGACGGGCCGATCGGACCCGCCCGTCGCTCCCCCTGCGGCCCCGGGGCGGCACCACCTCCACCGCCCGCGTCCGGGGTCGGCGGGAGTGCGTCCACCCGCGGCGGCCCCGCACCGCGCGGCGATGCGGGGCGGTCCGCCGGGGGTGTGCGGGCGAGCCTTTCGGCCTCGGCGAGCGCCGCCCGGGCCTGGTCGAGCCGGGTCGTCACGGGCTCAGAACCCGACGGGCACCTCGGCGACCGGCGCCGCCTTGGCCCTGCCCTTGCCGTTCGCCTCGGCGGTCGGAGGCGCGGACAGGTCGGCCTCGAGCTCGGACAGGTCGTCGGGGACGACCCCGATGCCGAGCTTGGCCTTGATCTTGCGCTCGATCTCGTCGGCCAGACCGGGGTTGTCGCGCAGGAAGTTGCGGGCGTTCTCCTTGCCCTGCCCGAGCTGGTCCCCCTCGCACGTGTACCAGGCCCCGGACTTCTTGACGAAGCCGTGCTCCACGCCCATGTCGATGAGACCACCCTCGCGCGAGATGCCCTGGCCGTAGATGATGTCGAACTCCGCCTGCTTGAACGGGGGCGACATCTTGTTCTTGACGACCTTGACGCGGGTGCGGTTGCCGACGGCGTCGGTGCCGTCCTTGAGCGTCTCGATGCGGCGGACGTCGAGGCGGACCGAGGCGTAGAACTTGAGCGCCTTGCCGCCGGTCGTCGTCTCCGGGGAGCCGAACATGACGCCGATCTTCTCGCGGAGCTGGTTGATGAAGATGGCCGTCGTGCCCGAGCTGTTGAGGGCGCCGGTGAGCTTGCGCAGCGCCTGGCTCATGAGGCGCGCCTGCAGACCCACGTGGCTGTCGCCCATCTCGCCCTCGATCTCGGCGCGCGGGACGAGGGCGGCCACGGAGTCGACGACGATGACGTCGAGAGCCCCGGACCGGATGAGCATGTCGGCGATCTCGAGCGCCTGCTCCCCCGTGTCGGGCTGGCTGACGAGGAGCGCGTCGGTGTCGACGCCGAGCTTCTTGGCGTACTCGGGGTCGAGGGCGTGCTCGGCGTCGATGAAGGCGGCGATGCCGCCCGCGCGCTGGGCGCTGGCCACGGCGTGCAGCGCGACCGTCGTCTTACCGGAGGACTCCGGGCCGTAGATCTCGACCACGCGGCCACGGGGCAGCCCGCCGATGCCGAGGGCGACGTCGAGCGAGATCGACCCGGTGGGGATGACGCTCACGGGGGGACGCACGTCCTCGCCCAGGCGCATGACGGCGCCCTTGCCGTAGTTCTTCTCGATCTGCGCCATCACGGTGTCGAGTGACTTGTGCTTCTGATCCGTCGTCACGGCCATGGCCGCACCTTCTTTCGTCTCGATGTGGTCCGCGCCTACCTGCGACCCGCGCCCGGATCGGGCGTCGGGTCAGACGCTAGGAGCCACCACCGACAAGGTCGCCGCGCCGCGTCCCCGCTGTGGACGGGATCGCACCGCGCGACCGTGCCCGACGGCCTGTGCTCCTGCGGCCACCCTAGCGAACGCGTGTTCGAAAGCGAGCACGACCCGGGCGACACGCCGGACGCCTCGCACGCTCCTCGTTCCGGCCGTCGACTTCGGGGACACGAGAGGGTGTTCCGGGCGACAATGGGGCATGAGCGCCTCCGACCACACCGCCCCCCGCGCCACCGACGCACCCGCCGGGCAGGGCCGTGCCCCCGGCCGTGGCCCCGGACACGGCCTCGGGCAGGATGCCGACACGTCCAACGCCTCCGAGGGCCACGACGTCCCCACCGGCGCCGTCGTCGTCGGCGTCGACGGCTCGACGGGGGCCCGCGCCGCCCTGGCCTGGGCCGTGAGCGAGGCCGTCCGACGCGGGCGCCCGTTGCACCTGCTGTGCTCGCGCGAGGTGTACATCGGCGCTGCGCATCTCGACAGCTCGGTCGCCTGGACCAACCCCGAGCTCGACGCGATGGACTCGAGCTCCACCGTCGTCGACGAGGCGAGCGAATTCGTCCGCGGTCTCGCCCCGGACGTCCCCCTGACGTTCTCGCGGCCCTGGGGCCGCCCCGCCGGCCCCCTCGTGGAGGCGAGCCGCGAGGCGTCGATGGTCGTCGTCGGGAACCGCGGCCAGGGGCGCGTGGCCAGTTCCGTCCTCGGGACGGTGTCCCTGCAGACCGCGGCGCACGCCCACGGCCCCGTCGTCGTCGTCCGCGAGGGGCAGACCCGTCACCCGGGCGGATCGATGAAGATCACCGTCGGGGTCGACGGGTCGGTCGACTCGGTGCGGGCCGCCCACTTCGCGTTCGACATGGCGGGGCCGGGCGGACGCGTCGACCTCGTCCTCGCGTGGTGGCTGGAGATGGTCGACGGCGTGGTCGTCACCACCCCCGACTCGCCCCAGTGGGCGCGGGTCGTCGGCGGTCACGAGCGCACGTTGGAGCGGATCGTCGCCGAGGCCGGATCGGCCCACCCGGAGGTCGCGGCCGAGATGCACGTGACGCGCGGGCGGACCGAGGACGTCGTCCTCGCGGCCACCGCCGACGCCGACCTCCTCGTCGTCGGCAGCCGGGGGCGCGGCGGCTTCGCCGGCCTCCTCCTGGGGTCGGTGAGTCAGCACATGCTCGGCGTCTCGCCCTGCCCCGTCGGGGTGACCGCCCGGGTGCGGGACCGCTGAGCGCGGCGCTCACGCCCGGCCGACGAGAGGGGGCGCGGGAGCGCCTCGTCAGAGATCCTGAGGCCGAGGTTCCCGGGGCGGGTGGTCCACTCCGAGGCGTCGGCCCTCGGGCACGGACATCTGCTCGCACACGGCGGACCACACGCGGCGGGCGGGGACGCCCCCCGCCAGGGCCTCGTCGGCGGTGCGCCCGTCGAGCGCGGTCAACGCCTGGCCCGAGGCGACACTGCGCGCGTAGCCGGGCCCGAACTCGTCGTCCATGAGTTCCCAGAAACGGCTCTCTCTCACGGAGGCGAGTCAACCACCGCCCGGTGCGGCCTCGCGGGTCGGGTGAGCGTGAAACCCGGAGGGTGGCGCGTGCGGACCGCTCGGGTGACGACCTTGTCGGTGCGGGATGTCAGGCTGGGCCGACCATGACCTCCACGCCGCCCGCGGACTCCGCGCCCCGTGCCGAGCCGCTCGCGCCGGCCGACCCGGCCCACACAGCCGACGCGTCGGTCGACGACGACGTGCTCGCGCGGTTCTCCCCGCCCACGCGCACGTGGTTCACCGAGGCGTTCGCGGCCCCGACGCCGGCACAGGCGGCGGCCTGGGCGTCGATCAGCTCCGGGGAGGACACGCTCGTCGTCGCCCCGACCGGATCCGGCAAGACCCTCTCGGCGTTCCTGTGGGGCCTCGACCGTCTCGCCACGTCCCCGCGCCCCGACCCGGAGCGGGCCTGCCGGATCCTTTACGTCTCGCCCCTGAAGGCGCTGGCGGTCGACGTCGAGCGCAACCTGCGCTCCCCTCTCGTGGGCATCGAGCGGGCAGCGGCCCGGCTCGACGAACCCTTCTCGCACGTGACCGTCGCCACCCGCTCCGGCGACACCCCGGCCCGGGAGCGCGCCGCGTTCACGCGCCGGCCCAGCGACATCCTCATCACGACCCCCGAGTCGCTGTTCCTCCTGCTCACGTCCCGCGCGCGGGAGAGCCTCGTCGGCGTGGAGGCGGTCATCGTCGACGAGATCCACGCGGTGGCCGGCACGAAGCGGGGGGCCCACCTGGCCGTGAGCCTCGCCCGCCTCGACGCGCTCGCGCAGCGGCGGCCCCAGCGCATCGGGCTGTCGGCGACGGTCCGGCCCGTCGAGGAGGTGGGCCGGTTCCTCTCCGGCACCGGGCAGGTCCGCATCGTCGCTCCCCCGGCGGCCAAGCGCTGGGACCTCGACGTCGTCGTGCCGGTGCCCGACATGGGCGAGCTGGGCGCGGTGACCGAGGACCTCTCGGGCCCCGCCGCGGGCGCCGAGAACCGGAGCTCCATCTGGCCGCACGTCGAGGAGCGCATCGTCGACCTCGTGGCGGAACACACCTCCACCCTCGTCTTCGCCAACTCCCGTCGCCTCGCGGAACGCCTCACGAGCCGGCTCAACGAGATCTGGGCGGAGCGGCTCGAGGCGGCCGGACCGGCGCCCGTCGGGGGCCCCGAGGACACGAAGGACACAGTGGACGCAGCGGGGACCGAGGACACCGGGGAGCCGGTCGTCGGGGTGGTCACGTCGGACGTCGCGCACCCCGACGGTGCCGAGGGTGGGCAGGGCGACCCGGGCCTGGACCAAGACGGAGACGACGACGACTGGTACGTCGACCCCGCGACACACGACGCCCCCGCGCCCCGGCCGCCGGCGCAGCTCACGGGGCAGTCGGGCACGTCGGCCGGCGCGCCACCGGTCCTCGCGCGGGCCCACCACGGGTCGGTGAGCAAGGAGGTGCGGGCCGAGATCGAGGACGCGCTCAAGGCCGGTCGGCTGCCCGCGGTCGTCGCCACGAGCAGCCTCGAGCTGGGCATCGACATGGGTGCGATCGACCTCGTCGTCCAGGTGGAGTCGCCGCCCAGCGTCGCGAGCGGTCTGCAGCGGGTGGGCCGGGCCGGCCACCAGGTGGGGGCCGTCTCGCGCGGCGTGTTCCTGCCCAAGTACCGCGGAGACCTGGTGCAGAGCGCCGTCGTCGTCGAGCAGATGCGCCGCGGCGGGATCGAGGCGCTGCGCATCCCCGCCAACCCGCTCGACGTGCTGGCCCAGCAGGTGGTGGCGATGTGCGCCCTCGACGACTGGGCGGTGGACGACCTGCTGCGGGTCGTGCGTGAGTCGGCGCCCTACGCGACCCTGTCCCGGCCGGTGCTCGAGTCGGTCCTCGACATGCTCGCCGGTCGCTACCCCTCCGAGGAGTTCGCGGAACTGCGACCGCGCATCGTGTGGGACCGCGTCACCAACACGCTCACCGGCCGCCCGGGCGCGCAGCGCCTCGCCGTCACGAGCGGCGGCACGATCCCCGATCGGGGGCTGTACGGCGTCTTCCTCGCCTCGGGCGACGAGCGCGCGAGCCGGCGCGTCGGTGAACTCGACGAGGAGATGGTCTACGAGTCGCGCGTCGGCGACGTCTTCACACTCGGGACGTCCACCTGGCGCATCGAGGACATCACCCACGACCGGGTCCTCGTCTCGCCCGCCCCCGGGGCGGCGGGGCGGCTGCCGTTCTGGAAGGGCGACACCCTGGGCCGCCCCGCCGAGCTGGGCGCGGCCGTCGGGGCGTTCGTCGGGGCGATGGCCGCCGATCCACCGGAGGCCTCCCGGGTCAGGCTGCTCGAGGCCGGGCTCGACGACTGGGCGGCCGACAACCTGCTCGCCTACGTCCGCGAGCAGTCCGAGGCGACGGGGCACGTGCCCGACGACCGGACCATCGTCGTCGAACGCTTCCGCGACGAGATCGGCGACTGGCGGATCGTCGTGCACTCCCCCTTCGGCAGCCAGGTGCACGCGCCGTGGGCGCTGTGCATCGCGGCCCGGATGGAGGAGCGGTTCGGCCTCGACGTGCAGGCCATGCACGGCGACGACGGGATCGTCCTGCGCCTGCCCGACGTCGAGTTCGGCGGCGGGTCCGGCGGGCTCGGGTCCGCCGACGGACCCCCGGGAGGCCCGGAGGCCGACGGCTGGTCGACGGGCCCCGGCCGCCCCGACGAGGTCGTCGACGCCATCGTCCTGGCCGCCGACGACGTCCGCGACCTCGTCACCGAACGGATCGGGGGGTCGGCGCTGTTCGCGTCGCGCTTCCGGGAGTGCGCGGCCCGCGCCCTCCTCCTCCCCCGGCGCAATCCCGGCCGCCGGCAGGCCCTGTGGCAGCAGCGGCAACGCTCGGCCTCGCTGCTGGCGGTCGCCTCCCGGTACGAGTCGTTCCCGATCGTCCTCGAGGCGGTGCGGGAGTGCCTCCGGGACGTCTTCGACGTGGACGGTCTCGTCGACCTCATGTCGCGGATCGCCTCGCGGGCGGTGCGGGTCGTCGAGGTCGAGACGCCCACTGCGTCGCCGTTCGCCCGCAGCCTCATGTTCGGCTACGTCGCCCAGTACCTCTACGAGGGCGACGCCCCGCTGGCGGAGCGGCGGGCGGCGGCGCTGTCGCTCGACCCGGAACTGCTCGCCGACCTGCTCGGGACGCAGTCCTCGTCCCTCGCCGATCTGCTCGACCCCGAGGCGGTACGCCGCACGGAGGCGCAGCTGCAGTGCCTCGAACCCGACCGGCGGGCGCGGCACGCCGAGGACGTCGCCGACCTCGTGCGGCGCCTCGGTCCCCTGAGCGAGGCGGAGGTCGCGGCGCGGACACGGGAGGACGTCGCGGCGCACGTCCCCGGGTGGCTGGACGACCTCGAGCGTGCGCGTCGCCTCGTGCGCGTCCGCGTGGCGGGCGCGCCGACGTGGGCGGCCGTCGAGGACGCGGGCCGGCTGCGGGACGCCCTCGGCGTCGCCCTGCCCGTGGGCCTGCCGGAGGCGTTCCTTTCCGGCGGCGCCGACCCGCTCGCCGACCTCGTCTCCCGGCACGCCCGCACCCACGGCCCCTTCGGGGCGGCCGACGTCGCGCGCCGGTTCGGGCTCGGCATCGCCGTGGTGCGCTCGGCCCTGGGCCGGCTCGTCGCCGACGGCCGCGTCGTCACCGGGCACCTCCGTCCACTCCACACCGGCCCGTCGCCCGAGGACGCGTCGGACGGCGCGCGGCCGGAGCCGGGCGCCGGCGGAGCGCCCCCGCCCGCCTCCGGCGAGGCCGCGCACCTCGACTACTGCGACACCGACGTCCTGCGCATCCTCAAACGCCGGTCGCTCGCCCTGCTGCGCGCCGAGGTCGAGCCGGTGGAGCAGGCCGACCTCGCCCGATTCGTCCCCGCCTGGCAGGGGATCGGCGGCGACCTGCGCGGGGTCGACGGGGTGATGCGGGCCGTCGAGCAACTCGCCGGCGCGGTCCTCCCGGCGAGCGCTCTGGATTCCCTCGTCCTCCCGGCGCGCGTGCGCGGGTACCGACCGAACCTGCTCGACGAACTCATGGCGGCCGGCGAGGTGACGTGGCAGGGCCACGGTTCCCTGCCGGGCCACGACGGCTGGGTCTCCCTGCACCCGACCGCGACCGCGCCGCTGACGGTCGCGCCTCCCGATCCCGGTTTCACCCCCGCCGAGCACCACCGCGCCGTGCTCGACACCCTCGCGGGCGGGGGTGGGTGGTTCTACCGCGACCTCGTCGCCGCATCCGGGGTCGAGGCGAGCGAGGCGACCCGCGTGCTGTGGGACCTCGTCTGGGCGGGCCTGGTGACCGGCGACGGCGTGGCGCCGCTGCGGGCGCTGCTCGCGGGCCGACGCCGTTCCGGGGGAACGAGCCGGCGCCCGGCCCCCCGGCCGGGCCGCTACTCGCGGCGCTCGTTCGGCTCCTTGACGGGATGGTCGGCGGGGGCCGGACGCGGCGGGGCGGCCACCGGGGCTCCCGCCGCCGCGGGCTCCGGAGACGGAACGACCTCGGGTCGGTGGAGCCTCGTGCCCACGCCCGAACCCGACCCGACGATCAGGGGCTACGCCCTGGCCGAGGTCCTCCTCGACCGGTACGGCCTCCTCACGCGCGGGAGCGTGGTCGCCGAATCGGTGCCGGGTGGCTTCTCCGGCGTCTACCGCGTGCTCGCCGCCGCCGAGGACGTCGGTCAGGTCCGGCGCGGCTACTTCGTCGAGGGCCTGGGGGCGGCACAGTTCGCGACGAACGGCGCCGTCGACCGCCTCCGCGCCCTGGCCCGACCGCTCGGTCAGGGTCCCGAGGGTCCCCCGTCGGGCCGCCGCGGCCCCTCGGTGTCCGGTCACGATGGGGTCGTGACCTCGGCCGTCGTCCTCGCCGCGACCGACCCCGCAAACCCGTACGGCGCGGCCCTCGACTGGCCGGGAGGGCCGGCGGACGCGCCCGATCGAGGAACCGACGGGCCGGCGGACGCGGGCGGCGCCGCCGGCGCGCGCGACGAGCTCGACGGTGACGCCGACCGGTCCCGGGCCCCGGCAGAGCGTCGCCCCGACTCCCGGGCCGGCGAGGGCACCGGGCACCGCCCCGGACGCAAGGCGGGCGCGCTCGTCGTCCTGCATGACGGGCGCCTCACGGCCTACGTCGAACGGGGCGGGAAGAGCCTGCTCGCGTTCTGCGACGAACCCGGGCCCCTGGCCGAGACGGCCACCGCGCTCGCGGGCGCCGTCACCGACGGGCGGCTCGGCGCCCTCGCCGTCGAGCGGGTCGACGGCGAGGCGGCGTTGCGCTCCGAGCACCCGATCGGCGCCGCCCTCCGGGAGGCCGGGTTCGTGACGACGCCGCGCGGCCTGCGGATGCGGCGATGACGCCCACCCCGCCCCACGGGCCTCTGCGAGGGCGCGCGACATCGGTCGCGGCGGCCGCCGTCGCAGGACCGACCGGGCGACCCGGTCTGCCCTCGATGACCCGGGCGGAGGTGCGTCGTGCCCGAGGGTGACACCGTCTTCCGCACCGCCCGCCGCCTGCACCAGGCGCTCGCGGGCGCCGAGCTCACCGTCACGGACCTGCGCTGGGCCGGGGTCGCCGAGGTCGACCTGACCGGTCGGTCGACCCTCGAGGTCGTCAGCCGCGGCAAGCACGTGCTCCACCGCGTGGAGGGGGGCGTGACGATCCACTCCCACCTGCGCATGGACGGCCAGTGGCGCGTCGCAGCGACGAGCGACGTGAGCGCCCGCGACCTGGGCGACCACCGGCTGCGCGCGGTCGTCGGCACGTCGGTGTGGACGTGTCTCGGGCGGCTGCTCGGCATGCTCGACGTGGTCCCCACCAGCGAGGAGCACACCCTCGTCGGACACCTCGGGCCCGACCTGCTCGGCCCGGATTGGGACGCGTCGGAGGCCCTGCACCGGGTGCGGGCCCACCCCGACGTCGCGGTCGGCGAGGCGCTGCTCGACCAGCGCAACCTGGCCGGGATCGGCACGATGTACGCCGCCGAGTCCCTCTTCCTCCAGCGGCTCCATCCCTGGACGCCCATCGCCGAGCTGCCGGACGGCGCCCTCGAGGCCCTGGTCGACCGGGCTCGGCGCCTCCTCCTGCTCAACCGCGAGAACGCCGTCCAGACGACGACGGGCCGCGGCGGGCGCGAGCCGACGACGTGGGTGCACGCCCGATCGGGCCGACCCTGCCTGAGGTGCGGGGCCACGGTGCGGGTCTCGATGATCGGACCGGCCCCGCGGGAACGCACCATGTTCTCGTGCCCCGCGTGTCAGGGCGGACCAGGGCCGGCCGACGACGGTCGACCGCAGGAGCCGCTCGGGTCCGCCGGCGGGCGGGGCGGCGAGGTCAGGCGGCGGAGTCGCGGCGCAGGACGCCGCTCGTACTGACCGGGAGCGGGACGGCCGGGGCGACCGCGCCGTCGGCGGCGGCCGTGGCCCCGGCAGGTGCGAGACGCGTCGGGCGCAGGCGGCCTTCGGTGGCCTCCTCGACGCTCTCGAGGCGGTCGGAGACATCGCGCAGCATCGTGGACATCGGCAGGTCGAGGGCCGCGCAGATCGACGCGAGCAGCTCGGAGGAGGCCTCCTTCTCGCCGCGCTCCACCTCGCTGAGGTACCCCAGCGAGACCGAGGCGAGCGTCGACACGTCCCGAAGGGTACGGCCCAGGCCCTGGCGGCGGGTGCGTAACACGTCACCCACCTCATGCCTCAACACGACGGCCACGGCGCCCCTCCCCTCACGTCATCGATGAACCCGACCTCTACGGTACCTGTTCGGCCGATCGGGCGCCCGCAGCAGCTTGCCGTCCGATCAGATGTGAAGCGCGCTGAGCTCGGCCAGCATTCCCAGCGCCGCGTGCACGGTCGCGACCCGGATCGCGGCCCGGTCTCCGGGCAGGTGCAGCTCGCGCACCGAGCGCGTCGCGGACGACATCACCGCGACGTACACGGTCCCGACGGCCGAGCCCTCCGAGCGTGCGGGCCCGGCGACCCCCGTGGTCCCGATCCCCCACGTGGCGCCGAACCGGTGCGCCGCCCCCTTGGCCAGCTGCGCCGCGACCTCCGCCTGGACGGGTCCGCCGTTCACGAGCACGCCGACGTCGACGCCGAGCAGGCCCGTCTTGACGTCGCTGTGGTAGGCGACGACCCCGCCCCGGACCACGCGGGAGGCGCCGGGCGGGTCGACGAGGGTGGCGACCACGAGTCCACCGGTGAGCGACTCTCCCGTGGCGACCGTCTGACCGGTGCGGGCGAGGTGCTCGACGAGCGCGGCGACGTCGACCGACGCGGGCGCGTTCATCGGGGGCCGGCCGTTCCGTGCGCGTCGGAATCCGGGGTCCGCGACGGCGCCGCGACGAGTCGCCGCGCGGCGAGCACGTAGTCGACCCCGGTCACGACGGTGACGAGCACCGCCGCCGCCATGGCGGCGATCGCGAGCGCCGCCCACCACCCGCCGAGCGGCACGAGAAACATCGTCAACGCGACCGCCTGCAGCACGGTCTTGAGCTTGCCGCCGCGCGAGGCCGGCATGACCCCGTGCCGGATGACGACGAAGCGCAGCAGCGTGACGCCGATCTCGCGCACGAGGACGAGGACGGTCACCCACCACCAGAGGTCGCCGACGATCGACAGCCCGATGAAGGCCATGCCCGTCAGCGCCTTGTCGGCGATGGGGTCGGCGAGCTTGCCGAAGTCGGTGATGAGGTTGCGGGACCGGGCCAGTTGCCCGTCGAGGCGGTCGGTGGCCATGGCGAGGACGAAGACGACCGCCGCCCACCAGCGCAGCGGGGCCTCGTGGCCCCCGTCGGCGAGCAACAACCACCCGAAGACGGGGACGAGGGCGATGCGCAGGACGGTGAGGGCGTTCGCGATGTTCCAGTTGCTCGCCGTCGCGTTCGCTGGGGTCGCCGTGGGCTCGCCGGGACCCGCCGTGCTCACTGCGCCCACCGGGGTTCCACGATGAGGTCGACGCCCTCGTTGCCGATGACCTCGCACTCGACGATGTCGCCGACCTCCAGGTCGTCCACGCCGAGGATGACGCACGTGCCGTCGACCTCCGGGCCCTGGTGCGCGGCCCGACCGTACGGCGCGCCGTCGTCGACGACCTCGACGAGCACCTCGACGATCTCGCCCTCGCGCTCCTCGGCGCGCTGCGCGGTCGTCTCCTCGACGAGCCGAGAGAGGGCCTCGACGCGTTCGGCGACGACGTGCTCGGGCAGGTGGCCGTCGAGCCCCTCGGCCTCGGTGCCGTCCTCGTCGGAGTACCCGAACACGCCCACGACGTCGAGCGAGGCCTGGGACAGGAACGACGTCAGTTCTTCGAGGTCGGCCTCGGTCTCGCCGGGGAAGCCGACGATGACGTTGCTGCGGATGCCGGCGTGGGGGGCCGCTGCGCGGATGCGGGCGATGAGATCGAGGAAGGCCTCACGGTCGCCGAAGCGTCGCATCCGCCGCAGGAGGGGCCCGCTCGCATGCTGGAACGACAGGTCAAAGTACGGGACGACGCCCGGGACGGACGTCATGGCCTCGATCAGACCCGGCCGCATCTCGGCCGGCTGGAGGTAGCTGACGCGGACACGCTCGATGCCGTCGACCGCGGCGAGCTCGGGCAACAGCGCCTCGAGGAGGGCGAGGTCCCCGAGGTCCTTGCCGTAGGAGGTGGAGTTCTCGCTGACGAGGAATAGCTCGCTGACGTCGTGCTCGGCCAGCCAGCGGGCCTCGGCGACGACGTCGCTCGGGCGGCGCGAGACGAACGAGCCGCGGAAGCTGGGGATCGCGCAGAACGAGCACCGCCGGTCGCATCCGCTCGCGATCTTCAGCGGGGCCCACGGACGGTTGCCGAGGCGTGACCGCGCGACGCTGGGGCCGCTGGCGGGCGCCCCCACGAGGTCGGCCTCGGGCGCCGGGGCGACCGCCCCGTGGCCGGGCAGGGCGACGAGGTTCGCCGCGTCCTGGCGCCCGGACGGCGCGAGCGGCAGGAGCCGGCGACGGTCGCGCGGCACGTGGGCCTGCGGGCGTTCGCCGGCGAGGATCGCGGTGAGATGGCTCGACATATCGGCGTAGGAGTCGAAGCCGAGCACGGCGTCGGCCTCCGGGAGCTCGTCCGCGAGCTCCTTCCCGTACCGCTCGGCGAGGCAACCGACCGCCACGACCTTCTGCGTGCGACCGCTCTCCTTGAGGTCGGACGCGGCCAGCAGCGTGTCGATGGAGTCCTTCTTCGCCTGCTCGACGAAGCCACACGTGTTGACGACCGCGACGTCGGCGTCACCGGGATCGTCGACGAGCGACCACCCCCCGGCCGCGAGACGGCCCGCGAGTTCCTCGGAGTCGACGTCGTTCCGGGCGCACCCGAGGCTGACGACGGCGACCGATCGCGTGTGCGGTTCGGTGCTCGAGGTCATGGGGCGAGTCTACGGGTCGCCGCCGAGCGATCGCTGCGGGCGCCGGTCCACACCGGCCGACCACGGACCGGGTGGCGTGGCAGGCTGGTCCGATGAGCGAGAGTCTGCCCCGCGTCCGGGCCTTGCTGCGCGAGCACGTCCTCGTCGACGGCCACAACGACCTCCCATGGACCGCGCGCCGCGCGCACGGCTACGACTGGCACGGCATGGACCTCACGCGGCGGCGCGCCGACACCCACACCGACCTCGTCCGGCTGCGCGAGGGCGGGGTCGGCGCCCAGTTCTGGTCCGTCTTCGTGCCCGGGAACCTCCCCGGGGACGACGCGCTCGTGGCGACGCTCGAGCAGATCGACGCCGTGCACCGCCTCGTCGAGGCATACCCCGACCACCTCGCGCTCGCGACGACCCCGGCGCAGCTCGAGGAGGCGTTCGCGTCCGGGCGGATCGCGTCCATGCTCGGCGCCGAGGGCGGGCACTCGATCGGCAGCTCGCTCGGCGTGCTGCGGATGCTCTTCGCGCTCGGGGTCCGCTACATGACGCTGACGCACAACCACAACGTCCCGTGGGCCGACTCCGCGACGGACACCCCTGTGCTCGGGGGCCTCTCCGAGTTCGGGCGGGAGGTCGTGCGGGAGATGAACCGGCTCGGGATGTTCGTCGACCTGTCCCACGTCTCGGCCGACACGATGCGGGACGCCCTGGCCGTGAGCTCGGCCCCGGTGATCTTCAGCCACTCGAGCGCCCGGGCGGTCTGCGACTCGCCCCGCAACGTGCCCGACGACGTCCTGGTGCGACTGGCCGCCGGTGGCGGCGTCTGCATGGTCACCTTCGTCACCGAGTTCGTCTCCCCCGCCGCCGCGCGCTGGCGGGCGCAGGGGCGCGAGCTGGCAGCCACCTCCGGCGTGGACGCCAACGACTACGAGGCGATGGCCGCCTTCGTGCGCGAGAACCTCGGCCCGAAGCCCGCGGCCACGCTGGAGGACGTCGTCGCCCACGTCGAACACGTGCGCGAGGTCGCGGGGATCGACCACGTCGGCCTCGGGGGCGACTACGACGGCACCGACTCCCTGCCGGCCGGGCTGGAGGACGTCAGCGGGTACCCGCGCCTGCTCGCGGCCCTCGCCGACCGGGGCTGGTCCGACGCCGACCTCGCCAAGCTGGCCGGCGGGAACCTCGTCCGGGCCTGGCACGACATGGTCGCGGTCGCGGACGCGGCGGACGCCGCCGGTGACCGTCCCCGCCTCGCGACCCTGGCGGGCCTCGACGGGGCCGCGGGCCGAGGCGGCCCGCCCCCGGCGCCCTGACCCGCGCCGACTCGACGCCGGGTCCGCTCCGGCCGATCCGAGCTCAGCGGGCCGGGCAGCGCCCGCCGTCCGCCGGTCCGAGGGCCGCCACGAGACCGCGCACCGTCCGGTCGAGCGCGGCCGCCCCTGCCGGGTGGGAGTCCTTCGGGGGCTGGGTCGCCACGGCCACGGCCACCGCCGACCCGTCCGCGAGCGGGACCACCCCGATCTGCCGCATGAGATAGCCGTGGGGGCTGGGCCCCCACCCTCCCTTGAGGTGGGAGCCGGCGACGCGGCCGATCCCCCACCGCTGCGCCGCGTCGACGCGGCCCATCCGCTCCCACACCGGCGCCACCCCCGCCAGGCAGGGCAGCCCGGCGGCGAAGCGGGCGGCGTCCGGCACGCTCCAGCGCGTGAGCCCGAACGAGACGTCGGAGCTGCCGTCACGTGCCGTCCGCGTGGTGGCGTCGCCCGCCTGCGCGAGCACGGCGTCGACGCTGCGCGCGGCCTGCTCGGTCGGGCCGAGCGAACGCCACAGGCGTCGGGCGGCGTCGTTGTCCGACACCGTCAACGCGAGGTCGAGATCCCGGCGGACCCCCTCGCCCGGCTCGCCGCCGGCCGCGCGGACCGCGGCGAGGGCCACGGGCACCTTGATCGTCGACCACGACTGTTGGTCGGTGACCGACCCCAACGCGCGGACCGCGTCGGGCCGGCCCACCGGGGCCCAGGCCAACGCGAGCGATCCCCCGGCCGCCGCCCGCCACCGGTCGAACCGCGCGGACAGCGCCTGCTCGGTGAGCGCGGGCGGTGTGGTGGGCGGGGGCGTGGTGACCGACGACGACTCGGGCTCGATGCCGCTGCACGCCGACGCGACGAGCGAGACGAGCAGACCCGCCCCGAGCAGACGCACGCGGGGCGACCGCGTCGTCGCGCGGCGGGGCCGGCCGTGCGTCCGCCCGGCGTCGGAGGTGAGGATCACGGTCGACCTCAGCGCGCGCCCCGCCCGGTGAGCTCCCAGGCGTCCTCGCTCTCGTCCTCGACGACCTCGACGCCGCCGTCGTGGTCGCCGAGCGCGGCCGCCCCGGCGTCCGGCACGTCCTCGCCCCGCATGACCGCGAGGGTCGCGGGGAGGTCGTCGGGCTTGATGAGGACGTCGCGGGCCTTGGACCCCTCGGAGGGACCGACGACGCCCCGGGACTCGAGCAGGTCCATGAGCCGGCCCGCCTTGGCGAACCCGACCCGCAGCTTGCGCTGCAGCATCGACGTCGAGCCGAACTGGGTGGTCACGACGAGCTCCGTGGCCTGCAACAACAGGTCGAGGTCGTCGCCGATGTCGTCGTCGATCTGCTTCGTCGGCGCCTTGACCGTGACGTCCTCGCGGTAGCTGGGCTTGAGCTGCCCGGTGACGTGGGCGACGACGTCCTCGATCTCGGACTCCGTCACCCAGGCGCCCTGCACGCGCATCGGCTTGCTCGCCCCCATCGGCAGGAACAGCGCGTCGCCCTGACCGATGAGCTTCTCCGCGCCGGGCATGTCGAGGATGACGCGGGAGTCCGCGAGCGACGACGTCGCGAACGCGAGCCGCGACGGCACGTTGGACTTGATGATGCCGGTGACGACGTCGACGGACGGCCGCTGCGTCGCGAGGACGAGGTGGATGCCCGCCGCGCGGGCGAGCTGGGTGATCCGCTGGATCGACGCCTCGACGTCGCGCGGGGCGACCATCATGAGGTCCGCGAGCTCGTCGACGACGACGAGCAGGTACGGGTACGGCGCGATGACCCGCTCCGACCCGGGCAGGGGCTTGACAGCCCCGGCGCGGACGGCCTTGTTGAAGTCGTCGACGTGCTTGTAGCCGAACGCCGCGAGGTCGTCGTAGCGCGCGTCCATCTCGCGCACGACCCAGTCGAGGGCCTCGGCCGCCTTCTTGGGGTTGGTGATGATCGGCGTGATGAGGTGCGGGATGCCGTCGTAGACGGTGAGCTCCACGCGCTTGGGGTCGACGAGGATCATGCGGACCTCGTCGGGCGTGCTGCGCATGAGGATCGACGTGATCATCGAGTTGACGAAGCTCGACTTCCCGGAGCCGGTGGCGCCGGCGACGAGCATATGCGGCATCTTCGACAGGTTCGCGATGACGTACCCGCCCTCGACGTCCTTGCCGACGCCCATGACCATCGGGTGGGTGTTGCGGTGGGCCACCTGGCTGCGCAGGACGTCGCCGAGGCTGACCGTCTCGCGGTCGGCGTTCGGGATCTCGATGCCGATGGCCGACTTGCCCGGGATCGGCGACAGGATCCGCACGTCGGCACTCGCCACCGCGTAGGCGATGTTCTTGCTCAGCGCCGTGACCCGCTCCACCTTGACGGCCTGGCCGAGCTCGACCTCGTAACGGGTCACCGTCGGCCCCCGCGAGAATCCCGTCACCTGGGCGTCGATCCCGAACTGGTCGAGGACGCCGGTGAGGGACTCGACGACGCGGTCGTTGACCGCGGAACGCGTCTTGTGCGGCGGGCCGGGCTTGAGCAGCTGGTGGTCGGGGAGCGTGTAGGTGACGTCGCCCGCCAGCGAGAGCTGCTCGACCCGCGCCGGGAGCGGCTCCGTGACGGGCGCCTCGAGTTCGGGCTTCGGCCGGTTCTCGGGGACCTGCGAGCCCTGGACCGGGCGCTTCTGCCCCGGCCGCGGCCCGGAGGCGGGGGGCGAGGACGCGTCGGCCCCGGCCGGCGTGGGCGCGGTCGAGTGCTCCGAGGTGGCGACGTCGGTCACCGCGGGTGGTACTGCCGACGCGGCGGTCGAGCCGCGCCCGGCCCGATCGGAGCCGCGCGCGCCGCCCGTCGATGCGTCGGCCACCTCGGCCGCGCCGTCGATCCCCTCGGTCGGCGCGTCGTCGCCGCGCCGAGCGCCCCGCAGCAGCCGACCCGATCGGCGACCGACGCGGTGCACCTGCGCGGCCTGCTCGAACGCCTCGTCGCCGGCCAACGGACCCTCGCCCCGCGCGCGCCGTTGGCGGGCGAGCGCCGAGGAGGCGGCGTCGTCCCGCGGCGTCGTGGGGCCGAAGAGGCTCTCGCCCAGCTCGGCGAGGCGTTCGGGGATGCGGTGCACCGGGGTGGCCGTGAGGACGAGCACCCCGAAGACGCCGACGAGGACGAGGATCGGGACCGCGCCGTACGCGGTCAGACCCGCCTCGAGCGGCGCCCCCGCGAGATAGCCGATCATGCCGCCGGCCACGCGCAACGGCTCGAGGCCGCCCGCCATGCCCGGCGAGCCCATGAGCACGTGGAGCACACCGCACAGCGCCAGCGTCGTCGCGATCGTGCCGATCGCCATCCGGTTCGTGCCGCGACCGTCGTCCGGCCGGCGCATGACGCGGATCCCGAACCCGACGAGCACGATCGGCAGCAGCAGCACCGCCCGACCGAACGTCCCCGCCCCGACGGTGTGGATCAGATCGCCCACCGTGCCCGGCAGACCCCACCACTCCCGCGCCGCGAAGACGATCGCCAGGGCGATGAGGAAGAGGCCCCAGCCGTCCCGACGGTGCTCCGGCTCGAGGTCGCTCGCGCTCGCGCCGACCCGGCGAACCGCTCCACCCGCCACCCGGGCCACCCCCATCCATGTTCCGCGGACCGCTCGCACACCGAGCGGGAGGCCGCCGTCCTTGGCGCGCGTGGCCCCGCGCCCTCGGGCCGTCGAACCGCGACCCGACGCGGCGCGACCGCCGCGCGACGTCGCGCCGCCCTTGCCCGACGCCGCCGGACGAGACGTCCGGCGGGTCGTCGCAGGGCGCGAGGACGTCGATTCACGAGGGGCCACCAGCTCACTCTAGGTGAGCAGGGACGCTCGTCCAGGGAGCCCGCCCCCGGCGTGCCCGGCCGGCCCGCCGTACTGCGCTACGTGTTCGTCAGGCCTCGAACCCGACCACCGGCCCTCCTCCACTCCGCTCCGGGCGGAAGCTCGCTGCGCTCGCCCCCACCCTGCGCTACGTGTTCGTCAGGCCTCGAACCCGACCACCGACCCTCCTCCACTCCGCTCCGGGCGGAAGCTCGCTGCGCTCGCCCCCACCCTGCGCTACGTGTTCGTCAGGCCTCGATCACGACGGGGATGATCATCGGACGGCGCCGCAGCTTCCCGCCCACGAACGATCCGACGGTGCGGCGCACCACCTGCTGGAGCTGGTAGGAGTCGGCGCCGCCCTTGCCCGAGGCCTGCTCCACCGCGGCGACGATCTGCGGGGCGACGCCGTCGAGCGCGGCCGCTCCCTCGGCGAAACCACGCGCGAGGATCTCCGGCCCGCTCGACACCTTGCCGGTCGAGGAGTCGACGACGATGACGACGGTGATGAAGCCCTCGTCGCGCAGGATGCGGCGGTCCTTGAGCAGGGACTCGTCGGTCTCGCCCACGGTGGACCCGTCGACGTAGATGTACCCGCACTCCACGGCGCCGACGATGCGGGCGATGCCGTCGACGAGGTCGACGACGACGCCGTCCTCGGCGAGCACGACCCGATCGGGGGCCACGCCGGTCGCCTCGGCCAGGGCGCCGTTGGCGACGAGGTGGCGCCACTCGCCGTGCACGGGCATGACGTTCGTGGGCTTGACGATGTTGTAGCAGTACAGGAGCTCGCCGGCGCTGGCGTGCCCCGACACGTGCACCTTCGCGTTGCCCTTGTGCACGACCGTCGCCCCGAGGCGCATGAGCCCGTTGATGACGCGGTAGACGGCGTTCTCGTTGCCGGGGATGAGCGAGCTCGCGAGGACGACCGTGTCGCCTTCGCCGACGTCGATCTTGTGGTCGCGGTTCGCCATCCGGGACAGCGCGGCCATCGGCTCGCCCTGGGACCCGGTGCACACGAGCACCTGACGATCCTCCGGGTAGTCGTTGAGCTTCTTGATGTCGACGATGACGTCCGGCGGCACGTGCAGGTAGCCGAGCTCCTCGGCGATCCCCATGTTCCGGATCATCGACCGGCCGACGATCGCGACCTTGCGGCCCGTCTGAGCCGCGGCGTCGAGCACCTGCTGCACGCGGTGCACGTGCGAGGAGAAACACGCGACGATGATCCGCCGCCGCGCCTTGGTGAAGACCCGCTCGATGGCCGGGTAGATGTCCTTCTCGGGCGTGGTGAACCCGGGCACCTCGGCGTTCGTCGAGTCGGTGAGGAAGAGGTCGACGCCCTCCTCCCCCAACCGCGCGAAGGCCCGCAGGTCGGTGAGGCGCTTGTCGAGCGGCAGCTGGTCCATCTTGAAGTCGCCGGTGTGCAGGAGCAGTCCGCCCTCGGTGCGCACGGCCACGGCGAGCGCGTCCGGGATCGAGTGGTTGACGGCGACGAACTCGCACTCGAACGGCCCGAACCGCTCGATCTGCCCCTCGGCCACGCCGAGCGTGTACGGCTTGATCCGGTGCTCCTTGAGCTTGGCCTCGATGAGCGCCAGCGTCAGGGTCGAGCCGACCAGGGGGATGTCCCCCTTGAGCTTGAGCAGGTAGGGCACCGCCCCGATGTGGTCCTCGTGGCCGTGCGTGAGCACGATGGCGACGATGTCGTCGAGCCGGTCGGCGACGTAGGAGAAGTCGGGCAGGATCAGGTCGACGCCCGGCTGGTGGTCCTCGGGGAACAGCACCCCGCAGTCGATGACGAGCAGCTTGCCGGCGTGCTCGATGACGGTCATGTTGCGACCCACCTCGCCGAGGCCGCCGAGGGCGACGACGCGGACGCCGCCGTGCGGCAGCGGGGGCGGCAGCGTGAGCTCGGGGTGCGGGTGGCTCACAGCGCGGCCTCCGCCCGCTGCAGTCCGGACGCGGCGAGACCGGCCGCGACGGCGCCCCGCTGCTGCGGCGTGGCCGCGACGAGCGGCGGCCGGACGCCGGCGTGGGTGATGTATCCGAGCTCCGCGAGCGCGGCCTTGACCATGATGGCCCCCTGGGTGATGTTCATGACCGCGTCGACGGCCGGGACGAGTGAACGATGGAGCTCGACGGCGCGGTCGCGGTCGCCGGTCTCGGCGGCCCGCACCAGCTCCTGGTAGCGCGCGGCGGCGACGTGGGTCGTCACGCCGATGACGCCGACCGCGCCCTGGCCGACCTGCGAGAGGGTCGCGCCGTCGTCGCCTGCGTAGTACTGCAGTTCGGTCGCGGCCATGACCCGCGTCGACTCCCACAGGTCGCCCTTGGCGTCCTTGACGGCGACGATGCGCGGGTGCTGCGCCATGGCGATGAGCGTGTCGCTCTCGATGGCGACGCCCGCGCGGCCGGGGATGTCGTAGACGACGACGGGCAGCTCGGTGGCGTCGGCCACGGCGCGGAAGTGCGCGAGGATCCCCGCCTGCGGCGGCTTGTTGTAGTACGGCGTGACGACGAGCAGCGCGGTCGCGCCGGCGGCCTGCGCGGCGCGCGCGAGGTGCAGGGTGTGACGGGTGTCGTTCGTGCCGACCCCGGCCATCACGTGCGCCCGGTCCCCCACCGCGTCGACGACCGTCTCGATGATGCGCGACTTCTCGTCGTCGGTCGTCGTCGCCGACTCACCGGTCGTGCCGTTGACGACGAGACCGTCGGTGCCGTCGTCCACGAGACGCCGGGCGAGGCCGGCGACGGCGACGAGATCGACCTCCCCCTCCGGCGTGAAGGGGGTGACCATCGCGGTGAGCACGCGGCCGAAGCGGGGGGAAGACATGGCACACACCGTACCCGGACCGGCCACCGCGGCGGCCGGACCGGCCACCGGGTGCCCCGGGCGCGGGAGGCGGCCCCGGACGTGAACGAACGCGGCGCTACTCGCTCGGGGGTTCGAGTAGCGCCGCGTTCACGTGGGACATCGCCCCCGACGCCGTTCCGTTACGACCCGGCGCCGACTTTTTTCGGACGGGCCCGGGCTGCGGCGGTCGGCGGGGCTCGGCGGGCGTGGCGCGGGCGGACCGTAGGGTTGGCGCATGCAGCAGTACCACGACCTCCTGCGTCGGATCCTCGACGACGGCGTCGCCCGCGGCGACCGCACCGGGACGGGCACCCTGTCGGTCTTCGGCCACCAGATGCGCTTCGACCTCGAGGCGGGCTTCCCGGCCCTGACGACGAAGAAGCTGCACCTGCGCTCCGTCGTCGGCGAGCTCCTGTGGTTCCTGCGCGGTGACACCAACGTGCGCTGGCTGCAGGAGCGCGGGATCACCATCTGGGACGAGTGGGCCGACGCCGAGGGCGAGCTGGGCCCCGTCTACGGCCACCAGTGGCGGTCGTGGCCCGCCCCGGACGGGCGGCCCATCGACCAGATCGCCGCCGTCGTCGAGTCCATCCGCACGAACCCGACGTCGCGGCGGCACGTGGTCAGCGCGTGGAACCCGGCCGAGGTCGACCAGATGGCGCTGCCCCCGTGTCACACGATGTTCCAGTTCTACGTCGCGCCGCGCCGCGACGACCCGCCCGGCAGCCCGGCCCGCCTGTCGTGCCAGCTCTACCAGCGCAGCGCCGACGTCTTCCTCGGCGTGCCGTTCAACATCGCCTCCTACGCCCTGCTCGTGCACATGGTCGCGCAGGTCACCGGGCTGGGGGTGGGCGACTTCGTGCACACCCTCGGCGACGCCCACCTGTACGCGAACCACCTCGACCAGGCGCGGCTCCAGCTCGAGCGCGAGCCGCGGCCGCTGCCGACCCTGCGCCTCGCCCCGAGGGCGTCGCTGGAGCAGTACGAGATCGACGATGTCGTCCTCGAGGGGTACGACCCGCATCCCTCCATCAAGGCCCCCATCGCCGTCTGACCTCGCCCGACCTCCGCCGGGCTCCGTCCGACTCCGTGCCGGGCGCCCGTCCGGGCACCCGCCCCCCGACCTCCGACCCTGAGGACCATCGTGACGATCGTGCCCCCCGAGAGCCGACTCGTGCTGGTCGCCGCGCTCGCCCGCAACCGCGTCATCGGCGCGGGCGGCGGGATCCCGTGGCACCTGCCGGCCGATCTGCGCCGCTTCAAGGCCCTGACGACGGGCCACCCGATGGTCATGGGACGCGCGACCTTCGACTCCATCGGTCGGCCGCTGCCGGGGCGCCGCTCGATCGTCCTCACGCGCGACCCGGGATGGCGCCGCGAGGGGGTCGAGGTGGTGCCCGACCTCGTGACGGCGCTCGACGTCGCCGGGCCGGGCGAGGTGATGATCGTCGGCGGGGCGCAGCTCTACGCCCAGACCCTGCCGCTGGCCCACCGCCTCGAGCTCACCCACGTCGACGCCGAACCCGACGGGGACACGTGGTTCCCCGTCCTCGGGGACGCGTGGGCGCCGACCGCCCGGGAGGACCACGACGGCTTCTCGTGGGTCACGTACGAGCGCACGCCACCACCGGCATGACCGGCCCGACGGCCCCGACCGGTCCTCCGGAGCCCGGTGACCGGCCCGCGTTGCCGCTCTTCTCCCTCGGCTCGCCCGGCTCCCCCCGTCCCACCGACGTCGCCGGTGGCGCGCCGACCGCCGACGCCTCGGTGAGCCGCGCGACGCCCGGCGACGCCGCGGCGATCGGGATCGTGCAGGACGCCGTCTGGGCGGAGGCGTTCCTCGGCCTCATCCCGTCGGCCGCGCTCGCCGCCGGATCGCCGGCCGCCTTCGCGCAGGCGTGGGAGGCCTCCCTCGCCGCTCCCCCGTCGCCGCGGCACGTCGCGCTCATCGCCCGCGCGGGCGACCGGGTCGTCGGGTTCGCGGCCCTCGCGCCGAACGACGACCCCGACGCCGGCGGCGACGCGCCCACCCACGACCTCCTCGTCCTCGGGGTGCACCCCCGCGACCGGGGAGCCGGGCACGGGTCGCGCCTGCTCAACGCGTGTGTCGACGTCGCCGGTGAACTCGGCGCGTGGCGGGTGAGCGCCTGGGTCCCCCACGCGCTGCGCGGCACGCGGGCGTTCCTGTCCGCGGCGGGCTTCGCGGCGGACGGCGCGAGACGGGATCGCGTCGTCTCCGCCGACGGTGACACCCTGTCCGAGGCCCGGCTCGTCGTCGCGACCCGCCTGGCGCCCGAGCCACCCGCCTGAGCCGCGCACCCCTCGATCACTCCCTGCCCGCCCACCACCGGGAGCACCGCCATGTCTGACACCGACCCCGCACCCGGGGGCCCCGCCCCGACGGCGGCCAACGACCCCCGCGCGGTCGCCGCGACCCGCCGGGCCGCGGTGTCGGTCGGCGTCGCCACCGGCGCGTACGGCGTCAGCTTCGGCGCCCTGGGGGTCGCCTCGGGGCTCGACGTGCTCCAGACGTGCGCGCTCTCGGCGCTCATGTTCACGGGCGGGTCGCAGTTCGCGCTCGTCGGCATCCTCGGTGCGGGTGGGTCGGGGGCCTCGGCGGTCGCCGCGGCGTCCCTGCTCGGGGTGCGCAACGGGTTCTACGGCCTCCAGGTGAGCCGACTGCTCGACGTGCACGGACTTCGGCGCGTCGCGGCCGCGCACCTGACCATCGACGAGTCGACCGCCGTGGCCGTCGGACAGTCGACGACGGGACTCTCGCGGATCGGCTTCTGGTGGACCGGGTTGTCGGTCTTCGTCCTGTGGAACCTCACGACGCTCGGCGGCGCGCTGCTCGGCAACGCGCTCGGTGACCCGCGCACCTACGGGCTCGACGCCGCCGCCGCCGCGGCGTTCTGCGCGCTGCTGTGGCCGCGACTGCGCTCGCGCGAGGCCCTGACCGTGGCCCTGGCGGCCGTCGCCCTCGTCGTCGTCGTCGCCCCGCACGTGCCCGCCGGTGTGCCGATCCTGGTCGCCGCCCTCGCCGCCGTCGTGACAGGCCTCGTG
This sequence comes from Agilicoccus flavus, assembly GCF_014857905.1. Classification (GTDB taxonomy): domain Bacteria; phylum Actinomycetota; class Actinomycetes; order Actinomycetales; family Dermatophilaceae; genus Agilicoccus; species Agilicoccus flavus. The sequence continues at coordinate 253,511 of NZ_JACYXE010000004.1, read as the reverse complement.
CCGCACGGTCCGCGCCGACCCGGAGGAGCCGGAGGAGGGGCGGCATGAGCACCTGGGCCACGGTCCTGCTCGGATCGCTCGTCGCGTTCGCGTTGAAGTTCCTCGGCTACGTCGTCGCGGAGCGTCACCTCGCGCACCCGAGGGTCGCGCGGGCCACGGGCCTGCTGCCGGTGGCGCTGCTCGCCGGGCTCGTCGCCGTCCAGGCGTTCCTCGCGCCCGACGGCACCCCGGCCCCCGACTCGCGCGCCGCCGCGGTCGCGGTGGCGCTCGTCGCGCTCGCCCTCCGGGCGCCGTTCCTGCTCGTCGTCGTCCTGGGCGCGGCCACCGCCGCGACGCTGCGGGCGTTCGGCTGGCCCTGAGCCGACGATCCGACCGTCCGGACCGGACCGACCGCTGAGCGCCCGCCGGGCGCCGGACGGCGCAGCCCCGGCGTGGCGTGCCACACCGTGGCCGGTCCGTGACCTGGAGCGTCTAGCCTCGCAGCAGCCCAGACCCCTCGAGCCTCCGACAGGAGTCGCCATGTCCGTCGACGCCGACGCGCATCTGATCCGCACGGATCCCGACCGCCCACCCGTCGCGGTCGAGGAACCCCGACGCCCCTCGGGGAAGGCCAAGCTCGTCACGGCCGTCCTCGCCGCCATCGCCGCCCTCGGATGGGCGATGATCGCCGTCGCCCGGGGCGAGCACATCAGCTCCGTCTGGATCGTCCTCGCGGCCGTCGGCACGTACCTGGTCGCCTTCCGCCTGTACGCGAAGTTCATCGAGCGGAAGATCCTGCGCCCCCGTGACACCCGGGCCACGCCGGCCGAGGAGTTCGACAACGGCAAGGACTTCATGCCGACGGACCGGCGGGTCCTGTTCGGGCACCACTTCGCCGCCATCTCGGGCGCGGGTCCGCTCGTCGGCCCGGTCCTCGCGGCGCAGATGGGCTACCTGCCCGGCACGCTATGGATCATCTTCGGCGTGGTCTTCGCCGGCGCCGTGCAGGACTACATGGTCCTGCACCTGTCCATCCGCCGCCGCGGCCGCAGTCTGGCCCAGATGGCGCGCGACGAGCTCGGATTCGTGGGCGGCTGGGCGGCCATCCTCGGCATCCTCTCGATCATGATCATCCTCATCGCCGTCCTCGGCGTCGTGATGATCGGCGCGATGGCCGAGAGCCCCTGGGCCGTCTACTCGATCGCGCTGACCGTCCCGATCGCGCTCTTCATGGGCGTATACCTGCGTTTCCTGCGGCCGGGCAAGATCTCCGAGGTGTCGATCATCGGCGTCGCGCTCCTCCTGTTCGCCATCGTCAGCGGTCGATGGGTCTCGGAGTCCGACTGGGGCGCGGCGATGTTCACGCTCGACAAGCCGACCCTCGCGCTGTGGCTGGCGGCCTACGGCTTCGCCGCCTCGGTCCTGCCCGTATGGCTCCTGCTCGCCCCGCGCGACTATCTGTCGACGTTCATGAAGGTCGGCACGATCATCGTGCTCGCGCTCGGCATCCTCGTCGTGCGCCCCGAGCTGCAGATGCCGGCCCTGACCCAGTTCGGGCGCGACGGCACCGGCCCGGCGTTCGCCGGCCAGCTCTTCCCGTTCCTCTTCATCACGATCGCGTGCGGCGCCATCTCCGGCTTCCACGCCCTCATCAGCTCCGGCACGACGCCCAAGCTCATCGAGAAGGAACGTCAGGCCCGCCTCATCGGCTACGGCGGCATGCTCACCGAGTCGTTCGTCGCGATCATGGCGCTCGTCACCGCGACGATCATCGACCAGCACGTCTACTTCGCGATGAACGCGCCCGCGGGCGTCACCGGTGGCACGCCGGCGTCGGCGGCCCAGTACACGAACGGCCTCGGCCTCGTGGGCACGGGCGGCACGCCCCTGCCCCCCGTCGACCCGAGCGTCTACTCGACCGCGGCGGCCGAGGTGGGCGAGAAGACGATCATCTCCCGCACCGGCGGCGCCCCGACCCTCGCGTTCGGGATGTCCGAGGTCATGCACCGGGTGCCGCTGCTGAGCATCCTCGACAAGGCGTTCTGGTACCACTTCGCGGTCCTCTTCGAGGCCCTGTTCATCCTCACGACCATCGACGCCGGCACCCGTGTGGCCCGGTTCATGTTCTCGGACGCCATCGGCAACATCCCCGGCCTCACGCGGTTCAAGGACCCGAGCTGGCGCGTCGGCGCCTGGCTGTGCTCGGCGCTCGTCGTCGTCGGCTGGGGCTCGATCCTCTACATGGGCGTGACCGACCCGCTGGGCGGCATCAACATGCTCTTCCCGCTGTTCGGCATCGCCAACCAGCTCCTCGCGTGCATCGCGTTGTGCGTGGTCTTCGCCGTGGTCGTCAAGCAGGGCCTCCTGCGGTGGGCCTGGATCCCGGGCGTTCCGCTCGTGCTGCTGCTCACGGTCACGATGACCGCCTCGTGGCAGAAGATCTTCTCCGCCGACCCCAAGCTCGGCTACTGGACGCTGCACACGAAGGCGCAGGAGGCGCTCGCGGCCGGCAAGACGACGTTCTCGACGGCGAAGAACCCCGCCGAGATCGAGGCCGTCATCCGCAACACGGCGGTTCAGGGCACGCTCTCGATTGTCTTCGCGGCGCTCGTGCTCCTCGTGTTCCTCGCCACGCTGGCCGTCGTCGTGCGGGCGATCCGCGCCGGTGGGCTGCCCACCTCGGAGGAGCCCGACGTCCCCTCGCACATCTTCGCGCCGGCGGGCTTCGTGCCCACCCCGGTCGAGAAAGAGGCGCTCGTCGAGTGGCGTTCCGCAGGGCTCGACCCCGTGCCGGCCGGACGGACGCACGGATGACCTCGGGCGCCGCGATGCTGGGTCGGGCCCGCCGGGTCGCGTCCTCCCTGCGCTGGTACGTGCGGGGGGTCGTGGGCGAGGACGCCTACGACCGCTACGTCGCCCACCTGCGCGCCACCCACCCCGACGCACCGATCCCCACCGAACGCGAGTTCTGGCGGGAGAAGTACGCCGAGCAGGAGCGCAACCCCAAGACGCGCTGCTGCTGAGCCGACGTTGACGCCGGCCGGTCCGCACCTGGTGCGGACCGGCCGGCGTCGTCGCGCCCGCGCATCGGGCGCGGGAGCCGCCGGGAGACTCGGCTCAGATCCCCAGGACGTGCTCCAGGCCGACGGTGAGGCCGGGGCGGTCCGTCACCGCGCGGACGCCGGCGAGCACGCCCGGCATGAAGCTCTCCCGGTCGTAGGAGTCGTGCCGGATCGTCAGCCCCTCGCCCGGCGCCCCGAAGAGGACCTCCTGGTGCGCGACGAGACCGCGCTGCCGCACGGCGTGCACGTGGACGCCGTCCACGACCGCGCCGCGGGCGCCGCCCGGATCGGTGCGCGTCGCGTCGGGCACCGACCCGAGACCGGCCTCGCGGCGCGCCTCGCCGACCAGGGCGGCCGTGCGCGACGCCGTGCCGGAGGGGGCGTCGACCTTGTCCGGGTGATGCAGCTCGACGATCTCGACGGACTCGTAGAACCGCGCGGCCTGCCGGGCGAAGCTCATCATGAGCAGGGCCCCGACGGCGAAGTTGGGGGCGATGACGACACCGACGCCGGGGTGCTCCTCCAGGAGCCCGCGCAGGTCGGCGAGCCGCTCGTCGTCCCAGCCGGTGGTCCCGACGACCGCGTGCACCCCCCGCTCGACGCAGTGCCGCACGTGGCCGGGGGCGGCGTCCGGCACCGACAGTTCGACCGCGACGTCCGCGTCGCCGAGGTCGCCCAGCTCGTCGCCGCGGCGGATCGCCGCCACGAGCTCGAGATCGTCGGCTGCCTCGACGGCCGCGCAGGCCGCCGAGCCCATACGCCCTCCGGCACCGATGACGGCCACCCGCAGCGGAGCTCGCGAGGCCTGATCGGAGGAGGACCACGTGCTCGCGTCGGCGCCGGGAGTGGGAGCGGGCGCGGGCGGCGCCGGGTCGAGCGTGGCGGAGGAGGTGCTGGAGTCGGTCACGCCACCACTCTAGGGAGTCGCCCAGTGACCGCCCGGGGCACCGACGCGGCGTCGTCGCCCTCGCCCCGGACCGATCGTCGGGGAACCCGCCGCGGGGGTTCGATCGTCGTCGAGGTGTCACGGTTCGGGGCGACGCGGCCGGCGTCGCCCGTCGGGACGCACCCACGGAGGCGATGATGGACGAGTCCGCGACCCGCGGCGAACCCACCCCGCTGCGGCGGTTCCGCCGCGAACTCGGCCCCCTCTGGCCGGCCCTGCGGCCGCTGTGTCTGGACCTCGACCAGGTCGACGTCCAGAGCCTCCTCGAGGACTACCAGGTGGCACGGAGGCGCAGCGTCGCGGGCGCCGACGGCACGGGTGACCTCGAGGCTCTCCTGCTCGGCTGGGCCCACTACGGTCCCGGCGAGCGCGCGGTCCTCGCCGGCGCGGTCCGCTACCTCGCGACCGATCGTCCCGAGGCCTCACCCCCGACGGACACCGCCGCTCCCCTCGCCTCCGACGGGGCCGGACGCGACGGCGGCCCCGACGCGATTGTCGGGGCCGCCGTCCGGGCCCTGTTGCGGCGCTGAGGCCGCCCGTGGTCGGGGCTCAGTGGTGAGCGGGCCGGCCGTCGTCGTGGGGGATCTCGTCGGGGATGACGATGGGACGCAGCCTCGCCCAGGCCATGAAGCCCGCCCCGACGAGCAGGAGCGCGAGCCCGGTCCACAGGTTGGCGTTGACGCCGCCGGTCTTGTCCTCCGCACCTCCCCCGAGGAACGAGTACAGCGTGAGGATGATGCCGTAGAGGCCGAGGAGCATGCCGATGAAGTTGCGGACGTCGAAGGCGCCGGCCGTGTGTCGCCGGCCGGTCTTCGTCCCGGGTGCGGTGGAGGACATGTGGGGTCGGCTCCTTAGAGGATGAAGTTGAGGGCGAGGACGAGAACGCCCGCGGCGATGGCGAGCGGGATCGTGCGCTGGTACACGGGCAGGGCGGCCTCGTGCGGGTCGACGAGGTCCTCCTTGGGCGTCTCGGAGTAGACGAGGCCCTTGAGCTGCTCCCGCGGCTTCGGCTTGGTCACCATGGTCACGGCGACCGACAACACGATGTCGACGACGAACGCGACCGAGGCGCACAGGAACGCGAGGCCCTGGCCGGGCAGCTCGAACACGCCGAAGATCTCGGGGTTGCCCAGCGTCCACAGGAAGATGGCCGAGAGCGTGCCGGCGACGAGGCCGACCCAGCCCGCGGTGGCCGTCATGCGGCGCCAGAACATGCCGAGGATGAACGTGGCGAACAGCGGGGCGTTGAAGAACCCGAACAGCGTCTGCAGGTAATCCATGATGTTGGAGAAGCTGCTCGCGATGAGGGCCGTGAAGATCGCGATGACCGTGGCGACGACCGTGGCCAGGCGGCCGGTGCGCAGGTAGTAGTCGTCGTCCTTGTCCTTGACGACGTACGTCTGCCACAGGTCGTAGCTGAAGACGGTGTTGAACGCGGAGATGTTCGCGGCCATACCGGCCATGAACGCGGCGAGCAGACCCGCGATCGCGAGACCGAGCAGACCGTTCGGCAGCACGTCACGCATGAGCAGCAGCAGCGAGTCGTTGTACGTCGCCCCGGTGTTCTGCCCGGCCTTGAGCCCGGAGATCTCGTGCACGAGCACGGCGGCGATCATGCCGGGGATGATGACGATGAACGGAACGAACATCTTCGGGAAGGCGCCGATGATCGGCGTCTTGCGGGCCGACGAGATCGAGTTGCTCGCCATGGCCCGCTGGACCTCGACGAAGTTCGTCGTCCAGTAGCCGAACGACAGGACGAACCCGAGACCGAAGACGATGCCGACCACCGACAGGACCGGGTTGTCGAAGCCCGACAGGCCCTGGCCCGGCCAGGAGTGCAGTTCGGCGTCGGAACCCCCCGCCGCGGCCGTGACGCGCTCGGTGAGACCGCTCCACCCGCCGACCCGGTTGAGGCCGATGAGGGTGAGCGGCAGCAGCGCCGCGACGATGACGAAGAACTGCAGCACCTCGTTGTAGATCGCCGCCGAGAGGCCGCCGAGCGTGATGTAGGAGAGCACGATCGCCGCCGCCACGATGAGCGAGACCCACTGGGGCCACCCGAGGAGGGCCTCGACGATGGAGGCGAGCAGGTAGAGGTTGACGCCCGCGATGAGGAGCTGGGCCACGGCGAAGCTGATGGCGTTGACCAGGTGGGCCCCGGGCCCGAACCGGCGGAGCATGAACTCGGGGACCGAGCGCACCTTGCTGCCGTAGTAGAAGGGCATCATGACGACCCCGAGGAAGAGCATGGCCGGGATCGCGCCGACCCAGAAGTAGTGGAAGGTCGGCAGACCGATCTCGGCGCCCGTCGCCGACATACCCATGATCTCGACCGCGCCGAGGTTCGCGGAGATGAACGCGAGCCCGGTCACCCAGGCCGGCAGGGAACGGCCGGAGAGGAAGAAGTCGATCGAGTCCGAGACCTGCCGACGGGCGGCGATGCCGATGCCGAGCACGAAGGCGAAGTAGATCCCGACGATGAGGAAATCGATCCAGTTCGCCTCGATGAGGGTGGCCTGCGCCGGGACGAGCGATGGATGGGTGAGGGCGTTCATGGGTTCTCCGAGACGTCATCGGCCGATGGAAGTGGCGGGGGCGCCGAGCGCACCCTACGCCCGAATTCGCATGTCCCGTCACCAGGGGGTCGCCCGCGGTCCACCTGTGTCCGAACGGTGACCTGAGCGACGGCGACGGCCCGCCCCTCGCAGGGGACGGGCCGTCGCGGTGGTCAGAGCCGGTGCGGCTCAGGCCTCCTCGGAGGAGGACGCCGCAGCGGCCTCGGGCTCCGTGGCGTCGACGAGCGCGTCGGCCTCGGGCGTGCTCTCGCCTGCCTCGACGTTGCCGCCCCCGTTGCCGCGACCGCCTCGGCGGCGACGGCTCCGGTTGCGGCCCGAGCGCTCCTCACCCGAGTCGTCCGTGGGCTCCGACCGGTCGTGCTCGGCCTGGGCGGGCGCCGACGCCGGCGCGTCCTGCGCCGGTGCGGCCTGCGCCGGCTCGGCGGCCGGGGCGGGAGCCGAGGCGTCGTCGGCGGCCTGCTGCTGCTCGTCCGACAGGACGGCGGCGAGGCTCAGCTTGCCGCGCGGGTCGATCTCTTTGAGCTCGACCTGCACCTTCTGGCCGACCTTGACGACGTCGTCGACGGAGTCGATGCGCTTGCCGCCGACGAGCTTTCGCACCTCGGAGATGTGCAGCAGGCCGTCCTTGCCGGGCAGCAGCGACACGAACGCACCGAACGTCGTCGTCTTGACGACGGTGCCGAGGAAGCGCTCTCCGACCTCCGGCATCGTCGGGTTGGCGATGGCGTTGATCTGCGCGCGGGCGGCCTCGGCCGAGGGGCCGTCGGTCGCGCCGATGTAGACCGTGCCGTCGTCCTCGATGGAGATGTCGGCGCCGGTCTCCTCCTGGATCTGGTTGATCATCTTGCCCTTCGGGCCGATGACCTCACCGATCTTGTCGACCGGGACCTGCACGCTGATGACGCGAGGAGCGTAGGGGCTCATCTCGTCGGGCGCGTCGATGGCCTCGGTCATGACGTCGAGGATGTGCAGGCGCGCGTCGCGGGCCTGGGTCAGCGCGCCGGCGAGCACCGAGGCGGGGATGCCGTCGAGCTTCGTGTCGAGCTGGATGGCCGTGACGAACTCGCGCGTGCCGGCGACCTTGAAGTCCATGTCGCCGAAGGCGTCCTCGGCCCCGAGGATGTCGGTCAGCGCGGCGTACTGCGTCTGGCCGTCGATCTCGGCGGAGACGAGGCCCATCGCGATGCCCGCGACCGGGGCGCGCAGCGGCACACCGGCGTTGAGCAGCGACAGCGTCGAGGCGCAGACCGAGCCCATCGAGGTGGAGCCGTTGGAGCCGAGGGCCTCGGACACCTGACGGATCGCGTAGGGGAACTCCTCGCGCGTCGGCAGGACGGGCATGAGCGCCCGCTCCGCCAGGGCCCCGTGGCCGATCTCGCGGCGCTTGGGGCTGCCCACGCGGCCGGTCTCACCGGTCGAGTAGGGCGGGAAGTTGTAGTTGTGCATGTACCGCTTGCGCGTCACGGGCGAGAGGGTGTCGAGCTGCTGCTCCATGCGGAGCATGTTGAGCGTCGTGACCCCCATGATCTGGGTCTCGCCGCGCTCGAAGATCGCCGAGCCGTGCACGCGCGGCAGGACCTCGACCTCAGCGCCGAGGGCGCGGATGTCGGCGAGGCCACGGCCGTCGATGCGGACCTTGTCGGTGAGGATGCGCTCGCGCACGAGCTGCTTCTGCAGCGAGCGGTAGGCCGCCGAGATCTCCTTCTCGCGGCCGTGGAACGCGCCCGGGTGCTCGGCGCTGCCGCACAGGTCGGCCTTGAGCCGGTCCTTGAGCTCGTCGGTCGCGTTCTCGCGGTCCTGCTTGGCCGCGATGGCGAGCACGCTGCGGAGCTGCTCGGTGGCGGCCTTCTCGACCGCGGCGTAGGCGTCGTCCTCGTAGTCGAGGAAGACCGGGAAGTCCTGGACGGGCTTGGCGGCCTGCTCGGCGAGGTCGGACTGCGCCTTGCACAGCGTGGCGATGAACGGCTTGCTCGCCTCGAGGCCCTCGGCGACGACCTCCTCGGTCGGCGCCTGCTTGCCCTCGGTCTTGACGAGGTTCCACGTCGACTCGGTGGACTCCGCCTCGACCATCATGATCGCGACGTCCTGTTCGCCGTCGGCGCCGGTGATGACGCGGCCGGCGACGACCATGTCGAACGTCGAGCGCTCGACGTCGGAGAAGTTCGGGAACGCGACCCACTGGCCGTCGATCAGAGAGACGCGGACGGCGCCGATCGGGCCGGAGAACGGCAGACCCGAGATCTGCGTCGACGCGGACGCCGCGTTGATGGCGACCACGTCGTACTGGTGGTCGGGGTTGAGCGACAGCACCGTGATGACGACCTGGACCTCGTTGCGCAGACCCTTCTTGAAGGTCGGGCGCAGCGGCCGGTCGATGAGGCGACACGTGAGGATGGCGTCCGTGCCCGGACGGCCCTCGCGGCGGAAGAAGCTGCCGGGGATCTTGCCCGCGGCGTACATGCGCTCCTCGACGTCCACCGTCAGCGGGAAGAAGTCGAACTGGTCCTTGGGCGTCTTGCCGGCGGCCGTGGTCGACAGCAGGCAGGTGTCCTCGTCGAGGTACGCGGTGACGGCGCCGGCGGCCTGCTTGGCCAGCCGTCCCGTCTCAAAGCGCACCGTGCGGGTGCCGAAGCGGCCGTTGTCGACGACGGCTTCGGCGAACGTGATCTCTGGACCCTCCATGGGTCCTCCTTTTCTCTCAGCGCAGCACGCGCATCGTCGTTGTGCGCGCCCTGTCCTTCTGTGCGGGTGACCCGGTCCATCGCGCCCCGGGAGGGAGGCGGCGGCGCCGTGGCGACCCCGTGCCACACCGCGTGGGCGTGGACATCTCGATCATGCGACAAGGGCGGCCCCCGGTCCGGGAGCCGCCCTTGGGCAGGAAACCTATCGGCGCAGGCCGAGTCGCTTGATCAGCGAACGGTAGCGCTCGATGTCGACCGACTCGAGGTAGCGCAGCATGCGCTTGCGGCGGCCGACGAGCAGCAGCAGACCACGACGGCTGTGGTGGTCGTGCTTGTGCGTGCGGGAGTGCTCGGTGAGGTCGCGGATGCGCTGCGTGAGCATCGCGATCTGCACCTCGGGCGAGCCGGTGTCGCCGTCGACCGTGGCGTACTCGGTCATGATCTTCTTCTTGGTCTCGGTGTCCAGCGGCACTGGCGAACCCTCTCGAACTCGTTGCGCGGTGCACGGGGGCGACTCCACCCGGCGCTCTGTCTCCGCGGCCGATCTACGGCGATTGGCCAGGTTACCAGCGCCGGTTCGAGCGCCATAATCGGCGTCCCCGATCAAGGAGACCCGCGCCTGACGCCCGCGGGCGCCGGGCGACATGAGCGCCGCCGTATCGCTCCGGCGCGGTCCGCGGGCGGCTATGCTGGAGCCACGACCGGGTGCCGTCGGTGACCGGCCGGGCTCGGACCCGGCCGACCGTCGGCGGTGCCCACCCCTTTCGAGCCCGGAGAAGTGCTCATGCCGACCGCCTACCAGCCCGTCGTCGATCCGCTGGGGCCCGTCTGGGCCTCGGCCCTGGTCGCGCTCCTCCCCCTCGTGACGATCTTCGTCACCCTCGGCGTCCTACGTTGGAAGGCCCACCTGGCGGGTCTGGCCGCGCTCGCCGTCGCGGCCGTCGTCGCCGTGGCCGTCTACGGCATGCCGATCGGCCTTACCCTGCTCGCCGCGACCGAGGGCGCCGTCTTCGGCCTCTTCCCCATCGTCTGGATCGTCTTCACCGCGATCGTCCTGTACCAGGTGACGGTGCGGTCGGGCCGGTTCGAAGACCTGCGGGGGGTGTTCGCGCTCATCAGCGACGACCCCCGCGTCCAGGCGATGCTCATCGCGTTCTGCTTCGGCGGTCTGCTCGAGGCGCTCGCCGGGTTCGGGGCCCCGGTCGCCATCACCGGCGTCATGCTCATGGCCATCGGCTTCTCGGCGCTGCGGGCGGCGACGATCGTCCTGCTCGCCAACACCGCTCCGGTCGCGTTCGGCGCCATCGCGATCCCCATCATCACGGCCGGCAACCTCACGAAGATCCCGTACACGGAGATCGGGGCCTACGTCGGGCACCAGACGCCGCTGCTCGCGTGGATCGTCCCGCTCTTCCTCGTCTTCCTCGCCGACGGGCGCCGCGGAGTCCGGCAGACGTGGCCCGTCGCGCTCGTCACCGGCGTCACCTTCGCGCTCGCGCAGTGGGTGTGCGCCACGTGGGTGTCGGTGGAGCTCACCGACATCGTCGCGTCCCTCGTCGGCCTCGCCGCCGCCGTCGTGCTGCTGCGCGTCTGGAAGCCCGTGGGCCGGGACGAGGTCACCGAGTCCCTGCGCGAGGACCGGATGCGCGAGGCCGAGCTCGTCCGGGCAGGCGGCGGCACGGCGCCGCACGACGCCGTTGACACCGGCGACGGCGCCGTGGCCGACGGCGCGGCGGCCGGAGCGGACGGTTCGGGTGGGCCGGGGCCGGGTCGCGGCCCGTTGTCCACGGCCCGCATCTGGATGGCCCTGTTCCCGTACCTGCTCGTCATCGTCGTGTTCTCGCTGAGCAAGCTCGCGCCCCCGGTCAAGGCCGCGCTCGCGGCGACCGACGTGAAGATCCCGTGGCCCGGCCTCGACGGGAACGTGCTCACGGTGGCCGGCACGCCCAACTCCTCGACGGTGTACACGTTCCAGTGGCTCTCCAGTCCCGGCACGATGCTCCTGCTGTGCACGTTCGTGGTCGCGCTCGTCTACGGGGTGTCCGTGCGGGGGGTGCTCGCGGAGATCGCGGGGACCGCCCACAAGCTGCGCTACTCGATGCTGACGATCGCCTCGGTGCTCGCCCTCGCCTACGTCATGAACCTGTCGGGCCAGACGATCACCATCGGCACGTGGATCGCGGGGACCGGCGCGGCGTTCGCGTTCTTCTCGCCCATCCTCGGCTGGCTCGGGACCGCCGTGACCGGGTCGGACACGAGCGCGAACGCGCTCTTCGCGACCCTCCAGCAGACGGCCGGTCAGCAGGCCGGCATCGACCCGACGCTGCTCGTGGCCGCAAACACCTCCGGCGGAGTGGTCGGCAAGATGGTCAGCCCGCAGAACCTCACCATCGCCGCGACGGCGGTGGGGCTGCTGGGGCGGGAGTCGGACATCCTTCGTAAGGTCATCTGGTGGAGCCTCGCGCTGCTGGCCGGGATGTGCCTGCTCGTCGGGCTGCAGTCCACTCCCGTCCTGTCGTGGATGCTCCCGTGACGCACGAAAGGTCGACGCGATGACCGAGACGACGAAACCCACGAACACCTCCGGCGGCGCCGGCCGCCCCGGCGACGGCCTCCGGGTGGCGTTGTTCGCCACCTGCGTCAACGACGCCATGTTCCCCGAGACACCGAAGGCCGTCGTCGCCGTGCTCGAGCGCCTCGGCTGCACGGTCGAGTTCCCGCTCACCCAGACGTGCTGCGGGCAACCGTTCACGAACACGGGCTACTTCGACGAGGCCATGCCGGCGCTGCGCCGGTACGTCGAGACGTTCGAGCCCTACGACTACGTCGTCTCGCCGTCAGGGTCGTGCGTCGGGTCCGTCCGCGATCAGCACCCGATGCTCGCGGACCGCTCCGGCGACACCGACCTCGCGGCGCGGGCACGGGCCGTCTCGGCCCGGACCTACGACTTCCCGGAGCTGCTCGTCGACGTGCTGGGCGTGACCGACGTCGGGGCCTACTTCCCGCACCGCGTCACCTACCACCCCACGTGCCACTCGCTGCGGGTCACGCGGGTCGGAGACCGGCCGTACCGGCTGCTCGAGGCCGTTCGCGGGATCACGGTCGTCGACCTGCCGGCCCGCGAAGAGTGCTGCGGGTTCGGGGGCACGTTCGCGATTAAGAACGCCGACACGTCCACCGCGATGGTCGCCGACAAGGCCCGGCACATCGCCGACACCGGCGCCGAGTTCGTCGTCGCCGGCGACAACTCCTGCCTCATGAACATCGGCGGGATGCTGTCGCGCCAGCGCAGTGGGATCGAGACGATCCACCTCGCCGAGATCCTCGCCCACACCCAGGACTCGGCGTCGGCGGCGGGCTCAGCCGCGGGCACCGGCATCGACGCGGAGCCCCCGGCGGGGGCGGGCTTCGATCCCGCCGCGACGGACGACACGCTCGACATGGTCGGAGGAGACCGATGACGCCCACGCCGTCCACCCCGCCCGCCACCGGGACCCGACCGGGCAGCGGCACCGTCGGTAAGACCCGGCGGACGCCCGCCCCGCGCGAGACGTTCCTCGGGATGCCGCCGTTCCCGACCGCGGCCCGGGGCGGCCTCACGAACAGCCAGCAGCGTCGCAATCTGCGCCACGCGACCCACACGATCCGCGACAAGCGGGCCAAGGTCGTCGCCGAGGTCGATCAGTGGGAGGAGCTGCGCGTCGCCGGCGCCGCGATCAAGGACCGCGCGCTGCGCCACCTCGACGTCTACCTGCCGCAGCTCGAGGCGTCGCTCACGGCGGCCGGGGCGCACGTGCACTGGGCCCGCGACGCCGAGGAGGCGAACCGCATCATCGTCGACCTCGTCCGGGCTGCGCACGCCGCCGACGTCGAGGCCGCCACGTCAGCGCAGGTCGCGGGGGGTGAGGCTGAACCTGAGGGTGAGACCGACGACCTCGCACCGCGAGCCTCGGACGACCTCGAGGTGGTCAAGGTCAAGTCGATGGCCACCCAGGAGATCGAGATGAACGAGGCCCTCGAGCGGGCGGGCATCGCCGCCTGGGAGACCGACCTCGCCGAGCTCATCGTCCAGCTCGGGCACGACCTGCCCAGCCACATCCTCGTGCCCGCGATCCACCGCAACCGCTCCGAGGTCCGGGACATCTTCCTGCGCGAGATGGGTCACTACGGGAAGCCGGCGCCGGAGGGCCTCACCGACGAGCCCGCGCGCCTCGCCGAGGCCGCTCGGACGCACCTGCGCGAGAAGTTCCTCCGCGCGTCGGTGGCGATCAGCGGCGCGAACTTCGCGGTGGCCGAGACGGGCACCCTGGTCGTCGTCGAGTCGGAGGGCAACGGGCGCATGTGCCTCACGCTGCCGCGGACGCTCATCAGCGTCGTCGGCATCGAGAAGGTCCTGCCCACCGTCGAGGACCTCGAGGTGATGCTCCGCCTGCTGCCCCGCTCGAGCACCGGCGAGCGGATGAACCCCTACACGTCGATGTGGACCGGCCCCACCGAGGGCGACGGCCCGAGCGACGTCCACGTCGTGCTCCTCGACAACGGCCGCACCGACGTGCTGGCCGACACCGTCGGCCGCTCCGCGCTGCGGTGCATCCGCTGCTCCGCGTGCCTGAACATCTGCCCCGTCTACGAGCGGGTGGGCGGCCACGCCTACGGCTCGGCCTACCCGGGGCCGATCGGGGCGATCCTCACGCCGCAGCTGCGCGGCCTCGACAACCCGGTCGACCGGGCGCTGCCGTACGCCTCGAGCCTGTGCGGGGCGTGCTTCGACGTCTGCCCCGTGCGCATCCCCATCCCCGAGCTGCTCGTGCACATGCGCCACAAGGTGGTCGAGAAGAAGAAGCACGACCGGCGGCTGCCGACGACCGAGGCGGCGACGATGGCGGCCGCCTCGTGGCTCATGGGGGACCACCGCCGCTGGGAGGCGGCCCTCGCGGCGTCGTCGGGCTCGGGCTCGGTGTTGCGCCGCGCGCTGAAGAAGGACCGGATCGGCCCTCTCCCCTGGCCGGCCGCGCCGTGGACAACGACGCGGGATCTCGCGTCGCCGCCCACGCAGTCGTTCCGGAGCTGGTGGACCCACGAGCACGAGGACCCGGCCGCGCCGGGCCACGACATCCCGGGCGCGACGCCCGAGCAGGGGGGATCGCGATGAGTGCGGCGCAGCCCACCGACGCCCGCGAGGCGATCCTCTCCCGCGTGCGGGCGGCGCTCGTCGACGTGCCGGCGGGGCCACCCGAGCAGGAGACGCCGGTGCCCTGGCAGTACGGCGCCGCCACGGGCATGGCCGACGTGCTCGCCCGCTTCGCCGAGACCGTCGACGACTACCGGGCCACGGTCGTGCGGTGCCCACCCGAGCAGGTCCCCGACCGCATCACCGAGGCCCTGCGCGCGGCGGGGGTCGCGAGCGTCGTCGTCCCGGACGGGGTCCCGGAGCACTGGCGCAGGGCCGCGAGCGAGGCCTCGGCCCGGGTCCTGCACGACGAGCCGCCGCTGACCAAGGCCCGACTCGACGAGTGCGACGCGGTGCTCACCGCGGCGGCCGTCGGCATCGCCGAGACGGGCACGATCGTCCTCGACCACCGGGCCGACCAGGGCCGCCGCGCCCTCACCCTCATCCCCGACGTGCACGTGTGCGTCGTCACCGCCGACCAGGTCGTCTCCGACGTCCCCGAGGCGGTCGCCCGGCTCGCCGGGTCGGTGCGCGAGGGCCGGCCCCTGACGTGGATCAGCGGGCCCAGCGCGACGAGTGACATCGAACTCGACCGCGTCGAGGGGGTGCACGGCCCCCGGACCCTCGTCATGATCCTGGCGGGCTGAGCCCCTCCGACCTCGACGCCCGCCTGGCATCTCGTCCGGCCGCCCGGGCGGCCTCGATCCGGCGCAGCGGCACGACGCGGTAGATCGACGCGCAGCTGGGCCGCTCGGGCATCGCCGACCGGCTGTGCCGGCGGGTGGTGCGGGCCCGTCGCTCACACGACGCCGAGTGCGCGCAGGACTGCGGCCGTCGCGGTGGCGGCGAGCACGACGATGACGAACGGGCACCGCTGCCACGCGAGCAGGCACGCGACGCCGACCGCTGCGGGGCGGGCGATGCCCGCCACGCCGTCGCCCTCCGTGAACCCCGTCGTCGCCATGACGGCGACCAGAAGGATGACGGCCGCGCGGTCGACGACCGAGTCCATGCCGGCCGACCCGGCGAACCGCGCCCGCAGCGCCGCACCCCCGATGCGAAAGACGTAGGTCCCGACAGCAAGGAGGGCGACACCGACGAGAATCGTCGTCGTCGAAGGCAGGTCAGGCATGGTGGCACCCGGTGAACGCTGTCGAGGAGTCGCACGGTGACCGCTGTGCCGACGCAGCCCGGTCCGGCGATTCTTCGACCGACTCAGGATCCGACGACGCGCGGCGAGCAGATCGGTGTCGGCCGGCGCGACGCGGTCGTCGACGCTTGGGTAGCGCCATGACCAGCAGGGCGAGGAGCGCGAGCAGTGGCGGCACGCCGGCGGGGACGACGGGAGTCGCGGCCAGCGCGATGACGGCCCCGAGGAGGGGCAGCCCGAGCTTGCGGTCGGCGCGCAGGCCGGGCACGACGAGGGCGGCGATGATGGCCGGGAAGGCCGCGTCGAGCCCGATGACGTGGGGGTCTCCGATGACCCCGCCGAGCGCGACACCGATGACGGTGCCGAGGGGCCAGGAGACGAGGACGCCCACTCCCGCGGCCCAGAACGCGGCCCGGCCCTGTTCCTCCGTCGGTTGACCGAGGCCCATGACGACGGATTCGTCGTTCATGAGGTGAGCCGCGAGGAAGCGGGAGCGGCCATCGCCGATGAGGTCGCGCATGGCCATGCCGTAGGGCAGGTGGCGGGCGTTGACCACGAGGGCCGCGAGGACAGCGGCGCCGACTCCGCCACCGGCCGCGAGGACGCCGACGAAGAGGAACTCCGACGATCCGGCGAGTACGACGACGGCGATGAGTGGCGGGAGCCACGCGGGGAATCCCGCGCTGACGGCCGTGGCGCCGTAGGAGATGGCCACGAGCGCGACGCCGAGGGACATGAGGGTGACGTCACGTGTGACGGCGGAGGGCAATGTTCGCCATATCGAACTCATGAGCGTTATGATGGACAGAGGACCCGACGTTCGTCAAGACGAACGATTGACTTATTTATCGAACAGGCGGGGAGCAAGATGGACAGCAAGCCGCCGATCGAGGCCATCGCGGGGTCCCTCCGTCGCGAACGTGCCCGGGCCGGGCTGAACCTCAGCCAGCTCGCGGCCCGCGCCGGGATCTCGAAGTCGACGCTCTCCCAGCTCGAGTCGGGCACGGGCAACCCGAGTGTCGAGACGCTGTGGGCCCTGTCCACCGCGCTCAACGTGCCCTTCGCGCTGCTCATCGATCCGCCGCGGGCAACCGTGACGGTGCTGCGGGCCGGGGAGGGGCCGTCGCTGTCGGCCGGCGATTCCGACTACCGGGCGGCGCTCGTCGCGGCGGGCAACGCGCAGGTGCGCCGCGACCTCTACATCATCAGCGCCGAGCCGGGGCGCCCCCGTCGCTCGGACCCGCACGGCACCGGTGTCGTCGAGCACGTCGTCCTCAGCAGTGGCCGCGCGCGCATCGGCCCGACCGACGAGGCCGTCGAACTCGCGCCGGGCGATTACATCGCCTATCGGGCCGACCACCCGCACGTCTTCGAGGCCCTCGAGCCCGGCACCACCGCCGTGCTCGCCAGCGACCACCCGTAGGCGTTCCCACGGTGGTCGCCGCCCGTCAGGCGGGAACGAGGATCCCCGCCCGGACGAGTCGGGCGACGAGTCTGGCCAGCGGGGCGTTCGGGTCGTCGGGAACGGTCACCGGCTGCCCCGGCGCCGCGAGGATCGCGTCGAGGTCCGCGCGTTCGGACGGTGGCAGGACGACCGGGGTGAACCGGCCCGTCAGTTCGATCGCCCCGTCGTCGCGGCGGCCGATCCGCGGGCGTAGCGACCCCCGCAGCACGAACCGCTGCCCCGCCGCCAGGTCCCGGGCGGCCCTGATCTGCGCGAGGGGCCGGACGGGCGCCGCGCGCTCGGACCGCTCGGCGACGCCGGTCAGCGCGGTGGCGAGGTCGGCGACGTCGACGTCCTCCACCGCCCGGCGCAGCGCGTCGCGCACGACGTCGACGTGCTCGGACAGGACGGCCGGATCGGCGATGTCGGCGCCGACCCCGAACGCCTCACGGAGGGCGGGATCGGCGGCCGCGGCACTCTGGAGGCGGTCCAGGACGCGCGTGACGAGGTCGTAGCGCGTCCAGACGGGCACCCCGACCGTGAGGTGGGCGCTGACGTCGCCGAGCGCCTGGGCCGAGTGCAGGTACCCGCGGGGCAGGTACAGGCAGTCGCCGGGGGCGAGGACGGCGTCGATCCGCGGGGTGGTCGCCGCCCGCTCCGCGATGGCGGCGGCGTGCGCGTCACCCGGCTGATTCGTCAACGGCACCTCGAAGACCGGGTCGTGGACGAACCAGCGCTTGCGCCCGGAGAGCTGGAGCACGAACACGTCGTGGACGTCGTAGTGGGCGCCGAACCCCTGCGACTGGGCGGGCGTGATGTACGCGTTGACCTGCGTCGGGTGACCGAGGTCGGCGGTCAGGTCCTGCGCGAACGCGAGCAGGGACGGCCACATGCGGTGCAACCCCTGCAGGACGAGCGTGGCCCCGGCGGCCATCTGGGTGTGGATCCCGTCGTCCCGGGCCTGGTCGGCGATGGCCGCGCCGGTCCCGCCGCCACCGAGCCAGCGGCTCTCGGGGATCGAGGCGCCGTTCTTGACGAGCCGGAGGAACGGGGAGCGCAGGCCGCGGACCGACACGAGCTCGTCGACGTCGTCGAGGGTGAACAGGTCGGGGAACCCCTCGGCGGACTCCCCCGCGCCGTCGCCGTCGGCCCGGTTCGACGGGTCGTCCGCCGCGAGCCGGTCCACGACGCTCCCGTCGGCCCGGCGCAACAACGGTTCCCTCCCCCAGACGCGCGACGCGAAGTCGTCGGTGTCGCCCACGAGGCGGGCGAGGGTGGGGCGGGAGGCGTCGGTCACGGGAGTGGTCCTTTCGTCGCGGTGCGGATCGCCTACCCGTCCGCGACCCTCCTCAACCCTGGCGCGGGGCCCGTCGGAGCGGGTACGCCGACGGCCCGGCTCCCCGCGCGGGGAGCCGGGCCGTCGATCCCGGTGGCGCTGAGCCCGACCGCGTCAGCCGAGGTCGGGGAACCAGATGGCGATCTCGCGGGCCGACGACTCGGAAGAGTCCGAACCGTGGACGAGGTTCTTCTGGACCTTCTCGCCCCAGTCGCGGCCGAGGTCGCCGCGGATGGTGCCCGGCAGCGCCTCCGTGGGGTCGGTCTTGCCGGCGAGGGAGCGGAAGCCCTCGATGCAGCGCTCCCCCTCGATGACGGCGGCGGTCACCGGTCCCGACGACATGAACTCGAGCAGCGGCTCGTAGAACGGCTTGCCCTCGTGCTCGGCGTAGTGCTGCGACAGGCGGTCGCGGTCGGGGGTGGTGACGGCGAGGGCCACGAGGCGGTACCCCTTGGCCTCGATGCGGCGCAGCACCTCACCGGAGAGGCCGCGGGCGAATCCGTCGGGCTTGACGAGGACGAGAGAGCGTTCGGTCATGGACGACAGCCTAGTGTCGCCGCGCGCACGCAACGGCGGGCACCGGCCCCTCGCCGAGCCGCCCCTCCTCGGGCGCGGTCGTGGTCAGGAGGCCCTCGGCCGGCGACCGCCGAGCACCCCGGCCAGCAGGGCGACGAGCACGCCGACGAGGGGCACGACGAGCAGACCGGCCCGGAGACCGGCCGAGTCGGCGACGAGTCCGACGATCGGGGGCGAGAGCAGGAAGCCGAGGCGCATGAGCCAGGAGACGACCGTCAGACCGGTGCCGTGGCGGAGGCCGGGAAGCTCGTCGGCCTCGTGCATCGCCGCCGGCACGAGCGTCGCGACGCCGAACCCGGCGGCGGCGAAGCCGGCGATGGTGCCCGGCACGGTCGGGAACGCGAGCGCGAGCCCCATGCCCGCCGCGGCGATCAGCCCGCCCGTCCGGGCCACGGCTCGCTGACCGAACCGGTCGACGAGCCGGTCACCGACGAGTCGACCCACGAACTGGGCCCCGACGAGGGCGATGAAGCCGGTCGCGGCGACCGCGGCCGGCGCCCCGAGGGAGCTCGACAGGTAGAGCGTCGCCCACGAGTTGCCGGCGTCCTCGACGACGGCGCCGGCCATGGCGATGACGACGAGGGCGCCGAGCACGAACCACGTGCGCGGGGTCACCGCGGGGCCGACCCGGTCGGGCGTGGCCTCCTCCGCGGTTCCCTCGGCCGCGGCCGCGACCTCGTCGTCCCGCCCCGGCAGCGTGAACCGCAGCGCGACCAGCGCGACGACCGAGAAGAGCGCGACGGAGACGGCGAGGTGCACCCCCAGCGGCAGACCGAGGGCGATGGCGCCCGCGGCCATGCCGCCGCCGAGCACCGCGCCGACGGACCACAACGCGTGGAACGAGTTGATGATCGACCGGCCGTAGCGCCGCTGGACGCGCAGCCCGTGGGCGTTCTGGGCGACGTCGACGACCGCGTCGATCGCGCCCACGACGAACAGCGCGACGGCAAAGACGACCACGGTCGAGGCCGTCCCGGCCACGAGCATGCCGAGCCCCGCGAGGAGCGTGCCGACCGCGGCGACGACCCCCGACCCGAACCGCCGCATGAGCACGCCCGCGGCGAGACCCGCCACGATCGCCCCCGTGGGGAGTGCCGCGAGCGCGAGACCGTACGTCGCGTTCTCGAGGCCGAGCGCGCCCTTGATCTCGGGGTACCGCGGCAGGAGATTGGCGAGCAGCGCGCCGTTGGTGAGGAACATGGCTCCGACGGCGGCGCGGGCGCGCCGGTTCTCGCGGGAGGGGGCGACGGGGGCGGTGACAGTCATCGCCCCCAACCCTAGGGACGGCCCGCGGCGCGGCGCCCCACCGCTCGGATGGCGGACCCGTCTCCGGGGAGCTGCTCGACCTCGGCCCTCACCTCGGCCGGGCGCGGCGTGGGAAGCTGGCGGCGATGACACCCACGCTCATGGCGGTCGACGGCAACTCGCTGCTGCACCGCGCCTTCCACGCCGACGCGCGCACCGACTTCCGGTTGCCCGGCGGCGAGCCGGCCTGGGCGGTGCGGGGGCTCCTCGGCGCGATCGCGGCGGCGGCGAGCCGGACCTGCGCCGACGCGGTCGTCGTCGGCTTCGACGACCCCGACGCGAGCGTCCGGCGCGACCGGTGGCCCCACTACAAGGCCCAGCGACCCCCGAAGCCGGCGAGCCTGTCCACCCAGCTCTCCCTGGCCGTGTCGGTGCTGCGCGACCTCGGCCTCGTCGTCACCGTGCCCCCCGGTCTGGAGGCCGACGACGTGCTCGCCTCGGCGGCGGCCTTCGCGCCCGGCATCGGGGCCCGCGCCGTGTGCGTGACCTCGGACCGAGACGCGTTCGCCCTCGTCGACGAGCACACCCGCGTCCTGCGCATCATCAACGGCGGCGTCGACGCCTCCCCCATGCTCGACGTCGAGCGCTCGACCCTGCTCACCGGTGTCGCGCCGTCCGCCTACCGCGACCTCGCCGCCCTGCGCGGCGACGCGAGCGACAACCTGCCCGGGGTGCACGGCGTCGGGCCCAAGAGGGCCGCCGCCCTGCTCGCCGAGTTCGGGGGCGCGGCGGCGGCGTTCGACGCGGCACAGGCCGACGACCCGCGGTGCGTCGAGGTCGTGGGGCGGTCGGCCGCCGCCGCCCTCGCCCGGCCTGGTGCGCGGGAGCGGTGGGCCGAGAACTGCGCGGTGATGACGATGCACACCGACGTGGAGCTCGGGCTCGATCTCGCCGCCGGCGTCGGCACGCTGCCGGTCGAGCCCGAGGCCGTCCGGGCCGCCTACGCCCGGTTCGACCTCGGCCACGCCGCCGCGCTTCGCGCGCTGTGCGGGGTCGACTCCCCGGGCCCGGATCCCCGCGACGCGCAGGAGGGCTGGGCGCCGCCTCGCCCGCGCCGCGCCCGGCACGCGCCTCTGCGCCGGCCGCCGGCCCCCGCCCACGTGCAGGAACGTCTGTTCTGAGGGGCGGCGTCGCCCGGGTCAGCCGCCCTGGCGGCGCACGTAGGCGGCGGTGAGGTCGTCCATCTTGCGGCCCTGGACGACGGCCACGACCCACAGCGCCCCGAAGATGAGCCCGACGACGATCATCGGGCGCACGAACAGCGCGGTCGCGAGGGTGGCGAACTGCACGAGCCACCCGAGCGCCATCCCGGCCCGACGACGCAACAGCGCGGCCGCGACGACGCAGGCGGCCGCGAGGCCCAGGCCGACCCACAGGTAGAGGCCGGCGTGCTCGGCGTCCTGGGCCCCGAGCAGACCCCAGGCCATGAGCGCGCCGAAGACGAGCACCGGGGCCTGAAACCCGAGCACGATGCCCGCGAGGCGCCGCGTCATCCGCGTGCGGTCGACCGGCCGGGCCGCCCCCGGCCCCGTCGGCGCGCTCCCGGGCGAGGCAGCCGTGCCGCCGTCGCGGGACGCCGGCGCCGCCTCGCCGCTCACGCCTCGCCCTGACCGAGCAGCATCCGCACCTCCGCGGCGGTGAAGACCGATCCCGTCGCGACCACGCCACCGACGACCCCGCCGGCGTCGGCGAGTTCGGCGGCGCGGTCGAGCGCGTCGGGCAGCTCGGGCGCCACCGTCACGCGGTGGTCACCGAAGACGGCCTCGGCGGCCTCGGCGAGCTCCGCGACGGGCATGGCCCGCGGCGACGTCGTGCGGGTGACGACGACCTCGTCGAACGCCGGCTCGAGCACCTCGAGGATGCCCTCGGCGTCCTTGTCGGCCATGCACGCGACGAGACCGACGGTGCGGCCGAGCGTGAAGGAGTCGGCCAGGGCGGCGACGAGGGCCTGCGCCCCGGCCGGGTTGTGGGCGGCGTCGACGAGCACGGTCGGCGACGTCCGCACGACCTCGAGCCGACCGGGCGACGTCACGGCGGCGAAGGCGGTCCGGACCGTGTCGAGGTCGAGCGCCTGCTCCCCGCCCCCGACGTGGGCCTCGACGGCCGCGAGCGCGAGCAGCGCGTTGTGCGCCTGGTGCTCGCCGTGCAGCGGCAGGAAGAGGTCGTGGTAGTCGCCGGCGAGACCGCGCAGCGAGAGCATCTGGCCGCCGACGGCCACCTCGCGGCTCAGGACCTCGATGCCGTCGCCGTCGACGACCACCGGCGCCCCGACCTCGCCCGCGCGGGCGAGGACGATCTCGGCGACGGCCGGGTCCTGCTCGGCGGAGACGACGATCGAGCCGGGCTTCATGATCCCGGCCTTCTCGGCGGCGATCTCCTCGAGGCTCGAGCCGAGGTAGCGCTCGTGGTCGAGGGCGACGGGCCCGATGACCGCGACCGCGCCGTCGCCGACGTTCGTCGCGTCCCACGCTCCGCCGAGGCCGACCTCGACGACGGCGGTCTCGACCGGGGCGTCGGCGAACGCGGCGTACGCCATCGCCACGAGCACCTCGAAGAAGCTCAGCCGCCCGGTCCCGTCCTGGGCGCCGCGCGCGTCGACGAGGTCGACGAACGGCATGACGTCGGCGAACGTCGCGAGGAAGCGGTGCGCCGAGACGGGTTCCCCGGACAGCACGATCCGCTCCCGGATGTCGTGCAGGTGCGGCGAGGTGAACCGTCCGGTGGGCAACCCCAGGTCGACGAGCAGCGCCTCGATCATGCGGGCCGTCGACGTCTTCCCGTTCGTGCCGGTGACGTGGATGATCGGGTACGACCGCTGCGGGTCGCCGAGCACCTCGAGCAGTCGCTCCACCCGCACGAGCGTGGGGTCGATGTCGTGCTCGGGGGCGCGGGCGACGATCGCCTCGGTCGCCTCCCGCATCCCGCGTCGCTCGTCGAGGGCGCGCGCGGCCGCCAGCGCCGCGGCGTCGGGTCGGCCGGATCGGACCGGGCTCACGGGAGGGCTCCTTCGCAGGGTCGTGTCATCCAGATGAGGTCGGGGAGCCCCGACTGGGCCTCGCGGTGGTCGAACGTGAACCCGAGCGCCCCGAGGAAGCCGAGCACACCGTCGGAGCCCTCGTGGAAGCCGACGAACACGTCGTCGCCCAGCTCGTCGGCGCGCTCGACGACGGTGCGCAGGAGGGCCCGCCCGGCGCCGAGGCCCTGGGCCTCGGGCAGGACGTACAGCTTCCAGACCACCTGGGCGCCGCGGTGGGGTCCGAAGGCGGTCATGCCGACGATGCGGCCGTCGACCTCGTACACGAGCGTGCGCCCGGACCGGATCGAGGGCAGGGTCGCCTCGGGCGTCCACCACTTCGCGAGCATGAGCTCGAGGATGTCGTCGTCGAACAGGCCCGCCTTCGCGCTGGGCCACGTGCGGCGGCCCACCTCGACGACGGCGTCGACGTCGGACTCGACCGCCTCGCGGACGACGCCGACGCGCTCGGCCGTCTCGGTCCGCACGGGTCGGCGCGCGGGCTCGTCGGATTCCCGGTTCTCGCCGGCTCCGCCGGACTCGCGCGTCATCGCCGGCTCACGATCACCCGCACGGGCTGCCCGTCGCCGACCGTCGCGCTCACCCCCGGGGTGTCGGGCAGGGCGTCGAGGTCGGCCGCCGCGCCGAACTGCTCCGCGAGCGTCTCCGTCATGACGAGGTGCTGGTGGGCGAGGACCGCCTCCCACACCTGGGCGTCGCCGAGCACGGTGAGCCCGATGCGGTCCGACACGTCGAGGCCGGCCTCCTTGCGCGCCTGCTGCACGACGCGCACGACGTCCCGGGCGAGGCCCTCGGCCCGCAGCTCGGGCGTGACGTCCGTGTCGAGGACGAGGAAGCCCCCGCCGGGCAGCATCGCGGTCGCGCTCGCCGATCCCGTACCGGCGTCTGCGCCGGCGTCGACGACCGCGTCCAACGTGTACTCCCCGTCGAGCAGGTCGAGCCCGCCGGCGCGGACGGCGCCGTCGGCGTCGACCGACCAGTCACCCGACTTGGCCGCGCGGATCGCCGTCTGCACGTCCTTCCCGAGGCGGGGCCCGGCGGCCCGGGCGTTGACCGACAGGCGCCGCGTGACGCCGAACTCGGCCTCGGAGGCCGGCGTGAGGTCGACGAGCGCGACCTCCTTGACGTTGAGCTCGTCGCTGACGAGGTCGGCGAGGTCGGCCAGGTCGGGGGCGTACGGGGCGACCACGGTGAGCCGAGCGAGCGGCAGCCGCGTGCGCAGGCCGCGCGCCTTGCGCAGGCTGCTCGCGACCGAGCACACGTCGCGCGCGTGGTCCATCCGCTCGACGAGGTCGTGGTCGGCCGGGAGGTCCTGCGCGACGGGCCAGTCGGTCAGGTGCACCGACCGGCCGCCGGTCAGCCCGCGCCAGACCTCCTCGGTCGTCAGCGGCAGCAGCGGCGCGGCGACCCGGCACAGCACCTCGAGCGTCGTGTAGAGCGTGTCGAACGCGTCGGTCGTCGACTCGTTGCCGCCCGCCGAGTCGCCCGTGTCCCAGAAGCGGTCGCGGCTGCGGCGGACGTACCAGTTGGTGAGCACGTCGAGGAATCCGCGCACGGCGTCGCACGCCCCGGCGATGTCGTAGGCGTCGAGGTCGGCGCCCACGCGCTCGACGAGCTCGCGCAGCGTGGCGAGCAGGTACCGGTCGAGGACGTGGGGGCTCGAGGTCCGCCAGGAGGCCTCGATGCCCCGCCCCCCGTCCATCGCGTTGGCGTAGAGCGCGAAGAAGTACCACGTGCTCCACAGCGGCAGCAGCGCCTGGCGCACCCCCTCGCGGATCCCCTGCTCGGTGACGACGAGGTTGCCGCCGCGCAGGATGGGGCTGCTCATGAGGAACCAGCGCATCGCGTCGGCGCCGTCGCGCTCGAACACCTCGCGCACGTCGGGGTAGTTGCGCAGCGACTTGCTCATCTTCTGGCCGTCGTCGCCGAGGACGATGCCGTGGCTGACGCACGACGAGAACGCCGGGCGGTCGAACAGCGCGGTCGCGAGGATGTGCAGCGTGTAGAACCAGCCGCGGGTCTGGCCGATGTACTCGACGATGAAGTCGCCCGGGAAGTGGTGCTCGAACCAGTCCGCGTTCTCGAACGGGTAGTGCACCTGCGCGAAGCTCATCGAGCCGGAGTCGAACCACACGTCGAGCACGTCGTCGATGCGGCGCATCGTGCTCGCGCCGGTCGGGTCGTCGGGGTTGGGCCGGGTCAGGTCGTCGACCCACGGCCGGTGCAGGTCGACCTCGCCGGAGGCGTTGCGGGGCAGCCGGCCGAAGTCGGCCTCGAGCTGGGCGAGCGAGCCGTAGACGTCGATCCGCGGGTACGCCGGGTCGTCGCTGCGCCACACCGGGATCGGGCTGCCCCAGAAGCGGTTCCGCGAGATCGACCAGTCGCGGGCGTTCTCGAGCCACTTGCCGAACTGGCCGTCCTTGACGTGCTCCGGCGTCCAGGCGATCTCCTGGTTGAGCTCGACCATGCGGTCCTTGAACCGCGTCACCTCGACGAACCAGCTGCTCACGCCCTTGTAGATGAGCGGCTGCCGGCAGCGCCAGCAGTGCGGGTAGGAGTGGTCGTAGGTCTCGCGGCGCAGCAGCACGGTGCCGTCGGTGACCGAGCCGTGCGGGGCGCCGGCCGTCGCGGCCTTGAGGTGCTCGATGATGTGCGGGTTCGCGTCGAAGACGAGCATGTCGGCGTAGTCGTCGACGGGGTGGTTGAAGCGACCGTCGGCGCCGACCGGCATGACCGCCTCGATGCCCTCGCGGTCGGTGACGACCTTGTCGTCCTCACCGAAGGCGCCGGCCGTGTGCACGAGCCCGGAGCCGTCCGTCGTCGTGACGAACTCGGCCTCGACGATGCGGAACGCGTTCTCGTGTCCGAGGTAATAGGAGAACGGCGGGACGTAGGCGTGCCCGGCCAGCTCGGAGCCCGTGAGTCGGCGGACGACGAGGGCGTCGACGTCGCCCTTCGGGTCGCCGGTCAGCTCGCGGGCGTAGGCGCCCGCGCGCGCCTCGGCGAAGACGTAGCGCTCGGGGGTTCCCGTCGGGACGTCGGACTCGACGACGACGTAGTCGATGTCGGAGCCGACCATGATCGCGAGGTTGCTCGGCAGGGTCCACGGCGTCGTCGTCCACACGACCGCGAGCGCGCCGTCGAGATCGTCGTCCGAGTCGATGCGCAGCCCGACGGTCACCGCGGGGTCCTGACGCATCTGGTAGACGTCGTCGTCCATCCGCAGCTCGTGGTTGCTCAGCGGGGTCTCGTCGTTCCAGCAATACGGCAGCACGCGGAAGCCCTCGTACACGAGGCCCTTGTCGTACAGGCTCTTGAATGCCCACAGCACCGACTCCATGAAGCTCGGGTTGAGCGTCTTGTAGTCGTTGTCGAAGTCGACCCACCGCGCCTGGCGTGTGACGTAGTCGCGCCAATCGTCCGTGTACGCCATGACCGACTCGCGGCACTTGTCGTTGAAGGCCTCGATCCCGATCTGCAGGATCTCGTCCTTGGTCTTGATGCCGAGTTGGCTCATCGCCTCGAGCTCGGCGGGCAGGCCGTGGGTGTCCCAGCCGAAGCGGCGCTCGACGCGCTTGCCGCGCATCGTCTGGTAGCGCGGCACGACGTCCTTGACGTAGCCGGTGAGCAGGTGCCCGTAGTGCGGCA
This sequence comes from Agilicoccus flavus, assembly GCF_014857905.1. Taxonomy (GTDB): domain Bacteria; phylum Actinomycetota; class Actinomycetes; order Actinomycetales; family Dermatophilaceae; genus Agilicoccus; species Agilicoccus flavus. The sequence goes on along the minus strand of NZ_JACYXE010000004.1, from coordinate 226,601 downwards.
GGCCGTTGGCGAAGGGTGGACCGTCGTAGAAGACGAACTCGTTCGCGCCGTCCGTGCCCGGGTCGCGCCGCTCAATGGAGGCGCGGAACGTGTCGTCGGCGGCCCAGAAATCGAGCACACCGCGCTCGATCTGCGGGAACCGGGGGGACGCGGGCACCCCGAAGGCGGCACCCACAGTGGGTGCAGTAGCTGCGTCGGGCTCGGTGGGCGGGCCGTCCGGCGCGGAACCGGGGTGAGCGGGGTTCTCGGTTGCGGTGGACACCTGGGGATACGTCATCGACGTGCGCTCCGTTTTTCTCGTGCGTCTGGATCGATCTGCTCTCCGACACGAGGACGAGGCCCCACACGCATCCGTGCGGAACCCCGCGGTACCACCTCGCTTGCCGACGCCGACGGCCTGCACTCACGTGCGGGTCGCGGCCGCGCCGACCGCTCTGCTCGGGCTGTGACGGGCCCACCCGCCCGGGTCTACTGAGCGAGCCGTGCTCGCCGTTCTTCCGGAGGCTCGCCGGTGATGGCCGGGTCGATGCCGGTGATGACAGTCTACGGGCGACCGCAACCCGACCCGCGGGGGCCGGGCCCCGACGCCTGACGCGTCAGGCGCGGGCGCGGCGGCGACGCAGGAGCGCGTCGAGGCTGAGGCGGCCCGGCCCGACGAGGGCGAAGACGACCGAGGCGAGGCCGAGGGCCGCCACGAGCTCCCAGCCGCCGTCGGAGGCGAAGAGCCCCTGCCCGGCGTGGACGAAGACGAACGCCCCGGCGAGCACGGCGGCGACGGCGAGGCCGGCGAGCGGCGTGAGCAGGCCGAGGACGAGCAGCGCGCCGCCGCCGAGCTCGATCCCGGCCGCGAGCGCCGCGGCCACCTGGGGCATCGGGACGCCGGCCGAGCCGAACATGCCCGCCGTGGCGTCCAGGCCGTTCGTCACGAGCTTCTGCCAGCCGTGCGCCATCATGATCACGCCGAGCAGGACGCGGGCCAGCAGCAGGCCGAGGTCGCGCACCACCGCGGGAACGCGGGGCGCGGCGGTGTCGACCGCGCGCCGCTCTGCCGAGGACGTGGGCGGTGGAATCGAGAGAGACTGCGACACAGGACAACTCCTTGATCGGTTGAACGTTCAAGCAAACGTAGCGACCCCACCTGAACGCATTCCGGCCGCAACCTGAGGACGACGGGCAGGGCTCGTCGGACGGGGCCGGGCCGCAGGCGCGCTCCGAGGGGAAAGGTCACGGGAACACAACGGTTCGTCGTCGGGCGAGCCCCGCAGGCGCTTCCTCCCCTACGTTGTGCCCCACTCGAGCAGACCGGAGGTTCCCCATGGAATCCGTCCTCATCGGCGTCGACCAGAGCGACGCTTCGACCCGCGCGATGACCTTCGGGGTCGAGCGGGCGCGCCGCAACCGCTGGAAGGTGCTCGTCGTCTACGTCGTCAACTGGAATCCCTTCGGATTCACGACGCCGGAGGACAACGAACACCGCTCCGCCGAGCGGGAGAAGGAGATCGCCTACGCGCGGACCGAGATCATCGCCCCCATGGTCGCCCTCGCCGACGAGGCCGGCGTGGAGTGCGAGGCCCTCGTGCACCACGGCAAGCCGTCGCAGGTCATGGCGGACCTCGCGCGCGATCGCGGGCTGGATCTCATCATCGTCGGCCGGGTCGGGGACTCGGGGTTGCGCGAGGCCATCTTCGGCAGCACGGCCAGCCGGCTCGTGCAGCACGCGTCCGTGCCCGTCATGGTGGTGCCGTGATGATCGCCCTCGTCCCCGCAGCGGGCATCGACCAGGCCATCGACGACGTGTTCGGCCCGTTCGCCACCTGGTTGGAGTCGATCGTCTTCTTCGCGGTCCCGATCGCCGGCACGAAGGTGCCGCTCATCGTCGGCTGGCTCGTCGTCTGCGGCTTCTTCTTCACCATCTGGCTGCGCTTCCTCAACGTGCGTGGGCTCAAGCACGCCGTCGACCTCGTCCGCGGAAAGTTCACGCGCGCCGACGCCGAGGGCGAGGTGACCCACTTCCAGGCGCTGGCCACGGCGGTGTCGGGCACGGTCGGTCTGGGCAACATCGCCGGCGTCGCGGTCGCGATGTCCCTCGGTGGGCCCGGGGCGGCCTTCTGGATGACGCTGTGCGGCTTCCTCGGCATGTCGACCAAGATGGCCGAGTGCATGCTCGCGGTGAAGTACCGCAAGATCCGCCCCGACGGCTCGGTCTCCGGCGGACCCATGTACTACCTGCGCGACGGCCTCGCCGAGATCGGGCACCCGGGCGTCGGCAAGGTGTTGTCGTACTTCTGGGCGATCTGCATCCTCTTCGGAGCGCTGGCCGGCGGGAACGCGTTCCAGTCCAACCAGGCGGCCGCGCAGATCGTCGCGGTCACCGGTGGCGATCAGAGCTTCTTCGCGGACAAGGGCTGGCTCATCGGCGTCCTCTTCGCCATCGCCGCCGGCGCCGTCATCATCGGCGGCATCAAGTCCATCGCCCGGGTCACGGAGAAGATCGTGCCCTTCATGGGCGTCGTCTACGTCCTGGCCTGCCTCGTCGTCATCGTCGTCAACATCGACATGCTCCCCGGCGCCGTCGGCGCCATCTTCGCCGGCGCCTTCGCTCCGGAGGGCATCGCCGGAGGCATCATCGGCGCGCTGATCGTCGGCTTCCAGCGCGCGGCCTTCTCCAACGAGGCGGGGCTGGGATCGGCCGCGGTCGCCCATTCGCCGGTGAAGACGGACCGCCCGGCCACGGAGGGCTTCGTCGCCTCGCTGGAGCCGTTCATCGACACGATCATCGTGTGCAACATGACGGCGCTGGCCATCATCATCACGGACACGTGGAACGACGGGGACGCCGGCACCCTGGGCGGCATCGGACTCACGTCTCGCGCCTTCGAGACGGTACTCCCGTGGTTCCCGATCGTGCTCGCGTTCGCCGTCGTGCTCTTCGCCTTCTCGACGATGATCAGCTACTCCTACTACGGCATGAAGGGCACTGGTTTCCTCTTCGGCGACAGCAGGCTGGCCGAGAACGTGTTCAAGGTCGTCTTCCTGCTGTTCACGGTCCTCGGTGCCGCCGCGGGCCTCAAGGCCGTCATCACGTTCTCCGACTGCATCATCTTCCTCATGTCGCTCGGGAACATCCTCGGCCTCTACTTCCTCGCCAAGGTGATCCGCCGCGAGTTCGACGACTACCGCGCCGAGCTGCGGGAGGGGCGCATCGAGGTCGTCGCACCGGAGGAGCGGATCGGCGGATCGTCCACCTGACCCACCCCGCCCCCGACGAGCCTCGGCCGGCGCCCGGCCCCCGCCCGCACCGTGCGGCGGGGTGGCCGGGCGCCGCTGTTCGTCTGGGAGAATGTCGGCCATGACGACCCTCCCCCCCACGACCGCCGCACCCGCGCTCCCCGACAAGCCGTCGGTCGACGGTCTCGAGGACAAGTGGGCGCCGGTCTGGGAACAGCAGGGGGTCTACGCCTTCGACCGCGCGCGCGCCCTCGAGCTGCCGCGCGAGCAGGTCTACGCGATCGACACCCCGCCGCCCACCGCCAGCGGGTCGCTCCACGTGGGGCACGTCTTCTCGTACACGCACACCGACTGCCTGGCCCGGTACAAACGCATGCGCGGGTTCGAGGTGTTCTACCCGATGGGCTGGGACGACAACGGCCTGCCCACCGAGAAGCGGGTCCAGAACTTCTACGGCGTCCGCGGCGACGCCTCCCTGCCCTACGTGCCCGGCTACGAGCCCCGTTACCGCGGCGACATGCCGGCCAAGGACGTCAAGGACGCCTCCAAGCAGGAGGCCGTCTCCCGCGCGAACTTCGTCGAGCTGTGCGACGAGCGCACCGTCGAGGACGAGAAGACGTTCGAGGCGTTGTGGCGCCGGCTCGGCCTGTCCGTCGACTGGAGGCAGACCTACCGGACGATCGACGCGCGGTCGCAGGCCGTCTCGCAGCGGGCGTTCCTCGACCACCTCGAGGCCGGCGCGGCCTACCAGTCCGAGGCGCCCGGGCTGTGGGACGTCACCTATCAGACGGCGGTCGCGCAGGCCGAGCTCGAGGCCCGCGACTACCCCGGCCACTACCACCGCATCGCGTTCCACGCGGCGGACGGCTCACCGGTCCACATCGAGACGACGCGCCCGGAACTCCTGGCGAGCTGCGTCGCGCTCATCGCGCACCCGGACGACGACCGCTACCGAGGCCTTTTCGGGACCACGGTGACCTCGCCCGTCTTCGGCGTCGAGCTGCCGGTCCTGTCCCACCCCGAGGCCGAGATAGACAAGGGCGCCGGCATCGCGATGTGCTGCACCTTCGGTGATCTCACCGACGTCACGTGGTGGCGCGAACTGCGCCTGCCGACCCGCTCGCTCGTCACGCGCAACGGGCGGATGAGCGCGGACACCCCGGACTGGCTGACCTCTCCTTCGGCGCGCGAGTTCTACGCGGACGCCGTGGCCGGCAGCACGACGTTCGCGGCCCGCAAGAACATCGTCGACCGGCTCCGCGAGACCGGCGACCTCGAGGGTGAGCCCACGGCCACCCAGCGCAAGGCGAACTTCTACGAGCGCGGCGACAAGCCGCTCGAGATCGTCACGAGCCGCCAGTGGTACATCCGCAACGGCGGGCGCGACGACGACCTGCGCGACGACCTCCTGGCCCGGGGCCGCCGGATCGACTTCCACCCCGAGTTCATGCGCGTACGGTACGAGAACTGGGTGGGCGGGCTCAACGGCGACTGGCTCGTCTCCCGGCAGCGCTTCTTCGGGATCCCGATCCCGCTGTGGTACCCGATCGACGCCTCCGGGCAGCCCCGCTTCGACTCCCCCATCGCGCCCCGGCCCGACCAGCTGCCCGTCGACCCCTTCCGCGACGTGCCCGACGGCTACTCCCCCGACCAGCGGGGCGAACCCGGTGGATTCGTCGGTGACCCCGACGTCATGGACACGTGGGCGACCTCCTCGCTCACACCGCAGATCACGACCGGCATGCCCGCGGGCTCCGGGGGCGACGGGGCTGAGGCGGACGGCGACCCCGAGCTCTTCGCGAAGCTCTTCCCCATGGACCTGCGCCCCCAGGGCCAGGACATCATCCGCACGTGGCTGTTCTCGACCGTCGTCCGGGCGCACCACCTCGCGGACGAGGCGCCGTGGCGGCACGCGGCGATCAGCGGCTGGATCCTCGACCCCGACCGGAAGAAGATGTCCAAGTCCAAGGGCAACGCCGAGACGCCGGAGGGCATGCTCCAGCTCCACGGCTCCGACGGGGTGCGGTACTGGGCGGCCGGCGCGCGGCTCGGGACGGACGCCGCGTTCGACACCGGCCAGATGAAGGTGGGCCGGCGCCTCGCGATGAAGATCCTCAACGCGAGCAAGTTCGTCCTCGGCTTCCCCGCCGCCGGCGACGACCGCGTGGACCCCCGCGCCGACACGGTCACGGACCTGCGGGACACGGTGACGCACCCGCTCGACCGGGCGATGCTCGCCGAGCTCGGGAACGTCGTGGAGCGCGCGACCGCCGGATTCGAGGCCTATGACCACACCCGGGCGCTCGAGGTCACCGAGACCTTCTTCTGGACGTTCTGCGACGACTACCTCGAGCTCGTCAAGGACCGGGCCTACGGGCGCGAGCAGGACGAGGCCGGGGCGGCCTCCGCGCGTGCGGCCCTGCGGCACGCCCTCGACGTCCTGCTGCGCCTGTTCGCCCCGTTCGTCCCGTACGCGACCGAGGAGGTCTGGTCGTGGTGGCGGGTCGGCTCGGTGCACCGCGCCGCCTGGCCCACGCCCGAGCAGGCGCGGGCCGGGATCGACGCGGACGCCGACCCGAGCGCCCTCGCCGTCGTGGGCGCCGCCCTCGCCGGGGTCCGTCGGGCCAAGTCCGACGCGAAGCTCGGCATGCGCGCCCAGGTCGAGTCGGTGACGATCGCCGGCCCGGCCGCCGCACTGGCCGCCCTCCGGGCCTGCGCCGACGACCTGTGTGCCGCGGGTCGCATCGACGCGATCACCTACGCCGAGGCCGACCGCGTCGAGGTCCGCGACGCCGTCCTGCTGCCGCCGCCGCCGAAGGAGTGAGGTCGCGCCGCGCCGGCCGTGTGGTCGCGCGGCGGCGGTTTCAGGAGCGGGTGGGCCCGGGGCGCTCCTGCGCACGCGACCACGCCGACCCCTCGGGGACCGGTGAGCCCGCGAACCGCCCGCGCAGGGCGGCGAGCACCTCGGTGCGCCGACGGGAGCGCAGCGCCCCGCTCGGATGGACGGCCACCCACGGCTGGTCCCACCCTGACAGGCCGAGGCGGCGGTCGGCGAGGCCGGCGGCGGGGAACGCGCCGACCCGACCGCCCGCGGGGTCGTAGAGCGCGGGAGGGCCGCCGTCGGCGGCCACGAACACGAGCGTGACGTGTCGCGGCAGGGTGCCGTTGCCCACGTACAGGAGCATCGGCGCCCCGACGTCGACGAGACCCACCAGGCGGTCGACCCGGGCCGCGAGCCGTTCTCCGGACAGGCCGCGTAGCCACGTCGTCGCGTACGGGGTGCCCGCGAGGGCGGCCCCGTTCTCGAGTTCGACCCGGGCGCCCCACGGCGGTGTCCCGAGCGCACGCGGCCACGGTGCCTGGACGCTGCCGGGACGCGGGACGACGGCGTTGGTGCGGGCGAGGACCTCCTGCTCGTGCTCGGCGAACCGGGCCGCGACGGGCCGGTCGTCGCGGGCGCCGCCGGGGCCGACGCCGCGCAGGATCCACCGGGTGAGGGCGGGGTCGATCATCATGCGCGCGACGGTCAGGCAGGCCGAGCCGCAGCTCACCGAGCTCTGCTGCGTCGGCGCCGGGTCACCCGGGCCGAGGCGGAAGGCGGTCACGGGGCTCACCGCCCCAGACTCCCCCACCCGCCGCGACGCGGTCCACCCCGCGCGGTCGCGCCGACCCCGCCCGGGCAGGACGGGGCCGGCGCGCGCCGGGCGTGGTTCAGGCGGATTCCTTGCGGTCGGCGCGCTTGCGGCCGCGCTCGGTCTCCCGGCGGAAGATCGTCGGGTTGACGTTGTCGAGGACGACCTCGCGGGTCACGAGGACGCGGGCGATCTCGTCGTCGCTCGGCACGTCGAACATGACCGGCAGGAGGACCTCCTCCATGATCGCGCGCAGACCGCGGGCGCCGGTCCCGCGCGCGAGGGCCTGCTCGGCGATGGCCTCGACCGCGTCGTCGGTGAACTCGAGCTCGACACCGTCGATCTCGAACATCTTCGTGTACTGCTTGACGAGGGCGTTCCGGGGCTCGGTGAGGATCTGCACGAGAGCGTGCCGGTCGAGCGGCGAGACCGTCGTGATGACCGGCAGCCGCCCGATGAACTCGGGGATGAGGCCGAACTTCATGAGGTCCTCGGGCATGACCTCGCCGAAGTACTCGTCGGGGGCCTTCGCCGTGTGCAGCCGCGCCCCGAAGCCCAGTCCGGTCTGGCCGGCCCGACCCTCGATGAGCTTCTCGAGGCCCGCGAACGCGCCGCCGACGATGAAGAGCACGTTGGTCGTGTCGATCTGGATGAACTCCTGGTGCGGGTGCTTGCGCCCGCCCTGCGGGGGCACCGACGCGGTCGTCCCCTCGAGGATCTTCAGCAGCGCCTGCTGGACCCCCTCGCCGGAGACGTCCCGCGTGATCGACGGGTTCTCGCTCTTCCGGGCGATCTTGTCGACCTCGTCGATGTAGATGATGCCCGTCTCGGCCTTCTTGACGTCGTAGTCCGCCGCCTGGATGAGCTTGAGGAGGATGTTCTCGACGTCCTCGCCCACGTACCCGGCCTCGGTGAGCGCGGTCGCGTCGGCGATGGCGAACGGGACGTTGAGCATCCGCGCGAGCGTCTGCGCGAGGTAGGTCTTGCCGCAGCCGGTGGGGCCGATGAGCAGGATGTTCGACTTCGCGATGTCGACTTGCTCGCCCCCGCCCTTCTTGGGACCCTCGCCGGCCTGGATGCGCTTGTAGTGGTTGTACACGGCGACCGCGAGCGACCGCTTCGCCGGCACCTGGCCGACGACGAACTGCTCGAGGAAGTCGAAGATCTCGCGCGGCTTGGGCAGCTCCTCGAGACCCAGCTCGCTCGCCTCGGCGAGCTCCTCCTCTATGATCTCGTTGCACAACTCGATGCACTCGTCGCAGATGTAGACCCCCGGGCCCGCGATGAGCTTCTTGACCTGCTTCTGGCTCTTTCCGCAGAACGAGCACTTCAGCAGGTCGCCGCCGTCTCCGATGCGTGCCACGAGGCAGATTCCTTCCCGTCCGCGAAACGGACCCTGTCGGCCGACCCCACCGGAGCCGCGCCCCCCGACGCTACCCGTCGGGTGCGTCGCCTTCCTTCATTGAACCCCGGTGTCGATGCTCCCGCCGCCCGTGTCCGCTCAGGGCGGACACCGGGGACGACGTCGGCCCCCGCGGTGGCACCGCGGGGGCCGGACGCCGGTCCTGCACCGATCGGCCTGCGTGCGATCAGCTCTGGCGCGAGGCCTTCCGGCTGACGAGCACCTCGTCGATGAGCCCGTAGTCCTTGGCCTCGGCCGCGGACAGGAACTTGTCGCGCTCGATGTCCTCGTTGACCTGGGCCGGGGTGCGGCCGGAGTGCGACCCGAGGGTCTCCTCGAGCCAGGTGCGCATCCGGAACACCTCGTTGGCCTGGATCTCGATGTCGCTCGCCTGGCCGTAGTCGCTGCCGCCGAGCGCGGGCTGGTGGATGAGCACCCGCGAGTTGGGCAGCGCGTACCGCTTGCCGGGCGCGCCCGCCGCGAGCAGCACCGCGGCCGCCGACGCGGCCTGGCCGACGACGAACGTCTGCACGTCGGGGCGGATGAACTGCATCGTGTCGTAGATGGCCGTCATCGCCGTGAACGAGCCGCCCGGGGAGTTGATGTACAGGACGATGTCGCGGTCCGGGTCCTGGGACTCGAGGACGATCAGCTGGGCGATGATGTCGTCCGCCGACGCGTCGTCCACCTGGCTGCCGAGGAAGATGATGCGGTCCTCGAACATCTTGGTGTACGGGTCGGTCCGCTTCATGCCGTAGGAGGTCTTCTCCTCGAACTGCGGAAGGATGTAGCGGCTGCTCGGGGCGAGCCGGGACGGCACCGGCAGGGCGCCGCTTCGGTGGGTGTTCATGTCTGCTCCAAACTCGTGATCGCGGGGGCCGAAGTGGGTGTACACGCCTGACCTCAGCTCTCGGTGCCGCCGGCGCCCGGCGTCTGACCGGCGCTGGAGTAGACGTGGTCGACGAACCCGTAGTCCTTCGCCTCCTGCGCGCTGAACCAGCGGTCGCGGTCGGAGTCCTTGGTGATCTGCTCGACGCTCTGACCGGTGTGCTGGGCGATGAGCTCGGCCATCTGACGCTTGATGAACAGCATCTGCTCGGCCTGGATCTTGATGTCGGTCGCCGTCCCGCCGATGCCGCCGAGCGGCTGGTGCATGAGGATGCGCGCGTGCGGCGTCGCGTACCGCTTGCCCTGGGCGCCGGCGGAGAGCAGGAACTGGCCCATGCTCGCGGCCATGCCCATGGCCACGGTGGCGACGTCGTTGGGGATCCAGTTCATCGTGTCGTAGATCGCCATGCCCGCCGAGATCGACCCGCCCGGCGAGTTGATGTACAGCCAGATGTCCTTGTTCGGGTCCTCCGCCGCGAGCAGGAGCATCTGCGCGCAGATGGCGTTGGCGTTGTCGTCGCGCACGTCCGACCCGAGGAAGATGATGCGCTCCTTGAGGAGGCGCTGGTAGATGTGTTCGTCGAGCCCGCCCTTGGGGCCCTGGTCGGCGGCGACGATCTCGCTGCTGTGGCTCACGCTGTCTCCATCTCTCGCTACTTCTCGGGGCACCCGCCTCGCGGGCCCCACGACCTCATCGACCCTAACGTCGGGCACCGACGCTCCCATCCCCGCCCCGGCCGTTGTTCGCCCTGAGCGCAAGGGCGGACGACCCGCCCCGTGGACGCCGTCGGCGCCGGTCCCCGGGCTGGGGGAACGGCGCCGACGGTCGGAGCTCGGTCTGTCGGGACTACTTCGAGGACGTCTCGTCCGCGTCCGAGGCCTCGGGAGCCGACTCCTCGTGGACCTCGACGACCTCGGCGGCGTCGCCCTCGAGGTCGTCGTCGACGTCCTCGTCCATGCCGTCGTCGATGGTCTCGGCGTTGAGGTCGACGAGCTCGCCGGCCGCGTCACGCACCGTGACCTTCTCGAGGATGGAGGCCAGCGCCTTGCGGCGGGCGACCTCGCCCGCCATGGCGGAGACCTGGTTGCCCTCGTCGATGGCGCGGGCGAACTCGCTGGGGTCCATGCCGTACTGCTGGGCGCTCGCGATGAGGTACTCGATGAGCTCCTGCTGGGTCACCTCGACCTCGTTCGCCTCGGCGATGGTGTCGAGGAGCAGCTGCGTGCGCAGGGCGCGCCGCGTGCTCTCCTGGACCTCGGCGCGGTGCTCGTCGTCGTCCTCGCGGTTCTCGCCCTGGAGGTGCTGGGTGACCTCGGCCTCGACGATGCTCTCGGGCACGGGGATGTCGAGCGACTCGAGGAGGTGCTCGAGGACCTTGTCGCGCGCCTGGACGCCCTGCTCGAAGGTCTTGGCCTGGCGGGCCTGCTCCCGGACGCTCTCCTCGAGCTCGGCCAGCGTGTCGAACTCCGAGGCCATCTGGGCGAAGTCGTCGTCGAGCTCGGGCAGTTCGCGGGTCTTGACCGCCGACACGGTCACGGTGATATGCGCGTTCTCGCCCTCGTGGTCGCCGCCGGCGAGGGGGGCCTCGAACGTCGTCGACTCGTCGGCCGACAGGCCCGTGAGGGCCTCGTCGAGGCCCTCCAGCATGGTGCGGGAGCCGATCTCGTACGAGACGCCCTCGACGGCGTCGATCTCCTCGCCGCCGATCTCGCCGCGCAGGTTCATCGACACGAAGTCGCCCTCCGCCGCGGCGCGGTCGACGCCGACGAGGGTGCCGAACCGCTCGCGCAGCTCGGTCATGCGGCGCTCGGACTCCTCCGCCACGGCGGCGTCGTCGAGGGAGTCGACGGAGACCTCGATCTCGTCGAAGGCCGGCAGGGTGATCTCGGGGCGGACGTCGACCTCGGCCGTGAAGACGAGCTGCTCGCCGTCCTGGGCCGGGACCTCGGTCACGTCGATCTCGGGCTGGCCGAGCGGGCGGATCTCGTTCTCGGCGAGGGCCTGGCCGTACAGGTCGGGCAGCGCCTGGTTGACGGCCTCCTGCAGCACGGCGCCCTTGCCGACGCGCTGCTCGATGATGCGCGCGGGGACCTTGCCGGGGCGGAAGCCCGGGATGGAGATCTGGGACCCGATGGACTTCACCGCGGCGTCGATGCTCGGTCGCAGCTCCTCGTTCGGGACCTCGACGGTCAGCTTGACCCGGGTCGGGTTGAGGGTCTCGACGGCACTCTTCACTTCTGGTTCTCCAGCATCGGTCGGGGTCTGGGTGTCCGCCTGGGCGTGCAGGGCCGGCGTCGCCACGGGACGGGACCGGGCCGAGGACAGCGGGGCCCATGGGGACCGATCTCGCTCGACCCGCGGACGTCGCCGCAGACATCACCGCATGACCCCACCTCGGCCAGGCATCACTTCATCGTAACGGTTACGTACCGGAGGCCTCGAACCGGTGAGACGGGCGCGCGCCGCCGGGCGGTCGACCCGGGGCACGGGGCAGGGTCGGCCCCGGTCGGGTGAGGATGACACCGCGACGCCGCGTAACGCGGCGGCCGCCCGGGTCGATGTCCCCCATGTCGCCGGCGGGACGAACTCGAGCCCGGCCGCGACCGCATCCGCCGGGAGGGAGGACGCGGCACGGCATCGCCCGAGGGGACCGGAGCGAGGAGCCGTGCCGCACGCACGGAGACCGCAGCGCGGTCCGTCGGCAGAGGGCTCGTGGGCACAGGCCCACGGGCCCTTCGCCGTCTCCGGGGCGGGTCGCCCGGGCCGGAGGGTCGGGACGAGCGAGGAGGGACGGAGTCGGGCTGACAGGATTCGAACCTGCGACATCGTGCTCCCAAAGCACGCGCGCTACCAAGCTGCGCCACAGCCCGTGGTCGGGTCAGGTTAGCCCACCGGCGCCGCTGCGCCCCCGTGCGGCCGAGCGGGGCGCGCTGGGTGGTCCCGAGTGGTCCGCGTCGGGCGACTCGCCGGCGGCAGCGCGGCGAGGAGCGTCGTTTCGGCGGCGACGGAGCGGTGCGCTAACCTGTGCGAGCGCCGCGCAAGCGTGTGCGGGTGTAGCTCAATGGTAGAGCCCCAGTCTTCCAAACTGGCTACGCGAGTTCGATTCTCGTCACCCGCTCGAACGACGTCGCCCCGGCCGCACACCATGCGGCCGGGGCGTTCGTGTTCGTCTCGCGAGGTCAGGCGGGCAGCTCCCCCGTCGCCTCGAAGGCACGCAGGAGGTCGATGCGGCGGCGGTGCCGCTGTCCGTCCGAGAACGGCGTCGACAGGAACGTGTCGACGATCGCCTTGGCGTCGGCCTCGCTCGTCATGCGCGCGCCCACCGAGACGACCTGGGCGTCGTTGTGTTCGCGGGCCAGCTCGGCGGTCTCGACCGACCACGCCAGCGCGCACCGGATACCGGGCACCTTGTTCGCCGCGATCTGCTCACCGTTGCCGGAGCCACCGAGGACGATCCCGCGGCTGCCCTCCTCCGCCGCGACCGCCTGGGCGGCGGGGACGACGAAGCGGGGGTAGTCGTCGTCGGCGTCGTACTCGCGCGGACCGTGGTCCACGACCTCGTGGCCGAGGCCGCGCACGTGGGCGACGAGGGCCTCCTTGAGCTCGAACGCGGCGTGGTCGGCGCCGAAGTGCACTCGCATGTCGTCTCCTCCGGGTGGGTCGGGTGGGGGTCAGTCGAAGATGGGGCCGACGTCGCGGGTGCGCTTGATCTCGAAGAAGCCGGGGGTGCCGGCGACGAGGAGGCACCCGTCCCAGAGCCGGCCGGCGGCCTCGCCCTTCGGGGCCGGCGAGACGACGGGCCCGAAGAACGCGACGTCCCCGAACGCGACGACGGGCGTGCCGACCTCGTCACCGACGAGCGAGATGCCCCGCTCGTGGCTCGCCCGCAGCGCGTCGTCGAACTCGGTGCTCGTCGCGGCGTCGGCGAGGTCGGCCTCCAGGCCCGCGTCGGCCAGGGCGTCGGCGATGAGGCGGGTGCGCTGCCCCTCGTCGCGGAGGTCGGCGCCGCCGAGGTGGATGCGCTCCCCCAGCGCGTCGTACAGCTTCTTGACGACCCCCTGCCCGTGCCGCTCCCGCGCCGCGATCACGACCCGAACGGGGCCCCAGCCGCCGTCCATGAGGCCCCGGTAGCCCTCGTCGAGGTCGCGCCCCTCGTTGAGCACCGACAGGCTCATCACCGACCAGGTGACCTCGACGTCACGCACCCGCTCGACCTCCATGAGCCAGCGGGACGTCATCCACGCCCACGGGCACAGCGGGTCGAACCACATCTCGGCCTTCTCGTTCGTCATACCGCTCATCCTGCCAGCCGTTCCCCGCGGTGACGGCCCAGGTTCACCGGGTCATCGGGAGACATCGGGGAACATCCCGGGACATCGCGGACGCTGTCGGTGCGCCGTGCGACGATCGGGTCGACAGCGCGGGAGCCGTCGGCTCGCCCGCCTCATCGGCACCGATCTTCCAGGAGCGCCCCGTGCCCGGACAGAACCTCACCCGCGACGAGACCCGCGAACGGGCCCGTCTGCTCGACGTCTCGTCCTACGACGTCGACCTCGACGTGACCGCCGGCGACCACACGTTCCCCACGACGAGCACGGTGCGGTTCACCTGCACCGAGCCCGGGGCGTCCTCGTGGATCGACTTCGTCGGCGAATCGGTGGGCTCCGTCAGGCTCAACGGGGTCGACCTCGATCCCGAGGGCCACTACGACGGCGCCCGGATCACGCTGCCCGACCTGGCCGCCGAGAACGAGCTCGCCGTCTCGGCCACCGGCCGGTACATGAACACCGGGGAGGGTCTGCACCGGTTCGTCGACCCCGTCGACGACGAGGTCTACCTGTACACGCAGTTCGAGGTGGCCGACTGCCGGCGCGTCTTCGCCGTCTTCGAGCAGCCCGACCTCAAGGCGACCTTCACCTTCACCGTCACCGCCCCCGCGGGCTGGCAGATCGTCTCGACCCAGCCGACTCCCGAGCCGGAAGCCGCCGACGGCGGGGCCGAGGGCGCCGCCACGTGGCGCTTCGCCCCCACCCCGAGGCTGTCCTGCTACGTGACGGCGCTCGTCGCCGGACCGTACGACGTCGTCCGCGACGAGCTGACGACGGGCGACGGGCGTGTCGTGCCGCTCGGCCTGTTCTGCCGGCGGTCGCTCTCCCCGTTCCTCGACTCGGGCGAGGTCTTCGACATCACGAGGCGCGGGTTCGCCTTCTACGAGAAGGAGTTCGGGCTCGCCTACCCGTTCGAGAAATACGACCAGATCTTCACCCCCGAGTTCAACGCGGGTGCCATGGAGAACGTCGGCGCCGTCACGTACCACGAGATGTACGTGTTCCGCTCGAAGGTGTCGGAGGCGACCGTCGAGCGGCGCGCGCTGACGATCCTGCACGAGCTCGCGCACATGTGGTTCGGCAACCTCGTGACGATGCGCTGGTGGGACGACCTCTGGCTCAACGAGTCGTTCGCCGAGTGGGCGAGCACCACGTGCCAGGCGGAGGCCACCCGGTGGACGTCGGCCTGGACGACGTTCGGCACGGCCGAGAAGGCGTGGGCCTACAACCAGGACCAGCTCTCGTCCACCCACCCCATCGTCGCCCAGATCCGTGATCTGCACGACGTCGAGGTCAACTTCGACGGCATCACGTACGCGAAGGGCGCGAGTGTGCTCAAGCAGCTCGTCGCCTACGTCGGCCGGGAGGCGTTCACGCAGGGGCTGCGGGCCTACTTCGCGGCGCACGCCTGGGGCAACACGACGCTGGCCGACCTCCTCGCCGAGCTCGAGCGCGCCTCGGGGCGGGACCTCTCGGCGTGGTCGCGTGACTGGCTCGAGACCTCGGGCGTGAACACCCTGCGCCCGGCCCTGGAGGTCGGCGACGACGGCGCGCTGGCCTCGGTCGCCGTGGAGCAGACCGGCGCGACCCCGCAGATGCCCTTGCGCCCGCATCGGCTGGCCGTCGGCCTGTACGACCTGCGCGACGGGCGGTTCGTCCGCAGCGAACGGGTCGAGCTGGACGTCGCCGGGGCCCGGACCGACGTCCCCGAACTCGTCGGCCGGCCCCGCCCCGACCTGTTCCTCGTCAACGACGACGACCTGGCCTACGCGAAGATCCGCCTCGACGCGCCGTCGCTGTCCGCGGCCGTCGCCCACGCGCGCGGCTTCACCGACAGCCTGCCGCGGGCGCTCGTCCTCGGGGCGGCCTGGGACATGACCCGCGACGCCCAGATGCGGGCCCGGGACTTCGTGCGGCTCGCCCTCGACTCGATCGACGACACGACCGACCCCACGATGCTGCGGGTCCTGCTCGCGCAGGTGCGCTCGGCCGTGACCTTCTACACCGCCCCCGACGCGCGCGACGCGGCAGCCGCCGACGTCACCGCCCGCCTGCGCGAGATGGCGCAGGCGGCCCCGGCGGGCGGCGACGCCCAGTTCCAACTCGCGGTCGCGTTCGCGGGCTGGGCCCGCGGCGACGACGACCTCGACCTGCTCGCGTCGCTGCTCGAGGGGTCGACCACGTGGCCGGGCCTGGAGGTGGACACCGAGATGCGGTGGGTGCTCCTCACCGGCCTGGCCGCCGGCGGGCGCGCCGACGCCGACGCGATCGAGGCCGAGCGCCGCCGCGACGACACGGCGACCGGCCGCGAGCGGGCGGTGCGCGCCCTCGCCGCCCGCCCGAGCGTCGAGGCGAAGGAGTCCGCGTGGGCCGGCGCACTCGATTCGGACGCGTGGGCCAACCAGACCCTCCAGGCGGCCGCCCGGGGCTGGGGCGCCGTCCACGACACGAGCCTGCTCGAGCCGTTCGTCGACCGGTACCACACGACGCTGCTCGACGTGGCCGCCGGGCGCACCCACGCGATCATGGAGACGCTCGTGTCGGAGTTCTACCCGCTCGCCCTGGCCGACGAGCACCTCGCGCGGGCGACGCAGGACTGGCTCGACGCCCACCCGGACGCCCAGGACTCGATCCGGCGCCTCGTCGCCGAGAACCGTGACGCCGTCGTCCGCGCCCTCGCGGCGCAGGCCTTCGACGCGGACGCGTCGTGAGGCACCGGCGGTCGGCATGAGCGAGGCGGTGGACGAGCGGGAGTCGTCGGCGGGCGGCCGCGGGCGGATGTTGTCCGGGCCGGTCCTCGCGTGGGCGGCCTGGGACTGGGGGTCGGCGGCGTTCAACGCGGTCGTCACCACGTTCGTCTTCACCGTCTACCTCACGAGCTCGGCCTTCGGCCCCGAGAGCGAGACCTCCGCCGCGCTCGGCGCGGGCCTGGCGGCGGCCGGCCTCGGCGTCGCGCTCCTCGCCCCCGTGCTGGGGCAGCGAGCCGACGCGACGGGGCGGCCCACGTTCTGGCTCGGGGTCAACTCCCTCGGCGTGTTCGTGTGCACGGCGGCGCTCTTCTTCGTGCGCCCGGAGCCCGGCTTCCTCTGGCTCGGCGTCGCGCTCGTCGCGGTGGGCACCCTGTTCTCCGAGTTCGCCGGCGTCACCTACAACGCGATGCTGCCGCGGGTGTCCACGCCCGAGAACGTGGGCCGGGTGTCCGGTCTCGGCTGGGGCGTCGGCTACCTCGGCGGGATCGTGCTGCTCGCGATGCTGCTCGTCGGCTTCATCTCCCCCGACCCCGGCTGGTTCGGGGTCACGCACGCCGGCGGCGAGCACATCCGGGTCGCCATGCTCCTTGCCGCCGCGTGGTTCGGGCTCGCGGCCCTGCCCGTGCTCTTCGTCGTCCGCGACTCGGGCCCCGCGGCCGGGACCCGGCCGGACCGACTCCCGGGAGCAGCGCCTCGGCCCGCGCGCTTCGACCTCGTCGGTTCCTACCGGGCCCTCTGGGCGACGATCCGGGGCCTGTGGCGCAGCGACCCGCAGCTCCTGCGCTTCCTGCTCGCGGCCGCCGTCTACCGCGACGGGCTGGCCGGGGTCTTCACCTTCGGGGGCGTCATCGCGGCCGGCACGTTCGGCTTCACCGCCTCCCAGGTCATCGTCTTCGGGATCGCGGCGAACGTCGTCGCGGGGATCGCGACGATCGTCGCCGGCCTGCTCGACGACCGGCTCGGGGCGAAGCGCGTCATCGTCGTCTCGCTCGTAGCGATGTGCGGGTGCGGCCTGGGGCTGTTCGCCTTCCACGGGGCCGGGCCGGCCGCGTTCTGGGCGCTCGGGCTTCCCCTCGCGGCCTTCGTCGGCCCCGCGCAGTCGGCGAGCCGGAGCCTGCTCTCCCGCCACGTACCGGAGGGCCGCCACGGCGAGATCTTCGGCCTGTACACGACGACCGGCCGGGCCGTGAGCTTCCTGGCCCCCGCGGCGTTCTCCGCAGCGGTCGCCCTCGGCGCGGCGCTCGTCGGGCCCCAGTCGCAGTACTGGGGCGTCGTCGGTCTCGTGCTCGTCCTCCTCGTCGGCCTCCTGCTCTTCCTGCCGGTGCGGCTCGGCCACACCGACTGAGCCCGAGACGGATACGGCCGTCGAGGGTGCCGAGCGGCGGCCTCACTCGCCGCCGACACCGCGGAAATCTCCCGGGTACGTGTTCGCACATATTTTCCATAGACATGCTCTGATCGGCGAGAATAAGAGCACGCACTTCACCACATTTCACCGCATTCCAGTGTTGGGGAGGGGGGTCGATGTCGACGCCGACACGCACCACGACGTTCGCCGAAACGTTCCCCAGTGCCCTCGAAGTGCAGCTGCGCACCACTCTTCTCGCGTGCCTGATCACCTCGACCACCCTGCCGGAGCCCGGGGCCGAGATCCCCGGCACGGACGTGTTGGGGGTGGACGTCGACAGGTTGCGTCACCTCCTGGACCGCGAGGAGCGACCCGGGCCCATCGGCGCGGCCGCCGGTCCGGCCGAGTCTCGGCAGGAGTCCGACGAGTGTGGCGAGCGGGGCGGGGCGGCCCGCCACGAGCCCCGGCCGAAGCCCGACGAGTCGACGGCTCAGTCGGTGGCGGTGCCCCCGCGACGGACCGTGCGGGTCAGGCGGCGGGCCCGACGCTTGGCGACGAGGTCCTCGAGGAGGACGGGCCGCCGGTTCGCGTCGGCCAACGGCAGCCGCCAGTTGGGGTACTCGTCGTTCGTCCCCGGCTGGTTCATCGTCCGGCGGTCGCCGACGAGGTCGGGCACGGCGATGCCCACGAGCAGCGCGGGCGAGGCGGACAGGTAGCGGTGCAGCCCGTCGACGACCTGCTCGAGATGCCCCGGGACGTCGGCGAGGACGGCGTCGGCCGTGTCGGCGTCCCCGAGGAAGCCCCGCTCGGCGAGCGCCCCGAGCATCGACAGCCGGTCGGCCTCGTCGAGCTCCCTCTCCTCCTCGACGGGCCGGGTGAACAGGCCGAGCCGGTCGCGCACCTCGATGTGCTCACCCGTGAGGTAGCCGGAGGTCGGCGGCAGGTCGTGCGTCGTCACCGAGGCGAGGCAGAGCCGCCGGTAGTCCTCCGGCCGCACCGGCGAACCGTCCTCCGTGCGCTCGAACCACAGGATCGACGTGCCGAGCACCCCGCGGCCGCGCAGGTACTCGCGCACCCACGGCTCGACGGTGCCGAGGTCCTCGCCGACGACGACCGCGCCGGCGCGCTGGGCCTCGAGCGCGAGGATGCCGATCAGCGCCTCGTGGTCGAGGGTGACGTACGTGCCCTCGATGGCGGGCCGGCCCGCGGGCACCCACCACAGGCGGAACAACCCGATGATGTGGTCGATGCGCAGGCCGCCGCTGTGTCGCAGGGCCGCCCGGATCATGTCCCGGAACGGCGCGTAGCCGAGCTCCTCGAGGCGGTCGGGGCGCCACGGGGGCTGGCTCCAGTCCTGCCCGAGCTGGTTGTAGGCGTCGGGCGGGGCGCCGACGGTGACACCCCGGGCGAGGGCGTCGCCCAGGTACCAGGCGTCGGCGCCGCTCGGGTGCACCCCCACGGCGAGGTCCTGCATGACGCCGAGGCTCATGCCCGCGGCGACCGCCTCGCGCTGCACGGCGCCGAGCTGGTCGTCGACCACCCACTGCAGCCACATGACGAAGAGGATGTCGTCGGCGTGCTCCTCCCGGAACGTCGCGACCTCCTCGCTGTCGGGGTCGCGCAGCGCCTCCGGCCACCCCGCGTCATCGGCCTCGACGACGTCCGAGAGCACGCACCACGTCGCGAAGTCGACGAGACCGCGCCCCTCGTTCGCTCGGTAGTCCTCGAAGGCGGCCTGGCGGCGCACCGAACGGGGTGCGTCGAAGACGAGCCGCAGCGCCCGGCGCTTCGTCTCCCACGCGGCGTCCCGGTCGATGGTGTCCTGGGTGTTCCCCGGGCGGGCGGTCCGCGCGAGGGCCTCGACCTCCGCCCGCGTGTCCGCGTCGAGGTAGGCGACCTCGGGGACGTCCTCGACCCGGATGTACAGCGGGTTGACGAACCGGCGCGACGTCGGCAGGTACGGCGACGGCTCCATGTGGCCGGAGTACTCGGCCGCGTGGACGGGGTTGATGAGCACGAAGTCCGAGTCGAGGTCACGGGCGGACCAGACCGCCATGTCCGCGAGGTCGGCGAGGTCTCCCACGCCCCACGACGCGCGGGAACGCACCGAGTACAGCTGCGACATCAGACCCGACGCGCCGCGGCCCTCGATGGCCTCGGGCAGGTCGATGCGCTCCGGCACCACGGCGAGGCGCCCCCGGACGGTCTGCCCGTCGGCCGGGCGGGCGCACACCTCGTGCCAGCCGAGCGGAAGCCGGTCGGGCAGCTCGAAGGTCGCCTCTCCGGTCTCGACGCCGCCGACGACGCGCGGCTCGACCCAGACCGGGAGCTGGCGCAGGTCGACGCGGCCCCCGTCCTCGAGCTCCACCCACGCAGTCACCTCACTGCCGTGAGGGACGTGCACGGGCACCGTGGCGACGCACCCCTCGCGGACGAGGGTGAAGGGCGGCACGACCCGCAGCCACGGACGCTCCGCGACCCGCGGGAGGGCCGCGCGGGCGGCCTCGTCGTCGGGGACGTCGACGTCGAGCGCGGCGAGCACCGCGCGGATCGAGTCCGCCGAGACCTCCGCGTGCCGGCCCTGCCAGTCCCAGTAGTCGGTGGCCACGCCGTAGGCGTCGGCGAGGGCGATGAGGTCGGGCGACGGGGTGGTCACGGAGTCAGGCGCCTTTCGAGGCTCGGGTGCGTCCCGTCGATCCTAGGGGCAGCGCCCGCCCCCGCCGGGAGCGGCACCGGCTGCCCCGCCGACCACCTGCACGGACGCGGCGGTCCGAGGCCCGGACGCGGGCGTTACCCAGCCGGCCCCCAGGTCCGGGGCGCGCCGCCCAGCGCCCGGACAGCGCCCCGGTCGAGAATGGGGACATGACGTGGTTGAGCTCGTTCCTCGAATCGACGGCCGGTGCACTCACCGGCGACACCAGCTCGGCGGCGGCCGCGAGAGCGGCCCGGTCGGGGACGGCCACGCTGACGTGGGAGCAGGCCGGCGCGTGGTTCCTCGACCGGCCGCTGAACATCGTGATCATCGTCCTGTTCGCGTTCATCCTGCGCTGGCTGGTCCACCGGGCCATCAACACCCTCGTGCACACCCTCGTCGAGCGCCGCACGTCCGGCGCCGACACGGCCTCGATCGCCGTCATCGACCCGATCCCCACGATGCAGCTGCCCGTCATGAAGCGCAGCGCCCGCCGCGCGGCGCGCGCCCTGAGCAAGTCGGGCCTGGTCGACACCGAACGCCAGCGCCAGCGGGTGACCACGCTGGGGTCGGTCCTCAAGAGCGTCGCGACCGTCGTCATCTGGACCATCGCCGTCCTCATGATCGGCCAGGAGCTCGGCCTGAACATGGCGCCCGTCCTCGCCTCCGCCGGCGTCGGCGGCGTCGCCCTGGGCTTCGGGGCCCAGAGTCTCGTCAAGGACTTCCTCTCGGGCGTCTTCATGATCCTCGAGGACCAGTACGGCGTGGGCGACATCGTCGACACCGGCGAGGTGACCGGGTACGTCGAGGAGGTGTCCCTGCGGGTCACGCGACTGCGCGACATGAGCGGCATCGTCTGGTACGTCCGCAACGGCGAGATCGTGCGCATCGCCAACAAGTCCCAGGGCTGGCAGGTGGGCTCCGTCGACGTGCCCGTGGCCATCGACGAGGACCCGGAGCGCGTCATCGACATCCTCGAACAGGTCGTCGCCGACGTCGACGACGACCCGAAGTTCTCCGACGCGCTCCTCGAGGCCCCGACCGTGGCGGGCGTCGACTCGATGTCGGGCGGCACGATGACGATCAAGATCTTCGCGAAGTGCGCCCCGAATGAGCACTGGGCCGTCCAGCGCGAGATCCTCGAGCGCGCGAAGATCGCGCTGGCCAAGGCCGGGGTCCGGGGTCCGATCATCGCCGCCGGGGCCGCCGCGTTCGACCCCATCCAGCCGACGACGTCGAAGCCGGCCAACCCGAGCCAGACGTGAGACACCCCCGCGGGGGGCCGGGAGCGGCCGGAGCGGACCTGGGAGACTGGGCGGCATGACCTCACCCGGACCGACGCCGTACGAACTCATGGGTGGCCACGAGACGCTCGTGCGCCTCGTGGACGGCTTCTACGCCGGGGTGGCGCAGGATCCGGAGCTGCGCGCGCTCTACCCCGAGGAGGATCTCGGGCCCGCGGCGCACCGGTTGACCCTCTTCCTCGAGCAGTACTGGGGCGGGCCGACGACGTACTCCGACACGCGCGGACACCCTCGGCTGCGGATGCGGCACATGCCCTTCGCCGTCACCCCGACGCAGCGGGACCGCTGGCTCCACCACATGCTCGGCTCCCTCGACGCCCTCGCCCTGGCGCCCGACCTCGACGGTGCCTTGCGCGACTACCTGACCCGCGCCGCGTTCTCCCTCGTCAACGCCGAGGAAGGCCAGAGCGCGCCGCTGGAGCGGATGCAGGCCCAGCACCGGATCTGACCGCGCGGGGACGGAACGACCCGGTCCCCGCGGCCGGAGTCCCGCAATCCGAGACGCTGTCGAATCGATTCGATTCGGGTGGGTGCGCTCCCCCAGACTGGAGCCGTGACGCAGTCGACGAACCTGACGACCCAGACCTCCCCCCGGACCGGTGCCCTGCTGCACGCCGCCGACGGACCCGACGCCGCCTGGTGGCGCCACGCGGTGATCTACCAGGTGTATCCGCGTTCGTGGGCCGACTCGAACGGCGACGGAGTCGGTGACCTGCCCGGCATCACGTCCCGCCTGCCCTATCTGCGAGACCTCGGCGTCGACGCGCTCTGGCTCTCGCCGTTCTACCGCTCCCCCATGGCCGACGCCGGGTACGACGTCGCCGACTACCGGGACATCGACCCGCTCTTCGGCTCTCTCGCGGACGCCGAGGCTCTCATCGCACGCGCCGGCGATCTCGGCCTACGCGTCATCGTCGACCTCGTGCCGAACCACACCTCCGACGAGCACGCCTGGTTCCAGGAGGCCCTCGCGTCGGAGCCGGGCTCGCCCGCCCGGGCGCGGTACATCTTCCGCGACGGCTCGGGCCCCACCGGCGACGAGCCGCCCAACGACTGGGTCTCCGTCTTCCACGGCCCCGCCTGGACGCAGGTGTCGCCTGGCGAGACCGACGCGTCGGGCGCGCTCGTCCGCCCCGGCCAGTGGTACCTGCACCTCTTCGACAGCAAGCAGCCCGACCTCGACTGGACGAACCCGGAGGTCCGCGCCGAGTTCGAGGACATCCTGCGCTTCTGGGTGGAGCGGGGGGTCGACGGCTTCCGCGTCGACGTCGCGCACGGCCTCGTCAAGGCCCCGGGCCTGCCGGCCTGGTCGCACACGACCGACATCATCTCGGGCGATGAGGACCACAAGCTGCCGACCAACGCCGCGCCGATGTGGGATCAGGACGGCGTCCACGAGATCTACCGGGCGTGGCGGCGCGTGCTCGAGGACGCGAACCCCACCAAGGACCCGGCCGCGGACAAGATCCTCTGCGCCGAGGCGTGGGTGCAGCCGCTGTCGCGCAACGTCCTGTACACGCGTCCCGACGAGATGCACCAGGCCTTCAACTTCGCCTTCCTCACCTCGCCGTGGCACGCGGACGCCCTGCGCGCCGTCGTCGCGACCTCGCTGGCGGCGGGTGACTCGGTGGGCGCGCCGACGACGTGGGTGCTGAGCAACCACGACGTCGTCCGGCACGCGACGCGCCTCGCGTGGGCGCAAGGCGAGCACCTCAAGGGCATCGGCATCGGCGACCCCGTGCCCGACGCCGCGCTCGGCCTGCGCCGCGCCCGGGCCGCCACGACCCTCATGCTCGGGCTGCCCGGATCGGCCTACCTCTACCAGGGCGAGGAGCTGGGGCTCCCCGAGTCGGCCGAGGTGCCCGACGAGCTCCGGCAGGACCCCGCCTTCCTCCGTTCGGAGGGCACCGAGCGCGGCCGCGACGGCTGCCGCATCCCCATGCCGTGGGAGGGCGACGCCCCGGCGGCCGGGTTCAA
Source organism: Agilicoccus flavus (assembly GCF_014857905.1). Lineage (GTDB taxonomy): Bacteria > Actinomycetota > Actinomycetes > Actinomycetales > Dermatophilaceae > Agilicoccus > Agilicoccus flavus. Next base: position 203,051 of record NZ_JACYXE010000004.1, on the reverse strand, counting down.
CACGACGGGGCAGGTGTGGCTGCCGCAGCCGGCGAGCTACGCCGAGCTCGCGGTGGACCGTCAGGTCGGTGTGGCGGGCTCCACGCTCGAGCTCTACCGGACCCTGCTGCGGCTGCGCCGCGAGCTGGACCTCGGGACCGCCGAGCTGCTCGACCTCGACGGGCTGCCGGACACGGCCGTCGGATTCATGTCCCTCGCGCAGGACGGCTCGCGGGTCGCGTTCATCGCCAACCTCGGCGAGGACGACCTGCCGCTTCCGGCCGGTGAGGTGCTCGTCCGCAGCGACGACGACCGCGCCGAGACCGGGGCGGACGCCGGCCGGCCGCTGCCGCTCGACGCCTCCGCCTGGGTCCGGCTGCCCGCCTGAGTCGACCCGATCGGGCCCGCCTACGGTGGTCCGGTGAACGACACCGGAACGCACGACCACCGTGAGGCGGGCCCGATGTCGCGGTCCCACGCGACGGTGACGATCACCCTCGTCGCCCTCATCACGATCATCGCGTTCGAGTCGCTCGCGATCTCGACGGTCATGCCGGCCGCGGCGGCCGAGCTCGGGGCCGGGACCCGCTACGGCCTGGCGTTCAGCTCGATGGTCACGGCCCAGCTCCTCGGCATCGTCGTCGCGGGCGCCTGGATCGGCCGGGTCGGGCCGGTCCTGCCCACGTGGCTGGGCCAGGCCCTCTTCGCCGCCGGGTCACTCGCTGCGGGGCTCGCCCCGAGCTTCGAGCTGCTCCTGGCCGGCCGCGTCGTCGCAGGCCTCGGCGCCGGGCTGGTCGTCGTGGCCCTCTACGTCGTCGTCGGGTCGGCCTACCCGGAGTCGGCGCGCCCGCGGGTCTTCGCGTGGATGTCCGCCGCCTGGGTCCTCCCGTCGATCATCGGCCCGCTGCTCGCGGCCCTGCTCGCGCAGGTGTGGTCCTGGCGGGCCGTGTTCCTCGTCGTCGTCCCGGCCGTCGCGCTCACCGCCGCCGGGCTGTTCGCCAACCGGCGTCGCCTGGGCGCCGGACGTTCCGAGGGGTCCGGGACCGCGGGGCGCGACGCCGACGTCACCGGGCCCACCGGCCGCGGACCGGCGCGCACGACGTACCCGTCCGCGCGCCGGACGGTGTGGCTGGGCCTGGCCGTCGCCGCCGGCGCCGCCCTCTTCCAGTGGGCCGGCACGGATCTCGTGCCGCCGCGTCCCCTGTACGTCGGCGGCGCCCTCCTCGGGCTCGTCGTCCTCGGCCTGGCCGCCCGTCCCCTGCTGCCGCCGGGAACGGGTCGGCTGCGGCGCGGCCTGCCGGCCGTCGTCGCCGCCCGGTTCGCGCTCGCGGCCTCCTTCAACGGGGCCATGACCTACGTCCCGCTCATGCTCGTGGCGGCCCGCGGACTCCAACCGAGCGCCGCCGGCGCCGTCCTCGCGCTCGCGTCGATCGGGTGGACCGCCGGCGCCTGGCTGCAGGGACGACCCCGGTTCGACCCCCGTCACGCCCCCGTCCTCGCGGCCGGCGGCGCGTGCGTCACGGCGGGCCTCGCGGGCCTCGCGGCGACGGCCGCCACCGGCGCCCCCATCGCCGTCATGATCGTCTCCGCGGCCGCGCTGGGGCTCGGGATGGGGCTCGGCACGACGGCCGTGTCCGTGCTGGTCCTCCACCTGGCCCCGCCCTCGCAGCACGCTCAGGCGTCGTCGGCGATGTCGCTCTCGGACGCGCTCGGGGCGACGGTGGGGCTCGCGACGGCCGGCACCCTCTACGCGACGCTCGTCACCGACGACCCCGCGACGAGTTCCGACTTCGCGTGGTTCTGGGCGGCGACCGCCGTGGTCGGCGTCCTCGCCCTGGTCGCGGGGGTGCGATCGACTCAGCGCGCGAGGACGTGACCGGCGGGCGTCGACAATCGCTGCCACCGGCCGGCGACGTGCCACGTCGCCGGCTCGGCACGCAGGAACCCGAGCACGTGGGCGCCGAACGCCAGGCCCGCGACGGGCGCCGCGCCCCCCGCCCGACCGCCATCCGGGCCGGCCGCGGGCTCGACGGCCGCGGCGGCCGGCGCTCCGGCGTCCGTCCCCGGCCCGACGGGTCGCACCTCCCCGTCCTGCCTCTCGCTGTGCTGCCTCTCGCTGTAAGGTCTCTGCCCGTGCTGTCTCTCGCTGTGCTGTCTCTCGCTGTGCTGTCTCTCGCTGTGTGGTCTCTGCCCGAGGGGCAGCGCCCGCGACCACACCCGCCGGCGCAGGTCGGCGACGGCCGCCGCCCCCGAGCCGGCCGGCGCCCCCGCGGTGATCTCGTCGATCCCCGCGAGCGCCCCGTCCCGGAGGTCCTCCGGCGGCACGATGCCGCGCGGGTCCCAGCCCGACCGAGGTGGTGACAGCGCCGCCCAGGGCGGCGCCACGGTCATCGGGGGGACGGCGAACCGGGTGCCCGCCTCGCGGCGCATGCGGGCCAGCCGGTCGGTCACGGCGTCGAAGGGCACGACGACGTCGAGGTCCGCCTCCTCCGCCAGTGCGCCCACCCGCATCCCGAGGACGGTGCCCTCCCCGAGCAGGCCGCTGCCCGGGACCAGGCACACGGTAATCGCGAGCACCGACCCGTGGGCGGCGAGGCGGATGGCGCCGGACGGCTCGACCCGGCGGGCCCGGGCCACGAACGTCTCCAGGTCGCGCACGTCCCGCTCGTCGGGCAGCGCGAGAGTCGGGGTCGCGCCGGGGGTCATCGGCCGCGCCCCCGATCGGGGCGGCGCAGGGGCGGCGGGTCGTCGAGTCGGCTCTCCAGCGAGCGCCGCTCGGCGTCGTCGAGGCGGCGGGAGCGCCCGCTCTCGAAGTCGAACGCCACGAGCGTGGACTCCGCCCGGGCGTAGACCCGGGCCGCGCCGCGGTTCGGGGCCCCGGCGGCAGGCTCGGTGGTGTACGGGGCGTCGGCGGCTCGGGTGGCGTCAGCGTCGTCGGCGGCGTCTCGCACCTCGTAGGCGACGGTGAAGCTCGACCCGCCGAGATCGCAGACCCAGCAGTCGACGACGACGGGCTCGGCCCGGTAGTCGAGCTGGGCGAGGTACTCGATCTCCTGCCGGGCGACGACGACCCCGTTGAGCAGCCCCCCCGACGTGCCGAACCACTCACCGATCGCGACGACCCGGGCCTGCTCGAGCAGCCGGAGCATCTGCACGTTGTTGACGTGGCGGTAGGCGTCCATGTCGGCCCACCGCAGCGCGATCGGCACGGCCGTCCGGGCCGACCTGCGCTCGGGGTCGGGCCGGTCGGCGGGCTCGTCGGCCGGCTCGTCGACGGGCTCGTCGGCCGGCTCGTCGACGGGCAGGGTGGCGGGTGAGTCGGGAGGCTCGGGGGTGGGCATGCTCCGATCCTCCCACCGGCCGCACGCCGCTATCGTCGGCAGGGTGAACAGCCACGACGACTCCCCCGCCGGCGCCTCCGACGTCGACCGCACGTCCGATCCGGGACCCGTCGACGACCTCCTCGGACTCCTCGACCTCGCGGCCGTCGACGAGTCGGAGACCGTCGACGGCGACGGCCCCGATCCCGCCGAGCTGTCGACGCGCCGGCCCGAACCGGGCGCCCTCGGCCAGACGTTCGAGCACTTCGTCGGGCGGAGCCAGCCGCAACCCCACGGGCGGGTGTTCGGCGGCCAGGTCGTCGCGCAGTCGATCGTCGCGGCGGGCCGGACCGTCGACGGGGACGGGCCTCCCCGCCACCTCCACTCCCTCCACGGCTACTTCCTGCGGCCCGGCGACGCGAGCGCCCCGATCCGGTTCGCCGTCGAGCACCTCCGTGACGGCCGCTCGTTCTCGGCCCGGCGCGTCCACGCGCTGCAGTACGGGCGGCCCATCCTGTCGATGATCTTCTCGTTCCAGACCTTCGACGAGGGCCTGGACCACCAGGGCGACATGCCGGACGTGCCGGACCCCGACACGCTCCCCACGGCCGCGGAGCGGCTCGCCGACGCGCCGCCGGAGTTCGCGCCGCTCGTCGCGGCCCGGCTGCAGTCGCGGGCGGCGGTCGACATCCGGCACGTGGAGCCGGCCGTGTACCTGCCGAGCGGGGCGGAGCGGGTGGCCCGCCAGTCGGTGTGGTTCCGCACGACGGCCCCGCTGCCCGACGACCCGCTGATCCACGCGGCGATCCTCGCCTACGCCTCGGACTACACGCTGCTCGAGTCGATCCTGCGCCGACACGGCCTCGCCTGGAGCGACACCCGTCTGCGGGCCGCGAGCCTCGACCACTCGATGTGGTTCCACCGCCCGGCCCGGCCCGACCACTGGACGCTGTACACGCAGGCCTCCCCGTCGGCCTCCGGGGGGCGCGGCCTCGGGCTGGGGCGCATGTTCACCCGCGACGGTGCGCACGTCGCGACGGTGGGCCAGGAGGGGATGCTCCGCCTCAAGGAGTAGGCGTGCGCCGCCACGAACGACGCCCGCCGCGCCCCGCAGAGCGGGGTGGACGGCGGGCGTCGGACGTCGGGCGGGGCGGGGGTTCAGTCGCGGGTGAGGCGACGGTGGCTGACGCGGCGCGGGCGGGCCGCCTCCTCGCCGAGGCGCTCGACCTTGTTCTTCTCGTAGCCCTCGAAGTTGCCCTCGTACCAGTACCAGGCGGCCGGGTTCTCGTCGGTGCCCTCGTACGCGAGGATGTGCGTCGCGACGCGGTCGAGGAACCACCGGTCGTGGCTGATGACGACGGCGCAGCCGGGGAAGTCCAGCAGCGCGTTCTCGAGGGAGCCGAGGGTCTCCACGTCGAGGTCGTTCGTCGGCTCGTCGAGCAGGAGCAGGTTGCCGCCCAGCTTGAGCGTCAGCGCGAGGTTGAGGCGGTTGCGCTCCCCGCCGGAGAGCACGCCGGCCTTCTTCTGCTGGTCCGGCCCCTTGAACCCGAACTGGCTGACGTAGGCGCGGGACGGGATCTCGACCTGCCCGACCTGGATGTGGTCGAGACCGTCCGAGACGACCTCCCAGAGGGTCTTGTTCGCGTCGAGACCCTCACGGGACTGGTCGACGTAGCTGATCTTCACGGTCTCGCCGACGTTCACCACGCCCGAGTCGGGCTCCTCGAGACCCACGATGGTCTTGAAGAGCGTCGTCTTGCCGACCCCGTTGGGGCCGATGACGCCGACGATGCCGTTGCGCGGCAGCGAGAAGCTCAACCCGTCGATGAGGACGCGGTCGCCGAAGCCCTTCTTGAGGTCCTTGACCTCGATGACCGTCGACCCCAGGCGCGGGCCGGGCGGGATCTGGATCTCCTCGAAGTCGAGCTTGCGGGTGCGCTCGGCCTCCGCGGCCATCTCCTCGTACCGGGCGAGGCGCGACTTGCTCTTCGTCTGGCGGGCCTTGGCGTTGGAGCGGACCCACTCCAGCTCGTCCTTGAGGCGCCGGGCGAGCTTGGCGTCCTTCTTGCCCTGCACCTGCAGGCGCGCCTGCTTCTTCTCGAGGTACGTCGAGTAGTTGCCCTCGTAAGGGTAGAGGCGTCCGCGGTCGACCTCGCAGATCCAGCCCGCGACGTTGTCGAGGAAGTACCGGTCGTGGGTCACGGCGAGGACGGCGCCGGGGTAGCTCGCGAGGTGCTGCTCGAGCCAGTTGACGCTCTCCGCGTCGAGGTGGTTGGTGGGCTCGTCGAGCAGCAGCAGGTCGGGCTTGCTCAGCAGGAGCTTGCACAGGGCGACGCGGCGACGCTCACCCCCGGAGAGGACCGTGACGTCGGAGTCCGCCGGCGGGCACTGCAGGGCGTCCATCGCCTGCTCGAGCTGGGAGTCGAGGTCCCACGCGTCGGCGTGGTCGATGGCCTCCTGCAGGCTGCCCATCTCGGCCATGAGCGCGTCGAAGTCGGCGTCCGGCTCGGCCATCTCGACCGAGATCTCGTTGAAGCGGTCGACCTTCTTCTTGATGTCGCCGAGGCCCTCCTCGACGTTGCCGAGCACCGTCTTGGTCTCGTCGAGCGGCGGCTCCTGCTGGAGGATCCCGACGCTGTAGCCCGGTGAGAGCCGCGCCTCGCCGTTGCTCGGCTGATCGAGCCCCGCCATGATCTTGAGGATCGTCGACTTGCCGGCCCCGTTGGGGCCGACGACGCCGATCTTGGCGCCCGGATAGAACGACATGGACACGTCGTCGAGGATCAGCTTGTCGCCGACCGCCTTGCGTGCCTTGGTCATGGTGTAGATGAACTCGGCCATGCCGCCCAGGCTATCGGCCCGCGCGGGGCGCGCCGAACCGGTGATGCCGGGCCGGGGCCGGACCCGCGGCCGCTCCCGTCAGCGCCTCGTCGAGGGCCACCCGTGTGCGGGCGTGCGCGCCGACGACGGCGGCCATCGGCTCGAGCAGGTGCTCCCGGGCGACGGCCCCGATGCTCTCGGCGAGCGCCCGGCGCGCCCGATCCCGCGCCCGCCTCGCCCCCGCCTTCGCGAGAGCGCGGGAGAGCGCGGCGAGGAGGATCCCGCCGACCAGCCCGAGCACGAGCAGGATCGTCGGGAGCGGGAGGATGCCGAACCGCGGCGGGTCGGGCACGGGGAGCTGCAGCCAGGCGAGCCCCGCGAGGGCGAGCAGCCACCCCGCCCCGGCGATCGCGGCCAGCAGCAGGACGACGTGGAGGAACCGGACCGGGCCCCACCACCACGAGGTGCGCCGCTGCAGGGGGGCGGCGAGCACGGCCCGGTCGAGGGCATCGGCGAGATCGGCCTGGGTCGGGGCCGCCGCGTCCGCGACCGCCCGCGCCCACGGCTCGGGCAGCCCGTCGCCGGCGAGCTCGCCGAGGCGGCGGGTGAGGCGTTCGAGGCCGGCGCGGGCGGTCGGGGTCGGCCCCGGCAGCGACGACCGCGCGACGAGGCGTTCGAGCTCGAGGAAGTCCGGTTCGTCCTCCCCCGGGGACGAGGCGCCCACCCGCACCCGCCGCAGCGGCTCGGCCCGCAGCCGGCGCACCCAGCGGGTGGGCGGCCAGCCGGTCGCCGCCGCGGCTCGTCGCCGATGGTCGGCCTCGACGGCCGCGAGGACGGTGGGGACCCCGGCGGTCCGGGCCAACGCGTCGAGGAGCGCGTCGTCGGGACGCTCGGACACGCGCGGCTCCGCGTCGGCGACCGACTCCCGGAGCCGCCGGGCGCTCGCGCGGATGTCGCCGAGCAGCCGGGCCCGGGAGGCGATCTGCGCCGAGACGGCGCCGCGGAGGGCGAACAGGAGGTCGGCCATCCCCAGCCCCGTCGTCGCCGACGTGAGGATGATCTCCGCGTCGGGCAGCCCGTCGGCCGCCAGGAGCCGGCGCAGCTCGTCGCGGCACGCGCTCGCCTCCGACGGCGAGAGGCGGTCGGCCTGGTTGAGCAGGACGAGGGTGACGGCGGCGTGGTCGCGGGCCGCCGCCAGGTACTCGTCGTGGATGAGGGCGTCGGCGTACTTCTGCGGGTCGGTCACCCAGACGAAGACGTCGGCGAGGGCGAGCACGCGGTCGGCCTCGTCGCGGTGCGCGGCACGGGTGGAGTCGATGTCCGGCAGGTCGAGCAGGACGAGCCCGTCGAGCCCCGGGGCGGCGTGCTCCCCCGACACGCGATACCGGGTCGGTGCGCCGACCCAGTCGAGCAGCTCGCCGGCGGGGCCGTCGCCCCAGACGGCGGCGCTCGTCGCGGTCGTCGTGGGCCTGCGGCGCCCCACGGTCGACACGGCCGCCCCCGCGAGGACGTTGAACAGGCTCGACTTCCCGCTGCCCGTCGCCCCGGCGAGGGCCGCGACGGTGTGGCCGCCGGTCAGCTCGAGGCGGCGGGCGGCCTTGGCGATGACGGCCTCGGCCGCCGCGATCTCGTCCGCGGGCAGGTGCTCCCGGCCCGCGTCGAGCGCCCCCATGAGCCCGGCGAGGGCCGTGGGCAGCGCCGAGACGTCGGTCGGGTCGGCCTGCTCGGCACCGCGTCGGGCGCGCCGGGATCGACGTCGGCCGGTGGGCTCGACGGGGGGCTCGCTCATCGACTCCCCCGCACGGCCGCCGACGCGGCGAGGAGCTCGGCCGGCTGGTCGCGGCGCACGTCGACCGCCTCGACCGCCGCCTCGAAGCGGGCGGCTCGCGACGCGTACAGCTCCTGCGTCCGCTGGGCGAGGCGGCTGCGGGCCGTCGCGGCGAGCCGACGGACCGCCTGATCCCCGAAGATCGCCTCGAGCAGGCGCTGCGCGAGCACGGCGGACCCGCCGGCGATGCCGACCTCGGCCCCGCCGAGTCCGCCCATCGTGTAGCTGAACGCGACGAGCATGAGGACGACGCCGACCGCGTTGACCCCGAGGGAGAGCACGCGGGCCGCGGCGCGGCGGTCCTTCCCCTCGTCGCGCACGAGGTCGAGGATGTCGCCCTGCCAGTCCCGCACCAGACGGGCCGCGTCCTCGTCGAGATCCGGGTCGGGACCGTCCAGCTCGGGGTGCTCGACGAGGAGGTCGCGCCCCCCCGGGATGTCGCGCCAGCGCCGGCGCACCTGCTCCTGTGCGCGCTCGGCGTGGGTGATGACCAGCTCGGCGACCCCGGAGTGCAGGGCGGCGCCCAGGTCGGAGACCGGTGCCGGGCGGCCCGTGACGGCGGCGGTGACCCGGTCGCGCAGGCGGCCGAAGCCGACCTCGATCTGCTTGAGGAACTCCCCGGTGCCGACGTACTCCTGCCACCGCGCGAGCACCTCCCCGCGCAGGAGGGTGCCGTCGCTCATCCCGGCGGTGACCTCGTCGCCCGCCCGGCCGAACTCGCTCACGACGACCGCGGTCAGCTGCTCGAGCGTCTGGACCTGGACCGCGCTCGCCTCGGCGAGCTCCTCGACGCGCCCCTCGAGCGACTCCAACGCCCCCGACAGGGTCCGACGGACGAGGAGGCCACGCGCGCGGGCGTCGGCGCCGAGGCGCCCCAACCACTCGCGCAGGTCGGCCGTGTGCTCCGCCGGCAGCAGCCCGCCGACGAGCTCGGTCTCCGACACGACGAACACCGGCGCGTGCCGCAGGCCCTCGTCGACGAGCATCTCGCCGAGGTGCTCGCCGATCTCGTCGGCCGCCCCCGGCGGCACGCGGTCGAGGACGATCGCGACCGAGGTGCCACGCCGGGCGGCCTGGCGCAGGAACTCCCACGGCACCGCGTCGGCGTAGCGCGCGGCAGTCGTGACGAACAGCCACAGGTCGGCGGCCGAGAGGAGCTGGCGCGCGAGGTCGCGGTTGGCCGCGACGACGGAGTCGATGTCGGGGGCGTCGAGCAGGGCGACCCCCGCCGGCAGCCCGGGCGCCTCGGCGAGACGCACCGAGTCGGGGTCGTGGGCGGCGGTCGAGTCCTGCCCGCCCACGCGGGCCAGGTGCGGGAGGATCCGCGGCCCGGAGAACCAGTGCAGGTCGTCGGGGTGGTGCACGAGCACGCAGGCCCGCGTGGTGGGCCGGATCACCGAGCTCGCGGACACGCTCCGGCCGACGATCGAGTTGACGAGGGTCGACTTGCCCGCACCGGTCGACCCGCCGACGACCGCGAGCAGCGGCGCGTCGAGGTCGGACAGGCGCGGCAGGACGTAGTCGTCGAGCTGGTCCAGGGTGTCCGTCAGCGAGGCCCGCGCGCCCTCGACTCCCTCGACGTCGAGCGGCAGCGTCGCCGCCGCGAGGCGTTCGCGCAGGCCGTGCACCGCGTCGAGCAACTCGCCCGACGCGGGCTGCATCCCCTGGTCCGTCACCGCCACATCGTCGCCCGTCACCGCGTCGATTTCCACTCGGGTGTCCGCGGCGGCCCCCGGACCGGTCGGCGCGCCACCTCGCCGCGTGGGACCGCCGCGACTCAGGACGAGCGTCCGGTGACCGATGGGGGACGTATCGGCGCGACCCACCCGCCGCCGATGCCGCGACCAGGACGGGCGCGGCGACGACTCACGGAGGACACGTCATGTCGCACACCCTGCTCGAGGCCCCGCCGCGCGAGTTCGAGGCCGCGCCGCACCCGACCACCACCGTCGGTGCCGCGGTCCTGAGCGCCCCGGCGCCGCAGGCCCACCCGGCGCGCTCGGCCGACGCGGCCGAGCCCCTGTTCCTCGCGGACCCTTCTCCGGTCGGCATCGACGACCCGGTGGTCGCCGCGGTCGACCGCCAGGCCGCCGCCGCGCGCGCCGCGCTGCGCGCCGTCGACCCGCAGGCCTGGCTGTTCGCCGAGCGCACCCGCTACCTGTCGGAGGGCACCTGCGACCCCTACGCGGAGCTCATGCTCCGTCGGGCCGGGTTCCTCACCGCGCACTGACGCGTCGCGCGTCGCGCGTCGGCGGTACCCGGCGCGTCGCGTCCGCGGCCCCTCAGCAGTACAGCGCCGCGACCCGGTCGTCGGCGACGCGGCGCACGTCGGCCAGCGCGACCCGCTGACCCCGGTCGAGAGCCAGGGCGACCTCGACGACGACGGGCCAGACGTCCTCCAGCTCCCGGCGCCAGGCGAACTCGACGCCGCGCAACACGCGGCGGCACTCGGACTCGTCGGCCCCGCCGTCGCGCAGCATCGCGGCGACGTCGAACTCGGCGACGGCCACGGCGGCCGCGTCCTGCGGGCGGGCCAGCACGGCGGCGCACACGTGGTCGTCGAACGTGCGGCCGGCGGCGTCGGCGCCGAGCGCGCCCACCCGCTCCCACGTCGCCCGGGCCTGCGCCCACGGGCCGGCGTAGGCCACGAACGGGCGGGCGTTGGCCGGCGCCTCCTCCCAGCGGCGGCAGGCCGCCGGCCCCTCGCGGTACTGCCCGGGCGTCAACGCCTGGGCGTCGAAGTGGCCCGAGGCCCGCAGCGCCGCGGCGACCGCGTGGCCCGCCTCGTGGAAGCAGTCGTCGACCGCCCGGTGCGCGTGCTCCTGCGCAGACGTCTCCTCCATGGATGACTCCCCTTGTGTCGTGTCTCGGCGACCACTCCGACCGGCCCCGTGGCCCGGACGTCCCCGCGCGGTCGCGGCATCGCGATGGAGTCTAACGAGCGTCCAGGACGACCGCCCGCAGCGATGCGCATATGTCCATGCCGGACCGGATCGACCCGGCGCGCCGATCAGGCGGGAAAGGACGCGACGAGGTCGTCGGCGTCGTGGGTGCGCACGTCCAGGCCGGCCTCGAGGTCGTCCCCGGGCCGGGCGAGCACGGCCACGGCGCACGCGTACCCGGGGCCCGTCGGGACGTCGGCGAGGCGGAGCGTCGGCGCGGGCACCTCCGCGTCGGTCCAGGACAGCAGGCGGGCCGGCCGGTCGGGCGGCGTGACGCGGACGTCGGTGGCGTCGACCCGCAGGCCGTGACCGGTGGCCTTGAGCGCGGCCTCCTTGCGGGCCCACCACACGGCCCTCGCCCACGGGCGGTCCACGACGTCGAAGCCGAGAAGCTCCTGCGCCTCCGCGCGGGTGAGCGCGGCCGTGGAGAACCCCGCGAAGTCGGTGGCCTCCCACTGCTCGACGTCGACGCCGAGGGGGGCGTGGGCGCTCACCGCGGCGACGACGTAGGGGCCGGCGTACGACAGGTTGACGTGGACGTCGGGCGCGCCGTCGCCGGCGAGCCGGGGCTTGCCGTGGGGCCCGCCGCACAGCAGGCAGGTGCGCGAGAAGCGCTGCTCGCGCGCGGGCACGCCGGTGTGGGCCTGGACGACGAGGCGCAGGAGCAGGTGCCCGGTCGTGTAGCGCGCCCGGTCCTGGGGGCGCAGCAGCCGGTCCAGCCGGGCCCGTTCGGCGCCGTCGAGCAGCGCGACGGCCGACTCCGTGACCGCGACGACCCCCGCGCGGGCGCGATAGACGTCGACCGCCGTGCCGGGATTCACGCCCCCCATCGTAGGGCGGCGGTCACGGTGCGGCCCGGCGCGCACGTCGCGGGAGCAGGCTGGGGCATCCTGGGCCGATGCCCTCGACGACCGATTCCCCGTCCGAACCCCGCGCCGGCCAGGACGGTCCGGCCGACCCGCCCGGTCACCAGGAGGAGAGCGAGGGCACCGTCGAGGTCGGGGGCGTCGAGAAGCGCCTCGAGGAGGAACTGCACGAGGAGTTCGAGAACACGGTCGAGGAGGGCGAGGAGCGCCTCAAGCGCACGACCCGGGCGCTCGTCGTGACCGGGCTGTTCGGCGGGATCGACGTCGGGCTCGGCATCATGGCGATGCTCGCGGTCAAGGACGCCACCGGCAGCCCCCTGCTCGCCGGCCTCGCGTTCGGGGTCGGGCTGCTCGCGCTGCGGCTCGCGCACTCCGAGCTGTTCACCGAGGACTTCATGCTCCCCGTCAACGCCGTGCTCGCCGGGCACGGGACGTTCCTGCAGCTGCTGCGGCTCTGGGCGGTCACCCTCGTCACGAACCTCGCGGGCGGCTGGCTGTTCATGTGGCTCGTCGTCTACGGCTTCCCGGAGTACGTCGACGACCTGAGCAAGACCGCGCTCGAGTACGTGTCGGCCGGGTTTACGCTCGAGACCGTGTGCCTCGCACTGCTCGCCGGGAGCACGATCACCCTCATGACCCGGATGAGCCAGGGCGCGAGCTCCGACGTCATGACGGCGATCATCTCGTTCATCGGCGGTCTGCTCGTCGTCGGCCTGCAGATGCACCACGGCGCGCTGAGCTCGATCCTCGTGTTCGGCGCGATGGAGGCGGGGGCGCCGATCTCGGTCGGGGCGTGGTTCGGCTGGTTCTGGTGGGTGACGCTGCTCAACATGGTGGGCGGCATGCTCATCATGACGGCGCCGCGCATCGTGCGGACGTGGGAGCTCGTCCGGGACGAACGCGCCCGCCGGGGCGCCCGCCACGCGTGACGAGGGTGGGCATCCCCGGTGGGGCGCGCCCCTCAGGGCTGCAGGAACTCCACCATCGCCGCGGTCAGCGTCGCGTCGTCGACGCCGTGCCACTGCCCGGGCAGGGTGGCGACGCGGCAGTCGGGCATCGCGTCGGCGAGCTGCGCCGCGAACTCGCCCATCCGCGGATCGGTGTGGTCGCTGACCATGACCAGGGTCGGCGCGGTGGCGGCGGCGAAGCGCTCGGGCGGCGTCCCGGGCAGGAAGCTCAGCTCGTGCAGGAGGGTCGGCAGCGCGCGGCGGTCCTCGTCGCCCAGCGGTGGCATCTGGGCCACGACCTCGGCGGGGACCCCGACGACCTCCTGGGTGAAGTAGACCTGGGCGGCGAGCGGATCGGTCGCCAGCAGGCGGGCGACCGCGTCGTGGTGCGACCGGTCGGAGCCGGCGAACAGGGGCGGCTCGAGCACGGCCACCCGGCGGATCGCACCGGCCGACGCCGACGCCGACTGCGAGGCCGCGGCCAGCAGGGCCAACGTGCCGCCGGAGGAGAAGCCGTAGACGTCCGCCTCGCCCCCGGCGGCCGCGATGACGGCCTCGAGGTCCTCGATCTCGCGCTCGAGGGCGTAGGGCCCGACGTTCCCGCTGTCGCCCTTGCCGCGCCGGTCGTAGGTGACGACGGTGAAGTACTCGGCCAGGGCGCGGGGCAGGGTCGGCTGCATGGTGGTGCGCCGCGAGACGAGCACGCAGTTGACGACGACGAGCGCGGGTCCGCGGCCCTGGCTCGTCCAGGCGATCGTCGTGCCGTCGGGCGAGGTGGCCTCACCGGTGCGGGTGGCGAGGGTGTCGTGCGTCATGGGCGTCTCTTCCGGTCGTGGCGTCGGTGGGGCCAGGATGTCGCAGGCGAGTCGTCGTCGCCCGCGGTCTGCCGGGATCGGCGGGCCTAGGCTCGCGGGCATGACGGCTGCGAACACCTCCCCGCCCGACCCGCCGCGGCGTCGAGCCGGGTCCACCCCGGACGTCGTCGTCGTGGGGGGCGGGCACAACGGGCTCGTCGCCGCCGCCTACCTCGCCCGCGCGGGCCAGGACGTCCTCCTGCTCGAACGCGACGACCACCTCGGCGGTGCGACCGTGTCGGCCGACGCCTTCGGCGGGATGGGCGCGCACCTCTCGCGGTACTCCTACCTGGTCAGCCTCCTGCCGCGGCGGATCGTCGACGACCTCGGGCTCGACCTCACGCTGCGGCGGCGGCGCTGGTCGTCGTACACCCCGGTGCCTGGCCGGGACGTCGGGCTGCTCGTCGACGACGGCGACCCGGCCGCGACGGCGGACTCCTTCGCCCGGATCGGCGCCGCGGCCGACCTGGACGGGTGGCACGAGCTCTACGAACGGGTGGCACGTCTCGTGGCGGTGCTATGGCCGTCCATGACCGAGCCGCTGCCACGCCGGCGCGACGTGGAGGCGAGGGTGGGTGACCTGTCCGTCGTCGCCGACGTGCTCGACCGCCCGCTCGGGCATCTCATCGAGCGACACCTGCGTCACGACGTGACCCGCGGCGTGGTGCTCACCGACGGCCTCATCGGCACGTTCGCCGACGCCCACTCCGCCGACCTCGCCCAGAACGTCTGCTTCCTGTACCACGTCATGGGCGGCGGGACCGGCCATTGGGACGTCCCCGTGGGCGGCATGGGCGCCGTCACCGGTGCCCTCGAACGGGCCGCTCGCGAGGCCGGGGCGACGCTCCGCGTCGGCGCGAGCGTCCGGTCGCTCACGGGGGACGGTGAGGTCACCTGGCAGGAGGGGGACGAGGAGCACGTCGTCCGCGCCCGGCACGTGCTGTGGGCGGCCGCCCCCGCGGTGCTCGACGAGGTCATGGGAGTCGCTCCGGCCCCGGTCGAGGGGGCCCAGGTCAAGGTCAACGTCCTCCTCTCCGCCCTCCCCCGGCTGCGCGAGCCGGGGCTCGCGCCGGAGGCGGCGTTCGGGGGCACGTTCCACGTGCACGAGACGTACACGGGCCTCGAGGCCGCGTACGCCGCCGGCCGCGCCGGCCTGGTCGCCGCCCCGCTCCCCTGCGAGATCTACTGCCACTCGATCACCGACGACTCGATCCTCGCCCCGCACCTGCGCGGATCCGGGGCGCACACCCTCACGGCGTTCGCGCTGCACACGCCCCACCGACGGCTCGCGAACCTCGGCGAGGCAGACCACGCGAAGGAACGCGACCTCCTGGAGCGGGCGGTCCTCGACTCGATCTCCAGCGTCCTCGCCCAGCCCCTCGACGAGGTGATCGCGCGCACGCCCGACGGGCGTGCCTGCATCGAGACGAAGACGACCCGCGACCTGCAGGACGCGCTCGCGATGCCGGGCGGTCACATCTTCCACGGGCCGTTGAGCTGGCCGTTCGCCGCGGACGACGAACCCCTCGTCACCCCCGCGCAGCGGTGGGGCGTGGCGTCGGCCCACGGCGACGTCCTGCTGGCGGGGGCCGGTTCACGCCGCGGCGGTGGGGTGAGCGGCCTCGGCGGGTATCACGCGGCGCGGGCGATCCTCGACGGCCGGCCCTGAGGTCGGCGCCCGAGCGGCGCGGGCCCGTCGCGGCCCGGTGATCACTGCGTGAGGAACGCGAGCACGACGGGCGAGACCTGCGCCGCGAACTCCTCGAAGTAGGCGTGCCGCGCCCCCTCGACGAGGTGCAGCCGGGCGTCCGGGATGAGATCCGCCAGCAGCGCCGCGTTCGCGGTCGGGTTGAGCCGGTCGTCGGTGCCGTGGACGACGAGGGTGGGCGCCTCCAACCGGGGCAGCTCGTCCCACGCGTCGTGGGTGTCGCTCGCGGTGAGGTGGCCGCGGGACGCGCGGGCCGACATGCGCGGGTCGCCGAGCACCCGGAACGGACCGTCCGGGTGCGCCTGGACGTACGCGGGCGTGAACATGAGGTCGAGGAGGGCGGCGCGTCGCGTCGAGGCCCGGCCCAGGTCGCGGCGCACCGCCTCGCTGCGCTCGTGCGCCCGGGGGCCGCCCGGGGACGTGCAGCCGAGGACGAGGCGGCGCACCCGGTCGGGGTGGTCGAGGGCGACCCACTGCGCGACCCGGCCGCCCATCGACGTGCCGTACACGTCGGCGCGCCCGACCCCCAGGTCGTCGAGGACGGCCACGACGTCGCCGGCGAGATGCCGGGTGGTCCAAGGGCCCTCGCCGTCCTGCGACCCGCCCGTGCCGCGCATCTCGACGGTGACGCGGGTGCGCCCGGTGAAGTCGGTGCGCACCCCGTCCCACCAGTGGTGGTCGTTGGCCTGCCCGGCGAGCAGCACGAGGACCGGGCCGTCGCCGTCGACCTGGTAGGCGATGGCTGTGCCGTCGGGGGCGGTCGCGTGGGGCATGCGGGCATTCTTCCAAGCCGTGGCGGCCCGGTGTCGCGCCGGCCGTCTCAGGCCGGTGCCGCGCCGGCCGGTCTCAGGCCACGGAGTCCTCGGAGTCCTCGGAGTCCTCGACGTCCTCCTGCGCAGGCCGTCCCTGCACGGGCAGGCCGGCGTCGACCCAGGCGTCGAAGCCGCCGGCGACGTCGGTGGCCCGGGGCACGCCCACCCGCACGAGAGCCTCTGCCGCGAGCGACGAGGCGTAGCCCTGCTGGCACAGGACGATGACCCGGACGTCCGCGCCCGCCTCGGGCAGCCGCGCCTCGCCCGCCGGGTCGAAGCGCCACTCGAGCACGTTGCGCTCGACGACGAGCGGCCTGCACGAGGCGGCGACCTCCCCGTGCTCGCGGCGCTGCGCCTCCGGCCGGATGTCGACGAGCAGGGCGTCGCCGGAGGCGATCTCGGCCGCAGCGGTCCGCGCGTCGATCGGGGTGTACGTCGACCGGGCCCGCGCGAGCAGGGCCTCGGTGCCGGTGGGGTCGGTCATGCTCACCAGTCCGTCTCCGTGTCGATGCCGGCGACGACGAGCCGCCCGCGCCGACGACGGTACCGCCTCGGCCCCGCCCGTCCGACGGGCCGCCCTTCTCCGGCGGCGTCTCCCTCCCCACGCCCGGCGGAGCCCGGCTGACACGATGACGCCATGACCGACGACCTCGGGGCGCGCCCGCCCCTTCCCCGCCGCAACGAGTTCGGGCAGCCGATCGGCGAACCCGTCGGCTCCGTCGCGGCCCGCCCGGTGCAGCCGGTCTCCCTCGCCGGGCGCACCTGCCGCCTCGACCCCCTGGGTGTCGGGGACGCGCCCGAGCTGTTCGCCGCCCTCGCCGACGGCGCCGGTGACGAGCAGTGGACCTACCTGCCCTTCGGTCCGTGCGCCGACGTGGCCGCGATGCGAAAGGTCGTCGCCGGCCTCGTCGCCGACCCGGGGTTCGTGCCGTTCGCGATCCGCGCCGGCGGCCGGGTCGTCGGCACGGCCAGTTACCTGCGCATCGAACCGGCCGGCGGCACGATCGAGGTCGGGGCGATCGTCTACGGGGCGGGGGCGCGCCGGGCCACGCCGGCCACCGAGGCCATGTACCTGCTCGCCCGGCACGCGATGGACGAGCTCGGGTATCGCCGGTACGAGTGGAAGTGCGACGCGCTCAACGCCCCGTCCCGGCGGGCGGCCCTGCGGCTCGGGTTCCGCTTCGAGGGCGTCTGGCGGCAGGCGG
Source organism: Agilicoccus flavus (assembly GCF_014857905.1). Lineage (GTDB taxonomy): Bacteria > Actinomycetota > Actinomycetes > Actinomycetales > Dermatophilaceae > Agilicoccus > Agilicoccus flavus. The sequence goes on along the minus strand of NZ_JACYXE010000004.1, from coordinate 185,770 downwards.
CCGCCTACAAGGGACGCAACCGGGACACCGCCTGGTACGCGATGACCGACGGCGACTGGGCCGGGCTCCGGGCCGGCTACGAGGCGTGGTTCGACGCCCTCGACGCCAACGGGCGGCAGGGCGAGACGCTCGAGGCGTGCCTGGGCCGCGCCCGAGCCGTGGAGCGCGACCCGTCCTGACCGATCGGCCGGCCCCCGACCGAGCACCACCGGGCACTCGACCGATCGGTCAGCGGAAGCGGGCCGCGAAGGCCCCCGGCGTCGTGCCCGTCACGGCCCGCCAGTCCCGCGTGAGGTGGGCCTGGTCGGCGTACCCGAGGTCGTGGGCGAGGCCGGCGAGGTCGACGTCTCCGTCGCGCAGGCGGTCGGCCGCCTCGTGGAGGCGGCGCCGCCGGATGAGCCAGGCGGGGCTCAGGCCGAGACGTCGCCGGGTGAGCCGCTGCAACGATCTCTCCGTGAGGTCGAAGGCCGCACACACCTGCCCCACCCGCCGGATCGACGCGTCACCCTCGACCGCCTCGACGATCGCGTTGACGAGCCGCCCCTCGCAGTCGACCGGCAGGTGGGGCCGCAGCGCGTCCTCCACGAGCCCGCGGGCGCGGCACTGGGCGTCCGGGTCGCTCGGGTCGGGACCCATGATCTGCCGGATCCGACCCGTCAGCACCCCCAGGTCGGCCACCTCCTGCAGATCGACGTGCCGGTCGGTGTACTCGCTCACGGGGCGCCCGGTGAGCAGACGGCCCGCCGCGGGCTGGAGCATGAGCCCGACGGCCCAGCCGCGGCCGGTGAGGGTCGTCGTCGACAGCCCCGACACGACGCCGTAGAAGCGGGCGTACTCGGCGCTGACGACGACGAGACACACCGGGTACTGGAGCACCCGTTGGGGCGCCTGCTCGCCCGGCCCCACGTCCCAGACGGGGATCCAGAAGCGGCGGGCGAGGTCGCGCAGGTCGTCCGCCACCCCGGCGCGGGCGATGGAGAAGGACGCGTCGGCCGGGTCACGCAGGTGGGCGCGTTCGATGTCGTCGCGGGCGCGGCCGGCGCCGGGGGAGCTCACGGGTCGTGACGCTACCCGCCCGCCGTGGTCGGGGGCGGCCGACGGAAGGTGTCGGGGAACGACAAGAGCCCGCGTCCGGGTCGGCCGTAGCGTGCGAAGGCACCACCCGCCCACCGCGAGGTGCGGACACCGACCAGAAGGAGATCGTCATGAGCGACGACATCAACCGTTACCACCGCAGCGCCGACCGGTTCGGCGACGCCGTCGCCGGCATGCAGGACTGGGCGGCGGCCTCGCCCTGCGAGGGTTGGACCGCCGCCGACGTGGTGAACCACGTCGTGGGGACCCAGCGCGACTTCCTCACCGCGCAGGGCGTCGACCTCGGCCCGGCCCCGGACGGCAGTGCCGACCCGGCCCACGCCTGGCGCGCCCACGACGAGCGCGTCCGGGCCCTGCTCGCCGACCCCGCCGTCGCCGGCCGAACCTACGACGGGTTCTTCGGGCCGACGACCGTCGGCGCCACGCTCGCGACGTTCTACGGCTTCGACCTGGTCGCCCACCGCTGGGACCTGGGCCGGGCCGCCGACCGCGAGGAGCGGTTCGACGACGGCGAGCTCGACCTGCTCGAGCGGTCCGTCGCCGGTTTCGGGGAGCACCTCTACGCCGAGGGCATCTGCCGACCCGCGCTGGCGCCCCCGGCCGACGCGGACCGACAGACCCGCGTCCTCGCCCTCCTGGGCCGCGACGCGGGCTGACCGGCCCGGACAGGCCGCGACGCGGGCTGACCGGCCCGGACGCGACGACCGGGGCGCCGGCCCGCAGGTGGGGGCCGGGCCGGCGGCGCGGGCCGGTGAGCTCGGCGCCTGGCTCGCCCCGAGATTGCCGCCCTCGCCGAGCGATCGTCCTCGTCACTGGTTCGTGATGATCACCTTGAGGGCGTGCTCGTCGGCGGCGCGGGAGAACGTGTCGTAGGCCTGCTCGAACTCCTCGAACGTGAACCGGTGCGTGACGAACCGGCCCGGGTCGATCTCGCCGCCGGTCACCTTGTCGAGCAGCTCCGGCGCGGTCGTCGCGTTGACCAGTCCGGTCGTGATGGTGATGTTGTTGATCCAGTCGCGGTCCAGCGGCAGGCTGACGGGCTCGCCGTGGACTCCGGCGTTGGCGACGCGGCCGCCGGGGCGGATCGAGTCGAGTGCGGTCGAGAACGTCGCGGGGAGGCCGACCGCCTCGATGGCGACGTCCACCCCGAGTCCGTCGCGGCTGTGCGCCTTGATCTGGGCGACGGTGTCCTCGCCGGACCCGGCGTCGATCGTGTCGGTCGCGCCGAATCCCAGGGACTCCTCGAGCCGGAACTTGTTCGCGTCGACCGCGACGACCTTCGACGCGCCGGCCGCGGCCGCGGTCATGACGGCGGCCAGGCCGACGGGGCCGACCCCGATCACGGCGACGACGTCTCCCTCCTTCACCGCCCCGTTGAGCACCCCGATCTCGTACCCGGTCGGGAGGATGTCGGAGAGCATCGTGCCCTGCTCGGCCGACACCCCGTCGGGGAGCGGGATGAGCCCGTGGTCGGCGAACGGCACCCGGACGTACTCGGCCTGGGTACCGTCGATGAGGTGACCGAAGATCCAGCCGATGCCGCCCAGGGTCTGGCAGTGCGACGGGAGACCGCGCACGCAGTAGTCGCAGGTCATGCACTTGCTCACGCAGGAGATGATGACCCGGTCCCCCACCTTGACGCGGGAGCACTCCGGGCCGATCTCGGTGACGACGCCCACCCCCTCGTGACCGAGGATGCGCCCGTCGGTGACGGCGGGGACGTCGCCCTTGAGGATGTGCAGGTCGGTGCCGCAGATCGTCGTCGTCTCGACCTCGACGATCGCGTCGGTCGGCTCCTCGATCGCCGGATCGGGCACCTCCTCCCACGCCTTGTTGCCCGGTCCGTGGTACACGAGTGCCTTCATGGTGTGACCTCTCCGTCACCGCGACCGCCGCCGGCATCGACGCGCCGCCCGGGCGGTCGAGGGCCCGGCGCGTCCCCTCGATCCTGCCGCGCCGGCGCCGGCCGGGGGTCTCATTTCTGGAACGCTCCCGAGACGGCCGTCCCTTCGCGGCCCGGGCCAGGGGCAGGCGGAACGTGGTCCGGCCGGTCGCACTCCCGGTATCCCCGTTGCACCGCCACGACATCCGGCCCGCCTGCGGGCCGACGGCCGTGCGGCGCGATCGGCCTGACGGGGATCGTCGAGGTCGAACGCGCGGTGGATCGCCTCGGCCAGGGCGGCTTCCTGGTCGCCGAAGAGGAACCCGATCCCGCGCCCGAGGTCGGCCGCGCGGATCGTGACGGTGTTGTCGAGGTCGATGACGCAGTCGTGGTCGAGGCCGTTGCGAGGGCCGACCGGCACCTCTACCGACAGCCCCCGGATGCGACTGCTGAATCGGTGAACCCGACGAGATCGTCGGGGATGCGGATCGTGATCTGGGTGCTCATCCCAAACCCATACCGATCTAGGATGACACCCGATCTGCGAAGGCTCGACCCACCTACGCGACCATCGGCCCAGGTGAGGAGCCCTGTGCGTGCGCCCCCGGCAGGACTCGAACCTGCGACCTAGAGATTAGAAGGCTCTTGCTCTATCCAGCTGAGCTACGAGGGCCGGGGCATGACGCCCACCCGAGCACGATACGCGGGGCGGCGGGATGCGCCGCGACGGGGCGACGACCGGGCCGGCTCAGCCCGGCGTCACCCGGCGCGCGACGCGGGCGACCCGCTCGGGCAGGCCGGAGTGGCGCCCCGGCGCCCCGAGGCGCGGCAGGTCGGGCAGGTCGGCGTGCAGCAACCACCGCCGGGCGAGCACGACGCTCTCGCCGTCGGGGTCGTGCCGGCGCAGGTGGTCGAGGAAGTCGTCCGTGGTCACCGTGCCGTCGGCGTGGTCGCTGACCCACTCGCGGACCATGGCGAAGAACGCGACGTCCCCGAGGGCGGCCCGGATCGCGTGCAGGGTGAGCGCGCCCCGCTTGTAGACGCGGTCGTCGAACATCAGCTCCGGACCGGGATCGGCGATGACGAGGTCCTGGCGCGACGCGGCCAGACCGAGGTAGGCGTTGCGGGCGGCCGTGTCCACCGACCTCGTCCGCAGGTGGTCCCACCACAGCCACTCGCTGTAGCAGGCGAAGCCCTCGTTGAGCCAGATGTGCTGCCACGTGGCGACGCCGACGCTGTTGCCGAACCACTGGTGCGCGAGCTCGTGCGCGACGAGGCGTTCGCTGCGGCGTCCCCCGTCGACGTGGTTCGCGCCGAAGATCGACAGGGCCTGCGCCTCGAGGGGGATCTCGAGGTCGTCGTCGGTGACGACGACGGCGTACTCGCCGAACGGGTAGGGCCCGAAGAGGTGCTCGAACAGGTCCATCATCTGCCGCTGCCGCCCGAGATCGTGCGCCGCCCGGGCCCGCAGGCGTGGCGGCACGTACGCCGCCTGCACGACCCCGGCGCCCGGCAGGTCGAACCGCTCGTACCGGCCGATCTGCACGGTCATCAGGTACGGCGACGTGGGGCGGTCCTGCGTGTACTCCCAGCGCACGTGACCGGCGCCCCGCCGCGGCACCGACGGCCGGCCGCCGACGACGACCGCGTAGTCCGGATCGGTGGCGACCGCGATGCGGTACGTGGCCTTGTCGCCCGGCCGGTCGTTGCAGGGGAACCACGACGGCGCGCCCTCGGGCTGGCCGGCGACGATGACCCCGTCGGTGAGCTCCTCCCAGCCGACCTCGCCCCAGCGGCCGACGACCGGCGACGGCGACCCCGAGTACCGGATGTCGACGCGGAGGCGCGTCCCGGACGGGGCCGGGGCGGCGAGCCGCACCTCGAGGGCGCCGTCGCGGACCGCGAACCGCTTCGGTTTGCGGCCGCCGACGCTCACCTTCTTGACATCGAGCCCGATGAGGTCGAACCGCAGGGCGTCCACCGTCTCGCGCGCGACGACGTCGATCACGGCCCGACCGTCCAGACGGTTGGTCTGCACGGCGTAGGAGAGGTCGAGATCGTAGTGCGCGACGGAGTATCCGGTGCTGCCGTGATGGGGGATGTAGGGATCGGTCGGTTCCGGTCCGCGTCGGCGCCGGTCAGGCATCGGCGTCCTCGCGGTCCCACGGCCGGATCGGGTTGCCGGCCCACGTCGACCCCGCGGGGACGGCGTCGCCGCGCAGCACGAGCGAGCCGGGGCCGACGCTCGACCCGGTGCCGATGGACGCCGCCGGCAGGATGACGCCGTGGGGGCCCATCGTGGCGCCGTCGGCGAGGGTGACCGTGTCCATGGACATGATTCGATCATGGAAGAGGTGGGTCTGGAGCACGCACCCCCGGTTGACGGTCGCCCCGGCCCCGAGGTCCACGAGATCGGACTCGGGGAGCCAGTAGGTCTCGCACCAGACGCCCCGACCGATCGTCGCGCCCATGCATCTCAACCAGAGGTTGAGGGCGGGGGTACCGGTGGCGGCCCAGGCGAACCACGGGCCGGCCACCGTCTCCACGAACGTGTCGGCGAGCTCGTTGCGCCAGACGAACGAGCTCCACAGGGGATGCTCCACGGCCCGGAACCGGCCGACGAGCAGCCACTTCGCGGCCACGGTGACCCCGGCGGCCACCGCCCCGGCGGCGACGAGGATCGGCCCGCCGAGCAGGACCGCGAGCCACGGCGACACCCTCCACGCCTGCGCGAGGCCGACCGCGACGACCACCCCGATCGCCACCGACACCATGACGGGGACGACCCGGCACGCCTCGACGAGGGCGCGGGCGATCTTGAGCCGCCGTGGCGGCGCGTAGGTCCGGGCGGCGTCGGAGCCCGCCGTGTCGACCGTCGCGCGCCGCAACCGGGTGGGCGGGCTGCCGACCCACGAGGTTCCCGCCTTCGAGGTCATCGGCGCGGTCGACAGGACGGCGACGAGCCCGTCGCGGGGGACCTTCCGTCCGGGCGCGGTCATGCCGGAGTTGCCCAGGAAGGCCCGCTTGCCGACGCGGGCCCGCTCGACGCGCATCCACCCCTGGCGCAGCTCGTAGCCCGCCACGAGCGTGTCGTCGGCGAGGAAGGCGCCGTCGTCGACGCGGGTCATCGCCGGCAGCAACAGGACCGTCGAGGCCTCCACGTCGCGGCCGATGCGCGCGCCGAGGGCGCGCAGCCACCACGGGGTCGCGAGGCTCGCGTAGACGGGGAACAGCAGCGTGCGGGCCGAGTCCAGGAGCCGTTCCGTGGCCCACACCTGCCAGCCGACGCGACTGCGCACCGGGTGGAACCCCTCGGTGAGCCCGATCGCGAGGAGCCGCACGAGGGCGATGGTCGCCCCGGCGAGGACCGCCATGGTCAGCACCGTGGCGGCGGGCGCGGCGAGCAGGAGGGGGCCCAGCGCGTCCGGCGGCCGGGCCGCGCCGCGCGCCGCGAACGCGAGGACCGCGAGGCCGGGCACCGCGGCGAGCAGGGGCAGGAGGGCGAGCGCGAGCGCCGTCACGGCGTACGCGAGCACCCAGCCCCGGCGCCGGGGCGGGCGGTGCGAGGGCCAGGGCCCCTGCCACTTGCCGCGGACGGGACCGGCGGGCGATCCGGCCCACACCTGGGCGGCCGGGACGGCGCCGTGGACGGTCGAGCCCGCCTCGATCGTGGCCCCCCGCCCGACGCGGGCGCCGGGCAGGAGGGTGCTGCGGGCGCCGACGGTCGCGTGCGCCGACACCTTGACGTGACCCACGTGGAGCACGTCGCCGTCGACCCAGTGACCGGACAGGTCGACCTCGGGCTCGACGGCGCACCCGCCGCCGAGGGTGAGCAGCCCGGTGACCGGCGGCAGCGCGTGCAGGTCGACCCCGCGCCCCACCTTCGCCCCGAGGGCCCTCGCGTAGTAGATGATCCACGGCGCCCCGGCCATGCCCGTCGCGCCGATGCGGTCGGCGAACCGCTCGCACGCCCACAGGCGCAGGTGCACCCCTCCCCCGCGCGGATAGTCCCCCGGCCCCACGCCGCGCAGCAGGAGGCGGCTGAGCAGCACCGACAGGCCCATCTGTCCCGGCGGGGTGAGCACGAGGACGAACAGGGGCGCGAGCACCCACCACGAGGCGGTGGGGAGCCACGCGAACCCGTCCACACCGTGCAGCGCGGTGCCCACGAGCAGCAGGGCGACGAGCCAGCGCAGCGCGCCGACGGCGAGCAGGCCGAGGCTGACGACGACCTGGATCACCTGAGCGCGCACCGGGACGGGGCGGACCGTACGCACCCGCGCGGGCCCGGAGTCGGTCGGCGCCATCTCGTCGAGCATCGCGGCCTGGGCGTTGAGGCGGGGATAGTCGTACAGGTCGCCCACGGTGACGCGCGGGGCGCGTTCCCGCAGGAGCGTGACGAGCTGGGCGGCGGCGAGGCTGCCCCCGCCCAGGGAGAAGAAGTCGTCGTCGGCGCGGGCCGCCTCGACGCCGAGCACGGCGCCCCACCGGCCGGCCAGCCACGCGGCGGTGCCCTCCAGTGGCGCGGCGTCAGCGGCGCCGCGGGCCGGCTCCTGCCCCGGCAGCGGCCACGGGAGTGCCGCCCGGTCGACCTTGCCGGAGGTGCGGGTGGGCAGGTCGTCGACGAGGGCGAGCCGGGGGACGAGGGCCGCCGGCAGCTCGGCCCGGAGCAGGTCCTGGGCGGCGCCGAGGTCGTACCCGGGCTGCTCGGCCAGGAGGTAGCCGACGAGGAGCTGGTGGCCGCCCGCGGTGGTCTGCACGGCGCACGCCGCCCCGGACACGCCGGGCAGCGACTGCAGGGCCGCGTCGATCTCCCCCAGCTCGATGCGGCGCCCGCCGAGCTTGACCTGCTCGTCGGCCCGCCCCATGAAGACGAGGCCATCGGCCTCGAGGCGCACGAGGTCGCCGCTGCGGTAGGCGCGCTCCCACCCCAGCGTCGGCATGGGGGCGAACTTCTCGGCGTCCTTGGCCGGGTCGAGATAGCGAGCGAGACCGACCCCGCCGATGATGAGCTCCCCGACCTCCCCGGGCGCCACCTCGTGCCCGGACCCGTCGACGACGGCGAGATCCCAGCCCTCCAGCGGGGTCCCGATCCGCACGGGACCCTCCGCGCCCATGCGCGCCGCGCATGCGACGACGGTCGCCTCGGTGGGGCCGTAGGTGTTCCACACCTCGCGGTCGGGGTCGAGGAGGCGGGCGGCGAGCTCGGCCGGCAGGCCCTCGCCGCCGAAGATGAGCAACCGCACCTGCGCGAGGGTGTCGGCGGGCCACAGCGACGCGAGCGTCGGCACCGTCGAGACGACGCTCACCCGCCGCGACACGAGCCACGGCCCGAGATCGATGCCGGAGCGCACGAGGGAGCGCGGCGCCGGGACGAGGCACGCCCCGTGCCGCCACGCGAGCCACATCTCCTCGCAGGAGGCGTCGAACGCGACGGACAGGCCGGCGAGCACCCGGTCCCCCACCCCGAGCGGACGTTCCTGGCAGAACAACCGGGCCTCGGCGTCGACGAACGCCGCGGCGCTGCGGTGGCTGACGGCCACGCCCTTGGGCGTGCCCGTCGAGCCGGAGGTGAAGATGATCCAGGCGTCGTCGTCCGGTCCGGGGTGCTCGGGGGCCGTCCGCCCGGACGCGCCGACGCCGGGTTCCTCGTCCGGTCCGCCGCGTCCGGCCCGCGGGACGCCGGTGATGCCGTCGTCGGTGACGAGGGCGGCGATGCCGGCCTCGCCGAAGACCAGGCGGGCCCGCTCGTCGGGGTCGTCCGCGTCGACCGGTACGTAGGCGGCGCCCGCGACGAGGACGCCGAGGATGGCGACGTACAGCGAGCGGTGCCCCGAGGAGACGCGGATCCCGACGCGGTCGCCGCGGCGGACCCCGGCCGCCGCGAGCCGACCCGCGGTCGACCGGGCCTGCCGCCACAGGTCGCGGTAGCTGAGGATCTGCTCGCCGTCGTCGAGCGCCGGCGCCCCGCCGTGGCGGGAGACGGTCTCCTCGAGCACGTCGACGAGCGTGCGCGGTGCGGGGGCGAGTCCACCGAGGCGATAGACCGACCGCAGGGCGTCGGGCCGGGCCTCCTGCGCGTCGGCCGGCTCGTCGGCGGACGTGCGAGGGCCCGCGGCCTGCGTGTCCTCGGCCCGTGGCTGCTGCGCGGGATCGCCGTCGCCCATGCTCACGCGGATCGGTTCTCCCTCGGCTCGGTCGGGCACGCGCCGCCGGCGGCCGCCGGCGGCGGGACGGGCACCCGTTCTCGCCGACAGTGTCGCTGATCCGGGTGAACGCGGGTCGAACCCGGCCCGGGCCCGGGGCGTGTCGTGAGCTCAGACGAGGACCGGGGACTGTCGCCGGAACCCCGCCCGGGCGTTCGTGATCGAGTGCAGCAGGGTCAGCTCGCGGTCGGCCGCGTCGGGGCCGGCTGTGCCGTGCGTCATGCGCTGCCGGAGCATGGCGAGGTCGACGGCGTCGTCCTGGAACGCGACCATGGCCTGCTTCATCCGGCGCCCACCGGCCCGCTGCGCCCATCGGCGCGCCTCCCGGCGGCCCCCGATCGTGCCGAGCATCGTCACCTCGGGCGGCGTCAGCCAGCCGTGACGCGCGTAGGTGACGAGGTGCTCGTGGATGAGCCGCCCCTCGCGGCGACGGGCCCAGACGACGACGCCGATGGCCGTGAGGAAGATCGGCACCTGCAGCAGGAGGTAGGCCGACCAGAATCCCTCGATCCCCGCGACGGCCGAGAGGTTCCACGCGGCGTGGACGACGATGGCGAAGGCGAGGCCGACGAACGGGGCGAGACGGGCGAGGACGCCGCGGCGGCTCGCCGCGATCCCGATGCCGATGCCCGTCCACAGGGTGAACAGCGGGTGGGCGAACGGGCCGAGCACGCAGCGGACGAAGAAGGTGGCGGCGATCCCCGCGGTGCCCTGGTCGTTGTACGCCTGCCCCAGGTAGAGCACGTTCTCGGCGAAGGCGAAACCCGCCGCGCACAGGCCGGCGTAGACGACGCCGTCGATGACGCCGTCGAACTCCCGGCGGCGGACCAGGAGCACGAGCAGCACGCCGAGCCCCTTGAGCGACTCCTCGACGATGGGGGCCACCACCACCGACGCGATCTCGTCGGCGTCGATGTACGTCTCGGACAGGAAGATCATCGAGCCGGTGTTGAGCACGATCGCCACCGTCGTCGCGACGAGCGCGCCCCACCCGAACGCGAACATCAGGTAGCGGGGAGGCTCCGCCTCGAAGCGGTCGAGCCACAGGAAGGCGGGGACGACGACGAGCAGCGGCACGACGGCCGCGACGAGGGCGACGCCCGCCGCGCGGCCACCCACCTGCAGCCCGATGGCGGCGCTCACGACGAGGGCGCCGACGACGAACAGCAGCGCGATGGCGCCCCAGAGCAGCCAGCGCCGCAGCGCGGGACGAGCGGTCGCGTTGGCGCGGACGCCGCCGCGGTGGCGGCGGGCCGCCCCCGTGGGCACCGGTCGGTTCATGGTCGTCCTGACTCGTGTCGGCTCCCCGAGCACGCACCGGCCGCGGCGTGCGGCTCCGGGGCGCCCGGGCGGAGCCCCATTATCGCCGCGATGCCCCGGACGGCGTGCGGCGCCGTCCACAGCAGCGCGACCGGGCACGAGCCCGGACACGGCGCGGGACCCCCGACACCGATGCGGACACCCACATAGAGTGGCGAGGTGCCCACGACCTCCGAGCGAGCCCGTACCGACCGCATCGTCTGGATCGACTGCGAGATGACCGGCCTGTCGCTGACCGACGACGCCCTCGTCGAGGTGGCCGTCGTCGTCACCGACTTCGAGCTGGAACCCCTCGGCGAGGGCGTCGACGTCGTCATCGCACCGCCCGCGGCGGCGCTGGAGCAGATGGGTGACTTCGTCCGGAAGATGCACACGGACAGCGGTCTGCTCCCCGAGCTCGAGCACGGCACGACGATGCAGGAGGCGCAGGACAAGGTCCTCGCCTACGTGCGCGAGTGGGTGCCCGAGCCCCGCAAGGCGCCGCTCGGCGGCAACACGGTCGGGACGGACCGCGCCTTCCTCGCGCGCGACATGCCCGAGCTGGAGGGCCACCTGCACTACCGCAACGTCGACGTCTCCACGATCAAGGAACTCGCGCGCCGCTGGTACCCCCGCGCCTACTTCGGGTCGCCGGAGAAGCACGGCGGCCACCGCGCCCTCGGCGACATCCTCGACAGCCTGGCCGAGCTCCGGTACTACCGGGAGGCCGTCTTCGTGCCCGCCCCCGGCCCCGACAGCGCCACCGTCCGTCAGATCGCCTCCCGCCACGGGGTCGCCCCCACCGCGCCTGCTCCGTCGGGTCCTCCGTCCGAGTCCTCCGACTGACCGGCGCCCGGGCCGTGGTCACGACCACCCCCCGGAAGCGGGTACGATGATTCGCGCTGCCTCGGACAGCCGGAAACGGCCCGGACGCGGCGCCACCTCGGTGGGTGTAGCTCAGCTGGTAGAGCACCTGGTTGTGGTCCAGGTGGCCGCGGGTTCAAGTCCCGTCACTCACCCCACTCGGCGAACACCCCCTGACCGGTCCGGTCAGGGGGTGTTCGCGTGTCGGCCGGCCTCAGGCGGCCGGAGGCTCCCCCTCGTACGTCCCGATCGACCAGAGGTTCCCCTCCGGGTCCCGCACCGTGAACTCGCGCGCGCCGTAGTCGGTCTCCTCGAGCCCGCGGGCGACGTCGGCGCCGGCGGCGCGGGCCCGCTCGTGGACGGCATCGATGTCGGATGCGACGAGGTAGACCCCCGCCGTGCCCGGTTCGCGACACCACTGCTGATCGGGGCGGTGCCGCCCGAACATCACCGCACCCCCGCCGGGCCAGTCGACCTGGGCGTGGACGACGACGCCGTCGTCGTCACGGTGGACGGTGTTCTCGACGAAGCCGAGGGCGCCGGTGAGGAACGCGAGGAGGGCGTCGGGGTCGTGGGACTGGAAGGCGGGGAACACCCGCGTCGTCGTGGTCATGTCGCCCACTCTCGCCGCTGGGAATGGCCCCCGGCTTGGATGTTTCGGCGCTCCTGCGACAGCCACGCGCTCGGGGCGAGCCCGAGGTAGCCGCGCACGTCCCGGGCCAGGTGGGACTGGTCGGCGTAGCCGCAGTCGGCGGCGACCTCCGCCAGCGACGGGACCGCCCCCGCGCGCACGGCCGCGGCCAGGCGCGCCGTGGCGTGCTCGAAGCGCATCAGGCGGGCGGCCTGCTTGGGCCCGACACCGTACTCGCGGCGGAACTCCGCCCGGAGCTGACGACCGGAGAGCGCGACGGCACGGGCGACGTCATCGATACCGGCGGTACCCCGCGACCGCGCGAGCAGGGTCCACGCGTGCGCGGTCTCCGGGCGCGGACCGGATCGCTCCTCCGCGGCGCGGCGGCGGACCTCGCCGGCGACGAGGGCGAATCGGCGGCCCCAGTCGGACGTCTCGCCGACAGCCTCGAGGAGGCGGCGCCACCTCGGGTCGACCGACAACGCGTCGCCGATGCCCTGCGGCAGCTCCGCCGCCGGCAGACCGAACAGGGCGCGAGCCGCCCGCGGGTCGAGGGCGAGCTGCACCCCCTCCTGCCGGGCCGGCTGCACGACGTGGGTGGCCGTGTCGTGCAGCCCGGCGAGCAGGACGTCGGCCCGGTCGAGTCGCCCCCCGGCGACGTCGGCGGCGCAGTCCGCGCCGAGCACCGGCCCGTCGAGGCTGAGGATGAAGGTGACGGTCCCGCTGGGGACGCCGAGATGCACCCCCACGGGAAGCCCGAAGGACCGGTATCCGACCATCGAGACGACACCGGGGAGATCGTCGACCCCGGCGACGACGAACTCGTGCATCGCCTCGGACACGAACCCAGTCTCGCGCGAACACCGTCGATCCGCCGCCGCACGCCCGAGGCCGGGTCACACCCGGCGACGCCGCCGGCCGGCGCCCGCCCGGGGAAGGCCGGACGCCGACCCGGCCCCGGGCCGGGCCGCCCGGCCGCGTAGGGTCGCGTCGACGGATCCGCCCGCCTCGGCGACGCGCCGGGGCGACGACACGACACACCGCGCCGCGGTCCCGACCCGGCCGGATCCGCGCGGTCGAGGTCCCGGCGAGAAGGCCCGAGGTGCTCCGATGCCCCCTCTCCCCCACGCCGTGGCGCCCTCGACCGGCCCGGTCGCGCGGCGCGGCCTCGCGGCAGTGTGGGTTCTGGCGGCTCTGCTGGCCGGGATCCTCACCGCCGGGCTGCCGGCGGCTCCCGCGTTCGCGCACACCGCCCTCGTGTCCTCGGATCCCGCGGACGGCGCCCGGGTGCCGATCATGCCGGAGCACGTCGCCCTCGTCTTCACCGAGGAGATCGACGCGTCGATGGTGCAGGTCATCGTCAACTCCGGCGGTCGGGCGCGCCGGGCCGAGGGGATCACCGTCGACGGCGCCCGGGTCGTGGCACCGGTGCCCGCCGAGTCCGCCGAGTCCGGGGACGGCGAGGTGGGCGTGCTGTACCGGGTCGTCAGCGCCGACGGGCACCCCGTCTCCGGGCGGGTGACGTTCACGGTCGCCCAGGCGTCGCCGTCGACTCCCCCGTCGAGCGCCGCGCCCACGACCGGGGCCACGTCTCCCGCGGCCGCGACACCGTCGGCCACGACCACCGGCCCGACCGCGGCGGCGCCCGCGCGGCCGGCGACGCCGACCGGGTCGAGGATCGGGAACACGATGATGGTCGGCCTGACCGTCGTCGCCGTCCTGGCCCTGCTCGTCATCGGGGCCGTCGTCGTGCGCTCCGAGCGCCGCCGTCGCTGACCCACTGAGCCCCGGTCGCCGACCGGACGGAACAGAGCCCGGCCTCGTCCGGCACGCCGGGCGGGCGGAGACGGCGGGGCGACACGACGAAGGCCGCCGCAGGTGAACTGCGGCGGCCTTCGTGACGAGTGCGCCATCAGGGACTCGAACCCCGAACCCAGTGATTAAGAGTCACTTGCTCTGCCAATTGAGCTAATGGCGCAACGGAGAAGAACGATACCGGAAGCCGTCGTCGGAGTGAAATCGACTGGTCACCGGACTGAACCGAACACTCGTACGATGAGCTTGTGCTGCGCCGACGCGAACGGCCCGGTCGGATCCCCGTCAGGGAGTCGACCGGGCCGTCGCAGGCGCGTGGCTCAGTGCTTGACGCGGTTGTAGATCGCGAGGGCGACGAGGCCGACGACGACCGCGGCGACGGGGCCGACGATCTCGTACCGCAGCGAGCCGTCGGTGGCGTGGGTGGCCTGGAACAACGACGTCTTGGCCGAGTCGGCCTGGCGCTTGGCGAGGTTGGCGGGCTTGACGCGGTACGCCAGCTCGTCGATGGTCGAGGCGAGCCGGCCCCGGGTCCGCTCGATGTCCTTCTCGATCTGGTCGAGGGAGCGGTTGTCCTGCGCGCTCATCAGGGGTCCTTTCGGTGGAGATGCGGCTTGCCGCGACGATAACCTACCTGCTGGTCCATCCGTCGGCGACCCGCGTCCCGGGGGGTGCCCTCGGCTCACCCCACGCCGTGCTCTTCCTCGTACGGCCGCCCCCGCCCGATCAAGGAGTTCCCATGCCCCGCTTGTCCGTCGGCGACGCCGCCCCCGCGTTCTCGCTCACCGCGCACGACGGGTCGACGGTGTCGCTCGCCGACTACGCGGGGCGCTCCGTCGTCGTCTACTTCTACCCGGCGGCGATGACGCCGGGCTGCACGACCCAGGCGTGCGACTTCCGCGACCGGCTCGACCCGTTGCGCGAGGCCGGCTACGCGGTGCTCGGCATCAGCCCCGACTCCCCCGAGAAGCTCGCGCGCTTCGCCGAGAAGGAGGGGCTGACCTACCCGTTGCTCTCGGACCCCGACAAGGCCACGCTCGAGGCGTACGGGGCGTTCGGTGAGAAGAAGCTGTACGGCAAGGTCGTCACCGGTGTCATCCGCTCGACGGTCGTCGTGGGCCCGGACGGCGACGTCGCCCTCGCCAAGTACAACGTGCGCGCCAAGGGCCACGTCGCGGCGCTCGAGAAGGCGCTGGGCCTGGCCTGACGCCTGACGTCCGGACATCCGCCCCCGGCACGTACCCTGTCTGCGGACCACGCGGGAGTGGTGGAACTGGCAGACACGCAGGATTTAGGTTCCTGTGCCGCAAGGCGTGAGGGTTCGAGTCCCTTCTCCCGCACCCGCTCCGACGCGTCGATCAGGGGCCGAGGAGCGCGCGGACGTCGTCCGCGAGGGCGCGGAAGGCGCGGCCGCGGTGGGAGACAGCGTTCTTCTCGCCCGGGGACAGCTCCGCGGCGGTGCGCGTGTCGCCGTCCACGAGGAGGATCGGGTCGTAGCCGAAGCCGTTCGACCCCCGCGGTTCCCGGGTGAGCGAGCCGGGGAAGCGCCCCTCGCGCGCCGCGGTGCGGCCGTCGGGCAGGGCGAGGACGGCGGCGCACACGAAGGCGGCACCCCGGTGCTCGTCGGGCACGTCGGCCACCTGCGCGAGCAGGAGGTCGAGGTTGGCCCGGTCGTCGCCGTGCCGCCCGGCCCAGCGGGCGCTGAACACCCCCGGCGCACCGCCGAGGACGTCGACGGCCAGGCCCGAGTCGTCGGCGAGGGCGGGCAGGCCCGTGGCCCGCGCCACGGCGACCGCCTTGAGGGTGGCGTTCTCGACGAACGTCACGCCCGACTCGACGACGTCCGCCACGCCCGCGAACTCCGTGACGCCGACGAGCTCTCGATCGACCTCCGCCAGGACGGGGGCGAGGATGTCGCGGAGCTCGACGACCTTCCCGGCGTTCCGCGTGGCGAGGACGACCCGCGCCTGTCCCGCGGTCATCGCGGCGGGTCCTGCGCGAGGGCGGACCGCTGCAGCTCCGTGAGGGTGGCGCAGCCGCCGACCGCCAGGTGGAGGAGGGCGTCGAGGGCGGCGCGGTCGAACGCCTGCCCCTCCGCGGTCCCCTGGACCTCGACGAAGTCGCCGGCGCCGGTCATGACGACGTTCATGTCGGTGCCCGCGTCGACGTCCTCCACGTAGTCGAGGTCGAGGACGGGCTCGCCGCCGACGACCCCGACGCTGACGGCCGCGACGGACCCGCTCAGCGGGGTCGCGCCCCGGGCGACCGCTCCGCTGCGCCGGCCGGTCTCGATCGCGTCCGCGAGCGCGACGTACGCGCCCGTGATGGCCGCGGTCCGGGTGCCGCCGTCGGCCTGCAGCACGTCGCAGTCGAGCACGATCGTGTTCTCGCCGAGCTGCCCGTAGTCGACGACGGCGCGCAGGCTGCGCCCGACGAGGCGGCTGATCTCGTGGGTGCGCCCGCCGATCCGGCCCTTGACCGACTCGCGGTCGCTACGCGTGTTCGTGGCCCGCGGGAGCATCGCGTACTCCGCGGTCACCCACCCGAGGCCGCTGCCCTTGCGCCACCGGGGGACGCCCGCGGTGAACGACGCCGCGCACAGGACCCGCGTGCGGCCGAACTCGACGAGGACGCTGCCCTCGGCGTGGTCGAGCCAGTGTCGGGTGATGCGGATGTCGCGGAGCTGGTCGGCGGCGCGGCCGTCGTGTCGGGTCATGTCCCCGACGGTAACGGGTCGCACCGAGTGCCCGGCCGCGAGGCGGGCCGACCCCGTCGGCGCCCGCGACTCTCCGGCCCCCGAGTGGCCTAGAGCTCGTAGGTCTGCCCGGGTCGGCACACCTCGACCTCACCCGGCCAGACGGCGGCCGCCTGGTCGTGGCACACGCGGGGGGCGTTCCAGGCGGGGATGTGGGTGAGCATGAGCCGGGCCACGCCCCCGGCGGACACGGCGGCCGCGGCGGCCCTCGACCCCGACATGTGGACGCCGTGGCTGTCGTCGTCGCGGCCGTCGACGTAGGCGCAGTCGGCGAGGACGAGGGTCGCGTCGACGCACAACTCGTCGAGGGTGTCGCAGCGGTCGGTGTCGGCGGTGTAGGCGAGCACGGCGCCGTCGGCCTCCACCCGGAGGCCGTAGCACTCGACGGGGTGCCACACGGGCACCGGTGTGATGGTGAACGGCCCCACCCGCACCGGTTCCCGGGGCCGCAGCGCCTCGAAGTCGAGCCGGTCGTCGAGCGGCTCGGGCGCGTCCACGCCGTACGCCCGCGCGAGACGGTCGGGTGCGTCGGCGGGGGCGAGCACCCGCATCCGCCCGCCGGCGCCCGGCGGTCGATCGGGGCCGTACGAGAGCATGACGTAGAGCCCGCACACGTCGAGGCAGTGGTCGGGGTGCAGGTGCGAGAGGACGACCGCGTCGAGGCTGCGGGGGTCGACGTATCGCTGCAGGGGGCCGAGCGAGCCGCTGCCGAGGTCGAGGACGACGCGCCACGTCCGGCCCTCGTGCTCGGCCTCGACGAGGTAGCACGACGCGGGTGAGTCGGGCCCGGGGAACGACCCGGAGCAGCCGACGGCCGTGACCCTCATCGCACCGCTCCGGCCACGGCGAGGTCGCCGATCTCCGGGCCGAGGAACCGCCGGGCCAGGGCCGCGAACCGCTGCGGGTCGCCGGTCGTCCGGAAGTCGTGCCGGGGCGCCGGGGCGTCGTCGGGGTGCAGCGTGCCCGTGTCGGCGAGCACCCGGTACACGTCCTTCGCGGTCTCCTCCGCGCTGGACACGAGCGTGACGAGGTCACCCATGACGTACGAGACGACGCCGGTGAGCAGCGGGTAGTGCGTACAGCCGAGGATGAGGGTGTCGACCCCGGCCGCCCGGACGGGGTCGAGGTACTCGTGGGCGACGCCCAGCAGCTCGGGGCCGCCGGTCACCCCGGCCTCGACGAACTCGACGAAGCGCGGGCACGGCCGGCTGACGACCTCGATCTGCGGCGCGGCGGCGAAGGCGTCGACGTAGGCCCGCGACCGGTGCGTCCCCTCCGTGGAGATGACGCCGACGCGTCGGTTGCCCGTGGCCGCCGCCGCACGGCGCACCGCGGGCCGGATCACCTCGACGACGGGCACGTCGTAGCGTTCTCGCGCGTCGTGGAGCATGGCGGCGCTCGCCGTGTTGCACGCGATGACGAGCATCTTCACCCCGGAGGCGACGAGCTCGTCGAGGCACTCGAGCGCGAACTGGCGGGTCCGGGCGATGGGCAGCGGACCGTAGGGCGCGCGAGCCGTGTCGCCGAGGTAGGCGACGGACTCGTGCGGCAACTGGTCGAGCACCGCCCGCGCCACGGTCAGTCCGCCGTAGCCGGAGTCGAAGATCCCGATCGGTGCGTCCGCCACAGCCCGAGAATACGCCGGGGACGCCCGCGGCCCGGCCCCCCACCTGCGGGGGGGCCGGGCCGCGGCACCGGGCGCCGTGCTCAGTGGTGGTCGGGCGTGGGCGGCGTCTCGGCGACGTCGCCCGGCGCCGGGTCGCCCGCGTGGCGGGCGGCGTGCGCCGCGTCGTGCGCGCCGGCCTGGACGTGCGTGGGGTCGAGGACGCGCTGCAGGAACGTGCGCGTGCGCTCGTGGCGCGGGTTGCCGATGACCTCGTCGGGGTGACCGTCCTCCACGACGACGCCGCCGTCCATGAAGACCACCCGGTCGGCCACCTCGCGCGCGAACGCCATCTCGTGCGTGACGACCATCATCGTCATGCCCTCTGCGGCGAGCTGCCGCATCACCGCGAGCACGTCGCCGACGAGCTCGGGGTCGAGCGCCGAGGTCGGCTCGTCGAAGAGCATGAGCTCGGGCTCCATCGACAACGCCCGCGCGATGGCCACCCGCTGCTGCTGCCCACCCGAGAGCTGCGCCGGGTGCGCGTCGCCGCGCTCCCCGAGGCCGACCTTCTCGAGGTTGCGTTGCGCCACCTCGCGCGCCTGCCCCGCCGAGCGTCGCAGCACGGTGCGCTGGGCGACCGTGCAGTTCTCGAGCACCGTCAGGTGCGGGAACAGGTTGAACTGCTGGAACACCATCCCCAGCCCGCGGCGGACGGCGTCGATGTCGCAGTCGGGGTCGGTGACCTCCTCGCCCTGCACCCGGATCGAGCCGGACGTCGGCGTCTCGAGCAGGTTGACGCACCTCAGCAGGGTCGACTTCCCGGAGCCCGACGGCCCGATGACGCAGACGACCTCGCCGCGCCGGATCGTCAGGTCGATGCCGGTGAGCACCTGGTTGGAGCCGAACGACTTGTGCAGGTCGGAGACGACGACGACGTCCTCGCCCCGGGGACGGGTGCGCTCGGGCGCGGGGGTGCTCACGGCGCTCACCTCGCCTTCGCGGTCGTGGCCTCGAGCCGGCCCACGAGCACGGTCAGCGGAAGCGTGATGAGCAGGTAGCAGAAGCCGGCGACGACGAGCGGCGTGAGGTTCGCCTCGGACTGGGCCGCCTCACGGCCGAACTTCGTCAGCTCGTAGCCCTCGATGGACAGCCCGAGCACGTAGACGAGCGAGGAGTCCTTGACGAGGAGGATGAGTTCGTTGGTCAGCGGCGGCAGGATGATGCGGAACGCCTGCGGCAGGACGATCTTGCGCATCGCCGTCGCGGAGCTCATCCCGAGGGAGCGCGCCGCCTCGACCTGCCCCTTGGGCACCGCCTGGATGCCGGCGCGGATCGTCTCGGCGAGGTAGGCGCTCGCGACCATGCCGAGCGCGACCCACACCGTGCCGTACGGGTCCCACGGGATCGTCATGCCCTCGAACGCGATGGGCAGCAGCCCGAACGCGATGAAGACGACGATCGCGGGCAGGCCGCGGAAGAACTCGATGTAGGCGCGGGCGATCCACCGGTACGGCGGCACCTCCGAGAGGCGCATGAGCGCGAGGACGGTCCCGACGACGAGCCCGAAGAGGAACGCGCCGGCCGTGTAGATCAGCGTGTTGCCGAGGGCGAGGAACAGGGCCGGCCCGATCGTGGCGGCCACGAGCTCGGGGCGGAAGAACACGTCGATGATCTGCGGCCAGTTGGCCGTGAACAACGCGAGGACGACGAGGACGATCAGGACCGCGTACTGGACGAGCCGGATGCGCCGGGCGCGCCGACGCGGCGACGAGCGTCGCCGCGTCGGGGCCTGTTCTGCGGTGGGTGCGGGAGCCGACATCAGCCCGCGCTCGAGCTGGGCGCGGCGGTCGACTTCTCGCCCGGAGCCGTCCCGAACCACTTCTTGTAGGTCTCGTCGTAGCTGCCGTCCTGCTTGGACGTCGCGATCGACTCGTTGATCTTCGTGATGATCTGCTGCGCGTTCGGGTCGTCCTTCTTCGCGGCCACGCCGTACTGCTCACCGGTCGCGAACTCGGCGACGACCTCGGTGTCGGGGTTCTGCTTGGCGAAGTCGAAGAGGACGCCGTTGTCGTTGATCGTCGCGTCGACCCGGCCGGCCTTGAGGGCGTTGAGCGAGGTGGGGAGGTCCTCGAAGACGACGGCGCTGAACCCGGCCGAGGCGTTCTTCTTCGCGTACTCCTGGCCCGTCGTGCCCGTCTGCACGCCCAGCTTCTTGCCCTTGAGGGCGGCGAGGTCGGTGACGCCCGCGCCCTTCTTGACGATGAGCGCCTGCGTGGCGTCGAAGTACGGCTCGGAGAAGAGGACGGCCTTCTTGCGCTCGTCGGTGATCGTCATGCCGGCCGCGGCGACGTCGCACTTCTTCGCCTTGAAGACGGCGCCCGTCGTGATCTGCTCGAAGTCGATGTCGACGACGTCCTGCGTGAGGCCCATGGACTTGGCGGCCCGGTCGACGACGTCGACGTCGAACCCGACGACCTTGCCGTCCTTGTTGAACTGGAACGGCGGGTACGACAGGTGCGTGCAGACGGTGAGCTTGCCGGGGCTGACCGTCTGGATGCCGCCGGCGGCGGTCGACCCCGAGCCGGAGCCGGTGTTCTGCTCGCCCCCGGACGAGCCGCAGGCCGCCAGTCCGAGCGGAAGGGCGAGGGCGAGCGCCGCCACGACGGCGCGGGGACGGAGCGAAAGGTTGGGCACGGCTGCCTCCTGGGTCGATGTTGGGGTCGAGTCTGCCCAGGTGGGGCGGGCGCCACCAACGCGTCTCGCCGAATCCACGGGTCACGATCGCGCAACGGCTTCCTCGCGACGCCGAGCGGTCGCTCGCGGCCACGAGTGCCGTGCCACGCGACGACGCGCCGCGCCGCGACAGCGCCGTGCCGTGCCGTGACGTGCCGCGCCGTGCCACGACATGCCACGACACGGAGGAGTCGGCCGGGGCCGATCAGCGGGGCAGCATCGCCGAGGCGAGCGTCTCCTGGAACCAGGTGAGGAAGTCGTAGGTGAGCATGACCTGCGCCCGGCCGTCGCCCGCGTCGAGGGCGTCCAGCTGGGCCTCGAGGTGCTCGACGTCGTCGTCCGTGCGCAGCTCGAGCCGCTCCGCGAGGACGAGGCGGACGTCGGTCAGCGACAGCAGGAGGGCTCGCGCGTCGTCCTCGCCCAGGTCGAGGCGGTCCTGGGTCGCCCCGGCGAGGACCTCCGCCGCACGGTGGAGGTGGGTGAGCTTCGTCGACCGCACGTTCTGCGCCGACAGCGCGCGGAAGGCCTCGGCCTGCGCCGGGTCGTCGCGGTGCCCGTCGGGCAGGAGCCGCCGCACGGCCGGGTCGTCCGAGACAGGGGGCGCCCCCCGGCCGACCCCGTCCGCCGCGGCTCCCGGTCCGTCGCCGGAGAACGCGGCGTCGGTGAGGCCCGCTCGACGCATGATCGCCTCGAACTCGTCGGCGTCCTCCCCCGCAGGGCCGCCGGCGGGGTCGAGGGGCCCTGCGCCCGGTGCCGGGCCGCCCTCGCGTTCGAGCAGCGCGGCGGTCTGGACGATGCAGTCGAGGACGATCTCGCGCTCGGGGGCGGCCAGGTCGGCGACGAAGCGACCCCGGCGGCGGCGGAAGGCGCGCGCCATCACTCGTCCTTCGCGAACGTGGCCCACAGGCCGTACCCCTGCAGGGCCTCGGTGTGCTGCTCCATGACCTCGCGCGGGCCGTGCGCGACGACGGCGCGGCCCTTCTCGTGGACGTCCATCATCAGCCGCTCCGCCTTCTCGCGCGGGTAGCCGAAGTAGGTCTGGAACACGTACGTCACGTAGCTCATGAGGTTGACGGGGTCGTTCCACACGAGCGTGATCCAGCCCGGATCCGGCCGGATGTCGGCACCGGCCCGGGTGTCGGACTCGACGTCGGCGGAGGTCGACGGGTGCGAAGTGGGCGCGATGGACACGTCTCCACCATAGGCTTCGGGCGTGACGACGAGCACGACGACCACGACCCGCGCGACGACCGGGGCCGACCTCGCCCCCGAGCGCGGGGGGTCCGCCTCCACCGCCCTGCTGACCGACCACTACGAGCTGACGATGGTGCAGGCGGCCCTGCGCAGCGGCGCCGCGCACCGACGCAGCGTCTTCGAGATGTTCGCGCGCCGCCTACCCGAGGGGCGCCGGTACGGGGTGGTGGCGGGCACCGGCCGGTTCCTGTCGGCGCTCACGCGGTTCCGCTTCGGCCCCGCCGAGATCGAGGCGCTCGCCGCACGCGACGTCGTCGACGACGCGACCCTCGACTACCTGCGCGAGTACCGGTTCTCGGGCGACGTGTGGGGCTACCCCGAGGGCGAGACGTTCTTCCCCGGCTCCCCGTTGCTCATCGTCGAGGGCACCTTCGCCGAGGCGGTCATCCTCGAGACGCTCGCGCTGTCCATCTACAACCACGACTGCGCCGTCGCCGCCGCCGCCTCCCGGATGGCGCGGGCCGCCGGGGACCGGCCGTGCATCGAGATGGGGTCGCGACGCACCCACGAGTGGGCCGCCGTCGGCGCCGCCCGCGCGGCCTACGTGTGCGGGTTCGGCACGACGAGCAACCTCGAGGCCGGGCGCACGTTCGGCATCCCCACGGCCGGGACGAGCGCCCACTCGTTCACGCTCCTGCACGACGACGAGGAGACCGCGTTCCGGACCCAGGTCGACGCCCTCGGTCCCGGCACGACGCTCCTCGTCGACACGTACGACGTCCGGACCGCCGTCGACCTCGCCGTGCGGATCGCGGGCCCGGAGCTCGGCGCGGTGCGGCTCGACTCCGGCGACCTCGTCGCGCAGGCCCACGAGGTGCGCGCCCAGCTCGACGGGCTCGGCGCGGGCAACACGCGCATCGTCGTCACCTCCGACCTCGACGAGTACGCCATCGCCGCGCTCGCCGCCGCGCCCGTCGACGCCTACGGCGTCGGGACGTCCCTCGTCACCGGGTCGGGCCACCCGACGGCGGGCCTCGTGTACAAGCTGGTCTCCCGCGCCGACGACTCCGGCACGCTCGTCGACGTCGCGAAGAAGAGCAAGGACAAGGCGTCGGTGGGCGGCCGCAAGTACGCCCTGCGGCGGCTCGACGAGCACGGCGTCGCCACCGCCGAGCTCGTGGGCATCGGCGAACGTCCCGTGGGTGACGACAACGACCGTGAGCTGCTCGTGCCGCTCGTCCGCGGTGGCGAGGTGGTCGAGGGCGCCGACGACGTCGCCGCGGCGCGCGACCGGCACCGGGCCGCCCTCGAGGAGCTGCCCGTCAAGGCCCATCGCCTCAGCAAGGGCGAGCCCGTGATCCCGACGCTCTACGTGGACGACGAACACCCGCCGGCCACGACCCCGGAGGAGACGCGATGACCGCCGACCGTCCCCGCGCGCTCATCGTCGTCGACGTGCAGAACGACTTCTGCGAGGGCGGGTCGCTCGCCGTCACGGGCGGCGCCGACGTCGCCGCCCGGATCGCGGACCACGTGCTGGCCGGCCTCGACGCCGGGCCCGACGGGACCGGATACGCCGCGGTCGTGGCGACGGCCGACTGGCACGTCGACCCCGGGGCGCACTTCTCCGACGAGCCCGACTTCGTCGATTCCTGGCCCCGGCACTGTGTCGTCGGGACCCCGGGGGCCGACTTCCATCCCGCCCTGGCCCCGGCGCTCTCGCGGGTCGAGGCCGTCTTCCGCAAGGGCGAGTACACCGCCGCCTACAGCGGGTTCGAGGGCGACGCCGCCCGGGGCGCCGGGCGCGTGGACCTGGCGTCGTGGCTCGCCGACCGGGGCGTGGTGGCCGTCGACGTCGTCGGCATCGCGACCGACCACTGCGTCCGCGCCACGGCGCTCGACGCTGCGGCCGCCGGCCTGTCGACCCGGGTGCTCCTCGACCTCACCGCCGGCGTCGCGCCGGAGTCGACGACCGCGGCCGTGCGCGAGCTGCGGGCAGCCGGCGTGGAGGTCTCGCAGACGAGCTGAGGCGAGGCGAGCACAGCCCGAACGAGTCGGCTCAGCGGCGGTGCGCGCCGCGGCGGACCGGGCGGTCGCCGCCCCGAGCGCTCTCGCGCTCACTGCGGCTCGCGAGCTCACCCTCGTCCGCCGCTCGCCGAGAGCGTCCACCGTCGCGGTCGCCGTCCCGGTCGCCACGCGATCCCCGTCGACCGGCGGACCCGCCGAGGCCGGAACGCCGCGCGGCCCGGGACCCGGTCCCCCCTGCGCCCGTCTCGAGCCGACCGCGCACGACCTCGGTGGACACCACCTTGTCGTGCAGGGCCTGCCGACGAGGGTCACGCAGCGGCCACAGGTAGTCGACGACCTGGAACATCGCCGCGAGGAAGCTGATGACGGGGACGTTGCCGAGGATCGAGGCCGCGTACTTGACCACGGAGCGACGCAGACCGAGGGACACCGGAACGGGACCGGGTGCGCCGATCCGCCGCACGTGGATGCCGACGGCCATGCGGCCCAACGTGGCTCCGCGCCAGGCGAGCATCCCCACCTCGTACACCAGGGTGATGACGAGGCTCGTCAGGGACAGCGTCGCGGCGAGCTGGAGCAGCTCGGGCGACGGCGCGGGCAGCGTCCCGTCGGCGGCCCGGATCTGGGCCAGGAGCCGCTCGGTCTCGGCGGTGATCCGGTCGGCCCGGGGCAGCACGAACGGCATGAGCAGGACGTAGGTGACGAAACCGTCGAGGACGTAGGCCACCACACGGCGCCACCAGCCGGCCCGGCGCAGTCCGTCCTGGGCGCGCGCGGGGTCGGCCCCGGCGCCGCCGTGCCGGTGGGCGCGGCCGTGGGGCGCACCGCCCGGCGCGGGACCCCAGCCGGGAGCCCGACCGTGGTCGGACGGCCCGCCGCCCCACGCTTGGGGTCGGCCGCCGGAGGCGGACCCGGGCGCCGGAGGGCGGCCGGTCTCGGGCCACGAGCCACCGGCGGGGCCCTGCGCCGGGGGTTGCGGGCGACGTGGACGCTTGAGCGCGGTGTGCTCGGTCCAGACGACCCCGTCGAAGTAGCGGAGCTGTTCGTCGTCGCGGGGGTCGTCGTACCAACCGGAGGGGCGCTGCGTCATACCGCCCAGTTTCCCAGACCGCACGGACGCGGCGCGCTACGGTGACGAGGTGACCACCGGGATCGACGCGCTCGACGCGCGGATCATCACCCTCTTCACCGAGCAGCCGCAGATCGGCATCCTCGGCGCCTCCCGCGAGCTGCGCGTCGCCCGCGGCACGGTGCAGTCCCGGCTCGACCGGCTCCAGAAGCGGGGGGTCATCACCTCGCTGGCCCCGACCGTGTCGGCCGCCGCGACCGGTTTCCCGGTCACCGCGTACTGCAACCTGCAGATCCGGCAGACCTCCGGTCAGACCCCCATCGCGACGCACCTGTCGGCGATCCCCGAGGTGGTCGAGGCCCACACGATCACCGGCTCGTTCGACATGCTCCTCGTCGTCGTCGCCCGGTCGAACATCGACCTGCAGCGCGTCATCGACCAGATCGTCGAACACGAGCAGATCGAGCGCGCCTCCACCCAGATCGTCCTCGCGACCCACATCGAGCATCGGACCCTGCCGCTCGTGCAGGCCGTGGCCCGGTCGCTGGACGAGGACGTCCCGCAGGACGAGGCCGGCTGAGCCGGCCGCCGCCCCCGCGGGCGGG
This sequence comes from Agilicoccus flavus, assembly GCF_014857905.1. Taxonomy (GTDB): domain Bacteria; phylum Actinomycetota; class Actinomycetes; order Actinomycetales; family Dermatophilaceae; genus Agilicoccus; species Agilicoccus flavus. Next base: position 159,988 of record NZ_JACYXE010000004.1, on the reverse strand, counting down.
TCAGCGACGCCCGACGAACCAGCGGCGGATCTCCTCGATCCTCGCCGTGACTTCGTCGTGGGCGGCCTGATCGAGCGTCGGCCCCCCGCAGGCACGGCGCAGGTCGGTGTGCACGACGGCGTGCGGGGTCCCCGTCTTCTTCGCATAGGCGGCGACGAGCGAGTTGAGCTCCTTGCGCGTCTGGGCCAGGGCCCGGTGCGCCGACGGCGGCGGGGGCGCGGCCGGCCGCTTCTTCGCGTGCTCCGCCTGACGCTCCTTGAGGAGCATGCTCATCTGGTCGGGCTCGAGGAGACCGGGCAGCCCGAGGTACTCCTCCTCCTCGGGGGAACCGGCGACGGTGCCGAGGCCGAACTGCTGGGCGTCGAAGAGGACGTGGTCGAAGGCCGCCTTCGACTCGAGGGCCTCGAAGGACGTCTGGTCGTCGACGTCCGCGGTCCGGCTCGTCCGGTTGGCCTCCTCGAGAAGCGCCTCCTCGGGGGCCCACATGTTGCCCTCGTCGCCCGGCTTGCTCGGGCGGTCGAGGGCATGGTCGCGCTCGTCCTCGAGGCGGGCGGCGTGCTCGAGGATGAGCGGCACGCTGGGCAGGAAGATCGAGGCCGTCTCGCCGCGGCGGCGGGCCCGGACGTAGCGGCCCACGGCCTGGGCGAAGAAGAGCGGTGTCGACGTCGACGTGGCGTAGACGCCGACCGCGAGACGGGGCACGTCGACCCCCTCCGAGACCATGCGGACGGCGACGAGCCAGCGCGACGTCCCGGCCGCGTACTCCTCGATGCGCGCGGAGGCACCCGTGTCGTCGGACAGCACCACGGTCGGCGCCTCGCCCGTCAGCCCGTGGAGGATCTTGGCGTAGGCGCGGGCCTGCGTCTGGTTCGTGGCGATGACGAGGCCGCCCGCGTCCTCGACATGCCGGCGCACCTCGGTGAGCCGGCGGTCGGCGGCGGTGAGCACCGACGGGATCCACTCGCCCTTGGGGTCCAGCGCCGTCCGCCAGGCGTGGGCGACGGCGTCCTTGGTCATCGGTTCCCCGAGGCGGGCGGCGATCTCGTCGCCGGCCTTGGTCCGCCAGCGCATCGCGCCGCCGTAGGCCATGAACAGCACGGGGCGCACGACGCCGTCGCGCAGGGCCTCGGCGTACCCGTAGGAGTAGTCGCTGACCGATCGGCGGATGCCGGCCGCGTCGGGGGCGTACGTGACGAACGGGATCGGGCTCGTGTCGGAGCGGAACGGCGTGCCCGTGAGCGCGAGGCGGTACCGGGCGGGCTCGAACGCCTCCCGGATGGCGTCGCCCCAGCTCAGGTTGTCGCCGCCGTGGTGGATCTCGTCGAGGATGACGAGGCTCCTGCCCTGCTCCGTGCGGGCCCGGTGGACGAGCGGGCGGCTCGCGACCCCGGCGTACGTCATCGCGACCCCGTGGAAGTCGGCCGCGTGCCGACCCTGGGCGTTCGTGAAGCCGGGGTCGATCTGGATGCCGACCCGGGCGGCCGCCTCCGCCCACTGCGTCTTGAGGTGCTCGGTGGGCGCGACGATCGTGATGCGGTCCACGAGGCCCCGGTCGAGCAGCTCCGTGGCGACCCGCAGCGCGAACGTCGTCTTGCCCGCGCCCGGGGTCGCGACCGCGAGGAAGTCCCGCGGCAGGCGCTCGAGGTAGATCCCCAGGGCATCGGCCTGCCAGGCGCGCAGTTTGGAGGCGGTACCCCAGGCCGCCCGCTCGGGAAACGCCGGAGACAGGTGCGAAGCAGCAGAGGTACTCATAGCGCCTGCGACCCTAACCCAGGCCGGCCGCGCCGCCGCGGCGACGCCCCGGGGCGCCCGGGCTCAGTCGCCGCCGTCGGCCGGGGGACGCAGACCCTCGTAGATCTCCTTGCACATGGGGCAGACCGGGAAACGCTTCGGGTCGCGGCCGGGCACCCAGATCTTGCCGCACAGCGCGGTGACCGGCTCGCCCGTGACGGCGCTCTCGACGATCTTCTCCTTGCGCACGTAGTGCGAGAACCGTTCGTGATCGCCGTGGTCGGTGCGGTACTCGGTGTCGGTCTGCGTGCGCTCCAGCGTCGACGTCGCGGGTCCGGCCGGTCCTGGGGTCGTCGTCATGGGTCGCATTATGCCGCCCCACCCCGCCCGAGTCCTGGACGGATGTCCCGTGCCGTCCCACACGGATGAGACCATGGGGGTCGACGCGTCCATCGGGGGGACGCGTCGACCGCCGCGCGGGGCCGGGGGCCGGGGTCCGAACGAGGTCGTCGACGAGCTCGCAGGGCCCGAGAGCGTCCGGCCGCCGCCGGCGGTGTCCGTCCGTCCCACATCCGGGGAGCATCGTTCATGGCCGACGTCATCCACACCGCCAAGCTCGCGGTCATGCGCGTGCTCGAGGCCGCGCCCGACCGCATCGGCTCGGTCAGCTCCGTGCGCACCCCGCACCCCCACATCGTCTTCACGTTCGACGACGGCCCCACCGCGGGACGAACGCCCGACGTGATGCGCGCCCTCGACGAGCACGGCGCGACGGCGACGTTCTTCGTGCTCCTCACGAGCGTGCGCGCCCACCGCCACCTGCTGCTCGACCTCGTCGCGGCCGGCCACGAGATCGGGTTGCACGGCATCGACCACCGCCATCTGCCCACGCTGAGCGGCCAGGAGGTGTACGACAACGTCCGCGCCGGCGCCGCCGAGATCGAGGACGTCACCGGGGTTCCGGTGCGCTGGTTCCGGCCCCCGTACGGCGACCAGTCGATCGCCGCGTGGCGTTCGATCCGCCGGGCCGGGATGACGTCGGTCATCTGGAGCGGGACGAGCTGGGACTGGAACCCCGACGTCGACAACGACGTGCGGGTGGCCAAGGCGTCGATGAACCTCTCCCCCGGGGCGATCCTGCTCTTCCACGACGGCCACGCCGCCGAGGCGGAACTCGCCTTCGACGGCCCCGAGCCGGTCCTCGACCGCTACGACCTCGTCCACCGCGTGCTGAGCGTGTGCGACGACCGCGGCCTCGTGGGCCGCAGCCTCGGTGACGCGCTGGACGCGGGCGGCAGTCTCGTCACGCGCCCGCACTTCAACCTGCGCCCGCGCCTGCCGCGCCGCGCCGCCTGAGAACCGTCAGTTGAGGGTCGGGTCGCGCGGGTAGGTCGCGACCCAGGCCAGCGAGCCGCCCTGACGGCGCAGGACGCTGCGCCAGAGCCGATCGGGGGCGTCGGTGAAGACGTCACCCACCTCGGGGTCGACGACGTACCAGCCGCCGGCGCGCAGTTCGCCCTCGAGCTGCCCGGCGCTCCAGCCGGAATAGCCGGCGAACACCCGCAGCCCGGCGACGGCGGGGACGACGAGCTCCGGCGGCGCGTCGAGGTCGACGACCCCGACCGAACCGAACAGCAGCTTGGTGCCGATGGGTTCGGCCTCACCGGGCACGCTGACCAGGCCCAACGCGGTGTCGAGGCCGACGGGCCCGCCCTGGAACAACCGGTCGGGATCCGACAGGTGCCCCTCCCACGTGGGCAGGACCCGCTCGACGCCGGCGCTCAGCGGCTTGTTGAGGACGAGGCCGTGGGCCCCCTCCTCCGAGTGCTGCAGGAGGAGGACGACGCTGCGATCGAAGATCTCGCCGCCGGTGTGCGGCGAGGCGACGAGGAGCCGGCCCGCGAGTGAGTCCACGTTCTGCATTGTGCCGCAGGGGCGGGGGATCACTCCCCCGCCCCTGCGGATGACGCGCGCTCGCGCGAGTGACGCGGCGCGTAGACGCCGCTGTGCTCAGCCGTCGCGGCGGCGGTCGCGGCCGCCGTACCCGCCCGAGCCCCGGTGCCCGCCGTCGCGGCGGGGGCCGGAGCCGCCGCCGAAGCGACGGCCGCGGCCGACGGGGCGACGCGGCGGGTCGAGCAGGCGCCGCAGACGCTCCTCCGGGATCGCCTCGCCACTCGTCGGGCGGGCGCCGGTCGCGGCGAGGATCGTGTCGTCACCGGGGCGCACCCGCACCGGCTCGACGGTGAGGCCGGCGTCCCGACCGATGCGCTCCATCATCTTCTTCTGGTGCGGCAGGGCGAGGGTGACGACCGTGCCCTCCTCGCCGGCGCGGGCCGTCCGCCCGGCGCGGTGCAGGTAGTCCTTGTGGTCGGCCGGGGGGTCGACCTGGAGGACGACCGAGACGTCGTCGACGTGGATGCCGCGGGCGGCGACGTCGGTGGCGACGAGGACGGGCAACGTGCCGTCCTTGAACGCCGCGAGCACCCGGTTGCGGGCACCCTGGTTGAGGCCGCCGTGCAGGGCCGCCGCGAACACGCCCTGCTCCCGGAGCTGCATGGCGACGCGGTCGGCACCGAGCTTCGTGCGCACGAACACCACGGTGCGGCCGTCGCGGTTGGCGACCTCGGCGGTGATGACCTTCTTGTGCTGCGGCTCGATGAGCAGCACGTGATGGGCCATCGTCGTGACGCTGGCGCGGGCCTCGTCGGTGGAGTGCGTCACCGGGTCGACCAGGTAGCGCTCGACGAGCTCGTCGATCCCGTTGTCGAGGGTGGCCGAGAACAACAGGCGCTGCCCGCCGGCCGGGATGAGGTCGAGCAGGGCCGTCACCTCGGGCATGAAGCCCATGTCGGCCATGTGGTCGGCCTCGTCGAGGATGGCGATCTCCACCCCGTCGAGGATGGCCGCACCGCGGTCGACGAGGTCGTTGAGGCGGCCCGGGGTGGCGATGAGGATGTCGAGCCCGCGCTCGAGCGCGTCGAACTGCGGCGGGTAGGGCATCCCGCCGGCGACAAGCTTGTGGCGCAGGCCGAGCACGTGGACGAGCGGCTGGAGGGCGTCGCTCACCTGCATCGCGAGCTCGCGGGTCGGGACGAGCACGACCGCGCGGGGGCGGTTGGGGCGGGCCGTCCCGCCGGCGAGGCGCGCCAGAGCGGCGAGACCGAACGCGAGCGTCTTGCCCGACCCCGTCCGGCCCCGGCCCAGCACGTCGCGTCCGGCGAGCGCGTCGGGGAGCGTGGCGGTCTGGATGGGGAACGGCTCGGTGATGCCGTCGCGCGCCAGGCGCTCGACCAGCGGCATGGGGACCCCGAGCTTCGCGAAGCCGTTGTCCTCCGTCACCGGGGCCGCATGCCGCTCCGGTCGCTCCGGACGGGTGTGCGTCGTCGGCGTGTTCTCGAACAGCCGCGTGTGGCGCTCGGCAGAGCGGCGCCCCTCGCCCTCGGCGCGGGCGTCGCGGGTCGGGCGCTCGTCGCGCTCGAAGGGGCGGCGCGCAGGGCGGTCGCCACGGTCGTCGCGGTCGAACGGACGACGCTCGCCCCGGTCGTCACGCTGGTAGGGACGACGCTCACCCCGGTCGTCACGCTGCTGGTACGGGCGACGCTCACCCCGGTCGTCACGCTGCTGGTACGGGCGACGCTCACCCCGGTCGTCACGCTGCTGGTACGGGCGACGCTCACCCCGGTCGTCACGCTGCTGGTACGGGCGACGCTCACCACGGTCGTCACGCTGCTGGTACGGGCGACGCTCGCCCCGGTCGTCGCGGGAGGGACGACGGTCGTCACGGTCGTACGGACGACGCTCACCGCGGTCGTCCCGGCCGTACGGGCGACGGTCGTCACGTTCGAACGGCCGGCGCTGCGGGCGGTCGCGGTCGCGGTCGACGGGGCCGCGGGCACCCCGGTCCGTGCGGTCGAAGGACGGGCGCCCGCTGCGGGCGCCGCGGTCGTCGCGCCCGAAGGGACGGCCCTCGTCGGCGCGGGCCCGGGGCGCGTGACCGCGCTCGCCGCGCTCGGCGTCCGGGCGGGAACGGTAGCCGTCGCGGGGACGGCGGTCCTCGCGCACGTCGTCCCGGCGGTCCTCGCGTCGCGGCGGACGCGGGTCGGCATCGGTGCGGCGTGCGTTGCGGGCCTTCTTGACGGTGCGGGCCTCCGCCTTCTGGGCGGTGCTCCAGCGGGTCTTCTTCGTGCCGTCGTTCGGTCGTTGTCCAGGCATGGTTCTTCCTCGGCTCGTGTCTCGTGGGCGCGCTCCTGCCGCCGCGGAGGCGGCGTGATCTCGAGAACGAGCCCTGTGCCGGGCCTCGTGGGCCCGACACGCGAAGGACCGGTCGGCCCTCGCGGATCTCCGGGTGCCCGGTGGCGGGCAGCGCCACGACGTCGTGGGGCGGAGATCGGTCGATGCGTCCCGCGTCGCAGGTCGGTGGGTCTCGACGACGCCTCGGCGTCATCCGGACCCGCGCGATGCGGGTGAAGCTGGCGTGGGGATCACGCGCTGCTCACTCCGGCGCCTGACCTCGGATCGCGGTTCGGCGATCGGGTGGCGCGGAAGAAGTCGGATCGGACCGGCACATGGCCAGGTGACCCGATCGACCATCCTAGCACCGGTGTGGACTCGGATAGGGCCAGAGCATCGAGCTCCCCACGGGGCCCCTCCTCCCCGTGAGGCGCCCGACCCTCCGACCTCGCGGGTCGGCGCCACACGGCGACTCGTTCGCGAGCCGGTGGCGCCGGCCCGAAGGCACGGACGCGACGCGGACGCGACGACACGCGCTCGCAGCCTACCGGACCCGGTGAGCAACCGCTCAGCCCGACGGGGGCAGGCTCGGCCACCCGGCAGCCCCCTCGGGCCGGGCGACGTCGGCCCGGGTCGTCTCGCGGGGAATCGTCACCGACCTCGTGACGTTGGCGCCCGTATGACCACCACCGCCCTGACCGAAGAGAACTTCGCGCAGACCATCGCCGGCTCGGACATCGTGCTCATCGACTTCTGGGCCTCGTGGTGCGGACCGTGCCGCCAGTTCGCGCCGATCTACGAGGAGGTCTCGAACGCCAACCCGGACATCACGTTCGCGAAGGTGGACACCGAGGCGGAGCAGGGGCTCGCCGCCGCGGCCGAGATCACGTCGATCCCGACCGTCATGATCGTCCGGGAGGGGATCCCGGTGTTCGCGCAGGCCGGCGCGCTGCCCAAGGACGCGCTCGAGGACGTCATCGCCCAAGCGCGGGCCCTCGACATGGCCGCCATTCGGGCCGAGATCGACGCCGCCGCGGCCCAGAACGCAGGGGGGCAGCCCGCGCAGGCCGCCGCGGGGACGTCGCCGACCGACGTGCCGCAGCCCGCCGGGTCCGATCAGGCGACCGCTCGCCCCGCGGAGCCGCAGCGCCCCACCACGGGTCAGGTTCCCGGCGTCGACTTCCCCGACCAGAACGGCGCCATCGTCTGATCACCGTCCCGACCTGCCCACGCACGACGAAGGCCGCCCCGGAGCATCCGGGGCGGCCTTCGTCGTCGACGAGCACGTGTGACGCGACCCGCGACGCGGGTGGTGGAGGTGGCGGGAATCGAACCCGCGTCCGCTGACGTGACACCAGGGCTTCTCCGGGCGCAGTGCGCGAAACGGATTTTCTCGGCCCCAGGGCTCGCACGCACGCGTCCCCTGACAGGCCCAGTCGAGTAAGAGTCCCGCACCGTCCCCCGACATGACGGCGCAGCGAGCTACCTAGCTGACGCCAGGAACTGAGCCGGTAGCGAACTCAGGCTGACGGACTTCGAGGCTCGCTCAGGCGGCGAGGGCGAAGTCGGTGCGCTTGGAATCGGCACCTATTGGTTTGCAGGGAGCGTTGACGAGATGACCCTGCCTCCTCGGCCCGCTTCCCCTGGAATGACGATCAACGTCGAAACCGATCACCCCCCTGGTCGTTCGGGGGCGCGTCACACTGTGCTCTTGTCAAACTTCCGATGCCTCGCGGCTCCCGCGTCAACCGCGCGAGCCGGGGGCGTATTCCGCGCCGCACGGACGTGCAGTGGCGCAGCGCCCCATACTACCCGCGGTCCGGGCGCTGCCGCCACGGGTATCGGGGCGGGGGCGGGGGGCCTCAGGCCGGCGAGGGCGAGAGGCGGAACCGTCGACCGGTCGTCTCTCGGGGAGTGATCTCCACGTATCGCGTCTTGGGCGTCGGCACCCAGGACACCACCGGCAGCGCCTGGACGGCCTCGATGGCGGCGTCGTCCTCGAGCACCCGAGCGGTGCCGTGGACGACGACGCTCTCGGCGCGTTCGCCGACGATGCGGTCGGCCTCGTAGGCCACCCGGGCGTTGACGACGAGGCTGGAGAGCTTGCCGCCCTCGCTCGTGGCGAAGTACAGGCGGCCGTCGGCCAGGACCGCGTTGATCGGCAGGATGTCGGGTTCCCCCGCGACCGAGACGGCGAGGCGGCCGTAGGGCACCTCCGCGAGGATCTGCAGGCACTGCTCGTCGTCGAGGACCTCGACGGACGGGTGGTCGGCCAAGCTCATGGGGAACCTCCGAGGGGCGGGGCGGATGCGGCGCCGCGGGACGTGGAAACCCCATCCTCGCACCACCGCCCGGCCGCGACGCGGGTCGAAGGTCCCCGAGGTCGTCCGGCGTCGACGCTGCGCGGGGGCGTCAGCGCTCGGCGCGGGCCGAGATCGCGCGCTCGGCCTCGCGGCGGTCCTGCCGCTCGCGCAGCGCGTGCCGCTTGTCGTACTCCTTCTTGCCCCGGGCGAGCGCGATCTCGACCTTGGCGTGCCCGTCCTTGAAGTAGAGCGACAGGGGGACGATGGTGTGGCCGGACTCCTTCGCCTTCCCGGCGAGCTTGTCGATCTCGTGGCGGTTGAGCAGGAGCTTGCGCTTGCGGCGGGCGGCGTGGTTGGTCCAGGTCCCCTGCGTGTACTCGGGGATGTGGACCCCCTCGAGCCAGGCCTCTCCGCGGTCGATGGAGGCGAACCCGTCGACGAGGGAGGCGCGGCCCGCGCGCAGCGACTTGACCTCGGTCCCCCACAGGACGAGCCCGGCCTCGTAGGTGTCCTCGATGTGGTAGTCGTGGCGCGCCTTCTTGTTGCGGGCGACGACCGTCGTCCCCTTCTCCTTCGCCATGGCGCTCCCGCTCCTCCGACTCGTGCCGACGACCCAGCTCGATCGCCCGACCCACCAACGTACCGGGTGGACGCCCGCGACCACGATCCGTATTCCCGGAGCGGGTGCGCTCAGAGACGCACGTGCCGGCTGACGGCCACCCAGGAGGTGAGCGCGGCCAGGCCGAGAGCTCCCCCGACGAGGACGGGGGTCACGGCCCACACGTCGGCGGTCCCCACCCACGCGAATCCGCGGAACCACTCCCCGAGCCGTGAGACCCCGAGATGGACGAGGGCCCACAGCGCCCCGACGGCCAGCCCGGTCCCGAGCAGCGTGGCGAATAGCGTCTCGAGCACGAACGGGAGCCGGATGGAGGCCTTCGACGCCCCGACGATGCGCTGGATCGAGGTCTCGCGCCGCCGGCTCCACGCGACCTGCCGGATCGTCGTCGACACGAGCAGCACCATGCACAGCCCCATGACCGCCGCGAGACCCCACGCCGCGCGTTTGAGTACGTCGAGGGCGTTGAAGAGCGGGTCGAGCACCTCGCGGATGTCCCGGACGGTCGCCACCCCGGGCATGCCCGAGAACGCCTGGGCGACGAGCCCGTAGTCCCGTGGGTCGGTGAGCTTGACCCGGAACGCCGCGGGGATCGCCTCCTTGGGCGTCCGGGCGAACGTCTCGTTGTTCTTGAACTGCTCGGTGAAGCGCGCGAACGCCTCGTCCTGCGACTCGTAGACGTACGAGGCCACCTGGGGCTTCATGCTGTCGAGAAGGGTCGCCACCTCGAGGCGCTGCTGGTTCGTCACCGCCCCCGAGGAGCACGCCGGCTCGCTCGACTTGGCCGTGCACAGGAAGATCGAGACCTCGACCTTGTCGTACCAGTACCCCTTGGCCGCGTCGACCTGCCGGTTCGCGAGCAGACCGGTTCCGACGAAGAAGAGCGACACCGCGGTGACGAGCATGATCGAGACGGCCATCGAGACGCTGCGGCGCAGGCCGTTGCCCACCTCCGAGAGCAGGAATCCGGGGCGGATCATCGGGCGCCCTCCTCGTGCGTGGTGGCGGTCGGCGTCGGAGCGGGGTCGGGCCGGTCGGCGGCGGTCGAACCGGTCCGAGGTTCGTGCCACACCGCCCTGGGGCGGCCGTAGCCACCGCCCGCCTCGTCGCGGACGACGCGGCCCTCGTGCAGCTCGACGACCCGGGCGCGGACGTCGTCGACGATCTGGTCGTCGTGGGTGGCCATGAGCACCGTGGTGCCCTCGGCGTGGATCCTCCGCAGGACCTTGGTGATGTCGATGCTGGTGACCGGGTCGAGGTTGCCGGTCGGCTCGTCGGCGAGCAGCAGGCGCGGCCGCTTGACGATGGCCCGGGCGATGGCGACGCGTTGCTGCTCCCCGCCGGAGAGCTCGTGGGGCAGGCGTCGCTCCATGCCGGCGAGGCCGACGCGCTCGAGCGCCTCCGGGACGCGGCGGCGGACGTCGGCGCGCGGCGCCCCGAGGACGTCGAGGACGTAGGCGACGTTCCCGCTGACGGTGCGATCGGCGAGCAGGCGGAAGTCCTGGAAGACCATGCCGATGTCGCGGCGCAGGCGCGGGACGTCGCGGCGGCGGATCTTCGTCACCTCTCGCGAGCCGACGAAGATCTTGCCGGCACTCGCGCGGTCCTCCCGCAGGAGCAGCCGCATGATGGTCGACTTGCCCGACCCGGACATGCCCACGAGGAAGACGAACTCCCCGTCGGCCACGTGCAGGTCGACGTCGTCGAGGGCCGGCCGGTTCCGGCGACCGTAGGACATGACAACGTTCTCGAAACGGATCATCCACTCACCTCGGCGGCCACGACCCGCCCGACGACTGCTCCGGCCGGCCCCGCCGGGGCGACCACGCGGGCTCCCCCGCCGCGCGTCCCCAAGCTTACGGCCTCGCGCTCGGAGCTCCTTGCAGCCGTAGGGAACCGGGGTGATCGCGTGTTGGCGGCCCGGCCCCCCGACGGTCAGTCCTGCTCGCGCGCCGAGCCGATCTTCCAGCGGATCCCGGCCTCCATGAAGCCGTCGATGTCGCCGTCGAACACGGCGGAGGTGTTGCCGACCTCGTGCTCGGTGCGCAGGTCCTTGACCATCTGGTACGGGTGCAGGACGTAGGAGCGCATCTGGTCGCCCCAGCTCGCCTTGACGTCGCCGGCCAGCTCCTTCTTCGCGGCGGCCTCCTCGGCGCGCTTGAGGAGCAGCAGTCGCGACTGCATGACGCGCAGTGCGGCCGCGCGGTTCTGGATCTGGCTCTTCTCGTTCTGCATCGAGACGACCGTGCCGGTCGGGAGGTGCGTCATGCGCACGGCCGAGTCGGTCGTGTTGACGCTCTGTCCGCCGGGCCCGGAGGAACGGAAGACGTCGATCTTCAGCTCGTTCTCGGGGATGTCGATGTGGTCGGTCCCCTCGATGAGGGGCACGACCTCGACCGCCGCGAACGACGTCTGCCGCCGTCCCTGGTTGTCGAAGGGGCTGATGCGCACGAGCCGGTGGGTGCCGGCCTCGACCGACAGGTTGCCGTACGCGTAGGGCACGTTGACCTCGAAGGTCGCCGACTTCAGACCGGCCTCCTCCGCGTAGGAGGTGTCCATGACCTTCGTCGGGTACTGGTGACGCTCCGCCCAGCGCAGGTACATGCGCAGGAGCATCTCGGCGAAGTCGGCCGCGTCGACGCCGCCGGCGCCCGCCCGGATCGTGACGACGGCCTCGCGCTTGTCGTACTCCCCGGACAGCAGGGTCTTGACCTCGAGCTCGCCCACCGCCTTGCGCAGGGACCGCAGCTCGCGCTCGGCCTCCGCCATGGTCTCGGCGTCGTCCTCCTCCTGGCCCATCTCGACGAGGACCTCGAGGTCCTCGATGCGGGCGTCCATGCCCTCGATGCGCTCGAGCTCGGCGTTGGAGCGGGACAGCTTGCTCGTGACCTGCTGCGCGTGTTCCTGGTCGTCCCACAGGTCGGGGGCGATGGACTGCTGCTCCAGGTCGGAGATCTGGGCCCGGAGCGCGTCGAGGTCGCTGACCTCACGCACCGACGCCATGGTCGCGCGGAGTTCCTGCAGTTCGGATGCGAAGTCGAGGGCCACGATCGACCAGCCTACGCGACGGGCCCGCCGCGCCGCCGGGCGTCACCCGCGGGACCCCGCACGGGCGGGTGCGCGCCCGCCGGCCTCACAGGAGGGGGTAGAGGGGCGCGAGGATGGCCTCGACGACCCGGACGAACACGCCGCGCGACGCCCACTCCTCGCGGGTGAGCTCGCGCGAGTTGCCCTCGTCCATGGCGAAGATCTCCTCCATGTGCGACGCCATCTCGTCGCTGTAGATCGCGAGGTTGACCTCGTAGTTGCCGACCATCGACAGCCGGTCGATGTTGGCGGTGCCGACGGTGGACCAGCGTCCGTCGACGGTGGCCGTCTTCGCGTGCACCATCGCGTTGCGGTAGAGCCAGATGCGCACCCCGCCCTCGAGCAGCTTCTGGAAGTACCCTCGCGCCACCCAGTCGGCGACGACGTGGTTGCTGTACTCCGGCACGATGAGCCGGACGTCGACCCCGCGACGGGCCGCCTTGATGAGCGTCCCGAGGATCTCGCCGTCGGGGATGAAGTAGGCCTGCGTGATCCAGATGCGGTCGTGGGCCCGCTCCATCGCGCCGAGGTAGAGGCCGCGGACGGGGAAGAGCAGGCGGCTCGGGGCGTTGCGCGCGGCCTCGATGCGAGAGTCCCACTCGCGGGCCCCCCGGTCGTCCAGGGCCGGCTCCCGCCTCGGTCGGTATTCGTTCCAGAAGTCGACGAAGGCGTCCTCGAGCTCCCAGACGGCCGGGCCGACGATGCGCAGGTGCGTGTCGCGCCACTTCGTCGCGTACGTGTCGCCGATGTTGTACCCGCCGACGAAGCCGATGCGGGAGTCGACGACGAGGATCTTGCGGTGGTCCCGCCCGAGATGGCGCAGGTCGAAGTGGAGCAGTCCGCGCCGCAGCACCGGGAACCGGAGCACATGGATCCGGTGGTCGAACCGGAAGAAGGCGGGGTCGACGACGAGGTTGGCGAACGCGTCGTAGATGAGGTAGACCGACACGCCGCGCCGGCTCGCCCGCTCCAGCGCGTCCTTGAACCGCCGGCCCACCTCGTCGCCCTTGAAGATGAACGACTCGAGCAGGACGAGCTCCGTCGCGGAGTCAATCGCCTCGATCATGTCGTCGTAGAGCGTCGCGCCCCGCGTGTAGGACGTCACCGACGTCCCGGCGATGTCGATGGTCCGGGGCTCCGACGACGGGAACCGGGTCTCGCTCGCGTCGCGTCGCTTGCGCAGCTCGTCGACGGCGATCACGCCCGCGGCGGCCGCCACCTGCAGCGCGGCGCCCCCGGCCAGCGACCATCCCAGCGCCCGCGGGACGTGACGGCGGACGAACGCGGGGGTGAGGCGCATGAGCCCCACGTTACGACGCGGGACCCGCCCGGCGGGCGAGTGGCACTGTGTCCGCGGGGGACCCGTCAGGCCGAGCGGCGGGCCGCGACCGAGCCCGAGGCCAGCCAGCGCACGGCGGTCGCGGCGCCCCACCCGTCCGGGTGGTCGGCGAGGAGGGCGCGCGGCCCCGCCAGGTCCTGCCCCAGGGTCACGGCGGGCGCCTCGACGTATCCGTCCTTGCGCTCCTGGCCGAGCCCGATGTCGGCCATGAGCCCGTTGCACAGGCACTTGCGACCCGCCGTGTCCTCGAGGTCGCCGCCCTTCTTGAGGTAGGCGTCGACGGGCTCGGCCGCGCAGCGGTACCCGATGGAGCCGTTCTCGCGCTCGTACGGCTCACGCAGGTAGGACAGGTCACACAGCCGCGGCCGCGCCTGGTACGTGTCCTCGGCCGCCATCGTGCCTTCGAGCGAGGCCATCTTGAACGGGAAGCCCGTGGGCGAGGCCCGCGGGTCGTTGCGGACGTGCAGGGAGTCGGCGGCGATGCCGCGCAGGAGCCGACGGCGCAGGTCGAGGCGTAGGCCCGACTCCTCCGCGAGCGCGAACACGGTGCCGCACTGGACCCCGGTCGCCCCGAACCGGAGCGCCTCGGCCACCTTGTCGGGCGTGCTGTACCCGCCGGCGAGCCAGAACGGCAGGCCGAGGTCGAGGATCTTCGCGAGGTCGGGCAGGTCGCGTGCCGCGTAGATCGGGTCGCCCTGCTCGTCGAGCTGCATCTTGCCGCGCGGCGGCGCGCTGTGGCCGCCCGCGGGAGGCCCCTCGACGACGAAGCCGTCGGGGCGGATCTCGGGGTCGCGGAACAGGTAGGTGGCGAGGCTGTGCAGCGAGACGATGGCGAGGAACTGGGGGCGGCGGAGCGGCGGCAGCTCGTCGCCGAGGACCTCGACGGGGTCCACCCCGGTCGAGTACCGCTGCGAGGCGCCGGCGACGTCGACGGTGACGGTGCCGCGCCGGCCCGCCGCGAGGTCGGTGAGCAGCCGGGGGATCTCGCGGGGGATGCCGGCGCCCATGATCACGTAGTCCACACCGGCGAGCAGGGCGCCGAACACGGCCGTGGGCGTGCCCATCTGGATCTTCTCGAGGAAGTTCACCCCGACGAGACCGTCGTGCCCCTCCTTGGCCAGCCACACCTCGGCGAAGTTCGCGGCCACGCTCAGCTCGATCGCCGCGCGCGAGGGAGAGATCGTCAGCGTCGGGTTGGGGCGATACGGCGCCCCCTGCCGACCCTGCTCCCGGAAGTACTTGTCGACGATCCGGGCCGCCATCGCGGGCGACGGGAAGTGGGCCAGCGCCCGTCGGTAGTGGCCGCCGGGGTCGCCGTCCTGCAGCGTCCGGGCGAGGACGCCGTCCAGGGCCGTCCCGGACACGATGCCGAGGTGGCCCTCGCGGGACACGGCCGAGGCGAGGCGCCAGGACGACACGGCGATGCCCATGCCGCCCTGGATGATGATCGGGTCGATCGCCGGTCGCACGTTCGGGCTCCTTTGGATCGGGCGGGGCGGGGCTGTCGGTCGACGGGCGACTCTCGCACGGCGACGCGCGGTGGACGAGCGCGAGCACCCGACCGGGGTCCGCGCATCTGCGGAACCTACGGGACCGTAGGTTACGGGACCGTCAGCCTACGCCCCCGGCGCGCCGGGGCGCCCGACGGGAGACCCCGGCCGGTGTTGTGGCCTGCGTCACACTAGCGCGCCCACCCCCCACCCGTCCCGCGGAACGACCGGCGGAGGGCCGGGGGCAGGCCTGTGGACGACGCTGCGGGTCCGAGCCGCGCGCGGGCCAGGGTGGACGCCGTGCTCGTCCGACTCCTCCTGGCCACCCCCCGCGGCGACGTCCTCGCGCTCGCCCGCGCGCCCGAGGGCACGGCGGCCGCGGCGCTGTGGCCGGACCTCGTCCGTGCGTGCCGCGACGGGGCCGGCCCTCCCGGGGCGGAGGCGGGCGAGGAGGCCTCGGCGGCCACCCCCGGTGGTCGCGGCGACGACGTCGACGATCCGGCCCTCGGCCGGGCGGGCCACCGGCCGGGTGGGCACGTCCCGCTGACGATCCAGGGGCATCCCCTCGATCCGTGCAGTCGACTCGGTTCCCCGCCACTCGTCGACGGGGCCCGCATCGGCCTCGCGGACGCCGCCGACCCGGGAGCCGGACCAGGGCGGTCCCCGGGACCGCGGGCCGACACCGGTCTCGAGCTCGTCGTCACCGGCGGACCGGGCGCCGGGCGCCGGAGGGCCCTGTCCCCGGGGGTGCACGTCCTCGGCCGCTCCGGCGATGCCGACCTGGTCGTGGCCGCCGACCCCGGGTTGTCACGACGACACGTGAGGCTCGAGGTCGACGGGCGCGGCCGGGTGCACGTCGCCGACGCCGGCAGCCGGAACGGGACGCGGATCGGGGGACGCCCGCTGCGCGGTCGCACCCGGCTGCGGCCGGGGGTCGACCTTTCGTGCGGCGCCACGACCCTGCAGGTCAGGGCACGTCCGAACCCTCGGCCCCGCGGCACCGCGCGGGGCGACGGCACGGTCGCCCTCAATCGCCGCCCGCGGGGACAGGCGCCGCTCCCCCCACCGCTGCGCCGCCTGGACGCGGTGCCGCAGGAGGGCGAGGCCCCGGCCCTCGACGCCCTGACGGTCCTCCTGCCGGTGACCGTGAGCCTCGTCGTCGCGGGCGTCACGGGCAGCGCGATCTTCCTGCTCTTCGGCCTCCTCTCCCCCGCCCTGGCCCTGGCCCAGACGATCGGCGAACGCCGGCGGCGCCGGCGCCGGCACGCGCAGGCGCTCGCCGAGCACGCGGCCGACCGGGCCCACGCGGCCGACCGGCTCGCCGCCGACACCACCCGGGAACGCCGCCGGCGGGAGGCCGACTGCCCGGATCCGGCCCGGGTCGCCGACATCGCCGCCGCGCGCCTCGACGACCTCTGGGACCGCCGCCACGACGACCCCGACCTCCTGCGGGTGCGCCTCGGGCGCGGCCGGGTGCGGGCGCTCGCCGGCCTCGACGAATCGGGCCGCGGGGTGCGGCACCCGTGGCTCGACGACGCCCCCGTCACGCTGCGGCTCGACCGGGGGCCGGTCGGGGTGCACGGCCCCCGGGACGCGACCCTCGCTCTCGCCCGGTGCCTCGTGGGCCAGGTCGTCACCCGCGCCTCGCCCCGCGACGTGCGGGTGTGGGTGCTGGCGGCCTCCACCTCCCACCTCGCCGACTGGTCGTGGGTGGCGCTCCTGCCCCACGCCCACGGCGACGACGCGGAACTCGCCCGCTGCGCGGCGTGGTTCCCCAGGGCCGCCGGGGTGAGCACCCTCGCCGGGCGCGTCGCCGCGAGCGCCCGCTCCGCCGGGACCGCGACGTCGCCCGCTCACGTCGTCGTCGTCGACGGCGCGCACGACCTGCGGGCGGTCCCGGGGATCGCCGACCTCCTCGACGGCCTCCCCGGGGTGCACCTGCTGTGCCTGGACGAGGCGCGGTCCAGGCTGCCCGTCGAGTGCGCCTCTCTCGTCGACCTGACGGCCGACGCGGCGCTTCCCGACCCGACCCCAGCCGACAGGGCTGCGGACCCCGACGTCGGCCCGACGCTGACCGGGCCCGCGGCGGTCGACGTCCACCGCGGCCCGGTCCGCGTCGACGGCGTGGACGAGGACTGGTGCGTCGGCCTCGCGCGGGCCCTCGCGCCTCTGCGCGACGTGACGGCGCGTCTGGACGACGGCCCGGGCGCGTTGCCCGTCGCCGTCGACCTCGCCGATCTCCTCGCGGCGACCGACCCGGAGCGCGTCGCGGAGACGTGGGGCGAGCGCCCCCGCGACACCCGCGCCGTCGTCGGCGTCGGCGCGCACGGCCCCCACGCCGTCGACCTGCTCACCGACGGGCCCCACGTGCTCGTGGGCGGGATGACGGGTTCGGGCAAGTCGGAGCTGCTGCGCGCCCTCCTCGTCTCGCTCGCGTACGTCAACCGCCCCGACGAGCTGGCGTTCGTCCTGCTCGACTACAAGGGGGGATCCGCGTTCGACGGGTGCGCGGGCCTGCCGCACACCGTGGGGGTCGTCACCGATCTCGACGCGGAATCGACGCATCGCGCCCTGATCTCCCTGCGCGCGGAACTCCGGCGCCGCGAGGAGACCCTGCGCCGGGCGGGGGCGACGACGATCGAGGAGTACCAGGGACTCCGCGACGCCGCGGAGCGTGCGCCGATCGGGCGCCCGGACGGGCCGGCGCCCGGTCCGCTGCCCGCCATGCCGCGCCTCGTCGTCGTCGTCGACGAGTTCCGGGCGCTCGCCGAGGAACTGCCCGACGTCGTCTCCGGCCTCGTCCGGGTCGCCACGCAGGGTCGGTCGCTCGGGCTCCACCTCGTCCTCGCCACCCAGCGCCCCGCGGGGGTCGTCTCGGCCGAGATCAAGGCCAACACCAACCTGCGCATCGCGCTGCGGGTCCGTGACCGGGCCGACTCCCAGGACGTCATCGACGCCGACGACGCCGCCCGGCTCCCGACCGACCGACCCGGGCGGGCCCTGCTGCGGACGGGCGGCGGGGCGCTCGTGTCGGTCCAGGTCGCCCGCACCGGCGGCACGGCGCCCCGTGGCGCGACCCGACCCGCGCTGCGCCTGCTCGGGATGCACGACCTCGCAGAGCCCACCGCGGACGTCACGACACCGGTCACGCGGGTCCGGTCAGGCGGGTCGGCCGCCTCCCGGCCGACGTCCGGACTCGACAGGCCGGAGGGGCCTGAGGGGCCGGAGGGGCACGGCGCCGTCCTCCGCGCGGCCGCGGCCCGGTGCACCGTCGACCCGGTCGCGGCGCCCTGGCTGCCGCCGCTGCCGACGCGCCTGTCCATCGCCGACCTGCCCGCCCAGCCGCCGTCGGAAGGAACCCTGCGCGACACGATCGCCGGCGAGGAGAGCACCGCATACCGCGAGGGCCCCGCCGACGCACTCCTGCCGTTCGCCCTCGCGGACCTCCCGGATCGGCAGTGTCGAGCCACCGTCGGCGTGGGGCTGCGGGCCGGCGATCACGTCGCGGTCGTGGGCGGGCCGGGGTCGGGTCGGTCGAGCACCCTCGCCACCCTCGTCGAGGCCGCCGGGGAGCACTGTCCGGACGCCCTGCACGTACACGTCCTGGACGGGGCGCACGCGCTGGCCCCGGTCGCCGGCGACGCGATGTGCGCGACGTACGTGGGGGTCGACGAGCCGGGTCGGATGCGGCGCCTGCTCGCCCGGCTCGCGGGCGTGGTCCGTGAGCGCTCGCGGACCACGGCATCGAGGCCGGGTGAGCACGGTGGGCAGGGTGGGCCGGACACGACACTCTGCCCCGCGTGCGGCGGACGCACCGGCGGCCGACCCGCCGCGGGAACCCCGGCGCTGCTGGTCCTGGTCGACGACGTCGACCGCGTGCGCGAGGCCGTGGAGCGCGTCGATCCGGCCGCCGTGGAGGACCTGCTCCTGGTGCTGCGGCGGGGATCCGCGTGCGGCGTCCGGGTGGTCGCCACCGGTGGACGGAGCCTGTTGTTCGGCACGCTCGGCGGCCTGTTCGGCGACCGGTTCCTCCTGCGCGTCACCGATCCGGCCGACGTCCTCCTCGCCGGCCTGCCCGCCGCGGCCGCTCCCCCGGCGATTCCCGGCCGGGCGCGCCGCCTGAGCGACGGCGCCCTCGTGCAGATCGCCAGGGTCGACGCCGGCGGACGGACGACGCCGCCCGGGCGACCGCGTCCGCGGCGGGGCCGGCCCTCGTGCCGACCGGTCTCCGCGTGGCGCCACGACGCGCTCCCCGCCGCCGTGGCCCTCGCCGACCTGCCGGAACCGGCCGGCCGGCCGGACTCCGGCGGGGGGCTTCCCTTCGGCCTGGCGGCGGACACGCTGTCCGGTGTCGGGTTGCCCCCGGGTGAGTACCTCGCGGCCGGCCCCCCGGGCAGCGGACGCACCACCCTGCTGCGGACCCTCGCCGCCGGCGCCCGGCGTCGCGGGGCCGCGGTGACGGTGGTCGGGGCCGACCCCGGCGCGGGGTGGCCGGAGGGCACCCGCGTCGAGGGATCCGGCGAGATCCCGGCTCCGCCGCCGGCCGGGGTTCACCTCGTCCTCGTCGACGACCTCGAGCGCCTCGCCGACACGCCCGTCGAGGACGCGCTGCTGCGCCTGCTCGCCGTCCACCGACCCGACCGCACGATCGTCGCAGCCGGGGACTCGACCCGGGTGGCCGCGTCGTTCCGGGGCCTGGCTCCCGCGCTGCGCCGGAGCGCGCGCGGGATCCTCCTGTGTCCCGGGCCGGCCGACCGCGACGTGCTGGGCCTCGCCCCGCCGGTGGGCGAGGCGCCCTTTCCCGGCCGCGGCGCGCTCTGCGACCGCGGCGTGTGGACCGTCCTGCAGGTGGCGCTCCCTCCCGACCCGTGAGCGCAGCCGGCCCGGGCCGGCTGCGCTCGCGGCACCAAGTAGGTATCGATCCGGTCACGGCCTGGCCGACCGGCCCCGGTCCGGGCCCCCGGCCAATCGGCGGCGCAGGCCTGCCACCAGCGGCGTCACCGGATCGCCTCATGGGTACGCGGCATTACCACATCGGCCGCCACCACGGCCGGCTTCCTCCGTGTCGTGGGTGTGGTTAAGATATTGTCCGCGCCGTCTGTGACACACGTCACAGGATCGAATGCGCAAAGGGCTTCAGAACCCTTGTCGAGTGCTGCCGTGATCTGTGAGTCTGGGAACAGAGCGGCCACTGCGTCCGTTGCCATGACGTGCTCGCGATCCGCGGGCTCATCGGTGCAACAGATTCCCATCCGCGCCCGGCGCCGGACCTGTGGTCACAGGGGAAGCGGCGACGCGAGCGGGGTCATGCGGGCGGGTGCGCCGACACCGCCGATCGCCGGAACCGCACAGCGCGGGCCCGCGAGGTCGGACCCGTACGACGACTGAAGGAGTACCACCCATGGACTGGCGCAGTCGCGCTGCCTGCCTCGAAGAGGACCCGGAGCTGTTCTTCCCCATCGGGAACACGGGTCCGGCTCTGCTCCAGATCGAGGAGGCGAAGGCCGTGTGCCGTCGCTGCGAGGTGCAGGACACGTGTCTCAAGTGGGCCATCGAGTCCGGCCAGGACGCCGGCGTGTGGGGCGGCCTGTCGGAGGACGAGCGCCGCGCGCTCAAGCGCCGCAAGGCGCGCGCGCGTCGCGCCGGCTGAGCCCACCCACCCCGGAGCCCGTGACGACGACGAAGAACGAGCCCCCGCGAAGCCGGTGACCGCCCCGCGGTCACCGGCTTCGTGTCGTTCCGATCCGGCGCAGCCGTTCGGCGGGCTCCCTTCGCTCCCCGGGCCACGACGGGACGGGTCGCCTACGACGACCGGGACGGTCGCAGCGGGCGCAGCCGGGCGACGAACCGCACGCGCGTGCCGCGGGGTCGAGCCGCCTCCCAGACGATCTCGCCGCGCAGGTCCTGCACGAAGGCCTGAACGATCTGGGTGCCGAGTCCCCCGACCCCGGGACGGAAGCCCTCGGGCAGGCCCGCGCCGTCGTCGGTCACGGTGACCGTCAACGTCGAGGAGTCGCTCCGGCGTGCCTCGACGACGACGCTGCCCCCGCCGTCGGCGACCCCGTGTTCCGCCGCGTTCTGGACCAGTTCCGTGACGATCATCGCGAGCGTGGTCGCGTCCTCGGCGCCGAGCCGACCGAAACTGCCCTCGAGCCGCCAGTCCAGTCGCCCACCCTCCGAGGCCACCTCCGCGACCGCGTTGAGGGCCCGGCTGATGACGCCGTCGAAGTCCACGTCGTCGTCGAGGGTCTGGCTGAGCGTGTCGTGCACGAGCGCGATCGTGGCGACCCGTCGCCCCGCCTCCTGCAGGGCGGTCTTCGCTCCCGCGTCGCCCACCCGACGGGACTGGAGCCGCAGCAACGCGGCCACGGTCTGGAGATTGTTCTTCACCCGGTGGTGGATCTCGCGGATGGTCGCGTCCTTGGTCAGCAGCTCCCGGTCCCGGCGGCGTAGCTCCGAGACGTCGCGGACCAGCAGCAGGGCGCCCGTGCGCGTGCCCGCGTCGGTCAGCGGGATCGCCCGCATCGTCAGGCTGACCCCGCCGGCCTCGGCCTCCGTCCACCACGGCGCGCGCCCGGTGAGCACGAGGACGAGCGCCTCGTCGACGACGGTGTGATCGGTGATCCGGTCGCTGACGATCCGGGCCAGGTCGGCGCCGATGATCTCCTCCTGGTGGCCCAGCCGGTGCAGCGCCGACGTCGCGTTGGGGCTCGCGTAGAGGACCTGGCCGTCGGCGTCGAGCAGGATCACCCCGTCCCCGACCCGCGGAGCGCCCCGCCGCATCCCGGTGGGGGCGCCCACGGTGGGGAACTCCCCCCGGGAGATCATCCCCGCGAGGGTGTCGGCCGTGTCCCGGTACCGGACCTCGAGGCGGCTCGGGGTCCGCATCGCGTCGAGGTTCGTGTGGCGGGTGAGCACGGCGAGGACCCGGCCCTTGCGGACGACGGGGACGGCCTGCTCCCGCACCGACGACTCCTGGTAGCGGACCGTCTCCGTGCCGGAGAGGATCCGGCGGCCCTCGGCGCACCGCTGCAGGGCGCCGCACTGCACCTCGTCGGCCGACCGGCCGACGAGGTCGTCGTAGAAGACGAGCGCACCCGTGTTCGGGCGGACGTGGGTGGCGACGAACCATTCCTGCGCCGTCCCGGGGCGCCGCACCCACAGCACGAGGTCCGACACCCACAGGTCCGCGAGCATCTGCCAGTCGCTGACGAGCAGGTGGAGCCACTCGGCGTCCCGGCCCCGCAGGTCGGTGGCCTCGGTCAGCAGTTCGGTCAACGTGGACACGACCGCAGCGTACGGGCGCGCCGGCCGCACCGGGAGGCCGACCCGCCCGGACGGGCGGGCGGGTCGGCGAGCGGTCGGGGTCCGCCTCAGGTCGTCGCGCTACCCGCCCGGACGATGCTGCGCAGGCTGCGCAGTGCCACCGACAACGGCGCGAGGCCGGGCCGGTCGATGCGGTCGATCCCGAGCATCGCGTTCCGGGTCCGTTCCAGGGACGCTGAGTTGTCCTCCATCCACGTCCGCAGGCGGTCCTGGGCGGAGTCCTGGGCGTCGGTCGCGTCGAGGATCGTCCGGGTGAGCGAGTCGAGGACCGCGTAGAGGTCGTCGCGCATCGCGCCGCGGGCGAGGGCGTCCCACCGGTCCTCCCGCGGCAGGCCGCCCACCCGGAACAGCAGCGAGTCGATCTCGAAGCTCTCGGAGGCGGCGAAGTACACCGGCGCGACGTCCTCGATCGCGTGACCGGTCTCGGCCGCGATCTCGACCATGTCGAGGCAGGAGTACGTGTCGAGCAGCGCCGCCGCGCGCTCCGCCAGCGCCTCGGGGACGCCGTCGTCGACGTACGCGGCGGCGTCGCGGCGCATCCGCTGCGCCTCGGCACCGCAGAGCAGGTCCCCCACCCTGTCCCGCAGCCAGGCGGCCGCGGACGCGAACCGCTCGATCTCGGCCGCGACGTCGAGCTGGGCCGGGCGGTTCTGCAGGAACCAGCGGACCGCGCGGTCGAGCAGTCGTCGGAACTCGAGGTAGAGGCGGGTCTGCACCGCGGTGGGCACGACGTTGTCGAGCGCCTCGACGGCCTCGACGAACGAACGCAGGTCGAACACCTCGCGCGCCACGACGAAAGCGCGGGCCACCTGCTCGGAGCCGGCCCCCGTCTCCTCCATCGTGCGGAACACGAACGTGATCCCGCCCCGGTTGACCACCGAGTTCGCCACGGAGTTGACGATGATCTCGCGCCGCAGGGGGTGCTCCGCGAGATGGTCGGCGAAGCGCTCCCGGATGGCCGCGGGGAAGTACTCGGCCAGCGTCGAGGCGAACCAGGGCTCGTCGGGCAGGTCGCCCGCCATCAGGTCGTGCTTGAGCGCGAGCTTGGCGTAGGCGACGAGAACCGAGAACTCGGGCGAGGTCAGGCCGCGGTTCTGCTCCCCGCGCGCGGCGATGGTCGCGTCGTCGGGCAGGAACTCCAGCTCCCGGTCGAGGTCACCGCGCTCCTCGAGCCAGTGGATGAACCGTTCGTGCACCCCGAGCATGGCGTTCTCCTGGGCGCGGGCGTTGCCGAGGAGGACGTTCTGCTCGTAGTTGTCGCGCAGCACCGCCGCCCCCACGTCGTCCGTCATCGACGCGAGCGTCTCGTTGCGCTGCTTGAGCGTGAGGTCGTCGGCGCGCATGAGCCCGGTGAGGAGGATCTTGATGTTGACCTCATGGTCGGAGGTGTCCACCCCCGCCGAGTTGTCGATGGCGTCGGTGTTGATCCGCACCCCAGCGAGGGCCGCCTCGATCCGGCCGAGCTGGCTCGCCCCGAGGTTGCCGCCCTCGCCGACGACCCGCACGCGCAGGTCCGCGCCGTCGACCCGGATGGCCTCGTTCGCGCGGTCGCCGATCTGCTCGTGCGACTCCGCCTTCGACTTGATGTAGGTCCCGATGCCGCCGTTCCACAACAGGTCGACGGGCGCGAGCAGCACCGCCTTCATCAGGTCGTTCGGGGTGATGGTGTCGACACCCTCGGCCAGCCCGAGCGCCTCGCGCATCTGCGGTGACACGGGGATCGACTTGGCCTGGCGGGAGAAGACCCCGCCGCCCTCGCTGATGAGGGAGGTGTCGTAGTCGGCCCACGAACTGCGCGGCAGCTCGAAGAGACGGCGGCGCTCGGCGAAGGTGGACGCGGCGTCGGGGTCGGGGTCCACGAAGACGTGACGGTGGTCGAAGGCGGCCACGAGCCGGATGTGCTCCGAGCAGAGCATCCCGTTGCCGAACACGTCGCCCGACATGTCCCCGACGCCGACGACGGTGAAGTCCTGCTCCTGGGTGTCGTGGCCGAGCTCGCGGAAGTGCCGCTTGACCGACTCCCAGGCCCCCCGCGCCGTGATGCCCATGCCCTTGTGGTCGTACCCGGCGGAGCCCCCGGACGCGAAGGCGTCGTCGAGCCAGAAGCCGTAGTCGCGGGCCACCCCGTTCGCGATGTCCGAGAACGTCGCGGTGCCCTTGTCGGCCGCGACGACGAGGTAGGGGTCCTCGGCGTCGTGGCGGACGACCCGGTCCGGCCCGACGATCTCGCCGCCCGAGCGGTTGTCGGTGACGTCGAGCAGGGACGAGATGAAGAGCTTGTACGCCTCGATGCCCTCGGCCAGCCACGCCTCGCGGTCGGCGGGGTCGGGCAGCGCCTTGGCGTAGAACCCGCCCTTGCTGCCCGTGGGGACGATGACGGCGTTCTTCACCATCTGCGCCTTGACGAGCCCGAGGACCTCGGTGCGGAAGTCCTCGCGACGGTCGCTCCACCGCAGCCCGCCGCGCGCGACCGCGCCGAACCGGAGGTGGACGCCCTCGACCCGGGGCCCGTAGACCCAGATCTCGAACATCGGCCTCGGGTCGGGCAGGCCCGGGATCGCGGTCGGGTCGAGCTTGAGGCACACGGTCGCCTTGGGCTCGCCGTCGGGGCCGTGCTGGTAGTAGTTCGTGCGCAGCGTCGCGAGCAGGACGTCGCCGAACGCGCGGATGATGCGGTCCTCGTCGAGGCTGCTCACCTCGTCGAGCCCGCGGCGAAGCCGCGCGACGATGTCGTCCTGGCGTTCCCGGCAGGCCCGCCGGCCGGTCTCGTCGTCGGCGTGCGCGTCGGGATCGAACCGCGTGGCGAAGAGGTCGACGAGCAGGCGGGCCAGGTCGGGGTTCGACCGCAGGGTCGCCTCGATGTAGTCCTGGCTGAACGTGATCCCCGCCTGGCGCAGGTACTTCGCCACGGTCCGCAGGACGACGACGTCGCGCCAGGTCAGGCCCGCCGAGAGGACGAGGGCGTTGAACCCGTCGGACTCGGCCCGCCCGCCCCAGACGGCGTCGAACGCCTCCTGGAAGGCCGAGCGCATGTCGTGGGAGCCGCGGCTCCAGACGTCCTCGGAGTCGGCCCGCAGGCCGATGTCGTAGATGTGGAAGACCTGGCCGTCGGAGCGGGTGATCGCGTAGGGGCGCTCGTCGGTCACCTCGACGCCCAGGTCGGTGAAGAACGGCAGGATCGCGCTCAGCGACACCGGTCCCCGGCGGTACAGCTTGAGCCGGCGCTCGCCCTCGGGGGCGCCCGGCTGGTGGTACACGTTGAGCGCGTGGCCCCGTTCCTGCGACAAGGACTCGACGAGGCGCAGGTCGGCGACGGCCACGCGCGCGTGGAAGTCCTCCTTGAACGCCGCGGGGAAGGCGCGGCCGTACGCCGACAGCAGCGCGGCGGTCCGCTCCTCCCCGTGCTCGACGCGTGCGGCCTCGGCGAACTCCTCGTCCCACGTGCGGGTCGCCTCGACGAGCCGGCCCTCGAGCGCCGAGACGTCGGCGTCGGGGATGCTCGCGCCGCTCGGGACGCGCACGACGAAGTGCAGGCGGGCCAGGCTCGACTCCGACACCCGGGTCGTGTAGTCGACGTTCGACCCGTTGAACGCCTCGGAGAGGATGGCCTGCATCCGCAGGCGCACCGCGGTGTTGTAGCGGTCCCGAGGCAGGTAGACGATGCACGACATGAAGCGGCCGTAGTCGTCCCGGCGCAGGAAGAGCTTGGTGCGACGGCGCTCGTTGAGGTGGACGACGGCGAGCGCGGTGCGGGTGAGGTGGTCGACGTCGGCCTGGAACAGCTCGTCGCGCGGGTACGTCTCGACGACGCCGAGCAGGTCCTTCGCGAGGTGGCTGTCGGGGGCGAAGCCGGCCCGCGCCGCGATCTCCTGCACCTTGTGGGCGACGAACGGGACCTGGGTGACCGACGAGGTGTAGGCGGCCGAGGTGAAGAGGCCGATGAAGCGGCGCTCCCCCACGACCTCACCCGCCTCGTCGAACGTCTTGATGCCCACGTAGTCGAGGTACACCGCACGATGCACGGTCGCGCGGGAGTTGGCCTTGGTCACCATGTACAGCCGCTTCTCGCGGGCCTTCTTCGCGACCGAGGGCGGCAGCGGGGTGGAGGAGTCCGACTTGGCCCGGTCGTCGCGCAGCAGACCCAGACCCGTGCCGGCCACCGCCTCGAGGACGTCCGCACCGCCCTCGGCGAGGACGTACTCGCGGTACCCCAGGAACGTGAACTGGTCGGAGGCGAGCCAGTCGAGCAGGGACCGCGCCTGGCCGACCTCGCGTTCGTCGACCCCGACCGGAGGCTCCTGCCCGAGGCCGGCGGAGATCTCCTGGGCCCGGCTGCGCATGGCCGACCAGTCCTCGACCGCGGCCCGGACGTCCTCGAGGATGCCCTCGAGGCGGACGCGGAGCGCGTCGATGTCGGGGGCGTCGGACTCGCGGTCGATCTGCAGGTGCATCCACGACTCGGCCACCGGCGGCCGATCGGCCGACCCGTCGGCCCCGCCCGATCGGACGACGCGGACGTCGTCCCCGGTGATCTCCAGCAGCGTGCCGTCGGCGTCACGGCGGACGACGAACTGCGGATGGACGAGCAGGTGGACCGACCGGTCCTGGCGCGCGAGCTCGGCGGTGATCGAGTCGACGAGGAAGGGCATGTCGTCGGTGACGATCTCGACCACCGTGTGGCCGGTGGCCCACCCCTCCTGCTCGACGGACGGCGTGAAGACGCGGACCCGGGCCGTCCCGGGCGCGCGGTGCGCCGCGAGGGAGCGATGACTCAGGGCCGCCCCGACGAGGTCCTCGGGCCGTTGCTCGAGGAGGTCGTCGGTCGGGACGTGCCGGTAGTAGCGCGACAGGAGGAGCTCGGGGTCGTCGACCGATCGATCTGCGAGGCGGGCGGCCCCGGACAGAACGTGCTGGCGTGACTCGTCCTCAGAGGCGAACATCGGTGTTCATCAGCCCTTTCGGTGGTGACGGGACCCGAACCGGCCCGCCGGCCTTCCCCTCGATCGTACGAGCCGCCCCGCTCGTGCGCCGGATGATCGGGCGATGTCCTCCGCGACCCCGGTGCATCGCCCTCGGATGGCGCCCTGTGGACGGACGCGGGGTGCGGGCCGCCGCGGTCGATAGCGTGCCGCCCGTGGCCACCCCCAGCGAACGACCAGCGCCCGCGACGACCCCGCCCACTCGCCGTCGGGTGGCGGGCGCGTCGGCGCCCCCGTCCTGCGCCGACACCGACGCGGACCGCCCGAGGAGTGACGGGCGCCGGGCCGCTGCGCGCCTCGCCGACGTGCTCGACACGAGCGATCCCGACGTGGGCGACGCCCGCACCCAGTTCGCGCTCGAAGAGGCGCTCGACGCCCTCACCCGCGCCCTGCGCGCCCGGTCCGCCCGATGACCGCGCCCGCCCGCCCCCGGGCCGATCTGCCGTCGCTCGCCGCCCTCTCGGCGCGGCTGCACGCCGGTGCCGACGCCCTGTGGCTCGATCCCGACACGCGCGAGCTCGCCGAGGTGACCCGGCACCTCGCCGACGCCGTCGTCCTCGCCCGGCGCCGCCTGGCCCGCGCACGAGAACGGGACGGCGAAGCGGATCCCCGGTCCGGACTTGCCGGGACCGAGGGCGTCGGCGCAGCGGAGGGCGTCGGCGCAGCGGAGGGACCCGAGCGGGCCGAGGCGGCCGCCCCGATCGGCGCGGCGCGATTGTCCGCGACCACCCTCGCGCAGCGGGCGGAGTCGGCGCTGCGCCGGGAGTGCGCCCTCGTGTGCGCCGAGGCGGTCCTCGCCGGCCCCGCCGCCGGGTCGACCGGCCGGGCCGCCGGCCGGCCCGCGAGATCCACGGCGGGCCGCGGCGGCGGTCAGCCCCCCGGCCGGGATCCCTCGGTGTCGCTGCCGGTGAGGACGGACGACAGGGGGGCGGCCTCGCCGACGTCGTACCAGTCGAGCTCCTCGTCGTCACCGGCCCCGGCGGGCGAGGCGTGCAGGGAGACGATGCGGGCGGCCGGTACGGGGGCGGCGAGCCGCACCGAGTAGGCGGCCTCGTCGGCGGGTCCGTCCGCCCCGCCGGCCTCGTCGACGTCGGCGGAGGGCACGTCGACGGCGGCGACGACCCGGGCGGCGGTCGTGTCCTCCCCCGCCGCGATCCACATCGCCGCGTACTCGAGGTCCTCCTCGTCGTCGTCCTCGAACGCCTCCCGCACGGCGCGGGTCACCGCGAAGGCGGGCGTCGAGGCGGGGAGCGGTGCGGCCGCCGCGACCTGGTCGAGATCGGCGGGGCGCAGGCGCAGGTAGACGCGGCGGGTGGCGGTCATGGGGTTCTCCTGATGGATCGGGGCCGCGGACAGGCCCGCCGCCAGTTCGAGCAGGTCGGCGAGGTCCTCGGCGATGGCCTCGCCGAGGAGGTCGACGTCGCCGAGGGCCGCCCGGTCGCCGGTGAGGCCGACGCACACCACCCCGTCGTAGGAGGTCACGCCGACGGCGAGCGCGTGCCGCGCCCCGAGCGGGAGGATCGGGTAGGTCTCGAGCAGCCGCGCACCGGGCAGGAAGCGGGGCTCTTGCGGACCGGGCACGTTGGTGACGACGAGGTTGAAGCGCCGCCTGCGGGTGGCCTGCCCGAGGCGCGCGCCGAGATGGTGCAGGGTCGAGGGGGCGAAACCCGCCGCCGCCGTCATGGCCCGCGCCCCCACCCCGGCCGGGCGCCGCGACATCCCGGCGACGCGACGGAGGCGGGCGAGCGCCGACGGCTCGCCGACGGGCAGATCGACCAGGGCCTCCACGACCTCGTCGACGAGGCCGACGCCTCCCCCGGCCGGCGGCTCCGACCCCGGCGCGCCGCCCGCGGCGTCGCGGGGCCGATCGGAGGTCCCCACCGGCACGAGGGCCCGGACGTGCGTCCCGCCGTGCACCGGCTCGCCGCGGTTCGCCGCCCACGTGCGCAGTCCGCCGGCGACGACGGTGAGGACGACGTCGTGCAGCGTGACCGGCAGCGTGGGGTCGGCGGCGGCGACGGCGTCGCGGATCCGGCGGAAGTCCGCCAGCGGGAGGGGGAACATGGCGACGCGCCGGGCGGCTCCGACGCGGGCGTTGAGGGGGCTGACCGGCGCGGGGTCGGTGGCGGTCGCGGCGACGGTCCGCAGCCCGGAGAGGACGTTCCGCCCCGCGTCGAGGACGTCGCCGGCGCCCCGGCGCGCCGCCGTGATCGCGAGGGTGGGCCGGGTGGCGAGCTCCCACAGGGCGCCCGCGAGCAGCGTCACGTCGCTCGGCTCCCGGCGCGGGGCCACGGGCACCCCGGCATCGTCGTCGGCGTCGTCGGCGTCGGGCCCGTCGTCGAGCACGAGGTGACCGAGGTCGACGGTCGTCACCCCGTCGACGAGCGACTGGTGGACCTTGGTGACGACGGCGAAGCGCCCCTGTTCGAGCCCCTCGAGCAGGTAGAGCTCCCAGAGCGGGCGGGCCCGGTCGAGCGGGCGCCCGGCGATGCGCGCGGTGAACTCGGCGAGCTGGGTCCGGGTCCCCGGCCGCGGGAGGGCGGCCCGTCGCACGTGGTACGTGATGTCGAAGGCCGCGTCGTCGACCCAGACCGGTGGGCCGAGGCGCCCGGGCATCTCGCGGACGCGCTGCCGGTACCGGGTCACCTGGCCGATGCGGGCGGCGACGAGGCCGGTGAGACGCTCGTGGTCGAGACCCTGCTCCAGGGGATCGAAGATCATGACGGACACGACGTGCAGCGGGGTCCGCGCGTCCTCGAGGGCGATGAGGGACGCGTCGAGGGCATCGAGTCGGTCGGCCACGCTCGTCATCGTCACACACGCACCTCGCGTCCGCGGCCGGCGCCGGGTGGGGCGGCCGGCGCACGATCCCCGGGCCGGACGTCAGGGCACGAGGGGTTCCACCGCCCGCGCCACCGAGGAGCGGGGCGCCGTCTGGGCCAGGGTCCTCCCCTGCAGGAGGGCCGTGTCGATCCGTAACGGGTCGTCGGGGACGAGCACGGGGTCGACGACCCCGGCCAGCCGGCTCAGGTCGCCGACGACGCCGTCCTGACCGGCCGGTCCGAGCACCCCCGCCCGGACCCGGTTGACGACGACGGTCACGGCCGCGGCCAGGCCGAGGCGATCGAGGTCGGACAGGCCGGTGACGAGGCGCGGCAGCGCCACCGGACCGACCCCGCCGACGGCGACGACGCGATCGGCCTCGGCGAGCGCGGACAACGTCGCGGCGTTCCGTCGCGGCGCGAGGGTGTCGTAGCTCAGCTCCTCGTCGTCCTCCAGTGCGAAGCCGGTGTCGAGGACGACGACGTCGAACCGCTGCCGGGCCGCGTCGAGGAGGCCCGGCACGCCGGCGGCGCGCAGTTCGGGCCACCGGTCGGCGCTCGGCACGCCGGTGAGGACGGCGATGCCGCCCACGGACTCGACGTGCCGGCCCAGGACCTCGGGGTCGAGGAGGCCCTCGTCGGCGGCGCGCAGCGCCGCGACGACGCCCGGTGACTCGTCGGGCACGCGCAGGTGCCGGGCGACCGAGCCGCCGTAGGGGTCGAGGTCGGCGAGCAACACCCGGTGGCCGCGGCGCGCGGCGAGGCCGGCGATCGTCAGGGCGATCGTCGTACGCCCCGGTGCCCCCGTCGGGCCCCAGACGGCCAGCACCGTCGACGTCCCCGGAGCACCCGGGTGGTCGAGCGGATCGACGGGGTCGGCGGGGTCGGCGGCCCAGCTACCCACCCGATCTGCGGGCGACCCGGGGCCGGCGTCCTCGGCGGGGACGCCGCCCGGGTCGTCCACCCCCCGGGCCGCTCCGATGTCGCCCCAGACGTCGAGGTCGTCGGGGCCGACCTCGCGCCACCCGGACGCGTGGACGGGCCGGACGCCGGGCGAGGCGGGCCGCCGGGTCGGCACCGGTCGCGCGACGCCGCGCCCCGTCACCGCGCGGGCCGCGGCGACCGCGGCGGCCAGGTCGGACGCGAGGCCCACGTCGCGCGCGCCGACCGGGACGACGCACGCGGGGTCCACGCCGAGGCGCTGGAGCCGCGCCGCGCCGACGGGGTCGTCCGCGGGGTGCGCGCCGATCACCGCGACCCCCGACCGGGCGAGCCGCAGCAGTGCGCTCCGGTCGAGCAGGGGCAGGGCGGGGCCGACGACGGCGACCCCGGCGAGTCCGACGCCCGCCGCCGACAGCAGGTCGGCCAGGTCGAGGCAGACGTGCGCCGCACCTCGCGGCAGGGCGGTTCCGACGAGCTCGTCCTGGCTCGCGGAGCCGGTCGCGACGAGGATCCTGCGGCGGTCGGTCACGTCCCTGCCCCCCTCGTCGTTCCCTCGTCGTCGTCGCACCCGGCGCGGAGACGGTGCCGTCCACAGGCCGCATGCGGACCCGGCCTCGCCGCGGCGGCCGCCGCTAGACTCGGCCCGTCGACCGGAGCGCCCAACCTAGCCACGGCCCCGCACCCACACGACATCCCGCCGACCGCCACGGTCCCTGCCGGCCCGGCCGAGCGGGACCGCCCCACGGAGAGGAGCCCGCGTGGCCCCGCGATTCCTGCAGCTGGCCGATGTGTGCGAGATCCTCAACATCTCCTCGTCGCAGGCCTACGCCCTCGTCCGCTCCGGCGACCTGCCCGCGATCCGCGTCGGCGGGCGCGGCCAGTGGCGCGTCGAGGCGACCCAGCTCGAGGCCTACATCGAGCGCATGTACTCCGAGACCCGTGCGTACGTCGCCGCCCACCCGGCGCCCGACGACGCCTCCACCCTCGACGACGCCGGCCGGGCCTGAGATCCGGGGCAAAAGCCGCCCTGCGCGTCCGGCGGCCGCGTCCCGCCCCACTCAGCGGTCGGCGCCCACGACGAGCAGCCCCGCGAAGCCGAGGACGCGCTCCGCGACGACGTTGCTCGCCCGGCGGGGCAGATGGGCCGGGTGCTCCGCCAGTTCGAAGGCGTCCGCGCCCACCGCGTCGATCGTCCCGGTGATCCGTCGGCCGAGGCGGTCCTCCACGTCGACGACGGCGCGGTCGCGCGCCATGCTCCGCAGGGGCCCGGCCAGACCGAGCCTGCGGACCGCCTGATCCGGTGGGGCCGCCGACCGACCGAGCCCCTCGGCCTCGACGACGACGCCCAACGGCACGAGCAGACGCGCGCGCCCCGATCGCAGCAGGACCCAACCGGCGCCCACCTCCTCGGGGACGCCCGCGACGAGCCGTCCCGTCCACAGCACGAGGCCGACGTCCCCCTCGTGCGCCGCGAGCCGGTCGGCCAGCGTGATCCGGGCCCGGTCGGCCCGGATCCGTTCGGCGACCTCGGCCTCGACCTCCCGGCGTCGTTCCTGGGCGGAGCGACCCTCGAGATCGTCGAACAGCCGGTTCCAGCGCATCGTGACCCCCGTCTCGTCCGGCGCCGCTCGGGCGGCCGAGGACGCCGCGAGCACGGGTCATATGGTCTCACGGGATCCACACCCACCGTCCACATCCGTCGTCAAACTGCATCAAACGACATCAGGATGCGCTTAGAGTGACGTCGACGCCGAGCCCGACGGTCCGGCGCCCTCCCATATGGGTCGCCCCGCGGCCCCTGTCCGACGCCCCAGGAGCCGACGTGAGCGCCCTCCCCGTCTGTGATCCCGCACCCATCCGCGCCGCCGCGATCCCCGACTCGTGGCACGGGTCGTCGGGTCGGCGGGGGGCCGACCTCCGGGTCGACCGGGACGCCGGCGCCCGGGGCGTCGACCCGCGGCAGGGCGTGCTGGCCCTCGTGCGCGAGGTCGCTCCGGCCGACCCGCGCCCCCGCCGCCGGACCGTCCCGGACGACTTCGGGCCCGTTCCCACGTCGACCGCCGAGCTGCCGTCGGCCCGCGACTGGGCCGCCTGGCTCACCCCCGCCCTGCTGCAGGTCGCCTGCGGCGCGCGACCGGCGCCCCAGATCATGCGGCACGTCTCCCGCGACGTCTACGACTCGCTCGTGCGCCGGCACAGTCGCGCGGTGCGCACGCGCATCGCGGCCCGGCGGCCGGTCCGGATCCGCGCCGTCCTCGTGTCGCACCCCGTCGACGGCGTCGCGGAGGTGAGCGTCGTGGTGGACGACGCCGCCCGGACGCGCGCGTTGGCGCTGCGCTGCGAGGGCCTCGACGGTCGGTGGACCGTCACCGCCCTCGAGATCGGCGGGTGACCTCGCCTCGACGCCCGGATCAACGTCCGATCGGCGTCCGACCGCCCACCCGACCGCGCGCTCAGCGGCCCTTGCGGGCCTTCGCGGCCGCGCGGCGACGGCGGCGGTTGAGCTTGGGGTCGTCCTCGTCGAAGCTCTCGACGTCACCGCTCTCGCCGGGCGCGGAGTAATGGCGGGCGCCGGAGGCGCCTTCCTCGAAACCCTCGCCCCGGATCGAACCGGCCCCGGACATCCCCGCCTCCTCCCCGTCCTCCAGCGGGGGCAGCTGACTCTCGTCGATCTGAACGTCGACGGAGAAGGCCATGGCGACCGACTCCTCCTTGATGCCGTCCATCATCGCCGTGAACATCTGATATCCCTCGCGGCTGTATTCGACGACCGGGTCGCGCTGCGCCATGGCGCGCAGCCCGATGCCCTCCTGCAGGTAGTCCATCTCGTACAGGTGCTCGCGCCAGCGCCGGTCGAGCACCGAGAGGACGACGCGACGCTCGACCTCGCGCATGACCCGGCTGCCGAGCTCGGCCTCGCGCGCGTCGTAGGCGTGCTGCGCGTCCGAGACGAGCTCCGTGCGCAGCATTCCCGCGTCGATGCCCTGCCGTCCGCCGGCCGCCTCGTACAGCTCGTCGAGGGAGATCGAGATCGGGTAGAGGGCGCCGAGGGCGCGCCAGAGCTCGTCGAGGTCCCAGTCCTCGCTGAAGCCCGTGGCCGTCGCGGCGCGGACGTACTCACCGACGACGTCGGTGATGAAGTGCCGCATCTGCAGGTGCAGGTCCTCACCCTCGAGGACGCGGCGGCGCTCGCCGTAGATGACCTTGCGCTGGGTGTTGAGGACGTCGTCGTACTTGAGGACGTTCTTGCGGATCTCGAAGTTGCGGCCCTCGACCTGCGTCTGGGCGCTCTGGATCGAGCGCGACACGATGCGCGACTCGATCGGCACCGAGTCCTCGAGGCCCGAGCTCGCCATGAAGCGGTCGACCATCGCCGCGTTGAACATCCGCATGAGGTCGTCCTGCAGCGACAGGTAGAAGCGGGACTCCCCCGGGTCACCCTGGCGGCCGGACCGCCCGCGCAGCTGGTTGTCGATGCGCCGGGACTCGTGCCGCTCGGTGCCGAGGACGTACAGCCCGCCCAGCTCCGTCACCTCGTCGTGCTCCGCGGCGACGTCCGCCTCGGCCGCGGCGAGCGCCTCGTCCCAGGCCGCCTCGTACTCCTCGGGCGTCTCCTCCGGCGAGAGCCCCCGGTTGGCCAGGGCCGTGACGGCCCGGAACTCGGGGTTGCCGCCCAGCATGATGTCGGTGCCACGGCCGGCCATGTTCGTCGCGACCGTGACCGCGCCCTTCCGGCCGGCGTCCGCGACGATCGTCGCCTCCCGGGCGTGGGCCTTCGCGTTGAGGACGTTGTGCGGGATCTTCCGCTCGGTCAGCTTCGTCGCGAGGTACTCGCTCTTCTGGACCGAGGTCGTCCCGACGAGGACGGGCTGGCCCGCCTCGTGACGCGCCGCGATGTCCTCGACGACGGCGTCGAACTTGGCGACCTCCGTGCGGTAGACGAGGTCGGACTTGTCGGCGCGGATCATCGGGCGGTTCGTCCGGATCTGGACGACGCCGACCTTGTAGATCTGGTGGAGCTCCGCCGCTTCGGTCTGGGCCGTGCCCGTCATGCCCGAGAGCTTGTCGTAGAGCCGGAAGTAGTTCTGCAGGGTGATCGTCGCGAGGGTCTGGTTCTCGTTCTTGATGTCCACGCCCTCCTTGGCCTCGATGGCCTGGTGGACGCCTTCGTTGTACCGACGGCCCGGGAGCATACGACCCGTGTGCTCGTCGACGATGAGGATCTCGCCGTCGAGGACGACGTAGTCCTTGTCGCGCTTGAACAGCTCCTTCGCCTTGATGGCGTTGTTGAGGTAACCGATGAGCGGCGTGTTCGCCGGCTCGTAGAGGTTGTCGATGCCGAGGTAGTCCTCGACCTTCTCGATGCCCGGCTCGAGGATGCCGACGGTGCGCTTCTTCTCGTCGACCTCGTAGTCGCCCGTCGGGGCGATGCCCCGCATCCGGTCGCCGCCCTCGCCGCGCTCGAGGCGGGTGACGATCTTCGCGAACTGCGTGTACCACTTCGTGGCCGCGTCGGCGGGGCCCGAGATGATGAGCGGGGTGCGCGCCTCGTCGATGAGGATGGAGTCGACCTCGTCGACGATGCAGAAGTGGTGGCCCCGCTGCACGAGTTCCTCGGTGTTCCACGCCATGTTGTCGCGCAGGTAGTCGAACCCGAACTCGTTGTTCGTGCCGTAGGTGATGTCCTTGGCGTACTCGGCGCGGCGCTGCGCCGGCGTCATCGAGGCGAGGATGCAGCCCGTCTCGAGCCCGAGCGCGCGGTGCACGCGCCCCATGAGCTCCGACTGGTACTGCGCGAGGAAGTCGTTGACGGTGATGACGTGCACGCCCTGGCCCGTGAGCGCGTTGAGGTAGCTCGGCAGCGTCGCGACGAGGGTCTTGCCCTCACCGGTCTTCATCTCCGCGACGTTGCCGTGGTGGAGCGCGGCGCCACCCATGATCTGCACGTCGAAGTGCCGCTTGCCGATGGTGCGGCGGCTCGCCTCGCGCACGGCGGCGAACGCCTCGGGCAGGATCCGGTCGAGCGACTCTCCGTCGGCCAGGCGGGCGCGGAACACGTCGGTCTCGCCACGCAGCTCGGCGTCGGTGAGCTTGGTGAAGTCCTCCTCCACCGCATTGACCTGGGCGACGATGCCTTCGAGACGCTTGATGACACGCCCTTCTCCGGCGCGCAGGACTCGATCGACGATCTTCGGCACGGGGGCAACTCCTGTGACAGCGATGGACTCGCGTGGTTCGCCGGTCCCGTGTCCACCCGCGTGACCGGCGACGGGTACCACTCCAGGCTAAACGGTCGAGCCGTCGAGCCCGTTCAGCGGAGCGGAAACCGGTCATGTCGCTGCCGCGGGCCGTCTCAGGCCACGAGGTCGGCGTACTCCGGGTGTCGCGCGATCCACGCCGAGTAGAAGGTGCACGCCGGGCGCACGCTCAGGCCACGCTCCCGGGCGTCGTCGAGCGACGCGCGGGCCAGGGCCGAGCCGATGCCGCGGCCCTCGAAGGCGGGGTCGACGAGCGTGTGCGGGAAGACGACGACGCCGTCCCGCTCGGCGGCGTCGGCGTACCCCGCGAGCCGGGCGCCGACGTGCGCCTCCCAGCGCGAGGAGTCGGGGTCGAAGCTGATCCGGGGGGCGTCCGGGGGCGTGTCCGGGCCGGTGGAGGGGGCGTTCATGCCGGTCAGAGTGGCACACCCCCGGCCCCGTCCGGCAGCCGGTCCACCGGCGCGGGAGCACCCGCCGGGGGCAGGTCGACCCGCGCTCGGGCCAGGGCCGCGTCGGCCTCGACGCGCCCGAGACCGAGGAACGTTGCCAACTGGTCCAATTCGTCGACGAGCTGCTCGGGGGCGTCGGGGCGGCGGCGCAGCGTCGCGGGCTCCCAGTGCACGGCGTGCACGCGCAGGACCCCCTCGGCGCGGTCGGCCTTGGCGTCGACGCGCCCGACGAGGGCCTCGTCGAGGAGGAACGGGAGGACGTAGTAGCCGTGCACGCGGCGGGCCGCCGGGGTGTAGATCTCGAGGCGGTAGTCGAAGCCGAACACCTCGCTCGTCCGTTCCCGCCGCCACACCAGGGAGTCGAACGGCGACAGGAGCGCGCGGGCGCGCACGCGGCGCGGGCGGGCCGCGTCGACGTGCAGGTAGTGCGGCCCGCGGCGACCCGTGACCTCGACCCGCCGCACGACGCCCTCCTCGAGCAGGCGCGGCATCGCCCCGGCGGCCTGCTCCGGCGAGAGGCGGAAGTAGTCCCGAAGGTCGCGCACGGTGCCGACGCCGTGGGCGCGCGCGGCGATCGCCATGAGCTCGGCGACCGCGTCGCCCTCCTCGGGGGCGGCGGGCCCACCGGGGCCCCGCGCGACGATCTCGGGCGGCAACAGCGCCTCCGGGACGACGTACCGCCGCGCGAACCCCGCGGTGCGGCCCGCGCTCGTCACCTGCCCGGCCCAGAAGAGGTGCTCGAGCGCGGACTTCACGAGCGACCAGTTCCAGCCCCACCCCCCGGTGGGCCGCGGCTCGTCGTGGGCGAGCGCGTCCTCGAGGTCGCGGGCGGTGATCGGGCCGCGCTCCGCGACCTGCGCGAGGACGCGCGCGACGAGGTCGGGGTGGTCACGCGCCACCGCCCGCATCCCCGACCAGGCCTGCTCGTGCGCTCGGCGCATGCGGAACCCGAACAGCGGCCAGGTCGTAGCGGGCACGAGGGACGCCTCGTGGGCCCAGTACTCCACGACGTGCCGGCGCACCCCGCGCCCGCCGTCGCGCAGCCCGTCGAGCAGCGCGGGGTCGTACGGGCCGAGCCGCGAGTAGAACGGCAGGTAATGGCTGCGGGCGAGCACGTTGACGCTGTCGATCTGGACGACGCCGAGGCGGTCGACGACCCGGCGTAGGTGCGCCCGCGTCACCGCGGCCCGCGGTCGGAACCCGGCCCCGAAACCCTGGGCCGCGAGCGCGATCCGCCGGGCGTGGGCGGCCGGGATGCGTTCGGTCTCGCCGCCGTCGATGGTGCCCGACCCGGTCATCCGCCCCCTCGCTCCCTCGCGACGCCGACCGGCGCGCGGCCGCCCTCGCCGGCCGGTCGTCGCCACGATCCCCTGTGCGCCGCCGGATGTCCATCCGGTGCCGTCGCGGTGGCCGCGAACGCCGGGCGCACCAGGGGCACTCCGGTTCGCGGAATGCCCCTGGATCGCGATGCGGCGCCGCCCGATCGGGCGGGGTCGGTCAGCCGGCCCTGGCCTCGGGCTCGAGGTCGGCGTCGGGGTCGAGGTCGGCGTCGGGGTCGAGCGCCTCACCGGGCACGACGTCGAGGTGCAACACCCCGTAGTCCCACCCGCGGCGGCGGTAGACGACGCTCGGGCGACCGCTGTCGGCGTCGACGAACAGGTAGAAGTCGTGCCCGACGAGCTCCATGTTGCTGAGCGCGACGTCGAGGGTCATCGGCGGGGACGAGTGCACCTTCTCCCGCACGTGGACCGGCGAGTCCCCCTGTGCGCCCAGCCTGACGTCGATGTCCGACGGCGCGGTGCCGTCGTCCACGACGGACGGGGCCGCCTCGCCGGATCCGGCGAGAGGGAGGCCCGCCGTGGCCCGTTCGATCGACGTCGTCCCCCGGCGACGCGAGACGGTGTGGCGTTCGTGCCGGCGACGCAGACGCTCGGTCAGCTTGGCCAGCGCGAGGTCGAGGGCGCTGTACTTGTCCTCGGCGTGGGCCTCGGCCCGGATGACCGGGCCCTTGGCGAGGCAGGTGATCTCGACACGCTCACTTCCCTTGGGTACCCCCCGGCCCGTCTCCTCGCTGACGACGACCTCGACGCGCTGGGTGCGCCGGGCGTACTGCTCGACCTTGGTCAGCTTCTCGGCACACAGCCGACGGAAACGTTCGGAAACCTGGACATGGTGTCCGGTGACGGTCAACTCCACGAGATCCTCCTCGAGACGGTGCGATGCACCGGGCCGGGTTCGGCCCGGGTCATGAGTGCCGCTGCCACCCCCCTCCGCCCTGCGTGGACGATCGTGCGGCGCGCCCCCGGGGAACGCGCAGGGCCCCCTCCGCAGACGCCGGCGCCGCGCCCGTGGCCCAGGAGAATCCGGACGGATTCGGCCTGGTGCGGCCAAGAGCGGTGCCCCGATGACGGGTGAGGGGACCCATGGACAAACGGTAGTCGACGCGACGGTGGAGCGGGAGGATGGCCCGCCGCCGGCGTCGGCCGCAGGCGGACCCCGAGGCCCTCACCTGCGCCGTTTCGTCCTGGTTCGCCCGATGTGTCCCGCGGGTTGTCGCTCGGGTCGTCGTTCGGGTCATCGGACCGATTCTCGGTGGACGACGGTGGGCGTCGGTCGACGTCGCCGAACGTCGGGGGACGTCGGCGGCCGCCGGTCGATGTCGTGGCGGCCAGGGATCGTCACGGCGCGGCCGCGACCACCGCGGCGACGACGACCTGCGCCCCTGCGGCGCGGAGCGCCCGGGCCCCGTCGGCCAGCGTGGCCCCGGTCGTGCACACGTCGTCGACGAGGACGCAGTCGGCGCCGCGCACGAGCGACACCGCCTGCGGCGGCACGACGAGCGCCCCGGAGAGGTTGACCGACCGGTCCGACCGCCCCAGGCCGCGCTGGTCGAGCACGGCGCGCCCGTGGGCGAGGGCCCGGACCGGTCGTCCCGCCGTCGGCGGCCCCCCGTGACCGGGCCGGGGCACGGCGCGCAGAGCGGCCCGGGCCAGAGCCTCCGTGGGACGGTCGCCGCGGGCGCGGACGGCGTGCGGCCGGCTCGGAGCGGGCACGACGACCGGCGGCCCCGCCGCGGGTCCCGCGCGGGCGAGCGCGCGCACCGCTGCGGCCAGGGCCTGCGTGAGCAGGGGCGCGAGGACGTCGACCGCGTCGCGGCGCGCCCCGTCCTTGTACGCGACGACGAGCGCCGCCAGGGCGCCCCCGTATTCGGCGGCGGCCCACGTGGGCGGGTCGCGCAGCACGAGCCCCGGACTCGCGTGCCTCCCGCCGGGGGCGCGCAGCCGCGCCGCGGCGACCTCCTCGAGGCAGGCCGCGCACACGCTGTGGCCCCGGCCCCGGACCCGGTCCGCGGCCGGACCGGCGTCGGGTTCGTCGTGGAGGACGCCGCCGCACGCGGCGCACGAGGCGGGCAGGACGAGGTCGAGCACGCCGTCGACCGCCCGGGTCCACCCGGCCCGGGCCCCACCGTCCGGGGGCGATGCCCGGGACGGACGCGGGCGACGGACGGGGCCGGGGTCGGGACCGGCGGCGGGGACGGGGGCGTCGTAGACGGGCGTGGGAACGGCCGGGAGGTGGGACACCCGGCGAGCCTCGTCCGTGTCGTGCTCACTCGGGTGGTGCCGCGAGGCCGCCGGAGGACGACCGACGCGGACCGGGCCGCCTCGACCGGCGGTGGACGCGCGGTCGCCGGACCGTCGGGCCGGCACGGCGCCGGACCGGGCGCTTTGCTCAGCGACCCCCGCGACCTCGGACCGCGGCTGCCGCTCCCGGCCGGGCGGGGGCCGTCGGCGGGTGGCCCGGGGGTCAGCGTCCCGGCACGGCGAGGTCGTCGGCCCGGCCGACCTGCGCCCACCCGCCGCCGACGCGGACGTTGACGCTGCCGTCCGTGGCGAGCACGAGCAGGCCCCGACCCCCGCCCGTGGTCGCGACGACGCGCCGCGGGTTGCGCAGCGCGCTCAGCTCCTGCGCGCCGCCGCCGAGCGGCACGACGAACACGGACGCGGCGGATGTCGTCGTCCGGGCGCCCACGACCGCGAGGTGCTCCGCGTCGATCCACGCGGCGTCGCCGGCGTCGACGAGGTCGCCGCCGACCGGCCACGGCTCCGCGAGCCCCGACGGGCGCCCCTGCTCGTCGGGCACGATCCCGCTGACCCCCAGCTCGAGCCGCCCCCGCGACGTGCGGGACACGACGAGCGCCCGGGCGCCGTCGGGCGCCGGCAGCACGGCCTGCACGCGCCGCCCCGCCAGCCAGGGGGCCTGCAGGGGGGCCGGGGCGCGCCTCGAGGCGGACGTCCCCGGGTCCAGCGCCCACACACGGGCGCGGCCGGAGGGGTCCTGACCGCCCACCCACACCCACCCGCTCCGGTCGTACGCAGCAGGCGTGAGGCCGGCGCCGAGCCGGACCG
The DNA here is from genome assembly GCF_014857905.1 of Agilicoccus flavus. Lineage (GTDB taxonomy): Bacteria > Actinomycetota > Actinomycetes > Actinomycetales > Dermatophilaceae > Agilicoccus > Agilicoccus flavus. Next base: position 119,007 of record NZ_JACYXE010000004.1, on the reverse strand, counting down.
ACGACCCCGGCACGCCGGCGCGCCACCGGCGCAGCTCGCGTCGATCGTCGTCCACGGCCGCGACCTGCACCAGGTCGTCGGACGCGACGACGTCCCCCCAGCCCGGCGGCACCCGGGCCAGCAGACGCCCCGCGGGCGGCGGGTCCTCCCCGCGGTCCAGCGGGGTGAAGGCGCCGAGGTCGAGCGCGCGCACCTCGGTGCCGACGCGCCGGACGACGACGGCGGGGTCGGGGGCCTCGACCTCGAACCCCAGCGACGCCGCGGACCCGGGGACACCGGGGATGGTCCCGACGTCGAGGTCGCGCTCGGCCACCCGCAGCCGGACGCTCGAGACGTCGGGCACCTGCTTCATCGTCTCCAGCGCCTGGGCCCAGGCGCGCCGCCGCTGGTCGGCACCGGCGCGCAGCATCGTCGCCGACAGGTCGACCTCGGCGGCGCCGCCGACGACCGGGACGGCGTCGAGCACGAGGGAGGTGCCGGCCGGGAACCCCGAGGCGACGGCGCCGGCGAGATAGCCCGGCACCGGCCCGAGCAGCGAACGGGCCAGCGTCGTCCCGAGACCCGATCCGAGCGGGAACCACCGGCGGTCGGCGACGACCGTCGAGGACCGGGCGCTCGTGTAGGCGACGGCGAAGGGCCGGTAGGCGCTCTCGAAGAACGGCCGGGCGAGCCAGACGCCGAACTCGGGCTCGAGAGCCGAGATCCGCCATTCGCCACCCGAGCGGGTCAGGGTGAGCCGCGAGACGCGCCTCGACCCCACCGGCCGCGCCGTGTACCGGCCGGCATCGTCCAGTCGGGCGATGTCGGCCACGGCCAGCTCGAGCCGGTCGTCGGCGACCGCGGTCAGGGCCACGTCCGAAGCCGATCCGTACACCGTGACGCCCGCGCGGGGGTCCCAGTCCCGCGCCGCCTCGGGGGTGAGGTAGGCCCGGGCGGTGCGGTAGTCGTCCTGCGTGGCCCAGCCGGCGGCGAGGAAGCCCCGCACGACCGCCTCGGGGGTCGCGCCGCGCTGCGGCCCGGCGAACTCCACCCGCACCGGGGGCAGCGGGGCGGGGCCCATGTCGTGGCCCTGCTGGATCGCGCTCGTCCGCGGCAGCCCGCACGCCCCCGCGAGCAGCGTCGTCGCCGCGAGGAGCGCGGCGGTGAACGTCCGGGCGCGGCCGTGCCGCCCCGCCGCGCGGCGGGTGACCGCGCGCCGCGTCACCGTGGCCCCGCAGCGGGCGGGAGCGCGGTGACGCGCGCCTGCGGCTCCGGCGAGGCGGGCTCCGGCGAGGCCGGGTCCGGTCCCAACGACAGCGGCGCGTGCTCAATCGTCTCTCCGGCGACGCGGGGGAGCGTGAGGCGGAAGCGGGCCCCGGCGCCGGGGCGCCCCCAGGCCTGCAACCACCCCCCGTGCAGGCGGGCGTCCTCGAGGGCGATGGCCAGCCCGAGCCCCGTCCCGCCCGTCGTCCGGTTGCGGGCGGGGTCCGCCCGCCAGAACCGGTTGAAGACCAGCGCGGCCTGGCCGGGCTCCAGACCGACGCCGTGATCGCGGACCGCGACGCCGACGGCCCGGTCGTTGTCCGCGAGCTCGATCTCGACGGGCCGGCCCTCACCGTGTTCGAGCGCGTTGACGAGGAGGTTGCGCAGGATCCGCTCGACCCGCCGGGTGTCCATCTCGCACGGGTAGGCCCGGGCCTGCGCGGACACGCTCACCGTGCTGCCCTTGGCCCGCGCGAGGGTGGTGCAGGAGTCGACCACGCGGTCGACGACGTCGCGCACGTCCACCTCGCTGCGTTCCAGCACCGCTCCCCCGGCGTCGTACCGGCTGATCTCGAGGAGCTCGGCGAGGAGCTCGTCGAACCGGTCCACCTCGCTCGCGAGCAGCTCCGTCGACCGGGCGACGGGGACCGCGAAGTCCCCGCGGGAGGCGTGGATCACCTCGGCGGCCATGCGGATCGTCGTCAGGGGCGTCCGCAGCTCGTGCGAGACGTCGGAGACGAAGCGCTGCTGGAGCCTCGACAGGTCCTCGAGGCGGCGGATCTGCGTCTGGAGGCTGTCGGCCATGTCGTTGAACGCCCGCGCGAGGCGGGCGAGTTCGTCCTCCCCACTCACGTGCATGCGTTCGTCGAGCCGCCCCGACGACAACCGGCCCGCGACGGCGGCGGCCTCGCGCACCGGGTCGACGACGAGGCGCGTGACGACGTAGGCGACGAGCCCGATGAGACCGACGAGGACGAGCGCCCCGAGCGCGAACGTCCGCAGCATCATCGTCATGATCGCGTCCTCCCGGTCGAGCGGGAAGACGAAGTAGAGCTCCTGCTGCCCGGCCTGGGGCACGAGGATGCGGGACCCGACGATGACCGCCGGCACGTTCGTCCCGCCCCGGGGGACGGTGATGACCTGCACCTGCTGGTGCTGGGGGTCGGCGGCGAGGACCCGCCGCAACGCGGTCGGCACGACGCCCACGTCGACGTCGGTCCACATCGTCGGGATGCGTTCGGGGCCGCGGAGGTTGTCGATGGCCCGGGTGAGGATGACCTCCCGGCCCGCCTCGAGGCTCTGCGACTCCTGGGCCCGGATGAGGTCGTAGGTGAACTGACGGATGCTCTCGACGTCGATCTGGTCGGTCGAGTCGAGCCGCGCCTGGATGTCGCGCGCGCGCATGGCCGCGTCCTCGCGGGCGGTGACGATCCGGCCCTCGACGAGGCCCACCGAGGTGCGCTGGTAGAGGAACGCCTGGACGGCGACGATGACGACGAGACCGAGGAGCATCGTCAGCGCGACGACCCGCACCTGCAGGTTGGCCCGCCACCAGCGCAGCAGGGTCCGCGTCCGGCGCGCGAGGACCTCGCGGGCGAGCGCGAGTCCGCGCGCGGCTCGCCGCACGCCCCGGCCTGCGCTCGCGTCCATTTCAGGCGGGGCCGGCCTTGTAGCCGACCCCCCGGACGGTGACGACGATCTCGGGTCGCTCCGGGTCCTGCTCGATCTTGCTGCGCAGGCGTTGCACGTGGACGTTGACGAGGCGGGTGTCGCCGGCGTGCCGGTAGCCCCACACCTGTTCGAGGAGGACCTCGCGGGTGAAGACCTGCCACGGCTTGCGCGCGAGGGCCACGAGGAGGTCGAACTCGAGCGGGGTCAGGGAGACGAGGCGGCCGTCGCGCCGGACGGAGTGGCCGGCCACGTCGATGACGACGTCACCGATGGACAGCCGCTCGGTCTCGGGCTCGTCGCCGCGGCGCAGCCGGGCGCGCACCCGCGCGACGAGTTCCTGCGCCTTGAACGGCTTGACGACGTAGTCGTCGGCGCCCGCCTCGAGGCCGCCGACGACGTCGACCGTGTCGGTGCGGGCCGACAGCATGACAATCGCGACACCCGACTCGGCGCGCAGCCGGCGGCACACCTCGATCCCGTCGATCCCGGGGAGCATGACGTCGAGGAGCACGACGTCGGGTCGGTGCTCCCGGTACGCCGCCACCGCGGTCGACCCCTCGGCGCAGTGCGCGACCTCGAAACCCTCGGTGCGCAGCACGATGCCGAGCATCTCCGCGAGGGCGAGGTCGTCGTCGACGACGAGAACGCGTGGCTTCATGGAACGTCCTTCCGGGTGCGAGGCTCCACCCTCGATCGTAACGACGCCGACCCGCGCCGCCGGGGACCACCCGCCCGGGGCGGGTCGAGGGCGCCGGGGGCGACGGGGCGGTGCCGGGGACGGACGCGCCGCCGCCACCCGAGGGTGACGGCGGCGCGGTGCGAGCCCGACGGGCGGGTTCAGTAGCGGTAGTGCTCCGGCTTGTACGGGCCGGCGACGTCGACGCCGAGGTACTCGGCCTGCGGCTTGGTCAGCTCGGTAAGCTCCACGCCGAGCGCGGCGAGGTGGGCGCGGGCCACCTTCTCGTCGAGGTGCTTGGGCAGCACGTAGACGTTGTTCTCGTACTCGTCCTGCTTCGTGTACAGCTCGATCTGCGCGATCGTCTGGTCGGCGAAGGAGTTGCTCATGACGAAGCTCGGGTGACCCGTCGCGTTGCCGAGGTTGAGCAGGCGCCCCTCGGACAGGACGATGATCGAGCTGCCGTTCTCGAACGTCCACTCGTGGACCTGCGGCTTGATCTCGGTCTTCGTGATGCCCGGGATCTTGGCCAGGCCGGCCATGTCGATCTCGTTGTCGAAGTGACCGATGTTGCCGACGATCGCCTTGTTCTTCATCTGCGCCATGTGGTCGGCGCGGATGACGTCGAAGCAGCCGGTCGTCGTGACGAAGATGTCGGCCTGGCCGACGACGGACTCGAGCGCCGCGACCTGGTAGCCGTCCATCGCCGCCTGGAGCGCGCAGATCGGGTCGATCTCGGTGACGATGACGCGGGCGCCCTGGCCGCGCAGCGACTCCGCGCAGCCCTTGCCGACGTCGCCGTAGCCGCAGACGACGGCCGTCTTGCCGCCGATGAGCACGTCGGTGGCGCGGTTGATGCCGTCGATGAGGCTGTGGCGGCAGCCGTACTTGTTGTCGAACTTGCTCTTGGTCACCGCGTCGTTGACGTTCATCGCAGGGAAGAGCAGCTCGCCGGCGCGGGCCAGCTCGTAGAGGCGGTGGACCCCGGTCGTGGTCTCCTCGGTGACGCCCTTGATGTGGCTCGCCACCGTCGTCCACTTCTGCGGGTCGACCTCCATCGTGCGGCGCACGAGCGCCTTGAAGACACCGAACTCCTCCGAGTCGTCCTCGGTGGTCGCGGGGACCTGGCCGGCCTGCTCCCACTCGCGGCCCTTGTGCACGAGCATCGTCGCGTCGCCGCCGTCGTCGAGGATCATGTCGGCGAACTCGCCGTTCGGCCAGGTGAGGATCTGCTCGGTGCAGTCCCAGTACTCCGGGAGGGTCTCGCCCTTCCAGGCGAAGACGGGGACGCCCTGCGGGTCCTCCGGGGTGCCGTTCGGCCCCACGACGACCGCCGCGGCCGCCTCGTCCTGCGTCGAGTAGATGTTGCAGCTCGCCCAGCGCACCTGCGCGCCGAGGGCGATGAGGGTCTCGATGAGCACCGCGGTCTGGACGGTCATGTGCAGCGAACCCGCGATCCGGGCGCCCGCGAGGGGCTGGGAGTCGCCGTACTCCTCGCGCAGGGCCATGAGGCCCGGCATCTCGTGCTCCGCGAGGCGGATCTGGTGGCGTCCGGCCGGGGCCAGGGACAGATCGGCGACCTTGTGGTCAACGGTCATGGTTCAACCTTCTCTGTGTCGAGTGTGGTGAGCCGGCGCCGCCCGTCTGGGCCCGGGGGCGTGAGGCGCGGGGCGTGGGACCCTCGCGTCACGCGGCCTGCCGCGGGTCATCACCCGCGCCGGTTCTCCGGATCCACCTTAGGCGCTCCCCCGGTCCGACCGACGCGGCGTTCCACGCGCGGGCGGCGTGCGGTCTCACCGCTCGGTCGTCACGGGTGCGCCGCGCGGCTCGGGCACGGCGGTGAGCAGGACGTTGTCCTCGTACGTCGCCGCCGCGGGCGTGCGCCGAACCTCGCCCCCGCACGTGACGACGACGAGACGGTGCGGGCCGCTCCGCCCGAACTCGGGCACGTCGTCCTTGTCGAGCGACTCGAGCGCCACGACCCGCCACGACGTCACCGCCCCGGCCGCGTCGGTCGTCAGAACGCGCGCGCGGGGGGCGGCGCGGGCGAGGGCGTGGAGGGCGCCGAGACGGCCGTCGGCGTCGACGTGACCGGCCAGCAGCATCGTGCCGGCGTCGTCGTCGGCGTCGGCACCGCCCGCCCATCGCCCCACCCGGCCGGGGTCGCCGGGGACGACGAGGGCGCCCGCGGGGTCGAGGTCGACGACGTCGATCGGCGCGTCGATGCCCAGCGACTCGACGACGAGTCGGTCGGGACGGCCCCTCGTCGGTGCCGGCGGCTCGGACGGCGCGCCGGACGGCGATCGACCGGTGGGCTCCGCCCGAGGGTCCGCGGCCCCCACGGAGAACTCCGCGGTCGGCAGCGGGGCGGGTGGCGCCTCGCGCGGCCACCAGGCCCACCCGAGCATCACCGTCCCCGCGACGAGGAGCACGACGCACGCGCCGACCACCCCCGGCGAGCGCCGGCGCCGCGCCTGGGCCGTCGCCGGCGCGGCGCCGGCGGTCCCGGCGGGGCTCGCGTTCCGGGTGGGGGTCACTCCCGCGCGGACCCCGATTCCTTCCGGCGACCGGCGAGCAGCAGCCCGATCCCACCGACGCCGACGAGGGCGAGGCCTCCGGCGACGAGGCGGCCGTCGGCGCCCGGCTGCGCCGGGACCCCGGTGTCGATGCGGCTCGGTGAGCCGCCGGACACCGAGGGCGTCGCGCCGGACACCGGCGTGGCCCGGGTCGGCGACGTCGGGGCGGGGCGGGCCGGGGCCACCGAGGCGGGGGCCGTGGGCAGCCTCGTCGCCGACGCGATCGGCACGCTCGTCGCCGACGCGGTGGGCAGCCTCGTCTCCGAGGCCGTCGGCACGCTCGTCGCAGGGGCGGCGGGCACGCTCGTGGCCGAGGCGGTGGGGAGCCTGGTCGCGGGAGCCGTCGGCACGGCCGGGGCCGGAGACGTCGGCACGGCCGGGGCCGTACCCGTCGGCACACTCGTCGCCGGCGCCGTACCCGTCGGCACGCTCGTCGCCGGCGCCGTCCCGGTCGGCACACTCGTCGCCGGCGCCGTCTGGGTGGGTACATCCGTCGCGGGCTCGGTGGTCGCGGGGGCCGTCGCGGTCGGCTCCGGTGTCCCGGGGACGACGACGGTCGGCGTGTCGTCCGGGCCGGTGGGCGTCGACGTGACCGTCGGGACGGTCGTCGGCTCGCTCGGCACGGGGCTCGCAGGAGCCGTCGTCGGGACGGGTGTCCGCCCCGTGCCGACCCCGCCGCCCTCGACGCGCAGGACGTGACCGATCGGCCAGGTGCCGGCGCGCGACAGCTCGACCGTGCCCGAGTTGCGGTACTCCTTGAGGTCCGGGTCGCTCAGCCGCGACCAGCCGAGCACGCCCGGGATGTGCCCGACGTCGTCGGCGCGGGTGCGCAGCACGAGGGTGAGCTTGTCGGGCGCGCAGGTGGTCGTGTAGCGGTCCGGACCGTACCACCCCTGCGGCGCCACGCCTCCGCTGTTCGTCGTGCCCCAGAAGACCGAGATGGTGTCGCAGTCGATCTCCGACCCCGGCCCCGGGGTGTCCGTGAACGTGTACGTCGTGCCCGACCAGTCCTGCATCACCCTCGGGCCGTTGAGCGCCCAGATGATGCGGTCGGCCTCGGGGCGCGGCGGGCTGTTCCTCGCCGGATCGGCCCAGGCCTGCCACTTGGTCGCCGTCTGCGAGTAGTCCCCGACCACGCCGGTGACGCGCACGCTGTCGCGGAACACGACGCCGTCGGAGGTGAACTCGAGGTCGAGGGTGTCGCCCGGTCGGACGGTGCGGGCGAAGGTCACGCCGAACCAGGCGCTGCCGTGGACGTCCGTGTGCGTGTCGACGAAGTCGGTCAGCGTGAACGTCACCGTGCGGCCGGTCACGACGGCGCGCGCGACGACGTCGGTCCCGTCCCGCAGGTCGAAGCGCATGCCGTCGACCGCCTGGAGCTCTGGGGGCAGCGTCAGGGTGAAGCTGTCCCCCACCGACGCCTGGTCGGGCACCGCCCAGTTGACGGCGAGGCGCATCTGGTCGGACACGTCGGACTCGGTGGCGACGAGGTCGACGTCGGTGATCGCGCCCGGGACCTCGGCGGCGTCGGCGGGCCAGGCGGCCACGACGACCGTCGGCAGACACAGCAGGCCGGCCGTGACGGCGGCCGGGGTGAACCCCGTGGAACGGAAACGCGTGAGCCGCGCGATGACGGACATCTCTCTCACTCTCCCCCGCCGCACCGACGCGGGTGCGATGGACGAACAGGTGATTCCGCCCGCGCGTCGTCGCATGTGGCGTCACGACGCCGGCGGTGAATCACATCTCTCGAAGGCGCGAACGGTGTCCGCGCCGTCCCCCCGGACGGATTCACGGTAGCAATTCCCGGGCATCCCAACGCTTTTCGGCCCGGAACACGCCGTGGACGTCACCCGATGCACCGACGTCGGCCGGCGTCGCGACGGCAGAAAAGGTCACAAGCGGGACAAAAGGGACCGAGAAAGGTGAGGCGATCAATCGTCCAGTTCGAGACCCAGAAGCGCGTTCTCGAGAACCTCGGGCAATGCCGGGTGAATCCAGTACTGCGTGCGCACGATGTCGCGGACGCTCTGCCCGGTGGACATCGCCTGGATGGCGGGTTGGATGATAACCGAGGCCTGCGGCCCCATGAGGTGGGCGCCGAGGATCGCACCGGTGGCGGGGTCGGCGAGGACCTTGCACACGCCGGTCGTGTCCTCCATCGCCCAGCCGTAGGCGGTGTCGCCGTACGCCTGGACCTTGACCGTGTAGCGCTCCCCCGCGGCGTCGAGCTCGTCCTGGGTGCGCCCGACCGAGGCGATCTGCGGGTGGGTGAACACGGCGCTCGGCACCGGCGCCGCGAGGAAGGGGAGCAGGTCGCCCGGGTGGGCGAGATTGTGGGCGATCGTGCGGGCCTGCGCGTTGGCGACGTGTTTGAGCTGCTCCGCCGCGACGACGTCGCCGAGCGCCCACACACCCTCCACACCCGTTCGGCCGTACTCGTCGACGACGATGCGGCCGTCGTCGTGGAGCCGCAGCCCGGCCGCCTCGACGCCGAGGTCGTCAGAGTTGGGGCGGCGGCCGGTTGCGACGAGCAGCGTCTCGACGTCGAGGTCGGAGCCGTCCGTGAGGGTCAGCCGCACACCGCCGGGCGTCGAGTGCGCCGCGGTGACGCCCGTGTCCGTGCGCACGTCCCACTGCTCGCGCGCCACCTGGGTGAACCGGCGGGAGATCTCGCCGTCGAGGTGGCGCAGGAGCTGCGGGCCGCGCGCCACGACGGTGACCCGCACGCCGAGCGCGGAGAACACGTGGGCGAACTCGGCCGCGACGTACCCGCCGCCGAGGATCGCCATCGAGGCGGGCAACGCGGGGACCCGCATGACGGTGTCGGAGGTCTCGAAGGGCACCCCGGAGGCGAGGATCACGTCGGGCACGGTCACCCGGCTCCCGGTGGCGACGACGACCTGGTCGCCGGTGATGTGCGCGGTCCCCCCGTCGCGCAGCGCGACGTCGAGGGTGCGGGGGCCGACGAAGCGGGCGTGTCCGGACACGAGCGTCGTGTTCGGCCCCGTCTCGCGATAGGCGCGACCGCCGGCGGAGATGGGGTCGATCCGACCGAAGATGCGATCCCGGATCGCGGGCCAGTCGACGCCGTCGACCCGCCCAGACACGCCGTACCGCGGGGCGGACCGGGTCGTGTCCGCGACGTCGGCGGCGTAGACGTACATCTTGGTCGGGATGCACCCGACGTTGAGGCACGTCCCGCCGAAGACGGGCGAGGCCTCGACGAGCGCGACGCGCCGGCCGTCGAGGTCGGGCGTCACGAGGGAGTTGCCCGAGCCGCTGCCGAGGATGACGAGGTCGTAGTGGTCCACGAGGCCCAAGGGTAGCCGCGCGTCTCCCGCCGGCTTCGGCCGCCGGAGCGGACGGAGCCGTCGGTGCCCCGGCCCGGGCTCAGCCGCCGGTCTGGTCCCGCAGGGCGGTGATGTGGCGGGAGACCGCGGGGTCGATACCGAGACCGAGGGCCACGTAGGTCGCCGCGAAGTCGGTGCGCGCCATGAGCCCCGCGAGGCGGGTGAGGGCGTGGCCCGGCTCGGCGGTCACCGTGGCGACCCGCACCCCCGCCTCCTCGGCGGTGGCCAGCACGGCGTCGGCGAGGGCGGCGAGGTCGGCCTGCTCGGGCGAGGCGATGCGCCCGACCGCGTCGCGGAGCATGAGCAGGCCGAGCCGGGGCTGGGCCGGGCCGTCGAGGAAGGGATCGGCGAAGATGTCGTCGGAGGCGGGCCTGGCACTCACGACGCCGTCGCCCCCGCCCGCGGTGTAGGGGCCGTCGAACGTCGCGACCACCTGGGAGGCGGCGTCGGGCAGCTCGCCGTGGGTCGCGGGCACGCGGGCCGTACGGGCCAGCATCGAGGCCGCCCGCGCCGCCGCGACCCCGGCCAGGGGGCCGTCCCCGAGCACCGTCGGGACCGTCTCCGACAGCGTCAGCGCCAGCGACTTCGCCGGGTTGACGAACGACTCCGACGACGGCCGGCACGCCTCGGCCTCCTCGTCGAGGCGGGTGGCCGCGGCGAGGAGGTCGTCGTCGCCCACCTCGACGAGGCCCAGCTCGCGCGCCGCGACGACGACGGGGGTGAGCAGCGACCACATCGCCGTGCGCGAGGAGACCCGTCCCCGCCCCACGTCGACGTGCACGCCCCGGGCCCGGGCGCACACGGCCGCGAGCGGGCTGTCGGCGGCGCCGACCGTGACCAGGGAGGATCCGCGGCGGGCCGCCTCGGCGGCGACGGCGAGCGGGCCTCGGGCACGGCCCGACAGCGAGACGGCCACGACGAGATCGAGCGGCCCGACCCAGCCCGGCAGCGGCACGTTCCGGCGCACGGCGACGGGGACCGGTGACCCGGGCTCGGCGAGCACGTCGAGGACGTCGGCGACGACCGCCGACCCCCCGAGGGAGGCGACGAGGACCGAGCGGGGCCGGTCCTGGCGGGCGAGCCGGGCCACGCCGGCCTCGGCCGCGAGGACCATCCCCTCGCGCACCTGGGCCCCCGCGGTGGCCAGGGCCCGCAGGGTCTCGCCGCTGTCGCACGACCGGAGGCGGGCCTCGTCGTCGAGCACGGCCTCGTCGATGAAGGGCACGGTGGTCTCCGATCCTCGTCCGGTGCGTCGGGCGATGCGGGTGGGGTGGGCGGAGCGGCGGGCCGCCTCGCGGGCGGGCCGTCAGTCGGTCAGGACGCGGGACTCCTCGACGAGCAGCACCGGGATGCCGTCGTCGATGCGGTACGCGCGTCGGACGCCGTCGGCGTCCGCGCCGGTGGCGTGCAGCTCGGGCGCGCCGTCGGGGCCGGTCGCGTCGGTGAGCTCGGAGCCGGTCACGGGACAGCGGAGGATCTCGCGGAGCCAGGGCTCGATGGGGCGGGTCGTCGTCATGGGGTGCTCCTCGGGTCGGTCGACGGACGGGCTGTGGGGTGGTCGTCGGGTCGTTCTGGGCGGGCTCGCGGCCCGGGGTGCGCCGGCTGTCGCGCCGACCGGCGCGGGCGCGTCAGGCGCGCACGACGGCGAGCACCTCGTCGCGGATGCGGGCCATCGTGTCCGCGTCGGCGGCCTCGACGTTGAGGCGCAGCAGCGGCTCGGTGTTGCTCGGGCGCAGGTTGAACCACCACGCACCGGTGCCGGCCTCGACGGTGAGCCCGTCGAGACGGTCGAGAGAGACGTCGCGGTCCTGCGCCCACGCCTCGACCCGTTCCGTGGCCTCCGCCGTCGATGCGACGGTCGAGTTGATCTCGCCGGAGGCCACGTACCGGTCGTACGGGGCCACGAGCTGCGAGAGCGTGCCGTCGGCCTCGCCGAGCGCGGCGAGGACGTGCATCGCCGCGAGCATGCCCGTGTCCGCGAACCAGAAGTCGCGGAAGTAGTAGTGGGCCGAGTGTTCGCCGCCGAACACCGCGCCGTGGCGGGCCATCTCGCCCTTGATGAAGGAGTGCCCGACGCGGGTGCGCACGGCCCGCGCGCCGCTGCGGGCCACGACCTCCGGCACGACGTGGCTCGTGATGACGTTGTGCACGATCGTCACGTCCGAGGGCCGGGTGCCCCGGTCGCGTTCCTTGGCGATCTCGCGGGCGGCGACGAGGGCCGTGATGACGGACGGGCTCACCGGCTCACCCCGCTCGTCGACGACGAAGCAGCGGTCGGCGTCGCCGTCGAACGCCAGCCCCAGGTCGGCCCCGTGCTCGCGCACCGCGGCCTGGAGGTCGCGCAGGTTCTCGGGCTCGAGCGGGTTGGCCTCGTGGTTGGGGAACGTGCCGTCGAGCTCGAAGTACAGGGGCACGACCTCCAACGGCAGGGAGTCGAAGACGGCGGGGACGGAGAGCCCGCCCATGCCGTTGCCCGCGTCGACGACGACCTTGAGGGGACGGATCCCCGACAGGTCCACGAGGGAGTGCAGGAACGCGGCGTAGTCGGCCGTCGTGTCCTGCGTGTCGATGACGCCCTCCGCCGCCGTCCCGCCGTCGGAGCCCGCCCCCGCATCGCTCCCGGCGTCGGCGCCGGTGTCGAGGATCTCCTGGGCGACCGCGGTGATCTCGCGCAGGCCGGTGTCCTGGCCCACGGGCCGGGCACCGGCGCGGCAGAGCTTGATCCCGTTGTACTGCGCGGGGTTGTGACTCGCGGTGAACATCGCGCCGGGCACCCCCCGGGCGCCGCTCGCGTAGTAGAGACCGTCGGTGGAGCACAGGCCGATGATCGTCACCGACAGCCCGTGGCGCGCGACGCCGCGGGCGAACGCGGCGGACAGCTCCGGCGAACTGGGGCGCATGTCGTGCCCGACGACGACCGACGTCGCGCCCTCGGGGAGGGCGACGACCCGGGCGAACGCGGAGCCGATGGCGGTGGCCTCGGCGACGTCGAACTGCTCGGGGACGACACCGCGGACGTCGTAGGCCTTGATGATGGCGGCGAGATCACTCACCGTCCGAGCCTAACGGTCGCCCGAGCCGGTCTGGACGTCGCGCAGGACGCGCAGGTGCCCCCGGGTGGGATCGCCGAGGCCGGGAGTCGGTGCGCCGGAGGCGTTCCCGACGCCGCGGGCGCCACCCGGGCCCGGGTCGCCCGCGCGACGCGAGGCCTGCTCGCGGACGTTGCGGTCGCGCAGCACGTCGGCGACGGCGAGCAGGTCGTCCTCGGGATCGGGCGCGTCGTCGTAGTGCGTGACGAGCCGGACGACCTCCCAGCCGCGCGGCGCCGTGAGGCGGTCCGCGTGCTCGGCGCACAGGTCGTAGGTGTGGGGCTCGGCGAACGTCGCGAGCGGGCCGAGGACGGCGGTCTGATCCGCGTAGACGTACGTCAGCGTGGCCACGGCACGGCGGCCGCACGCTGTTCGGGAGCATCGGCGCATCACAGTCACACGTCCGAGGGTAACGCCGTCGCCTCCGGGCTTCCGGCCTCACCACGCCGTACAGTGACGCCCGTGACGCGGGGCAGACACGAGGGCAGCGGCGCGCGGGGCGCGAACGGGCGCGGCCGGGGCGGTGGCCCCGCCGCGGGCGTGCGGGGATTCCGCCGTCGCGACCGGCACGGGCGCGGGGTGCGCGGGCCGATGGCCTGGCCGAACGTGCCGGCGATGCGCAGCCGCTCCGACGCGTTCGACGACCACGTCCTCGACGCCGTCGAACGGATCGAGCGCCGCACGCCCGCGGGGATCTCCGACGTCGAGTTCGCCGTCGAGCTCGTCCCCCCGAGCGACCCCGCCCCCTGGGAGGACCGGCAGGTCCCGCTGTCGCGCCTCTTCCCCGCCCAGGCGGGGCTCCCCGCCCGCATCGTGCTGTATCGGCGGCCGGTCGAGAGCCGCGTCGCCGACCCTCGCGACCTGCCCGCCGTCGTCAACGACATCGTCGTGGAGCAGCTCGCGAGCGCCCTCGGGGTCGACCCGGTCGACCTGGACCCGGGCTACCGTCCGGAGGACGAGGACTGACCCGCGTCGGGTGGCCCCCGACCGTGAGGTCCGCGGGCCCCCCGGCCCTTGAGCGCCCGGCCTTCGTCGGCCGGCGAGGACCTCGTCCGGGGTCCGGGCGGTTGCGCGGAACGACCCCGAGACCTCCCTGACACGCCCCTGACACGCCGACGTCCCCGTCCGGAACGGATTCCGGGACGGGGACGTCCGTGGTGCGGCCTCGGCGGCCGGTGGCCCGAGAGGCCTCGCGAGGCGCGGTGGTCGATCGGTGGGCTTCCCCTCCGACGATCGCCCTGGTGCGCGACGCGGTCGGCCGGATCTCAGACGGCGCGCTTCTTGAGCTTGCGCCGTTCGCGCTCGCTCAGCCCGCCCCAGATGCCGAACCGCTCGTCGTTCTCGAGCGCGTACTCGAGGCACTCCACCCGCACCTCGCAGCCCACGCAGACCCGCTTGGCCTCACGGGTGGAGCCGCCCTTCTCGGGGAAGAACGCCTCCGGATCGGTCTGTGCGCACAGGGCGCGGTCCTGCCACGAGAGCTCGGTCTCGTCCTCGGCGTCGACCCCGCCGAGCCCGTCGATGATGTACAGGTCGTTCATGGCCCCTCCTCGACCATCAGGCCTCCGAGCACCGCCCCGACATCGAGGTGTGATGCGCCCCCGTGCGGTGACGTCCGGGCGCACCCCCGTCGGGGGAGTGCGGCACCGGGCGGACACGAGGGGAAACGTCGCGCGGAAGCAACAACACGTGAATTACACGCGTGTCATCCCGGCAAGTCAAGCCCGGATCTGTTAGTGGACACGAACTGTCGTCCAGGACGTCCGCCCTGGTGACGCCCTGTTTTCGGCCCTTATCACGCGGCGCGGGCGGGGGCCCGGTGGGCGGTCTCCGGTCGGCCGACAGCGACGGTCCCGCCACCCACCACGGACCCGTCGCGGCCCCCGTCGCGGCCCCCGTCCCCGGCCGCCGAGACCCCTGAGAGACTGACGCTCATGCAGATCACGGCCCTGGCCGGCGGCGTGGGCGGCGCGCGATTCCTTCGAGGACTCTGCGACCACCTGCGGCGCCGCTCCGACCTCTCCGACGCGCGCCTGACGATCGTCGGCAACACCGGCGACGACATCACGATGTTCGGTCTGCGGGTGTGCCCGGACCTGGACACGCTCATGTACACGCTCGGTGACGGCATCGACGAGTCGCAGGGGTGGGGGCGGGTCGGGGACACCCGCACCCTCCAGGGCGAGCTCGCGGCCTACGGCGTGCAGCCCCAGTGGTTCGGGCTCGGCGACCTCGACCTCGCGACGCACGTGGCCCGCAGCCAGTGGCTCGGGCAGGGCGCCACCTTGTCGGAGGTCGTCGCGCGACTCGGCGCGCGCTGGGGGCTGGACCGGCTCGGGGTGACGCTGCTGCCCATGAGCGACGACCCCGTCGAGACCCACGTCGTGATCGACGACGAGGACGGGCGGCGCGCGATCCACTTCCAGGAGTGGTGGGTGCGCCACCAGGCAGGGATCCCGGCCCGGACGTTCACCGCCGTCGGTCTCGACCGCGCGCGACCCGCCCCCGGCGTGCTCGAGGCGATCCGTGGGGCGGACGTCGTCCTGCTCCCGCCGTCCAACCCCGTCGTCTCGATCGGGATCGTCCTCGGGGTGCCCGGCGTGCGCGATGCCCTGCGCGGGTGCGCCGCCCCCGTCGTCGGGGTCTCCCCCATCGTCGGCGGGGCCCCGGTCCGCGGGCACGCCGACGCCTGCCTCGCCGCGCTCGGCCTGCCGACCACGCCCGACGCGGTCGCCGGTCTGTACGAGGACTTCCTCGACCGGTGGCTCGTCGCCCCGGGTGACGCGGCGGGCATGCGCCGCCGCCGGGGGCTCGACGTTCTCGAACGGCCGCTGCTCATGCGCGACCGGACCTCGGCGGCCGAGCTGGCCGGCGCCGCCCTCGACGCCGCGCTCGACGCCGGCCCCCGCCGCGGATGACGCGGAGCGGCGGAACGGGCGAGCAGGGCGGCGCGCTGACCGTGTGGCCGCTGCGCGGCATCCCGGAGGTCCGGACCGGGGACGACCTCGCGGGGCTGCTGACCCGGGCCCTGGTGGGGACGGGGCCCGGCGGCCTGCGCGACGGCGACGTCGTCGTCGTCTCGAGCAAGGTGGTCTCCAAGGCGCAGGGGCTGCGGGCGGCCGCCGACACGAGGGCGGCGGTCGTCCTCGCGCAGGCGCGGCGGGTCGTCGCCGAGCGGCTGGGTGCCTCCGGTCTGACCCGCGTCGTCGAGTCGCTGGCCGGGCCGGTGCTCGCCGCCGCGGGGGTCGACGCCTCCAACGTGGGCGACGCGGCCGGGGCCGAGAACACCGTGCTGCTCCTCCCCCGCGACCCGGACGCCGCGGCCCGGGAGCTGCGCGCGCAGCTCCTGCACCGGCATCCGCACGTGCGCGACCTCGGGGTGATCGTCAGCGACACGGCGGGGCGCCCGTGGCGCGTCGGGCAGACCGACTTCGCCCTCGGCGCCGCGGGCGTCGTCGTCCTCGACGACCTGCGCGGCGCGGTGGACGCCGACGGGCGCACGCTCGCGGTCACCGCCCGCGCCGTCGGGGACGAGATCGCCGCCGCCGCCGACCTCGTCAAGGGCAAGGCGGCCGGCGTGCCCGCCGCCCTCGTGCGCGGTCTCGCCCACCTCGTGCGGCCGACCGGTCCCCCCGACCTCGAGGGGACCCCGGGCGCCGGGGCCGCGTCGCTCGTACGCACCGGGCCGGGCGACTGGTTCGCCTACGGCCACATGGAGGCGGTGCGGGCCGCCCTCGGCGTGCTCCCGGGCACCCCCGAGGCGGTGCGGGTCGGGGTCCCCGCGGCCGGCGACGAGCCGCCCGAGGACGTCCTGGTCCGGGCCGTCGCCGTCGCGGGACTGCGCGAGGGCCTCCCGGTGCCCCCGCCGTCCCACCCTCGCGCCCGGCTCGTCGGCGCGGGCGTCGACCTGTCCACGGTGCGGGCGGACGTCGTCCAGGCCGGGGTGCGCCTGGGCGCCGCCGACCCGGTCGTCCTCGGTGCCGCCGCCGCGCGGCTCGTCGCCGCCCTGCGCGGCGAGGGATGGGAGGCGACGGTCGCCGCGCCGACGGACCCCGGCTCCGCCCTCGTCGTCGTCCTCTGAGCAGCGGCGCCGGCGGCACGGCGCCGACGGCACGAGCGTTGCCTACCAGGCCCCCGGGATGTGCGTGGGCAGCCGGAAGCGGGGTCCACGGCGCGGGCGCACGGCGCCCCCGAGTTCCAGGAGCCGCTGGACGCGATAGCGATGCGGGCGATAGGGCTCCAGCAGGTCGGCGAGGGCGTCGTCGTCGACGGGGGTGCCCGTCAGGGCCCAGCCGATGTTCGCGGCCACGTGGTAGTCGCCGAAGCTGACGGCGTCGGCGTCGCCGAGCGCGACGTGCGCGACCTCGGCGGCGGTCCAGCGGCCGATGCCCGGCACGGCGCGGAGCCGCCGGGACGCGTCGACCGGGTCCATCCGGACGCACTCCTCCAGGCGGCCGGCCACCCGGACCGCCCGCATGACGGTGGTGGCCCGGTGCGCGTCGACCCCCGCCCGGGTCCATTCCCACGAGGGGATCCGGGCCCACTGCGCGGCCGCCGGCGCCACGACGAGCCGCAGCGCGGGTCCCGGGCCCGGGGCCGGGGTGCCGTAGCGACGCACGAGATGGCGGTAGGCGGCGAACGCCTCCTTCCCGGTCACCTTCTGCTCGATAATGCTCGGCACGAGCGCCTCGATCACGAGACCCGTCGCCGGGACGCGCCAGTCCGCGTGCTCCCGACGGGCCCGGGCCACGTCCTCGTGGCGGGGGACGAACCCCGTGTCGTCGTCGGCGGCCCCGAGCACGGTCGGCATCCGCTCGACGATCCAGTCTGCGCCGGGCCCCCAGGCGCGCACGCGCAGGTCGGGCCGGCGGCGGCCTTCCGGTGGGGTCGGCCGGTCGTCGGCGAGGTGCACGGTCACGGGCCCGTCGGGGGTGCGCCACGCCTTCCACACCGATCCGCCCGCCCCGTCGACCCAGGTCGGGTCGCCGGCTCCGCGGCGCAGCACCCGCAGCGTGCGACGGACGTCGAGCGGGATCGTCTCGGTCCGCGCGAACGCCGCCTCGACGTCGGGGGCCGGGTCGTCCGCCGGGGGGTCCGCGCGCGCGTCGGGGCGTGATCCTGCGGGGGCGACGTCCGAGCGGTCGTCGCTCACCGGCGGGTGAAGGCGAGCCGGACGAGCCCGTACGGCCCGTCGACGTCGGGGTCCGTCCGGAGGCCGCGGAGGAGGTCGCCGTCGAGGTCGCCGACGAGGTCGAGCCCGCGGTCGGAGGCCGCGGAGACGAGCCGTCGCACCTCCGGGGCGCCGAACGGCTCGGCGGGGTCGGCGGTGAGCACGGCGGTGAGCACGACGATCCCGCGCGGGACGAGGACGACGGACGCGTCCGCGAGGACGGCCGACAGGTCGGCGGCGGGGACGTCGGCGGGGTGGACCTGCGAGATGAGATGGACGGACGCACCCGCCAGGTCGAGGGCCGCCCACGTGGCCTGAGGGCCGGCGACGCACGCCTCGACGACGTCGTGCCCACGCCCGCTGATCCAGCGTCGGACCGGGGACCTCGGTCCGGACTGGTCGACGACGACGGTGCGGGCGGGGCCGACGTCGACGAGGTCGAGGCAGTCGAGGACGCCGAGCGCGGCCCACTCCGCGAGCGCGCCGCGACCGAGGACGGACGGGACGAACCCGCCGGTCAGACCGTGCGAGCGGAGACCGGTGCGGACGTCGGCGAGGGCCGCGGTGTCGGTGACGACGGCGCTGGGCGGCTCGGGACGCGCACGCACACGGGCCCGGTGGCGACCGGTCGCGGTGACGACGCCGTCCCGCGCCGCGTCGGGCGCGGCGCCGCCCCGCATCCTGCGGCCGAGCCGCCGGGTGAGGGAGATCGGTCGCGACATGAACGTCGCCGCGCGGTGGCGGCCCGACCGCGGAGCCGGCACCCCCTCGGCCGTGTCGTCCGCGCCCGCGGGCCGGTCGCCGCGCTTGTCGAGGAAGCGCTCGAGCGGCTCCACCGCCCCGACCCAGCCGTCGTCGCCGGCCCGACCGCTGTCGTCGAGGAGGGCGACGGCGTCGACACGGGACCAGACGCGCCGGCACAGCGGCCCGTCGCCGAGGTGGTCGACGGCGAGGGCGACGACGGCGGGGCCGCACCCGTCGCGCCGCGCGGAGCGCAGGCCCGCCAGCGCGAACGCAGGGACGCACGCGCGGGCGCCGGGGCTCATGACGATGAGGACGACGTCGCGGTCGGCGAGCGCCACGCCGAGGCGCCGCCAACCCAGGGGGCCGAACGGAATCGCGGTCGGTGTCGAGCCGACCCGGGGCGACGAGCGCTGCCTGGGACGGCCGCCGGGGCGGGGCAGGCGCGGGCGTGTCGGCCAGGTCACCACGTCGACGTCCCGGCCCCGCCGACGCAGGGCGGCGCCCAGCGCGTCGACGTGGTCGAGCAGGCCGACGCGGTGTGGGGCGAGGACGGTGACGCGCAACGCGGTGCGCGGATCGACGGGCAGGCTGCGGCCGCCGCACGACCCCCTGGCCGGGCCCGCGGCCGACCTGGCCCGCGCCGACAGGGCGCGGCCGACGCGGCCCGCGCGCCGCGCGCGGGCGGACCCGTTCCAGGGCATGCGCGCCCACGGGCCGTTGCCGGCGGGCACGCGCTCGGGGGACAAGCGGCCGAACGGCTCGTCCGATCGGGGCGAGAACGACGGGACCATGATCCGGACGACCCTACCCGCGACCCCTGACACACCCCTGATCCCACGCTGGGACCCCGTGCGCAACCGGGGCTCACGAACGGGCATTCCGGACACCCGGGGACGAACCGGGCCGGGACGCGCCGTCGAGGGGCGCCTCGGTGGTCGTCGGGGTCGGGCGAGGGCCGGGGTCCGGCCAGCTTGCCAGGGCCCCGGTAGCGTCGAGGGGTGATCGCCGACCACCCCGATTCCCCCACCGTCCGGTCCGTCCTCGCCCGCCTCAGCTCCGGGGTCACCGCCTCGCCTCGCCTCGTCCATCGGGGCGACGACGCGCGCATCGAGCTGTCGGGGCGGGTGCTGCTCAACTGGACGGCGAAGGCCGCCAACCTGCTCCTCGAGGAGGCCGACGTCCGACCCGGCGACGTCGTCGCGCTCGACCTGCCGCCGGGCCACTGGCGGTCGGCCTACTGGGCGCTCGCCGCCTGGAGCCTCGGGGCCTGCGTGGACGTGACGCCCGGGGGCGGCGCCGGGGCCGTGGTGCGGATCGCCGTGGCGAGCCCCGACCTGTCGGCCGACCCGCCGACGGTGGCCGTCACGCCGGCCCCCCTCGCGCGGCGCAGCGAGGTGGCCCTCGCCCCGGGGGTGATCGACGAGGCCGCCGTCCTGTCGACCTACGGGGACGTCGCGCCGCCCGCCGAGGACGTCGAGCCGGACGAGGCGGCCCTGCTCGCCGGCTCGCAGAGCTGGTCCTTCGCCGAGTTGTGCCCGCCGGCCGAGGGGCCGTCCGCGGGCGAGGGGGCGACGGGGCAGGAGCGGCGCATCCTGCTCGCCCCTCACGGTCGGCCCACGCCGGCAGGCGCGCTGCGGGCCATGGTGGGCGCGTGGGCCGCGGACGGCAGCCTCGTCGTGCCGCCGGCGGGCGTGGACCCGGACGCGCTGGCCCGGATCGCCGAGCAGGAGGGCGTGACGCGCCGCGTGACCGGCTGAGCCGCCGGGACGCGCCGGGCCACGCGGCGCCGTGGGCTCAGCCGCGGCGCGCGGCCCAGGCGGCGACGGCGCGCCACGTGGGCTCGTCGACGACCCCGGTGGCCGGTCGCCCGTACGTCCGCTGGACGAGCCGGACCCGGGCCTGGGTGAGGGGTCCGAAGCGGCCGTCGGCCGGCACGGCCAGGGCCCGCTGCAGCGCGGCCACGGCCGAGCCAGTGCTCCCCGCGGCGAGGCGGTCCCGGAACCCGAGCCAGGGGTGCGCCACGAGGTCGATCCGGTTCCAGGTCCGCCCGTCGACGGCGCCCGTGACCGGCAGGCGCCAGCGTGCCTGCAGTGCGGCGACCGCCGCGGAGGTCCGGGCGTCGAGACGGCCGGTCACGGGGACTCGGAGCGTGCGCTGCACGAGCCGCACCGTCGGGCCGGTCGCGCCGGGCCGCAGCGGTGTCCGCTTCGCCGCCGCGAACGCCGAGACGCGTACCGCGGGGAGCCGCAGGCCGACGGCGGTCGGCGTCGTGACCCGCGAGCTCGGCGGCGCGCTCGTCGGTGCCGTGCTCTTCGGGGCGGTGGTCCTGGGCGCCGTGCTCTTCGGGGCCGAGGAGGGGACCAGGGACACCCACGTCGCGGCGTCGAGGGCGCCGGTGCGGGGCAGGCCGCGGCGTCCTTGGTAGGCGAGGAGGGCCGAGCGGGTGGCCGCGTCGAGCCGCGCCGTCGCGCTCACCCGCAGCAATCGCTGCGCGACGGCGACGTCCGCCCCCGACTGCCCGGGCAGGTAGACGCGGTAGGTCGTCGCGAGCGCGGGTGTCGTGGGCGGGCACGGGCCCGTCCGACGGCCCGCGTAGACCGGCGCCGGCTGACCGGGGTGCACCCGGCACGGACCGAGGTCGGGGACGGTGACCGCCCGCCCGGTCCACCAGGAGGTCCGCTTGAACGCGCCGTCCCAGGTCAGCGAGATGTGGACGTGGTCGGTGTGCGGGTTCGCGCCGGTGTAGGGCATCCAGCCCCGCTCGGGGGCGTACGCCCGCCACACCTTCGTGTTCCAGATGACGTACTGCACGCCGAGACGGCGGGCCGCGGCCCCGCCGTCGCGCGAGAGCCACGCGACGGCGGCGTCGCCGACCGCGCGCCGGGCCGGGTCGCGCGCGTCGAGCATCCAGTCGACGGCGCGGCCGTCGTAGTGCTCGCTCGTCGCGCCGTCGCAGCGGCGTGAGAGCCCGTAGGTGCCGACGCCGTAGGTCGAGGCGAGCAGGGCCCCGACGGCGGACGCGCCCGGCTTGTCGGTCGGGTCGCACGAGACCTGCGCCTGGTATCGAGGCCGCGCGTCGAGCGCCGAGGGCAGCGCCACGGCCGGTCGGGGCACCGCGGTGACCGCGGCGGGCGCCGCCGCGAGGACGCCGACGGCACCGGAGTCGGTCACGGCCGGGGCACCCGCGCGCTCCGGTCCCGCGTGGGCGATCCCTGCCCCGCCGGGGCCGACGAGACCGGCGGCCACGAGGGCCAGGAGCGCGACCACGTTCACGGCGCGACGCCGGACACCGCCCCGACCGGCGCCACGGTGTCCCGAGACAGCGGAGGGACTTCCGGCGGGCGAGAACGCGGGGGCAGGCGGACGGGCGTGAACGGGGACGGGCACGGGCACCTCGCGATGGGGTCGACGACCCGGCGTGCGGGTGGTCCGGCGGCGTTACGCCCCTCCCATCGACCTGCCGCGGCGCGACGTGAGCCCGAGCCGACCCACGGACCCGACGCGGGCCGCTCCGACTAGAGTTCCGGCATGGACAAAGTCGTCTCCTCAGCAGCGGAGGCCGTGGCCGACATCGGCGACGGCGCCACCCTCACCGTCGGCGGTTTCGGACTGTGCGGCGTTCCCAACGAGCTCATCCGGGCGGTGCTCGAGCAGGGCGCGACCGACCTCGTCGTCGCCTCGAACAACTGCGGCGTCGACGACTGGGGCCTCGGCATCCTGTTGTCGAACCGGCGCATCGCGAAGATGATCGCGTCGTACGTCGGCGAGAACAAGGAGTTCGCGCGGCAGTACCTGTCGGGCGAGCTGGAGGTCGAGCTCAACCCCCAGGGCACGCTCGCCGAGCGGATGCGGGCGGCCGGGTCCGGCATCGCCGGGTTCTACACCCTCGCCGGCTCGGGCACCCAGATCGCCGACGGCGGGCTGCCGTTGAAGTACGACGCCGACGGCACCGTCGTCAAGACCTCTCCCCCCAAGGACACCCGCACCTTCGTCGTCGAGGGCGAGGCCAGACCCTACGTCCTCGAGGAGGCCCTGTACGCCGACTTCGGGCTCGTGCGCGCGTGGAAGGGTGACCGGCACGGCAACCTCGTGTTCCGCGCCGCGGCCCGCAACTTCAACCCTCCGGCCGCCATGGCCGGGCGCGTCACCATCGCCGAGGTCGAGCACCTGCTCGAGCCGGGCGAGATCGACCCCGACGACGTACACCTGCCCGGCATCTTCGTCCAGCGGGTCGTGCCGCTGACGCCGGAGCAGGCCGCCGACAAGCGCATCGAGAAGCGCACGGTGCGCCCCGCCGACGACGCCTCGCACACCGACCCCGCCTCGACGACGAAGGAGAACTGACATGGCCCTCACCCGTGAGCAGATGGCGGCGCGCGCCGCGGCCGAGCTCTCCGACGGCGACTACGTCAACCTCGGGATCGGTATGCCCACCCTCGTGCCGAACTACGTGCCCGACGACGTCGAGCTCGTCCTGCAGTCCGAGAACGGCATCCTCGGCACGGGCGCCTACCCGGTCGAGGGGCAGGAGGATCCCGACCTCATCAACGCCGGCAAGGAGACCGTCACCGTCCGGCGCGGCGCGAGCTTCTTCGATTCCGCCACGAGTTTCGGGATGATCCGGTCCGGCAAGGTCGACGCCGCCATTCTCGGCGCGATGCAGGTCAGCGCCCACGGCGACATCGCGAACTGGATGATCCCCGGCAAGATGGTCAAGGGGATGGGCGGGGCCATGGACCTCGTCCACGGCGCCAAGAAGGTCATCGTCCTCATGGACCACGTCGCCAAGGACGGGGGCCACAAGTTGCTCGCCGAGTGCACCCTCCCCCTCACGGGCAAGGCCGTCGTGCAGCGCATCATCACCGACATCGCGGTCATCGACGTCACCCCCGACGGCTTCGTCCTGCGCGAGCTGGCCGAGGGCGTCACCGAGGACGAGGTCCGTGAGAAGACGGGCGCGCCGCTGACGGTCGACCTCCACTGATCCGTGGGGCCGGGCGCCCCTCAGCAGCAGCGGGCGGAGCCGATGGACGTGCCGAGATAGTCGCGCGCGACGTCGAGCGCCTCGGGCACGACGGTGTAGTGGGCCCACCGCCCGCGCTGCTCCCGGGTGACGATCCCGGCGCCGGCGAGCGTCTTGAGGTGGTGGCTTTGCGTCGGCTGGCTGATCCCGAGCCGGCCGGGCAGGTGGCAGGCGCACACCGTTCCGCCGTGCGCCGAGGCGAGGTAGCCGACGAGACGCACCCGCGTGGGGTCGGAGAGCGCCTTGAAGACCGCCGCGAGGCAGGCGGCGCGGTCGGCATCCATGAGCGCGTCGTCGGACGCGGCGCAGCACCCGTCGTCGATCCCGGGCGCGACCGGCGGCGCCGTGGCGGGTTCGGACGAGCGGACGGCAGGAGCGACGGATGTGGTCATCGCCCTACCGTACGCGCACTGATTGACACCCATCAATACATGGTCGAGTATTCATATCGACGACCGTCGATGAGAGGTTTTCGATGACCAGCACCGCGACATCCGCGCCCGTCGCGCAGCGCCTATCGACGCTCGACCGGTTCCTGCCCGTGTGGATCGGGGCCGCGATGGTCGCCGGGTTGCTGCTCGGTCGGGGAGTCCCCGGCCTCGGCGAGGCACTGGCCGCCGTTGCGCTGCAGGGGGTCTCGCTCCCCATCACCATCGGTCTGCTGGTCATGATGTACCCGCCGCTGGCCAAGGTGCGGTACGACCGACTCGGCACCGTCACGGGCGACGCGCGGATGCTCGTGAGCTCCCTCGTGCTCAACTGGCTGGTCGGCCCCGCGCTGATGTTCGCCCTGGCCTGGCTCCTGCTGCCCGATCTGCCGGAATACCGCACCGGCCTCATCATCGTGGGCCTGGCCCGCTGCATCGCGATGGTCATCATCTGGAACGACCTCGCGTGCGGCGACCGGGAGGCCGCGGCCGTCCTCGTCGCGCTCAACTCGATCTTCCAGGTGTTCATGTTCGCGGTCCTGGGCTGGTTCTACCTGTCCGTGCTGCCCGCCTGGCTCGGGCTCGAGCAGGCCACGCTGGACGTGTCGATGGGGCAGATCGCGGTGAGCGTCATCGTCTTCCTCGGCATCCCGTTGCTCGCCGGGTACCTCTCGCGCACGATCGGCGAGAAGCGCTGGGGCCGCGAGGCATACGAGAACCGGTTCCTGCCGAGGATCGGCCCGTGGGCCCTCTACGGTCTGCTGTTCACCATCGTGCTGCTCTTCGCCCTCCAGGGTGAGGAGATCACGAGCCGCCCGCTCGACGTCGTGCGCATCGCGCTGCCGCTACTGGCCTACTTCGGCATCATGTGGGGCGCCGGCCACCTGCTCGGTCGCGCCGTGGGGATGACGTACGAGCGCACGACGACGCTCGCCTTCACCGCCGCCGGCAACAACTTCGAGCTGGCCATCGCGGTGGCCATCGCCACCTTCGGCGCCACCTCCGGGCAGGCCGTCGCCGGGGTCGTCGGGCCGCTCATCGAGGTCCCCGTCCTCGTCGGCCTGGTCTACGTCAGCCTGTGGCTGCGTCGCAGCTTCCCCCACCCCGATCACCGAGCGGAGCCCCGATGAGCGTCCCGTCCGTCCTCTTCGTCTGCGTCAAGAACGGCGGCAAGTCCCAGATGGCCGCCGCCCTCATGCGTCACGTCGCCGGCGAGGCGATCAGCGTCCACTCCGGCGGCACCGCGCCAGGCGGCTCGCTCAACGAGGCCTCCCGCGCGGCGGTCGAGGAGGTCGGCGCGTCCATGGACGGCGAACACACCAAGCCGATCGACCCCGCGCTGCTCGACTCCGTCGACCGGGTGATCGTGCTCGGCACCGAGGCCGTCATCGAGCACCCCGGCACCGCCCCGATCGAGGTGTGGGACACCGACGAGCCGTCGATCCGCGGCATCGAGGGCGAGGCACGCATGCGGCTGATCCGGGACGACATCGCCGCCCGCGTGGCGACGCTCGCCCGGGAGCTGGTCGGCCCACCGCGCCGCTGACCGGCAATCACCGCCCTCGGGTCCGCGGCAGCCACCGGCGGTGGCCGTCGCCGTCAGTGGCCGCCGCGCACCGCGGCGCCGGCGGCGGAGGCCCCGGCTCGCACGAAGCCGCCGGCGCCGGTGCCGGCGTAGACCGTGACGCGTCCGGCCCGGTCGACCGCGGCGAGGTCGGCGTGACCGTCGCCCGTCGCGTCGCCGGTCCCCCAGACGTCGCGCATCGCGCCCCAGCCGCCGCCGAGCGCGATCGGGCCGGTCACGGTGCCGCGTCCGGTGCCGGGGTAGACGTTGAGCCGACCGGTCCTCGTCACGGCGACGAGGTCCGCGCGGCCGTCGCCGGTGACGTCACCGACGCCGCGCACGAGGGCGACGTTCCAGCGCGTGCCGGCGACGACGGGCGCGCCGAGGGCTCCCTCGGCCCGGCCCGGGACGCGCACGAGCGTGCCGCCGCGCAGGCCGACGAGGTCGCCGCGGCCGTCGCCGTCGAGGTCGCCCGCGCTGCTCAGGGAGCGGTGGGCCGCGAAGCCGGTGCCCACGACGCGGGCCGAACCGAAGCGGCCGGCCCCGTCTCCGGCGTGCAGGCGGATGCGCCCGCGCGTGTCGACCGAGAGCAGGTCCTGGCCGCCGCGGCCGTCCCACTGCCCCGGGGTGAGGAGCTGCAGACCGCGCCATCCCCCGAACAGGACGGTGCTGCCGGCGCCGCTGCCCGGGCGGGTCCACAGGCGACCGGTGACGTCGAGCGTGATGACGTCGGGCACCCCGTCGCCGGCGAGGTCGAGGGCCGGGCCGCCGGCGGGGCGCGCGGTCGGCACCGGCGCGGGAGTCGGCGTGGGCGCCGGGGTCGTCGTGCTCGGCGCCGCGGCCGACAGGGCGAACCAGTCCGACTTCAACCCGAGGGCCGAGCGCAGCTTGGCGCCGGTGATGTCCCGGGTGCCGCTCGAGCCGGCGACCCGCAGACCGAGGACGCGGCCGCCGAGGGGGCCGTTCCCGTCGCGCTTCGTCACCGTGAGGGACCGCAGGCTGCCGACGCCGAGCACCCGCTCGAGCGTCGCCGTCCGGGCCGTGGCGCTCCACGAGGTCGAGGTGTTGGGGATGACGCCGTCGTACGGGTCGGCCTTGGCCACCTGGTAGAACGGGCCGCCGGCGCTCGTGCGGCCGCCGTTGCTCGCCGAGAACTCCGCGAAGACGTGGCTCGCGGTCGGCGAGTTCTTCGTGCGCATGACGGTGCCGGCGGTGAGGGCGATCGCCCGGGTGGCCCGGTCGCTCTCGAGGGCGGTCCGCGCCCCCGACCCCGAGTACCGCGCGACACCTTTGAAGACCTGGCAGGCCGTCGTGTCGCAGATGTCGTACGTGGCGCCACGGGCCCGCTGGGTCGCGCGATAGCTGGAGGCGTAGGTGCGGGCCGCGACCGACTGCGCAGCGAGGGCCTGCTGGTGCCACGAGGAGGGCATCTCGTTCGGGACGACGCTGCGCAGGTACGACTCCATGCCCGACCACAGCACCGTGCGCACGCGCCCGGCGTCGAGGACGGAGTGGACCGAGCCGCGCAGCTCCTGAACGCTGCTCGCGCCGTGGACGAGGCGCACGGTCCCGGCGGACGTCGCGAAACCCAGGTCGGTGCCGACCGGGACGGAGTACGGCTTCCACGCCCCCGCCGCGTCCCGGTACTGCAGCGCCAGGCCGCCGCCGGAGGGGAGCGCCCGCCAGGCCGTGTAGCCCGGGCCGCTCGGCAGCACGCGGCGCGTGGCGCCCACGGTGGCGCTCAGCCCGGGAGCCGGCAGCACGGTCGTGTTCTGGTCGGCGTCGGCGGTGATCCACACCTTGATGGTCGAGTCCGCGCTCGCGAACCGGAACGTGCCCGGGTAGTAGAAGTCGAGGATCTGCCGCCACGACAGTCCCTTCGTGGCAGCGCCGTACGCGCCCCACTGGCTCATGCCGCGGCCGTGGCCGTAACCGCGTCCGGCGATGGTGACCAGGCCGGAGGCGGGCCGGGCGGTCACCTCGTTCACCGAGATCGAGGCGGCCTGCGCCGTGGGCGCGACCGCCGGAGCGAGCACGAGGCCCGCCGCGCCGAACGCGGCGACCCACGCGGACGAGCGGAGCAGGGACGGGCGGGCGACGGCTGCGGCTCTCACGGAACTTCCCATCGGCACGCACCGGACGTCCTTGACGTCCCGGGCGAAAGCCGCGGGGCCACGCGATGCCGCGGTGCCCCCGGACCCCAGCGCGCGAACGCCCCGACCTCACGCGAGGTCGGGGCGTCCGGGGTGCGTCGCGGCGGCGGGTCAGAACGTGATCGTCGTCCCGGTCCGGGAGGACTCGATCGCCGCCTCGGCGACGCGGACGGTCGCCAGGCCCTGCTCGAGCGTGACGATGTCGGCCTCGAGGCCCAGCACGGCGTCGCGGAAGTTCTCGTGCTCCACGAGGAGTGGCTCGCGCTTGGGGATGGCGTACCGCACGACGTCGCCCTCCGAGACCCCGCGGAAGTTCGCGATGTCGCTCCAGGTCGTCTCGACGGACCCGTTGGCGTGGAACGTGAGGTCGGCCGTCAGGGTGTCGGCGACGAAGGCGCCCTTCTGGCCAGTGATGACGGTGACGCGCTCCTTGAACGGCGACAGCCAGTTCACGAGGTGGTTCGTCACGGTGCCGTCGGCGAGACGCCCGGTGATCGACACGAGGTCCTCGAACTCCCGCCCGCTGCGGTGGGCGGTGCCGGCGGCGACCGACGCGTACGGCTGCTGGCGCACCCAGCTCGTGAGGTCGATGTCGTGGGTCGCGAGGTCCTTGACGACGCCGACGTCGGCGATGCGCGCCGGGAACGGGCCCTGGCGGCGCGTGACGATCTGGTAGACGTCGCCGAGGTCGCCGTTCTCGAGGCGGGCCCGGGCCTGCTGCAGCGCCGGGTTGTAGCGCTCGATGTGCCCGACCGCGCCCACGAGACCGGCGTCGGCGAAGGCCTTCGCGATCCTCTGGGCGGCCGGCGTGTCCTGCGCGAGCGGCTTCTCGATCATCGCGTGGACGCCCGCGGCCGCGAGAGCGGTGGCCACCGGCTCGTGGTACACGGTCGGCACGGCGACCATGGCGTAGTCGATGCGGGCCTCGATGAGCTCCTCGACGCTGCTCAACAGCGGGCGCCCCTTGGCGACGCCGTGCGGGTCCTGACCGCTCGCGTCGGCGACCGCGACGAGGTCGACCCCGTCGAGCCCGGCGAGCACCCGCCCGTGGTTGCGGCCCATCATGCCGAGGCCGATGAGCCCGGCGCGCAGGTTCGCCATCTCAGGCACCCGCCTTCGCGAGCGCCCCGACGGCCTCGACGATGCGCTCGAGGTCGCCCTGGCTCAGGGAGGGGTGGACGGGCAGCGACAGGCACTCGGCGGCGGCCCGCTCGGTCTCGGGGAGCTCGACGGCGGCCATGAACGGCGTGAGGCGGTGGTTGGGCACCGGGTAGAACATGCCCGACCCGACGTTGTACTCGTCCTTGAGGGCCTTCGCGAAGCCGTCGCGGTCGTCGGCCACCCGCACCGTGTACTGGTGGTAGACGTGCACCGCGCCGTCGGCGACCGGCGGCGTGGTGACGCCGGCCAGGTTCGTGGACAGGTAGGCGGCGTTCCGCTGCCGGGTGGCCGTCCACGCGTCGACCTTCTTGAGCTGCTCGCGCCCGATCGCGGCGTGGATGTCGGTCATGCGGTTGTTGAAGCCCACGACCTCGTTGTGGTACTGCCGCTCCATGCCCTGGTTGCGGTAGAGGCGCATGAGGCGCTCGACCTCGTCGGTGGCGCAGCTGACCATGCCGCCCTCGCCCGAGGTCATGTTCTTCGTCGGGTAGAGGCTGAACATGCCGAAGGTGCCGAACGCGCCGACCGGGGTGCCGTGCAGCGACGCACCGTGGGCCTGCGCCGCGTCCTCGAAGAGCTGGAGGCCGTGGGCGTCGGCGATCCGCCGCAGCTCGTCCATCGCCGCCGGGTGCCCGTACAGGTGGACCGGCATGATGCCCGCGGTCCGCTCGGTGATCGAGGCCTCCACGCTGGCCGGGTCGAGGCAGAAGGTCGCGGGGTCGATGTCGGCGAAGACGGGCGTGGCGCCGGTCAGGGCGACCGAGTTGGCGGTCGCGGCGAAGGTGAAGGAGGGCACGATCACCTCCATGCCCGGACCGATGCCACTGCTCAGGAGGCCCAGATGCTGCCCGGAGGTGCCCGAGTTGACCGCGACGCAGGGGCGGCCCAGGCCGAAGTGCGCCGAGAACTCCTCCTCGAACGCCTTGACCTCGGGACCCTGTGCCAGCATCCCGCTGCGCATCACGCGGTCGACGGCGGCGCGCTCCTCCTCACCGATGAGCGGCTTGGCCGGTGGGATGAAGTCGGTCATGACGTTGGTGCCCCTTCGTGGACGGCGTGTTCGTTCTCGGTCGTGCTCGGCGGCCGGTGACGCGGCTGGCGCGGACCACCCGCCGGCCCGCGCCGGCGTGACCGCTGCCCTCCCGCCCGCCGGGGCCCGCAGCAGGGCCCGTGATGAGCGAGAATGGCGGCGTCCCACCTCGGTGCAGACTATCGCGCCACCCTCTGCAGGAAGGCAGACCCCGTGAAGGTCCTGAGTGTCGTCGGTGCCCGCCCCCAGTTCGTCAAGCTGGCCCCGGTCGCGCAGGCGCTGGCCCGGACCGGCCGGGTCGAGCACGTCATCGTCCACACCGGGCAGCACTACGACGCGAAGATGAGCGACGTCTTCTTCGAGGACCTCGCGATCCCCGCGCCCGACGTGCATCTCGGGGTCGGCTCGGGCAGCCACGGGGTCCAGACCGGCGCGATGCTCACGGGCCTCGACCCCGTCCTGTCCGAGCACCTCCCCGACTGGGTGCTCGTCTACGGCGACACGAACTCGACGCTCGCGGCGGCGGTCTCGGCCGTGAAGATGCACCTGCCTGTCGCCCACCTCGAGGCCGGCCTGCGCAGCTTCAACCGGCGGATGCCCGAGGAGCACAACCGCGTCCTCACCGACCACGCCGCCGACCTGCTCCTCGCGCCCACCGACGAGGCGATGCGGCACCTCACCACCGAGGGGCTCGCGGAGCGCAGCGTCATGGTCGGCGACGTGATGACCGACGTCTGCCACCTCGTGCGGGACAAGGTCGCCGACACACCCCTCGCGGACGCGCTCGACGTCACCGGGTTCGGCGACGGCCTCGACCTCGGGCAGCCGTTCCTCCTGGCGACGATCCACCGCCCCGACAACACCGACACGCGCGACCGGCTCGGCGCGATCCTCGACGCGCTGCGCGCGGCGCCGGCGCCCGTCGTCCTGCTCGCCCACCCGCGCCTCGTCGCGAAGGCGGCCGAGCACGGCCTCGACCTCGTCGGCGGGTCGCTGTACAGCACCTCCCCGCTGGCCTACCCGCAGATGGTGCGCGCCGTCATGGGGGCCGCAGGCGTGGTCACCGACTCCGGCGGCCTGCAGAAGGAGGCCTTCCTCCTGGGCACCCCGTGCACGACGATCCGGCCCGAGACCGAGTGGGTCGAGACCCTCGCGGGCGGCTGGAACGTCCTCGACGACGACCTGACGCGCCTGGCCGACGTCGCCGTCCGCGAGGCGCCCATCGCGCCGCGCGGCACACCCTACGGCGACGGCCACACCGCCGAGCGCGTCGCGCAGGTCCTGCTCGACCGCGCTCGCTGAGCATGCGGGGATGACCCTGGACCCGAGACCCCGGTGACGAGACGATGAGCGCCATGACGACGCTTCCGATCCGACACACGTGGACCGTCGAGGACCTCGACGCGACGCCCGATGACGGCAACCCCCAGCACCCCGCCTGATCGACCTCGAACTCAAGCGGGCCCGCTACGAGGCCGCCGGATGCCCCTCCTCCTGGGTGATCGACCCCGGTGTCGACCCCGCCTCCGCGTCGATCACCGCCTGGGACCTCGACGGCGACGCCGACGTCCGGGTCGGCACCGCCACCGGAGAGGAAGCGCTCGCCCTGGACGCCCCCTTCCGCGTCACGGTCGTCCCGGCCGCACTCGTCGACCCGCGGCGCCGGCGCTGACCGGTCGCGGTCGCGTCGGCCGCGCTCACCGACGAGCGCCCGGGAGCCACTCCGCCGCGGCGGCGGCGTACCCGGTGACGGGGCGCTCGATCGTCGCGCCGTCGAGCCGTACCGGGGGCGGGACGGCCTCCAGCTCGCCGCCGGGTCCGGGCACGAGGACGGTCGGGACGTCGAGGTCGGCCGGCGCCTCCGGTGGGGGGCGTCGAGGTCGAGCAGCGTCCTCGCCGCCCCGAGCAGGCTCACCCGCACGAGCCCGCCCCGCCCGCGGGCGAGCAGCGTGATCACCCGGGCCGCCATCGCGTATCCGCTCGCGTGGTCGAGCGCCTGGACGGGCAGCGCGCCGGGCCGGCCGTCCTCCCCGCAGGCGTCGGCGATGCCGCACGCGGCCTGGACGATCGAGTCGAAGCCGGGCCGCCGTCCCCACGGGCCGGCCTCGCCCCACGCCGACAGGGCGGCGACGACGAGGTCGGGGTGGCGTTCGCGGAGCGCGACCGGGTCGAGCCCGACGCGCGCGAGGGCGCCGGGACGGTAGCCGAGGAGGACGACGTCCGCCGACGCCAGGAGCGCGTCGAGCCGCGCCCCGCTGCGGCGCAGGTCGAGGGCCACGGACCGCTTGCCCATCGCGTTCGAGAGGTACTGGTCGGACAGTTCCGGGCGGTGCGGCGGGTCGATCCGCAGCCCGTCCGCGCCGAGGCAGGCGAGGAGCTGGGAGCACGTGGGCCCGGCGATGACGCGCGTGAGGTCGAGGACGCGGACCCCGTCCAGCGGGCCGGCGCGCTCGCGCGGCTCCGGCAGCGCGGGCCGACTCGCGCCCGCCTCGACCTCCACCCACGGCGCGCCGGCGACGCTCGCCCCGTGGGGATGACGCGCCCACTCGGCCCGGGTGCGCACCGCGACGGCGATCCCACCCGCGGCGCTCACGCGGTCCTCGATCTCGGCGGCGGGCAGGGCCGCCACCGTCGCGTCGAGCTCCGGCCGCGAGGACACGCCCAGGGTCGCGGTGAGGGCCGCCGCGTGGTGCGGATAGTTGGCGTGCAGGCGGACCCACCCGTCCCGCGCCTGCGCGAAGCCCGAGGTCGTGGTCGCGTTCGCTGCGGCTCGCGAGCTCACCTCCGTTCCCCGCTCGGTCAGCGGCGCCCACTGCCGAGCCGCCCGGCCGTCGATCCGCAGGCGCTCGATCGCGGCGAAGGAGGCGGCGACGAGCTCCGGGGTCGTGTCGGCGCGGACCGGTCGATCGCGGGCCCGCCCCGGCCCACGACCGGATCGTGAGACGGCACGACCGACCGCGACGGGTCGAGAGGTGACGGTCAGCGGTGACATCTCACGATCCGGCCACCGTGCTGGGCGGGGGCCGGGCCGCGGTCCGGCCGAGGCGGCGGTCAGGCCTTCCCGACGGTGCGGAACTGCACGCCGTCGAAGCGGGCCGGGTCGAGGAGACGGCGGCCGTCGACGACGACCTGCACACCGGGCAGGTCGGAGGCGGACAGGTCCCGGTACTCCGCGTGGTCGGCCTGGACGATGGCGACGTCGACGTCGGTCCCGAGGGCGTAGGGGGCGAAGCCGAACCGGCCGAGCTCGTCGTCGGAGTACATCGGGTCGTGCACGAACACCTCGGCGCCCTGGGCGCGCAGCGCCTCGACGGTCGGGAAGACGCCGGAGAACGCCGTCTCCTTCACGCCGCCCCGGTAGGCGGCGCCGAGGACGACGACCCTCGCGCCCGAGAGGTCTCCGCCGTAGGCACCCGCGGCGAGGCCCACCGTGTAGGCCGGCATGTCGGCGTTGGCCTCGCGGGCGGCCCGCACGACGGTCGCGGTGGGGTCGTTCCAGAGGTAGAGGCGCGGGTAGACCGGGATGCAGTGCCCGCCGACGGCGATGCCGGGCCGGTGGATGTGGCTGTACGGCTGGCTGTTCGACGCCTCGATGACCTGGTAGACGTCGATGCCCCGGCTCGCGGCGAACCGACCGAACTGATTGGCCAGACCGATGTTCACGT
This sequence comes from Agilicoccus flavus, assembly GCF_014857905.1. Lineage (GTDB taxonomy): Bacteria > Actinomycetota > Actinomycetes > Actinomycetales > Dermatophilaceae > Agilicoccus > Agilicoccus flavus. The sequence continues at coordinate 85,462 of NZ_JACYXE010000004.1, read as the reverse complement.
CGCGGTAGGTCGTCTCGGCGAGCTTCGCCATCTCGGCCGCCTCCGCGGAGCCGAGGTCCCACACCCCGTTCCCGCGCGGCAGGTCGGGCCGGTCGTCGAACTGCAGCACGGCCTCGTAGAAGTCCTTCGCGCGCGCCGCGCCCTGCCCGGACAGGCCGCCGATGAGCTTCGGGTACTTGCGCAGGTCGGCGAAGACACGGCCCGTCAGCACGCGCTCGGGCGAGAACACGAGATGGAAGTCGACGCCCTCGGTCAGACCCGATCCCTCCTCGAGCATCGGCTTCCAGCGCTCTCGCGTCGTGCCGACGGGCAGGGTCGTCTCGTACGACACGAGGGTGCCGGGGCGCAGGCCCGCGGCGATCTCGCGCGTCGCGTTCTCCATCCACCCGAAGTCGGGCACGCCGTCGGCGTCGACGAACAGCGGAACGACGACGACGACGGCGTCGGACTCCGACACGGCCTGGCGCGTGTCGGTCGTCGCGCTCAGGCGCCCGTCTCCGACGCAGGCGGCGAGCTTCTCGGCGAGGTGCGCCTCACCGGGGAACGGCTCGGTGCCCGCGTTCACCGCCTCGACGACCGCCGGGTTGATGTCCGCCCCGCGGACGTGCTGTCCGGAGTCGGCGAACTGGACCGCGAGGGGGAGGCCGATCTTGCCGAGGCCGACGACGGTGATGTTCACGCGCATTCCTTCTGCTCGGGGGCTACGAGGGTGCTTCGGTGCCACGCGGAGGCCGGTGGCGCGGGTGGCGGCGGCCGAGCCCGTGGCCCGTCGGCGACGCCCGTCCGATCCTAAGCGCTCGTCCCCCGCGCACGCTGCGCCCCCGACACGGCGCCGACGCCGCGAGGACGAGCACGCAGGCGGCCCCGGCGCGACCGCGTCGTCCCGTCGCCCCGGTCGCCGTCCGGGCCGGGTGCCGGGCCGGAGCGACGCTCCCCCGCGGCGACGCCGGGGCCGTCGAGCGAGCCCGAGGTGAGCAGGCGGTCGAGGGCGTCGACGACCCGGGGGTCGAACTCATGGCCGTAGCCGAGGTAGAGCCGTTCGAGCGCGGCGCGAGCGGCGTCGCCCGGGTCGAGCGCGCCGACCTCGACGCCCTCGTCGCTGCGTCGGTGGTCGTCGAACGCGTTGGCGACCTTGAGGAGCCGGGCGGCCAGCCCGAGGCTGCGCTGCTCGCGGACGACCTCGTGGTAGGGCACGGACTGCTGGGTGATGACGTCGACGACCGTCTCGTCGACCCCCGCGAGGCGGGCGACGTCGCCGCTCAGCGCCGCGATCCGCTCCTGGTCGGCGGGGGCCGCGAGCACGGTCGCCCCGCCCGGGATGGGTCGATGCAGGCCGACCTGCCCGACGTCGTGCAGCAGCGCCGCCTCGCGGACCTGCGCCAGGGCCCGGGCGCCCAGCCCGAACGACCGGCCGAGCCGCTGGGCCGTCGCGGCGACGGCCTCGGCGTGTCCCGGATGGACCGCTCCGGCGATCTCGGGCAGCCGCGACAGGGCGCGCAGGCTCTCCTCGTGGGCGTCGGCGACCTGCGCCTGTCGCCGCACCGCCATGGAGACGACGCACAGCGGGGCCGCGACGAGCGGGGCCGCGAGGGCGCCGACCACCGGGGCGGCGACCGCGAGCATCACGCCGGTCGCACCGGTCGCGAGGGCGATCGGGAGCGCCGCGCCCCACAGCCGACCCAGCTCCTCGTGCAGGGCGGTCCGCCGCGTCGACGCCGCCACCGCACCGCGCACCAGCCAGCTGAAGGTCAGGGCGAGGACGACGACGCCGGTCGCCGCGAGCGTCGTCCACCATCCCGGGTGCCGGGCGAACTCCTCGACGAGGGGGCGTCCGTCCGCGCCCGCGACCCGCACCAGCGCGGCCGCCCCCGCCACCGACGCCCCCCGGACCAGCGCGTCGACGAGGTCTTCCCTGTCGGCGGTGGAGGCGGTGGCGCCCGGCCGCGCGGCCGCCAGGACGAGCCCGGCGCCCGACGCGAGGCCCGCCGCCACGAGCACCTGCCACAGCGGCACCGGACCGGACGACGCCACGTCGGCGCCGGGCCCGGCGGCGCCGATCCCGACCGCGCCCGGCGCGAGCGCGAGACCGAGGCCGACGGCCCAGGCGGCGTAGGCGGTCGGCAGGCGGCCGCTCGAGACCGGGAGGCGCTCCCCGACGAGCATGGTCAGCGCCGCCGCCAGGAGGAACTCCCGCGCCCCGGGGGGCTGACCGGCGCCGGCCCACCACACGAGCGCCCCGACGACGGCGCCGGCCCCGAGGAGGGCGCCGCCGTCGAGGAGTCGGCGACGCCGGCTCCCGGCCGGTCGGGCGGGTCGGGGAGCCCGGGACGCATTCGGTGGGCCGGAGCGACGCCCGGCGGGCCGGGTGTGGGCCCGCTCCGCGCCCGTCGGCCCCGCGTCGGGGGGCCGTTCGTCGAGCGCGAGCAGGTCCGAGACGGTCGCGCGCGCGTGGCGCAGTCGGGGGCGGACGGTCGCGGGGTCGCCCCGCTCGTCGCCGTCGCCGAGGGCGTCGAGCCAGGCCGCGACGGCCGGGCCGTCGCCGCGGCGGGCGAGAGCGCCCGCGAGGACGTCGACGAGCCGCGCGTCGAGCTGGGCGCCGCCGGCGTCCCGGACGGCGCGGGCGGCCCGGGCGTGCAGGCCCGGCGCGCTCTCGTCGTCGGGCCAGGCCTCGGCCTCGTACACGTCGGCGACGGCGAGGATCCGGGCGGCGAGGGGGATCTGCTCCCCGGCCAGGCCGTCGGGGTATCCGCGGCCGTCGACCCGCTCGTGGTGGTGTCGCACCGTGCGGGGCACGTCGCCGAGGAAGTCCAGGGGCGAGAGGATCTCGTACGCCGCCACCGGGTGCCGGCGCAGGTGGTCGCGCGCCTGCGCGCTGTCCTCGAGCTCGTCGAGGCCGCCGTCGAGGATCGCTCGGGGGACGGCCACCGTGCCGACGTCGTGCAGGTCGACGGCACGCAGGAGGTTCGCCCGGGCGCGCGGGGACAGGCCGAGCTCGGCGGCCATGGCACGCGCCAGCGCCCGCAGCCGCAGCCGGCGGCGCGCCGATCCGTCGCGGGACTCGGCGGCCGCCGCGATGGCCTCGAGGATCCGTGACCGGGCCCGGCGCTCGGCCACGTCCTGGCGGTAGGCCCACCGCGCGACGAGCAGTGGCGCCGTCACGAGGACCGCCGCGAGAGGACCGACGCCGGCCGGCCCCCAGAGCATGACGAAGGTGAAGGCGATGAGGCTGTACGCGAGGTAGATGACGACGTTGCGGGTGAACGGGCCGGTGACGACCGTCCGGGCGTTCCCGCCCGACAACCGGAACAGCACGGCCAGGACGGCCACGTTGGCGACGATGAGCGTGACGTCCGCGACGACGAGCGGCACCGCGACCGACTCGACGAGCGGCCACATCCCCGATCCGACGACGAGGTCGTCGTCACCGCGGCGCAGCTGCCCCGCGAGGCCGACGCCGCCGGCCGCGAGGTAGGCCCAGGCGGCACAGGCCCCGACGAGGGCGGTCATGGCGGCGTTGACGCTGCGCACGAGCCGGTCCCCGCTGCCGGACGACACCGCCGCCCCGAGGAGCGCCGCCCCCGCCGGACCGAGGAAGACGGCGGCGCACAGGAGCACGACCGCCGTGAAGGACAGGTCGACGTCCGACTCCGTCTCGTGCGCCCGCAGACGGGCGCTGACGACACCCAGAACCCCGAGCGCCACGGCGCTCAGCCACCCGTCCGGGCTGCCGGCGACCTCCATGAGGCGGCCCACCCCCGGGGCGGCGACCGCCACCGCGGCCGCGGCCAGGAGGACACAGAAGGCGACGAGCGGCGCGCGCCCCCGCTGCTGCCGGCGCGGGCGCGGGGCGTCGGCGACGCGGCCGGGACCCCCGTCCCCGGCACCGCTCCGGCCGCCCCCACTGCCCACGGATCGCGATCCTACCGAGAGGACGTCGCGATCCGGTCGAACGAATCAGTCGCGGCCGACGACGGGGTCGGGCGACGGGTGCCACCACCACGTCGCCGACTCGGCCTGGGGGGCCACGTCCGAGGGCGACGGGTGCCACCACCACGTGCGGGCGGTGCGGACGGTGGACTTGGGCTGCGCGGCGAAGGACATGAGGGTCTCCTCGAAAGTGAATGATGAAAGGACGAAAAACGTTGGGACCGAACGACATTCCCCCGAAGGAAGTTCGATGTCCTCATCCTTGCACCCGTCTCGGACGAAAGACCAATTTCTTTACCAAATGCAGACCAATGTGGAGAAGTCTATGAGTCGGACGTCCAATACATTCTTCTCTGCGAAAGTCAGTCGGACGTCCAATACAAGTACCAAAGCATTCCTTGTCGGACGTCCAGGAGAATGATCGACAATTCTTGGACGGACGTCCGTCCGGTCGCGGAGGGCGCGCCCTTTCCCCCCCGGGGACGCCCGGACCCGCGGCTGTCGGCGTCGATCCGGACGCGCCGGGCCCGTGTGCGAGAATGGCGAGAAGCAGCAGCACGCCGACCGATGGGAGCAGACATGAGCAAGCGCGGACGCAAGCGTCGGGCCCGCAAGAAGAACGGCGCCAACCACGGCCGTCGTCCCAACGCCTGACCCGAACGACACAGCACGAGGCCCCCGCACCGATGATCGGTGCGGGGGCCTCGTGTCGTGCGCTGTCCGGTCTAGCGCCGACCGCGACCTCGTTCGTCGGACGTCGAGCCGTAGGCGAGGGTGATGCGGGTCATGATCTGCAAGCGCAGGGCCACGGGGGCCTCCTCGCAGGCGCAGGAGCGGCGGATGAGGGCCTTGAGCACGACGTCGCGCTCGTACTCGCCGAAGCACTCGGCGCACTCGTCGAGGTGGCGCCGGACCCGGTCGCAATCCTCGACCGTCATCTCCTGGTCGATGTACTCGTAGGCGCGCAGCGCGAACTCCGTGCAGTCCGTGCGGCCGTCGGGCGTCTCGGGGATGGGCAGGGGCTCGCTCATGCCCGGGCACCCCCGCTCGTGTAGCCGCGCTCGAGGGCGTAGTCGGTGAGACGCTCGCGCAACTGACGACGCCCGCGGTGGAGCCGTGACATGACCGTCCCGATGGGGGTCTCCATGATCTCGGCGATCTCCTTGTAGGCGAACCCCTCGACGTCGGCGAGGTACACCGCGAGGCGGAAGTCCTCCGGCAGGTCGGCCAGGGCCTGCTTCACGTCGCTGTCGGGCAGGTGATCCAGCGCCTCTGTCTCGGCGGAACGCAGACCCCGGGACGAATGTGATTCCGCGCGCGCGAGCTGGTAGTCGGCGACGTCCGCGGCGTCGGACTCCTGCGGCCGGCGCTGCTTCTTGCGATAGGAGTTGATGTACGTGTTCGTGAGGATCCGATACAGCCACGCCTTGAGGTTCGTGCCCGGCCGATACTGGTGGAACGCGGCGAACGCCTTCGTGAACGTCTCCTGCACGAGGTCCTCGGCGTCGGCGGCGTTGCGCGACATGCGCAGGGCGGCGCTGTAGAGCTGATCGAGGAACGGCATGACGTCGGCCTCGAAGCGGGCCGCGCGCTGCGCGGGCGTCTCGGTCGCGGGGTCGGGCAGGTCGGCGCCCGGCGCGTCGCCGCCGCTCGCCACGGAGGGACCGTCGACGGTCGGGTCAGGAGTCACGTCACCGACGGCGCCGGACGCACGCTCGGCCTGGGTGGGGTCGTTGCTCATCGCCCCCCAGGATACGGCCCTGGGCGCCGGGGTGCCGGGGCGAGAGCTCCCCCGACGGGCCGCGCCACGGCGCGGACTCGCGGTCGGACGCTCCACGGTCGCGTTCACGGACTCACCTTCCTGCGCGGATGCTGGACAGCCAGCACAACCCACCGCCGGCGCCCGCCATTCCCGGCGGCCCCCGCGGCGGACCAGGCGCGGCCGCGCTCAGGCGCCGAGGATCTCGCCGGTGGCGGGGTCGACGACGCCCTCCAGCTCCTGCATCCCCACCGGCTCGACGAGGTGCGGGCCCTCGCTGCGGCTGTTGCCCACGGCCCGTCCGACGGGGTGGGCCTCGAAGCGCCCCGGCCGGTCGGGGCGGAGGAGCCCGGCGACGACGTCGGGGTCCTGCTCCGCCGGGTCCAGCCACGCCGCCCACCGATCGGGGTCGAGGACCACGGGCTGCCGGTCGTGGATGCGGTCGAGTCCGGGCTCCGCCGGCCCCGTGACGATCGCGAAGGTGACGAGCCACGGATCGTCGCCCTCGGCGGCGCCCGGGTCCTTGAAGAACTCGTAGAGACCGGCGAACGCCAGGCCCGCACCGTCGCCGCGCCGCATGTAGAACGGTTGCTTGCGCGGCTTGCCCTTCGCGTCGGTCGCGACCGGGCTCGTCTGCCACTCGTACCACCCGTCGGCGGGCACGAGGCATCGGCGGGACCGCGCGGCCCGGCGGAACGCGGGCTTCGTGAGCAGGGTCTCGGCGCGCGCGTTCGTCATCCGCATCCCCACCTTGGGGTCCTTCGCCCACGACGGGACGAGCCCCCACCGCAGCAGGCGCAGCTGACGGACCGGCGCGGTGCCGTCGGTCGCGGGGTCCGCAGCGCCGCCCTCACCTTCGCCCCCGTCGGCCCGCCCCCGCGGCACGCGTGTCAGGGCGACCGGGACCTCCTGCGACGGCGTGACGTTGTACTGCGGCACCCACCGGGGCGGGGCACCCTCGGCGCCGCCGGCACCGGAGGTGGGCGGGGCCGTGTGGTCGGCCTCGATCTCGAGCTGTTCGACGAGCTCGTCGGTGGTCCTGCTCGCCGCGTACCTGCCGCACATGGGGCCCAGCATAGGGAGACTCCTCACGCCCGCGACGGTGATCGGGGCCCGCCGGCGACCGACGCGGCCGGCCGACGCTCCCCCGCCGGCGCGGCGGCGCGTACGGGCGGGTGAGGGGAGCGGGCGCGGGGGCGACGCACTACGGTGGAATCCCGGCCGTGCGCGACCGCGCCCGGCCCGACCGCACCGCTCTCGCGTCCGACCGCACCGGTCCCGCGCCGACCCCGCACAGGAGCCTCCATGTCGCTCGTCCGTCGCCTCGCCCGCCCGATGCTCGCCGCGATCTTCGTCACGGGCGGCGTGGACGCCCTTCGGCACCCGGGCGGTCGCACCGACCTCGCCCGGCCGGTCGTGGGCAAGCTCGCCGAGTACACCGGCCTGCCCGACGACCCCGAGCTCATGGTCCGCGCCAACGGCGCCACAATGGCCCTCGCCGGGTTCATGCTCGCCACGGGTCGACTGCCCCGCGTCGCCGGCGGCCTGCTCGCCGCGTCGCTGGTGCCCACGACCGTCGCCGGGCACCCGTTCTGGAAGTCCGACGACGAGCGCGGCACGCAGCGGATCCAGTTCTTCAAGAACCTCGGCCTGCTCGGCGGCGTGTTGCTCGCCGCGGTCGACACCGACGGCAAGCCCGGCCTGACCTGGCGCGCCCGCCACGCGGTCGCCGCCTCCCGCCGCGAGGCCAGGCTCGCCGCGGCCCAGGCCAAGCTCGCCCTGCACAACTGAGGACCCGCACCACCGATGACGCTCCCGCATCCCCCGCACCCCTCCGACGAGCGCGCCGGATCGCCCGGGCCGGCGTGGCCGGCCCCGGCGCCCGGGGCCCCGATCGACGCCGTCGTCGCCCTCCCGGGCAGCAAGTCGCTCACCAACCGCTACCTCGTCCTCGCGGCGCTCGCCGCCGAGACGTCGCGGATCCGGCGGCCCCTGCGCTCCCGCGACACGCTCCTCATGGCGGCCGCCCTGCGCGAGCTGGGGGTCGAGGTGACCGACCACCCCGGCGACGAGGGGCACGACGACTGGATCGTCGAGCCCGGACCTCTGCGCGGCGGCGGACGCATCGACTGCGGCCTGGCGGGCACCGTCATGCGCTTCCTGCCCGCGGTGGCCACGCTCGCCGACGGCGACGTCCACTTCGACGGCGACCCCCATGCCCGCGCCCGCCCCATGTCCGCGGGCATGGACGCGCTGCGGGCGCTGGGGGTCACCGTCGACGACGACGGCCGGGGCGCGCTGCCGTTCACCGTGCGGGGGACCGGGGCGGTCCGTGGCGGGCGGGTCGACGTCGATGCGTCGGCGAGCTCGCAGTTCGTCTCGGCCCTGCTGCTCGTAGCCGCCCGGTTCACCGACGGCCTCACGCTCGTCCACTCCGGCGGGCCGCTGCCGAGCGAGCCGCACATCACGATGACCGTCGAGGTCCTGCGGGACGCCGGCGTCGACGTCGACGACGGCGAGCCGAACCACTGGCGCGTCGAGCCGTCACCCATCCACGCGCTCGACGTGCAGGTCGAGCCCGACCTGTCCAACGCGGCGCCGTTCCTCGCCGCCGCGCTCGTCACGCGCGGGCGCGTCCACGTCCCCGACTGGCCGCAGTACACGACCCAGGCCGGCGACCACATGCGCGACATCCTCGACGCGATGGGCGCCGACGTGCACCTCACCCGTGAGGGGCTCACGGTCACCGGCAGCGACACGATCCACGGGGTCGACCTCGACCTGCACGACGCCGGCGAGCTCACGCCCGTCGTCGCCGCCCTGTGTGCGCTCGCCGAGGGGCCCTCGACCCTGCGGGGCGTGGCCCACCTGCGCGGCCACGAGACCGATCGGCTCGCGGCCCTCGCCGCCGAGATCGGTCGACTGGGCGGCGGGGTGCAGGTGACGCCGGACGGCCTGCGCATCACGCCCGCCCCGCTGTCCCCCGCCCGGTTGCGCACCTACGCCGACCACCGCATGGCCATGGCCGCGGCGGTCCTCGGGCTCGCGGTGCCGGGCGTGGAGATCGAGGACGTCGCGACGACCGGCAAGACCCTGCCCGATTTCACGACGTTGTGGTCCGACATGACCGCGACGGCCGGGCCCTCGGGATCGACCGCCGCCCCGGCGCGCAAGGACGTCTCGGCGTGAGCCCCCGGCGGCGGACGTACGACGAGAGCGACGTCCGGATCCGCCCCAATCGCAAGGGATCCCGGCCACGCACGAAGGACCGTCCCCGGCACGACGACGCCGTCGACGGCCGCGTGGTCGCGGTCGACCGCGGCCGGTACACCGTCCTGCACGACGGTCGGGTGGTCACGGCGATGAAGGCGCGCGAGCTCGGGCGCAAGGGCGTCGTCGTCGGCGACGAGGTCGGTCTCGTCGGCGACGTCGCCGGGGGCCCCGACGCCCTGGCCCGGATCGTCCGGGTCCACGAGCGCCGATCGGTGCTGCGGCGCACGGCCGACGACACCGATCCCGTCGAGCGGGTCATCGTCGCGAACGCCGACCAGCTCGTCATCGTCACCGCGCTGGCCGACCCGCCGCCGCGCCCGCGGATGCTCGACCGCTGTCTCGTCGCCGCGTACGACGCCGGGCTCGTGCCGCTCATCGTCCTGACCAAGGCCGACCTCGACGTCGACCCCACCGGCCTCGTCGAGGGCTACTCCGCCCTCGGCGCCGGAGTGCTCGTCACGTCGTTGCCGAACACGCCCACCGCCGACGACGCTGCCGACGACGCCCCCGACGCCGCGCGCGGGATCGAGGAGTTGCGGGCGCGGCTCTCGGGCCGGGTCAGCGTGTTCGTCGGGCACTCCGGCGTGGGCAAGTCGACGCTGGTCAACGCCCTGGTCCCCGGGGCCCACCGCGCCACCGGCGACGTCAACGACGTCACCGGGCGGGGGCGGCACACGTCGACCTCCGCCGTCGCACTCGCCCTGCCCGACGACGACGGGTGGATCGTCGACACCCCCGGGGTGCGCAGCTTCGGCCTCGCGCACGTGGCGCCCGCGCAGATCGTCACGTTCTTCCCCGACCTCGAGCCGGGAACCGAGGAGTGCCCGCGCGGCTGCTCCCACGACGAGGTGGACTGCGCTCTGGACGCGTGGGTCGGTTCGGGCCGGGCGGGGCCCGGCGGGGAGGCCCGGCTCGACTCGCTGCGCCGGTTGCTGCGGGCCCGGGCCGGCGAGCGCGGCGGCGACTGACACCCGTCGGCGACCACGGACCCGGCAGCGACGACGCCCCCGCGCGGCGACGCCGGGACCTTGGTCCGGTCCGCCGCGGACCGCGCCGGCCTCCGCGATGCCAGACTGGGGCGATGGGCGCGAAGCGGATGGACAAGGCGACGTACGAGGCCGAGCTGCTGCGGCTGCAGGCCGAGCTCGTCGAGATGCAGGAGTGGGTCAAGGCGAGCGGGGCCCGCCTCGTGATCGCCTTCGAGGGGCGTGACGCCGCCGGCAAGGGCGGCGCGATCAAGCGCATCACGGAGTACCTCAATCCGCGCGTCGCGCAGATCGTCGCCCTGCCGGCGCCGACCGAGCGCCAGCGCACCCAGTGGTACTTCCAGCGGTACGTCGAACACCTGCCCGCCGCGGGCGAGATCCGCCTGTTCGACCGGTCCTGGTACAACCGGGCGGGCGTCGAACGGGTCATGGGGTACTGCTCCACCTCCGAGCACCGTCGCTTCCTGCGCCAGTGCCCGATCTTCGAGCGCATGCTCATCGAGGACGGCATCATGCTGCGCAAGTACTGGTTCTCGGTCAGCGACGCCGAGCAGGAGAAGCGCTTCCGCTCCCGGATGACCGACCCCATGCGCCGGTGGAAGCTCTCGCCCACCGACCTCGAGTCCCTCACCCGGTGGGAGGACTACAGCCGCGCCAAGGACGAGATGTTCGTCCACACCGACATCCCCGAGGCGCGCTGGCACGTCGTCGAGAGCGACGACAAGCGTTCCGCGCGGATCAACGCCATCGCGCACCTGCTCGACTCCGTGCCCTACGAGCGCGTCGAGCAGCCGGCGATCGTCCTCCCGCCGCGCCCCGCGTCGACGGGGTACCGGCGCACCGATCGCTCGCTGCAGCTCACCGTTCCCGACCACGCGGGTGAGGTGAGTCGTCGCGTCGCGGCGGGCGGCACCGTCGGCCGCCCGGGTGAGCCGGAGGGGCCCGGCACGAAGAAGTCGGCGAGCACGCGCCGGAGCACCGGGTCGTCGCGCAAGAGCGCGAAGGCGGGCAAGCACGGCAAGGGCACCGGCAAGGCTGCCGGCTGACCCGCCCGGCCGCGACCGGGTGGTTGCGGCCCGGCGTCCCGCTGCGGGCGTGGCGCGGACGATAGCGTAGGGCGCGTGCCGGACTACAACGACGATCTCCGCCTCGCCCACGTGCTCGCCGACACCGTCGAGCGGGTGACGATGGCGCGCTTCAAGGCGACCGACCTCCGGGTCGACACGAAGCCCGACCTCACGCCGGTCTCGGACGCGGACATCGCCGCCGAGGAGCTGATCCGCGGTCAGCTCAAGCGGGTCCGGTCGCGCGACGCCGTCCTCGGCGAGGAGGGCGGCGAGACCGGCGGCGGATCGCGCAAGTGGATCGTCGACCCGATCGACGGCACGAAGAACTTCGTCCGCGGCCTGCCCGTCTGGGCGACGCTCATCGCCCTGTACGACAACGACGAACCCGTCGTCGGGCTCGTCGCCGCGCCCGCCCTCGGGCGTCGCTGGTGGGCCGCGCGGGGCACCGGGGCGTGGACGGGGCGCAGCCTGTCGAGCGCGACCCGCATCTCGACGTCCGAGGTCCACCGCCTCGAGGACGCCTCGCTGTCCTACTCCAGCCTGTCGGGCTGGCGCGAGGTGGGGCGGCTGGAGGAGTTCATCGCCCTGACCGACGCGTGCTGGCGCACGCGCGGCTACGGCGACTTCTGGTCCTACATGCTGCTCGCCGAGGGCTGCGTCGACATCGCGCTCGAGCCCGACCTCGAGATCTACGACATGGCGGCGCTCGTGCCCATCGTCACCGAGGCGGGCGGCACGTTCACGTCGCTCGCCGGGCGCCCCGGTCCGTGGGGGCGCAGCGCCGTCGTCACCAACGGGCACCTGCACGACGAGGTGCTGGGACGCCTGTCGATCCCGGAGGCGGTGGCCGACCTGGGCGCCGAGCGAGGACCGGCGTCGCGCGGAGCCGGCGGCACGGCCCCGGGCGCCGTCACCGGCTGACGCGTACCGGCCCCCGCCCCAGGGCCTGCAGCCCCGGCACGATCGCGTCGGCGTCGCCGACGACGACGGTGGTCCACTCCCCCGACACGTGCTCGCGGAACGCGTCCCGCAACCGCGCCGCCGTGAGGGTCCGGGTCCGCGCGAGCACACGGTCGGTCTCCTCCGGGCCCGTCCCGTCCAGGCACCGGGCGGCGGCCTCGGCCGCGACGGCGTCGGCGGTGGCGTATCGGCCGGGCGCGGTCTGCGAGACGAACGCGACGGCGTCGCCGGTCTCGGCGTCGGTGAAGCCCTCGCCCGCCCGCTCGAGGATCTCGTAGGTGAGGCGGACCGCGTCGACGGTCGCGTCGGCGCGCACCGACCCCGAGGTGACGAAGAGCCCCGCCCCCGGACGCGGGCGGAAGCCGCACCGCATCCCGTAGGTGTAGCCCTTCTCCTCGCGCAGCACGGCGTCCAGGCGCGCCTGGGGCGCCCCGCCGACGATCATCGCGAGCACGGGGAACGGCGCCCAGCCACCCTCGACGTGGCGATCGGGGCCCGCGCAGCCGAGGTAGAGCTCGCTCTGCACGCTGCCGGGGCGGTCCACGACCACGATCCCTCCCGCGTCCGGGCCCTTCTCCGGGACCGGGGTCCCGCCGGGGGTCTCGCCGGAGAGCAGCGACCCCGGCGACGGCGCGTCCCCGAGCGGGCCGGCCCATCGGCCGAGGACGTCGGCGAGGACGTCGACGCCCTCCTCGCGGGCTCCCTCCCCCGCGATGGCGATCGTCGCCCCGTCGGGGCGGACGAACCGCCGGTGGTGGGCGTGGACGTCGTCGGGGGTGATGGCCGCGACCCCGGCGTCCGGCCCGGCCGCGGGCCGCGAGAACCGTTCCCCCTGCGGGTAGTGCGCGGCGAGGAACGCGATGGCCGCCGCCGACGCGGGGTCGGCGTGCTCCTGCTCGATCTCCGAGCGGCGCAACCGGACGTGCCGGGCGACCTCGGTCGGCCCGAAGGCGGGTTCCGCCAGGCACTCGAGCAGCAGCTCCGCCGCGACGCGCAGCCGTCGGCGGGGCACGTCGACGTCGACGACGAGCCCGTGGTCGGTGAGGCCGGCCCGCAGGGCCACGCCCGACCGTTCGAGCGCCACGGCCATCTCGTCGGCCGTGCGGCGCGCCGTGCCCTCGTCGAGGGTGCGGGCGAGGATCGTCCCGACCCCCTCCCGACCGGCGGGCTCGGCGCGCAACGGCATGGGAACGACGAGGCGCATGGAGGTGACGTGCTGACCGGCCAGCTCGTAGGCGAGCACGTCCAACCCGGTCGCCAGGCGCGACCTGGCCGGCGTCGGGAAGGACCACGCCGGGGCGGGCGCGACGGACGGGCGTGCGGTGCTCATCGGGACTCCTGCGCGGTCGTGGACGCGTCCGGGGCGGGGGTGACGTCCGCTGCGACGTCGGCTGCGTGATCCCGGCCGCGCTCGTCGTGGTCGTAGACGACGCTCGCGGCCGCGGAGGGGTCGAGCCACCGCGCGGCCACCCGCGTCACCTCGTCGGCGGTCACCGCGGCCAGCCGGTCGAGCACCGTGTTGATGCCCCGCGGGTCGTCGTACAGCGTGGCCTGCTGGCCGATGTGGTCGGCGCGTTCCTCGAGGGAGGCCAGCGAGCTGAGCCAGGCCCGCTCGTTCTGCGCGAACACGGTCTCCATCTCGAGGGCGCTCGGGCCCTCGCGCCCGAGCCGGGACAGCTCCTGCCCGACGACGTCGACGACCTCGTCGACGGTGTGCCCGTCGGCGACCTCGACCGCGAGGAATCCCAACGACGTCCCCTCGACGAGGCCCATCGCGGCCGCGGACACGTGGTCGGCCACGGCCCCGTCGCGGACCAGCCTCCGCTCCAGCCGCGAGGTCTCGAGCCCACCGAGGACGTCCAGCGCCGCGGCCGCGGCGAAGAACTCGGGGGTGTTGTCGGGCGGCAGCCGGAAGCCGAGGAACACGCGCTTGGCGGGGACGACCTCGTCGACGTCGACGCGCACCGGGCCCTGCAGGGGAGGCAGGGAGGGGACGTCGGGGCGCACGGTCCCCTCCGGGACGCTGCGGTCGGGGAGGTCGCCGAAGTAGCGTTCCGCGGCCGCGAAGCCCTCCTGCACGCCGAGGTCGCCCACGAGGGTGAGCACCGTGTTCGACGGGCGGTAGTGCGTCGCGAAGAACGCGTGGACGTCGGCGAGGCTCGCGGCGTCGAGATCGGCCATCGACCCGATCGTCGGATGGTGGTAGGGGTGCCCGAGCGGGAAGACGAGACCGTAGAGGGTGTGCAGCGCCGTGCCGTAGGGCACGTTGTCGTAGCGCTGGCGCTTCTCCTCCTTGACGACATCGCGCTGGTTGTCGAGGTTGGCCTGCGTGAGGGCGGGCAGCAGGCGCCCGTGGCGGTCGGCCTCCATCCACAGCGCGAGCTCGTAGGCGCCGCGTGGCACGGTCTCGAAGTAGTTCGTCCGGTCGAACCACGTGGTCGCGTTCAGGCGCCCTCCGACGCCCATGATCGCGGAAAAGTGCTCGCCGCTCGCGACGTGCTCCGAGCCCTGGAACATGAGGTGCTCGAAGAGGTGGGCGAACCCGGTGTGCCCGGCCGCCTCGTGCCGCGATCCGACGCCCACCCACAGGTTGACGGCGACGACCGGCACCCGGCGGTCGGGGTTGACGACGACGCGCAGCCCGTTGCTCAGCGTCGTCGTCGCGATCTCGTAGGACAGGGGCATCGGGCCAGCCTAACGACGCGCTCGGGTGGGGACGCGACGTGCCCGGAGGCGGGGGCACACGCGCGGACACGGCGGCGCCCGGACCACCGCTGCGGTGGCCCGGGCGCCGGGAGGTAGGTGAGCGCAGGTCAGTCGACGCGTCGCGCGGGCTTGCTGCCCGTCGTGACGGGCTGACCCGCCAGGAGGTCGCCCGATGCACCCTGACCGAGCTGCTCGAGGGCGAGACGCCCGACGAGCTGCTGGTTCGTGGTGACGCGCTGGCTCCGCCCGTTGCCGAAGAACGTGATGAACCAGTGCAGCAGGGTCGAGACGCGGTTCTTGAAGCCGACGAGCTGCTGCAGGTGGACGGCCAGCCAGAGCAGCCACGCCACGAACCCGGTGAAGTGCAGCTTGCCGATGCTCGCGACGGCGCTGTACTTCGAGATCGTCGCCATGCTGCCGAGGTCCTTGTACTGGAAGGGCCCGGGCGCGGCCTCGCCCCGGACCTTCGCGAGGATGCTCTCGGCGGCGTACTTGCCCTCCTGGATGGCACCCTGGGCGACACCCGGGACGCCCTCGACGGCGGCCATGTCGCCGATGACGTACACCTCGGGGTGCCCCGGCAGCGTCAGGTCGGGCTGGACGCTGATGCGGCCGGCGCGGTCGAGCTGGGCGCCCGTCTGCTCCGACAGGGTGGTCGTCAGCTCGCTGGCCTGGACACCCGCGGCCCAGACCTTGGTCTTGGCCTCGATGCGGTGGACGTCGCCCGACTTGGTCTTGTACGAGATGCCGTCACCGTCGACGTCGGTGACGAAGGCGTTGAGCAACACCTCGACACCCATGTCCTCCAGCGACGCCTTCGCGGCGGCGCTGAGCTGGTCGCCGAAGACGGGCAGCACGGCGGGGGCGCCGTCGAGGAGGATCACGCGCGCCTCGGACGGGTCGATGTGCCGGAACTCGCTCGACAGCGTCTTCGTGGAGAGCTCGCGGATCTGACCCGCCATCTCGACGCCCGTGGGGCCCGCCCCGACGACGACGAAGGTCAGCAGGCGCGCCCGCTCGACCGGGTCGTCCTCGGTCTCGGCCAGCTCGAAGGCGGAGAAGATGCGACCGCGGAGCTCGAGGGCGTCGTCGATGCTCTTCATGCCCGGCGCGTACGTCTTGAACTGGTCGTTGCCGAAGTACGACTGGCCGGCACCGGCCGCGACGACGAGCGAGTCGTACGGCGTCTCGGTGACGTGGTTGTGGAAGCGGGACGTCACGACCCGCTTCTGCAGGTCGATGTCGGTGACGAGGCCCTGGATGGACCGGGCGTTGATCTGGTGACGGAGGATCTCACGCGTGGCCGGGGCGACCTCGCCCTCCGACAGGATGCCGGTCGCCACCTGGTACAGCAGGGGCTGGAAGAGGTGGTGGGCGGTCTTGGCGACGAGCGTGACCCGCACGTCGTCGCTCGCGCCCAGCGCCTGCGTCGTGAAGAGGCCGCCGAAGCCCGATCCGATGACGACGACGTCGTGACGACTCTTGGGTGACATGCATGTCTCCTGGATGGGATGCGTTCCTGCGGGTGAGGTGTGGCTGGTTGGCCGGCCTCGCGTCGCGAGGCACACCCGACCATGATCCCGCATCCGGTCCGGATCGACCGCTTGGGGGGCAGCCGGATTACCTGCGGGTGACGAGAGCGGCAGAGGCCACGTGCGGCGCGGGGTCGGGAGGCGGCTCTGGAACCGGCCGGGGACGCCGCGCGGTGTGGGGACACGTCGAAGGCCGTGACCCCTGGTAGGGTCACGGCCTTCGACGTCGGTGGTAGCGGGGGCAGGATTTGAACCTGCGACCTCCGGGTTATGAGCCCGGCGAGCTACCGAGCTGCTCCACCCCGCGTCGGTGAACACCACTTTACGCGATGGTCCGTGACGCTCCAAATCGGGCGTCCGTCCTCGCCGGCGGGCTTCGGCCCGCCGGCGAGGACACGCCTCACGAGGTGGGCGACGGGGCCGCCGACCCCGTCGGCGCCGGGGTCGACCGGCCGGTCGCCGTCGGGCTCGGGCTGGGGCTGGGGCTCGTGACCGAGCCGCCCTCGGGCTGGAGTGCGATGGCCCGCGAGATGGCCTCGCCGAGCGCCTGCTGCGCCTTGCCGTAGGCCGCCCAGTCGCCCTTCTTCATGGCCGCCTCCCCCGCGGCGTACTGCGTCCGCACCTGGGCGAGGGCCGCCTTGAGGGCGGCCGAGCCGCCACCGGAGGGCGCCGGGGTCGTCGGGGTCGGGGTGGTCGGGGCGTTGCCCGTGCCCGGGGCGACCCCCGAGTCGCCGGCCTCGGCGCCGGAGTTGCCGCCGAAGAGCTGGTCCAGGGCCTTGTCGAGCGTCTTGCCCCAGGCGATCTTGTTGCCGAACGACACGACGACGGCCTGGAGCAGCGGGTAGCCCGAACCGTCCTGACCGCTGACGTAGATCGGCTGGACGTACAGCAGACCGCCGCCGACCGGCAGGGTGAGCAGGTTGCCGCGCTGGACCTTCGAGCCCGTCTGGCTGATGTTGAGGAAGTTGTTCAGCGTGACGTTGAAGTCCTCGGAGCTCGCGTTCGACGCGTTGATCTGGTTCTGGACCTGCGACGGCCCGAGCACGTTCGTCGAACTGGGCAGGTCGAGCAGCCGCATCGTGCCGTACCCCTCCCGGCGTTTCCCGGCGGTCGCACCGGCGTCGGAGTCGACGGCGAGGAAGCCCGTGAGGTAGGGGCGGTTCTCACCGGCGGGCGAGAACGTCGTCGTGATGGAGAACGACGGGGAGTTCGTCCCGGGCATCTGGATGGACAGGTAGTACGGCGGCTGGTCGGCCCCGGCCGCCGTCGTCGGGTCGACGGGGATCTTCCAGTACTCACCGCCGGAGTAGAACGCGCCCGCGTCGGTGATGTGGTACTTCGACAGGAGCTGACGCTGGACCTTGAACAGGTCCTCGGGGTAGCGCAGGTGCGACATGAGGTCGCCGCTGATCTCGCTCATCGGGCGCACCGTGTCGCCGAACGCCGACGACCAGGCCTTGAGCACCGGGTCCTGCTCGTCCCAGCTGTACAGCTTGACCGAGCCGTCGTAGGCGTCCACGGTCGCCTTGATCGAGTTGCGGATGTAGTTGACCTGGCCGGCCCGCACCTGCTGGACACTGGCCGTGCCGCGGGCGGTGACGGCGTCGGACGTGGCCGACTCGAGCGCCTGGAGGCGGCTGTAGGGGTAGTTCGCCGACGTCGTGTAGCCGTCGACGACCCAGAGGACGCGGCCGTCGACGACGGTCGGGTAGATGTTGCCGTCGAGGGTCAGCCACGGGGCGACGCGCTGGACCCGCTCCCGGGGGGTGCGGTGGTCGAGCATCCGCGAGAAGTCGCCGACCTGCTCCGACAGCATGATCTTCAGCTCGCGGTACTTCAGCGCGTAGGCCGTCCGCTTGACGGGGTTGTCGAGGGCGACACCGCCCCCGCCGTCGTAGGTGAAGTACTTCTCGCCCTCGCCGGACTGGTAGTCGACCTCGCGCGGCTTGCCGCCGGACGGCGCGCCGACGAGCGAGTACTCCGGGCTCCGCTCACCGAAGTAGATGCGGGGCTGGAACTTCCCGAGGGAACCCGTGGGCGGGATGTCCCGGACGAAGAAGTCGGGCTCACCGTCATCGGTGCGCTTGTTGCCGTAGGCGGCGACGAGGCCGTAGCCGTGGGTGTACACCGTGTGGTCGTTGACCCAGTTCCGTTGCGGCACACCGGCGAGGTCGAGCTCGCGGGCCGCCACGACACTGTCCTGGGTGTTGCCCGAGAGCTTGTACCGGTCGACGTCGAGGACGTCGGGGAACCGGTAGTACTGCCACAGGCCCTGCATCTGCGTGAACGTGGGCGACACGATGAGCGGGTCGAGGATGCGGATGCCGGGCACGGTGGCCGCGTCGGAGCGCAGCTGGCCCGGCGCCGCGGTCGTCGTGGCCTTGTACTCCACCTTCGAGATGTCGGAGATGTCGTAGGCCTCCCGCGTGGCCGAGATGTTCTTCTCGATGAACGGCGCCTCGAGGGCCTGCTCGCTCGGCTTGACCCGGAAATTCTGCACGGCCAACGGGTAGAGACCCCCGACGAGCAGCGACAGGACGACGAGCATGCTCACGCCGATGACCGGCAGCCGCCAGGACGAGGTCCAGATCGTCGCGACGAACAGCGCCGCACAGATGAGCGCGGCGACCGCGAGGATCGTCTTGGTGGGCAGCACGGCCACCTGGTCGGTGTAGGTGAGGCCGGTGATGCGCGGCGAGTCCGCCACGGTGAGTTGGTACCGCTCGAGCCAGTACCCGGCCGCGCGCACGAGCACGAGCAGGGCCGCGAGCACGGACAGGTGCACCCGCGCCGCCCGGGTCGTGCGCGGTCCCGCTCCCCCGATCTGGAGCCCGCCGTACACGTAGTGCGTCAGCGCCGCCGCGATGAGCGCGAGGACGAGCGCCATCGTGAGGAACGAGACGAGGAAGGAGAGCCACGGCAGCGTGAACACGTAGAAGCCGATGTCGAGCCCGAACGTGTCGTCGGTGCGGCCGAACGGCTGGCGGTTGAGCCAGAGCAGGGCCGTGCGCCACTGGCTGGCGGCCGCGGCGCCGGCGAAGAGGCCGAGCAGCAACGGCGCGACGATCGTGCCGACCTTGCGCAGCGGCTCGATGAGCTCGCGATACCGGTCCAAGGCCTCCTGGGCGGGCGTGGACGGGGCGTAGACCGGCCGGTGGCGGTAGGCCAGGCCGAGGCTCGAGGCGACGATCGCGCCCACGACGACGGCGCCCAGCGCGAACAGCGCGACCTGGGCTCCGAGCCGGGTCCACATCACCTGGGAGTATCCGACGCTGCCGAACCAGAGCACGTCGGTCCAGAACTCGGAGACGAGGGCGACGAGGCCGACGACGACGAGCAGGACGGCCGCGGTGATGAGGGCCGGTCCGGGGCGCCGACGCGGCCCGGAGGCGGTCGCGGTGCGACCGGGGCCGCGCCCGTCGCCCCCCGGACCGCCGGGGCCGAACGGGCCGCCCGGCCCGAACGGGCCACGACCCGACGACCCGCCAGATCCGCCCGACCCGCCCGGGCCGGATCCGCCCGGGCCACGGCCGAACCCGAACGGCCCCGATCCGGATCCGCCACCGGCGGAGGAGGACCCGCCGCCGGATCCCGGGGTGTTCGGTGGAGTGTTCTGTCCGCCCTGCTCGCTCACCGCATCCTGCTTCGCTCGACCCTGCCCGTGGGCGACGCCGCGGCACCACCGTGCCCGAGGGCGCCGGCTCCGCGTGTCGCTCGCTGAGGGGCCCACGGTAGCCGCTGCTCCTGACAACGTCGCAGCGGGCGTGTCGAGGTCGCGTCGGCGCACGTCGGGCGGCGCGTCCCCGGTGGGGCACGATGGGCGGGTGAGCACGCCCGAACCCGCCGCCCCCCGCCCCCTCCTGCGCGCCGCCCTCGAGCTCGAACGGCACGTGGCCGCCCGCGGCTGGGACCGCGGACCGGCCCTATTCGCGCTCGTGCCCACCTCTGCGCTCATGGCGTCCGAGCCCGGTCTCGCCGACCACCTCGAGGCGGCCGGGGATCCGGCGGGCCCCGACGACCTCAGCGCGGTGGAGCAGGAGGGCCTGCCGGCGACCGACACCCTGGAGGACCTCCTCGGCCGACTCGCCTGGCCGCCGGAGGTCGCCGGAGTCGCCCTCACCGTGGAGCGCCTCGTCGTCCCGCCGGAGGCCGAGCGCGACCTCCCGGCCGACCCGGACGAGGCCGCCCGGGCTCTGGCCGCCCACCCCGACGCGGCCGAGATCCGGCTCGTCGTCGCCGTGACCCGCCCGCCCTCGCCGGACGGGTCGGCCGCGGCCGCGCAGGCCGGGGACCAGGTGTGTCTCCTGCGGCAGCGCGCGCACGACAGCGACGACGCCGTGGCGGTCGGCCGCGACATCGCTCCCGGCCTGGTCGCCGCGCTCGCGGCGACGCTGGAGGACTGAGCCGGCGCTCAGCCGCAGCCGGCCAGCGCGTCGCCGCGGCCCGCGCCGATCGCGGTCACGGCCTCGCGCGCCTGGGCGAACGTCGACACCTTGACGACGCGCAGGCCGTCGGGGACGTGGCCCACGACCTCGGGGCAGTTCTCGGCGGGGGCCAGGAACCACGCCGCTCCCCCGTCCACGGCGCCGACGAGCTTGTGCCGGATGCCGCCGATCGGGCCCACCCGGTCGTCGAGCCCCATCGTGCCGGTGCCCGCGATCTTGGCACCGCCGGTGAGCGCCCCCGGGGTGAGCTTGTCGTACACGGCCAGGGCGAACATCGTGCCCGCCGACGGGCCGCCGACCTCCCCCGCGTCGATGGTCACCCTCGGCGCACCGGGGAAGACCGGCGCGAGGCCCACCCCCACGTACCGGCGGCCCTCGAGCGTCCGCGTCGGCACCCGCACCGTCGTGGTCGTGCCGTCGCGCCGCACGCCGAGCGACACCGCCGCGGACCGCGCCTCCTGGACGAGGGTGGAGACCTGCGCGGTCCGCCGCACCGGGGTGCCGTCGACGGCGGTGATGACATCACCGCGGCGCAGCAGGACGGCGGCCGGACCGTCCGGGACGACCTGCTCGACGCGCGCCTCCTCGGCGTGACCCAGCGCCCGCAGTGCGGCCGCCGCGGCGGCGTGCTGCGAGCCGGCCATCTGCGCCGCCGTCTCCTCCTTGACGGCCTCCGGCGTGGCGTCGGGTGGATACACGGCGTCACGGTCGAGGATCTCGGCCTCGGGGTCGAGGCGGGCGCCGAGCAGGTCCCACAGGTCGAGCGGGTGGCCCGGACCGCCGTACTGGGCCACCGTCGTCAGGTCGAGGGTGCCCGTGGTGGGGTGCGTCGGGGCGCCCGCCACGCGCACGAGAGGGGTCGTGCCGTCGGCGCCGGTGCCGAGCGTGTCGTAGATCGGCCCCGCCCGGAGCACGACGTAGGCCGGGTGCACCAGGGTCCCGGCCGCGCCGACGAGGAGGACGACGACGAGCGCGAAGAGGGAGACGATCGTCCGCCGCGACAGGGCTCGGGCCGACCCACCCGGCCCGATCGGCCGGAACGGCCCGTCGGGTGCGTCGGTGGGCGCGGGGGTCGACCCCGTCATGGAGTGCCCACCCACTCGTCGGTGCCGTCGGTGAAGAGTTGGTGCTTCCAGATCGGGACCTCCGCCTTGAGGCGGTCGATGAGGTCACGCGCGCCCTCGAACGCGCTCCCCCGGTGTTCGGCCGCGACGGCGACGACGACGGCGACCTCACCGATCCCGAGCCGGCCGACCCGGTGTTCGGCGGCGGCCGCGACCACGCCCGGCCGCGCGGCGATCTCACGGACGAGATCGCGGAGCCGGTCGAGCGCGCTCGGGTGGGCGCTGTACTCGAGGGCGGCCACGCCCTGCCCGTGGTCGTGGTCCCGGACGAGCCCCGTGAAGGTGACGACGCCGCCCGCCCTGCGGTGGCCCACCCGGTCGGCCACGCGTCCGACCGACAGGGGTTCGGCGCTGATCTGCGCGTACACGACGGGTTCGGCCACGGTCATCCTCGCTTCCTGTGGCGGCGCACGAGCGCCGCAGAGGCGGCCAACGCGACGGCCGCGCTCGCCGTTCCGAAGGCCGCGTCCCGGCGCATCGCCAGGGGGCGGGTCCTGCTCTCGCCCAGCCGACGCAGCTCGTCCACGCAGTCCACGTTGTCGTACCGGGGGGCCCAACCCGCCGCGGTGAGCGACGCGCAGGCCACGACCCACGGCTCGCCGACGTAGGCGAGGTCGGCCCCGGAGGTCGACAGCGTACCCAGCGCGTGCAGGCGTTCCGCGGCCCGGACCGCCAGGGCCCGCGGCAGCTCGAGGTGGCGCTTGCCCAGGCGGCGCTCGACCTCCGCCCGACCCAGCCACCCGGGGCTGGCCAGCGCGACGGCGCCGAGCAGGCCGTGGTCGAGCACGGCGAGCACCCCGGAGGCGACGTCCTCGACGTGCGCGAACTGCCAGAGCGGGGTCGTGCCTGCGAGGACGAGCGGCCGGGTGGGCTCGAAGTGCCGCGTGATCGTCGTGTCGACCCCCGGCCCCACGACCGCCGCGGGCCGCACCAGCGTGACGTCGAGCCGGGGATGTTCGGCCGACAGCCGCGCCACCTCGGACTCGACGACGAGGAGGTCGCCCACGAGGCCGCGGTCGTCCACGGCGCGCAGCGGCGCGTCCTCCGGCAGCGGCACGACGTTGTCGGCGAGGGCGCCGTAGACGCGGGCCGACGTGACGACGACGAGACGGGCCCCACCGGCGAGCGCGCCGGCCGCCGCGTCCCGCGTCATCGCGATCAGCTCGGCGCGACGCACGTCGCGGTGGAGGCGCAGGTCCTGGGCCAGATCCGTGCTCAGCGCGACGAGCACGACGGTGCGCCCGGCCGGGACCGTCGGGGCGGGCGCGCCCCCCGGCGAGCGCAGCACGGGGACGACGTCCGCGACACCGTAACGGTCGCGCGCGATGCGCAGCACGGCGCGGGCGATCGCGCCGTCGACGCCGGTCACGACGAGGCGCGGGGGGTGCGACCCCGAACCGGCGGACTCCGCGGAACTCACCGGACCTCCTCGTGGTTACCTAATGGAGAGGCCATCATCCCAGGCGCCTAAGGAGACCACCGTGTCGCAGGACCCGCCCAGCTCCCCCGACCCGTCGGGCCCCGACCAGCCCGACTTCGCCAAGATGATCCAGCAGTTCCTCGCGGACGCCGACAACCCGGCCATGCGCGACGCCCTCAAGGCGATGGGGGTCGACCGCATGGACCCCGCGGCGATGGGCATGCTCGCCGGACAGCTGCGCGCCATGTTCGAGGCGGCGCCCACCGACGGCGTCAACCTCGATCTCTCGAGCGACGTCGCTCGCAAGCAGGTGGCGGCGGGCGGCGACGCCCTCGTCACCGACCGTCAGGCGCGCTCGGCCACGGACGCCGTCCGGGTCGCCGAGCTGTGGCTCGACGCGGTCACCGAGCTGCCCGCCTCCGAGGGCGGTGCCGCGGCCTGGAGCCGGGCCGAATGGGTGAGCCACACGATGCCGATGTGGGGCGACCTCGTCGGCCCCGTCGCCGAGGGGGTCAACGCCGCGGTCGTGGCCGCCATGCGCAAGCAGATGGACCGGCTCGGCGACGGGCCCGTCGAGATGCCCGGCATCCCCGGCCTTCCGCCCGGCATGAACCTCGGCGCGATGATCGGCCAGCTCGAGCCCATGCTGGCCCGGATGAGCAGCTCGATGTTCGGCGCGCAGATCGGCCAGGCCGTCGGCACCCTCGCCGCGCACGTCGTCAGCGGCACCGAGGTCGGGCTGCCGCTGGTGCCGCGCGGCACGGTCGTGCTCCTGCCCGCCAACGTCGCCGAGTTCGCCGACGGGCTCGAGGTCGACAACGCGCAGGTGGAGCTCTACCTCGCCGCCCGCGAGGCGGCCCGGAGCCGGCTGTTCGCGGGGGCGCCGTGGCTCGGCCCGCAGCTCGTCGCCGCCGTGCAGGCGTACGCCCGCGACATCGACATCGACACGGAGGCGTTGGAGAGCAAGATCGCCTCGATCGACGCGTCGGATCCCGCCGCCGTCCAGGAGGCGCTCGGCGACGGGCTGTTCACGCCGACGCCGAGCGCGAGCCAGCAGTCCGCTCTGGCCCGGCTCGAGACGCTCCTCGCCCTCGTCGAGGGGTGGGTCGACGTCGTCGCCGACCGCGCCACGGCACCGCACCTGCCCGCGTCCGCGGCGCTCGGCGAGGCCGTCCGGCGCCGCCGCGCCACGGGTGGGCCGGCCGAGCAGCTCTTCAGCCGGCTCGTCGGCCTCGAGCTGCGGCCGCGCCGCCTCCGGGACGCGGCCAACCTCTTCGCCGCGCTGGAGAACGAGGGCGGCGCCGACCTTCGTGACCAGGCCTGGGAGCACCCCGACCTCGCCCCGACGGCCGCCGACCTCGACGACGTGCTCGGCTACGTCGAGAAGCGCACGTCCGGGGGCCGCGCGGCCGAGGACGACGCGTTCGACGCCGCGCTCGCCGACCTGCTCGACTCGGCGCAGGAGGACGGCGGCTCGAGTGGGCCCGCGGGGTCGGACGGCCCGGACGGCCCCCCGCGCCCCGACGGTCCGGCCGACGGTTCGGACGGCCCGGAGCGGTGACCTCCCGCGACGCCGCGTCCGGTGGGTCCGACCCCCGGTCGGAGCGCGCCGTCGCCGACCTGCTCGCCCACGCGCCGGCCGGCCCCGACCAGGCGGCGCTGCGGGACGCCTTCGTCGCCCACCTGCGCGCCCACCCCGACGCCCTGTCCCGGTCCGGCCCGCCGGCCCATCTCACGGCCGGCTGCGTGGTGCTCGACGCCCGGTCGGAACGGGTCTGCCTCGTGCTGCACCGCAAGGCGCGCGCCTGGTTCCAGCCCGGCGGTCACCTCGAGGCCGCCGACGCCGGGCTCGCGGCCGCCGCCGCGCGCGAGTCCCGGGAGGAGACGGGACTGCCCGGCCTCGTCGTCGACCCCCACCCGGTCGACCTGGACCGACACGCCCTCTCGGGCGCGTTCGGTCGGTGCACGGAGCACCTCGACGTCCGCTTCCTCGCGGTGGCGCCGGAGGGCGCCGAGCCCGTGTGCTCCCCCGAGAGCCTCGACGTCCGGTGGTGGCCGGTCGACGACCTCCCCACCGCCGAACCCGCCCTCGCCCGGCTCGTCGCGGCCGGCCTCGAACGGGCCACCCGACCGACCGAGCCCGCCTCCGACGGCGTCCGGGCCGGCGCCTGCGGAGTCGACGTCCCGTGACGGCGTCGGGTCCGGTGGGCGGCACGCCGTCGGCGGGTCGCCCACCCCGCGCCGTACCCGACCCCGGGCGCGCGTCCGCCTACCGACGCGCCGTCCGCTCGGGCTGGTGGAGCCGCGAGCACGGCGCCTGGGCCGTGCTCCTCCTGCCGTTCGCGGCCGGCGTCCTGCGGGCCGGTCCCGAGCCGATCCACGCCCCTCTCCTGGCCTGTTGGCTCCTCGGCTACCTCGCGCTCACGGCGACGACGACCTGGCTGACGGAGCGGGGCCGTCTCGCCCGGCGACCGGCCGGGTCGAGGCGGCCTGCGCCCACCCCGGGGCAGGCGACCGGCGAGCGTCCCCGCACGGCTCCGCGGGGTCGGGCGGCGGCCCTCACCTACGGCTCGCTCGCCGGGCTCCTCGCCCTCGCGCTCGTCGCGGCCCGCCCGGACCTCCTGCCGTGGGGCGCCCTCTACGTGCCCGGGGTCCTCGCCGCGGTGTGGTTCGCCCGGACGGGCCGCGCCCGCAGCCTGCCGGCCGATGTCGTGGTCATGACCGCCGCCGCCGCGTTCGCCCTGGTCACCTACCAGGTGGGACACCCGGCCGGCGGGACGATCCTCGTCGGCCGGCGCACGATGGTCGTCATCGCCGCGCTCGTCCTCGCCTACCTCGTCGGCAGCGCCCTCTTCGTGAAGACCGTCATCCGCGAGCGCACCTCGACCGCCTATCGCCGGGCCTCGATCGGCTACCACCTCGCCGCGACCGTCGTCCTCGCGCTCACGGCCACGCAGGCCCTGTGGCCCCGCCCGACGGGCGTCACCCTCCGCGGCACGGTGGCCGCCACCGTCCTCTTCGCGGCCCTGACGGCACGGGCCGCGATCCTCGCGGGACGCCGCGTGCCCCCCGCGATCGCGGGGGCGGGCGAGGCGCTCGCCTGCCTCGCGCTCCTGTTCGTCGTCGCGATCTGGTCCTGAGGCCGCGCGGCCCCGGCGGCTCGGGCGTGGGGAGCCGGCGGGGCCCGCCGGCTCCCTCCGGCAGACACCGGGCGCGCCCGAGCGCCGGTTGCGCTGAGCACGGAAAGTCCTGGTCTAGGGTGGGCGGGTCCGGCGCCGCACCAGCGGCACGCACAACAAGGAGACTTCACAGATGACCGACACCGGCGAGACCTACAAGGGCGAGTTCTACTGCGTCAAGTGCAAGGAGAAGCGCGAGGCGGAGGGCAACGTCGTCGAGACGAACGGCCGGCGCATGGCCAAGGGCAAGTGCCCCGAGTGCGGCACCAACCTCAACCGGATCCTCGGTAAGGCCTGACCGGCGTCACTCGCCGAACGATCGCGGGGGCGGACGGAGACACGGTCTCCGTCCGCCCCCGCGTCGTGCCTGTGGACGACGGGCGACCCGGCCGACGGCCCTCGGGTGACACTGACGGCCCCCGCCCACCGGAAAGGCCGACGCCCGTGTCCGCTCCCCCGCATCCCCCGCATCCCCCGCACTCCCCGCACCCCCGGTCGGCCCGCGACACCGTGCACGCGCCCCGGCCGGGTCCGGCGGTACCGCGTCCCGCGGCGGTGCTCCAGCCGTACGCCCGCGTCCTGTTCCGGGGCCGGGACCGGGTGCAGGTGGGTCTCGTGTCCGGGCGCGGCGTGCTCCTCTCCGGGCTCACACCGGCGGACGTGGCCCTGGTCACGCTGTTGGGTGCCGGGGCGGATCTGCCCACCCTCGTCCGCCGGGCCCACCGAGACGGCGGCCGCCTCGACGACCTGCTCGACGCGCTGCGTCCGCACGGTCTGCTCAACGAGGACCCCGGCGACCGGGCCGCGTTGGCGTGTCTGCATCCCGAGACCGCCCGGAGCGCGGCCCACGAGGCGCTGGCGTGGTCGGCGGCCTACGGCCTGGGCGGCGACGGGCTGGACCTCGTCGCGGAGCGGAGCCGCCGACACCTCGTCGTCCACGGGTCGGGGGCGCTGACCGAGGCCGTCGTGCGGACCCTGCGCGAGGCCGGCATCGGCCGCCTCACCTGCGGGAGCGGGGTGGACCTGCACGAGCTGGCCTGGCGGGCCGGGGAGTCGAGTCCCCCCGACGCGGTCGTCCTCGTGGGCGTGGGCGCGGTGAGCTTCGAAGCGGCCGAGCCGTGGCGGCGGCGCGGCGTCCCCCACCTGCCCGTCGTGCTCGACGGTCCCCGGTTGGCGGTCGGGCCGTGGGTGGGGCCCACAGACCCCTGCCTGACGTGCGTCGACCTGCATCGCAGCGATCTCGACGCCGGCTGGCCGCAGGTCCTGCGCCAGCTCGTGCACGCCCACGACCGGCCCGCCGAGGGCGACGCCTGCCTCCGTTCGATTGCCGCGGGGCTCGTCGCGGCCCTGCTGCTGCCCCACCTCGACGGGCGGGACACGCCGGTTCCGGGCACGTCCATCGAGGTCGCTCTCCCCCTGCTCGGGCCGGTCCGGCGCAGGTGGACGCCACATCCCCGGTGTCGGTGCGACGCGGCGCGAGGGACACTGGTCACGTGAGTCGTGTCCCGAGGAAGGCCATCGTCCGCACCGCCAAGCTCGCCACGCTGCCCATCGGGGTCGCGGGGCGGGCGGCCGTCGGCGCGGGTCGCCGCCTGGGCGGGGCCCCCGCCGACATGGTCACCGCGCAGCTCCAGGAGCGGACCGCGGCGCAGCTCTTCAGCGTGCTGGGCGAGCTCAAGGGCGGCGCGATGAAGGTCGGTCAGGCGCTGAGCATCGTCGAGGCGGCCATGCCGGAGGAGGTCGCGCGGCCCTACCGCGCGACCCTGACCAAGCTCCAGGACTCGGCCCCCGCCCTGCCGGCGGCCACGGTCCACGAGGTCCTCGCCCGCGAGCTGGGGCCTCGGTGGCGCACGAAGTTCGCCGACTTCGACGACGCGCCCGCCGCGTCGGCCTCGGTCGGCCAGGTCCACCGGGCCACGTGGAAGGACGGCCGGACGGTCGCCGTCAAGGTCCAGTACCCCGGGGCGCGGGAGGCGCTCGTCGGCGACTTCACACGACTCGCCCGGGTCGCCCGGATGTCCGCGAGCTGGCTGCCGGGGCTCGACCTGGGCCCGCTCCTGGAGGAGTTCGTCGACCGCGTCGAGGACGAGCTCGACTACGCCCGAGAGGCCGCGTCGCAGCGCACCTTCGCCGAGACGTTCGACGGCGATCCCGACGTCGTCGTGCCGGCGGTCGTCCACCAGAAGGGCGCGGTGCTCATCACGGAATGGCTCGACGGCACGCCGCTGTCCCGCGTCATCGCCGAGGGCACGCCTGCGCAGCGGTCCCGGGCAGGCGCCGCCTACCTCGAGTTCCTCCTGCGCGGCCCCCACGAGGCGCGGCTCCTCCACGCCGACCCGCATCCGGGCAACTTCCGGATGACCGACGACGGGCGGATCGGCGTGCTCGACTTCGGCAGCGTCGACCCGTTGCCGGGCGGTCTGCCGGTCCCCATGGGGCGGCTCGTCAGCACCGCCATGGCCGGTGAGGCCGACGCCCTCCTGGCCGGGCTGCGCGCCGAGGGGTTCGTCCGGCCGGGGGTCGACGTCGACGCCGACGAGCTCCTCGCCTTCCTCGTCCCGTTCGCGGAGCCGCTGCGCACCGAGACGTTCCGGTTCGATCGGGACTGGCTGCGCGCCCAGTACGTGCGGCTCCAGGACCCCCGGTCGACCGCCTTCCGGACCGGGATCCGGCTCAATCTGCCGCCCGAGTACCTGCTCATCCACCGGGTCTGGGTCGGCGGCCTCGGCGTGCTGTGTCAGATCGGCGGGGAGGTCCCGGCGCGCGGCATCCTCGACGACTGGATGCCCGGCGCCGACCTGCCCCTGCTCGACGGGCTCGACGACCCCGCCTGACGGGGTCTACCCCGCGCCGGCCGGCGGTCCGCCCCCGGCCGCCGGTGGCTCCGGCGCCCGGGGGCGGACGAGGTGGACGAGGCCGGCGGGCGCTCCCGCCCGACCGCGACGCTCACCTCAACTCGCGCTCGAGCTGACGACGCACGTGGAGGGTGATGCGACGGCTGGGGCGGGGAGCTCGCGGCTCCCCCGGCTCGCCGGGGCCGGTCGGACCCACCCGAAGGTGTTCGGTGTACTCCACGGGCCACATGGCGTGGCTCCTCTCTGGTCGTTCGTCGCCGTGGCGTGCCCGGACCGGGCGGTGGCTCAGGCGGCGACGGGATGTTTGCGGGGGCGGCCTCGCGGCCGCTTGCGGGCGACGACGTGGCCGTCGACCAGCAGCTCGCCGCCCCAGACGCCCCAGGGCTCCCCGCGGCGCAGCGCCGTGTCCAGGCACGCCGCCTGCAGCGGGCACCCGACGCACAGGGCCTTGGCCCTCTCGACGTCCTCGGGTCGCTCGGCGAACCAGAGCTCGGGGTCGAAGCGTCGGCAGGGCAGGACCTGCGGATCGGCGCCGCCAGGCGTCGAACGCAGGTGAGGTTGCGAGCCGCCGTGAGCGGGACTGCCGGAACAGGCGATCGGTGTGGTCGTCATGGTGCTCGCCTCCTGCGCGCCGCGGGGGCGGCGGGCCTGCGATGCGGTCGGTGGGGTGTGGCGGGTCTCGGCCCGGTGCGGGTCGGACATGGTGAGGTCCTTCGAATCGACGTCGCCTCGGCGAGGAGGTCCTGGGTCGGGAGCGGGTTCCTCCCGTTCCGACCCGGGGCCGTCGTCGGCCCGGCCGGCGGGGCCGGGGGCGGGGACGACGAAGGCCGCGGACCCGAACGGGTTCCGCGGCCTGATGAGGCGGTCGACGTCAGCTCACGTGGACGGCCGAAGGACGCAGGGAACCACTCGGGTGGAACGGGAAGGGCAGCGGGAACGACATGGCGTGGCCGCGGAGACGGGTGACGACGCCACCCGTGGGCGCGGACGAGTCGAGCGCCCGGGCGCCGAGAGCCTCGATGCCGCCACGGGGGTCGAGACCGCGGAGGGCGACGGCGAGACCGGCGCGCCGCTGCGCGCTGCCGATGATGCTGTTGATCGTCTCCATGTCTGCTCCTCCTCCCGTCTCGATCGTTCGGCGCTCACGTGTCGTGGGACCGATACGCCCCGATCACCACCTACGTGATGCGCGGCGCCGGGGCACGACGCGTGACCAGGACGATCACCAGGCTAGGCCTTGCGGTGAGCGCGGCGCAATCCTTTTATTCCTGCGGCTTCGGCGCGGCGATCCCTGCGGTCTCGCACCACCGGGCCGCTTCCTGCCGCGGGTCGGCGCCGCGGAGCACCGCTAGGGCGCTCGCGCCGTAGCGGGAGGCCTTGCGCTCGCCGACCCCCGAGACGGCCCGCAGGCTCACCACGTCCGCCGGTTCGCGCTGCGCGACGGCGGTCAGGGTGGCGTCGGTGAAGACGACGTAGGCGGGGATCTTCGAGGCCTTCGCGACGGCGGCGCGCCACTCCCGGAGGCGCTCGTAGGTCGCCTCGTCGTAGTCGGGCGGGCAGTCGTCGCAGCGACCCGTCTTGCGCTGCGCGGCGCTGGTCAGCTCGGCGCCGCACCCCCGGCAGTGGGCGGGGCGGGCCGACCGGCCGCGGGGCGCCGCGGCCCGGGCGCCGGCCGGCGACGCGGAGCGCTCGCCGGCGTCGCGACCGGCGGTGACACCGTCGCCGAGCTGGGCGCGGGCGGTCTCGAGGAAGCGCGACGGGCGACGGGTGCCGCGGCCGCCCGAGGCGCGGGAGGCGGCCCACGACAGGGTGAGGTGTCGCCGCGCGCGCGTCAGGCCGACGTAGAGCAACCTGCGCTCCTCCTCGACCTCCTCCAGGCCCTCGGCCATGGTGATCGGCATGAGCCCGTCGCTGCAGCCGACGAGGAAGACGGCGTCCCACTCCAGGCCCTTGGCGGAGTGCAGCGACGCGAGCGTCACCCCCTGCACGGTCGGGGCGTGCTGCGCCGCCATCCGTTCGTCGAGATCGGCGACCACGTCGCGCAGCCGGGCCTTCCCGTTCGTCGCGGCGAGGTCGTCGGCGAGCGCCGCGAGGGCGGCCAGCGACTCCCACGCGTCGCGCGTCGCCCCGCGGCCGGCCGGGGGCGTGGACTGCCAGCCGGCGCCGGTGAGCACGTCGCGGACGAGATCGGGCAGCGGCACCGAGCCGTCGTCGCTGCGGGCGGCGCCCCGCAGCAGGACGATGCCCTTCTTGACCTCCGACCGGGCGAAGAAGCGCTCTCCGCCACGGACGAGGTAGGGGACGCCGACGTCGGCGAGCGCGGCCTCGATCGCCTCGGACTGCCCGTTCGTGCGGAAGAGCACGGCGATCTCGGCGGGGTCGACCCCGCCGGCGACGAGCCGCTGCACGCGCTGCGCGACCCCCGCCGCCTCGGCGTCGTCGTCGGGATAGGCGACGAGCTCCGGCGCCGGACCAGTGTCGGCGACGGCACGCAGGCGGATGGGCGACCGGATCGCCCCGCGCTGGCCCGAGAGCACCGCGTTGGAGACCTCGACGATCTGAGGGGTGGACCGGTAGTTGCGCTCCAGGCGGACGGTCCTCGCGCCCGGGTGGGTCGTCGTGAACTCGAGCAGGTGGCGCGGGCTGGCGCCCGTGAAGGAGTAGATCGTCTGCGCCGGGTCGCCGACCACGCAGACCTCGTCGCGCCCCCCCAGCCACAGCTGGAGCAGGCGCTGCTGGACCTCGTTGACGTCCTGGTACTCGTCGACGACGAAGTGCCGGTACTGCGAGCGGATCACGCCGGCGATGTCCTCGCGGTCGATCATGATCCCGACGAGCAGCAGGAGCACGTCCTCGAAGTCGATGACGCCGCGCGCCGTCTTCACCGACTCGTACTCGGCGATGACGCGGGCCATGGCCGTGACGTCGAGCCCGGGCGGCTCGCGGCGAGCCGCCCTCGCGGCGGCCGGGTACGTCTCGTGGGTGAGCATGTTGACCTTGGCCCACTCGACCTCGGCGGCGAGGTCGCGGACGGCCGCCCGATCGAGCTGCAGTCGGAGCCGGTGCCCCGCCTCGGCGACGACCGGGGCCTTGTACGGCAGCACCTCGGGGGCGGACCCGCCGACGGCCTGCGGCCAGAAGTAGTGCAACTGGCGGAGCGCGGCCGCGTGGAACGTGCGCGCCTGGACCCCGCGCACCCCCAGACCGCGCAGCCGCGTGCGCATCTCGCCCGCCGCGCGAGCGGTGAACGTCACCGCGAGGACCCGCTGGGGCACGTAGACGCCGGCGTGGACGCCGTAGGCGATGCGGTGGGTGATGGCCCGCGTCTTGCCCGTGCCGGCGCCCGCGAGCACGCACATGGGTCCCGACGGGTCGGCCGCCACCCGGCGCTGGTCGGCGTCGAGCGCGGCGAGCAGCGCGTCGGGGTCGAGGGGCGCCCCCACGGCCGGTGTGCGGGGCGCGCCCGGCGGGTCGGCCGAGGATCCGGAGGTAGGTGTCGCGCTCATCGCCACCGATCCTCTCACCCGGGCTCCGGCCGCCCGGCGGCCGAGGCGACGGGGGTGGACGCGGCCGACGGCGCCGCGCCGCGCCGCTCGCCTGTGGACGGGGCAGGCGCGCCTCGGGGCGACGCCGGCGCCGGCGTTCCGTCGGCCCGGCCGGGGTGGCGCCGGGAATGCCGGAAGCCGCCCCGGGGTTGCGCGGCCCACGACCTCTCGTCCTTCCAAGGAGCCTCATGAGCGAGCACCCCATCGTCCCGGCGCCGGGCACCCTCACCGTCTACGCGACGACGTGGTGCCCGTACTGTGCCCGGCTGCTCGGCCGGACGTCCGCGGCCGACCTGCCCACCCGCGTCGTCGACGTCGAGCGCGACCCGGCGGCGGCCGCCTGGGTCGAGAGCGTCAATCACGGCAACCGTGTCGTGCCCACCGTCGTCTTCGCCGACGGCGGCGTCGAGACCAATCCCGACCCGGACGAGGCGCTCCGACGCGCCTGACCGCCCCCGCTCACGCAGGACACCGCCCCCATTCTCTCGGGGCGGTGTCCTGGGGCGACTCGTCGGCGCCCGGTTTGCCGGACGCCCGGCCCGGCGAACCGGGTGGGTCAGTGGGTCAGTGCGGTCAGTGGGTCAGTGGGTCTTCGCGTCGTGCCCCGACCGCTTCGGCACGACATGCATGATCGCGACGACGATCGCCCCGACGGCGAGGCCCGCCAGGGCCGAGGCGACGGTGCCGGTGAACCACCCGAGGACCCCGCCGACCGCGCCGGTCGCGTGGGCGACCGCCTCCGAGGCGTGGTGGACGAGCTCGTAGGGCGCGGCCAGACCGAGCTTGGCCGCGCCGTCGAGGAGGATATGGCCACCGACCCAGAGCATGGCGACCGTGCCCACGATGCCGAGCGCCGCGAGCACCTTGGGCATGCCCTGGACGAGGAGCCGACCGATCCGCTTGGCCGCGCCCGAGTCCCGCTTCGACAGGTGCAGGCCGATGTCGTCCATCTTCACGAGCAGCGCGACGAACCCGTAGACGCCGATCGTGATGACGAAGGCGACGACGACGAGGATGGCGGCGCGGCGCCAGATGCTCTCGGCGGCCACCTCGTTGAGGGCGATGACCATGATCTCGGCGGAGAGGATGAAGTCGGTACGGATGGCGCTGCTCACCATCTGCTTCTCCGCGTCCTCGCCCTGCATGGCGACGGGCTCGGCGTTCTCGGCGGAGTGCCCGGACACCTTCTCCCAGATCTTCTCGGCGCCCTCGTAGCTGAGGTACGTGCCGCCGAGCATGAGCAGCGGCGTGAGCGCCCAGGGCGCGAACTGGCTGAGCAGCAGCGCGGCCGGGAGGATGAAGACGAGCTTGTTGCGCAGTGACCCGATGGTGATCTTCTTGATCGCGGGCAGTTCCCGGTCGGGAGTGAACCCGGTGACGTAGCGGGGCGTGACGGCCGCGTCGTCGACGACGACGCCCGCCGCCTTGACGCTGGCGCGACCCGCGGCGGCTCCCACGTCGTCGACCGAGGCCGCGGCCAGCTTGGCCAGCGCGGCGACGTCGTCGAGGAGGGCGACGAGACCGGCGCTCATGCGCGTCCCTCGCGGTGGGGGTGACTGGCGATAGGCATGGCCACGACGATACGGGTCGAGCCGCGGGTCACGCCGTCGACGCCCGGGACCTGGACGAACCCCGGGCCCCCGAGGGACTCGACGGGCCCCGGCACCCCGACACGCTCGGACCACGCGCGGGCGTCAGTCCGGCCGGTGGAAGGAGACCTCGGCGGGCGGGACGATCCGGGTGCCGTACCAGCCCTCCACGAGGCGGCGCGCGATCGAGGTGCGGCCCGGCAGGCCCAGGGATCCGTCGGCGACGGCGGTGGCGAGCTCCTCGCGCGTGAACCAGTCGGCCTCGGCGATCTCGGCCGGGTCGCACACGATCTCGCCGGTGGTGGCGCGGGCGGTGAAGCCGAGCATGAGCGAGGCCGGGAACGGCCACGGTTGGCTGCCTGCGTAGGCGACGTCCCCGACGACGATCCCGACCTCCTCGGCCACCTCGCGGGCCACGGCCTCCTCGAGGCGTTCGCCGGGTTCCACGAACCCGGCGAGGACGGAGCGACGCCCGGCGGGCCAGGCGGGGTTGCGCGCGAGGAGCAGGCGGTCGTCGGGATCGAGGACGGCCATGATGACCGCCGGGTCGCTGCGGGGGAAGTGGTCGGACCCGTCCGCCTCGCAGCGGCGGACCCAGCCGGCGTTCACCGGATGGGTCCGGGCGCCGCAGCGGGGGCAGTGCGGGTGCGACGCGTGCCAGTTGGCGAGCGCGACGCCGGTCATGAGCCGGTCGAGATCACCGTCGGCCAGCGCCGCCCCGACGTCGCGGATGCCCTGCCACGTCACCTCCTGCGTGACCTCGGACCCGGTCGGGTCCTGCCCGTCCGGTCCGGCCGGGAGGACGACGACGACGTGGGCAGCGCCCGAGGTGTCGGTGCTCTCCCGGCCGAGGAAGAACGCGAGGGCCTCCTCGTCGCCCGGGGCCGGCGCCCGGTCGACGACGCGGACCTCACCCCCCGACTCCACGACGGGGGCTCGCCCGCCGCTCAGCTCGACGACGCGGGTGCCCGGTTCGGCGAGCAGGCGCGGCAGCAGGTCTGGGTCATCCCGCTCGACCCCGCGGCGGTCGAGCGGGCCGGGAGCGGGGCGTGGGGAACGCGGATCGGCCATGAGCTCCACCCTACGGACGCCCGGGGGCCCGGCGACCGCACGCCGGGTCGCGCGGGTCGCCGCCCCGGCTCGGTGGCCGCGGCGGGGGGCGAGCCGCCGTGTCGTGCGGTCGCCGGAGGCGCGGGGAGTCTGCGGGGTCGCGGCGACCGCGGTGGATACGGTGGCCCGGTGAGTCGCCGATCCCATCATCTCGCCGCCCTGGCGGCCGCCGCGGTCCCCGGTCTGCGTCCGGTCGCCGTCGAGGAGGTCGCCGACCGCGTCGGCGAGCGCTTCCGGGTGGCCTTCGTCGAGGACCACGAGGGTCGACGCTGGGTGGTCCGGCTGCCGGGTGACGCGGTCGCGGCCGCCCTGCAGGACGAGTCGGCGGATCTGCTGCACCTGCTCGCGCCGCGCCTGCCCTTCGCGGTGCCCGAACCGCAGGGGGCGGTGTCGCTGCGCGACGGCCGCCGCGCCGTGGTCTACCCGCTCATCCCCGGCGACCCCGTCTCGTTCGCGGCCCTGCCGCCCGGGCCGGGCCCGGCCACCCACCTCGGGCGGGCCGTCGCGGCCGTGCACGACATCGACCGACGTCTCTACGAGGAGGCCGACGTCCCCGACTACGACGCGACGCAGCTACGGACCCGACGCCAGGTCGACGTCGACCGGGGGGCCGCCACCGGACTCGTCCCGACCGGTCTGCTCAACCGGTGGGAGCGCATGCTCGACGACGTGTCGTGGTGGCGGTTCGCGCCGACCGCGGTGCACGGCCGCCTCGAGGAGTCCCACGTCCTCTTCCGGTTCGACGACCCCGACGACGCCTCCCGTTGCGCCGTCGTCGGCGTGACGAGCTGGGAGGGCGCCCACGTCGGCGACCCGGCCGAAGACCTCGCGGAGGTGTTCACCAAGGCCGACCCCGAGGCGTTCGCCTCGGTGTTGCGGGCCTACGGCGACGCCCGGTCCGAGCCCGCCGACGCGCACCTCGTCGACCGCTGCCGCCTCCTCGGCGAGTTGCGACTGCTCTCCGACCTGCTCGCGGCCCGCAACCTCGGGGATCGCCGGCACGTCACCGCGGCGACCGCGTCCCTGCGGGCCCTCGACGACCTGGTCTCCGCACCGGGGACGAGCGGCAACCGGGCCCACACCGTGGCCGACCGTCTGCCGCTCGACTTCGACTCCTCTCCCGCGCAGGAGAGTTGGTACCGCGCCGGGTCGCCCGTCGGCGGGGTCGCGGTCGGCGGCGACGACACTGCCCGCCCTGCCCGTGCCGACCAGTCCGACCAGTCCGACGACGATCGCGACGGGCCGCAGGACCCGTTGGCGACCCAGCTCGTCGACACCTCCGAGATCGCCCGCCGGGAGAACACCGCCCGCACCGGCACGTCGGACGTCGGACGCGACCAGCGCGGGACCGGCGTGGGCGACGCGGGCGACGCGGGCGACCCACCTCACGACGAAGGCCCCCCGGCCTCCGCGACGACGGTCGGCGGCCTCGCCTCCCCCGCGCGCGGCCCGATCGGGGAGGACGGCGTCGAGGAGGCCGCGGATCGGCACGCCACCGACGCCCAGGGGCCACCCGCCCCGGTCGCCGGGGGTCGGCGTTCCGGCGGCGTGGATCCGGAGGACGGGGATCCTGGCGGCGGCGATGCGGGCGGCGGGGATACGGACGCGGTGTCACCGCGCGGCGCGTCCCCGCGTGACCCGGACCCGGATGCCCCCGGAGCGTCCGATCCCGGCTCCCCGGCCGCCACCGGGCCCGCGGCCGACGAGGCCGACGAGGATCCGGACCCGCGACGAGAGCCGGACGGGACGAAGCAGAGCCGCAGCCGGGAGAACCCGGCGGATCGCGCCTACCGGCTCGAGTCGCCGCACGCACCGACGACCCGGGAGCCGAGGCCAGCCGGGCCGGCCCAGGGCGACACGCCCCTGTCCGCGGCGGAACGCGGCCCACGAACCCGCCGCTGACCGGCGGCCGGTAGGGCCATCGACGGGTCGACGCACTCGAGGCGTGCGGGGTCGACGTGGGGCGACGGGTCCTCGGCTGCGTCAACCCGACCGCTCGTCGAACCTCAACAGGTCGGCGAGGGCGGCCTGCAACTCCTCGTCGCTCGGCAGCGGCGGTTCCTCCGTGCGCCCGTCGGCGGCGTGGAAGAAGACGGCCCGCACCTTCTCGGGGGGCAGGCCGGTGAGCCGGCGGTAGGCGTAGCGGTACAGGCCGAGCTGCCACGCACGCGCGTCTCGTTCGCCCCCGGCGGGTGCCCGACCCGTCTTCCAGTCGACGATGACCACGCCGCCGCCACGATCGGGGAAGACCGCGTCGAGGCGGCCGCGGATCGGCACGCCGTCGATGACGGTCTCGACGGACGTCTCGAGGTCGAGCGGCGACCGGTCGGCCCACGGCGAGGCGAGGAAGTGCCGGCGCATCCGGTCGAGCTCGGCGTCGTCGGGCGAGGAGGCCGGGTCGGCGCCGGG
Organism: Agilicoccus flavus; assembly: GCF_014857905.1. Lineage (GTDB taxonomy): Bacteria > Actinomycetota > Actinomycetes > Actinomycetales > Dermatophilaceae > Agilicoccus > Agilicoccus flavus. The sequence continues at coordinate 47,576 of NZ_JACYXE010000004.1, read as the reverse complement.
CTCGTCCGACGCCGTGAGCAGGTCGAGTTCGCCGGGCCGACGGTAGTAGGCCTCGATCCACGCGTGGAAGGCCACACCCGCCCGCACCTGCGCGCTCGGCGGCTCCGGGACGGGCCGGCGGAGACCGGCTGCGAACCGGCCGGGGTTCCGGGCGAGGGCGACGACGTCCGACGCGGACAGGTACCCCGGGTCGATCCCGGCCGCTCGGCCGCGCTTCTCCGTGCTGCGCGCCCGCTCGGCGAGCAGCGCGTCGATGCGTCGGTCGAGGTCGGCGGCGGCCACGTCGGTCGGGGGCACCCGGCCCGTTCCCGGAGCGGCCCGCTCGACGTCGCGCGCGGCCGCCCACACGACGTCCTCGGCCGCGTCGGCGCGCTCCGGCGGCCACGCGGCGGCCGTGGGGCGGCCGCCGCCCGGGTGGACCGCGGGCTCGTCGATCGGCGGCATCGGGGCCCACGTCGTCGTCTCGACCCGGCCGGGTGACTCGACGAGGTCGGCCAGGAAGCGCGAGGTGGGTCGGGGCGTCGTCGGCGTCCCCCACACGTGGGCGCTGAGGTGCAGCTCGCGCCGCGCCCGGGTGAACGCGACGTACGCGAGGCGTCGCTCCTCCTCCACCGCGCGGCGGCCGCCCTGCACGGCGTGGTCACGCAGCGCGGCCTCGAGGTCGGCGAGGTCCTCGACGTCACGCCACGGCAGCCGGGGCAGCTCGGCCGCGTCGCCGCGCAGGTCGTACGGCAGCGAGGCGAGGCCGGTGATCCAGCCCTTGTCGGTGGGCGGCGCGGCGGCCCACTCTCCGCCTCGCACGGAGCTCCCGCCGATGCGGTAGGAGGGAAAGGCCCCCTCCACGAGCCCGGGGACGGCCACGTGGTCCCACTCCAGCCCCTTGGCGGCGTGCACGGTGAGCACCTGCACCGCGTGACCCGAGACGGTCCCGACCGGGAGGTCGAGGCCCCGCTCCTGGGTCTGCGCGGCCTCGAGCCAGGCGAGGAACCCGGACAGGGTCGGCCGGTCGACGGCGGCCGAGAACTCGGCCGCGACCTCGACGAGGGCGTCCACGTGGACCCGGGCCGCCTCCGCCGGAACGTCGGGGCGCGAGAGCAACTCGACGTCGAGCCCGAGGGCGCGCTCGGTCTCGAGGACCAGATCGGACAGGGGCAGGTAGGCCGACGCGCGAAGGGCGCGCAGGACGCCGGCGAGCTCGGCCAGCCGGCCCCGGGCCGTCTCGCCCAGCCGCTGCGCGTCCCGACCCGCCCAGGACGACGGAGGCAACTCCTCCAGCGCCTCGACGAGGCTCGGGGCCTCGTCGGGGCCGACGCGTGCGGCGACCCGCGGCGGCGCGTCGGCCGGGCCCGCTCCGGCCGGGTCGACCGCCGCCGGAGCCGCGGCGACGCGGCGACGGTGGAGTTCGCGCGCCCACGTCCCGAGCGCGTCGAGGTCGGCCGGGCCGAGACCGAACCGCGCGCCGGTGAGCGCCCGCATGAGCGCGTCCCCCCGGGTCGGGTGGTCGACCACCGTGAGGACCGTGACGATGTCGCCGACCTCCGGGGTGGTCAGCAGACCACCGAGCCCCACGACCTCCACCGGCAGCCCGTGCGCCTGCAGGGCCTCGACCACGGCCGGGAACTGGGCGCGTCGGCGACAGAGGACGGCGACGCTCGGGGGGTCCACCGGACCCGTGGGGCGGGCCGGGGGCGTCGCGGTCGGCGGCGGGTCGGCCGCGCCGTCGGCGGGGTCCTCGGCGGAAGGGGCCGGGGGCCGGAGTGCGGCGCCGTCCCAGGCGGCACGGGCCCAGCGCGCGACGGCGTCGGCCTCGTCCTCCTCGGTGAGATACCGGGCCGCGCTCACCCGCCCGGGGCCGGCGCCGGGCCTCGCGACGAGCCGCTCGACCGGCACCCGCGACCCCTCGCGCAGGGGCCGGGCGACCGCGTTGGCGACGTCGAGTACGGCGGTGTCGTTGCGCCAGCTCGTCGACAGGGCCAGCGTGGGGACGCGGCGCGAGCCGGCGCCGAAGAGCGCCGGGAACCGGGCGAGGGTGCCCGCCCCGGCCCCGCGCCAGGCGTAGATCGACTGGTGGGGGTCGCCGACCGCCATGACGGGCACCCCGGGGCCCGGCGGGGCCGCGAAGAGGGCCCGCAGCAGGCGCAGCTGGGCCTCGGAGGTGTCCTGGAACTCGTCGAGCAGGACGGCGGCGTACCGGCGGCGTTCGAGCGCGGCGACCGCGGGCACCTCCTGGGCGAGCCGCGCCGCGATGGCGACCTGGTCGGCGAAGTCGAGGCTGTCGCGGCGCCGCTTGGTCCGGGCGTACGCGTCGACGATCGGCAGGAGAAGCCGCTGGTCCCGTGCGCGGGCCCGCAGGGCTCGCACCCCCGCCGGCAGCGCGGAGCCCCGTCCGGGGCCGCGCCGCGCCGGGAGGGCGTCGATGCGGTCGACGATCGCTCCGAGCAGGCCGTCGACGTCCTCGATGCCGACGAGGTGCTCGGCGAGCTCCCCGGCGAGATCGACGACCGCGGCCGTGACGGTCGACTCGGCCGCCTCGACGTCGTCCATCGGCCCGTCGTACGCGAGCACGGCCTCGTGGGCGAGCTGCCAGGCGGCCGCCTGACCGAGCAGGCGCGCGTCCGGCTCGACGCCGATCCGCATGCCGTGCTCGGCGACGAGGCGGCCGGCGTACGCGTGGTAGGTGGAGACGACCGGGCGTTCGCCCGCGTCCCCGTCGGGTGGGTCCCAGAGCCCGACGTCGGCGAGCCGGGCCAGCCGCCGCGAGATCCGGGCGCCGAGCTCCCCCGCGGCCTTGCGCGTGAACGTCAGCCCCAACACCTGCTGGGGCTCGAGCAGACCGTTGGCCACCAGCCACACGACCCGGGAGGTCATGGTCTCGGTCTTGCCGGATCCCGCGCCGGCGACGACGAGGAGGGACTCCGGCGGGGCCTCGATGACGGCCCGCTGCTCCGGCGTGGGCGCCGGCAACCCGAGCGCGTCGGCGACGACGCCCGCGCCGATCGGCGTGGGGGCGGGACCGCCGACGGCGCTCACAGTCGCCCTCCCTCGGGCTGCAGGGGGCAGGCGGTGCGCAGCGGGCAGACCCGACACCAGGGGCCGACCTGCGCGTCGAACGTGCCCCCCGCCATGCCCTCCGCCGCCTGGGTGACGAGCTGCTCCGCCCATCGGGGGTCGTCGTCGGAGGCGGGGCTCGCCTGCTCCTGCACGGTCGGGGCGACCCCGGCCGCGCGACCGAGTTGGACCAGGGCGGCCCCGGCCGACACGTCGCCGGCCTCGCCGAACGCCCCGTGCTCGACCGCCGCCTGGTACGTGCCGAGCTGCGGGTGGCGCGGGAGCTGCGCCGCCGTCGGCTTGGACGACCCCGTCTTGAGGTCGACGACGCGCAGCGCTCCGTCGGCGCGCCGCTCGAGCCGGTCGACCCGGCCCGTGACGGCGGCCCGGCCGATCCGGGCCCGGGCGTCGAGTTCCGTTCCCACGACCTCCCACCCGTCGGCCCGGGCGGCGAGGTCGTAGGCGGCCAGGCGACGCAGCATGCCGCGGGCCGCTTCGAGCCGTCGGCGGGCGATCCACCCCTGCCCGGGGCCGAGCTCGTCGCTCCGATCGTCGAGGGCCGCGAGCAGGGCGGCCTCGTCGCCGTTGTCGACCGTCGCCGCGATGTCGTGCACGAGGGTGCCGACGTCCGCCGCACCACCGCGTCGGGGGTCGTCGCCACCGCTGCCGGTGAGCAGCCACCGCAGCCCGCACCGCGAGAACGTCTCGACGCGCGAGGGCGAGACGGCCACCGCCGCGTCGTCGGCGCGGACCGGCCGGCGGTCGCTGACGTCGCGCAGGTGCCACCACGACCCCGGGTCGGCGCCCCGCACCCCGCTCGCGGCCAGGACGGCCAGGCGATCGGCCGCGTGGGCCCGCGCGCCCGGGTCGGCGTCGAGGACCGCGCGGCGGCGGAGCGCCCCGACGACACCGGCGAGACTGAGCGGATCGCCGACCTCGACGACGGGCCGGTCGTCGCCCGTCGGCGGGTCGACGAGGTCGAGCAGGGTGGACGGCGCCTGATCGTCGTCGGAGACGGCCGTGACGAGCAGCCGCCGCCGGGCCCGGCCGATCGCGCTGAGGAACAACCGGGTCTCGTCGGCGCGCACGGCCCGGCGGGCGGCGCGCTCGTCGCCCGCCCGGCCGGTCGCGACGTCGAGCAGCGCCGACGAGCCCAGCAGGGAGCCCCGGACGCGCAGGTCGGGCCAGGCCCCCTCCTGCACGCCCGCGACGCACACGAGGTCGAACTCCGCGCCCGCGACCCCCGAGACGGTGCTCAGGGTGACGCTGTCCCGTTCCACCGCGGCTCGGGCGAGGCTGTCTCCGGCCACGGACATGGCGTTGACGTGCTCGAGGAAGCCCTCCGGGCCGCGGCCGCCGGAGTGTCGGGCGTACGCCTGCGCCGCGTCGAACAACGCGAGCACGGCGTCGAGGTCGCGGTCGGCCTGCGCCCCGCGGCCGCCGCCGGACAGGGCCGCGGCACGCCACGGCTCCGCCACCCCGCAGGCCTCCCACAACGCCCACAGAACCTCTTCGGTGTCGGGGACGCCGGCGGGACCGCCGGCGTCGTCGTGTCCGCCGAGGTCGGCGCCGCCGGGACGATCGCCGGCGCCGAGGTCGGCCGGGACGTCCGGCCGGTCGGGACCCGAGGTGGCCTCGGCCGGGTCGGTGACCCGCCTCGCCGCCGCACGACCGGCGGCCAGGATCCGGCGCAGCCGCCGGGCCGGTTCGCCGGCCGGCCCGACCTCGGGGTCGTCGAGGAGCTCGGGCTCGTCCAGGGCCGCGAGCAGGAGGCCGTCGCCGCCGCGTCGCCCGCCCGCGGCGAGCTCGGCCCGGTGCAGCGCCCGCCGCAGGCGCCGCATCGCAAGGGAGTCGGCGCCGACGAGCGGGGACATCAGGAGGTCGAGCACCACGTCGGCGTCGAGCGCCGTCCCGGCCGTCACGACGTCGACCAGGGTGAGGAGGGGCCGCACGGCGGGCTCGTCGCGCAGCGCCACCTGGGCGCCACCCGCCCGCACCGGGACCCCACGGGCCGTCAGGACGCGGCGGAGGTGGGCGACCCGGTCCCCCGCCCGCACGACGACGGCCATCGCCGACCACGGGACGCGCTCGAGCAGATGAGCGGCGCGCAGCCGCTCCGCCACCAGCGCGGCCTCCGCCGCCGCTCCGCCGACGACGGTCACCTCGACCTCGTCACGCAGGCCGTCGCGGCCGCTCGGGTGGCTGCCGCCGGTGCCGCCCGGCCAGGGCGCCGGGCCGCGGTGGCCCACCGCGCCCGCCGAGCCGATCCGGGCGGTCACGCGGTCGAGTGCGGCGCGCACGCCCGGGCCGCCGCGGTGGGCGTGCTCGAGCACGTGGGTGGGTCCGGCGCCCATGACCACCCAGTCGCGCCCGACGACATGCGGGTCGGCCCCGCGGAAGGTCCCGGTCGTCACGTCGGGGTCGCCCACGAGCACGATCTCGACCCCGAGCGCGGCGAGGCGCGTGAGCAGACGCAGCCCGGCCCGCGTGAGCTCCTGGGCGTCGTCGACGACGACGAGGTCGAGGTCCGCGGCGAGGTCGGCCGCGGTCTCGTCGTCGTCCTCCACGAGGTCGGCGGCGCATCCGAGCACCCACGCCGGGTCGTAGGCCCCCGGGAACGCGAGGGCCGTCACCTGGTCGTACTCGCGCAGGACGTCGGCGGCGCCGACCCACTCGGGGCGCCCGTGGTAGCGGCCCAGGTCGGCGAGCTCGTGCGCCTCGACGCCGAGTTCGACCGCGCGCATGAGCAGGTCCCGCAGCTCGGCCCGGAAGCCGCGGGTGGCCAGGGCGTGCTCGAGCTCGCCGGGCCAGGCCGGCCGCGGCACCCCGCCCTCGCCGTGGCCGCGCAGCAGGTCGCGCAGGACCACGTCCTGCTCGGCGCCGGTGAGCAGCCGCGGCGTGGGATCGCCGCGCCGCGCGGCGTCGGTGGACAGCAGGCCGAAGGCGAAGGACTGCAGGGTGCGCGCCAGGGGACGGGTCGTCGTGGCGCCGAGGCGCGCGGTGAGGTGTTCTCGCAGGGCCGCGGCCCCCACTCGGGTGGGGGCGACGAGCAGGCACCGGTCGGGGTCCGCCCGGTGGCGCCGGACGCGGTGGACGACCACGCCCACGGCCACCGACGTCTTGCCCGTGCCCGGGGCTCCCAGCACCCGGCGGACCCGGCCGCCACCGCCGGAGACGTTCTGTCCGCGCGGCGTCCACGCGGTCACCGCCGCCCACTGGCTCTCGTCGGCGGCGCGCCCCGCGGGCCATCCGTCCGGGACCGCGGGCGCGGGCCGGGCGAGGACGGTCGTCGAGGTCTCGGGCACGGGGACATTCGAGCACCCGCCACCGACAAGGTCACCCCCGGCCACCCGGCACGGGCCCTGACCTGCGCGATCCGAGGAATCCGCCCGCGCGGCCGAGGCCCACGACATAGACTCCCGGGCGTACGGGCGCACGCCGCGGCCCGTGCGTCGCCGAGGCCCGACCCGGCGCCGGCCCCGAGTGAGGAGCACGCGTGAGCAGCGAGGAGAGGTCCTCCGACGCCTCGGCGACACCCGCCCGCGCGGGCACGTCCGGCGCCGGCCGCCCCCCGCGCGGGGTCCGCCTGCCGCGGTCGGCGCGTCGCGCCCAGCTCTTGCGCTCCGCTCAGGAGGTCTTCGTCTCCCGCGGCTATCACGGCGCCGGCATGGACGAGATCGCGGACCGGGCGGGTGTCTCCAAACCGGTGCTCTACCAACACTTCCCCGGCAAGTTGGAGCTCTACCTGGCCCTCTTCGAGACCGCGAACGAGCGCATGCTCGAGACCGTCGCGGCGGCGCTGGGCGCGGCGGGGACGAGCAAGGACCGGGTGTTCGCGACCATCGCCGCCTACTTCGACTTCGTCGCCCAGGACGACGGGGCGTACCGCCTCGTCTTCGAGTCCGACCTCACGAACGTCCCCGAGGTCGCCGCCCGCGCCGGAGACGTCCAGCACCGGTGCGCCGTGACCGTCGCCGGGTTCCTGCGCGAGGACACCGACATGACCGAGCCCGAGGCACTGCTCATCGCGACGGGGATCGTCGGGTTGGCGCAGACCTCGGCCCGGCACTGGCTCACGCATTCCGACGGCATCCCCCGCGAGGACGCGGCCATGCTCGTCGCCCGGATGGCGTGGCGCGGGGTGCGCCGCCGCCCGTCGGAGGCGGAACAGGCGCAGGTGGCGGGCGGTTAGGCTCGAGGGAAGGCGATCGCGAGTCGGCGCGCACGCGACGCCGACCAGCCAGCCAGTCAGCACGGAGCGGTCCGCCCGGCGGACCCGTTCACCAGCGAAGGGAGACCTCGTGGAGGTCAAGATCGGCGTCCTGCACACCGGGCGGGAAATCACCATCGAGTCCGAGGCCGCACCCGAGGAGGTCGAGCGGGCCGTGTCCGATTCCGTGGCCTCGGGGTCGCCGCTGCGCCTCGTCGACGCCAAGGGGACCGTCTTCCTCGTGCCGGCCGCCGTCGTCGGCTACGTCGAGATCGGGTCGGCGCGCAAGGGCGGAGTGGGCTTCGGCAACCTCTAAAGCCGAGGCCAGGCGCGGCGCGGCGCCGATTGCGGCCCCTCGCGGAGTCGGCGCCGCGAATTGTAGGCAACCTGGTGCATGAACGGGGGCCGGAAGGGGCAAAGAGTTCTGGACGGGTGCCCGACCGGCGCCCTGCTGCTCACCCGAGCACTCTCGGCCCTTCGTGCTCCGAGCGTGGTCGTCCGAGCTGTGTCACATCTTGTCTAAGGAGTCATCATGACCACGATCATCACCACCGTCATCGTCGGCGCCATCATCGGCGCCCTGGCCCGTCTCGTCATGCCCGGAAAGCAGAACATCTCCGTCCTCATGACGATCCTCCTGGGCGCGCTCGGCGCCCTCGTCGGCTCGTGGCTGCTGAGCCTGGTGTTCAACTACAACAACAGCAGCGGTGGCATCGCCTGGTGGGGCGTCGTGGCCGGAACGGTCATGGCCGCGATCTTCATCTCGATCTACCTGTCGCTGCGCGGTCGTAGCCGCACCCGCGTCTGAACGGTCCAGCGGCGCTCGCCGCGACTCCATCGGACCGCGAGGCCCGTCGCCCACGAGGCGGCGGGCCTCGCGCCGTGCTCCAGGCGGCCGCGAGGGCCCGCGGGTCGCCGGCCCGACCCGCCGCATCGGCGGATGTCGGGAGCCGCAGCTCACGCGGGTACAGTGGAGACGACCACAGGTGACCGGTCGGCACGTTCGAAACTCAGACCTCGTGCGGCGCGGGGGCGGCGACATCGCTCCCGCTCGACACTCCGGGCGCCCCTCGTCCCGTCGATCCCGACGGCTCGCGGGCCCTCCCCGGAACCGACAGACCCCGATCGGCCCTCGTACGCCGCGGCCTCCCGCGCCCTTCTTCGGGCTCGTGGGCGGCGCGAGCCCGATCGAAAGACGTTCGATGACGACAGAGTCCACCACCCCCCACGCCGAGACCGAGCAGCCCGAGGGCGACACCACACCCGAGGCCGTCGCGGCCGAGGGCGTCGCCCCCGAGGCCGCCGCCCCCGAGGCCGTCGTGCCGTCGCCGACGTTCGGCGACTTCGGCGTCCACGCCGACATCGTCGCGTCGCTCGCGGACGCCGGGATCATCTCGCCGTTCCCCATCCAGGCCATGACGCTGCCGGTCGCGCTCGGCGGCCACGACATCATCGGCCAGGCCAAGACCGGCACGGGCAAGACGCTCGGCTTCGGGGTCCCGCTCCTCGACCGCGTCGTGTCGCCCGCGGATCCCGAGTTCGCGGACCTGCCCCAGGCCGGTCGGCCGCAGGCCCTGGTCGTCGTCCCGACGCGCGAGCTCTGCGTCCAGGTGACCTCCGACCTCCAGCGTGCCGCCGGCCGCCGCGGCATCCGCGTCGAGTCGATCTACGGCGGCCGCGCCTTCGAGCCGCAGGTCGAGGCCCTGCGGCGGGGCGTGGAGGTCGTCGTGGGCACCCCCGGCCGCCTGCTGGACCTCGCGCAGCAGCGGCACCTCCAGCTCGCCTTCGTCAAGGTCCTTGTCCTCGACGAGGCCGACGAGATGCTCGACCTCGGGTTCCTGCCCGACGTCGAGAAGATCCTGGCCCAGACCCCCGCGTCGCGGCAGACCATGCTCTTCTCGGCGACGATGCCGGGCGCGGTCGTCGCGCTGGCCCGCCGCTACATGAGCCGGCCCACGCACATCCGGGCGATGGCCGAGGGCGACGAGGGGCACACGGTCGCCGCCATCGAGCAGTTCGTCTACCGGGCCCACGCGATGGACAAGGTCGAACTGCTCGCCAAGGTGCTGCAGAGCAAGGGGCGGGGCCTGACGATCATCTTCACCCGCACCAAGCGCACGGCCGCCAAGGTCGCGGACGACCTCGTCGACCGCGGCTTCGCCGCCGCTCCCCTGCACGGCGACCTCGGGCAGGGCGCCCGCGAGCAGGCTCTGCGGGCATTCCGCAGCGAGAAGGTCGACATCCTCGTCGCGACCGACGTGGCGGCCCGGGGCATCGACGTGGAGAACGTCACCCACGTCGTCAACTACCAGTGCCCCGAGGACGAGAAGACGTACCTGCACCGCACGGGCCGCACCGGCCGCGCGGGCAACACGGGGATCGCCATCACCCTCGTCGACTGGGACGACCTACCCCGATGGGGCCTCATCAACAAGGCCCTCGACCTCGGCATCCCGGACCCGGTCGAGACGTACTCCTCGTCGGATCACCTGTTCAGCGACCTCGAGATCGACCCGTCGGTGACCGGACGGCTCCCCCGCAGCGCCCGCACCCGGGCCGGCCTGTCCGCCGAGGAGCTCGAGGACGTCGGCGAGACGGGCCGCCGGGCCGACGCCGGGGGTCACTCGGGCGGGGGCCGGGGGCGTCACGGCGCCGGCGAGCGCTCCCCGCGCCGCGGGTCGGGCTCCGACCGCGGTGGCCGCTCCGACGAGGGCGGTAGGACCCGGGAGAGCCGCGAGAGCCGCGAGAGCCGGGACTCCTCGGACGAGCGGCCCGCGCGGTCGCGCAGCCGACGCCGCACCCGGGGCGGGCGCCCCGCCCAGGGTGACAGCGCGTCGGGTGGACCCGCGGCCTCCTGAGCCGCGGCCCGACGGGCCACGGACAGCCACCGGAAGCCACCGCCAGGGGCGCCCCGCACACACGTGCGGGGCGCCCCTGGCGCGTTCCGGGCGGGTCGATCGGGCCGCCCGGGCCCGGCGGCCGAGCAGCGGCGGCGCCGCCACCTGTGGGCCAACTGGACGACCGTCCACACCGACCTGTACAGTCGTCCTGGTCGATGCGGGGCTTGGGGGCCCGCATCGCGGCACAACGAACGGATCCACGTGCGTCACGCACTCGGTTCCGGCGCCGCGAGACGCACCGACCACGGCGACCGCACCCAGGGGTGTCTCGTCGTCCGGGCCGAGGGGTCGGGCCGGACGCGAGCACGGCACCGCGGGGTGGACGTCGTTCCAGGGGACGCACCACACCATCGGGGGAACATCATGAACACGGGTCTGCACACGCACGTCACCGCCACCGGCCTGGCCCGAACGGCGGCCGTCGCGGCCATCGGCCTCGCCGGCCTCGGCGCCGGCACCGCACATGCGGCGGCCCCGACAGTGTCCACGACGCCGGCCGCCACGTCGGTGGCGGCGGCCGCCGTGGCGCCGACGAACGGTGCGGAGCGCGGCGCCGGTCTGGCCCTGCACGCAGGCAGCGGCGTCTCGCCGACCGCGCTCGGGGTCTCGGGGGCCGGGGGCGTCCTCGTCGGCCTCACCGCCTTCGCCACCCGTGCGCGCCGCACCTCCACGGTCACGGGCCGCGGAACCGCCCGTCGCGGCTGAGGCCCCACATATTCCGGCCGTCATCGCCTCCACCCCTCTGTGAGGCGACGACCCCGGTCCCGTGCCCGCACCCCCTCCGCGGGCACGGCGCAGCCCCGAGCGGTCTTCCGCTCGGGGCTTCTGCGCGCCCGGAGGCTCGTGCCGGACGACACCGGGTGCGGGGGCGCGGGGCCCGGTGGGCGGCCCGCCCCGGGCGTCAGCCGCGCAGGACGGGGACCCCGCGCGCCCCGGCCTCGATGGCCTCGAACACCGCCCGGTCCGTGGTCAACTCGCCGAGACGGTTCGGCTTGCCGGTCCCGTGGTAATCGCTCGACCCCGTGACGAGAAGGCCGAGGCGGTCCGCGAGGCCGATCGCGCGCCGCGTCTGCGCGGCGTCGTGGTCCAGATGATGCGCCTCGAGCCCGGCCAGCCCCGCGTCGGCCAGCTCCTCCACGACCGGGTCGCCGACGGTGCGGCCCCGGACGGCGGCGAACGGGTGCGCGAGGACCGGCACTCCCCCGGCCGCCCGCACGAGCTCCACCGCGGCCACCGCGTCCAGCGCGTAGTGGCCGCGGTGGTAGCGCGAGCCCGAGTGCAGGTAGTGGCGGAACGCCTCCGCCCGGTCCTCCACGACGCCGCGGGCCACGAGCGCGTCCGCGATGTGCGGGCGCCCCAGGGTGGCCCCCGGACGCGCCTGGGCCGCCACGTCGTCCCACGTCAGCGGCACGTCCTGGCCGAGCGCCTCGACGATGCGGCGCGCCCGACCCTCACGGCTGCTCCGCGCCCGGGCGAGTTCGGCGACGAGCGGCTCGTACGTGTCGTCGTGCAGGTAGGCGAGCAGGTGCAGGCTGATGCCGTCGGCGACGCAGGAGATCTCCATGCCGCGCACGAGCGCGACCGGCGCCCCCTGCGCGAGCGCCCCCGCCGCCTCGGCCCAGCCGGCCGTCGAGTCGTGGTCGGTGAGGGCGACCACGTCGAGGCCTGCGTCGACGGCCGCGGCGACGAGCCCCGCGGGCGTGTCCGTCCCGTCCGAGGCCGTGGAATGGGTGTGGAGGTCGATGCGCACCCCCACACCCTCGCACGGGCGCCACACCCCGCCTCGCGAGGCCGCGGCGCGAGGTCGCCGAGGAGGCCGGAGTGCGGACACTCCGCGGACACCGCGCCGACCCCACGCCGACACCGCGGGCCGGGCGAGGCGTCCCGTCCCCGAGCGGACCCCCCACCCCATAGGCTGGCGCCATGGCAGATCACTTTGACGTCGTCGTCCTCGGAGCCGGCCCCGGCGGGTACGTCGCGGCCATCCGCGCCGCGCAACTCGGTAAGTCCGTCGCGGTCATCGAGAAGAAGTACTGGGGCGGTGTCTGCCTCAACGTGGGCTGCATCCCGTCCAAGGCGCTCCTGCGCAACGCCGAGCTCTCGCACGTGCTCACGCACGAGAAGAAGAAGTTCGGCATCGAGGGCGACGCCACCATGTCGTACGGCCCGACGCACGCCCGCAGCCGCCAGGTGAGCGGCGGCATCGTCAAGGGCGTCCACTACCTCATGAAGAAGAACAAGATCACCGAGATCGACGGGTGGGGCACGCTCGGCGAGAAGGGCACGATCTCGGTCGAGACCGACAAGGGCGAGACCCGCGAGGTCACGTACGACGACCTCATCATCGCCGCCGGCGCGGTCACGCGCATGCTGCCGGGCGTCGAGGTGAGCGACAACGTCGTCACCTACGAGGAGCAGATCCTCGACGAGAACCTCCCCGACTCGATCATCATCGCCGGGTCCGGCGCGATCGGCGTCGAGTTCGGGTACGTCATGGCCAACTTCGGCGTCGACGTGACGATCGTCGAGTTCCTCGACCGGATGGTCCCGACGGAGGACGCCGACGTCTCCAAGGAGCTCGCCAAGCACTACAAGAAGCTCGGCGTCAAGGTCCTCACGGGCACGAAGGTCGAGAAGGTCGAGGACACGGGCTCCGGCGTCAAGGTCACCGTCACCAAGGGCGGCAAGGAGGAGGTGCTCGAGGCCGACCGACTGATGTCGGCGATCGGCTTCGCGCCCCGCGTCGAGGGGTACGGCCTCGACACGCTCGGCGTCGAACTCACCGAGCGCGGCGCGATCAAGATCGACGAGGTCGGCCGTACGAACGTCGAGAACGTCTACGCCATCGGCGACGTCACCGCCAAGCTCATGCTCGCCCACGTGGCCGAGGCCATGGGCATCGTCGCGGCCGAGACGATCGCCGGCGTCGAGACGATGCCGATCGACTTCGACTTCATCCCGCGGGCCACGTACTGCCAGCCGCAGATCGGGTCGATGGGCTACAGCGAGCAGCAGGCCAAGGACAAGGGCTACGACGTCAAGACGGCCACGTTCCCGTTCAGCGCCAACGGCAAGGCCGCGGGCCTCGGCGAGGCGGTCGGCTTCGTCAAGGTCGTCGCCGACGCGAAGTACAACGAGATCCTCGGCTGCCACATGATCGGCCCGGACGTGACGGAGCTGCTGCCCGTGATGAACCTCGCCAAGCAGTGGGACCTCACGGCCGACGAGGTGTCCCGCAACGTCTTCGCGCACCCGACGCTCGGCGAGGCGGTCAAGGAGGCCGTCCACGGCATCTCGGGCCACATGATCAACCTCTGACTCGTCGACTCGAGCCGTCGACCTCCGAACCATCGAGCGGTCGACGGGTCGGACACGGGCGCGGGACCCCGCTGGGGTTCCGCGCCCGTGGCGTGTGTCCTGCGGGGGCCTACTCGCGGCCGTCGGCGTGGCCGCGGCGCAGCGCGCGTTGGACGGCGCGGGACCGGGACCGGGCGACGTCGGGTCGCAGGGGGCGGCCGAGGTAGGTGCCGAGGCTGACGCCCGCGGCGAGCGCGAGGCCGATGGCGGCGGCCGAGCCGAGTGTGACCACGCCCGGTCCCGTGCCCTGAGCCCACGAGAGCGTCGTCAGCTGGTAGAGGCCCCGATAGACGGCGCCGCCGGGCAGCAGCGGGACGATCCCGGCCGTCGACAGGGCGAGGGCCGGGACGTGCACGGTGCCCGCGAGGAGCTGCGAGATCACCCCGATGAAGAGGGCCGCCGCGCCGCTGGCCGCCACGACGCCCAGGTCGAAGGCCTCGGCGAGCGCGAACGCGCCCCAGCCGAGCGTCCCACAGACCACGGAGACGATCGCCGTGACGGGGCCCGCGTAGGAGGTGACGGCGAAGCCGGCCGCGATGATCGCACTCGCGACGAGCTGTCGGGGCAGGCTGCCCGTGAGGGCCGAGTACGGGGCGAGGTAGGTCGGCGCGCCGAGGCGCTGGGCGATGCCGAGCACGATGACGACCCCGACCGTGATCCCGAGCGTGAGGACGACGACCTCGTACGTCCGTGCCCCCGCGGTGACGTAGTAGCCGTCGATCGCGTCCTGCGCGGAGCCGACGACGGACATGCCCGCGAGCAGTGACACGATCCCGGCGGCGACGACCGCGGAGGGCGTGACCTCCTCGAGGCCGGGCACCTGGTGGCTGCGGGCGATGATGAGCAGGACGGCGACCACCGTGGGGATCGCGCCGCCGATCATCTGGCTGAAGAACGCCGCGAGCCGGGCGCGCGCGAGGAGCAGCTGGACGCGGTCGACGAGGACGGCGTTGAGGAACGCGATGAGGATCTCGGTGAAGGACCCGTCGAAGAGGAGGGCGACGGCCGCCCCGAGGAACGCGGACCCCGCCGTGACGACCGAGCGGCGGTAGACGTGCGGCCGGGCGGCGATCGCGTCGAACCGGGAGCGGGCGTCGACGATGTCGACGGGGTTGGCCTCGAGGTCGGCGACGAACGCCTGCAGGCGGGCGAGCCGTTCGTAGTCGACGCTCCGGACCCGGACGGTGCGCACCATGGTCACGGGGTCCTCGGCGCCCCGGTGATGGGAGATCGCGATGGCCGTGAAGGTGACGTCGACGTGCACCGAGCGCAGGCCGTAGGCGTCGGTGAGGCGCAGGACGGTGGCGGTGACGTCGGCGGCCGACGCCCCGGTCGCGAGCGTGAGCTCCGCGACCCGGGTGGCGAGGTCCATGACGGCCCGCGACCGCCGCTCCTCGACGTCGTCCTGGACCGAGCGCAGGTCGAGGCTCCAGGAGGGAGCGCTCTCCGCGGCGACGGCGCGCTGGGCTCGGGCCCGCCACGACGACCCGCCGCCGGTGCTCGGTCCCCCGGGTTCGCCGTACGCCGCGTTCGGGGCCTTGCTCGGCACCTTCTTCTTGCGGGGAGGCAGCGTGGGCACGTCTCCACTGTGGGCCCCGGGCCGGGCGCCGGCCAAACCGCCACGCGGCGCCCCCTCCCGCGCCGGCGCGTGCCAGCATGGACAGGGTGAGTGAGAAGCACGCCGCCCGCGAGGGCGGCCACCGAGCCAGCCCGACCTCCGACACGTTCCGTGAGTTCATCGCCTCCGACTGGGCGCTCCGGGACGCGACCCTTCCCGACCTGTCCGAGGCGTCCCGCCACGCGGCGCCCCGTCGCGACGCGTTGTCCGCGGCGTTCCCCGGGTGCCGCCTCGTCGTCCCCGCCGGCGGCCTCAAGATCCGCAGCAACGACTGCGACTACCAGTTCCGGCCCCACTCGGCGTTCGCGCACCTGACGGGGCTCGGCAGCGACCGGGAGCCCGACGCGGTGCTCGTCCTCGAGCCCCGCGCGCAGGGCGGTCACGACGCCCTGATCTTCTTCCGGCCCATGGCCCCCCGGGACGACGAGGAGTTCTTCGCCGACGCCCGCTACGGCGAGTTCTGGGTCGGCGCGAGGCCGACGATCGACCAGCTGTCCGCCGAGACGGGCCTGGAGGCGCGGCACGTCGACGAGCTCGAATCGGCGTTGCGCGCCGACCTCGGCCAGGTCGACCTGCGCATCGTGCGCGAGGCCGACGCCGGGCTCGCCGCCACCGTCGACGAGCTGCGCGCCGCCGCGGGCGTCGTCCAGTCGCTCGAGGGCGAGCAGGAGGCCCACGAGGGCGACGCCGAGCTCTCCCGCCGCCTGTCGACGATGCGACTCGTCAAGGACGACTGGGAGATCGGGCAGATGCGCCTCGCGTGCGACGGCACGGCGCGCGCCTTCGCCGCCGTCGTCGCCGACCTGCCGGAGGCGGTCAAGCGCGGCCGGGGCGAGCGCTGGGTCGAGGGGGTCTTCGGCCTGCACGCCCGGCATCACGGCAACGGCGTCGGCTACGACTCGATCTGTGCCTCCGGCGACCACGCGAACACGCTGCACTGGATCCGCAACACGGGCGACGTGGGCGAGGACGACCTCATCCTCATCGACGCCGGGGTCGAGGTCGACTCGCTCTTCACCGCGGACGTGACCCGGACGTTGCCGGTGTCGGGCCGGTTCTCCGACGCCCAGCGCAAGGTGTACGACGCGGTCTACGCGGCGCAGTGCGCGGGGATCGACGCCGTCCGCCCGGGCGCGACCTTCAAGGACGTCCACGCCGCCGCGATCCGCGTCATCGCCGAGCACGTCCACGCGTGGGGCCTGCTGCCCGACGGCGTCGACGTGGAGGCGAGCCTCGCCCCCGAGGGGCAGTGGCACCGGCGCTGGATGGTGCACGGCACGAGCCACCACCTCGGGCTCGACGTGCACGACTGCCAGCTCGCCCTGCGCGAGGACTACGTCGAGGGCACGCTCGCCCCGGGGATGATCCTCACCGTCGAGCCGGGCCTGTACTTCAAGGCCGACGACCTGCGGGTGCCGCCGGAGCTGCGCGGGATCGGGGTGCGCATCGAGGACGACATCCTCGTAACCGCCGACGGGTGCGAGAACCTCACCCGCGCCCTGCCCCGCTCGAGCGCCGACGTCGAGGCGTGGATGGCCGACGTCCTCGCCTCGGGCTGACCCCCGCCCCGAGCGGGCGGATCGGGGGCCCGGGCCGGGCGGTCAGTCGCGCGGGTTCGGCGGGGCGTCCTCGTCGGCGGGCGGCGTGGGGCGCTCGCCCTCGGGCAGCCGCACGCCGTACCGACCCTCGTACGCGTTCGGGCGCGGCTCGTTCGGGTGCGGCTCGCGGGGGCCGGCCTCGTCGGGGCGGGGGGCGGCGCTCGCGCCGCCGGACGGGCCCGCGCCGGCGGAGCCGCCCGACCCCCCGGCGTCGTCGGTGCGCACGCCGTAGCGGCCCTCGTAGGGGTTGGGGCGGTCGGGGCGGGCCGCCTGCGGGGACGCCACCGGCGCCGTGCGACCGTGGCCGCCGGGCAGACGGGCCAGCGTCTCGCGGGCCTGGTCGTACAGAGCGTGCTCGACCAGCACCTCGTACCGCGTGGCGACGACCTGGCTCACGGACGTGAAGTCGCGGCGTCCTCGCGTGAACGCGTACCCGATCGACGCCCAGACGACCCCGAAGACGGCGCCGGTGAGGACGACGGACAGGAAGAGGGCGAACGCGAAGCCCTCGCCGAACATGCTGAAGATCAGCCCGACGAAGGCGCCGAGCCACATGCCCGACAGCAGACCGCCGGCGACGACCTTGCCCCACGTGAGCCGGCCGGTGACCCGCTCGACCTGCTTGAGGTCGGTGCCGACGATGAGCACGTTCTGCACGGGGAACTCGTGGTCGGAGAGGTAGTCGACCGCGCGCTGGGCCTCCTCGTAGGTGTCGAAGACGGCCAGGCTGCGGGGGAACTCGAGGGTGAGGCGGTCGGTGGGGACCCGGGCGGGGCCGCCGGGGTTCGTGGGCGTCGTCATGGGTTCATCCTCGCCGATCCCTCGGCGCCCGCGCGGCCGGGCTCGTCCGGAACCGGGCCGGTGGACGAGCGCGCCCGGATCGCCGAGTCGGTCCGCAGGAGGCGTCGGGCCGTCTCGACGTGCAGGGCCTCGATCATCCGCCCCTCGTGGGTGACGACACCCCGGCCGCCACCGGCCTCCCACGCCCGCAGGACGGCACGCGCGTCCTCGAGCGACGCGGCGTCGGGGGCGAAGACGGTGTTCGCGCCGTCGATCTGGCTCGGGTGGACGAGGGTCTTGCCGTCGAAGCCCAGCTCACGGCCCTGCGCGCACTCGGCGTCGAACCCCTCGGCGTCCCGGATGTCGTTGTACACGCCGTCGAGGACGACCTTGCCGGCCGCGCGGGCGCCGAGCACCGCGAGGCCGAGCGACGTGAGCAGCGGCACGCGACGAGGGCCCGCGTCCACGCGCAGCTCCTTGGCGAGGTCGTTCGTGCCCACGACGAGCACGGTGAGCCGGTCGGAGGCCGCCGCGATCTCCTCGGCGCGCAGGACGGCCCCCGGCGTCTCGAGCATCGCCCACATCGCCGTCGAGGCGGGCGCGCCGGCGGCGTCGAGGGCGGCGAGGACCTCTCGGACCGCGGCCGCGCCGGTCACCTTGGGGACGACGACGGCGTCGGGCCCGGCGGCCCCGACCGCGGCGAGGTCATCGTCGTGCCACGGCGTGCCCGCGGCGTTGACGCGGACCGTCACCTCCCGGCGGCCCTCGTCGCGCCAGGCCCCCGAGGACACGGCGGCGACGGCCGCCGCGCGGGCCTGCTCCTTGGCGTCCGGCGCGACCGCGTCCTCGAGGTCGAGGACCAGGGCGTCGCACGCCAGTCCCTTCGCCTTCTCCATCGCCCGCGGGTTCGAGGCCGGCAGGTACAGCACCGAACGCCGGGGGCGGACCTCCCCCCGCCCCGCCACGTCCTCGTCCCGGCGTCGATCCGTGTCGTCCGCGTCCGCACCCGTTCTCGTCTGCACGGGTCCATCCTCTCCGACCCGCCGGTGTTCCCGCGCGGCTCCCAGGCGACATCCGGGGTCGTCGGGCACGATGGTGGACGGTCCACCGCCCCCCGTGAGAAAGCGATCCCCGACGCCCATGCTCCCCCTCGCGACCGCACCCGGTCCCACCGACGGCCTCGGCGGCTGGATCGTCGACACGATGGAGACGCTCGGCGCCCCCGGCGCGGGCCTGCTGGTGTTCCTCGAGAACCTCTTCCCGCCCATCCCGAGCGAGGTCATCCTCCCGCTCGCCGGGTACTCCGCGAGCGTCGGGACCCTGGGCCTCGTCGCGGTCCTCGTCTGGACGACCATCGGGTCCGTCGTCGGCGCCTGGGTGCTCTACGGCCTCGGTGCCCTGCTCGGCCGGCGACGCCTGCTCCGCATCGTCGACGTCATGCCCCTCGTCGACGTCGAGGAGATGACCCGGGCCGAGGGCTGGTTCAACCGGCACGGGCGGTCGTCGATCTTCTTCGGGCGCCTGGTCCCCGGCGTCCGCAGCCTCATCTCGATCCCGGCCGGCATCGAGCGCATGTCCCCCGTGACGTTCACGGCGTTCACCCTGGCGGGCAGCGCGATGTGGAACGCCGTCCTCGTCGGGGCGGGGTACGTCCTCGGCGAGAACTGGCAGGCGGTCGCGGGCTACGTCGACGCCGTCAAGTACGTCGTCATCGCGGTCCTGATCGCCCTGTTCGTCTGGTACGTCGTCCGCCGCGTACGGCGCAACCGGAGCCGGTGATCGGGGCCGGTAGCCTGCAGAGGTGAGCACCCAGTCCCGCGTCTTCGTCGCCCGCCTGGCCGGGCTGAGCGTGTTCGACCCCCTCGGCGACCAGGTCGGTCGCGTGCGCGACGTCGTCATCACGTTCTCGACGACGCGGCGGCGTCCCCGCGTCATCGGTCTCGTCGTCGAGGTCCCCGGGAAGCGGCGTGTCTTCGTCCCGATGACCCGGGTGACGACCATCGACGGCGGCCAGGTCATCACGACCGGCCTCGTCAACATGCGCCGCTTCGAGCAGCGGACCAACGAGTCCCTCGTGCTCGGCGAGATCCTCGACCGCCGGGTCGTCGTCGACACCCCGGACGCCGAGGCGTTCGAGGCCGTCGTCGAGGACCTCGGCATCGACAAGGAGCGGCTGCGCGACTGGTCGGTGACGAAGGTCTTCGTCCGCAAGGGGCAGGGGGGACCGCGCCGGGCGTTCGGCCTCGGCCGCCGCCGCGGCGAGACCGTGCTCGTCGACGTCGAGGACGTCAGCGACCTGCGCACCCTCGACGCGTCGCAGGGCGCGGACCTCCTCCTCGGCGCGTACGACGAACTCAAGGCCGCCGACCTGGCGGAGCTCGTCCGGAACCTGCCCGCCTCGCGGCGCGCGCAGGTGGCCTCGGCGCTGGACGACGAGAAGCTGGCCGACGTCCTCGAGGAGCTGCCCGAGGACGACCAGGTCGAGATCCTCGCGGCCCTCGAGAGCAACCGGGCCGCCGACGTCCTCGAGGCCATGCAGCCCGACGACGCCGCCGACCTGCTCAACGAGCTCTCGCCCGAGGCCCAGGAGCGCTACCTGCAGCTCATGGAGCCCGACGAGGCCGCCGACCTGCGCCGCCTGCTGCGCTACGACGAGAACACGGCGGGCGGCCTCATGACGACCGAGCCGATCATCCTGCCTCCGGAGGCGAGCATCGCCGAGGCCCTCGCCATGGTGCGGCGGGTGGAGGTCTCCCCCGCGATCGCCGCGACCGTCTTCGTCTCCCGCGCGCCGCTGGAGACCCCCACGGGCCGCTACCTCGGCCTCGTGCACATCCAGCGGCTCCTGCGCGAACCCCCGCACGCCCCGGTGGGCCAGTTCGTCGACAAGGACGTCGAGCCGATCTCGCCGGACGCGACCATCGGCCAGGTCACCCGCGAGCTCGCGACGTACAACTTCGTCTCGCTGCCCGTCGCCGACGAGGACAACCACCTGCTCGGTGCGGTGACCGTCGACGACGTCCTCGATCACCTGCTGCCCGACGACTGGCGAGAGGAACGACACGAGGTGACCGATGTCTGAGCCCGCCCGCACCGACCTGCGGCTCGACCAGCCGCGCGAGTCGGGCCGCCGGATCCGCCGGCCGTCGATGTTCTCCGAGGGCGCGTTCGGGACGGCGAGCGAGGCGTTCGCGCGGTTCATGGGCACGCCGCGCTTCCTCATCGGCATGACAATCTTCTGCGCCGTGTGGCTCGCGTGGAACACGTTCATGCCCGAGGCCGCGCAGTTCGACCCGCGGGCGCTCAACTACACGCTGCTGACGCTCATCCTGTCCCTGCAGGCGTCGTACGCGGCCCCGCTGCTGCTGCTCGCGCAGAACCGGCAGGACGACCGCGACCGGGTGACCCTCGAGCAGGACCGGGCCCGCGACGAGCGCAACCTCGCCGACACCGAGTACCTCACCCGCGAGGTCGCGGCGCTGCGCGTGGCGATGCGGGACGTGGCGACCCGCGACTACCTCCGCTCCGAACTGCGTGAACTGCTCGAGGAGCTCACCGGCGACGACGACTCCCCCGACGGCGCGGACCGGCCGCGGTCGAAGAAGAAGTCGAAGGTCAAGCGCTCGGGCCCGGCGAGCCCGGAGGCCCGGGAGGCGTCGCGGGCCGCCGCGGACCCGGCCGTAGAGTAGGGGCATGCCCACCCCTTCGCACGACGCACTTCTCGACGCCCTCTCGGGCGTCCAGGACCCCGAGATCCACCGTCCCATCACCGAACTGGGCATGGTGGGTGCCGTCGAGGCCGACGACGCCGGGCTCGTGCGGGTGACGATCCTGCTCACCGTGTCGGGATGCCCGCTGAAGTCGACGCTCGAGCGCGACACCACCCGCGCGTTGCTCGCCGTCGAGGGCGTGGACCGGGTCGAGGTGACGCTCGGGGTCATGTCCGACGAGCAGCGACGGGCCCTCAAGGAGCATCTGCGCGGCGGCCAGGCCGAGCGCGAGATCCCCTTCGCCCGGCCCGACTCGCTGACCCGCGTCTACGCCGTCGCCTCGGGCAAGGGCGGCGTCGGCAAGTCCAGCGTGACGAGCAACCTCGCCGTGTCCCTCGCCGACCAGGGCCTCAAGGTGGGCGTCGTCGACGCCGACATCTACGGCTTCTCCATCCCGCGCATGCTCGGCGTCGACCGGGCGCCCACGCAGGTCGACGACATGATCCTCCCCCCGGAGGCGCACGGGGTCCGCGTCATCTCGGTCGGGATGTTCGTCGCCGGGAACCAGCCGGTCGTCTGGCGCGGCCCGATGCTGCACCGCGCGCTCCAGCAGTTCCTCGCGGACGTCTACTGGGGCGACCTCGACGTCCTCCTGCTCGACCTGCCGCCCGGCACGGGCGACGTCGCGATCTCCGTCGCGCAGCTCATCCCCGGCACCGAGATCCTCGTCGTCACGACCCCCCAGCAGGCCGCGGCGGAGGTCGCCGAGCGCGCCGGGTCCATCGCCGTGCAGACCCACCAACGGGTCGTCGGCGTCGTCGAGAACATGTCGTGGCTCGAGCTGCCCGACGGCTCCCGCCAGGAGCTGTTCGGCTCCGGCGGCGGCCGACAGGTCGCCGACTCGCTGTCCCGGATCATCGGGACGGACGTGCCGCTGCTCGGGCAGATCCCGCTCGATGTCGCGCTGCGGGAGGGCTCCGACGTGGGCGACCCGGTCGTCCGCTCCGCTCCCGACGGCCCCTCGGGCGTCGCCCTGCGCGGGATCGCGCGCGGCCTGGGGCAGCGTTCCCGCGGTCTCGCCGGCCGCAAGCTCGGATTGACCCCGACGGGTCGCTGAGGACCCGGTCTCCGGCCGGTCGGGCGCCCGTCGATCTGCGGCGTCGATCTGCGTCGTCCCCGACGTGGCCGCTCAGGTCGCCTCGGGGTCGAACGGCGTGGGGGCGGTCGGGTCGTAGGCCACCGCCCGCGGTCGACGCCGCTCGGCCGTGACCACGCTCGGCGCGGCGGCCGCCGTCGCGCCGCCGGTCCGGGTGGACTCCGGCTCGCCCGTGCCGCCATCGGTCCGGGGCTCGTCCTCGTCGTCCTCCAACAGCGCCTCGCGCACAATGCGACGCGGGTCGTACTGGCGCGGGTCGTAGGCCTTCCAGTCGATGTCGTCGAACTCGGGACCCATCTGCTCGCGCAGCTGCTCCTTGGCCCCCGTGGCCATGCGGCGCAGTTCGCGGACGCCGGTGCGCAGCCGCGCCGCGTAGTGCGGCAGCCGTTCGGGCCCGATGACGACGAGCGCGACGACGATGATGATGACCGCTTCCCAGAAGTTGATCCCGATCACCACTTTCGCGAGGAGTCCGCGGCCCGGCCGGCGCGCAACAGGACCATCTTGTCAGGCGCGTTCCGGAACGGCGTCGGCGACGCGGACGCCCGCCCGCGACCGGTCACCGACCAGCGGCCCGACGCCGGAGTCGGCCGACTCAGACGGAGGGGACGACCCGGCCGAGGCCGAGAGCGGGGGCCCGGACGGCCCGGGACCGGGCCGACGTGGGCGCCCGGTGTGCGAGCGCGTCGCGCAACTGCGCCCGCCCCCGGTGGATCCGCGAGCGGACCGTGCCGAGCTTGATGCCGAGGGTCTCGGAGATCTCCTCGTAGGTGAGCCCCTCGATGTCGCACAGGACGACGGCGACCCGGAAGTCGGGGGCGAGCGCGTCGAGCGCCCGCTGCACGTCGTCGTCGAGGTGCGTCGCGTCGAAGTACTGCTCCGGACCCATCCCCCGGCTCGGGATGCGCGCCGAGGACTCCTCGGAGAGCGCGTCGAACCGGATGCGCTGCTTGCGCCGCATGCGGTCGAGGAAGAGGTTGGTGGTGATGCGGTGCAGCCAGCCCTCGAAGGTGCCGGGGCGGTACCGGTCGAGCGAGCGGAAGACGCGGACGAAGACGTCCTGCGTGAGGTCCTCGGCGTCGTACCGGTTGCCGGTGAGTCGGTAGGCGAGGCGGTAGACGCGCGCCGAGTGCTCGGTGACGACCTGCTCCCACGTCGGCCGGACCCAGTCGGCGTCGTCGGCCGAGGTGTCGATCGGGGCGTCCTGGTGGGTGATGGACATCGTGGTCCTTCGTGGTCGTGGGTCGGGCCGGGTGCGGATCGCCCCGGCTGCCGATGACATGCTCGTCGGCCAAGCTGTGAGGACACTGAGCAGTCCACCGGTGCGACCTCTGCGTCGGCGGCCACCCGCGCGACCGACTCCGGTGTGCATCCCGGCCGCTAGGCTGCCGCACATGAGCGCGAACAAGTCCGCCAACTGGGCCTATACCGAGGACTTCGTGCCCGAGCCGCCGGCCGTCGCGGCGGCCCGGGCGCGCGGCCGCGAACTGGGCTGCGCGCCGGTGTCCCCGGGCGTCGGTCCCGTCCTGCGGCTCCTCGCGGGGGCCGCGCGCGCCCGGGCGGTCGTCGAGATCGGCACGGGGGCCGGCGTCTCCGGGCTGTGGCTGCTCGAGGGCATGCCCGCCGACGGCGTCCTGACGACGATCGACGTCGAGCCGGCCCACCAGCGGGCCGCGCGCACGGCCTACGCGGCGGCGGGGATCCCCACCCAGCGCACGCGCGTCATCACGGGCTCGGCGTCGGACGTGCTTCCCCGGCTCACCGACGGCGCCTACGACCTCGTGCTCGTCGACGCGGACAAGACCGAGTACCCGGCGTACGTCGAGCAGGCGATCCGCCTCCTGCGCTCCGGCGGTGTCCTCGCGATCGACAACATGCTCTGGCACGACAAGGTGGCCGACCCCGCCGCCCGCGACGAGACGACGACGACGCTGCGCGAGCTGGGCAAGACCCTGCGCGACGACGACCGACTGTCGCCGTGCCTGCTCCCCGCCGGGGACGGCCTGTTCGCCGCGGTCCGCCGCTGAGTCGGGCGCTGCGCCGTCGCAATCGCGGGCACCGCACGCGGCACCGACAGCCGGACCTGGTCACGCACGGACGGGCCGCGACCCCCCGGGGGTGTCGCGGCCCGTCCGTTCGTCCCGATCGGCGTCGGTCGGCGTCAGTTGGGGACGGCTTCGCAGCCCTGGATGGCCTTGCCGAGGTTGGACGCCTCGTCCGGCGTCATCTCGACGACGAGGCGGCCTCCGCCCTCGATGGGCATGCGGAGCACGATGCCCCGGCCTTCCTTGGTCACCTCGAGCGGACCCTCGCCGGTCCTCGGCTTCATCGCGGCCATCTGTGCCCCTTCCTTCGCAGTCTCGGCGGACCGGATCGCCGTTCGTCCTCCGGCCGATCCGGCAGGCGACACGCCGGCCTCTCCGCACGCATGTGGACTCCAGTATCCCTCGCGTGGGCGCCTTTTCCGAATCCGAAACGCCGCAGGAGGGGGGCGCCGATCACGGCGGGTCGTCGGCGGGCGGCGTGAACTGCCAGATCTCCCAGATCCACCAGACCTGCGTGAGCAGGCCGAACACGACCCAGGCGAGCGTCCACGCGAGCACCCGGCGCGTCGTCGTCCGGCGCATCCTCCGGCGCAGGACCGCGACGTGCGACCCGCCCGTCCCGCGGACGGGGTCCTCCTCGTCGGCGATCGCGTCCTCGCCCGTCCGGCCCCACCCGGCCCCCACCATGACGATGGTCCAGGGGAAGAGGCAGATGGCGTAGCGGTAGATGCTCGTCGACGGGTCCTGCACGGCGAAGAGGTAGAACGGGTACGCCAGGCACCACGTCCGCAACTGGGGGCCGAGGGCCCGGGCCCACGGGCCGGCCGCGACCGCGAACATGAGGCCCGCGAAGGCGAGCAGGGCAAGGACGGCGGCCGCCGGCGTCCGCGTCCACGACAGCGCCGAATTCCACCACGGGACGAAGAGCTGGATCTTGTCCACGGCCCGCCACGCGGTCATCGAGCTCGTGTAGGCGTCGGGCTCCCCCGTCCCGAGCCAGGCGATGAACGGCCACAGCAGGGCCGAGAGCCCGCAGGCGCCGAGCGAGGCGATGATGGCGATCGCCTCGCGCCCGCGCAGGGGCCGGACGTGCCGCTGGCGCCAGCGCATCCACACCGCGACGAGCGCGACGAGCCCGAGCGGCGCCGCGATGGGCCGGGTGAGCCCCGTGAGCAGGGCGATGACGGCGGCGGTCCACCAGCGTTCGCGACTCAGCGCGAGAAGCACACCGGTGAGCAGCACGAGCGCCATGGACTCGGTGTAGGCGACCTGCAGCGTGGGGGCCGTGATGCACGTGGCCCAGATGGCCACGCCCGCGAGGGCGACGCGCACCCCGACCCGGTCGCGCAGGAGGATCGCCATCAGGACGGCGGCGACGCCCCCGGCCACCAGGGACAGCGTCGAGCCGACCACCGCGAACCCGAGGCCGGTGAGCTGCATGACGAACCGCGTCATCATTGGGAACATCGGGTAGAACGCCCACGGGTTCTGCCACGGCTTGCCCGACTCGGGGTTGCGGGGGATCTGCGGCGGGTACCCGTCCTCGACGATCTGCCGGTACCAGAACGCGTCCCACAGCACGGTCATGCGGAAGTAGCCGGTCTCGTTCTCGAACCACGTGACGTCGACCTGGTGCAGCCCGACGAGGAAGAGGACGATGCCCGAGAACAGGCGCGCGAGGGCGTAGATGCCGAGCACGGCGAGGACGAAGCCCGCCCCGCGGCGGTACCAGGGCAGCGCGGCCTCGCCGGTCGAGTCGGTCGGGCCTGTCGAGGCCTCGCTCCCCCCGCCCGGGGCTGGCGCGTGCTCGACGGCCACGTCGGCGCCGCCCGGGCGGGACATGCCCGGGATCGCGGTGTGGGAGCCCGAACCCGCCCGGGGCCCGGGGGACCCGTACGCCACCGGGCCACCGTCGGCCGACGGGGTCGTCGCGTCACCTGGCTGGGGCACTCGGCCTCCTGGTCGAAGACTCTCTACGTCACTGATCTCGTGGATCTCCCGGTTCTCACGGCACGGGCCGCCGGGGGCGGTGCGGCGTGACGGGACGATCAGTCACCCTACCGGTCGGTCCCGGGCCGGGCGCACGGGTGACGCGGCCCTGCCCCGGGCCCGAGGTGGGACGGGTGGACGGCCGGACTCGCCCGGACGCCCCGCTCGCTCTCGAGCTCGGCGAGGCGGGCCACGAGGGCGTCGAGCACGGCGTCGACCTGGTCGGTGCGGTAGCCGCGGAAGCCGGTGTCGAAGCGGACGTCGGCGACGGCGTCGCTTGTGACCGGCCCGTCGGGCAGTCCGACGCCGCCGGCGCTGTCGAGCGCCGGGCCGAGGTGGACGTTCGCGCCGCCGCGACCGAGGACGAGGGCCACGACGATCCCGGCGAGGACGACGAGCGAGGCGACGAGGAAGACCATCACCGGTTCATCGTCCCACTCACTCGGGCGGCGTCGCCGACGACTCGGTGCGTTCGTCCGCCGCGGCGCGCACGAGGCGCACGGCCTCGTCGGGGTCGTCGACGACGTGGAGCAGGTCCACGTCCTCGGCCGAGACGGTCCCCGCGGTCACGGCCGCCTCGCGCAACCACTCGAGCAGGCCGCTCCAGTACGCCGTCCCGAGCAGGACGATCGGGAACCGGGTCACCTTGCGCGTCTGCACCAGGGTGAGGGCCTCGAACAGCTCGTCGAGGGTGCCGAAGCCGCCGGGAAGGACGATGAACCCCTGGGCGTACTTGACGAACATCGTCTTGCGGGCGAAGAAGTAGCGGAAGTTCACGCCCACGTCGACGTACGGGTTGAGCCCGGCCTCGAACGGGAGCTCGATCCCGAGCCCGACCGACGTGCCCCCCGCCTGGCCGGCGCCGCGGTTGGCGGCCTCCATCGCGCCCGGGCCGCCCCCGGTGATGACGGCGTAGCCCGCCCGCACCAGGGCGGCGCCCACGCGCTCGGCCAGCTCGTAGACGTCGCTGCCGGGGGCCGTGCGCGCCGATCCGAAGACGCTGACGGCCGGACCCAGCTCGGCGAGCGCCCCGAAGCCCTCGACGAACTCGGCCTGGATGCGCATGATCCGCCAGGGGTCGGTGTGCAACCAGTCGGCACGGCCGCGCTCGTCGAGGAGGCGGGCGTCGGTCGTCGAGTCGGGGATCTGGTTGCCCCGCAGAGTGACCGGGCCCCGCTGGTAGGCGTCGGTGGGCACGTCGTCGTCCATGCACGTCACGGTAACGGCCGCAGCGGGGTCACCAGGCCGTGCGGCACGCCGGCGATGACGTCCGCGAGCAGCGGCAGGAGTTCGCCACGCAGGCTCGAGCGGCGCCACACCATCGCGATGTCCCGGGCCGGGACGGGCGCGTCGAACTCCCGCAGGACGATGTCCGGCTGGGCCGGCACCGGCGGCGAGACCGACAGGCGGGGCAGGAGCGTGGACCCGACGCCGGAGGCGACCATGAGGCGCAGCGTCTCGAGGCTCGTGGCCCGGAACCCGTCGCGCTCGCGGGCGCCGAACCGGCGGGCGACGTCGAGCACCTGGTCGCGCAGGCAGTGCCCGTCCTCGAGCAGCAGCAGGTCGACGCCGCGCAGGTCGCGCCGCCCCACGGGAGCAGGGCGGGAGCCCTCGTCGGCCCCGGCCTCGGCCGCCCCGGTGTCGTCGGCGGCGCCGGTGTCGTCGGCGGCGCAGGTGTCGTCGGCGGCGCCCGCGGGCGGCGTGGCGGTCGCGGGCGGATGCGCCGGGGCCGCGGGGCTCGCGAGGACGAAGTCCTCCCGGAAGAGCGGCGCCACCTCGAGGCGGTCGTCGACGGGCGGGGTCGCGAGGACGACGGCGTCGAGGTCCCCGGCGTGCAGGCGCGCGAGCAGCCGCGGCGAGGTCTCCTCGACGAGCAGCACCTCGAGCGCGGGGAACCGTTCGCGCACCGACCCGATGACGTGGGGCAGCAGGTAGGGCCCGAGGGTCGGGAAGACGCCCACCGTGAGGGTGCCCGAGAGGGGATCGCGCGCCTGCCGGGCGATCTCCCGGATGTCGTCGGCCTCGGCGAGGACCCGCCGGGCCCGCGCGACGACGCGGGCCCCGACGGGAGTGAGCAGCACGGTCCGCGATCCCCGCTCGACGAGGTCGGCGCCGAGCTCGGCCTCGAGCTTCTTCACCTGGGTCGACAGCGTCGGCTGGCTGACGAAGCAGGCCCGGGCGGCCCGGCCGAAGTGGCGATGCTCGTCGAGCGCGACGAGGTACTCCAGGTCGCGGAGGTTCATCGCACGCCCCCCGACGTGCCGGGGCCGGGCCGGGGCTCGTCGGGCATCAGGCGGGCGCCGTGGCGCGCACGAGGTGGTCGAACGCCGACAGCGACGCCGTGGAGCCGGCCCCGAGCGCGACGACGATCTGCTTGAAGGGGACGGTCGTGCAGTCCCCCGCCGCGACGACGCCGGGCGCCGACGTGTGGCCCTTCTCGTCCACGACGACCTCGCCGCGGTCGGTGAGCTCCACGCTGCCGTCGAGCCACCCCGTGTTGGGCAGCAGGCCGATCTGCACGAAGACCCCGTTCACGGCCAACGACCGGGTCTGCCCCGTGGCGCGGTCCTCGTACGTAAGGCCGGTGACGGAGGTCCCGTCGCCGGTGACCTCGGTGGTGCGCGCCCCGAGCACGACGTCGACGTTGGGCAGGCTGCGCAGCTTGCGCTGGAGGACGTCGTCGGCCTTGAGCTCGGTGAGGAACTCGACGACGGTGACGTGCCGGACGACCCCCGCGAGGTCGATGGCGGCCTCGACGCCGGAGTTGCCGCCGCCGACGACGGCGACCGGCTTGTCCCGGAACAGCGGTCCGTCGCAGTGGGGGCAGAACGTCACGCCCTTGTTGCGGTACTCGTCCTCGCCGGGGACGCCCATCGTGCGCCACCGCGCTCCGGTCGCGAGCACCACGGAGCGGGCCGACAGGGAGCCGCCGCCCTCGAACTCGACCGTGGCGAGCCCCTGCTCCCCCGCCGGCGCCAGCCCGGCCGCCCGGTATCCGGTGAGGACGTCGACGTCGTACGCGTCGACGTGCTCGCGCAGCGACGCGGCGAGCTTCGGACCCTCCGTGTACGGCACGGAGACGAGGTTCTCGATGGCCATGGTGTCGAGCACCTGCCCGCCGAACCGCTCGGCGACGAGGCCGGTGCGGATCCCCTTGCGGGCGGCGTAGATCGCGGCCGAGGCACCGGCCGGGCCCCCGCCGACGACGAGGACGTCGTAGGGGTCGCGGGCCTCGAGCTTCTCGGCGGCGCGCGCGTCGGCCCCGGTGTCGAGCTTGGCGACGATCTCGGCGGCGTCCATGCGCCCCTGACCGAACACCTCGCCGTCGAGGTACACCGTGGGCACGGCGAGCACGTTGCGGCCGTTCACCTCGTCCTGGAAGAGAGAGCCCTCGACGGCCGTGTGCCGGATGCGGGGGTTGAGCGCCGCCATCGTGTTGAGCGCCTGCACGACGGTGGGGCAGTTCTGGCAGGACAGCGACATGTACGTGACGAACTCGTACTCCCCGGTCAGGCCCTGGATCGCGGCGACGACGTCGTCCTCCTCCTTGACCGTGTGGCCGCCGACGTGCAGGAGCGCGAGGACGAGGGAGCTGAACTCGTGCCCCAGCGGGAGGCCGGCGAAGCGGACGTCGATGCCGGTCCCGGGCGAGGTGACCGCGAAGGACGGGGCGCGTTCGTCGTCCCCGTCGAACGAGGCGGTGATGAGGTCGGACTGCTCGGCGATCTCGGTGAGCAGCTCCCGCATCTGGGCCGACGCGGGCCGGTCGTCGAGCGTGGCGACGAGCTCGACGGGTCGCCGGAGGTTGGTCATGAGGGTGTTGACCTGGGTGATGAGCGCGGAATCGAGCATGAAGTGTCGCGATCCTTGTCTGTGGACGGGGCGTCCGTCGGGTCGGCGGGAAGGTGGGGCCGACGCCGGCGGGCGGGGGTTCGAGGCGGTGGGCCGGGCGATGAGCGAGCGGGCGCGAGCGGGCGCGAGCGTGGCGGGCGACCGGTGGGTCGCCCGCCACGTCGCGGGTGCGGCCCGGGGCCGGCCGGCGGACTCAGATCTTGCCGACGAGGTCCAGGCCCGGGGTCAGCGTCGACTCGCCCTCTTCCCACTTGGCGGGGCAGACCTCGCCCGGGTGGGCCGCGACGTACTGCGCGGCCTTGACCTTGCGCAGGAGCTCCTCGGCGGAGCGGCCGACGCCCTCGGCCGTCACCTCGATGTACTGGATGACGCCCTGCGGGTCGATCAGGAAGGTCGCCCGGTCGGCGAGGCCGGCGCCCTCGCGCATGTTCTGGAAGTTGTTCGTGATGGCGCCGCTGGGGTCGCCGAGCATGTAGTAGCCGATCTTGCCGATCGTCTCGGAGCTGTCGTGCCACGCCTTGTGGACGAAGTGCGTGTCGGTCGAGACCGAGTACACCTCGACGCCGAGCCGGCGCAGTTCCTCGTAGTGGTCCGCGAGGTCGCCGAGCTCGGTCGGGCAGACGAACGTGAAGTCGGCGGGGTAGAAGAAGAAGATCCCCCACGAGCCCTTGACGCTCTCGTCGGTGACCTCGACGAAGTCGCCGTTCTTGTAGGCGGTGGTCGAGAAGGGGAGGATCTCCGTGTTCATCAGGGACATGGGTGGTCGCCTTTCCGCAGTGACGTTCGAGGGATCGCCGGCCGCGAGGGGCCGGCGGGACCGGGACGGCGGGTCGCGACGTCGATTCCCGCGGGCGGTCGGCCGGGCCGTTCGGGCCCGCCACCGCGCATCCGGTGCGATATAGACGCTATATCAACGGCGCGCCGTTCCCAAGCCGGCGCCGATCGTTTGTGTCGATCCCGGGCATAGTCCGCGGCTATGGCACCCCCGCACCCCGTCGGGCGTCATCCCAGCCAGCGGGTCAGCGCGGCCTCGGCCTCGACGAGCTGGTCCACGGGGCACCGCTCGTCGTCCTGGTGGGCGAGCAGGGGGTCGCCGGGACCGAAGTTCACGGCGGGCACGCCGAGGGCGGAGAACCGGGCGACGTCGGTCCACCCCTCCTTCGCGGTCACGGGCCGGCCGAGGTCGGCGACGAAGTCCCGGGCGGCGGGCAGGTGCAGGCCGGGGCGGGCCCCGGGCGCGGCGTCGGCGAGCGTGACCTCGAACCCCTCGAAGAGCGACGCGGCGTGGGCGTACGCCTCCTGCACCGTCAGGTCGGGCGCGAACCGGTAGTTGACGAGCACGACGCACTCGTCGGGGATGACGTTGCCGGCGATGCCGCCGCGGATGCCGACGGCCGACATCCCCTCGTGGTAGACGAGGCCGTCGACGTCGACCTCCCGGGCCTCGTACTCCGCGAGCCGTGCGAGCACCGGCGCCGCCTTGTGGATCGCGTTGTCGCCGATCCACGGCCGGCCGGAGTGCGCCGCCTTTCCGGTCACCCGCACCTCGACGCGCAGCGTGCCCTTGCACCCGCCCTCGACCGCGGCGTTCGTCGGCTCGAGCAGCACGGCGAAGTCGGCGGCGAGGAGGTCGGGACGCTCGCCCGCGAGGCGGTTGAGGCCGTTGCGGTCGGCGTCGACCTCCTCGCAGTCGTAGAACAGGTACGTGACGTCCCGCGTCGGGGCCGCGAGCTCGTGCGCGAGGCGGAGCTGGACCGCGACCCCGCCCTTCATGTCGACCGTGCCGCGGCCCCACAGGACGTCGCTGTCCGGCCCCGTCTCGATCCGGGTCGGCAGGTTCGGCGGGTCGGTGAGCGGCACCGTGTCGAGGTGGCCGGCGAGGACGACCCGTTCGGGCCGCCCGAGGTCGGTGCGCGCGACGACGACGTGACCGAACCGGCTCACCTCCAGGTGTGCACAGCGCCTCAGCGCGCGCTCCACGGCGTCCGCCAGCCGCGCCTCGTCCCCGCTCACCGACTCGACGTCGCAGATCGCCGCCGTCAGCGCGACGACGTCCTGACCCAGGTCCAGCTCCGGTGTCTCCATGGCCCGACCCTAGGAGACGGCCGGCCGATCCCGTCGGTCCGCCCGCCGGTCGCCGCCACGACGCGGGGTCGGCGAAGGGGCGTCGGCGCCCCATTAGGCTGGCCGACATGAGTCGATCTGCGTGGGGCTGGGGCCTGGTGACGTTCACGGACGAGAATCGCGTGCTGGACGCCTGGTACCCGTCGCCGGCGCTCGGCAGCGCGCCGGACGACGGCCCGTACGGGGTGCCGGTCGAGCTCGCGACCCTCGAGAAGGAGGATCCCCGCCGCCGCGTGAAGACGCGGGTCGAGCTCGTCGCCATCGACCTCGACGCCGCACCGGCCTCGACGCAGGACGCCTACCTGCGCCTGCACCTGCTCAGCCACCGCCTCGTCGAGCCGAACTCGATCACCCTCGACGGCATCTTCGGCGTCCTCCCGAACGTCGTGTGGACCGACCGCGGCCCGTGCGCGGTCGAGGACTTCGAGACGACCCGCGCCCGCCTGCGCGAGGAGGGCCCGGTCCAGGTCTTCGGCGTCGACAAGTTCCCGCGCATGACCGACTACGTCGTGCCCGGCGGCGTCCGCATCGGCGACGCCGACCGCGTCCGCCTCGGCGCGCACCTCGCCGACGGCACGACCGTCATGCACGAGGGCTTCGTCAACTTCAACGCGGGCACGCTGGGGCACTCGATGGTCGAGGGACGGATCAGCCAGGGCGTCGTCGTCGACGACGGCTCCGACATCGGCGGCGGCGCGTCGACCATGGGCACCCTCTCCGGCGGCGGCACGCAGCGCGTGCGCGTCGGCAAGCGGTGCCTCGTGGGCGCCGAGGCCGGGGTCGGGATCGCGCTGGGCGACGACTGCGTGGTCGAGGCCGGCCTGTACCTCACGGCCGGCACCAAGGTGACCGTCGTCGACGACGACGGTCAGGAGCGCGTCGTCAAGGCGCGCGAGCTCTCGGGGCGCGACGGACTGCTCTACCTGCGCGACTCGGTCAGCGGGCGCGTCCGCGCGATCGCCCGGGACGGCCACGGTGTCGCCCTCAACGCGGAACTGCATGCCAACGACTGATCGACGTCGCCGCCGGCGGGGCCGGCGCCCCGGCTGGGTCACGGCCCTCGTGGCCGTCGTCGTCCTCGCGCTCGTGGTCGTCGTCGGGCGAGCGGTGCTCGAACGGGGGCGGTCCCTCCTGCCGCCGTCGTGCGTCGTCGCCTCCGGCGGGGTCGAGGTCGACCTCGACCCCGAGCAGGCCAGGCACGCCGCGCTCGTGGGCGCGGTCGCGGTGCGCCGCAAGCTGCCCGTGCGCGCCGCGACGATCGCGATGGCCACGGCGATGCAGGAGTCGAAGCTGCGCAACCTCGACCACGGCGACCGGGACTCCCTCGGCCTCTTCCAGCAGCGGCCGTCGCAGGGATGGGGCACCGCGGCGCAGGTCTCCGACCCCCGCTACGCCACGGAGACGTTCTACAGCCACCTCGTCAAGGTCCGCGACTACCGGAACCGGCCCCTCACCGAGGTCGCGCAGGCCGTGCAGCGCAGCGGCTTCCCCGACGCCTACGCCAAGCACGAGCGGGAGGCGGCCGTCCTCGCCGGCGCGTTCATGGGCCGGGTCCCGCGCGCCGTCACGTGCACGTCCGGCGACGACGCCCCGGGGGCCGTCCCCGGGACGGCCGGGGAGCTGGCCCGCGAGGTCGACGACGTCTTCGGGGTCCGCGCCACCGTGAGCAGCGGCGGTTTCACCGTCGGCACCGACTCGACCGAGGGCGCGGCCGCGATCGCCGCCTGGGCGGTGGCCCACGCGCCGGACCGCCGCATCGCCGGCGTCACGTCGCAGGGATGGACGTGGACGGCGGGATCACGCGCCGCCTGGGCCCGGGGCGGCGACGCCGACGCCCGGACCACCGCCGTGGCCCTGCGGCGCTGAGCCCGGCCCCACACCCGGGGCCCCCCACACCACCACGCCCGTGCACCGGACACGCGAAACGGCGGGCACCCCGCGTGAGGGTGTCCGCCGTTCGCGGCTCCGGTGCGTGGCTCCGGAGAGGGGTCAGCGCTTGTCGGCGGGGACGTACTCCCGCTCGGTGGCACCGGTGTAGATCTGGCGCGGGCGGCCGATCTTCGTGCTGGGGTCGGCGTTCATCTCGCGCCAGTGCGCGATCCACCCGGGCATGCGCCCGAGGGCGAACAGGACCGTGAACATCTCCGTGGGGAAGCCCAGTGCCTCGTAGATGAGGCCGGTGTAGAAGTCGACGTTCGGGTAGAGCTTGCGCTCCTTGAAGTAGTCGTCGTTGAGCGCGATCTCCTCGAGGCGCATGGCGATGTCGAGGAGCTCGTTGCTGCCCGCGACGCCGCCGAGGATTTCGTCGGCGTGCTTCTTGACGATGGCCGCGCGGGGGTCGTAGTTCTTGTAGACGCGGTGCCCGAAGCCCATGAGCTTCGCGCCCTTCTCCTTGTCCTTGACCCGCTGGACGAAGTGGTCGACGTCTCCGCCGTCGGCCTTGATGCGGCCGAGCATCTCGACGACCTGCTGGTTGGCCCCGCCATGCAGCGGGCCCGAGAGGGCGTTGACGCCGCCCGCGACCGACGCGAAGAGGTCGGCCTTGGCGGAGCCGATGAGGCGCACCGTGGACGTCGAGCAGTTCTGCTCGTGGTCGGCGTGGAGGATGAGGAGCGTGTCGAGCGCCCGCACGACCTTCCGGTCGACTTCGTAGGGCTCGGTCGGGAAGCCGAAGGACAGGCGCAGGAAGTTCTCGACGTAGCCCAGGCTCGTGTCGGGGTACAGGAACGGCTGCCCCATCGAGTTCTTGTACCCGTAGGCGGCGAGGGTCGGCACCTTGGCGAGCAGGCGGATCGTCGCCGTCTCGATGGCGTCCTCGTCCTCGGTCGACACCGCGTCGGTGTGGAACGTCGACAGCGCCATGATCCCGGCCGACAGCACCGGCATGGGGTGGCTGCGGCGCGGGAAGCAGCGGAACAGGTCGCGCATCCGCTCGTCGAGCAGCGACGTGTTCGTGATCTTGTGCTGGAAGGCCTCGAGCTGAGCCGGGGTCGGCAGCTCCCCGTAGAGCACGAGGTAGGAGGTCTCGAGGAACGTCGACTTCTCGGCGAGCTGGTCGATCGGGTATCCGCGGTAGCGCAGGATCCCGGCGTCGCCGTCGATGTAGGTGATCGCCGACTTGCAGACGGCGGTGTTGGCGAAGCCGATGTCGAAGGTGGTGTCGCCCGTCTCCTTGAGCAGCGACGAGATGTCGTAGCCGTTGTTGCCCTCGGTGGCCTCGACCAGCGGGAGGGAGACGGTGTGCTCGCCGGATCGCAGCTCTGCGTCATTCGCCATGGAGGTGCCGGTCCTTTCGTGGGTGGGGGCAGGGGCTTCCCCCCGACGGTATCTCAGGTGCGGAGGGGTCACGGTCCCAGGTCGGTTCGGACGGGGACGGCCCCGCCGAGGTGTGTGGCGCGGGTCACGCCGGGGCGGCCCCTGCGAGTCGCCGGGCCGCGGCCCGGACGTCCTCGTCGGAGGCGGTGAGCGCGAGCCGGACGTGACGTGACCCGGCCGGGCCGTAGAACGTGCCGGGCGCGGCGAGGATGCCGAGCCGCGCCAGCGCGTCGATGGTCTGCGCGGCCGGTTCGTCCCGGGTGGCCCAGAGGTACAGGCCGGCCTCGGAATGGTCGATCCGCAGGCCGAACGCCTCGACGGCCGCGCGGAGTTCGTCGCGACGGGCGCGGTAGGTCTCCTTCTGCGCCGCGACGCGGTGGCTGTCGGCCAGGGCCGCGATCGTGGCGACCTGGATCGGGGCCGGCACGATCATTCCCGCGTGCTTGCGCGCCTCGAGCAGCTCGGCGACGAGCGCGGTGTCGCCGGCGACGAACGCCGACCGGTACCCGGCGAGGTTGCTCTGCTTCGACAGCGAGTAGACGGCGAGCAGACCGGTGTGATCGGAGTCGCACACGCGTGGGTCGAGGATGCTGGGGACGCCGCCCGGCTCGTCGCGCCAGTCGAGCTCGGCGTAGCACTCGTCGGAGGCCACGATCACGTCGTGCTCGCGGGCCCAGGCCACCACCTTGCGCAGGTGGCCCACGCCGAGGACGCGACCGTGCGGGTTGCCGGGGCTGTTGATCCACAGCAGGCGGGGGGCGGAGGCGGCCGACACGGGCCCGAGGGCGGCGAGGCCCTCGACGACCCGGGGCGTGGCCCCCGCCAGGCGGGCGCCCACGTCGTACGTCGGGTAGGCGATCTCGGGGTGACCGACGACGTCGCCGGGGCCGAGCCCGAGCAGGGTCGGCAGCCAGGCGACGAGCTCCTTGCTGCCGATCGTCGGCAGCACACCGTCGGGGTCGACGTCGGGGACGCCGCGCCGGCGCGCGAACCAGTCGGCCACCGCCTCGCGCAGCGCGGGCGTCCCGTGCGTCTGGGGGTAGCCGGGCGCGTCGGCCGCGTCGGCGAGCGCCCGCCGCACGACCTCGGGGGTCGGGTCGACGGGCGTGCCGACGGACAGGTCGACGAGCCCGTCGGGGTGGGCCGCCGCGACGGCCTTGGCCGGCGCGAGCGTGTCCCACGGGAAGTCGGGCAGCCGGCCCGCCACGGGACGGCGCACCCCGACGCGCTCGATGCTCACTCGTCGTGGCTCTGCGGGGGCAGCGCGGCGACGAGGGGGTGGTCGGCGTCGATCATGCCCATCTTCGCGGCGCCGCCCGGGCTGCCGAGGTCGTCGAAGAACTCGACGTTCGCCTTGTAGTAGTCGGCCCACTCCTCGGGGACGTCGTCCTCGTAGTAGATGGCCTCGACCGGGCACACCGGCTCGCAGGCACCACAGTCGACGCACTCGTCGGGGTGGATGTACAGCGAGCGCTTGCCCTCGTAGATGCAGTCGACCGGACACTCCTCGATGCACGCCTTGTCCTTGAGGTCGACGCACGGTTGGGCGATGACGTAGGTCATGGGGGCGGTCCTCCTGGACGGGACGAGGTCAGTACCCGGTGGACGGGTCTGGGGGCGCAAGCGCCGGATCGGGATCGGTCGGGCTGACGGGTGGGCCGGGACACACGACCCGCCCGCGCCCCTCGTAGGTGACGCCGACGGTGTCCGTCCGGGACGGCCGACCGGCAGCAGCACCGATGATACGCCGAACCGAGACCGTGAAACCGGGGCGGGTGCGCTCGACCGGGACGCACCCCTGCGCCGGTCCGATGAGGTCGCCCGGGGTCTGCTCGCCCTCTCGCGGCGAGACGGTGAGGCGCACGGGCGGGCCGGGCCGGCCCCAGACCTGCACCTGGACCGCACCGCCCGCGACGGTCGCCTCGATGAGCAGCCCGGAGTCGGCGGGCG
The DNA here is from genome assembly GCF_014857905.1 of Agilicoccus flavus. Taxonomy (GTDB): domain Bacteria; phylum Actinomycetota; class Actinomycetes; order Actinomycetales; family Dermatophilaceae; genus Agilicoccus; species Agilicoccus flavus. The sequence goes on along the minus strand of NZ_JACYXE010000004.1, from coordinate 9,924 downwards.
CCCGGAGGCCGAGGTCGACGTCGGGGGCGCGCAGATCGGCGTCGAGCCCCTCGGGGCGGGTCGGGTCCCACGTCCGGTGCGGGGCGCGCGGGGCGACGTCGAGCCCGGCCGCCAGGGCGGCGGCGGACAGGGCCGTGGCGGTCTGGGAGGCGCCCGCCCCGACGACCGCGGTGCCGGGGTCGTCGGCGCTGCGCGCGGGACGCCAGCCGGAGTCGGCGGCCGGCGCCCCGGCGAGACCGAGCACGCCGAGCAGGCTGAGGGTGCGGCCGGGGGCGACGAGCGTCCCGTCGAGTCGGCGGGCGGCGAGGGCGGCGTTCGCGACGGCGTCGGCGTCGCCGCCGGAGTCGGCCAGGGAGACGGTGGCCCGGCCCAGGATCCCCGTGACGGCCCAGCCTCCGACCTCGGCCGTCGTCCGGTGCGGCACCCGCGCGGTCGTGTGCAGGGCCGCGGTGCGGGCCGGGTCGAGCAGCGCCGCGCGCACGGCGGGCGCGGTACGGGCGGCATCGGGGGCGTACCCGTCGCGGCCGGGCACGACGACCGGCCGCCCGCCCTCGATCCGGAGCCCGGCGTCGGTGGGTTCGGCCTTCGCCCCGGGCAGGGCCGCGAGCACGGGCCCCAGGGCGCCGGGGTCGACGACGAGGTCGAGGCCGCCCCCGGCGGGGCGCATCGCCAGGGCCGGGGCGAAGGTGGCGGGCGCGAGCGGGACCTGGGCTCGTCCGACGACGATCGTCAGCGGGCCCGAGACCGCCCGGTCGGCCACCTGCTCGACGATCCGGTCGACCTCGGCGGCCGCGACGGGCGGCTGCGTCACGGCGACCGGGCCGGTGACGTCCGACGACGCGGGCCACGCGCGTTCGAGGGCGGCCAGGGTGCCGTCGACGTCGACCCGTCGGCCGGATTCGGGGCGGACGACGTCCACGCGCCCGCCGGGGAACGTGACCGCGCCGGCCACGAGCGGGCGGTCCACCGCACGCGCCGCCTCCGCGACCGCGGCGTAGGCGACGCCCGCGTCGAGCCGGGTCACCGGGGTGAGGGGCCCGCCACCGTTCAGCCGACGCCACACCTCCGTGGGTGCCGCGGAGAAGCCGGACGCGCGGGCGAGGGTCGCGTCGAGGTCGATCCGCAGGCCGAGGTCCTCGGCGGGCCGCGTGACCGCGTGCGTGTCGAGCTCGAGCCGCACGGGTTGCCGGGCGCGCTCCGCGGCGACGGGCGCGAGCCGGTCCCGCGCCTCGTCGGCGGTGAGACCGCCGACGGCGACGCCGAGGACGCTGGCCCGGCTGGGGAGCCGGCTCCCCACGACCCAGGCCACTCCCGCGTAGATGACGGCGAGGAGGGCGAGGGGCGCGAGCAGCCCGATCAGCGTCCCGGTCCGACGCATCCCCTCACCTCCCCTCTCGTCCCCGACCGGCGCGAGCCGCCCGCAGGACGTCGACGCGGATCCGGCGAAGCTCCCCACCGACCGCTCCCCCTGCGCGTCAGGCTAGCCCGCAGGCGGGAGGGAACCGCGGCGATCCGCGCCGATCGACGACGGGTCTCGACGGGGGTGGGCGCGTCGACGGCGCGGGGCGCCGCGCCCGGGTCCGCGCGGAGGAGTAGTCCGAGCTCCGACGCGGCGCTCAGGAGATGCGGTGATACTCGCCGCGCCAGTAGACGAGGGCGTCGGCGTCGGCGGGGTCCAGGTCGACGGAGAGCACGTCGGCCACGAGGATGTCGTGGTCGCCGGACCGGTGGACGTCCCGGGTGCGGCATTCGAGCGTGGCGATGGCGCCGTCGAGCAGCGCGACCCCGGTGGCGGGCCCGCGGCGATGCGGCACGCGGTCGAGCTGACCGTGCAGGGGCCGCCCGCGCGTGGCGAGCCACGCGGCCGTGGGCCGCGCCCCGCCCGGCAGCACGTTGAGACCCCACACCCCGGCCTCGATCACCGCGTCGTGGAACCGGGCCTCGAGCTCGACGCAGGCGAGCACGAGGAGCGGCTCGAGCGAGACCGAGGTGACCGAGTTCGCGGTCATCGCGTGGTCGTGGCCGTCGGCGACCGTCGTGAGGACGGTGACGCCGGTCGCGAACCGGCCCATGGCCTGCCGGAATCGGGCCCGGTCGGCGTCGCTCCCGGCCCCCGCGGGGTCGGGGAGGTGGGGCGTCGTCGAGGTCATGTCCGGTCCTCCCGCGGGTCGGTCCCGATTTCGCCCGGCAGGTCGGGCACCAGGCCCGGCCTCCCGCCGCCGTTCCGCGGCCCCGGGAGGGGCTCCCCCGTCTCCGGGTCGAGGCGGGCGTACCCCTCTCGGGTGGGGGTGGGGGCGGCGACGTCGTTGGACAGCGCGTGGTACCCGCCCTCGAACAGCGTGACCTGGGTGCGATGGGCGCGCAGCGCCGCGTCGCGGCGGGCCAGCGCCTCGGGCGTGCCCACGACCTCGTGGGTGACGACCCCGGCGTCGACCACGGAGGGCGGGTAGGGGTCGTCCGGTCCGGGGACGCTCAGGCGCAGGGCGGGGTCGACGAGTCCGGGCAACCGGGCCCGGTCGGCCGCGGCGGCGTCGGCGGGGACGTAGGCCGCGAACAACGCCGGCCGGGCCTGCGCCGGCATGGTTGCGAGCGCGCGGCAGGTCATCGCGTGGACCCGCACGTGGTCGGGGTGGCCGTAGCCGCCGGCGGAGTCGTACGTCACGACGACGTCGGCGCCCACGTCCTGCACGACGGCGCGGACCAGGTCTGCGAGCGCGTCGAGGTCGGCGCCGACGAGGGCGCGGGGGTGACCCGCCGAGGGGGTGCCGACCATGCCCGAGTCGCGGAACGGCCCCGGGCCCGTCCCCGCCTGCAGCGGCGCGTCCTCGCCGAGAAGACGCCCGGCGGCGCCGAGCGCGTCGAGGGCGGCGACCAGTTCGCCACGCCGGTACGCGGCGAGGTCGACCCCGCGCTCCGGCCCGATCTGCTCGGCGGGGTCGAGACGCCGCAGGTCGTCGGGGATGACCTCGCCCTCGTCGCCGAGGTTCGCGGTGAGCACGTGGACCTCGTGCCCGGCGGCGGCGTACGTGGCGATCGCCACCCCCGTGGCCAGGGTCTCGTCGTCCGGATGGGCGTGCACGAACAGCAGCCGCGCCCGGCGCTCGTCCGCCATGTGGCTCCACCTCTCCTCGACCGGCCGCCAATCTACCCGGCGCCGTCCGCCGGGCCGCCTCGACCGGCCCCCTGGTCGTTCACCGCCCTGTAGCCTCCACGTCATCAGGCCCGAGCACGATGCGTGGGTCCCACCGCGCACCGTTCCGATCTTCCGTGTCGGACGCCGTGCCGGGCCGCCCCACCCCGGCCGGTCCCGCCCCTCGCGGGCGCCCGAGCAGAACGGAGCCGACGTGCCCGACCAGATGAGGCAGTACATCGACAAGCTGCGCACCGAGGGGTTCACGGTGCGCAGCGACGAGCACGGGTCCGACCCCGACCTCATCGACCCGGGCGGGTCCGCGGTCGACACGTGGCGCGAGGACTTCCCCTACGACGAGCGCATGACGCGCGAGCAGTACGAGGTCGAGAAATATCTGCTCCAGGTGGAGCTGCTGAAGTTCCAGTACTGGACGCAGGACACGGGCCTCAAGCACGTCGTCGTCTTCGAGGGCCGCGACGCGGCCGGCAAGGGCGGCACGATCAAGCGGTTCACGGAGCACCTCAACCCCCGCGCCGCCCGCGTCGTGGCCCTGACCAAGCCGACGGAGACCGAGCTCGGCCAGTGGTACTTCCAGCGGTACATCCAGCAGCTCCCGACGAGCGGCGAGATCGTCCTGTTCGACCGGTCCTGGTACAACCGCGCGGGTGTCGAGCGCGTCATGGGCTTCTGCACCGAAGAGGAGTACCGCCGGTTCCTCACCCAGTGCCCCCTCATCGAGGAGGCCCTCATCGACGCCGGCCTGTCCCTCACGAAGCTCTGGTTCTCCGTCACCCCGAGTGAACAGCGGACCCGCTTCGCCATCCGGCAGATCGACCCCGTGCGCCAGTGGAAGCTGTCGCCGATGGACATCGAGTCCCTCGACCGGTGGGAGCGGTACACCGAGGCCAAGGAGGAGATGTTCCGGGCCACGGACACCGACATCGCCCCCTGGACGACGATCAGGAGCAACGACAAGAAGCGCGCCCGCATCAACGCGATGCGCTTCTTCCTGAACAAGTTCGACTACGAGGGCAAGGACACCTCGGTCGTCTTCGCGCCGGACCCGAAGATCGTCCAGAGGGCCCGCGACACGGTCGGCGACTGAGGCGAAGACCGACCCTGCTTCCTCCGGAGCCCCGCCGAGCGAGCCGACCACATGGGTAGGGTCGGCGACTGAGGCGAGTCCCCGGACGCGAACGGCGCCCGTCCCCCCGCGTGGGGGGCGGGTGCCGTTGCGATCGGGTGCCCTCAGAGGAGCTTCTCGGCGGCGGCGATGACGACGCAGGTCGTCAGCACGTCGAGGGCGCGGGCGAGCTCGTCGGTCGTCGGGAACGACGGCGCGATGCGGATGTTCGTGTCGTCGGGGTCGACGCCGCCGGGGTAGGTGGCGCCGGCGGGGGTGAGGGCGACGCCGACGTCCTTCGCGAGCTCGACGACGCGGCTCGCGGTGCCGGGGACGACGTCGAGGCTGACGAAGTACCCGCCGTTGGGGTCGTTCCAGCGCGCGACGCCGAGCGCGCCGAGGTCCTGCGCGAGGGCCTTGCCGACGGCCTCGAACTTCGGCGCGAGGATCTCGCGGTGCCGGTCCATGTGGTCCCGGACGGCGTCGGTGTCGCCGAAGAAGCGGACGTGCCGCTCCTGGTTCACCTTGTCGGGGCCGATGGAGCGCTTGCCGTCGTGGGCGAGGAACCACGCGACGTTGGCGGGCGAGCCGCCGAAGAAGGAGACCCCGGCCCCGGCGAAGGTGACCTTCGACGTGGACCCGAAGACGAACGCGCGGTCGGGGTTCCCGGCCTCCGCGCAGGCGGCGAGGATCGGGGTGAGCTCGTCGGGCGTGGCGGACAGGTGGTGCATCGCGTAGGCGTTGTCCCAGTACACACGGAAGTCGGGGGCGGCCGCGGGCATGGCCGCGAGGCGGCGGACGACCTCGTCGGAGTAGGTGATGCCCGTGGGGTTGGCGTACTTCGGCACGCACCAGATGCCCTTGATCGAGGTGTCGGACGCGACGAGCCGCTCGACCTCGTCCATGTCGGGGCCCTCGTCGGTCATGCCGACGGTCGTCAGCGACACCCCCAGGTCGTCGCAGACCGAGAAGTGGCGGTCGTAGCCGGGCACGGGCGCGAGGAACGTGACGTCCTGCCCCATCCACCGCGTCTCCCCGCCGGGGGGCGCGTGGAAGAACGACGTCGCGACGCAGAAGTGCATGAGCGCCAGCGAGGCGTTGTCGCGGGCCACGAGCTGGTCGGCCGGCACGTCGAGCAGCGGGGCGAACATCTCGCGCAGGGCGGCGAGCCCCTTCGGGGCGCCGCCGTAGTTGCGCAGGTCGCCGGCGTCGTCGGCGCGGGCCTGCCCGGCGCCGACCGCGGTGAGGAGACCGTCCGAGAGGTCGAGCTGCGCCGCGCACGGCTTGCCGCGGGTGATGTCGAGCTTCATCCCGGCCTTCTCGAACTCGGCGTAGCGCGCCCGGGCGGGCTCGAGCGCGGCGGCGAGCGCCTGCTGGTCGACGGTGTGCGTCATCGGATGTCCTCGCGGGGTGGGGGGTTCGATCGGGGGCCCGCGCCGGGGCCCTGCCCCGAGCCTAGTGGGCGCCGCCGCACCCCGATGCGGCGCTCGCCGGACCCTCGACGCGTCGGTCCGCCGGTCGTGGCGGGCCCCCCGAACGCCGCCCGGCGGGGGTCAGCCCACCCGGATCCCCAGCGGCGCGAGGAGGCCCGCCGCCGCGGCCGGGTCGACGCGCAGGCCGAGCACGCGGTTGTCGCGCACGTCGAGGGCGAGCCCGACGGTGCCGGGCATCGACGCGTCCCGCAGGTCGCAGCCGCGGAACGTCGTCCGGGACAGGTCGCAGTCCGCGAACGTCGCCCGGCGCAGGTCGGAGTCGGCGACGTCGCACTCGAGGACCGAGCACGCGGTGAAGCTCCAGCCGGACAGGTCGCGACCGGCCAGGCCGCACAGCTCGAGCCGGCAGCGCTCGTAGCTGCACGGCTCGACGACGACGCTGTCCGCGAGCTGCCCGAACGAGACGCCCACGAGCCGGCAGCCGACGAAGGCGCAGCCCAGCAGGGCCGAGTCCGGCCACACCGGGGCGACGAGGCTGCAGTCGGTGAAGGTGCACCCGCGGAAGACGACGCGCCGCAGCGTCGCGGAGTCGAGGACGACGCCCGTGAAGGCGCAGTCCTCGAACTCGACGTCCCGCAGGGGGTCGACGAACCGCGTGGCCGGCCCGAAGTCCCGCCCCACCACGTGGTCGCCGGCCGCGACGGGTGCTGCCGACCCCAGGGGTTCCGGGGGCTCGGTCATGGCGAGTCTCCCCTCGGCGCCGTGTCGCGGTCCGCCGGCCCGGTCAGCGCCGGGCGTCGCTGCGGGCGCGGGCCGCGGTACGGGCGCGGACGCTCGCGTCGAGGTCGACCTTGCGGATGCGCACCGCCTCGGGCGTCACCTCGACGCACTCGTCCTCGCGGCAGAACTCGAGGCTCTGCTCGAGGGAGAGCTGCCGCGGCGGGATGACCTTCTCGAAGTTGTCCGCGGAGGAGGCGCGCACGTTCGTGAGCTTCTTCTCCTTGGTGATGTTGACGTCCATGTCGTCGGCGCGGGAGTTCTCGCCGACGATCATGCCCTCGTAGACCTCGGTGGCCGGCTCGACGAACAGCGTGCCGCGCTCCTGCAGGTTGACCATCGCGTACGCGGTGACGGGGCCGGTCCGGTCGGCGACGAGCGAGCCGTTGATGCGCGTCGTGATGGGGCCGAACCACGGCTCGTACCCGTCGAACACGTGGTGGGCGATGCCCGAGCCCCGCGTCTCCGTGAGGAACTCGGTCCGGAACCCGATGAGCCCGCGGGAGGGCACGACGAACTCCATGCGGACCCAGCCGGTACCGTGGTTGGTCATCTGCTCCATGCGCCCGCGGCGGGCGGCGAGGAGCTGGGTGATGGCGCCGAGGTACTCCTCGGGCGTGTCGATGGTGAGGCGTTCGATGGGCTCGTGGACCTTCCCGTCGACCTCGCGCGTGACGACCTGGGGCTTGCCGATCGTCAGCTCGTAGCCCTCGCGGCGCATCTGCTCCACGAGGATCGCGAGCGCGAGCTCGCCGCGGCCCTGGACCTCCCACGCGTCGGGGCGCTCGGTGGGCAGCACCCGCAGCGAGACGTTGCCGATGAGTTCGCGGTCGAGGCGCTCCTTGACGAGGCGGGCCGTCACCTTGGCCCCGCGCACCTTCCCGGCCATCGGGGAGGTGTTCGTGCCGATCGTCATGGCGATCGCGGGCTCGTCGACCGTGATGAGCGGCAGGGGGCGCGGGTCCTCCGCGTCGGCGATCGTCTCGCCGATCATGATCTCGGGGATGCCGGCGATGGCGATGATGTCGCCGGGGCCGGCGCTCTGCCCCGGCTCCATCGGGCGGCGCTCGAGCCCCGAGGTCATGAGCAGCTCGGTGATCTTCACCTTCTGCACGTTCCCGTCGGTGCGGCACCACGAGACCTGCTGGCCCTTGGCGATGGTGCCGTTGTGCACGCGCAGCAGCCCGAGGCGGCCGAGGAAGTTCGAGGAGTCGAGGTTGGTCACCTGCGCCTGCAGGGGGGCCTCGTCGTCGTACGTCGGAGCGGGGATCGTCTCCATGATCGTCTTGAAGAGCGGCTCGAGGTCGGGGCTGTCGGGCAGCCCGCCGTCCTCCGGCGCCTCCGTGGAGGCGAGGCCCGCCTTGGCGGACGCGTAGACCACGGGGAACTCGAGCTGGTCCTCGTGCCCCGCGGCGTCCTCGAGGAGGTCCATGAACAGCTCGTACACCTCGTCGACGACCTCGGCGATGCGGCTGTCGGGGCGGTCGACCTTGTTGATGCACAGGACGACCGGCATCTTCGCGGTGAGGGCCTTGCGGAGCACGAACCGGGTCTGCGGCAGCGGGCCCTCGGACGCGTCGACGAGGAGGACGACGCCGTCGACCATGCTCAGGCCGCGCTCGACCTCGCCGCCGAAGTCGGCGTGGCCGGGGGTGTCGATGATGTTGATGGTCACCGACTCGTGACCGTTCGCCTTGGCCGAGGGGCCGTTGTACGTGATCGCCGTGTTCTTGGCGAGGATGGTGATGCCCTTCTCGCGCTCGAGGTCCCCCGAGTCCATCGCGCGCTCCTGGACGTGGTCGTGCTCCCCGAACGCGCCCCCCTGCCAGAGCATCTTGTCGACAAGAGTGGTCTTGCCGTGGTCGACGTGGGCAACGATGGCGACATTGCGGATGTCGCCGCGGATCTGCGTGGGCATGTTCTCCATGTTCGCATCCCCGCCCGCGGGCGCCGACCACGCGTGCGGCGGCGGGCCGGCGCTCAGGGCAGTCGGGTGACCGCGGTGCGCACGACGGGCAGGTCCCCGGGCAGCCACGCCACCCGGTCCCACTCCGCCGGCGCGAGCCAGAGCAGTTCGTCGTGCTCGGCCAACGGCCTCGGTGTCCCCGCGTCGACGCGCGCGAACCACACCGCCATGACGTACCGGGGCGAGAGGGGCCACAGGCCGTCGGGGCCCGGGCCGGGCAGGGGGTCCAGGAGGCCCGCCGCGATGCCGAGCTCCTCGTCGAGCTCGCGCCGCAGCGCCGCCTCCGGTGTCTCCCCCGTCTCCACCTTGCCGCCCGGCAGCTCCCACCCACCCGCCAGCTCGGGGGGAGCGGCCCGCCGCGCGGCGAGGAACCGGCGGGGGGCGAGGGCGTCGTCGAGGAGGACGGCACCGACGACCAGTTCGGGCGCATCGGACATGCCCCGAGGGTAGGGCGCGAGCCCACACCGCCGGGTGACGGGTTCGTCTCGATCCGGGCGGCACGGGCGAAAGTGCCGTGGCGGCCGCGGCCGCGGTGATAACTTCACGGCACCCCGGAGGTCCCCGGGGCGGGACGAGCGACAGCGATCTGCCGCCCTCCCCTGCCGAACGAAAGGCACGACATGACCGTCACGCGTACGGTGGCCACGCTCGCCACGGCGTCCCTCGTCGCCCTCTCGCTCGCCTCCTGCGCGGAGAGCCAGCGAGAGTCCTCCGGTTCCGGCGCGTCCGGGGGTGGCGGGGGGACCTTCACCTTCGGCGCGGCCGGCGCACCCAAGGTGTTCGACCCCTTCTACGCGACCGACGGCGAGACCTTCCGCGTCAGCCGCCAGATGTTCGAGGGCCTCGTGTCCTTCAAGCCCGGTTCGGCCGACGTCGCCCCCGGCCTCGCGACGGAGTGGAAGCCGTCCGCCGACGGCCTCACCTGGACCTTCACCCTCCGGGAGGGCGTGAAGTTCCACGACGGCACCGCCTTCGACGCCGAGGCCGTCTGCAAGAACTTCACCCGCATGTACAGCCAGACGGGCGCCGGCGCCACGGCCGCGGTGTCCCAGTACTGGACGGACAACTTCGGCGGGTTCGCCGACAAGAAGGCCCCGTCGCTGTTCAAGAGCTGCACCGCCAAGGACGCCAAGACCGTCGACGTCGCCATCTCGCGCGTCACGTCGAAGTTCCCGGCCATCCTCGGCCTCCCGTCGTTCTCGATGCAGAGCCCGACCGCGATGGACAAGTACAAGGCGAACGACGTCAAGACCCAGGGCGAGGGCTTCGTCTTCTCCGACTACGCGAACAAGTACCCCACCGGCACCGGTGCGTTCGCCTTCGAGTCCTACGACCAGGCCAACAAGACCGTCACGCTCAAGCGGAACGATTGAGGCTTATTCAAGATGCGGTTGCGTAATTGTATAACGCGATGGTTGCGGTAATTGCGTTGGCGAATGTGGCGTAGGGTCGGCGGTAGTCGGTGTGCACGGCGTTCCAGTTCTTGAAGTGG
>NZ_JACYXE010000034.1 GCF_014857905.1 Agilicoccus flavus | reverse complement strand
GCGGAAGAATACCTTTGTCTTTCCGAGCCTGAAAGATTCCGAATCCAGACCAGTTTGTTCGAGAATTTTCTCGGTGGCTTTCTCCGGTGTGATAGGTTCTTTGATGAGGTTCGGGCACAGAATTTTGTATCGGAGCTTGAAGTCAGGGTATACCATTCTGTTGGGGAAACCTTTACGGCAAATACGGATGCCTTCAAGCACACCGTTACAGGTGAGCTGATGCATCACAAGGTGAGAGTCGATGAGACCAGCCTGTTTCAATTCATTGGGAATGATACAACGCACGAAGTGAGGTTGGGTGGATCTCAGCGTCGTCATCAAGTTGTTAAGTTGTTCCCTGTAAGCGGAGGAAACGGTAGCGAAACCACCACCCTTCTTTCCACGACCGCCCTTGCCACCGGCACCGCCGGAAGCATCACCAGACTGGCCAGGATGATCAGCGAAGATCTCGACCAGAAGTTTGTTCTGGCCCTTCTTGAACTGGTCGACGACGGTGTCGTTAAGCGGGTCCTTGTTCTTCTCGAGCCAACCGGTGATGTTGTAGCCGACGTTACCGGCGTAGTGACCAATGGCGAAGTGAGCAGCTTGGCAACCTGGCTTGGGGGGTTTGGGCTTCAAGTAAGGAGCAGATTTGCCCAAGTGGTTGTTGTTCAGCTTCTCAACGAAGGTCTGGTCGGTGGCTTTCGGGAACATAGACTCTTCCTCAAGAATGGAGAGGATACCCATAGGCTTTTCAATAAGGTCAATGCAATTTTGGAGGTCCATGCCAAAATCAATGAAAGTCCATTCGATGCCTTCGCGCTGGTACTCCTCTTGCTCGAGCACGAACATGTGATGGTTAAAGAACTGTTGCAGTTTCTCATTGGTGAAGTTAATGCAGAGTTGCTCGAAACCGTTGAAGTCGAAAATTTCGAAACCAGCAATATCCAGTACACCGATGAAGTGCTGCCTCTTTTGTTTGGTGTCTAGGGTCTCGTTACATTTCTTGACGAGCCACTTGAAGAGACGATCGAAGATACCCTTGCAGAGGGCACCAACGGAGTTGATGACCTGGTCCTTGTTACGACCCTGGGTCACGAACTCGTTTCCGACCTTGATGCGGGGCTTCAACAAGTTCTTGTACAGGTCAGCGCAGTCGACGCCGAGGAGCTTGGCAACTTTGTCACCGTCCTCGGTACCGTCAGCCTCGGCCTGCTCCTCGCGACCCCTCTGCTTGAACTTCATGCAGCCCATATGCATGACGGCAGCAGTGATCTTGTATACATTGTCTTTCTCCTCTTGGGTGAAACCAAGGATGTCGAAGGCTTGGTCGGTAATTCTCATTTCCTCCCCGTCATCGACGCCGGGAATGACCGTCTTTCCTTGGGACACGATGTTGTAGTCCATGACGTCGTTGGACAAAAGGCAGATGGCTTTAAGACCGTTGACGGAGCCGGACATCATCTGGTAGAAGATGTGGTAAGAACGCTCAAGAGCTTGCTGGGAGATGACACGAGCCTTCTCAAGCAGATAGGTTTCGATGTCAGCACCAGCCAGTTTTCCGGATGGACCGAAATGGATACGGATGAATTTACCGAAACGAGAGGAGTTGTCGTTACGGACGGTCTTAGCGTTACCGAACGCTTCAAGTACAGGGTTGGTTTGTACTACTTGATCTTCCAGGGAGCCCTTCTTCTCCTGGCTTGGGTCCTTCTTCTGGGAGGCACCGACAGTGGCGAAGTACGCAATTACCTTCTTCGTGTTCTCAGTCTTACCAGCACCAGACTCACCGGTAATCAACATAGATTGATTCTCGTGGTTGGTCAGCATGTTGACGTAAGCGCCGTCGGAAATGGCGAAGATGTGAGGTGGCACTTCCGAACGACGCTTGCCACGGTACAGCTTGGCGCATCGTGTCGTGTACACGGGGAATCTCTTGTAAGGGTTGATGGCCACACAGAAGAGACCCGAGTACGTGTAAATGAGTTTATGGTAATATCTCTGCTTCAAATTATACAATACTGAAGCGTCGTTGAGATATGTCAAGTTGGACATATCTTCGCATTTTTCGTACTTGGGCGGGTTGACTTGCGCTACTTGATCCTTTTTGAAGTCTTTAGTCTCGCCACCGGGCAGGTTGACGGTGACCAGGTCTCCCTTGGTGGCCTTGATCTCGCCCTGCACGAAGCCCTCCTTTTCATCAGGCACCCAGCATGCCTTCTTGCCATCGTA
>NZ_JACYXE010000003.1 GCF_014857905.1 Agilicoccus flavus | reverse complement strand
CTTACGAGGTGCCTCTCGTGAGCGGTTGGGTGACGACGTCGCAATCGACATCTTCCCTGCTCAGGAGGGCACCTCGTTCTACGCCACGCTCACAGACCCCACCGCAGCCGGTGGATCAGGGCTTAGTGGCCGAGGCCGACGGGACCGTCGTCGGCATGGCGCGGTCAAGCGACCTTGGGAACGGCGTCCTGGCTTTGGACCAAGTGTCGGTGCACCCGGATCACGCGGGCAGCGGGGTCGGCCGTCGGCTGCTGGAAGCGACCGCTGCTCACGCACGTTCACTTGGCTACAACTCGATCACGGGGACGACCTTCAAGGACGTCCCGTTCAATGCCCCCTTCTACACGCGCCTCAATGCCTGCGAGGACCCGACACCTCACCCAGCGATGGTCCGTCGGCGTTTCGTCGAACACGAACTCGGCCTCGATGACTTCGGACCCCGAATCGTCATGCGCCTGTCACTGTGACTGACCGAGTCACGCCTGCCGGACGGCAGCGACGTACTGCGCGTACACCGATGCCGAGCCGATGGCGTGGCGCTCGATGGTGGACGGGTGGTAGCCCAGAGCGTCGGCGATGATCGGCACCGGGCCCAGCTTGGTCAGCTCGTGCAGGGTCCCGAGTCGAGCAGCCCGAGTGCTGAACACCTCCTTGAGCCTGCTTCGCAGGCTGGAGCCCTGGATATGGCTGCCGGGGGAGTGGCCGCGGAAGACCCAGTTGCTGTTCGGGTGGGACGCGGTCAGGTCGTTGCCGGGCGCGGCAGCGAGTTGGCGCATGGGCTCGTCCAAGGGGGAGGGGAGTGCGAACTCGGTCTTCCCGAGCCTGACCGTGACAACGTCGTCAATGACGGTGACGTCGTCCCAGGTCAGTCGGATGACGTCTTCGATGTGCTGGCCGAAGACGAGCACCAGGATGGCTGCAGCCCGGTCACGCACGGGGAGTTCATCGGTGTGCACCACGCGCTCGACGGCTGCGTCTTGCTCGGACTTGGACAGTTTCGGGCTGGTGCCGCGGCGGTGCGGAGCGATGGTGAGTTCGGGGTCGACGAGTCGGCACTTGGTCGCCCAGGGGATGAAGCGGTCGACGAATCTGCGGGTGCTCGGCCCGTCTGCCAGCCAGGCGTCGAGGTGCTCCTGCCGAAGCTCAGTGAGGGTGATGCCGTGATCGTGGAGCCAGTTCAGGAACTCGATCGCCACGGTGGTGTTCTGCTTCGATCGCAGGAACGTGCCTTGGGGCACGGTGTCCATCTGGTTCATGCGCCGTTGCAGGTGCCAGCGGATGTAGCGGCGTGCGACGTCGCGGTGCTCGTCGCTGCTCACGCGTTCAAGCGCACCGGTCGCCCATTGGTCGTAGCGGACTACGAGCTCGTCGCGCCGCGGCAGGGCGCCGTGCTCGACCAGCAGGCCTCGGATGTAGTTGCGTGTGCGGTCTGGTCCTGGCAGCTCGTCGAGCTTCTCGTGGGTGATTGTGGGCGCCACCGCGAGGTCCTTGAGGAAGGCCGACACGTGGCGTTGTCTGATCCAGGTCACGCCGCTGTTGGATCTCTTCATCGACTTCAAGGCCGCGGCTACTGGGACGAGTTCGGCGGCCGTCACACCGGTGTCAGGGTTGCTGAGCAGCTGGTCGACGAGGACAGCGAGCTCGCAGGACCAGCATCGGCTGCCGCGGTAGAGCTCGTCTTCGGCGCCGCAGGTCTTGCAGTCGATGTTGAGCTTGACGCCGGAGCACCTCCGGCATGAGGGATGTCCGTCGATTCGGCCGGGGAGGATGCCTTCGTGGCCGCAGTCGCAAGTGCCGCGCGTCCTCTTGGCTTGCTGGTAGCAGTATCGGCACACGCCTCCGTCTGGCCAGTTCGCGACGATCTGGTGATGCTCACCGCAGCGGCCGCAGGGGACCGGCCAACGGTCCGGGTCGCTCTTCTTGCGGGGTCTAGCCATCCTCGTCGTCCGGGACGATCCTGACCCGTCGCGCGATCGGGCTGCCCGGCTTCACACCGAGGTCCTCGGGTCGCTTCGGCGCGTCGGCCGTCTTCGCTGCACGCATCTCGACGTACGGCTCGAACAGGTGGTTGGGTTCGCAGTCGAGGATGTCACACAGCGCGGCGAACGTGCGCGCCGGGATGCGCTCTGGGGTTCCGGTGACGAGTCGGTAGACCTGACTCTCGGACAGGTTGATGCCGCGCGACTTGAGCAGCGGCATGAGCTCGGTGCTCTTCCAGAGGTTCCGCTGCGCCATCACGGTGCGCAGGTTCCAGTTGTAGCCGATGCGTCGTTGCTCAGCCATCGTGGTTCGCCTCCTCGGGGCGCGCGATGCGGCGGGCGATCATCTTCTGGATGGTCTTCTGCTTGAAGTCGTCACCGACCGACGTGTAGACGCCGGTGACCGATGCGTGGGAGTGGCCGGCCTGGGTCTGCACGAACGCTGGGTCGTAGCCGGCCTCGATCAGATGGGTGATGTAGGAGTGGCGCAGGCAGTGCAGTCCGAGCTCCTTGGGCAGGCCAACTGCGTCGCGTGCGGCAGCGAAGGCGTCCCCAAGGCTACCCAGCGTGATCCGATCGGCCCGTTCGCTGGGCCACAGTGCCGCCGAGCGGTCGGCAGTGGCGAACCGGTCCCGGCCACCTTCGTGGATCCAGAACCGCAGGAGGTCCACGACCCACTCGAACTCTGGAACCGTCAGCACGGTGCGGCGTCGGGGCCCGGATCCTGCGGTGCCTTTGGCCCATCGGATCGTGACAGCGCCGAACTCTTCGTACGCGGGCACGTGCGGGTTCGGGCCGAAGTCGTGCAGGTCGAGCATCGTCACCTCGCGGCGGCGCAGCCCGTAAGCATAACAGACCTTGAACGCGATCGAGTCCCGCAACGCTGGAAGCCAGCGCTTGCTTCCGGCGGCGTACTCGCGGTCGACGAGGTCGTCCTGATAGTCGAAGAGCTTCTGCAGCTCCATCTGCGTGAACGCTCGCCGCCCTGGCGGGATCGCGTCATCGGCCGTGTGGCGCGGGGTGTTCCATTCGAAGGCGATCTGCGCGGGGACATCACCAAAGGTCTGCTCGCAGAACTCGCCCCAGCCGTAGGTCGGCGACGAGACGTAGGCACAGAACATCGCGATCGCGTTGCTGTCCGACCGCAGCGTGGTGAGGCTGATCGGCTTCTCGCCCGAGCGTCGCTCGGCCATGAAGTCGTCCAGGTCGACGGGCCTCCACGTCCACGGGAACGTGCCGGCGTACTCCTGGAAACGGGACAGGAGGCGGCAGCGGCCCTCGATGGTCTGGGTGGTCAGTCCCCGGGCCAGCATCTGTGCTTTCCAGCCGTTGAGCATCGCCTCGAACACCCGTTCGTCGGCTCGGAAGAGGCCGACCTCGGCGTCTCGGAGGACACGAGGGACGAAGCCCGGAACACCTTGCATGAACGCACCTCAGTCGTGAAAACCTGCATCTAATGCAGGAAACCTACGGTGACCTGCGCGGATCCGGCAAGGTTCGGCGCGGAGCGTCGGAGGCCGTTGAGAAGCGATGTGCGGGTTGACCTGCAGAAACGTGGTCAGACTCGAGGAACGGGAGTAGTCGCATCTACTTCTACTCCCGTTGCCTGAACGCCGATAATCGAAATTATGTCACTTCGCGTTCGGATCGTCCGCGTCTCGCTCGACCTCCCCTGCACACGGGCCTCCCTCTGTGTCGTCGCGTCGAACATTTGTTGAACAAGGCCTAGGCTGGAGCCGTGACCACATCGATCGGCTTCCGGCCCACCGCCGACGACGAACGCATCCTGCGCGAGGCAGCCCTGCCCGGCGAGAGCACCTCGGACATTTTGCGCCGGGCGTTGCGGCTCTTGGACCACGACCGGTGGCTGACCCAATTCCGCACGGACGCCGACGATCTCGCGGATGAGGATCTCCACGGTGAGCCGGACGCCTGGTGATCCGTGGCGCCGTCTACCGGATCGATCTTGGCCGGCCACGAGGGCATGAGCAGGGAGGACGGCGACTCGGGCTCGTGGTCTCGCCGTCGGAGTCGCCCCTCTCCGTCGTCACGGTGATCCCCACGTCCACGTCGGCCGGATCCTCGATCCACCGGCCCGAGGTGGAGATCGAGGGACGCATGACCCGCCTTCTGGTCGACAAGGTCCGCTCGATCGACATCCGCTACGTCGTCGGCGACCCGGTCGACTATCTCACCCGAGATCAACTCGTCGACGCCGACGTGGCGCTTGCCCACTACCTCGGCGTTCACGACGCCGCACCGCCACGGCGTTCATAGCAACCGACAGCGGAGCCTGCCGCCGCTCCCATGCCGGCGGTCACCCGCGCTGGCGTCCGGCCCGCATCCGAGAAAGGTTGGCACCCATGGCAGAGGACAGACAGAGATCTGCAGCCGAGCTCACCGGAGCGTGCCGATCGCCGGTTCGACATCGTGCTGTTCGGGGCCACCGGATTCACCGGCGGGCTGACCGCCGAGTACCTGGCCCGAGCCATGCCGCCGGATGGCCGCTGGGCGTTGGCCGGCCGCAACCAGGCCAAACTCACGGCGGTGCGGGACCGGCTCACGGCCGTCGACGCCACGCTGGGCGACCTCGAACTGCTCACCGCCGACGTCACTGATCCGGATTCGCTGCGCGCCGTCGCCGAACGGACGCGCGTCGTCATCACGACCGTCGGGCCCTATCTGCAGTACGGCGAACCGCTCGTGGCGGCCTGCGCCGAAGCCGGCACGGACTACGTCGACCTCACGGGCGAACCGGAGTTCGTGGACCGCATGTATCTCGCGCACCACGACCGCGCGGTCGCCACCGGCGCGCGGATCGTGCACGCCTGCGGGTTCGACTCCGTCCCCCATGACCTCGGAGTGCTGTTCACCGTCGAGCAGCTGCCGGACGACGTGCCACTCGAGGTCCGCGGCGTCGTGCACACCAACGCGCGGTTCTCCTCCGGCACGCTGCAATCGGCGCTCGGCCAGCTCGCCCGCCTGCGCGACCTCGCCGCCGCCGCCCGCGACCGCAAGCGCGCCGAGAGAGCGCAGCCGGGCAAGCGGGCGCGCATCAAGGGCGCGCCCGGTCGCGATCCCTACCTCGGCCTCTGGCTGCTGCCCTTCCCCGGCATCGACGCCCAGATCGTCACGCGGTCAGCCCGGATGCGCCCCGAGTACGGCCCGGACTTCACTTACGGTCACTACGCCGGATTCCAGTGGCTTCCCTCCGCGGCCGCGACCGCACTCGGCGCCGGCGCGATGATCGCCGCCGCCCAGGTGTCGCCGCTGCGCCGACGCCTCGACGCGCTCGTCCCGGCCGGTGACGGCCCCTCGGCGCAGCGCCGCGCGGACACCTGGTTCACGGTCGATGTCCTCGGTGAAGGTGGGGGTCAGCGGGTGCGCACCCAGGTCGGCGGCGGCGACCCCGGCTACGACGAGACCGCCAAGATGCTCGCCGAGTCGGCGCTCTCCCTCGTCTTCGACGACAATCTCCGCACGGCGGGCCAGGTCACCACGGCCACCGCGATGGGCGACAATCTCATCCGTCGGCTGCGCGCGGCGGGGATCACCTTCACACGACTGTAGGTCTGGGCCCACCGAAGGGGTGCGATGTCCGCCTCTGCCTGCGGACTCCCGCCGCTCGGGCGCGATGCTGGTCCGCGCCGGCTCTGGGTCGGCCCATGATCCCGCGGATGAGGCGCATAGGGTCGGTCCGTGGATACCGATGCCAGCAGCTTCACCCGGATCGCCGTGCTCATCGACTGCGACAACGTGTCGGCAAAGCACGCCGGGGACGTGCTCGAGGAGTTGGCCAAGTACGGCACGCCGACCGTCAAGCGCGCCTACGGCGATTGGACGACGACCCAGCTCACGGGCTGGAAGGCCGAGCTGCACCGGCACGCGATCCAGCCGGTGCAGCAGTTCGCCTACACCGTCGGCAAGAACTCGACGGACTCGGCGCTCATCATCGACGCCATGGACCTGCTGTGGCAGGGCAACGTCGAGGCCTTCGCGCTCGTCTCCTCCGACTCCGACTTCACCCGCCTGGCGACCCGGCTGCGCGAGTCCGGCAAGCGCGTCTACGGACTCGGGCGGCGCAAGACCCCCGAGTCGCTGCGCCGGGCGGTGGACCAGTTCATCTTCCTCGAGGTGCTCGCCCAGGCCGACGAGGGCGAGGAGGCCGGAGCCGAGCAGGTGGCCCACTCCCCCGCCGGCGACCCGGCACCCACGGGGGCTGCCGTGGCCATGGAGGCGAAAGAGGCTCCGACGATGAACCTGCAGAGCGCGCTGACGAAGGCGATCAACGCGACCTCGGGTGACGACGGCTGGGCCACGCTCGGGGTCGTCGGCCAGCACCTCGGCCGCGCGCACGCGGACTTCGACCCCCGCGACTTCGGGCACCAGAAGCTCAGCTCCCTCGTCGACGAGCAGCCCTACCTCGAGACCCGCACCCTCGGGTCGCGCAGCCAGGTGCGCCTGCGCTCGCGGCGCGTCACCAAGGCCGCGACGAAGAAGGCCGCGGCCCGCTGAGGTGGACTCGGACCTCGCTCATCCGGTGAGGATCTGCGTGATCCCCTCGCGGTAGGTCGTGACGCGGAAGTCGGGGAAGCGGGCGGCGAACGCCGAGGAGTCGAAAATGTTGTCGCCGCGGTAGCGCGGCATCAGCTCGCCGGCCTCCTTGAGGGAGGCGTTGACGAGGCCACCCATCGTGAAGGCCGCCGCCGGGAGCGTGGTGTACGCGATCTTCCGGCCCGTGACCTGCGAGGCCAGCGCGATCATCTCCGCGTACGTGAGTCGCTCGGGGTCGACGGGCAGGTGCCAGGTCCGGCCGTACGCGTCCGGGGTGTTGCCGAGGAGGGCCAGGCCGCGACTCTCGCGTCGGGGGTCCAGATGAGGGTTCGCCGGGTGTGGGCGTCGACCGGCACCAGCGGCCGCTTGCCCTCTGCGATCCGGTCGAAGAGCAACGAGTTCGTCAGGCTCTTCGTCTGCCCGGGACCGTAGAACTCCGGGGCGCGGCCGATGACGGCCTCGACGCTCCCTGCGCGCATCGCCTCGAGCAGCATCGTCGCGATCCGCGCGCGGACGGCCGCCTTGCGCCCGACCGGGGCGAACTGTGTCTCCTCGACCTGAGTCGCCGACGTCCGCGGATACATGTACGTGTTGTCGAAGAACACGAGCTTGGCGCCGTGCTTCTCGCACGCGGCGATCGCGTTCGCCATCATCACCGGGAACTGCTCTTCCCACAGCCGGGAGTCCATCGGCAGGCCGACGGTGAGGTAGACGATCTCGCTGCCCTCGACCGCCGCGGCCGTCGCCTCGGCGTCCGTCAGGTCGGCCGCGAACAGCTGATCGGTCTCGTGGACCTTTCGAGGATTCCTGCTCACGAGGCGGATGTCGCGGGTGAAGCCCCGGGAGAGCTCGCGGGTCAGCTCCTGCGCGATCTGCCCGTTGGCGCCGAGAACGGTCTGCATGGGGTCCTCTCCTCCGAGGTGTCGATGCGGTACGATGTGTGCATTGCTTACATGACGGTAGAAGGAGGTGTTGACGGTGTCAACTTCGGCGAAGGCCGGCTATCACCACGGTGATCTGCGCGCGGCGCTGCTCGCCACCGCCATGGGGATGCTCGAGCGGGGCGAGCCGTTCTCGCTGCGCGCGGTGGCCCGCGAGGCGGGCGTCTCCCCTACCGCGCCCTATCGTCATTTCGCCGACCGCGAGGCCCTCGAATCGGCACTCGCGGCCCAGGGCCTGCGGGACCTGCGGGACGACCTGTCCCGGGATCGCGACTCCCCCACGACCGTGGCCGAGCTGGCCGAGTTCGGCGTGGCCTACGTCGACTTCGCCCTGCGCAGGCCGGCGCTCTTCCGGCTCATGTTCGGTCAGGAGTGCGACGTCGAGAACGCCGACCGGGTCCAGGCCGCCGCCGACGTGCACGCGCTGCTCGCCTCGGCGATCGCCGGCGTGTTCCCCGACGCCGATCCCGTCCCGCTCGCCGTCGGCGGCTGGGGTCTCGTGCACGGGCTGGCCTCGCTCCACGTCGACGGGAAGCTGACCGGTGCCCGCGACGAGGTCGCCGAGCAGGTGCGCTCGTCCATCGCAGCGGTACTCACCGCCGGCGCGGCCGCGTCGCAGGACTGAGCAGGGCGTCACATCACCGCATCGCGGACGTGGGCCGATATCGCTGGAGGACCACACCGGACCGGAATTCGCGGCGATCGACGAGCTCGAGCCGGATTCGCTCGCGCAGACCGGCGAGCAGCGTCGGGCCGTGACCGGCCAGGACCGGCTGGACGAGGAAGACGTACTCGTCGATCAGTCCCAGGTCCGCCAACGCGGCCGGGAGCGTCACGCCGCCCACGAAGAGGCCCTCGCCGGGATCGCGCTTGAGCCGTTCGACCGCGGGACCCACGTCGCCCCGCACGAGCTCGGCGTTCCAGTCGGCCTCGCCCAGCGTGCTCGAGACCACGTACTTCTTCGCGCGGTCGATGGTCTCGGCGAACGGGATCTCCCGCTCCCCCATCCAGTCGGGCCAGGCTCCTGCGGCGGGCCGCCGCCACGCCGACTCCATCATCTCGTAGGTGACGCGGCCGAAGAGCAGCGCGTCGGCTCGTGCCATCTCCGCGGCCCAGTAGCGCATCGACTCCTCGTCGGGTGGCAGCCCCGCCTCGTGATGGCAGCATCCGTCGAGCGTGACGTTGATGGCATAGCGAAGCGGTCTCATGTGGCTGCTCTCCCTCGATGCGCGATACGCGCTGTGGGCGGATCGTACTCGGGTCACCGTCGGCGCCAGCCCGACGAGGACCTTCCCCTGCGCCTAGCCTCGGGTCCATGAACCCCGACCCGTCGCCCGACCGTGCGGCTCTGCTCGCCCACCTGGCGGGCCAGCGCCGTCACGTGCTCACCCAGCTCGAGGGGCTGTCGGACGAACAGCTGCGCCGTCCCGTGCTGCCCTCGGGCTGGTCGTGCCTCGGCCTCATCCGGCATCTCACGCTGTCCGACGAGCGCTATTGGTTCGAGGTCGTGGTGGCCGGCGGGTCGCTGGACTTCTGGCCCGCCGGTGACAACGGCGACTGGATCGTCGGCCCCGACGAACCGGCGCAGGAGGTGGTCGCGGCCTACCGCGCGGCCATCGCCCACTCGGCCGAGATCGTCGGCGCCCGACACCTGGACGACGCCCCGGCCCGGCCCGAGGAGTGGTGGGCCGACGCCGGGCTCGCGTTCCCCGACCTGCGGTCGATCGTCGTGCACGTCCTCGTGGAGACCGCCGTGCACGCCGGGCACCTCGACGCCGTCCGGGAGCTGCTCGACGGCCGCCGCCACCTGGTGCTCTGAGGTGCGAAGGATCCGCCGGCCGGACTGACAGGCGCTGCGTCCCTACACCCCGACGAGGCTGTAGGGAACGCCCAGGAGGTCGTACGTGCGGCGGGCCCGCAGGTCACGTGTGAGCAGTCGGCACCCGTTGGTCGCCGCGGCCTGGCCGACGAGCGCGTCGTACACGGCGCCGCCGGTGATGCCGGCCACGGGAAGTCGCCGGCGTAGGTCGATACCGGCGGATTCGGGCAGCCACACCGTCCGGGGAAAGACCCGGTCGATGAGCGTCGCTGCGTCCGCCGGGTCGACACTCACACTGCCCGGCATGCGGGTGAGAACCGAATAGACCTCGAAAGCGGCGTGACCGGACAGGGCCGGCCGTCGCTGTTTGACGATGTCGAGACACGGGCGGTGGGCCGCGTGTCCGGCATCCAGGGCGGCGACGGCCACGCTGGTGTCGACGGCCCAGTCCTCACCGCTGGACATCGTCGCGCCAGCGCTGCACGTCGGCGTCGGTCACGGTCGCCCCGCGGACCGCCTCGATGACGGGCCATCCGTCGACCTCGACGATGCGGCGACCCGCCTTCCGCACGGGAGTCAGGCGCAGCGCGTCGTCCTCCACCGACACCTCGAGCTCGCTCCCGGCCTCGAGCGAGAGCCGCTCCCGGAGGTCCTTGGGAACGACGATGCGACCCGCTCGGTCCACCATTACCAACATGGATGCCATTTTGCCATGACTCGGCGGAAGCGTCGAGGGGCACTCGGCCCAGCAGGTCGCCGGCCTGCCGGTGCCCGACCCCGTGGTCGTGCCCTTCTGAGACCACCCCTACCTGCAGATCGCCCCCGGACTCGAGGCGCTGCTGCTCGACGGAGTCGACAGCCCCGCGGTGCGCGAGTTGCCGGTCGGCGTCGGAAGCACACCCGCGCCCGGCGCATCGCCGACCAGGGCTCCTGTCGCCGGAGGGTAGCCTGGGACAGGGGCGCCGACGCCCTGTACGCGGCGCGCCGAAGGGGAATCGGCGCGTCGACCACGGCTACCGCTCCCCTGCCGACCACCGCCACCCGGAGGGTTCCGATGTCGATCGCCACGTCCGACCCCAGCGTCGACCACCCGGGCGGCCGCGGTCCCGCCGACGGCTCCCCCGGGCACTCGCGCGCGTCGGGACTCGTGCTGACGATCACCGGGGTCATCGGGTTGATCGCCGCGGTCGTCCTGCTCGTCGAGAAGATGGCCCTGCTCGCCGACCCCGACTACGTCCCGACCTGCAGCATCAACCCCGTGCTGTCCTGCGGGTCGGTCATGGTGACGCCCCAGGCCGCGGCGTTCGGCATCCCCAACCCGATCCTCGGGATCGCCGGGTTCGCCGCGGTGACGACCATCGGCGTGGGGCTCCTCGCGGGCGCCCGGTTCGCCGCGTGGTTCCGGGCGGCGACAGTGCTCGGCGTCACGTTCGGGATCGTGTTCGTGCACTGGCTGATCTACCAGAGCCTGTACGTCATCGGCGCGCTGTGCCCCTACTGCATGGTCGTCTGGGCGGTGATGATCCCGTTGTTCGTCCACGTGACCCTGTCCGCGCTGACCGAACGGTCCGGCGGGGCGCCGAGTCGCCCCGTCCAGCTCGCGAGCGACTACCAGATCGTCGTCGTCACCGTCTGGTATCTCGCGATCTTCGTGCTCATCGCGCACCGGTTCTGGTCCTACTGGACGACCCTCGGCTGACCCGCCGGGACCCTCCTCAGCGCAGCCGGGTCTCGGCGTCCTCACCCATCTGACGGCGCAGCTCCTCCGCCGCGGCGGCGGCCATCGCCACCGCGAACCCCTTGGGGTCGGTGTCGGTGGACGTCTCGGGGACGATGCGGTGGGCGATGCCGGCCGCCAGGAGATCCGTGGCCGAGATGCGCTGCCGTCGCGTCATCTCCGGGGCGCGGTCGGGGGTGCCGTGGACGATGACCGAGGCGCCCTCGGGCGGGAGCGGCGACAGCCAGCCGTTCTCGGCGACGACCACCGTCCGGGCCGGCAGGAGGGCGAGCGCGCCGCCGCCGCAGCCCTGACCGATGAGCAGCGCGACGCTCGGGACGGTGAGCTGGGTCATCTCGGCGATGGACCGGGCGATCTCGCCCGCCAGCGCGCCCTCCTCGGCCTGGACCGACAGATCGGCGCCCGGGGTGTCGATGACGGAGACCAGCGGCAGCCCGAGCTCCTGGGCGAGGTGGATGCCGCGACGGGCGGCGCGCAGCGCGGCGGGACCCATCGAGTGGGTGCGCTGGCTGCGACGGTCCTGTCCCACGAGCACGCACGTCACCCCGTCGAACGAGGTGAGGGCGAGCAGGAGCCCGGCGTCGGCCTGCCCCTCCCCCGTGCCCGACAGCGGCACGACGTCGTCGGCGCCGTGGCGCAGCAGCTCGCGGACGCCGGGACGTCGGCGGGACCGGGTGATCTCGACGGCGGCCCACGCGTCGACCGCCGCCGGTTCGGAGTCGGTGACGCCCGCGGCACCGGTCGACGTCGCCTCCGGCACCGCGGCGGTGGGCCCCTCGGACCGGTCGCGCGCCGACGGGTGCAGCAGGCGCATGACCCGGGCGGCGACGGACGCCAGCTCGGAGGCGGGCACGACGGCGTCGATGATGCCCTTGTCGACGAGGTTCTCGGCGACCTGCACCCCGTGCGGGAACGCCTCCCCGTTGAGGGCCTCGTAGACCTTCGGGCCGAGGAACCCGACGAGCGCTCCCGGCTCGGCGACGGTGACGTGGCCGAGGGACCCCCACGAGGCGAAGACGCCGCCGGTCGTGGGGTGGCGCAGGTGGACGAGGTAGGGCAGCCCGGCCGCCTTGTGCGCGACGATCGCCCGGGTGATCGTCACCATCTCGACGAACGCCGGCGTCCCCTCCTGCATGCGCGTGCCCCCGGAGGACGTCGCGGCGATGAGGGGGAGGCGCTGGGCCGTGGCCTGCCGCACGGCCGCCGTGATCCGCTCGGCGGTCCGCACGCCGATCGACCCGCCGAGGAACCCGAACTCGCCGACGATGACGGCGACGGGCAGCCCGTCGATCGTCCCGCGGCCCGTGAGCACGGCCTCGTCGGTCCCGCTGCGCTCGGCGGCGCGGGACAGCGCGGCGCGGTAGTCGTCGTCGAACTCGGCGACGTCGACCGGCTCGTCCCACGAGTCGAACGACCCGTCGTCGAGGACGAGGTCGATGAGTTCGCGGCTGCGCAGGTGCGCGCTCATCGCGCGCCCCCCGCCGACCCGAGACCCGTTCCGACGTGACGTCGCGTCGACCTCGTCATCCGCTGTGCTCCTCGTTCGTGACGGCGGCCCGCCGCCGGGAGAGCCACTCGCGGGAGGCCGCGACGAGCTCGTCGGCGAGCGGGGTGGGGTTGTGCGCGACCTCCCAGTGGAAGCCGTCGGGGTCGGAGAAGTAGCCGGAGAACCCGCCCCAGTCGCGGCGCACCCCGTCGGAGACCTCGGGCGCGCCGGCCCGGCGGGCGTCCGCGAGGACACCCTCCACCTCGCGGGGGCTGTTCACGTTGTGTGACAGCGTGATGGGGGCAAGGCCGACGGCCGGGGGACCGACCTCCTCCTCGAAGCCCTCGCGGCTCCACAGGGAGAGCATGATGCTGTCGCCCACGGGCAGGAAGAGGACCTCGCCGGGCGCCTCGAACGCGAGTTCCCAGCCGAGGCCGTCGACGTAGAACGCGCGCGTCCGGTCGAGATCGGCGACCGCCAGGGTCACGAAGTTGAGGCGTTGCTCCATGACCCCAGCCTACTGGCCCCGCTCGGGCCGCCAGGGAGTGGCGGCGACGACGACGTCGGCCGGCAACGGGCCCCCGTAGACGTGCGGGAAGCGCTCCGCGTCGGCGTCGCCGGGACGGCCCGGCTCGTCGCGGACCTCCAGGCCCGCGGCGGCGAGCCGGGCCTCGTCAAGCTCGAGGACGAGCAGCGGCGCGGTGACGTCGGCGTAGAAGCGCCCGGCCACCCCGGCGAGCTGGGCGCGGTCGTGGCACGCGTGGAGGAAGCCGACGTCCTCGATCGTCGCGCCGCGGGTGGACCACGGGTAGGAACCGGACGCCAGGGCCGCGTCCCAGTCGTCGCGGATGGCCAGGTGCAGGATGCTCACGCCCCGATCATCGCCGCTGCGACCCCGCGGTCGCACGCCGCCCTCGGACGCGTCAGGGCCCGTCCGCGCGAGGCGGGCGGGCCCTGAGGCAGAGCGCTGGATCAGCCGGCGAAGACGGTCAGCCCGCGGAAGCTCGGGCTCACCTTCGTCACGCGGATCCCGGTGGCCCCCTGGGCGCCGATCAGGTAGCCGGCGCCGGCCCCGTCGACCGCGAGCACCGCGCGGGCGCCCGGCAGTCCGACGAGGGTGCGATACCCCCACGAACCCGCGAGGCGGGTCGAGCCGGTGACGAAGCCGCCCGTGCCGTTGCCCCGGAACAGCGTGGGGGTGCCGGAGGCGTTGACGCCGACGAGGTCGGCCTTGCCGTCGCCGTTCCAGTCGCCCACGCCGGCGAGCCGGGTGAAGACGCCGAACCCGCGCCCCACGCGCACCGCGGCCCGGAAGCCGCCCGTGCC
This sequence comes from Agilicoccus flavus, assembly GCF_014857905.1. Lineage (GTDB taxonomy): Bacteria > Actinomycetota > Actinomycetes > Actinomycetales > Dermatophilaceae > Agilicoccus > Agilicoccus flavus. The sequence continues at coordinate 338,065 of NZ_JACYXE010000003.1, read as the reverse complement.
CGTGCTGCGGTAGAGGAACAGGTCGCCGGTGCGTCGGTCGACCGCGAGCAGGTCGGGGACGCGGTCGCCGGTGAGGTCGCCCGGGACGACGAGGTGCGTCCGGCTCCCCCAGCCGGCCCCGGCCGCGCGAGCGCCGGTCAGCGTGTTCCCGGCGCCGCCGGTGAAGAGCACGAGACGGCCCGTGGCGCGCACCCGGGCCAGCACGTCGGCGCGTCCGTCGCGGGTGAGGTCGCCGGCAGAGAGGACGGCGTCGTACCCGGCCCACGAGGAACCCGACAGCTTGGAGGCGTACGTGAGGCCGGTCGACACGAGCGGGGCCGAGCGGAACAGGGCGCCGCTGGAGGACCGCATGAGGACGTCGGCGCCGGAGGGTGCCGGCGTGGACGGCGCCGCGGTCGCGGTGTTCCCGGACCCGACGCTCTGCGATCCGCCGCCGGCGGCATACGAGCCGGTCATCAGCGACCGGGCGGTGCGGCGGATGGTGGGGAGCTGCGCGTACAGCGACGTGCCCGGGCACGTCGTCTGGCCGACGTCGCGGTGTCCCTGGACGGTGCGCTCACGCCGTCCGTACAGGGTCGTCATCGCGTCGGGGTTGTACCCGGCCAGGCTGCCCTTCCACGCGATGACCTTCGCGACGGAGGTGACGGCCGCGGACGGCACGCTCACCTTGTTGTAGTCGCCGAGGACCGAGACGCCCATGGTCTGGGTGTTGTAGCCGGTCGCGTGCGCACCCTGGACCGCGCGGGAGACGCCGCCGTACCGGCCCTCCCAGACCCGGCCCCACTTGTCGACGAGGAAGTTGTAGGCGATGTCGTTCCAGCCGCGGTCCTTCGTGTGGAACGCGTAGATGCCGCGGAGGATCGCGGGGACCTGCGAGGGCGAGTAGTTGTTCGTGCCCGCCGTGTGGTGCACGACGACACCCTTGATCGTCATGTAGGACGGCGGGTCCTTGCGCCACGACTCGTTGGCGCCCCACTCCGCGCGGGAGTGGATGCGCGGTCGGGCGGCGCCGGCCTCGGCGGCCCCCGGCTGCGCGGTGCCGATCCCGTCGTCGCCCTCGCCCTGCCCCGGATCGATGACGGTGAGCCTGGCGTCGGCGGGAGCACCACCGGCCGGGCCGAGCACCCGGGCCTGCACCTGGGTGGCCCCGGTGACGACGATCGGGTCGGACCCGGAGCGGGTGCCCTCCTCGGCCGACGAGGTGGCCGCGTCGGCGTCGATGGCCTGCCAGTCGCTCCACGCATCGGCGCCGTAGGTCCGGTACTGCACGACCGTGGACCGCCCGACGTCGTTCGACCACGAGACGCCGACCACCGCGACGTCGGAGGGCACCGCCTGCGCCGGGCTCACCTCGAGCACGCGGGGCGACGCGACGGTCGCGGCCCGCGCGCTGACCCCCGCCTGCACCGCCTGGGCCGTCGCGAGCGCGAGGTCGCGACGCGAGGCCACTGTGCCGTGGGCGACGGCCGGGGCGGACGGGGCGAGTAGCTCGACGGAGCGTTCGCTGGTGGCGACCGTCTCCTGTCCGGCGGAGGCGCGGTGCCCCGACTGCGGTAGGACGATCAGGACGGGTGCGACCACAGTGGCGGCAGCCACGATGGACAGGCGGCGAATCCGCACGTTCACGACTCCTCTAAGGCATGGATGCGCGCAGGATCCCTGCGCGTCGGCCCCCCGATGTGTCCGCCGGCCGAGCCGTGTGGCTCGGCCTGCGGACACCCGTGCGCCCCATCGGCCCTCTGCCCGGTGAACTGAGCGAACGCTCAGCGCGGATGCCCGGTCGCGTGTGGATCCCTCGCTCGCGCAAGGCCTCCGGAGACGTCGGACGGGGCGGACGCGTCGTGCGTCCGCCCCGTCTCGGGTGTGCGTGCCTGTTCGGTTCTGTCGTGGTCGTGGTCGTGGTCGTGGTGCTCGGTGGCCGTCAGTGGCCTCGAGCAGCCGGGCGGGCCGCCGGGTGGCGGCGGCCGGGTCAGGAGAGGGGCACCGGCGCCGGCTGGCCGATGTCGGCCAGCATCGCGCCGAACCAGTCCTGGGTGACGTCGAAGGCCTTGTGCCCGGCGATCCGCTCGAACTCGATCGCGCGCAGCTCGTCGCCGCGCTCCTCGTCGTGCCCGATGACGCCGGGCTCGCCCGCGAGCGCCTTGTCGACCGCGAGCGTGGTCATGCTCGCGATGAGCGCGAGGTCTTCCTCGTTCGCGGGCGCCGACCGCGCGTAGTACCCGGACTTCTGGACGTTGACCTTCTCGGCGCCGAGCTTCTCCGCGAACTGCTTGGCGAACCACGCGCCCGGGTTGATCTCGTTGAGCCGCACGTGACCGAACGCGTCGCGCGGGACCTCCTCGCCGGCGGCCTCCATCTGCGCGACGATCTCGGGCACGCCGGCGCCCTCGGAGATGAAGAGGTTGACGCAGCCGAGGTCGTCCATGACGGCGCGCAGGCGGGTGGCCTCGGCGTCGATGTCGAGCTCCGCCTCGGGGACGTAGACCCCGTGGACGTCCCACGCGCGGCGGTCGAGGCCGAACTCGGGGAGCCACTCGCGCCCGTCGAGCCACCGGCGGTAGTCGCGCGCCGTCGCCGCCGTGAGCCAGCCGCAGTTGCGGCCCATGACCTCGTGGACGATGAGCATGCGCGACCCCGAGTTGTGCTCGGCGATGATGTTCGAGGCGAACTGGGCGCCCACCTGCGCCGCGGTCGTGGCCCCGAGCGACTGCCGGATGGGGACGATGTCGTTGTCGATGGTCTTCGGCAGCCCGACGACCGTGAGCGGGTGACCGTTCTTCTGCAGGTGCGCCGCGAGGTCGGCCGCCGTCGTGTTCGTGTCGTCGCCGCCGATCGTGTGCAGCACGTCGACGCCGTCCTCCGTCAGGCGGTTCGCGGCGAACTCGAGCGGGTCGACGCCGTCGGGCACGAGGCCGCGCTTCACGAGGTCCTTGGTGTTCGTCAGCTTGACGCGGGAGTTGCCGATCGGCGACCCGCCGTAGGTGTGCAGCAGGCCGGCCTTGGCCCGGACCTCGTCGGTCACGCGTAGGTACTCGCCGCGCAGCAGGCCCTGGTATCCGTGCGTGTAGGCGATGATCTCGACGTCGGGCGCCACCTGCGTGTACCGCTCGATGAGCCCGCCGACGGCGGAGGAGAGACAGGGGGCGTAGCCGCCGGCGGTGAGGAGGGCGACACGGCGAACGGTCATGGGGGGCGTCTCCATCGGTCGAGTCCCGGCCGGCGGCGGGCGAGGCGATACGACGGCCCCGCGCGCGCCCCGGCCGGATCGGAAGGGGTCGACTCCACCCTAGCGAGCGGCCCGGGTCCCGCATGACCCCCGATCGGGCCCTCAGTCCCCGGGCAGAGCCCAGGTGTGCACGGGCTCGTTGCTGTGCATCCGCTCGATGTAGTCGGCGAACATCGCACGCAGCGCGCCCAGCCGGTCGGCGCCGGCGTCCTCGTGGCGGCGGACCGCCTCCAGCTGCCACGTGGCGCCGTTCTGCCGGGCCAGGCAGCGCGCCTCGATGATGCCGAGGTAGTGGTCGCGGACGTGGGTCGGCACCCCGAGGTCGGCGAGGCCCTCGTGGGCGAGCGGGAGGAGATGACGCAGCACGAGCTCGTCGGGGCTGACCGCGTTGAACGACGGCCAGTAGAGGCGGGCGAACATGCCGTCACGGGCGCCGTGGCGGAAGTTCGTCTCGGCGGCCTGGAAGCTCATCTGCGTCCACACCGGGCGGTCCACGGTCGCGAACTTGCGCAGCGCGCCGTAGTAGAACGCCGCGCTGGCGATGGTGTCGGCCACGGTCGGGCCCGCGGGGAGGATGCGGTTCTCGACCCGCAGGTGCGGCTTGCCGCCGTGCGTGTCGTAGATCGGGCGGTTCCACCGGTAGATCGTCCCGTTGTGCAGCCGCAGCTCTCCCAGCTCGGGCGGCACCCCCTCGGCGAGAACGCTGACCGGGTCCTCGTCGGTCAGCTCGGGCAGCAGCGCGGGGAAGTAGCGGACGTTGTCCTCGAAGAGGTCGAAGATCGACGTGATCCACCGCTCGCCGAACCCGACCCGGGGGCGGACCCCCTGGTTGGCGAGCTCGATCGGGCGCGTGTCGGTGGCCTGCGTGAACAGGGGGATGCGGGTCTCGTGCCACAGCGCCTTGCCGCACAGGAACGGCGAGTTGGCGCTGATGGCGATGAGCACCCCGGACAGGGCCTGCGCCGCGTTCCAGTACGCCGCGAAGTTCGACGGGGCCACCTGCACGTGCAGCTGCAGCGACGTGCACGCGGCCTCGGGCCCGATCGAGCCCGAGTAGAACGCGAGCCGCTCGCCGGTCGACCCGGCGATGTCGATGTACATGTCCTCGCCGCGCGCGGCCATCATCGCGTCGTTGAGCGCGAGGTAGCGCCGGTTGGCGCTCATCCATCCGCTGTCGGGCGCGACGTGGTGCGTCATCAGCGTCGGGAGGATGCCGATCTGGACGATGTCGCTGCCCGCGCGCTGCGCCCGCTCCCGCGCCGCGTTGAGCCCGGCGCGGATGTCGTCCTCGAGCCGGTACAGGGCGTCGCCCTCGATGACGCGGGGGTCGACGTTGAGCTCGATGTTGAACTTGGCGAGCTCGGTCTGGAACGCCGAGGAGTCGATGGCGTCGAGGACGGCGGCGTTGTCGAAGCTCGGGTTCAGGTCGGAGTCGACGAGGTTGAGCTCGATCTCGAGACCCGTCATCCCCTCGTCGGCCTCGAAGCTGCTCGACACGAGCATGCGCTCGAACACGTCGAGGTTCTGCAGCACCTTCTCGCGGTAGCGCTGCCGCTGCTCGTTCGACCACTCGTTGCCCGAGACGTCCTGGCCCACGATCCACCTCGCGTCGTCCCGTCCACGCCTTTGCGCGGACCCCGTGAGGAGGAGCCAACCACACCGGCGTCCCCTCGTGCACCGCCAGGACCCGTGCGGTGGGCGTGCGCCCACCGCACGGGCTCCGTGCGATCAGTCCTCCGGCTCGGCGAGCTCCTCGGGCGAGGGGCAGGTGCAGACGAGGTTGCGGTCGCCGTAGGCGCCGTCGATGCGGCGCACCGGCGGCCAGTACTTCGAGCGCGGGTCGACGCCGGCGGGGTACACGGCGGTGGCCCGGTCGTACGCGAGGTCCCAGTCCCCCACGAGACTCTCGGCCGTGTGCGGTGCCCCGCGCAGGACGCTGGCGGCCGCGTCGACGCGCCCCTCCTCCACTTCGCGGATCTCCTCCCGGATCGCGATCATCGCGTCGCAGAACCGGTCGAGCTCGATGCGGTCCTCGCTCTCGGTCGGCTCGACCATGAGGGTCCCGGCGACCGGGAAGCTCATGGTCGGCGCGTGGAACCCGTAGTCGATGAGGCGCTTCGCGACGTCGTCGACGGTGACGCCGCTGCGCCTCGTCAGCTCGCGCAGGTCGAGGATGCACTCGTGCGCGACGACCCCGTCGACCCCGGAGTAGAGCACCGGGTAGTGATCGCGCAGCCGGGCGGCGACGTAGTTGGCGTTGAGGACGGCGACCTGCGTGGCGCGCAGGAGGCCGTCGGCCCCCATGAGCCGCAGGTAGGCCCACGAGATGGGCAGGACCCCCGCCGAGCCGTACGGGGCGCCGACGCACGGGCCGTCGCTGGTCTCGGGCCCGGCCGCGGGGTCGAACGGGTGGTCGGGCAGGTAGGGCGCGAGGTGGCTGCGCACCCCGATCGGCCCGACGCCGGGGCCGCCGCCGCCGTGCGGGATGGCGAACGTCTTGTGGAGGTTGAGGTGGCTCGCGTCGCCTCCGAACCGGCCCGGCCGCGCCACGCCGACGAGAGCGTTCATGTTCGCCCCGTCGATGTAGACCTGGCCGCCCGCGGCGTGCACGAGATCGCACAGCTCGGTGATCGTGTCCTCGTACACCCCGTTCGTGGACGGGTACGTCACCATGATCGCGGCGAGCTGCGGGCCGTGCTTGTCGACCTTGGCGCGCAGATCGTCCATGTCGATCGACCCGTCGGCCGCCGAACCGACGACGACGACCTTGAACCCCGCCATGACGGCGCTCGCGGCGTTCGTGCCGTGCGCGCTGCTCGGGATGAGGCAGACGTCGCGCTCGGCCTGGTCGTTGTCCCGGTGGTAGGCGCGGATGGCGACGAGGGCGGCGAGCTCACCCGTGGCACCCGAGTTGGGCTGCAGCGACACCTCGTCGTACCCGGTGAGGTCGCACAGCCAGCGCTGCAGGTCGGCGACGATCCGGCGGATCCCCACCGTCTGGTCGGCCGGGGCGAACGGGTGCAGGGCGGCGAACTCGGGCCACGTGATGGCCTCCATCTCGGTGGCCGCGTTGAGCTTCATCGTGCACGAGCCCAGGGGGATCATGCCGCGATCGAGCGCGTAGTCCCGGTCGGCGAGGGTGCGCAGGTAGCGCATCATCCGCGTCTCGGAGTGGTGGGTGTTGAACACGGGCTGCGTGAGGAACTCGCTGCGTCGGGCGAGGTCGCCCCACTCCCCCGCGAGGTCGACCGCGTCGACGTCTACCCGGCCGACCGTGACGCCCTCGACCCCGAACGCGGCGAGCACGTCGGTGGCCACCTCGGGCGTGCTGAGCTGGTCGAAGCTGAGCAGGACGGTGTCGTCGTCGACCTGCCACAGGTTGATGCCGCGCTCGCGGGCGGCGGCGAGCACCGCCTCCGCCCGGCCCGGGACGACGACGGTGAGCGTGTCGAAGAACCGGCGCGTGCGGACGTCGATCCCCGCCTCGCGCAGGGCGTCGGCCGTCGCGGCGGCGAAGCCGTGGACGCGCGTGGCGACCCGGACCAACCCGGCCGGGCCGTGGTAGACCGCGTACATGGACGCGAGAACGGCGAGGAGCACCTGAGCGGTGCAGATGTTGCTCGTCGCCTTCTCGCGGCGGATGTGCTGCTCGCGGGTCTGCAGCGCGAGCCGGTACGCCGGCCGACCCTCCGCGTCGACGCTGACCCCGACGAGTCGGCCCGGCATCGTCCGCTCGAGCCCCTTGCGGACGCACATGTAGCCGGCGTGCGGTCCGCCGAAGCCCATGGGGACCCCGAACCGCTGCGACGTCCCGACCGCGACGTCAGCGCCCCACTCCCCCGGCGCGGCGGCCAGGGTGAGAGCGAGCAGGTCGGCGCACGCCGTGACCAGCGCCTTCGCCTCGTGGGCGGCAGAGGTCAGCCCCGAGAAGTCCCGGATCTCGCCGTCGGCGCCGGGATACTGCACGACGACCCCGAACACGTCCCGGTCGCCCGCCGCGGCGCGCAACTCGTCGGGCGTGGCGACGTCGGCGAGATCGGTGTCGGCGACGACGACCTCGATGCCGATGGGCAGCGCGCGGGTGCGAATCACAGCGACGGTCTGGGGGAACACGTGCCGATCGACGAGGAGGACGGCCCCCTTGGGCGCCTTGGCGGCGCGACGCATGAGCGTCATCGCCTCCCCGGCCGCGGTGCTCTCGTCGAGCAGGGAGGAGTTCGCGACGTCGAGACCCGTCAGGTCCGACACGACGGTCTGGAAGTTGAGCAGGGCCTCGAGACGGCCCTGCGAGATCTCCGGCTGGTACGGCGTGTACGCCGTGTACCACCCGGGGTTCTCGAGCACGTTGCGGCGGATGACCGACGGGATGACCGTGCCGTAGTAGCCGAGCCCGATCATCGAGGTGAGGACGGTGTTGTCGGCGGCGATCTGCGCGAGCTCGGCGAGCACGGCCTGTTCGCTGGGCGCGGCCTCGATGTCGAGACGGTCACCGCTGCGGATCGCGCCGGGCAGGGTGGTGTCGATGAGGGCGTCGAGACTCGGCTTGCCGACGACCTCCAGCATCGCCTCCACGTCCTCCTCGCGCGGCCCGACGTGCCGGGCGACGAACGGAGTGGCGGGAACGCGGGTGGCCCGGTCGGGGGCGGCGGTGCTCTCGGCGATGTGATCGGTGGTCACGAAGGTGCTCCTGTCAGGACCGTGTCACCTCGGACGCGGGTCCGTCGATCGGCCTCCCCCCCTGTCGCCGCCGGACGCGACTCCACGGTGCCTACCCGCCCGGTCCTGCGCGCCTGAGAGATTCCGGGGAGGTTTGCTCCTTCGGCGCCCCGAGCCGGCCGCACCAGGCGGCCGGAATGCCGGGGACTCTCCCGGACGGGGTTACAGCGCGTCGAGATTAACACCGGCGCGTGCGGCGCCGGCGTGGTTCAGCCGATCCGGCGCTTGCGCCGCAGACTGAGCTCGTCGGAGGCGGAGACGGCCGCCTCCGCGGCCTCCGCCTCGAGCCGCTCGGTGGGCAGGTGGGCGAGGTCGCCCTCGACCTCGCGCCAGACGCGCCCGACGGCGATGCCGAAGACGCCCTGTCCGCCCTGGAGGAGGTCGATGACCTCGTCGCTGCTCGTGCACTCGTAGACGCTGGCGCCGTCGCTCATCAGGGTGATCTGGGCGAGGTCCTCGACGCCGCGCTCGCGCAGGCTCGAGACGGCGATGCGGATCTGCTGCAGGGAAACCCCGGTGTCGAGCAGGCGCTTGACGACCTTGAGCACGAGGACGTCGCGGAAACCGTAGAGGCGCTGGGTGCCGGAACCGGTCGCGGTGCGCACCGACGGCTCCACGAGGCCGGTGCGGGCCCAGTAGTCGAGCTGCCGGTAGGTGATGCCGGCGGCGCGGCAGGCCGTGGGCCCGCGGTAGCCGGCGTCCTCGTCGAGCTCGGGGAGGTCGGACTCGAACAGCACGCCCTGGGCCGCGACCTTGACGGGTGCCCGGCGACCCGTGTCGTCCGTCGAGCTCACGAAGACCTCCCTCTCGATCCCCGGCGTGCCGGGGATCGTCGCCGGCGCCGCGGCGGCTGCTGTCCTCGTGGCGAGCGCCCCGAGGAGGATCGGACCCGTCCGAGCCGGCTGCGGCGCGGGAGGTGCCCGTTGCGGACCTACCCTCAGAACGCTACGGTCCGCCCCGACAGTTGGCAATCACCGGGCGTGCGACGCGCCGGTGGGCCACCGTCATCCCGGGCCGACGGGGCCGGGACCACGTCGAGAACGCGTCCCGACGCCGCGTGGGCAACCGCGACGTCAGGTGGAGGTTGAGGGCCCGGGAGTCTCCTCCTCGGGGCCTCCGGGGGTGTCGAAGTCCTCGGCGGAGACGTGGTCGAGGAAGGCGCGGAACCGCTCGACCTCGTCGTCCTCGTCCTCGTCGACGACGACGCCGGCGGTGTCCATGACCTCGTCGGCGGCCCGGATGGGGCTCTTGGTGCGCAGCGCGAGGGCCACGGCGTCGGACGTGCGCGAGCTGACCTCGGCGCCGTCGGAGAAGACGAGGGTGGCGTAGAAGACGTCGTCGCGCAGCTCGACGATGCGGACCTCGGTCAACTCGCGGCCGAGGGCGGTGATGACGTCCCGCAGGAGGTCGTGGGTCAGGGGCCGAGGCGGGGTCACGCCCTGCTGGGCGAAGGCGATCGCGGCGGCCTCGGCCGCCCCCACCCACACGGGCAGGTACCGGTCCCCGTCGCGCTCGCGCAGCAGGACGATGGGCTGGTTCGTGGGCATCTCCACACGGACACCGAGGACGTCGAGATCTCGCACCCTCACCACGCTACCGGGTGCGGCCGCGCTCAGCGCTCGAGACCCGCCCGCACGAGCGCCGTGTGCAGCGCGATGCAGTGGTGGAGCAGCTCGGCGAGCGTCTCGTCGTCGCGCTCCGGGTCCCGCCCGCGACGGGGCGCGACCACCTGCTGAACGAGGCCGATCTCGCGGTCGGCGGCAGTCCGGAACGGGCGCAGATGACGCGCCTCGATCCCGTGGGCCGCGAGCGCCGCCGCCGCCCTCGCGATCGGCAGGGCCGACTCGGTGAAGTGGCCGTCGCGGCCGGGCGAGAGGAGCCCGTACCCGGCGAGCGCGTCGAACGTCGCCGCGTCGAGACCGGTGGCGCGCATGACCTCCCGGCGGTTGAGCCGGGCGGGGGCGTCCCGGCGCAGCAGGGCCGACGGCGGCGGTGCGACCGGGTCGCGGTGGTCCGCGGCGGACCCCTCGCCCGTCCCGACGTCCCCGTCCCCGCCACGCGCGGTCCCGCCGCGTCCGCCCGCCGAGGCCGACGACCTTCCGCCCTGCGGGTCGACGCCGCGGTCGAGGGAGTCGAGGGCCTCGCGGATGACCTTCAGCGGCCAGAAGCGGTCCCGCTGCGCCTCGAGCACGTAGCGGAGCCGCTCGACGTCACGGTCGCTGAAGCTGCGATAGCCCGACGGAGTGCGCTCGGGCTTGATGAGTCCCTCGGCCTCGAGGAATCGGATCTTGCTGATGGTGACGTCGGGGAAATCGTCCTGCAGGGTCCGCAGGACCGCCCCGATCGTCCACCTCGCTGCGGCCGGCCGCCGATCCACCACGGCGTCAGTGCGCTCGCGGAGCGTCAGCCGAGGCGTGCGTGTGGCCGGCGTGGTAGACGAGCCGGAACTTGCCGATCTGGACCTCGTCGCCCGACCGGAGCGGGACCGAGTCGATGCGCTCGCGGTTGACGTACGTGCCGTTGAGGGACCCCACGTCGCGGACGACGAAGCCGTCCCCTTCGGCCTGGAAGACCGCGTGCTTGCGGGACACGGTGACGTCGTCGAGGAAGATGTCGCTGGACGGGTGGCGGCCCGTGGTCGTCGTCTCGGCGTCGAGGAGGAAGCGCGCGCCGGTGTTGGGACCGCGCAGGACGAGCAGCAGGGCGGTCCCGGGACGCAGGGCCTCGATCGTCGCCTGGTCGTCGGAGGACAGGCGGGCCTCGACGTCGTGCGAGACCTCCGGCTCGGCCCCCAGGCCGGTGATATGCATGGTGGCCGGATCGGCGTGCGGACGCCCCGACTCCTCGTGCGAGCCCTGGTCGGTCACCGTGTCGTCACCTGCTTCTCTGCCCTGGCGCGGGCCCGTCGCCCGGCGTCATCGGACCCTCACCCTAAACCATCGGTCGACCTCCCCGGAACGGTCATGTCGACCGATGGCGGCAGCGTGTGGTCAGTCGAGCTGCTCGCGGTAGGAGTCGACGTCGAGGAGCTGCTCGGCCGCACCCACCTCGGCCGCCTTCATCTCGAACATCCAGCCCTCGCCATAGGGGTCGGAGTTGACGAGTTCGGGTGTGGTGTCGAGGGACTCGTTCACGGCCGTGACCTCGCCCGCGAGCGGCGAGTAGAGGTCGCTCACCGACTTCGTGGACTCGATCTCGCCGCACGAGTCGCCCTCGGCCACGGTGTCGCCGACGGTGGGGAGGTTGACGAAGACGACGTCGCCGAGGGCGTCCTGGGCGTACGACGTGATGCCCACGCGCACGATGCCGTCGGCGGCCGCGCGGACCCACTCGTGCTCGGCGGTGTAGCGCAGGTCCTCGGGGTAGTCCAGCTCGCTCATGATGCGTCCTTCCGTGGGTGGTGCGGTCGGGGCGGCGACACCGCCGGCGGCGGCGCGACGGGGGCGTTCGGCTCGCGCGGTGTCGCTCGCTTCGAACACTAGCGAAGCGTCGAGGTGGTGCGCACGGCACTCACGAGGACCGACGGCGACGTCGTCACCGAGACCCGCCCCTCCAGCCCGCGGACCGTCTCGACGAGTCCGCCGGGGATGTCCATGGCCGAGGCGAGCGTGCGCGGCTCGCCGATGGCGCTGACGACGACCCGGGCGGGCAGCGGCGTCCCGTCGAGGCTGACCACGCCGTCGGCCGACTCCGTCACCGCGCTCGAGGCGACGACCCGGACCGGACCCACCTGGATCGCCTCGGCGCCCGCGTCGCGCAGCTCGGCGAACAGGTCGAGGTAGACGCCCGTGCCGATCCCCTGCGGCGGCCCCTCCAGCGTCATCGTGACCCCGGGCCCGCGCGCGGGGACCGTGCCGGCGAGGACGGCGAGGTCGTCGGCGCGGTCCTGGGCGGCGCGGCGCGCGGCCTCGCTGCCGGCGGGCGCGGTCACGAGGTCCTCGCGCTGCCGCTCGAGGTCCGCGACCTCCTCCGACAGACGTGCGCGTCGCTGCTCGACCGTGTCGAGGACACCGACGAGCTCGTCCTCGCGCAGCGCCTCCAGCCCCTGCTCGCGGGTCGCGCGGATCTGCACGGTCAGCGCGAGGCCGAGCAGGAGGGCGAGCACGCCGGCGAGCAGCGCCGTGCGCGTCGGGCGGATGAACAGCGCGGTGCGCAGGCGGCTCCAGGCCACCGCCCGGCGCTGCGCCGGGGTCGCCTCGGGTGCGGGTGGCGCGCTCATGCGCCGAAGAGGAGGCGCCGGATGGCGGCCACGTTGGAGAAGATGCGCACGCCGAGGACGACGACGACGCCGGTCGAGAGCTGCGCGCCGACCCCGAGTTGGTCGCCGAGGAAGACGATGAGCGCGGCGACGACGGTGTTCGACAGGAACGAGACGACGAAGACGCGGTCGGAGAAGACGCCGTCGAGCACGGCGCGGAGCCCGCCGAACACCGCGTCGAGGGCGGCGATGACGGCGATGGGCAGGTACGGCTGGGCCCACAGGGGGACGGTCGGCTGGAGGACGAGGCCGAGCACGACGCCGACGACGAGGCCGATGACGGGGATCACGAGGCGGAACCCTTCGGGGTGGGGACGGGCGTGGAACGGGCCCGGGAGGGCGAGGTCTCGCCGGGGGACGGCGCGGGCGGGGTGGCCGGGCTCGCGGGCGCGCGGGGCCACTGCTCGGGGCCGTCGACGGCGCCGGGCGCGGGCGCGGCGTGGTCGAGGTCGAGGAGGGTGCCGGCGGGCAGGGTGAGCCGGGCCACCGCGGCCGTGCCCACCCGGGCCCCGAACGCGGTGCGCAGCTCGTCGAGGTACACCCCGCCGCGGGGCTCGAACCGGGCCGCCAGGTCGGCCGGCCCGACGGCGCCGATCTCGTACGGGCGCGCGAGGGGCCGGTAGCCGACGAGGATGGCCCGGCCCGCGAAGCGGATGGAGGACGTCGCGGTGAGGCGTTGGCCGTTGACCGCGACGCCGGTCGCGCCCGCGGCCCACAGCTCGTTGGCGACCTGGGCGACGTCCCGGGCCACGATGCGTCCCGATTCCGCGGCGTCGCCCGCGCCCGGGGCGTCGGGGGCCGGCGCGGGGGCGAGGGCGGCCGGGGCGTCGTCGAGGGTGACGACGAGGCCCGGACCGGTCAGCGGCACCGCGCCCGCGGCCTCGGCGAGACGGGCATCGGCGGAGCGGGAATCGGCGGCGGTGGGGCCGGCGCCCCGCAGGGCGCTCGCCCGGGCCGTGAGTGCATCGACGTCGGCCTGGGAGGCCTCCACCCGTTCGACGAGGGCGGCCCGCCGCTCGCGCAGCGACGACCGGGTCCGGTCCGAGGCGAGACCGGACGTGGCGAGCACGAGGCCGATGACGAGCCCGACGGCCAGCGAGCCGGCGACGTGGCCCGGCCGAGGACGGGGACGAACCGCCCCGGCTTCATCGGGTCGCGGCCCCTCCCCCGACTCACCCGACGCCTTCGACTCCCCCGGCGCCTTCGACGACGAGCCCGCACGGGCGGCGTGGGCGGTGGACCGCACCCGGTGGACGGCCTCGTACCCGGGATCGAGGGGCTCGGCCAGCGCCTCGAGCAGACCGACGGGCACCGGTGCGTGCGAACGCGAACGACTCACGGCTCTCCCTCCCCTGCGGCAGCGTAACCGGGCACGACGAAGCCCCGGCAGGACGTCCGTCCCGCCGGGGCTGTCTTCGTCGGGATGACAGGATTTGAACCTGCGGCCCCTTGACCCCCAGTCAAGTGCGCTACCAAGCTGCGCCACATCCCGATATCCACTTGTTCTTCGTGCGCACCCGCCGTGCTCCTGCGCGGTGGGCGACCTGAAGACTACCGCACGCCCCGGCCGACCTCCGAATCGCCCGGCCGGGCCGGGGATCGGCTCGCCGTCGGCTCGTCGTCGGGCCCGGACACACCCGCGCCGACCACGGTTCCCGGTGCGGTTTCCCGGCCCGATCCGGCGCCGATCACCGGGTCTTGCGTCGCTTCTCGCGGACGCGCACGGAGATCTCGATGGGCGAGCCCTCGAACCCGAACTCCTCGCGCAGCCGCCGCTCGACGAAGCGGCGGTAGCCGGCCTCGATGAAGCCGCTCGCGAAGAGCACGAACCGCGGGGGCCGGGTCGACGCCTGGGTCGCGAAGAGGATGCGGGGCTGCTTGCCGCCGCGCACCGGGTGGGGGTGGGCGGCGACGATCTCGCCGATGAACGCGTTGAGCCGGCCCGTGGGGACGCGCCGGTCCCACGAGTCGAGCGCGGTCGTCAGGGCCGGGACGAGCTTGTCCATGTGCCGGCCCGTGCGGGCCGAGACGTTGGCGCGCGGCGCCCAGTCGATCTGCACGAGCTCCCGCTCGATCTCCCGTTCGAGGAAGTGGCGGCGCTCCTCGTCGAGCAGGTCCCACTTGTTGTACGCGATGACGAGGGCGCGGCCGGCGTCGACGACCTGCTGCACGACCCGGATGTCCTGCTCGGTGAGCGAGGCGGAGGCGTCGATGAGGACGACGGCCACCTCGGCCTTCTCGAGCGCCGTCCGCGTCCGCAGCGAGGCGTAGAAGTCGGCGCCCCGGGTCTGGTGGACGCGGCGGCGGATGCCCGCGGTGTCGACGAACCGCCACGTCTCGCCGCCGAGCTCGACGAGTTCGTCGACGGGGTCACGCGTCGTGCCGGCGACCTCGTCGACGACGACCCGCTCCTCCCCTGCGAGCTTGTTGAGCAGGCTCGACTTGCCGACGTTCGGGCGCCCGAGGAGGGCCACCCGCCGCGGACCGCCCCGGCGGTAGGCCCCGAAGACCCCGGAGGTCGCCGGCATGACGGCGAGCAGTGCGTCGAGGACGTCGCCGCTGCCCCGGCCGTGCAGCGCGGACACGGGCCACGGCTGCCCGAGGCCGAGGGACCACAACATCGCGGCGTCGGCCTCGGCGCGCGCGTCGTCGACCTTGTTCGCGACGAGGACGACGGGCTTGCCCGAGCGGCGCAGCAGCCGCACGACGGCCTCGTCGGTGTCGGTGGCGCCGACCGTCGCGTCGACGACGAAGAGGACGACGTCGGCGAGCTCGACGGCAACCTCGGCCTGCTCGGCGACGCGTAGGTGGATGCCGCTCGCGTCGACGTCCCAGCCGCCCGTGTCGACGAGGGTGAACCGGCGGCCGGTCCACTCCGCGTCGTAGGCGACGCGGTCGCGGGTGACGCCCGGGACGTCCTCCACGACGGCCTCGCGGCGGCCGAGGATGCGGTTGACGAGCGTCGACTTGCCGACGTTCGGGCGCCCGACGACCGCGACGACGGGCCGGTCCGCGCCGTCGTCGTCCTCGTCGTCGAACCCGCGCTGGGCGGACAGCAGGGCCCGGTCGTCCTCGTCGAGCTCGAACTCCTCCAGGCCGGCCCGCAGGGCGACCTCGACCTCGGAGGCGTCGCCGTCGTCGGAGCCCGGTCCGAAGGCCCGATCGGCGTCCGCCGCGGCGCCGGGGGACGTCGGCGGCGCCTCACCCTGGATGTCGGCCTCCACCTCGGCCTCCGCCTCGGGCGCAGTGTCTGTGTCCACCTCGGCCGCGGTGTCCGCGTCGGCGGCGAAGTCGACCTCCGAGACGACGATCGCGAGGACGGCGCGGACCGACTCCTCGAAGTCGAGGTCGGAGGTGTCGAGAACGGTCACGCCGGGGGCGGGCTCGAAGAAGCTCGCGACGGTCGAGTCGTCGGCGTCGCGGCGCACGACCTCGTCGCGCACCGACTCCACCGCCGCCTCGCTGTCCGCGGGGCCGTGGAGCTGGGCCGCGCGGCGCCGCAGCCGGGCCTCCTCGCTCGCGACGAGCAGGATGCGGGCGTCGGCGTCGGGGGCGACGACGGTCGTCGTGTCGCGCCCCTCGGCGACGACGCCGCCGTCCTCGCGGCACGCCTCGATGACGCGGCGCTGGCGGTCGACGAGCTCGGTGCGCACGCCCGGGACGCGGGCGACGAGCGAGACGACGGTCGAGATCGACGACTCCCGGATGGCGGCGGTGATGTCGCGCCCGTCGACCCCGACGTAGGGCTCGAGCGGGTCGACCCCGATCTCGAGCGGCATGTCGACCGCGGCGGCGGTCACCGCCTCCGCGTCGTCGAGGGGGATGCCGTGCTCGAGGCACCACCAGGTGAGGGCCCGGTACATGGCGCCGGTGTCGAGGTAGGCGAGGTCGAGGCGGGCGGCGGCCTCGCGGGACACGCTCGACTTCCCCGAGCCGGAGGGCCCGTCGATGGCGACGACGAGGGCGGAGGAGGGCGGGAGAGTCACCGCCCTACCCTAACGTCCGCCCGGCACGCCCCCGGCGGAGCGGTCGCGAGGCGGCGACAGGCGACGGCTCAGTCCCGGACCGTCCAGCCCTGGGCGCGCAGGGCGGCCCGCAGCGGGTCCACGGCGGCCGGCAGCACGGCGATCTCGACGACGCCGACCGCGCGGCCGACCTCGTGCTCGATGCGCACGTCCTCGACGTTGACCCCGGCGGCGCCGACGTGGTCGAAGAGCAGCGCGAGGTGCCCGGGCCGGTCCGGCATGAGGACCGTCACCGTGCCGTACGTCGTGGGCCCGGCGCCGTGCTTGCCGGGGATGCGGGCGTGCCCGGCGTTGCCGTGGGCGATGGCCGAGGCGAGGACGCGGCGCGCGCCCGGCGCGGGGGCGTCGGGGTCGTCGCCGACGTCGGCCAGGGCCGCGACGACCTCGCCGAGGTCGGCCGCGAGGTCGGCGAGGACCGTGCGGACGGCGCTCGCGTTCCCGACGAGGATCTGGGTCCACAGCGCGGGGTCGCTCGCCGCGATCCGGGTCACGTCGCGCAGACCCTGCCCGGCGAGCGCCACCGAGTCGGCGGGCAGGTCGCGCAGGCGCGCGGCGACGAGGCTGGCCGCCACCTGCGGCACGTGCGAGACGGCGGCGACGGCGGCGTCGTGCTCCGCCGAGGCCATGCGGGCGACGGCGGCGCCGGTGAGCGCGGCGAGGCGTTCGACCTGGGCGACGCGCCCGGGATCCGACGCCTCGTGCGCGACGACGACCCACGGCCGACCCGCGAAGAGGTCGGACCGGGCCGCGATGGCGCCGCTACGCTCGCGGCCCGCCATGGGGTGCGAGCCGACGTACCGGGCGGGGTCGTCGGCCGCGGCGACGACCTCGGCCTCGACCGCGCGCTTGACGGAGGCGACGTCGGTGACGGTGGCCCCGGGGTGGCGGCGCAGGGCGTCGCCGACCACCCGGGCGGTCACGTCGGGCGGGGCGGCGACGACGACGACGTCGGGGCGGTCGTCGGGCCGGGCGAGGCGCCCGGCGCCGAGGTCGGCCGCGAGGGTCACGGCCGTCGGCGAGGGGTCCTCGAGGGCGACCGGCACGCCCGCGGCCCGCAGCGCGAGCCCGACGCTCGCCCCGATGAGGCCCGTGCCGACGACGGTGACGAGCCCGAACCCCGACTCCGCCCGACGGGAGGCGACGTCGGGGGCCTGCGGCACCTCCGGCGTCTCGGCCGGGCTCACAGACCCGCGGCCGAGTAGAGCTCGCCGATCTCCTTGCCGTTGAGCGGGCGGGTGCGCCCGGTCTTGAGGTCGGCGAGGCGGATCGGGCCGAGCTGGACCCGCGTCAGGGTCTCGACGGGGTGGCCGACGGCCTCGAGCATCCGCCGGACGACGTGCTTGCGGCCCTCGTGGAGGACGACCTCGACGATGGCCCGACCCGGGGCGGAGTCGACGAGCCGGAACGAGTCGGCCTTGACCGTGCCGTCCTCGAGGTCGACGCCGGCGCGCAGCGTGCGGCCGACGTCGCGGGCGACGGGGCCGGGCACGGTGGCGACGTACGTCTTGAGGACCCCGTAGGAGGGGTGCTGGAGTCGATGGGCCAGCTCCCCGTCGTTCGTCAGGAGCAGGAGACCGTCGGTGTCGACGTCGAGGCGCCCGACGTGGAAGAGGCGTTCGCTGCGGCGCGCGACGAAGTCGCCGACGCACGGCCGCCCGAGTTCGTCGTCCATCGTCGAGACGACGCCGAGGGGCTTGTTGAAGGCGAGGTAGACCCGGGAGGCGTCGAGCTGCACGCGGCTCCCGTCGACCCGCACGCTCTGGCCCACCGGGTCGATGCGCACGCCGAGCTCGGTGACGACCTGGCCGTCGACCTCGACCCGGCCCTGGGAGATGAGCTGCTCGCAGGCCCGCCGACTGCCGACGCCCGCGGCGGCGAGGAGTTTCTGCAGGCGCACGCCGTCGGGGTCGTGCACGTCGATCTCGGGCGCCGAGGGCGGCATCGGCGCCGACGCCCCCGCCCCGGACCGCCCCGCGCCGGGACGGCCGCCCCGGCCCCGCCCGCCGGCGGCACCGCCCTGACCGCCCTGCGAGGCGCGGCCCCGTCCACCCTGAGCGCGTTGCCCGCCTTGCCCGCCCTGACCACGAGGCGTCGAGGGCCGCCCGGACGGGGTGCGCCCGCCGCGGCCACCACGCCCCGCTGAGCCGGCCGAACCGCCGGTGGGTCGCGGGCTCACGAGGAGAGCCGATCGGTGGAGGCGTCGGTGAGGCTGTCGAGCATGTCGATCTCCGGCAGGTAGGGCGCGAGCGGCGGCAGGTCGTCGAGCGAACCCAGGCCGAGCCGCTGCAGGAAGTAGGGGGTGGTGCCGTACAGCACAGCTCCGTGCTCGTCGTCGACACCGACCTCGGTGATGAGGCCGCGCGTCAACAGGGTACGCACGACGCCGTCGACGTTCACGCCACGGACCGCGCTGACGCGGGCGCGGGACACCGGTTGACGGTAGGCGACGACCGCCAGCGTCTCGAGGGCCGCCTGCGTGAGCCGGGCGCGCTGCCCGTCGAGGAGGAACCGCTCGACGACGGGCGCGTACTCCGAGCGGGAGTACACGCGCCACCCGCCGGCGACCTCGAGCAGCGCGAACCCCCGCCGGTCGCGGGCGTACTCGTCGGCGAGCACCCGCAGGGTGTCCTCGACGTCGCGGGTGGGCCGGCGCAGGGCGCTCGCGAGCGTGGGCGCGTCGAGCGGCTCCTCGACGACCATGAGCACCGCCTCGAGCGCGCCGCGCAGGCCGGCCGGGAGGTCGTCGACGTCGAGCTCGGCCGGCGCGTCCGACGACGGCTCGGCGGTAGGACTCTCCAGCCCCGGGGCGGGATCGGGGTCGGGGACGGCGGACGACCCGAAGTCGGCCGGCGGGTCCGGCGGGAGGGCGGTCACGGGGTGTCCTGTTCGGTGGGGGTGGGGGTGTCGGTCCCGGTGGGCAGGGTCGGGTCCGCCGGCGGCGCGTCGTCCGTCGCGTCCGCGTCGTCCTCGGCGCGGCCGTCGCCGCTCTCGGGGCCGGCGTCGTCGTCGAACTCGTCGAACTCGTCGCCGACCTCGAGGCTCTCCGGGCCGGTCCACTCGACGACGAGGTCGCCGAGCGCCTCCGGCTGGTCGAAGGTGACGGCCGCCTCGCGGAACAGCTCGAGCAGGGCGAGGAAGCGGGCGACGATGACCAGCGTCGAGTCGGCGTCGGCGACGAGCTCCCGGAAGTTCGCCCGCCCGCTCGCCCGCAGCCGCTCGACGACGAGCGCGGCCTGCTCCCGCACGCTGACCTGGGGCGCGTGCAGGTGCTCGACGCCCACGGTCGGCGGCGGCCGCGGCACCATCGCGGCCGCGGCGATCTTCGCGAGCTGCTCGGGCGTGATCCCGAGGACGAGTTCGGGCAGCAACGCGGCGAAGCGCGGCTCGAGCCCCGCCTGGCGCGGGACGATGCGGCCGTGGCTCTCCATGCGGGCGGCGCACCAGGTCGCGACCTCCTTGAACGCGCGGTACTGCAGCAGCCGGGCGAAGAGCAGGTCGCGGGCCTCGATGAGCGCGAGGTCCTCCTCGCTCTCCTCGCCCGTCGCGGGCAGGAGCCGGGCGGCCTTGAGGTCGAGGAGCGTCGCCGCCACGAGGAGGAACTCCGAGGCCTGGGAGAGGTCCCAGTCGGTGTCCGCGGCCTGGTGGTGGCGGATGTGGGCCATGAACTCGTCGGTCACCTGCGCGAGCGCGATCTCGGTGATGTCGAGCTTGTGCTTGCTGATGAGACCGAGCAAGAGGTCGAACGGGCCCGAGTACACGTCGAGGTGGACCTCGAACGGGCTGACCGCGGCTCGGCGGGTGAGGACGCCGCCCGGCGCCCCACCGCCCGGCTCGGCGACGCCGGGCGCTCCCGCGGCCTCGCCGGGCGGGGCCTGCGCGGCGCGGGCCGGATCGGCGGTCACCGTCAGGGCGCGCCCCCGCGCGAGATGAGTTCGCGCGCGAGCTGACGGTAGGCCTCCGCGGCCCCGTGGGAGGGCGCGTACGTCGTGATCGGCTCCGCCGCGAGGGTCGCGTCGGGGAACTTCACGGTGCGCGTGATGACGGTGTGGAAGACGCGGTCCTGGAAGTGGTCGACGACGCTGCGCACGACCTCCCGGCTGTGCAGGGTCCGGCCGTCGTACATCGTCGCGAGGATGCCGTCGATCTGCAGGCGCGGGTTGAGCCGGTCGGTGACCTTGTCGATCGTCTCGACGAGCAGCGCCACCCCGCGCATGGCGAAGAACTCGCACTCGAGCGGGATGAGGACCCCGTGCGCGGCCGTCAGGGCGTTCACGGTGAGCAGGCCGAGCGAGGGCTGGCAGTCGATGAGGATGACGTCGTAGTCGTCGACGACCGGCCGCAGCACCCGGGCGAGCACCATCTCGCGGGCGACCTCGCCGACGAGCTGGACCTCGGCGGCCGAGAGGTCGATGTTCGCGGGCAGCAGGTCGAGATCGCGGGTCCGCGTGGTCTGGATGACGTCGCGGATGTCGTGGTCGCGCTCGACGAGCAGGTTGTACACCGTGAGATCGAGGTCGTTGGGCCGGATCCCGAGCCCGACGGACAGCGCGCCCTGCGGGTCGAAGTCGACGAGGAGCACCCGGCGACCGAGTTCGGCCAGCGCGGCCCCCAGGTTGATGGTCGTGGTCGTCTTGCCGACGCCGCCCTTCTGGTTGCACATCGCGATGACCCGCGCCGGGCCGTGCGAGCCGAGCAGCGGGGGTTCGCCGAACGACGGCATCGGCCGCCCGGTGGGTCCGATGGACCCGTCCCCGGCGGTCTCGGTGCCGGGGAGACGCTCGTGCGTGGCCCCGGGGGACGTCGTCTCGAAGCCCATCGATGTCCTTGCTCGTGTCGGCTGCTCGTGTCCGCTGCTCTGTCGGCTGCGCTGCCGGTCCGCCCCGCTCCGGCGGCAGGACCGAATGCCGCCGACCCTATCAGCGCGCCCGAGGATGGGTCCGCGCGTAGACCTCGCGCAGGCGCGTCGCCGTCACGTGCGTGTAGATCTGGGTGGTGGTCACCGAGGCGTGGCCGAGGAGTTCCTGCACCACGCGCACGTCGGCGCCTCCCTCGAGCAGGTGCGTGGCGAACGAGTGCCGCAGCGTGTGCGGGCCGACGCCCGCGGAGAGCTCGGCGCGCTCGGCGGCCTGGCGGATGATCGCCCAGGCGCTCTGCCGGGACAGCCGACCCCCACGCTGGTTGACGAAGACGGCCCGACCGGCCTGACCGGCGCCCGACTCGAGCAGCGCCGGGCGCGCGCGCACGAGATAGGCCTCCAGATGCGTGCGGGCGTGCCGGCCGAGGGGGACGATGCGTTCCTTGTCACCCTTGCCGAGCAGCCGGACCGAGCCGCCGTCGAGGTCGACGTCGTCGAGGTCGAGGCCCACGGCCTCGCTGATCCGGGCGCCGGTGCCGTAGAGCACCTCGACGAGGGCGCGGTCCCGCAGCGGGAGGGGGCCGTCGCCGAGGGCCAGACCCTCGAGGAGCCGCTCGACGGCGGCGACGGACAGGGCGGTGGGGAGGCGCTGCGCGGCCCGCGGGACGGGGACGTCCGCGGACGGGTCGTCGGCGGTGAGTCCCTCGAGGAGCAGGAAGCGGTGCAGGCCGCGGACGGCCACGAGCGTGCGGGCGACCGACGACACCGACAGGGGTCGATGACCGTCGCCGCCGTCCCGCAGCGCCGCCACGAAGCCGGCGACGTCGGACTGGTGGACCTCGGCGAGCGAGGTGATGCCGAGCCCGTCGAGGTGGGCCCGGTAGCGGTCGAGGTCGCGGGTGTAGCCGAGCAGCGTGTTGTGGGCCACCCCGCGCTCCACACGCAGGTGGTCCAGCCACAGGCGGACCCCGTCGGCGGGCGTGACGGTGCCAGGGCGCGCGGGCACCGCTGAGGCGCTCCCTGCCGTGTGCTCCACGTGATGTCCTTCGGCTCGCGTTCCGGACCGGGGTTACTGGTCGGTCGTCCTACTATGCCAACCGTCCGGCCTCGAGTCGTGTTCCCACCCCGACACAGCCGCCCGTCCCACCCCGACACAACCGCCCCCGGCGGTCCGCGTGTCGCCGGCCCCGGCCCGGCGAGGGGCGGTCCGCCCCGTCAGGATGGGAACATGTGGTACGCCCAGGAACCGCGACGCGCCGCGCGACAGGCGATCGGAGACGCACTGGTCGTCGGGTGGGTGCTCGCATGGGTGGCCGTCGGGATCCGCCTCGCCGAGCGCCTGCGCGGGCTCGCCGAGCAGGCGCGCGCGCTGGCCCGGTCGGGCGAGCAGGCGGAGTCGGCGCTGACCCAGGCGTCACGCGATGTCACCGAGCTCCCGTTCGTCGGCGAGCGGCTGGCGGGCGCGTTCGCCGCGCTGGCCGCCCCGGGGACGCAGGCCCGACAGGCGGGTCTGGACCTCGCCGCCGACGTCGAGCGGCTCGGCTCGATCGCCGGCGCGGCCACCGCGCTCGCCCCGGCGCTCGCGCTCGCCATCCCCTGGCTCGTGGCGCGGATCGCGTTCCACCGCCGCTCCGGCGCGGCGCGGCGGCTGCTCGCGACGGGGGCCGAACCGGACCTGTTCGCCCTGCGGGCCCTGGCCCGGGCCCCGCTGACCCGCCTGCGCGCCATCCACCCCGACCCGGCGGGCGCGTGGCGCCGGGGGGACCCGGACGTCGTGCGCGCGCTGGCCGATCTGGAGCTCGCGGCGATCGGCCTGCGCATCCCCGCCCGGGCCGCCGCGGCGACCCCCGCACCGGGCGCCACCGACGGGCACGCTGACCGGGGTCGCGAGGACGCCGGCGGCGCCGGGGGCCCACAGAGCGCCGGCCCCGCTGATCCCCCGGTCAGTCCGCGACGATGAGCGCGGGCCGCAGGTCGGTCTCCGGCGGCTCCCACGTGGCCGCGTCGGCCTCGACCTGCTCGCCGCTGCGGATGTCCTTGACCGAGTCCGGGGCCTCCTGCTCGCCGAGGAACCAGACGAACGGGATGGACCGTCGATCGGCGAAGCGGATCTGCTTGCCGAACTTGGCGGCCGAGGGGGCGACCTCGGTGGCGATCCCGCGGGCGCGCAGCCGGGCGGCGAGGCGCATCGCCCGCGGCCGATCGGTCTCGGCGGCGAGCGCGACGAGCACGCACGTCGGGGTGGGACGGGACGCCGTGAGGGAGCCCGAGGCCATGAGGCGGTGCAGGAGCCGCGAGACCCCGATCGAGATCCCCACCCCCGGGTAGGTCGTCCGCCCGTCGCTCGCGAGCGAGTCGTACCGGCCGCCGGAGCAGATCGACCCGTAGGCCTCCTGCCCCACGAGGCGCGTCTCGTAGACGGTGCCCGTGTAGTAGTCGAGACCCCGGGCCACGGACAGGTCGGCCACGACGACGCCGGGCGCGTGCTCCGAGGCGGCGGCCACCACGGCCGCCAGATCCGCGAGGCCCGTCTCCAGCGTGGGGTGCTCGACGCCGAGCCCGCGGACGGCGTCAACGAACGACAGGTCGTCGGAGCGGATCCGCGCGAGGTCGAGGCACGCCGCCGCCTGGGCGTCGGTCAGGCCCGCCTCGACGAGCGCGGCCGCCACCGCGTCGGCCCCGATCTTGTCGAGCTTGTCGACGATGCGCAGCACCGGTACGACGAGCTCGGGGGCGACGCCGAGGCCGAGGTAGAAGCCCTCCGGCACCTTCCGGTTGTTGACCTGGATGCGGTAGGGACCGATCGGCAGCTGCGCGAACGCGTCGACGATGACGAGCGGCATCTCGGCCTCGTAGTGGGCGGGCAGCACGCCGTCGCCGACGACGTCGATGTCGGCCTGGACGAACTCGCGGAAGCGCCCGTCCTGCGGGCGCTCCCCTCGCCACACCTTCTGGATCTGGTAGCGCCGGAACGGGAAGGTCAGGTGGCCCGCGTTCTCGAGGACGTACCGGGCGAACGGCACGGTGAGGTCGAAGTGCAGGCCCAGCTTCGCGCCGCCCGCCGCGTCGTCGTCCTCGCCGGCGAGGCGCGTGATCCCGAAGATCTCCTTGTCGGCGTCCCCGCCCTTGCCGACGAGTCGCTCCACCGGCTCGACCGCGCGCGTCTCGATGTTCGCGAAACCGTGCAGCTCGAACGTCGAGGCGATGACGTCGAGGAAGTGCGACTCGACGACCCGCTGGGCGGGCAGCCACTCGGGGAAGCCGCTGAGCGGCGCGATCTTCTGGCTCATCGGTGCAGTCCTTGCAGGTAGGGGTTCGTCGCGCGTTCGTTCGCGATCGTGCTGCCCGGTCCGTGGCCGGGCAGCACGAGGCTGTCGTCGGCCAGGCCGAGCACGACGTCGCGCAGGCTGGCGGTCATCGCGGCGTCGTCGCCGCCGGGCAGGTCGGTGCGGCCGATGCCCCCGGCGAAGAGGACGTCGCCGGTGAGGATGGTCCGGGCCAGGCCCGTCTGCGGGCCGAGCAGGTCCGGGGTGCCGTCGACGGAGAACAACACGGAGCCCTCCGTGTGGCCTGGGGCGTGGTCCACGCGGAACCCGAGCCCGGCCAGGGCGAGGTCCTCGCCGTCGTGGGCCTCCCGGATGTCGTCCGGCCGCGTCCACTCCACGCGCGAACCCAGCTGCTGCTCGAAGACGGCGACGAGCGGCCCGACGTCCGAGACGGGATCGTCGAGGCGGTACCGGTCATCGGGATGCACGTAGGTCGGGGCGTCGTAGCGGGACCCCACGAGCGCCGCGGAGTAGACGTGATCGAGGTGCCCGTGCGTGAGCAGGACCGCGACCGGCGTCCGCGAGTGCTCGGCCAGCAACCGGGTCAGCGGGTCGAGGACCCCGACGCCGGGATCGACGACAACGCACTCCTCGCTGTGCGAGGGGCCGACGACGTAGCAGTTGGTCGCGAGCGCGACCGCGGGGAAGCCCATGAGGAACACCCGCGCAGCCTATCGGCCACCTCCGACACCCCCGGCGACCCTCGCGTCCTCCCCCGCGCCGGGGCGCTTCCCGGGGCGCGCCGGGCGCCGCGTGGGGCGCCCGCCCCGTATCGTCGTGGGGAACGTCACTCATCGAACCGCTGCCGCGCCCTCGCGCAGCGGTGTCCACCACAGGAGGGCCCCCGCCGTGTCCGACCAGAGCCAGCCCACGCCCGACGCGCCCGCCGAGGTGACCGCCCCGCAGGTCGAGGCGACCGACGCCGTCGCGACCCCCGGCACGGCCCCCGCGCCGACGGACGAGGCGCGCGGCGCGGCTTCCGAGCCGGCCGACGAGACCGGGAGCACGACCCCCGAGCCGGCCGACGAGACCGCGAACGCGGCCCCCGCACCCGCCGACGAGACCGAGAACGCGGCCCCCGCACCCGCCGACGAGACCGAGAACGCGGCCCCCGCACCGGCCGACGAGACCCCGGCCCCCGCCGACGTCACCGAGCCGGACACCGCGGGAGCCACCGAGGGCGCCCCGGGCGGCGACGGCACCGACGGCGGGTCGTCCGAGGTTCCCTCGCCGGCCCCCGCGCCCCCCGCGCCCCCTGTCCCGTCACCCGCGCCCCGGCCCACGCCGCCGGCCTCCCGCCCCACGCCCGGGCCGCCGGCGCGACCGGGGCCGGCACGCCCGGCGCCGGGCGCGGATCGTCCCGCGCCGCCCGCGACGGCCCCGGTCTCCGGGGTGGCGATCGCGGACGCGGTCACCTTCGGCCGCGTCGCCGACGACGGCACGGTCTTCGTGCGCACCCCGGAGGGCGAGAGCGAGGTCGGGTCGTACCCGGGGGCGTCGCCCGACGAGGCGCTCGCCTACTTCGCCCGCAAGTACGTCGAGGTGGACGCGGCCGCCGACCTGCTGCTGCAGCGCGTGACGCAGACCGACCTGTCGGCCAAGGAGGCCGACGAGAGCCTCGCCGCCCTGCGCACGAGCGCCGGCGAGCTGCGGGCGGTCGGCGACCTCGTCGCCCTGGCCGCGAAGGTCGAGAACGTCGCGACCGCGGTACAGGCCCGCCGGGCCGTCGAGGCGGAGCAGCGGGCGCAGCAGCGCGCCGAGGCCGCCGCCGCCCGCGAGAAGATCGTCGTGGAGGCCGAGCGGATCGCCGGCCAGCCCGAGGAGAAGGTCCAGTGGAAGTCGAGCAGCGCCCGGATGCGCGCGCTCCTCGACGAGTGGAAGGCGGCCCAGCGGGGCGGTCCGCGCCTCGACCGCGAGACCGAGCAGGCCCTCTGGGCCCGGCTCTCCTCGTCGCGCAACTCCTTCGACAAGATGCGTCGTGTCCACTTCGCCCAGCTCGGCGCCACGCAGGGCGAGGCGAAGGCGGCCAAGGAGGCCCTCGTCGCCGAGGCCGAGGCCCTGCGCGACAGCACCGACTGGGGCGCCACCGCGGGGGCGTTCAAGCGGCTCATGGACCGCTGGCGTCAGGCCGGGCGGGCCGCGCGCGCCGACGACGACGCCCTGTGGAGCCGCTTCAAGGCGGCCCAGGACGCGTTCTTCGCGGCCAAGGACGAGATCGTCGCCGCCGAGAACGAGGAGTACCAGGGCAACCTCGTCGTCAAGGAGGAGCTCCTCGCCCAGGCCCAGGCCCTGCTGCCCGTCACGGATCTCGACCGCGCCAAGGCCGCGCTCCGGAGCATCCAGGACAAGTGGGACGCCGCCGGGAGGGTCCCCCGCTCCGACATGGACCGGGTCGAGAAGGCGATGCGGCGGGTCGAGCAGGCCGTGCGCGACGCCGAGGACCACAAGTGGAAGGCCACCAACCCCGAGGTCGCCGCGCGCGCCGCGAGCCTCGCCGCGCAGGCGGAGGCGGCCCTCGAGAAGTACCGCCGCGACCTCGAGAAGGCGGAGAAGAGCGGGGACGAGCGGCGGATCGCCAAGGCGCGGGAGGCGCTCGAGACGCGGCAGGCCTGGCTCGCCCAGGCGCAGGCCGGAATGGCCGAGTTCGGCGGCCGCTGAGACACGATCGCGACACGGCTCCGTAACACCACGGAGACGCGGAGGAGAGTAGCGTCCCGTCCCCGACGGGCGAGATCAGCCCCGTCGCCCCGTCGACCGCCCGGTCGACGGGGCGGACCGCGTCGACCTCGGTCGGCCACGCACCGCGAAGGGCCTGTCATGGCTGCTCCTCCCTCCACCGCCCCGGACCTGCACAAGGGGCTCAAGCAACGCCACCTCGCCATGATCGCCATCGGCGGGGTCATCGGCGCCGGCCTGTTCGTCGGGTCGGGCACCGTGCTCGGCAGCGCCGGGCCGGCCGCGTTCCTCACGTACGGCCTGTGCGGTCTGCTCATCATCTGCGTCATGCGCATGCTCGGCGAGATGGCGACCGCCCTGCCCGCCACCGGCTCGTTCTCCGACTATGCCCGACTGGCGCTCGGTGACTGGGCCGGCTTCTCCGTGGCCTGGTTGTACTGGTACTTCTGGGTCGTCGTCGTCGGTTTCGAGGCCGTCGCCGGCGCGAAGGTCATCCAGTACTGGATGCCGTCCGTCGACCTGTGGATCATCGGGCTCGTCCTCATGCTCTTCATGACGGCGACCAACATGTTCTCGGTGAAGTCCTACGGCGAGTTCGAGTACTGGTTCGCCGGGATCAAGGTCGCGGCCATCGCGCTGTTCCTCGTCGTGGGCACGCTCTACGTGCTCGGCGTCATCGGCGGCACCGGCATGCACTTCGAGAACCTCACCGCGCACGGGGGCCTCTTCCCGAACGGCGTGGCCGCAATCGTCGTCTCCGTCGTCACGGTGATCTTCTCGATGGTCGGCGCGGAGATCGCGACGATCGCCGCCGCGGAGTCCGACGACCCGGCCAAGGCCATCGTGCGCGCCACGAACTCCGTCATCTTCCGCGTGGCGACGTTCTTCATCGGCGCGACGTTCCTGCTCGCGTGCATCGTGCCGTGGAACGACAAGGCCGCCATGGTGTCGCCGTTCGTGTCGGCGTTCAAGGTCATGGGCATCCCCTACGCCGACCAGATCATGAACGCGGTCGTGCTCGTGGCCGTCCTGTCGTGCCTGAACTCCGGCCTGTACACGGCGAGCCGGATGCTGTTCGTGCTCGCCGCCCGGGGTGAGGCGCCCGTCTCGCTCACGCGGGTCAGCGCCAGCGGCGCGCCCCGCCGCGCGATCCTCTTCTCGACGATCGTCGGCTTCGCGTGCGTCATCGCCGCCCGCGTCTCCGAGGACGGGATCTTCGCGTTCCTGCTCAACTCCTCGGGCGCGATCATCATCTTCGTCTACATCCTCATCGCGGTCTCGCAGTTCGTCCTGCGCCGCCGGGCCGACGACGCCACGCTCGAGGTGAAGATGTGGGCCTTCCCCGTCCTGACGATCCTCTCCATCGTCGCGATGGTCGCGATCCTCGTGCAGATGTCGTTCAGTCCCGACACGGCCTCCCAGCTGTGGCTGAGCCTGGGCGCCTGGGCCGTGTTCCTCGTCGCGTTCGTCATCATGCGCCGGTCGCGCGGCCTGCCCCTGACGGGCCGCACCGACGCCGGGACCGGGCCCGTGGAGGAGCCCATGTCCACCGGCCCGTCGGGTCACTGACGTCACGTCCGCGCCGCCCCCGGGCCTACGGGTCCGGGGGTTGGGCCGGGGCACGGCCCGTCGGGCCGGGCGCAAGTCCTCGGGCGCCGGTCCCCCTCGCGACCCGTCGGGCGGGAGAGACTGTGAGCCCCGCACGGGAATCCCCGGCCCGACAACGAGGTACACGCCGTGATCGCTCTCCACACGACCATCGCCATCCTCGCGATCGTCCTGCTCATCATCAGGTTCAAGATCGACCCGATCATCTCCCTCGTCATCGGGTGTCTCTACCTCGGGCTGGCGGGGGGCGTCGGGTTCACGGCGACGGTCGAGGCCATCACCGAGGGCTTCGGCGACATCATGGCCAAGATCGGTCTGCTCATCGGCTTCGGCGTGCTCATCGGGTCGCTGCTGCACACGACCGGCACGTTCGACCGCCTGGTGGGGGTGCTGGTGCGGACCCTGGGACCGAAGCGGATCCCCTACGGGCTGACGGTGGCCCTCTCGACGATCTTCCCCTCGATCTACGTCGACGTGCAGGTGGTGCTCGGCGCGCCGGTGGCCCGCCAGGCCGCCCCGCACGTCGGCAAGCACGGGTTGGCCCTCATGGCGGGCGCGCTCGGCACGGGGATCTTCTGCGGCTACGTCTTCGTGGTGCCCGGTCTCGCCGCGGTCTCGATCGCCGGGTTGCTGCAGATCCCGCTCGGGACCTACCTCATCTACGGCATCGTCCTCGGCCCGCTCACCGCCGTTCTCACCACCTTCGTGTTCGGCCTCATGCTGCGGGGCGGCTACTGGAACGAGGAGAAGGACGAGATGGACGGCGAGGGTGACGCCCTCGGCCCCTCCGACGACGAGGGCGCGGACGCCGCCGCCCCGGCCACGTTCGGCGGCCGGCGGGCCCCCGCCCTCGTCGTCGCCCTGCTGCCGATCCTCGTCCCGCTCGTGCTCATCGCGTTCGGCGCGTTCGTGGGCCTCGCCGGCGTCGAGAACGAGGTCGTCGACTTCTTCGGCAACGCCAACGTCGCGATGTTCATCGGTCTCCTGCTGGCCTTCTTCCTCGCCCGCCGGACCGTCGGGCGGAACCGCACCGACGAGGCGTTCGGCGACGGCCTGCACACCGCCGGCGAGATCCTCCTGGTCACGGGCATCGGCGGTTCGCTCGGCGCCGTCATCAAGGCGACGGGCCTGGCCGACGTCCTCGGCGGGCTCTTCGGCGCGGACAGCGGCGCTCCGGTCGTCGTCAGCGTCCTGCTCGCCTGGTTCATCGCCGCCGTGCTGCACCTCGCCATCGGGTCGGTGTCGGTGGCGGCCATCACGGCCGCGGGCATCGTCGCGCCCATCCTCGGCTCCATCGGGGTCGCGCCGATCGCCATCGGCCTCGCGATCGCGTCGGGCTCCCTGTTCGCGCTCCAGGTCAACAGCAACTTCTTCTGGATGTACAAGGCCCTCCTCGGCCTGACCACCCAGGGCGGGCTGAAGACGATGACGGTGGTCACCTCGATCGCCTCGCTCGTGTCGCTGCCGATCGTCGTCGCGCTGGCGTTCGTCGCCCCCTGACCCGCTCCGACGACGACGACGGCAGCAGCGGTGGACGAGAGATCAACCCCGCTGCGAGAGCAGCAGGTTGATCTGCTCGTTGAACGTCGTCATCGCCGAGACGGGTTCCTGCCCGATGTAGATGGCGTTCATGCCGGGCCCCAGGATGGCCTTGATGTCCTCGGCGTAGTAGACGACCGGGTAGAGGAAGGTCGACTTCTCGCTCACCTGTTCGGTGAACGGGGTGACGTCGAGGTTGCGCTCCCGCTTGTTGTAGGCGACTGCGAGCTCGGTCCCCGACCTGCGCGCCGGGAAGACGACCCCGGCGTTGCCGATGATGTCCTGGCACGTCTGGCCCGAGAGGAACTTCACCCACTTCGCCGCGTTCTCGGGCTGCGTGCTGTTCGTCGTCACCGAGTCGGCGAGGCCGTTGAACATCGACGCGCGCTTCCCCGCGGGGCCCACCGGCGTGGGCGCGATCCCGATGGGCGTCTTCTCGCCGGCCGCGTTCGTGAAGCCGCTGTAGGTGGAGATCATCCACGAACCGTCCACGGTCATCGCCGCGGTCCCGGCCGCGAGCTGCTTGTTCTTGTCGAGGTCGCCGGCCGTCACCTCGTACGGGGGCATGTAGCCCTTGCGGACGAGGCCGAAATACCAGCCGAGCGTCTTCTGCACGTCGGGTGAGTCGAAGCGGAAGCGGGTGCCCCACGGGTTCTTGTCGAGGTACTGCCACCCCGTGCCCGAGCTGCCCGTGAACGGCGACCACTGGGTCTGGCCGTAGCCGTCGCCGCCGCCGTGGTCGATCGCCATCCCGTAGACCTTGACCCGGTTCTTGTCGAAACCGGGCTCGTCGCCGCGGCGGCCCTTGGCGTCGACGGTGAGCCGGGCGACCATCTTCTCGAACGTGCCCCCGTCGTCGGGGTTCCAGGCCGCCGAGTCGACCTGCTCCTTCGTGATCCCCGCGTCCGCGAGCATCTTCGCGTTGTAGAAGAGGGCGACCGTGTCCCAGTCCTTCGGAGCGCCGTACCGCTTGCCGTCCTGCCCCTTCCACAGGGTCGCCAAGCCCTCCTGGTAGTCGTCGTCGGCGATGTCCTTCGTCGCCTGGAGGTCGTCCAGGGGGCGCAGGACGCCGAGATCGGCGAACTGCGCGAACTTGCCGAGGTGGTCGGTGAAGACGTCCGGGGCCGTGTCGGCGATGAAGCCCGCCGTCAGCTTGCTCCAGTAGTCGTCCCAGCCGTACTGCGTGATGCGCACGCGCAGCCCGGGGTTCTCCGCCGCGAACGCGTCCGCGCACTTCTGGTACCCGGGCTGCTGCGCCGAGTCCCACAGCCAGTACGAGATGGTCCCGCCGGCCCCGGCCGCGCTCTCGCCCTTGGCGCAGCCCGACAGGCCCACCGCCGACCCCACGGCCACGGCGAGGGCGAGCGCGGTCGCGGCCCGCGTGCGGGTCCGGTCCGTCCGTCGACGTCGCATCTGCACGCTCCTGTTCACTTGATCCCGCTGAAACCGATGGAGTTGACGATGCGCTTCGCGAAGACCCCGAAGAGGAGCAGCATCGGAAGCGCGGCCACGAGCGTCGCCGCCATGAGCCCGGCCCAGTCCGGGCCGGTCTGCGGCGCCTGCGACTTGAAGACGCCGAGCCCGACGGTGAGCACCCGCGAGGCGTCGGTGTAGCTGACCATGAGCGGCCAGAAGTAGTCGTTCCACGCCGTCATGTACGTGAGGATCGCGAGCGTCGTCACCGGAGCCACCGACATCGGCAGCACGAGCTGGAAGAACACGCGCACCTTGCTCGCGCCGTCGACGAGGGCGGCCTCCTCGACCTCGCGGGAGAGACCGAGGAAGAACTGCCGCAGGAAGAACACCGCGAACGGCGTCATGAACATCGTCGGCAGGGCGACCCCGAGCAGGGTGTCGATGAGCCCCAGCTGCTTGATGAGCACGAAGTTCGGCAGGAACGTGAAGATCGCGGGGATCATCAGGCCGGCGAGGAAGAAGGCGAACACCTTCTCGCGGTGCCGCCACCGCAGCCGCGCGAACGCGTACGCCGCCATCGCCGAGAAGAACGTCTGGCCGGCGGTGACGAGAGTGGCCACGACGACGGAGTTGAACAGGTAGCGCCAGAAGGGGATCGACGCGCCGGAGCCGCCGGCCGCGATGGCCTCCTCCCCCGTCTGGGAGCCGAAGACCCGCTCGAACCCGCCGGTCGAGAAGCCGACCGGCAGCAGGTCCGTGCTGCCGGAGTACAGCGCGTTGTTGCTCGACAGCGCCGTGCGCAGCATCCAGTAGAAGGGGAAGAGCGTCGCGAGGATCACGAGGATCATGAAGAGCCAGGCGAGGGCCCGCCCGGGCGAGAGACGACGACGGCGGGCCGGTTCGTCGGTGGGGCCGGAGGCAGGCACCGGCTGCGGATCGGTGGTCGGGGCCGCGGTGGGATCGGTCATGGTCGGTCCTCTCAGTCCAGGTCCGTGCTGTCGGCCCGGGTGAGGCGGTACTGCACGAAGGTCACGGCCATGAGCACGAGGAGCAGCGCCACGGACAGGGCGGAGGCGTACCCGAACTGGAAGCGGCCGAAGGCGAGGTCGTAGATGTAGAACTGCAGGACCCGGGTCGCGTTGACGGGCCCGCCCTGGGTGGCCACCGCGACCGTGTCGAACACCTGGAACGAGCCGACGACCGTGATGATGAGCCCGAGCGCGAGGATCGGCCGCAGCAGGGGCACGGTGATGCGGAGGAACGTCGACACCTCCGAGCTGCCGTCCATCCGGGCCGCCTCGTACACGGTCTCGGGGATGGTCTGCAGCCCGGCGAAGATGAGCAGGGCCGTGTAGCCGACGTGGCGCCAGGTGTTGATGAACGCGATCGTCGGGATGGCCCAGTCGGCCGAGCCGAGGAACGGGATCCGCTCGAGCCCGATCGACTCGAGCACCACCTGGCCGAACCCGAGCTGGTAGTCGAGGATCCACAGGAAGAGCATCGCGGCGACGACGTTGCTGACGAGGTACGGCGTGAGGATGAGGCCCCGCAGCCACGTGGACTGGGTCAGCCGCTGCATCATCACGGCGATGACCAGCGCGAGGATCGTCTGGAAGCCGATGTTGAGGACGACGTACTGCAGGGTCACCCAGAGGGCGTTCCAGAACACCGGGTCCGCGAACATCCGGGTGTAGTTGTCGACGCCGACGAACTCGGCGGGCCTGAGCAGGTTGAACCGCGTGAAGCTGAGGTAGATCCCGCGCACCGTCGGCCACACGAGGAACACGAGGAACCCGAGCGCGGCGGGCGCGATGAACAGCAGCGCGAGCTTCGTGTCGTCGGGCGGCGCCGGGCGTGGCGTCGAGCCGGTGCGAGCCGGCGAAGGTGAACTCATCGTCGAGACCTTCTTCTCGGGGAGGGGGCGCGTCGCCGAGCGGTGCCGCGCCGGGGCGGCCGACGGCCGCGTCCGCTCAGAGGGCGGCGACCTCGTAGAGCACCACCTGGTCGGGGTCGACGAGGGGGGACTGGAGTCCGGCGGCGGCGAGGGCCGCCCCGGTGAAGACGCCCCCCGGCAGGCGGGTGTCCGACAGGACGTCGACGACGCGCGGGCCGCCGGCGGCGCTCGGGGCCGTGCTCGCCCCCTCCGCGTCCTGCACGCGCCACCAGGGCGGCGGGCGCAGGCCCGAGGGCGTCGCCCCGACGACGACGGGCTGCACGCGGTAGCGGGTCCCGGGGTCGAGGCCGGGCAGGAGGAGGCGGGGGCGCGGGGCGACGTCGCTGCGCCCCGTCGTCGCCGCGAAGAACGTCGCGTCACGCTGGTCGGGCGAGACGACGCCGTACACGTTGAGGGTGTCGTCGGCCGTGTCGACCCGGACGAGGTCTCCACCCAGCAGCTGGGCGCGGCGGCCGCGGTAGTAGGCGATCCACGAGCGCAGCTCGTCGATCTCGGCCGGCGTCGCCTTCGCGAGGTCCCATTCGATGCCGAAATGGCCGAGCACGGCCGTGCCCGCCCGGAACGACAGGTCGTGGACCCGCCCCGTCGTGTGCGACCGTCCCGAGGCGACGTGACTGCCGAGCAGCTCGGGCGGGAGGAGCTGCATCGTCCACCGGTTCATCTGCTGCCGCTCGAGGGGGTCGATGCAGTCGGAGGTCCACACCCGGTCGCACCGCTCCATCGCCCTGAGGTCGACGCGCGCACCGCCCGAGCTGCACGACTCGATCTCCAGCCCCGGGTGCCGGGCCTTGAGGTCGTCCACGAGCCGGTAGTAGGCGAGCGTCTGGGCGTGCACGGCGGGGCGTCCGTGGTCCGTGCGGTTGCCGGCCTCGACGAGGTCGCGGTTGTGGTCCCACTTGATGTAGGAGATGTCGTACTCGGTGAGGATCGCGTCCATGGCGTCGCGGACGTAGGTCCAGCACTCTTCGATGGCGAGGTCGAGGACCTGCTGGTGGCGCGCCCGCGGCGGCAGCTCCCGGCGCGCGGCCATGATCCACTCCGGGTGGGCGCGCGCGACGTCGGAGTCCTCGTTGACCATCTCGGGCTCGAACCACAGACCGAACTGCATCCCCAGCCCGGTCACGTGGTCGACGAGCGGGCCCAGGCCGTCCGGCCACGCGTCCGGGCTGACGACCCAGTCGCCGAGGCCGGAGAAGTCGTCGCGGCGCGACCCGAACCAGCCGTCGTCGAGCACGTATCGCTCGACGCCGAGGGCGGCGGCGCGGTCGGCGAGGTCGCGCAGGCGGTCGAGGTCGTGGTCGAAGTAGACGGCCTCCCACACGTTGAGGGTGACGGGCCGGTCGACGTCGACGTGCCCGGGGCGGGAGCGCAGCCAGGCGTGGATGCGGCCGGCGACCGCGTCGAGTCCGACGCCGTAGCTGCCGTACACCCACGGCGAGGCGTAGGACTCGCCCCGGGCCAGGCGCACCTCGCCGGGCAGCAGCAGCTCCCCGCCGCCCGCGACCTGCACGCCCGCGGACGTCCGCTCCGCGTAGTGGGTGTGGTTGCCCGAGAACCCCACGTGGACGGCCCAGATCGCCCCGGAGCGGAAGCCGAAGCCCGCCTCGCCGAGGTGCACCATGCCGGCGGCGTCGGCGCCGGTGCGGCCGCGGCGCCCCTCCCGCAGGTGGGTCCCCGTGTGCAGGACCGACCGCTGCGGGGTCTTCTCCTTGCCCCACCGGCCGCCGAAGTCGAGGAGCTCGCGGGCGTGACCGGGCACGGGGTAGGCGAGCACGAGGTCGTCGAGGGCGTACTCCTCCCCCGTGTTGAGCAGGGTCGCCCGGCTGCGCAGCAGCCCGGAGGGCAGCAGCTCGACCTCGAGGGTGAGCCGCAGGTCGGTCTGCTCGTCGACGGCGTCGACCTCGAGTCGGCCCCCGTGGTCGCGCTCGGTGTGCCCGCCGCCCAGCTCGACCGGCGCGCCGTCGAGAGCCGCGGTGTGCACGGTGAAGTCCGTCGCCCAGTCCGCGCCGGCGCGCGAGCCCGACAGGCCGGGGCGCCCGGACCAGGCGTGGTGCGGCTCGGGCAGGAGCGACACCGGCCGGGGCGCGTCGACGCTGCTCGGCGCCGTCTGGGGCAGCGAGGCCACCAGCAGGTCGGCCGCCTCCTGCGCGGTGAGCGCGCCGACGTCGGCCCCCCAGTGGGCGACGACGGGCAGGCCGTCCCGGGGCACGGCGAGCAGCACCGAGACGCCCGCCGCCCTCAGGTGGATCGTGGTCGCGTGGGGTGCGCCGAAGGCGTCCGTGGGCATCGCTGCTCCTGTGCCGAGGGTGAGGGGAACATCGGTCGGCACCACACAGTTCCGTGCGCTCAACCGGTTTAGCAGATCCTGGCGGGCGGTCGGACGCGGTGTCAAGACCCCGACGGCGCGATGTCACCGCGGCGAGACCCCACTCCGCCGGAGGCCGGGGGGCGGGCGGACCGGTCGCCGGCAGCGGCTGCGGCTCACCGGTCGGAACGAGCCGAGGGCGCCGGTCCGCGGTAGATTTCGGCGTCCCGTCGTCGTCGGAGCCCGGCGCCTCCGATCCCCACCCGGAGGTGACCCATGCCCCGCCGCCCGACCCTGCAGGACGTCGCCGACGCGTGCGGGGTCTCGCGCGCCACCGCCTCGCTCGTCCTCGCCGGCCGACAGGCCCGGATCTCCGGGTCGACCACGGCGCGGGTGCGGGCTGCGGCGGCCGACCTCGGGTACCGCCCGAACCGGCTCGCCCACTCCCTGGCGTCGGCGCGCACCCAGACCCTCGCGCTGGTCACCGACGCCCTGGCCAGCGACCCGTTCACCGGCCGGTTCGTGCAGGCCGCGACGACGGCGGCGCGGGACCGCGGGCATCTCCTCTTCGTCGCCGAGACCGGCGGCGACGAGGCGGTCGAGCAGGAGGTCCTCCGGCGGCTCCTGGACCAGGGCGTCGACGGCTACGTCCTCGCGCCCGCGCAGCGCCGCGAGATCCGGGTCCCGCCCGACCTCGCCGGCGAGCGCGTCGTCCTCCTCAACGCCACCCCCGCACCCGCCGAGGCCGCCGAGCCCGGGCAGCCCCGCAGCGGGGCCGCCGACGCGCCCACTCCGCCCACGGCGGTCGCCGCCGTGGTGCCCGACGACGCCCAGGCGGGCCGGCTCGTGGCGCGGGCGCTGCTCGAGGCGGGTCACACCACCGGCATCCGGCTCGTGGGCGAGACGGTCCCAGGGGGTCCCGGCGGACTCGAGCGGCGGGACGCCCTGCGCGCCGAGCTGGCCGCCCACGGGTGGGCCCTGCACGGGCACGACGAGGTGCCCTGGTGGCCCGGGCCGGTCCGCGACGCCCTCGAGCCCGTCCTGGGGGACCCCCACGGGCCTACCGCCGTCGTCGCCCTCAACGACCGGGCCGCGCTCGGCGTCTACGAGGCCGCCGCGCGCCGCCGGCTCGACGTGCCGCGCGACCTCTCGGTCGTGTCCTTCGACGACAGCTTCCTCGCCCGGTGGCTCGACCCCGTGCTCGCGAGCGCGGCCCTGCCGTACGAGGCGATGGGCACGCTGGCGGTGGAACTCCTGCTCGACGCCCGGGCGAGCCCGGGGCCGACCGGCACGACGCGCGTGCCGTTCACCCTCGCCGACGCGGGGTCTCTCGGCCCTCCCCCGTCGGTCCCGTGACTCCGGCGGTGTCGGTGACGTCGGGTCCGTCCTCGGGCCACACCCCGTCGACGATCCCCCGCGGTCGGGACGGCAGCTCGTCGAGGACGTAGCGGGCCTTGACGGGGTCGGCGCGGTGACGTTCGAGGTCGCCCAGCGCGGCCACGGCGTACTTGCCGAGCAGGAAGAGCGCGATCAGGTTGATGACGGCCATGAACGTCATCGCGACGTCGGCGAGGGACCAGACGAAGGACAGGCTCGTCAGCGCGCCGACGAACACGGAGGCGACGACGACGAGGCGCAGCACGACGTCGCCGATCCGCCCGCCGCGCAGGAAGTCGACGTTGATCTCGGCGTAGGTCGTGTTGCCCAGCACCGAGCTGAAGGCGAAGACGAAGATGAGCACCGTCATGACGGGCACGACCCAGTCGCCGAGGCTGGAGGCGAGGGCGCTCTGCGTGAGGGCCGCGCCGGCGTCGTCCTTCGTCGTCACGCCCGGGGTGTAGACGCCGGGCGCGGCGAGCAGGATCATCACGGCGGTCGCCGTGCAGACGACGATCGTGTCGACGAAGACGCCCGCCGCCTGGATGATGCCCTGATGGGCGGGGTGGGAGGTCGTCGCCGTCGCCGCCGCGTTCGGGGCCGAGCCCATGCCGGCCTCGTTGCTGAACATGCCGCGCTTCACGCCGTTCATGAGCGCGGCGACCATGCCGCCGCCGACGCCGGCGAGCGCCGGGTCGAGGCCGAACGCGCCCTTGATGATCTGCATGAACGCGTCGGGGACCGCCGTGATGTGGATGATCAGCACGCCCACGGCGAGGAGGAAGTAGAGCAGGGCCATCGCGGGGGCGACGATCTCGGTGACGCGGGCGATGGCCTTGAGGCCGCCGAAGATGATGACGCCGGTGAGCACGACGAGGATGACGGCCGACCACATCGGCGCGACGCCGTGCCCGTTCGCGAGCACCTGGCTGATCGTGTTCGCCTGGACCATCTGGAACGCGACGCCGAACGTGAAGATGAGGCAGATCGCGAAGACGATGCCCATCGGGCGGGCCCCGAGGCCGCGCTGCATGTAGTAGGCCGGGCCGCCGCGGAACGTGCCGTCGTGGTGCGGCTGCTTGTAGATCTGGGCGAGCGTGGCCTCGACGAACGCGGTCGCCATGCCGAGCAGCGCCATGACCCACATCCAGAAGATGGCGCCCGGGCCGCCGAGGGCCAGTGCGATCGCGACCCCGGCGATGTTCCCGGTGCCCACGCGCGACGCGAGGCTGATGCAGAACGCCTGGAAGGACGACACGCCCTCCCCGGCCCCGGACCGGGAGTCGAAGAGGACCCGCAGCATCGTGCGGCCGCTGCGGAACTGCATCCCGCGCACCCGGAACGTGAACCACAGCCCCGCGATCGCCAGGAGCGGGACGAGCAGGTAACCGGTCAGCGCGTCGTTGGCGGCGGTGACGAGGTCTTCGACGGCGTCCATCGAGGGGCCTTTCGAGCGGAGGGGGCGAGCGTTGCGTGCACCCTATCCACCCGGGAGGGCGACCCGGCTCACCTGCCGGCCCCGCGGCGCGGCGGGAGCACGGGCGGCGCCGACCGCCGGGTCAGGCCCCGGCGCGGTCGGCCACGGCCCGGTGACCCGGGCGCGACCGCGGCCGGTCACCGGTCACCCGCTCGACCTCGATGACGTGGTCGACGGCCCGCAGGGTGCGCAGCACGTGCTCGAGGTGGCTGGGGTCGCCCATGTCGAAGACGAAGGTCGAGCGCGCCTGCCGGTCGGTCTTCGTCGCGACGTTCGCGGTGATGATGTCGATCCTCTCGTCGGCCAGCGCCTTGGTGATGTCGGCGAGCAGCGACTTCCGGTTGAGCCCGACGATCTGCACCTGCACGCGGAACGACCGACCGTCCGCGACGTTCTCGCTGCCCTCGGCCCAGCTCACGTCGACGAGCCGCTCAGGGTGCTCCTGCAGGAGCTCGGCGTTGACGCAGTTGCGCCGGTGCACCGACACGCCCTGGCTGCGGGTGGTGAAGCCGATGATGTCGTCGCCCGGCACCGGGGTGCAGCACTGCGCGAGCTTGGACCACACGCCCGTCACGCCGTCGCCGATGACGATGCCGGGATCGCCCGCCGAGCGGACGGCCTGCCGCCGCCCCGGCACGGTGGCCTCGGCGAGGTCCTCCGTCGCGCCCTCCTCCCCACCGTAGGAGGCGACGAGCCGGTCGATGAACGCCTGCGCCGACAGGTGCTTCTCGCCCACGGCGGCGTACAGGGCGTCGACGTCGGTGTAGTGCCAGCTCGCAGCGAGGTCGGTCAACCGCTCCGCCGTCATGAGACGCGTCAACGGCAGGTTGCGGCGGCGCATGGCCTTGACGATGGCCTCCTTGCCCCGCTCGATCGACTCCTCGCGCCGCTCCTTGCTGAACCACTGGCGGATCTTCGACAGGGCGCGGGGGCTGCGGGCGATGTCGAGCCAGTCGCGCGAGGGGCCCGCCCCGTCGGCGCGGCTCGTGAGGATCTCGACCTGGTCGCCGTTGTCGAGGACCGTGTGCAGGGGCACGAGGCGGCCGTTGACGCGGGCGCCGATGCAGTAGTGGCCGACCTCGGTGTGCACGGCGTAGGCGAAGTCGATGGGCGTCGAGCCCTTGGGGAGCGTGATCGCGCCGCCCTTGGGCGTGAACGCGAACACCTCCTTGGCGTTGATCTCGAAGCGCAGGCTGTCGAGGAACTCCTTGGGGTCCTCGGTCTCGCGCTGCCAGTCGAGGATCTGCCGCAGCCAGCTGAGCTCGTCGAGCGGGTCGGCGCCCTTGCCGCCCGCGAGGTCCTTGTACTTCCAGTGGGCCGCGACGCCGTACTCGGCGCGGTGGTGCATGTCCTTGGTGCGGATCTGGATCTCGATCGGCTTGCCCCCGGGGCCGATGACCGTCGTGTGCAGCGACTGGTACATGTTGAACTTCGGGGACGCGATGTAGTCCTTGAACCGCCCCGGCATCGGGCGGAACCGGGCGTGCATCGAGCCCAGGACCGAGTAGCAGTCCCGCACGCTGTCGACGAGGACACGGACGGCGACGAGGTCGTGGATGTCCTCGAAGTCGCGGCCCCGGACGATCATCTTCTGGTACACGGAGTAGTAGTGCTTCGGGCGGCCGCTCACGTTCGCCGTGATGCCCGCCTCCTTGAGGTCGGCGACGATCGCCGCCTTGACCACCGCCAGCTCCTCCTCCCGCTCGGGGGCGCGGTCGGCCACGAGCCGGACGATCTCGTCGTACACCTTCGGGTAGAGCGTCTGGAACGACAGGTCCTCGAGTTCCCACTTGATCGTGTTGAGGCCGAGCCGGTGCGCCAGCGGCGCGTAGATCTCGAGGGTCTCCTTGGCCTTGCGCTGCGCGCTCGCGGGCGAGACGTAGCGCCACGTGCGCGCGTTGTGCAGACGGTCGGCGAGCTTGATGAGCAGCACGTGCACGTGGCGGCTCACCGCGAGGATCATCTTGCGGACCGTCTCGGCCTGCGCCGCGTCGCCGTACTCGACCTTGTCGAGCTTGGTCACGCCGTCGACGAGGATGGCGATCTCGTCGCCGAAGTCGCGGCGCAGGTCATCGAGCGCGTACGACGTGTCCTCGACGGTGTCGTGCAGGAGCGCGGCCGCGAGCGTGGTCGGGGGCATGCCGATCTCGGCGAGGATGTTGGCGACCGAGAGCGGGTGCGTGATGTAGGCGTCGCCGCTCTTGCGCATCTGCCCGTCGTGGACGCGCTCGGCGAGGGCGTACGCGCGCTCGATGACCCCGAGGTCGGCCTTGGGGTGGTTCGCGCGGACCGTGCGCAGCAGCGGCTCGATCGTCGGGTTCGTCGCGTTGCGCGGGGCGCCGAACCGCGCGAGGCGGGCGCGCATCCGGGCCGCGGTGGGGACGGCCGACGCACGACCGCGCCGGGCAGGTTCCACGGCGGACCCGGGCCCTCGGCCACGCCGGGCACCGCCGCGCGGTCCGTCGGACCGCGGCTCGGGCTGCTCGGTGGCCTCGCTCATGGACAAATGATAGTGGTGGCGCGCCCCGGCACCGTGAGCCGGTCGACGACATGCCCACCCGATGCCCACCCGAGTCCCCGTCCCGGCTCGGGTCGGCTCGCCGACCGCGCCGACGGGCCCCCCGTGACCGGGCGCCGCGGCCACGGACGCCTGCGTACGTCTCAGACGACGAGCAGCGACTCCACGGTTCGACCGGCGAGGCGTTCCCGGCCGCCGAGCCCCGCGATCTCGACGACGACGTCGACCGCCACGACGAGCCCGCCGACCTCGTCGACGAGCCGGCACGCGGCCAGCGCCGTGCCGCCGGTGGCGAGCACGTCGTCGATGAGCAGCACCCGCGTGCCGGGCGGGAACGCGTCGCGGTGCATCTCGATCGTCGCGCTGCCGTACTCGAGGTCGTAGGAGGCGGAGACGCACGGGGCGGGGAGCTTGCCCGCCTTGCGGATCGGGACGAAGCCGACGCCGAGCCCGACCGCGGCCGCGGTCCCGATCATGAAGCCGCGGGCCTCGATGCCGGCGACGACGTCGACGCGGCCCGCGAAGCGCTCCGCGATCTCGGCGACGACGGTCGCGAGGGCGGCGCCGTCCGCGAGCAGCGGGGTGAAGTCGCGGAACGTCACGCCCGGCACCGGGTAGTCGGGGATCTCGCGCAGCCGGGAGGCGACGAGGCCGCGCACGCTCCCGCGATCCGCGGATGCCGACCCTCCGGCGGCGAGGCCCGTCATCGGCCCGACCGTCCGCGCCGCGACCGGGGCGGGTCCTCGTCGGCGAGCAGCGACGGGTGGATCCGCCGACCCGTGGCCGTCCGGGCGGTGTCGTCGTCGTCCGCGTCACCCGGGTCACCCGGGTCACCGGCGTCGACGCCACCGCCGGTCTCGTCGCCCTCGCCCTCCGAGTCGGGGGCCGCGCCCCCGGGGTGGGCGGCGCCGGCGTCCGCGGCGGCGGGGCCGTCGGACTCCGCGGCCCGCGAGTCCTCGGGGGCTCCGTCGGCGGCCGCCGGCGCGACCGGCCCGATGTGCGTCGGGCGGCCGGACCGGGCGACCCGCTCGTGCAGCGCCTTCATCCGCGGCTCCTTCTCGCGCAGCCACGCGAGCAGCGGCGTCGCGACGAAGATGGAGCTGTAGGTGCCGACGGCGATGCCGACGAACAGCGCGAGGGACAGGTCGAGCAGGGTTCCCGGCCCGATGAGAGTGAACCCGGTGACGAGGATGACCGCGACGGGCAGCAGCGCGACGACCGAGGTGTTGATCGAGCGGACCAGCGTCTGGTTGACGGCGAGGTTGGCGGCCTGGGAGTACGTCATCCGGCCGGTGGCCATCGCCTCCGTCGTGTTCTCGCGCACCTTGTCGAAGACGACGACGGTGTCGTAGAGCGAGTACCCGAGAATCGTGAGGAACCCGATCATCGACGCCGGGGTCACCTCGAACCCGGCGAGGGCGTACACCCCGACCGTGATGATGATGTCGTGCGCCAGGGCGACGAGCGCCGCCGCCGCCATTTTCCACGTCCGGAAGTAGACGGCGAGCAGGAGGGTGACGAGCAACAGGAAGATGATGAGCGCCTGCAACGCCTTCTGGCTGACCGACGCGCCCCACGACGGGCCGATGACCGACGACGTGACGTCCCCCACCGGCACCCCGAACGCCTGGGCGAGCCCACCGGCGACGTCCTGGGCGAGGCGGTCGTCGAGGCGCTCGGTCTGGACGCGCACCGTGTCGGAGCCGATGAGCGTCGAGCTCGCGTCGGGGACGCGACCCTTCTCCTCCACGACGGCCCGCGCCTTGTCGGCGTAGCCCTCGGTGGAGCTCACGCCGGGCACGCGGAAGTCGGAACCGCCGGTGAACTCGAT
The DNA here is from genome assembly GCF_014857905.1 of Agilicoccus flavus. Classification (GTDB taxonomy): domain Bacteria; phylum Actinomycetota; class Actinomycetes; order Actinomycetales; family Dermatophilaceae; genus Agilicoccus; species Agilicoccus flavus. Next base: position 294,958 of record NZ_JACYXE010000003.1, on the reverse strand, counting down.
GCCGAGGTTGATCCCCCGGATCGCCACCCCGGCGGCCACGACGAGGAGGATGGCGAGCGAGATGAGCATCCAGCGCTTCAGGCGGCCGACGAAGTCGATCGACCGGCGGCCGGTGTAGAGGTCGTTGCCGAACGTCGCGAGGCTCATGACCGCGCTCCTTCCATGCCGCCGGTCCGGCGGGCGGGCTCGGCCGTCATGAGGCGCCCGCGGCCCATGTAGCGGACCTTCGCGCCGAGGGTCTTCCGGTCGAAACCGGACCACTTGTGCCCCTCGCCGAAGAAGCGGGTGCGCGAGAGCAGGGACAGCAGCGGGTGCGTGAAGAGGAACGTGACGAGCACGTCGAGGATCGTCGTCAGCATGAGCATGAACGCGAAGCCGCGGACGTTGCTCGAGGCGAGGACGTAGAGGACCGCCGCCGCGAGGAAGTTGACGCCGTCGGAGATGAGGATCGTCCGCTTGGCGCGGTCCCAGCCGGTCTGGACCGCGGCCTCGAGGCGCCGACCCTCCCGGACCTCGTCGCGGACGCGTTCGAAGTAGACGATGAACGAGTCGGCGGTCGTGCCGATCGCGACGATGGCGCCCGTGACGCCGGCCATCGTCAGGCGCAGGTTGTAGCCCCAGCCGAGGAGGGCGAGACACAGGTACGTCAGCGCGGCCACGATGAGCAGCGACGCGACGGTGACCAGGCCGAGGGCCCGGTACTGGAACAGCGAGTACAGCACGACGAGCAGCAGGCCGACGGCGCCGGCGATGAGGCCCAGCCGGAGCTGGTCGCCGCCGATGGTCGGGCTGATCGTCTCGGTCGACTGCACCGTGAACGAGATGGGGAGCGCGCCGAACTTGAGCTGGTTCGCGAGCTCCGTGCTCTCCTCGGCCGAGAAGTTGCCCTCGATCTGGGCGTTGCCGTCGGTGATCGCGCTGCGGAAGTAGGGCGCCGAGACGATGCTGTTGTCGAGGACGACCGCGAGCTGGTTGCGGGGCTCGGGCAGCGAGACCATCGCCCCGCTGATCGTCGCGTACGCCGAGGTGGCCGCCCCGCCCGCCATCTTGAGGTTGACGACGTAGCCGCCCGTGGGCTGGCCCTGCTGGTTCGTCGCCAGGCCCGAGCTCGCGTCGGCGAGCTGGTCGCCCGAGAGGACGGACGGGCCGAGCAGGTACTTGGCCGTGCCCTGGGCGTCGCAGGCGATCGACGGCTGGTTCGGGTCCTCGGTGGCCGGGTTGTAGGCGGGCGCGTTCGCGCAGTCGTAGGCGATGAGGCGCTGCTGCCACTGCGGGGTGAGCCAGGCCTCGCTCGTGGCGGCCGCGACGAGCTGCTTGGGGTCGGCCCGCACCGCGTCGGTGATCTTGGGGGTGCCGTCGGCGTTCGCACCCGGGGCCCCGCTCGGTGCGGGGGTCGCGGCACCGGACGGCGTGGCCGCGCGGGAGGGGGTGGCGGCCCGGCTCGGGGTCGGGGTCAGGGCCGGGGTGGCCACCGGGGGCGTCGTGGCGGCGGGGACGCCGGCGGTCATCGACCCACCGCTGTTCGTCACGCCCGCGGAGGGGGTGGCGGCGGGGGCGCGCGTGGCCGCACCGCTGGTCGGGGCGCCGGTGCCGACCGACGAACGCGGGGTCGCGGTGCCCGTGGGGGCGGGCGTCGCGCCGGTGGGAGCCGGTGTGGCGCCGCCCGTCGGGGCGGGCGTCGGCACCGCGGCGGGCTGCGCGGCGAGCACGGGACGGAAGCGCATCTGCGACGACTGCCGGAGCGCCTCCTCCTGCGCCTTCGTCATCGTGCCGGGCACGGCGACGACGACGTTGTCGCCGAGGGTCGAGACCTCGGCCTCGGCGACGCCCTGGCCGTCCACGCGGGCGCGCATGATGTCGACGGCCTGGGCGAGCTGCTCCTGGTTGACGCGCTCCCCCTCGCGCACCTGCGGCTGGAGGATCATCTGGGTGCCGCCCTCGAGGTCGAGGCCGAGCTGAGGTGTCCACGACCCGCCCCGCCACGTCGTCGCCGCGGCGAGACCGCCCACGAGGGCGGCCACGACGAGGAACATCGCGATGAGGGAACGCCACGGGGCGCGCATCGTCGAGGGGGCCATCAGCGTCCCTCGCCAGGGGCCGCGCGGTGCGCGGCACCCGCCCGGCCGGTGCTCCCGACGTCCACGCCGTGCGCTCTGGTGCGGAAATGCTGCATGTGGCGGTCCTGTCCCGTCCCTCGTCGTCGTCGCGTCGAGGCGGCTGTGGTGCCGCGCGCCCCGACGCTCGCTGGCGCCCCCTGCCCCACCCGGCGGGCAGGGCAACCTCGTCGAGTTTAGGTGACCCGCCTGGCTCCCCCCCAATCGGCCGCGCCGGGGCGGGGCGCGAATCGCCCCGTTCCCCGGGTGAAGTCGGGCCGAGGTCAGGCTCGACTCAGCCGCCGAAGCGCCCCGAGGCGCCGCGGTCGGGGGCGTCGAGCGGCAGCTCGTCCTGGGCCGCCCCACCGCCCGATCCGCCGCCGGATCCGGAACCGGGCACCCCCGCCGGAGGCGTCAAGCCGAGGTGGCGCCACGCGAGCGCCGAGGCGGCGCGCCCGCGAGGCGTGCGCACGAGGTAGCCCTCGCGGACGAGGTAGGGCTCGGCGACGGTCTCGACCGTGTCGGCCTCCTCCCCCACCGCGACGGCGAGCGTGGAGAGCCCGACGGGGCCGCCGGCGAAGCGGCGGCACAGGGCGTCGAGGACGGCCCGGTCGAGGCGGTCGAGGCCGGCCTCGTCGACGTCGAACAGGGCGAGGGCCTCCCGGGCCGCGGCCAGGTCGACGACGCCGGCGCCGTGGACCTGCGCCCAGTCGCGGACCCGCCGCAGGAGCCGGTTCGCGATGCGCGGGGTCCCGCGGGAGCGGCCGGCGATCTCACGGATGCCCCGGGCGTCGGCCTCGACCCCGAGCAGCCCGGCCGAGCGGGCGACGATCGTCTCGAGGTCGGAGCTCGCGTAGTAGTCGAGGTGGCCGGTGAACCCGAACCGGTCGCGCAGCGGCGCCGGCAGCAGGCCGGCCCGAGTCGTCGCCCCGACCACGGTGAACGGGGGCAGATCGAGCGGGATGGCGGTCGCGCCGGGGCCCTTGCCGACGATGATGTCGACGCGGAAGTCCTCCATCGCGAGGTAGAGCATCTCCTCGGCGGGGCGGGCCATGCGGTGGATCTCGTCGAGGAAGAGGACCTCCCCCTCGGCCAGCGACGACAGGATCGACGCCAGGTCGCCCGCGTGCTGGATCGCGGGGCCGCTCGTCACGCGGATCGGGGCTTCCAACTCGGTGGCGACGATCATCGCGAGGGTCGTCTTGCCCAGCCCCGGCGGGCCCGAGAGCAGCACGTGATCGGGCGGGGAGCCGCGGCGGCGGGCCGCCTCGAGCACGAGGCCGAGCTGGTCGCGCACCCGCGGCTGGCCGGGGAACTCGGCGAGCCGCCGCGGCCGCAGCGCGGCCTCGACGACGCGTTCGTCGTCGTCGGGCGTCGCCTGCGCATCGACGATGCGGTCCGTCACGTCGGAGGAACCGTCGGGCGTGCCGTCGCCGCCGGCCCCGAGGTGAGCCGACCCCCGATCCGGCCGGTCGTGGCCGCCGAGGGTCATCGACCCAGCTCGCGCAGGGCGCTCTTGAGCGCCACGGCGACGTCGGGGTCGGGGCCGAGGCCGGCCTGCACGGTGTCGAGCGCGCTCTCGGCCTGCTTGGCGTTCCAGCCCAGGCCCAGCAGCGCCTCGGTGACGGGCGCCCGCCAACCCGCCGCCGCGTCCGCCGGGGCCGGGGTGGTGGTCGCGGCGCCGCTCGGGGCGCCGATCTTGTCGCGCAGCTCGAGGACGAGCCGCTCGGCGCCCTTCTTGCCGATGCCGGGCACCTTGGTCAGGGTCGCGATGTGCTCGGTCGCGATGGCGCGGCGCAGGTCCTCGGGGCTGAGCACGGCGAGCATCGCCAGCGCCAACCGCGGCCCGACGCCCGAGACCGTCTGGACGAGATCGAAGACGACCCGCTCCTGCTCGTCGGCGAACCCGTAGAGGGTGAGCGAGTCCTCGCGCACCACCAGGCTCGTCGACAGCCGGGCGTCGGCGCCGTGACGCTGCGCCGCGGCGGTGGCCGGGGTGGTGTGCACGAGCATGCCGACGCCGCCGACCTCGACGACGAGATGGTCGAGACCGATGCGGCCCACGGTCCCGCTCACCGACGCGATCATCACGCGACCCTCTTCCTGCGCTCGGACATATGTTCGCCCACGACCCTAGCGGTCGCCGTCCCCGGCGCGACACCGGCACGCCGACCGCTGCCTCATCGCCCGACGTCCCGGACGTCGGCAGGCGTCGGCAGGGGTCGGCGGGGCTCAGTGGGTATCGAGGCCGTCAACGGGTGCGTTGCGCGGCGACGGCCGCGTCGATCCGGGACGCGGCGCCGCCGCGCCACACGTGGCAGATGGCCAGCGCGAGGGCGTCGGCGGCGTCGGCCGGGCGCGGCGGCGACTCGAGCCGCAGGATACGCGTGACCATAGCGGTGACCTGCGCCTTGTCGGCTCGGCCGTTCCCGGTGACGGACGCCTTGACCTCGCTCGGGGTGTGCAGGGCGAGCGGGAGCTCGCGCCGCGCGGCGGCGATCATCGGCAGGGCGCTGGCCTGGGCGGTGCCCATGATCGTGCTGACGTCGGACCGGGCGAAGACCCGCTCGACCGCGACCGCCTCCGGTTCGTACCGCGTGAACCACTCCTCGATCTGCGACTGCATCGAGTAGAGCCGTTCGTGGATGGGGTCTCCGGTGGGCGTGCGCAGCACCCCGACCGCCACCATCGTCAGCCGCCCGCCGAGGCGCCCGTCGACGATGCCGAGACCGCAGCGGGTCAACCCGGGGTCGACCGCCAGTACCCGCACGCCGTCCCCACTCTCCCGCCTCCCGGCGATCCGAACATCTGTCCGCATCCGAGGCTAACGAACCGCGACCCCCGCGCCCCCGAGCGACACGGCGCCGACCGCCCCCGGCTCGACGGGGCGACCGGTCGGGCCGGCCGCGGCGCACCTCGACGGTCGGCCGCCGGCGTGTCGGGGTCGCCAACGGGGTCTGTGGTGGGAGATCACCGGCGCCCGCGCGGAGCCGACGTCGTGGCGGAGGGACGCCCCGCCCGGTCCGCGAGCGGGGCTCGCGGACCGAAGAACCATTCGGGCCGGGTCGGCGACCTCCGCTGGGGCGTGAATTCGAGAACGTGCAGGTCAGAGGGTTGCGCCGGACCGGAGACCGAGATCGACCCGGCCGAGATGGTTCTTCCGTCGCTCCGAGACCGATCTCTCGCGCTCGGCACCCCATCGGCCGGACCCCGCGACGGGCGCGGGGTCCGAACCCGGTCGGGCCTACTCCTCGTCGAGCTCGGCGGCGACCTCTTCGGAGACGTCGCCGTTGACGAAGACGTTCTGGACGTCGTCGCTGTCCTCGAGGGCGTCGATGACGCGCATCATCTTCCGGGCGCCGTCGACGTCGAGCGGGACCTCCATGCTCGGCACGAACTCGGCCTCGGCGGAGTCGTAGTCGATGCCGGCCTCGACGAGCGCGGTGCGGACGGCGACGAAGTCGCTCGCCTCGGTCTCGATGCGGAAGCTGTCGCCGTAGTCCTCGACCTCCTCGGCCCCGGCGTCGAGCACGACCTCGAGGAGCGCGTCCTCGGTGGTCTCGCCGTCCTTCTGGGCCTTGGGGACCATGACGACGCCGCGCCGATTGAACAGGTAGGACACCGAACCCGGGTCGGCGAGGTTGCCGCCGTTGCGGGTGAGGGCGACCCGGACCTCGGTGGCGGCGCGGTTCCGGTTGTCAGTGAGGCACTCGATGAGCACGGCGACGCCGCCGGGGGCGTACCCCTCGTACATGATCGTCTGCCAGTCGGCCCCGCCCGCCTCGGCACCCGATCCCCGCTTGAGGGCGCGGTCGATGTTGTCGTTGGGGACCGAGGACTTCTTCGCCTTCTGCACCGCGTCGTAGAGCGTCGGGTTGCCCGCGATGTCGCCACCGCCGGTGCGGGCCGCCACCTCGATGTTCTTGATGAGCTTGGCGAAGAGCTTCCCGCGCTTGGCGTCGATCGCGGCCTTCTTGTGCTTGGTGGTCGCCCACTTGGAGTGGCCGCTCATCGAGTTCTCCTTGCTGCCGGTTCCCGGAACCGGACCATCGTAGCGATCGGGATCACGCCACCCGTTCGCGCGCCGCGCGCACAAGGTCGACGAAGTAGCGGTGGACGCGCAGGTCGCCGGTCACCTCGGGGTGGAACGACGTGGCGAACAGGTTCCCCTGCCGCGCCGCGACGACCCGGCCGGCGGCCGGCGAGACGCCGGCGTCGGAGCCCTGCGGACGTTCCGGTACGCGCGCCAGCACCTCGACGCCCGGTCCGACCGCCTCGATCCAGGGCGCCCGGATGAAGACGGCCCGGATGGGCCGCTCCGGCTCGGTGAGCGCCGGGAAGCGCAGGTCGGTCTCGAAGGAGTCAACCTGCCGTCCGAACGCGTTGCGTCGCACCGTGACGTCCATCCCGCCGAGCGTCTGCTGGTCGGCCTCGCCGTCGAGGACGGTGCTCGCGAGCATGATCATGCCCGCGCAGGAGCCGTACACCGGGAGTCCGTCGGAGATGGCGGCGCGCAGCGGGTCCCGCAGGCCGAGGGCCCGGGTGAGCTTGTCCTGCACGGTGGACTCGCCGCCGGGCAGGATCAGCCCGTCGAGGTCGGCGAGCTCGCCCGGGCGACGGACGCGGACCCACGTGACGCCCAGGGCGGACAGGGCCTGCGCGTGCTCGCGCACGTCGCCCTGGACGGCGAGGACACCGATGCGGACGGGCTCGCCGTCGGCGGCGGGGCCGACCCGCCCGGGCCCCGCCGGCGTCAGTGTGGTCGGGCGCGTCACCAGCCGCGCTCGGCGAGCCGGTGCGGGACGGGGATGTCGTCGACGTTGATGCCGACCATGGCCTCGCCGAGCCCGCGCGAGACCTCCGCGATCGTGTCGGGGTCGTCGTAGAACGTCGTCGCCTTGACGATCGCCGCCGCGCGCTGGGCGGGGTTGCCCGCCTTGAAGATGCCGGAGCCGACGAAGACGCCCTCGGCGCCGAGCTGCATCATCATCGCCGCGTCGGCGGGCGTCGCGATGCCGCCCGCGGTGAAGAGGACGACGGGCAGCTTGCCGTTCGCCGCGACCTCCTTGACGAGCTCGTACGGCGCCTGCAGCTCCTTGGCGGCGACGAAGAGCTCGTCGTCGGCCATCGAGCGCAGCCGGTTGATCTCGGCGCGAATCTTGCGCATGTGCATCGTCGCGTTGGAGACGTCGCCGGTGCCGGCCTCGCCCTTCGAGCGGATCATGGCCGCGCCCTCGGTGATGCGGCGCAGCGCCTCGCCGAGGTTCGTCGCCCCGCAGACGAACGGGACGGTGAACCGCCACTTGTCGATGTGGTTGCTGTAGTCGGCCGGGGTGAGCACCTCTGACTCGTCGACGTAGTCGACGCCGAGGCTCTGCAACACCTGCGCCTCGACGAAGTGGCCGATGCGGGCCTTGGCCATGACGGGGATCGAGACCGTGTCGATGATGCCCTGCACCATGTCGGGGTCGCTCATCCGCGACACGCCGCCCTGGGCGCGGATGTCGGCGGGGACCCGCTCGAGGGCCATGACCGCCACCGCGCCGGCGTCCTGGGCGATCTTCGCCTGCTCGGGCGTGACGACGTCCATGATGACGCCGCCCTTGAGCATCTCCGCCATGCCGCGCTTGACGCGGGACGTGCCCGTGCCGGACGCCACGGACCCTTCGGGGGTGGACGTCGGGGACGCGGTGGTCGGGTTCTGCTGGTCGCTCACTGAAGGCCTTTCGGGTCTGACGAGGGGGCCGGTGGTCTCCCGGCGCGCGGCGCGGACGTGGGGTGGACCAGCCGAGGCGTGGACGTGGTCCCGGCCGCGGTCATCACCGAGTCTAGGTCGGGGCCGTGGGCTCGCCGGCGCCGACCGGGTGCCGCTGGATCCTCACCGGCCGGGGGCTCCCAGCGGGCGGTCGTCGAACTCCACGGGCCGCGGCAGGTGCGCGTGCCCGGCGAGGCGGAACCAGCGCACCGTGCCCTGCCGGCGCAGCCAGCGCACGTCCTCCACGGAGTCGTTGTGGAAGCGGCGCGCGAGCACGACCCGCTTGTGGGACCGATCGAGGCGCGCGAGCAGGAAGTCGGCCGATACCTCGCCGGTCTCGTCGCCCCTGAACCGCGGATCGTCGTCCCTCGCGTCCGCCGGCCCACCGTCTCCGGCGGCGTCTGGACCGTCCGCGGGCGGCACCTCGTCGTCGGCCGTCGCCGCGAGGGCCTCCCCGGAATCGTCGGAGCGGTCGTCGAGGGCCGCGCGCAGGGCGCGGGACAGGTCGCTCTCGAGGCGTTCCCGTGCGGCGAGGGGCTCCTCGGTCCAGTCGCGGGCGTCGAACCCCTCCGGCGACGCGTCGAGGCACGCCGCGGCGGCCCCGGCGACGACGAGGGACCCGGCGGGGTCGAGGACACCCGCGTTGGCGACCTCGAGCGCCGCCTCGGCGCGCCGAACGAGCTGCGCGTCGAGGGCGGCGAGCGTGCCCTCCACCCGGGTGTGCAGGCGGTGCAACCGGGAGGCGGTGTACGACAGGTGCCAGGCCACCGCGAGGACGACGGCGAGGACGAGGACGAGGACGAGGAGTTCGATCGTGCTCACGGGAGCGCGCTCACGATCCGTCACCCTCCCCGGGCCGGCGCCAGACGCCCCGGGAGGCGCGCGAGCTGCGGTCGGGCAGGAGTCGGACCGGGCGCCGGGCCCGTCGGCCGGCGGCGAGGCGCGCGGCCCGCCGCGCGGTCGGCGGCGTCGGTGCCGGCGAGGACCCGGCTCCCGGGGCGGCGGGAGGACGCCCCTCACCCGCGCGCGCCGTAGCCCGGTCGGCGGACGCCCCGGCTCCCCCGGCTCCCTGCGCTCCCTCGCCGGCGGCGGCGCCCGCGGAGACTGCGGCGCCGGCCTGCTCGGCCGCGAGAACGGTCTCGTAGGCCAGCACGACGTCGCCGACGACGCGGGACCAGTCGTAGCGCCACGCCCACGCCCGGCCGGCGGCGGCGAGGGCCTCGCGCCGGGCGGGGTGCTCGAGGAGGTCGAGAATCACGTCCGCAAGGGCGGCCTCGTCGCCGCGCGGGAAGAGCTGTCCGGCCCTGCCGCCGTCGAGCACGTCGACGAAGGCGTCGAGGTCGGCGGCGACGACGGGAGCGCCCGCCGCCATCGCCTCGGGCAGGACGATGCCGAAGCTCTCCCCGCCCGTGTGCGGGGCGACGAAGAGGTCGGCGGACGCGAGCAGGGACGCCTTCTCCGGTTCCGACACCGCGCCGAGGAACGTCACGGCGCGGGCCGCGGCCGGGGGCAGCGTCGCCCGGGCGGCCTCGACGTCGCCGTGCCCGGCGACGAGGACCCGCGCGCCGGGTCGGGCCGCGAGGACGGCCGGCAGCGCGGCCGCGAGGACGGGAAGGCCCTTGCGCGGCTCGTCGATGCGGCCGAGGAAGACGAGGGTCGGCGCGGCCGGGCTCCCGACGAACCGCGGGTCGGGCGCGGCGCCGGCGAAGCGGGCCACGTCGACGCCGTTGGGGATGACGACGGCGTCGGCCCCGACGTGGGTGACCACCGTCTCCCGCGCCGCCTCCGAGACGGCGATCCGGCCGTGGATCTTCTCGAGGCTGGCCCGGACCAGCGGGTAGGCGGCCTGCAGGGCGCGGGAGCGCTCGAGGCTCGTGTGGAACGTCGCGACGACCGGGCTGCGGGCCGCCCACAGCGCGAGGATCGACACGCTCGGCACGAGCGGCTCGTGGAGGTGCAGGACGTCGAAGTCGTGCGCGTCCACCCAGCGCGACACGCGGGCCGCGGTGACCGGTCCGAAGGTGAGACGCGCGACGGACCCGTTGTACGGCACCGGCACCGACCGGCCGGCGGGGGTGACGTAGTCCGGCAGCGGCGCCTCGTCGGCGGCCGGCGCGAGGACGGCGACCTCGTGGCCGAGGCCGCGCAGGTGGACGGCGAGGTCGCGGACGTGGAACTGCACCCCGCCCGGCACGTCGAGGGAGTACGGGCACACGAGGCCGACGCGCACGCCGCTCAGTCCGTCCGGGCGGGCAGGCGCGCCGGGTCGAGGTCGTCGACGAAGACCGCCTGCATCATGTGCCAGTCCTCGGGGCGCGCCGCCACGGCCGCGCCGATCGCGTCGACGCATCCCTGCGTCATGAGCAGGACGCGGTCGGCGCGCTCGCCCCGCCCCGGGTCGGGCACCGGGTCGTAGAAGGTGACGACGAGGCGATGGCCGCCGGAGCGCCGGTCCCCCGGTGGGCGGGGCTCGTAGCGCGTCGTGATGGGCACGAGGGCGGCCCCGCGGGCGAGCGCGAGCGCCGCCGGGCCGGCCGCGACCCGGGCCCGGTGCCCGGCGAGGTCGACCTCGATCCCGCGCGAGGTGAGGTCGCGGTCGGCGAGCAACGGTACGAGACGCGGGCCGGCCGTCGCCGCGAGCAGGGCCGCGAAGACGTCGCCCCCGCCGGTGAGCGGGAGCACGGTCATGCCGAGCCGCTCACGGAACGCGAGGAACTCGAGGAACAGCGCCTCGGGCTCGAGCCGCTCGGCCACCGTCGTCACGGGCGCCAGGGCCACGCCGCTCCACGCGCCGGCGAGGTCCCAGTTGCCGAGGTGGCCGAGGAACGCGACGACGGGGCGGCCCGCGGCGAACTCGGCGCGGACGAAGCCGTCGTTCTCGGCGCGCACCTGCTCGCGGAGGCGGTCGGGGGTGTAGTCGGGCAGGCGGAACGCCTCGCACCAGTACCGGAAGTAGGAGCGCAGGCCGGCCCGCACGAGGCGGTCCAGCTCGGCCGGCCCGGCGTCGGGGCGGACCCGGGCGTAGTTGGAGCGCATCCGCGCGACGTCGGCGCCGCCCCGCCGGCGCACGACGTCGGCGATGCCGTCGAAGAGCCGGTAGGCGGCCGGTTCCGGCAGGCGCCGCACGAACGACCATCCGGCGCGGAAGGCGGCGACCGTCGCGAGGTCGGCCCAGTCCCCCGGACCGGGGCTCACGACGCGGCGTCGATCTCGCGTCGGACGGCGACCATCCGCTGGGCCACGGTGACGGCGCTCGCCACCGCGAGCAGGCCGAGGACGACGGTGAGGACCACGTCGGGCAGGTCGAACAGTCCGACGAGGAACGTCGTGGCGAGGACGACGACGAGCCGGTCGGCCCGCTCGGCGATGCCGGTGTTCGCGGCGGTGAGGCCGATGCCCTCCGCCCGCGCGCGGGCGTAGCTCGTGACGAAGCCGAAGACGAGGCAGGCGAGGGCGAACCAGGCGGTGAGCTTCCCGTCGGGCTGGCGCGTGTAGTAGAGCATGAGGCCGCCGAAGACGGCGGCGTCGCCGAACCGGTCGAGGGTCGAGTCGAGGAACGCCCCCCACTGGCTGGAGCGGCCGGAGACGCGGGCCATCGTGCCGTCGAGGAGGTCGCCGAGCACGAACACCGCGATGAACAGCGTCCCCCAGGCGAATTCGTACCGGGGGTAGAAGTACAGCGCCCCGAAGCACACCCCGAGGGTGCCGATCATCGTCATCATGTCGGGCGAGACGCCGATGCGCAGGAAGCCCCGCGCCAACGGGGTGATGAGGCGGGTGACGAAGGCGCGCGCGAATCGGTTCAGCATGGTGGGGCCAGACTATCGACCCACCCGTCGCGGGGATTCCACACCCGCGTCCGCGGCGGCCGTCGGGCGTGTCCGGCATCCCGCGGGCGCCGGGCCGCTCGTCAGTCCGGCGGCCAGGCGGCGGCCAGGCGCGAGCGGGTGTCCTCCAGGAGCACGGGCAGCGCCTTGGTCTGGGCGACGATCGGCAGGAAGTTCATGTCGCCGCCCCAGCGCGGCACGACGTGCTGGTGCAGGTGCGCGGCCACGCCCGCCCCGGCGACCGCCCCCTGGTTCATCCCGAGGTTGAAGCCCATCGGCGCCGACGCCGCCTCCAGCGCCCGGATCGCCGCCTTCGTCAGGGCCGTGAACTCCAGGGTCTCCTCGTCGGTGAGATCGACGTAGAGGGGCACGTGGCGGTACGGGCAGACGAGCAGGTGACCGGGGTTGTACGGGAACAGGTTGAGGACGACGAAACACGTGCGGCCCCGGTGGACGATGAGCCCCTGGGCGTCGTCCTTGGCGGGCGCCGCGCAGAACGGGCACCCCTGGCCCGCGTCGGGCGACGGCCGCTCCCCCTGGACGTAGGCCGCGCGGTGCGGCGTCCACAGCCGGTCGAACCCGTCCTCGACCCGGGCGAACGCCGCGGGGTCCTCGAGGGCGACGCCCTCGGGCGCCGAGCCGGGGTCGGAACGGCGCGGGTCGTCGGAACCGGTCATGGCCCCGATCCTAGGTCGTCCTCCGAGCCCCTCCGGCCCCTCCATCCCCCTCGCGCGCCTCTCCCGCGCAGGTCGACGTGCCGCACTGGCCCGTCGCACCGCTGCGGCGGAGAATGGACCTCCCCGACGAAAGGAGCCCACGTGCTCAAGGGAATCGACCCACTGCTCGGCCCGGACCTGCTGCGGTGGCTGGCGGAGATGGGGCACGGCGACGTCCTCTGCATCGCGGACCGCAACTTCCCGTCCTACGGCCGTGGCCAGGAGCGGGTGTGGCAGATGAACGGGGTCGGGGCGCCGCAGGCCCTCGCCGCGGTCCTCACCCTCTTCCCCGTCGACACGTTCGTCCCCGAGCCGCTGGCGCACATGCTCACCGACGACGGCACCGACGGGCCGGCGCTGGCCGACGTGCGCCGGGTCGTCGACGAGGCGGAGGGCCGCGAGGTCGGGGCTCGAGGTGTCGAGCGCGTGCCCCACTTCTACGACGAGGCCGCCCGCGCCTACTGCACCATCCGGACGAGCGAGGTCCGTCCGTACTCCTGTTACCTGCTCACGAAGGGAACCGTCGCATGACCGACACCGAGTACGTGCCCCCGAAGGAGAACTGGGTCCGCGACCAGCTCGCGGCGATCGACGCCGCGGGTGACACGCGCGTCGCCGACGTCCAGGGCCGCCGCATCGTCGTCTTCACCGTGACCGGCGCGAAGTCCGGCCGACCGCGCCGGGTCCCGCTCATGCGCGTCGAGCACGACGGCTCCTACGCGGCCGTCGCGTCGTACGGCGGCGCCCCCAAGCACCCCGCCTGGTACCACTCGATGCGGGCGAACCCGCAGCTCACCCTCCAGGACGGCACGGAGCACCACACGCTCGTGGCCCGCCAGGTGGAGGGCGACGAGCGCGCGCAGTGGTGGAAGCGGTGCGTCGAGGCCTTCCCGCCGTACGCCGAGTACCAGGAGAAGACCGACCGCGAGATCCCCGTCCTCGTCTGCGAGCCGGTGCGGCGCGACGGCTGAGGGATCAGTCGTCGGTCGGGCGCCACACGAGCTGGTCCGGCGCGGGGACGAAACCGGCGGTGACGAACACGTCGGCCCCCGCGTCGGGGCCGCTCGGGCGCACCCCCACACGCTCGACCCCCCGCGCGTGCGCCCAGCCCTGGGCTCGCGCGACGAGTGACGCCCCGACGCCGGTGCCGCGGGCCCGGGGCGGCACGTACAGGAACGTCAGATGCAGCCAGGGCCGCGGCGTCCGGCCGACGGCCGGACGATCGTCGACGACGAGCCCCGCGAGCACCCCGAGCGGGTCGCCCGCGGCGCTCGTGGCGAGCCACGTCGGCCGGTACTCGCGCCGGGGCAGCCACCAGTCGGCGAACCGGTCGAGGAATCCCGCCTCGGGCACCGCGCCAGCGGCGACGTCGTGCTGCAGATGCAGGGCCGCGACGGCGAAGGCGTCGCCGGGCTCGGCGAGCGCGACGCGCACGTCGGGCCGCGGCAGGGTGTCCATACCGGTCAGTGAACCACGACGGCGCAGGTGGGGGCACCCCCTGCGCGGCCCCGGCCTGCGTTCGGCGGGGTGATGGACCGCGCCCGGTGCGGCCGCGCGGCCCCGCTCCCGGCCCCCGGTCGAGGGCCGGCCGGGGGCGGAGTCGGTGACGCGGTGGGTCGGCCGGTCAGCTCACCGGTTCGGCGGGCTCCACCGGCGCCGACGCGTCGAGCGCCGTGGGGGCGGTCAGCACCTGGTCCTTGCTCTCGATCGCGGCGACGATGCGCTCGATCGCGTCGTCGACCGGGACGCCGTTCTCCTGGGAACCGTCGCGGTAGCGGAACGAGACGGCCCCCGCGGCCCGGTCGTCCTCGCCGGCGATGAGCACGTACGGGACCTTGGACTTGCTCGCCGTGCGGATCTTCTTCGGGAACCGGTCGTCGCTGTGGTCGATCTCGACGCGGACGCCGCGGCGGCGCAGTCGGGCCGCCACGTCCTCGAGGTAGGGCGCGTACTCCTCGGCCACGGGGATGCCCGTGACCTGCACCGGGGAGAGCCACACCGGGAAGGCCCCGGCGTAGTGCTCGACGAGGACGCCCATGAACCGCTCGATCGACCCGAACTTCGCCGAGTGGATCATCACCGGCTGTTTCCGGGTGCCGTCGGCCGCCTGGTATTCGAGGCCGAAGCGCTCGGGCTGGTTGAAGTCGTACTGGATCGTGCTCATCTGCCAGGTGCGGCCGATGGCGTCGCGGGCCTGCACCGACACCTTGGGGCCGTAGTAGGCGGCGCCCCCCGGGTCGGGCACGAGCTCGAGACCCGACTCCAGGCACACCTCCTCGAGCACGCGGGTCGCGACCTCCCACTGCTCGTCGGAGCCGATGAACTTGTCCTTCTTGGCGCCCTCGGTGTCCCGGGTCGACAGCTCGAGGTAGAAGTCGGAGAGCCCGAAGTCGCGCAGCAGCCCGAGGACGAAGTCGAGCAGGTGCTTGATCTCGGCCGGCGCCTGCTCGGCCGTGACGTAGGAGTGCGAGTCGTCCTGGGCGAACCCGCGAACGCGGGTCAGGCCGTGGATGACGCCCGACTTCTCGTACCGGTAGACCGAGCCGAACTCGAAGAGCCGCAGCGGCAGCTCGCGGTAGGACCGGCCGCGGGAGCGGTAGATGAGGTTGTGCATCGGGCAGTTCATCGCCTTGAGGCGGTACGGGGTGCCGTCCACGTCGAGCTCGGGGAACATCCCCTCCGCGTAGTACGGCAGGTGCCCGGAGGTGTGGAAGAGCTGCTCGTGCGCGATGTGGGGGGTCCCGACGTACTCGAAGCCCTCCTCGATGTGCCGGCGGCGGACGTAGTCCTCCATCTCCCGCTTGATGATCCCGCCCTTGGGGTGGAACACCGGCAGGCCGGACCCGATCTCGTCGGGGAACGAGAACAGGTCGAGTTCGATGCCGAGCTTGCGGTGGTCGCGCTTCTCGGCCTCCTCGAGGCGGTGCAGGTAGGCCTTGAGCTCGTCCTTGCTCGGCCACGCGGTCCCGTACAGGCGCTGGAGCTGCTGGTTGGCCTGGTCCCCGCGCCAGTACGCTGCCGCCGAGCGCATGAGCTTGAACGCGTTCCCGATGATCTTCGTGTCGGGCAGGTGCGGGCCGCGGCACAGGTCGCCCCAGGCGACCGTCCCGTCCTTGCGGACGTTGTCGTAGATGGTCAGCTCGCCGGCGCCGACCTCGACGCCCGCGCCCGCCTCCTCGTCGTCGTGGGACATCGAGCCCTTGAGGCCGACGAGCTCGCACTTGAACGGCTCCCCCGCCAGCTCCTCGAGGGCCTCGGTCTCGGAGACGACGCGGCGGCGGAAGGTCTGCCCCTCGTTGACGATCCGCTGCATGACCTTCTCGAGCGACTTGAGGTCGTCGGGGGTGAAGGGCTGCTCGACGTCGAAGTCGTAGTAGAAGCCGTCACGCACGGGCGGGCCGATGCCGAGCTTCGCGCTCGGGTTCACCTGCTGCACCGCCTGCGCCATGACGTGGGCGCACGAGTGCCGGAGCACGTCGAGGCCGTCGTCGGATCCGACGTCGACACCCTCGATCACGTCGCCGTCGGCGAGCTCGTGGGAGAGGTCGACGAGCCGACCGTCGCCCTCGCCGAGCAGGCGGGCCACGACGATCCGGCGGGAGTCGAAGAGGTCGGCCGCCGTCGTCCCGGCCGGGACCGATCGCTGCTCTCCGGCGACGGACACGGTGATCTGGGATGACACGGGGACTCCTCTGGGTGGATCGGGTGGGGTGGGCGCTGGTCGCTCGCCGCGGGCGGCGGGGACGCACCCGGCCGCCTCGGGCGGCCGCCTCAAGGGTATCGGCCGAGGCCGCCGGGCCGGCGGTGGCGGCGCCGTGGCGAGGCCCGACTACGACCGGCCGTCCGCCACCCACGGTCGTGGCACCTGGTGCCGCGCGACTCGGGCCCCGTCCTGGTCTCGTCGCCCGACGAGGGCGCGGGAACGTCAGGCGGGGGCGTCGACGCCGCTGTGCTCGCCGGTGTCGACGCCCGGCTCGAGGGTCTCGAGCGGGTCGCCGACGGCGAGCAGACCTTCCTGCACGACGGAGGCGTAGACGCCGGCGCACCCGCTGGGCAGCTCGTCGAGGGCGAGCACGACCCCTCCGGCGCGAACCTCCTGACCGAGCGCCTCGCGCAGGCAGGCGTCGGGGGTGTCGAGGAACAGGTTCGCGCGGGTCGTGTCGGGCGTCTCCTCCTGCCCGACGACGTGGACGGGCCGCTTCTTGCGGCGGTCGCCCTCCAGGCCTGCGGGTTCGACGAACGCCGACTCCAGCCGCGTCCCGGGCTCGTCGCGTTCGGGGTAGATCGCGAGCGTGGTGATCGTGCCGATCGGCCGGGGCGGGGGTGTCGCGGCGGGGGGCGTGGCGCCGGGCGGGATCGAGGTGGTCATGCCCCCATCGTGCGCGCCGGTCGTGTCGCCGGGCGAGCCGACGGGATCGTTCAGCACTCTCCTAGGGTGGGCGGGTGCTCGACGTCGCCCTCTCACTGCTCGCCTGCCCGGTGTGCGGGTCCGCGCTGGCCCGGGTCGACGCGGGGGCGCTCGGCTGCGCCGCCGGCCACCGCCACGACGTCGCGCGACAGGGGTACGTCAACCTCCTCGGCGGCCGCGGCGCGCACGGTCTCACCCCCGACTCGACGCAGATGGTCCTCGACCGGGAGCGGATCCAGTCCGCCGGCCGGTACGCGCCCATCGCGCGAGCGCTCGCCGCGGCGGCGGGGGACGCGGTCACGGCCCAGGGCGCAGGCGTTCCTACGATCGTGGCCGGCGGCCCCGCACCCGCCGGCCCGGCAGCCCCGCCGGTCCCTCCAGCTCCGCTCGGCGGGGCGGACGCGTCCGTCCCGCGCGGCCTGCTCGACGTGGGGGGCGGCACCGGCTACTACGCGGTGGCGGTCCTGCACGCGCGCCCCGACCTCGTCGGCGTGAGTCTCGACCTGTCCCGCCCCGCGGCCCGACGGGCGGCCCGCGCACACGGCCGTCTCGCCTCGGTCGTCGGCGACGCGTGGGCCGGTCTGCCCCTGCGGGACGCCTCCTGCGACCTCGTCACGTGCGTCTTCGCGCCCCGGCCCGCGGCCGAGATCCTGCGCGTCCTCGCGCCCGGCGGGTCGCTGCTCGTCGTCACGCCGGGCCCGGGCCACCTGCGCACGCTCGTCGAGGCGGCGGGCATGGTGGGCGTCGACGAACGCAAGGACGAACGTCTGGCCGACCGCCTCGCCGCGTTCGAGGCGGTGGACGAGCGGGTCGTGAGCACGGTCGAGACCGTCGGCCCCGCGGACGCGGCCGCCGTCGTCGGCATGGGCCCCAGCGCCCACCACGTGCGTCCCGACGCCCTGCACGCGGCCCTTGCGCAGCGGGAGAGCTGGCCCCTGGAGATCGACGTGCGCGTGCGCCGCTACCGCCGCCCCTGAGCGTGTCCGGACACAGAAAAGGCCCCGCCGTGTGAGGCGGGGCCTTGTATGCCGGTCGGTGGACGTAAAGGGACTCGAACCCCTGACCTTTCGCGTGTGAAGCGAACGCTCTAACCAACTGAGCTATACGTCCGCAGCAGAGCCCGTCGAGAGACGCGCTCATGTGCAACGGGATCCGATGTTAGCGGGTCGGGGGGTGTGCGAGCGAATCCGAGAACCCGCGCTCCGTGCGGACGCGGCCGCCGCGCCGCGCCGGGCACTGACGGGTCACGGCCCGCCGAGGGCGCACCTCGATCAGAGCCCCAAGTAGATCCGCAGCGGCGTGGACACCTCCGGCGGGAGCCAGCCGGGCAGGCCGATGAGCTTGAAGAAGCACCAGAAGAACACCCCCACGGCGAGGCTCGTCGTCGCGAGCAGCGCGAGCCGGATCGCCCAGGAGGCGCGGCGGACGTAGGCCTCCCAGCCGCGCAGCCGCTCCCGCCCCCAGCCGTGCAGGCGGTGGGCCCAGGCGAACTCGGAGGCCCAGACGGCGACACCGAGGAAGACGATGAGCCACCCCGGGCCCGGGAGCGGCACGAGGACCAGACCGGTGACGACGATGACCGCCCCGAGCGCCGCGATCCCCCACCGATAGGCGTGGTACAGCCGGGCGTTCTCCCGGATGCGCCGGCGCCACGCCCAGTCGCGCCGCGACCGGTGCGACGCGGTGTCGGCGACGGGCTCCGCCGGTCGACGCCCGCGGGCGTCCCGCTGCCGTGTCGTGTCCATCGCCTCCCTCTCGCCCTCGTGATCGCGCCCCGGCGCACAGAACGTCGACGCCCGACCGGCGTGCCGGCCCGGCCTCGCCCCTGCCGGGCCACCCCGTTCATCGTCGCTGAACGCGGCGAGCCGCGCCCGCGTTCCCGCGTCCGTCGCGGCCGCGCCCCTAGCCTGTGCGCATGTCGCGCTCCGCGGGTCGTCCCGCCGTTGCGGCCGCGCTGGCCGCCGCCCTCATCGGTCTCACGTCCTGCGCCGCCGATCCGCCTGCCCCGCAGGCATCCCCGGGCGTGAGCCCCTCCGGGGCGTCCGCGCCCGGGACGCCCACGCCGTCCGACCCGGCGTCCGCGAGCCAGACGCCGACGAGCGTGCCGGACATCTCCCTCGCCTTCGCTGGGGACATCCACTTCGCGCGGCAGCTCGAGCCGCGCCTGGACGACCCGGACTCGGAGTGGGCCGATCGGCTCCCACAGCTCGCCGCGGCCGACCTCGCCGTCGCCAACCTCGAGACGGCGATCGCGACGGAGGGCCGTCCGGAGGCCAAGCGGTTCACCTTCCGCGCCCCGCCGAAGGCCCTGACGGTGCTGAAGACCGCCGGGATCGACGTGTTGTCCATGGCGAACAACCACGCCGCCGACTACGGCCGTTCCGGCGTGCGGGAGACGCTCGCGGCGATCGCCGACTCCCCCGTGCCGGTCGTCGGGTTCGGGGCGGACGAGAAGCAGGCGTTCGCACCCGCCACGGTCGACGTCAAGGGGGTGAGGGTGGGGGTGGTGGCCGCGACAGCGATCGAGGAGGAGACGGCCCGCAACTGGGCGGCGGACGCGGACTCCCCCGGGGTGGCGACCGCGCTGGACGACGAACGGCTCCGCGCCGCCACCCGCGCCGCGGTGGCGAGCCACGACGTCGTCGTCGCCTACCTGCACTGGGGCACCGAGGGCACGACCTGCCCGAACGAGCGGCAGCGCGCCCTCGCCCGGAATCTGTCGCAGGACGGCGCGGACGTCGTCGTGGGGACGCACGCACATCGGCCCCAGGGCTCCGGCATGCTCGGGCGCACCTTCGTGGGCTACGGCCTCGGGAACTACGTCTGGTACAACCCCAGCCCGGGTTCGCGCTCCTCGGGAGTGCTCACGGTCACCCTCGACGGCGCCCGCATCGCCGAGAAGCGGGCCCGGGCGGGCGATCAGCGCGCCGGCGCGCCCGCGCTCGTCACGGCGAGCGAGTGGGTGCCGCGGCTCATCGCCCCCTCGGGCATCCCCCGCGACCCGGCCGGGCAGGCCGGCGAGCTCGACCGGCTCGCCGACGCCGCCCAGGGGTGCGCGAAGCTCGACCGGCCCTAGGGCCCTCACGCCGCGTACCCGTGGCCCCTCGGGGCGGACTCAGAACGCGCTGTGGCACTCCACGGCGGCCACGCGGCTCTCCCCCGGCGTGAACGTGATGCCGGCGACGTCGCGGAACGCCCCCGAACGCACGGTGCGCAGGACCTCGCTCAGGCTGGTGGCCGTGACAGAATGCCAGCTGCCCGCCGCGGTCGTCGCGTCGGAGCCCGGGTCGACCCGGGTGATGAGGATGCTGTATCGACGCGGAGCGACCAGCGCGGACATGGGCGTCTTTCCCTTCGATGGTTCGAGGCGGTGAGGTGGCGGTGGGGCCGATCGGCCGGCCCCGGTTCGGCGCCGCTCCCCCATCGGTCGGAACGACCCCTGCGTGAGAGGTCGACGCCCCGGGACGGGCTCGGGTTTCGGAACTCGTGCGCAAGGCCCGGACACCCCTCGCCGACCAGGTCGGCGTGTCCCCTTGACGCCCATCGCGACTGGCGGATCTTCCCCTCGACACACGACGAGACCCCCGACCGTGTCGGGGGTCTCGCGGCGTGCGGTGGGCGATACAGGACTTGAACCTGTGACCTCTTCCGTGTCAAGGAAGCGCGCTAGCCAGACTGCGCCAATCGCCCATATGGGTTTGTTCTCGTGCTGCGAGGTGGAGACGGGATTTGAACCCGTGTACACGGCTTTGCAGGCCGTTGCCTCGCCTCTCGGCCACTCCACCATGAAGATCTGTCGACCTTCGAGGAAGGCACGTGAGTCTTCCCTCCGAGCGGACGACGGGACTCGAACCCGCGACCCCAACCTTGGCAAGGTTGTGCTCTACCAACTGAGCCACGTCCGCATGTGACGCCCGATCCGTAGGCCGGGCCTCGTGCCCGCCGCGCTTGCGGCGTGCTGGAAGACAGTAACCGATTCGCGAGTCCGGAGTCCAACCGAGCACGAACGGGGGCCGAAACGGTCCCCGCGCGAACACCGCCCGCCTCCGCCGGTGATCGGCGGTCGACCCGGGCCCCGCTACGCTCGGACGGGGCCGGAACGACGTCCGGCCCTCACGCACGCGTCGAAACCGAGCCGTGCAGACGAAAGGGATCTATGGACATCTGGCCGGGCTCTGCCTACCCCCTGGGAGCCACGTACGACGGGACGGGCGTCAACTTCGCCCTCTTCTCCGAGGTGGCCGAGCGCATCGAACTGTGTCTCATCGACGGCGAGGACTCGGAGCTGACCGAGACCCGCATCGAGCTCACCGAGGTCGACGGGTACGTGTGGCACGCGTATGTGCCCAACGTGCAGCCGGGGCAGCGCTACGGGTACCGCGTCCACGGTCCCTACGACCCCGACAACGGCCAGCGGGCGAACCCGAGCAAGCTCCTGCTCGACCCGTACGCCAAGGCCGTCGAGGGCGTCAACACCGGCGACGAGTCCTTGTTCTCGTACCGCTTCGACGACCCCGACGCCTTCAACGACGACGACTCGCTCGGGCACACGATGCTCTCGGTCGTCATCAACCCGTTCTTCGACTGGGGCCACGACCGCCCCCCGCGGTACGAGTACCACGACAGCGTCATCTACGAGGCGCACGTCAAGGGTCTGACGATGACGCACCCCGACGTCCCGGAGGAGATCCGCGGGACGTACGCGGCGATCGCGCACCCGTCGATCATCAAGCACCTCACCGACCTCGGCATCACCGCGATCGAGCTCCTGCCCGTGCACCAGTTCGTGCAGGACAGCCACCTGATCGACAAGGGCCTGCGCAACTACTGGGGCTACAACACGATCGGCTTCCTCGCCCCGCACAACGAGTACGCGGGCACCGGGACGCGCGGTCAGCAGGTCACCGAGTTCAAGGCCATGGTCAAGGCGCTGCACGAGGCGAACATCGAGGTCATCCTCGACGTGGTCTACAACCACACCGCCGAGGGCAACGAGAAGGGCCCGACCATCTGCTTCCGCGGCATCGACAACGCGGCGTACTACCGCCTCGTCGACGACGCGAAGGGGCACTACTACGACACGACCGGCACGGGCAACAGCCTGCTCATGCGCAACCCGCACGTGCTGCAGCTCATCATGGACTCGCTGCGCTACTGGGTCACCGAGATGCACGTCGACGGCTTCCGCTTCGACCTCGCCGCGACGCTGGCCCGCCAGTTCCACGAGGTCGACAAGCTGTCCGCGTTCTTCGACCTCATCCAGCAGGACCCGGTCATCAGCCAGGTCAAGCTCATCGCCGAGCCGTGGGACCTCGGCGACGGCGGCTACCAGGTCGGCAATTTCCCGCCCCTGTGGACCGAGTGGAACGGCAAGTACCGCGACACGGTCCGCGACTACTGGCGCGGCGAGGCCGCCGCCCTGTCGGAGTTCGCGTCCCGCCTGACCGGGTCCTCGGACCTCTACGCCCACTCGGGCCGGCGGCCGATCGCCTCCATCAACTTCATCATCGCCCACGACGGCTTCACGCTGCGCGACCTCGTCTCCTACAACGAGAAGCACAACGACGCCAACGGCGAGGGCGGCAACGACGGCGAGAGCCACAACCGGTCGTGGAACTGCGGGGCCGAGGGCGTCACCGACGACCCCGACATCCGCGCGCTGCGCATCCGCCAGATCCGCAACTTCCTCACGACGCTGCTCGTCAGCCAGGGCGTCCCGATGATCGCCCACGGCGACGAGCTCGGCCGGAGCCAGGGCGGCAACAACAACGTCTACTGCCAGGACAACGAGATCTCCTGGATCGACTGGAATCTCACGAAGGAGCAGCGTCAGCTCCTCGACTTCGCCGGCCACATCGTCGCCCTGCGCAAGGACCATCCGGTGCTGCGCCGGCGCCGCTTCTTCGCGGGCAGCGCCGACCACGGCGGAGAGTCGCCGCTCGGCGACATCCTCTGGCTGGGTGTCGACGGGCGCGAGATGCGCGACGAGGACTGGTCGACGGGGTACGCCCGGACGCTCTCGGTCTTCCTCAACGGGAAGGGCATCCAGGAGCCCGGACCGCTCGGTCAGCGCGTCACCGACGACGACCTCATCCTCATGTTCAACGCCCACAGCGAGCCGGTCGACTTCGCCATCCCGAAGATCGTCGACGACGTGCAGTGGCGGGTCGCCGTCGACACCGACACGGCCACCGGTCGGGCGGGCGCCGACACCGAACCGCACGAGTCGGGTTCGGTCCTGACGGTCGCGGGCCGCTCGGTCATCGTCCTGACGAGCGAGCCGATCCCCGAGGCCGAGGAGGGTGAGACCTCGGAGGCCGAGGTCGCGTCCGCCGAGGCGCACAACGCCGAGATGGCCCAGCAGCAGGCCGCCGCCTCCTCCGACCGGTCCGACGACGCGCCGTCCGAGACGCCGGCTGCGAGCGACGAGGCCAGCACGGCCGACGCGCAGACGGCCGACGACGACAAGGCCGGCGCCTCCGAGCAGCCCGCCACGTCCGGGGACGCGGCGAAGGCGCCCAAGACCGGGTCCGGCAAGGGCTCGTCCGGGAAGTCCCGACGCAAGGGCTGAGCAGGAACGATGAGGGCCGGGGACGTGGACACGCCCCCGGCCCTCATCCGTGGCCCTCATCCGTGGACCGATCGGTCCACGCGCGCTCCGGCCGACCCGAGGCGCTGACCCGGTGGGTCGGGTCAGCTCTCGGCGAGCCGCTTCTTCTCGGCCTCCACGTCGAAGTCCGCCGGGGGCCACTGCGGGTCGAGGGCGCGCAGGTGTTCGAGCAGGAGCTGCTGGACGGCGAGACGCGCGTACCACTTCCGGTCGGCGGGCACGACGAACCAGGGCGCGTGCGCGGTCGAGGTCCGCGTCAGGGCGGCCTCGTAGGCGACCTGGTAGTCGTCCCACAGGGCGCGCTCGTCGACGTCGCCGGGGTTGTACTTCCAGTACTTGTCGGGGCGGTCGAGACGCTCGGCGAGGCGCTCGCCCTGCTCCTTCTTCGAGATGTGCAGCATGACCTTGACGATGGTCGTGCCGCCCGCGGCGGTCGTCTTCTCGAACGTGTTGATCTGCCCGTAGCGGCGCGCCCACGTCGACGACGGCACGAGGTTGCGGACCCGGGCGATGAGCACGTCCTCGTAGTGAGACCGGTCGAAGACCCCGATCATCCCGGGCCCGGGCAGGCGGGGCCGGATGCGCCAGAGGAACGGGTGCCGGCGTTCGACCGTCGTCGGTGCCTTGAAGGCCGTGATCGACACCCCCTGCGGGTCGACGAGACCGACGACGTGGCGCATGATCCCGCCCTTGCCGGACGTGTCCATGCCCTGGACGACGAGCAGGAGGCGTTCCTGACCGCCCCCCTTGGCCTGCGCGTAGAGCCGCTCCTGGAGGGAGCTCAACTCGTCGGCGCCTGCCGCCATGAGTTTCTCGCCGTCCTTCTTGATTCCGCCCTTCTTCCCCCCGAGCGCGGGGGTCGATCTCGGGTCGACGTGTGCGAGGGCGAAGCCCTCGCGGACCATGAGGGCGTCGGTGAACGGCGTCGCGGAGCCGGTGCTGGAGGGGGCCATGCGGGTCATCATGACATCGCGACCGGCCACGTGGAGCCGGGTCGGGCCCGGACGTGTCCCGAGCGCCGCGGCGGGGCCCGCAGGAGGTCAGAGGCCCCGCAGGTAGTCGGCGACGACGCGCTCCCAGCGGTCCCGGTCGACGTTCCACTCTCGGACGTGCCGGGCGACCGACCACTCCTCGAAGCGGACCCGGTCGGGCCGGCGGCGCGCGAGCTCTCGGGAGGGCCCGACGGGAACGAAGGTGTCGTCGCGGGAATGGATGAGCAGGATGTCGTGCCGGATCTCGTCGGCGCGGTGCTGCCAGTTCGTGCGGGCGACGTCCAGGACCTCGGTCAGCCCGACGAGCCGCTGCGACCAGCGCGCCCCGAGCATCGTCTGCGCGAGCAGGGCGAGCCAGCGCGGGAGGCGTCGCAGCCGCGCCTGGTGGGCGATGACGTCCCCCCAGTCGATGACCGGCGCGTCGAGGACGACGGCGCGCACGTAGCGCGACAGCTCGGAGCGGTCGAGGGTCTGCAGGACGATCGCGCCCCCCATCGACCAGCCGAGCAGCACGACGTCGCGGGCGCCCTGCTGGAGGGCGTACCGGATCGCGGCCTCGATGTCGCGCCACTCGGACAACCCGAGGTTGTACTTGCCGTCGGGGCTGGGCGGGCCCTGCGGGTCGTTGCGGTAGGTGGGCACGAGGGCGGTGATGCCGAGCGCGTGCAGCGTCGGGACGGCCCGCAGGCATTCGTGACGGGTCGCGCCGCGGCCGTGGACGAGGACGGCCCACCGGCCGCCGGCCCCGCCCACCGCGCGCCCGTCTCCGTCGCCGCCGCCGTCGTCATGCCCGTCGCCGTCGCCGTCGCAGTCGTCGTTCGGGCCGCCCCCGGGCACGAGCCAGGCCGGCAGGTCGCCGACCTCCCCCGGCAGGGCGACGTCGGTCGTCGGCAGGCCCAGGCTCACGTCGGGCCGGTCCCCGTAGTAGTAGCCGTCCCAGCGCGCCGGGCCGGGGGTGGGGGTGCGCAGGTCGACGCCCTGCAGCTCGCGCGTCACCCGACCCGCCGTCTCGTCGAGCTCGAGGATGTCGCCGACCCGCAGGTGGCCGGCGCCCTGGTCGAACCAGAGCCCGTACCAGCCCGGGCACACCGAGTCCTCGGTGACGTCGAAGGTGATCGTGTCGTCGGTGATCGCGAGGATCGTCACGTTGTCGGGGCGGTCGCGCTCGGGCGTGAGCAGGACGCGCGCGAAGTAGGACGCGGCGCCGAGGGAGCCGGCCGCGGAGGCCGCGCTGAGCCCCCCGGCTGTTCCGGCGGCGACGAGCGCCACCCTGCGGGCCAGCGGTCGACGTGCGGACACCCCCGCAGTCTCCCAGACGGCCCCCGACGGGCCCGCGACGACCCACCGCGACCCGCCGCGGCCTCGCCGACCCTCCACGACTCTCCGAGACTGGCCACGACCTCCGCGACCCCCCGACGCCGCGCCGGGGTCGCCACGGCGCGCGAGAATGACGCCCATGACCCTGCCCCTGGAGCTGCCGTTCACGCCGATGCTCGCCAAGGCGGTCGCCGCCGTGCCCGCCGCCGACTCGGTGCCCGGCGGCCTGTCCTACGAGCCGAAGTGGGACGGGTTCCGCTGCGTCGTCCTGCGCGACGGCGACGACGTCGAGCTCGCGAGCCGCGGATCGAAGCCCCTGACGCGCTACTTCCCCGAGGTCGTCGACGCCGTGCGGGCGACCCTCCCGAGCCGGTGCGCGGTCGACGTCGAGATCGTCGTGCGCTCGGGTTCGGCCGGGGCCGAACGCCTCGACTGGGACGCCCTGAGCCAACGCATCCACCCCGCCGCGAGCCGGGTCGAGAAGCTGAGCCGCGAGACGCCCGCCGAGATCGTCGCGTTCGACCTGCTCGCCCTCGGGGACGACACCCTGCTGGACCGTCCGTTCCGCGAGCGCCGGGCTCGCCTCGAGGAGGTCTTCGCGGACGTGCCCGCCGGGAGCGGGGTGCATCTCACCGCGACGACCCTCGACCCCGACGTCGCCACCGACTGGTTCGAGCGGTTCGAGGGGGCGGGCCTGGACGGGGTCGTGGCCAAGCCCCTCGACGGCGTCTACGAGCCCGGCCGGCGCGCCATGCTCAAGATCAAGCACAAGCGCACCGCGGAGGCAGTGGTCGTCGGGTACCGCGTGCACAAGTCCGGCCAGGGGGTCGGGTCGCTCCTCCTCGGCCTCTACGAGGACGGGCGGCTCTTCAACGTCGGCGGCATCGCGGCCTTCACGGCGAAGCGGCGCCTCGAGCTGGTCGACGACCTCGAACCCCTCGTGCGCCGGGACGCCGACGGGCAGATCGAGGCGGCCGCGACCGACCGGTCCCGCTTCTCCTCCAACAGCGACGTCTCGTTCGTGCCGCTGCGGCCCGAGCGGGTCGTCGAGGTGGCCTTCGACCAGCTCGAGGGCCACCGCTTCCGGCACGCCGTGACGTTCCTGCGCTGGCGCCCCGACCGCGAGCCGACGTCGTGCACGCTCGCCCAGATCGACCGCGCCCCCGCCTACGACCTCGGCGAGGTGTTCACCGCCGGCTGAGGGCGGGCACCGCGCCTCACACGGTCAGCGGCGCCTGGGTTCGCAGGGCGGCGATGGAGTCGTCGCTGCACGTCGCGAAGAAGTGGCCGACGACGTCCTCCAGCTCGGCAACGTCGCGCGCGGCGAAGAGGACGGGCTGGTAGGCGGTGATGTCGTAGTTGAGGGTGCCCATGTCGAGCAGGTCCAGGGGGCGGATCTCCATGTGCGCGAATTCGTCCATCTCGCCGTAGCTCGAGAGGATGCCGGCGCCGTAGGCCTTGAGCTCCGGCCCGTCGTACATGACGCCGAACTCCATCGAGAACCAGAACACGTCGGCGACGAACTTCATCGCCGACTCGTCCTCCAGGCGCAGCGAGGCCTCGCCGGCGGCCCGGGTGATCGCCGCGAACCGCGGGCTCGCGAGCTGGTTCGCGTGCCCGATGACCTCGTGGATGATGTCGGGCTCGGGGGTGTAGAGCGGCCGGCTCGGGTGACGCAGGTACTGCGTCGAGTGGAAGACGCGTCGCCCGAGGGCCCCGTAGAACTGCCGGAGCGCCACGAGGCCCGGCGCGGCGATGTAGGACCACCCGGTGAGCGGGCCGATGCGGTCGCTCACCTCGTCGAGGGTGGGGACGTACTCCGTCGGCAGACCGAGCGCCCGCTTGGCGGCGAGGTACTCGGGGTGGGCGTGGCGCTCGTGCTTCGGCGCGAGCGCGCGGCTCACGGTGGCCCACACCTCGTTCTCGGCGTCGGTGTAGTCGATGTGCGGGAGCGGCTGCCCCTCGCGCCAGTCCAGGGCGGCGGCCGCGATCTCGTTGCGGCGCCGCAGGTACGCCTCGTCGGCGGCGCCGGGGTGCGACGGGTCGAGGTGGACGCGCACACCCCCGTCGTCGCCGCGGCTCACGGGTGAGTACAACTGGCCCTCGTCGAACACGGTGGTGCTCCCTCCACGTCGTTGTGGTGGTCGCCGGATCGCGGCGACCGCATGGCCTCAGGAGACCACCGGGACGACCCCCTGCCAAGAGCGAAGGTCGGGCCTGACCACTCGGACCGATCCCGTGAGGTGGGGCGCCACGATCTTGTACACCTTGCCCACAATTCGCGAGCGAGCGCGACATACTTGCCCAGCCGACATCGCTCCTCGGCTCAGTCGGGATCGCGCTCCTGCGCGGCCGGCCAGTGGGCCGCGACCTTCTTGCTCGGCTGCACGCGCGGCGGCTCGCCGGGCATCTTGGGGTAGTCGGGCGGGAAGGCGAGCTCCCCGAGGCCGCGGTCGAGGTCGGCCTCCCACAGGCGCAGGGCCGCGGCGATGTCGCCGGCGGCGTCGTCGAGGCCCGCCCACGCGTCGCCGCGCTCGGCGAGCCGGGCGGGCGCGGACCGGATCGTGAAGTCGCGCGGGGCGACGTCGTCGAGCTCCTCCCAGGTCACCGGCATCGACACCGGCGCATCGGGCAGCGGGCGCGGGCTGTACGCGGAGGCGATCGTCCGGTCGCGGTTGGCCTGGTTGTAGTCGACGAACACGCGGGCGCCGCGCTCCTCCTTCCACCACGCCGTCGTCACGAGCTCCGGCATCCGCCGCTCCAGCTCGCGGGCGATGCCGATGACGGCGTGCCGCACGTCGAGGAACTCGTGCGTGCGGCGCAACCGGGAGTAGACGTGCACGCCGCGGTTGCCGGACGTCTTGGCCCAGGCGACCAGACCCACCTCGCCCAACAGCTCCCGCAGGGCGTGCGCGACGGTGACGACGTCGCCGAAGCCGCGGCCGGTGTGGGGGTCGAGGTCGATGCGCAGCTCGTCGACGAGGTCGTTGTCGTCGGCGCGCACGGGCCACGGGTGGAACGTCACCGTGCTCATCTGGGCCGCCCAGACCGCCGAGGCGATCTCGTCGACGACGAGCTGGGGGTGCCGCCGCCCCGAGGGGTAGGTGCACTCGACGGTGCGGAACCACGCCGGGGTGCCCTTGGGCGGGTTCTTGGAGTAGAACTCCTCGCCGGTCACGCCCCCGCGGAAACGCTGCAGGGTCACGGGACGGTCCCCCACGGCGGCCAGGAACGGGTCGGCCACGGCGAGCAGGTAGTCGACGAGGTCGCGCTTGGTCACCGGGTCGGCGCCGTCGACGGCGGGCCACACCGGCTTGTCGGGATTGCTCAGCTTGACGACGCGTTCGACGTCGCCGGGGCCGGGGATGGTCAGCGTCACCGCGTCGGAGGCCATGCCCGCGAGCCTACGGCGGGGCGCCGGGAAACACCCGGGCGTCCGCGGCGTTGACACGAGCATGACGACGAACTCACCGCACACCGACCGCACCTACCCGGTCAGCCGCACCGAGGACGAGTGGCGCGAGCGCCTCACCCCCGCCGAGTACCAGGTCCTCCGGCAGGCCGGCACCGAACGCCCCGGCATCGGCGAGTACACGGACACGACGACCGAGGGCGTCTACGAGTGCCGGGCCTGCGGCGCCGAGCTCTTCACCTCCACGACGAAGTTCCCGAGCCACTGCGGGTGGCCGTCCTTCTACGCCCCGCTGGCGGGAGAGTCCGTGGAGTACATCGAGGACACGACCCTCGGCATGCGCCGCGTCGAGGTGCGCTGCGCGTCGTGCGGCTCGCACCTCGGGCACGTCTTCGAGGGCGAGGGGTACGACACGCCCACCGACCAGCGCTACTGCATCAACT
Source organism: Agilicoccus flavus (assembly GCF_014857905.1). Classification (GTDB taxonomy): domain Bacteria; phylum Actinomycetota; class Actinomycetes; order Actinomycetales; family Dermatophilaceae; genus Agilicoccus; species Agilicoccus flavus. Next base: position 265,385 of record NZ_JACYXE010000003.1, on the reverse strand, counting down.
CCATCTCGATGCGCCTGCGCCCGACCACCGACTCCGCCACGTCGTGAGATGTCACGCGTGACCGTCGGCGCCGCGCCCGGAACGGTCCACATCGTCATCTCACGATGTGAGCGGCCGGGCGCGGCCCGTCACGGCAGAGCGGCGACGAGCTCGCGGATGTCGACGCGGGGCCCCGTGTAGAACGGGATCTCCTCGCGGACGTGCAGGCGGGCCTTGCTCGCGCGCAGCTCACGCATGAGGTCGACGATGCGGTGCAGCTCGTCGGCCTCGAAGGCGAGGATCCACTCGTAGTCGCCGAGCGCGAACGCCGGGATGGTGTTCGCGCGCACGTCCGGGTACGGGCGGGCCATGGCCCCGTGCTCGGCGAGCATGGAGCGCCGCTCCCCGCCGTCGATGACGTACCAGTCGTAGGAGCGCACGAACGGGTAGACGCACAGGTAGTCGCGCACGCGCTCGCCGGCGAGGAAGGCCGGCAGGTGGCTGCGGTTGAACTCCGCGGGCCGGTGCAGCGCGGCCACCGACCACACGGGCTCGAGGTGCGCGCCGAGGCCGGTGCGCAGGAACCCGCGGTAGGCGGCCTGGAGCTGCTCGATGGCCGGCGCGTGCCACCAGATCATGAGGTCGGCGTCGGCGCGCAACCCCCCGACGTCGTACACGCCGCGCACGTCGACGTCGGCCCCGAGCACGGTCTCGACGCCCGTGTGGGCCGACGGGCCCTGCCCGAGCCCCTCGAGGTAGGCCTCCGCCTCCTCGCCCAGCCGGTCGCGCTCCGCGACGTCGGCAGGCAATCGCTGCCCCACCTTGAAGACCGACCACATCGCGTAGCGGACGGTGTCGTTGAGCTCGTTGATGCGGGCGACGTTCGGGTTGGTGGGAGAGGTCATGGCCTCATTCTCGCGTGGCCGCGGCGGTGGGCCGACGCGCCCCCTCGAGCCAGCGCATCGCCGGGGTCGCGGTCGTGCCGTGGACGACGACCGAGACGAGGATCGTGAACGCCACTGTCGCCCACAGCTCCTCGGCCTGCTGGAACGGTGCCTCCGCGAGGGCGTAGGCCACGTAGTAGATGGACCCGATGCCGCGGACCCCGAAGAACGCGGTGACGAACCGCTCGCGCGGCCCGAGCTCCCCGCCGACGGCGGTGTCGACCCCCGCGCCCCGCCCGAGGGCGAGCAGGGCGCACACGGGGCGCACGACGAACACGAGCGCGAGACCCACCGCCGCGCCCTGCCACGTGAGGTGGTCGAGGACGCCGTCGGCGAAGCTCAGGCCGACGAGCATGAGCATGAGCAGGGTGAGCAGCAGCTCGAGCCGCTCGATGACGTCGTGCATGTGCCCGTGGTAGTCGTGGCTGCGTTCCTGGGCCCGCAGGGTGAGCGCGCACACGAACACGGCGAGGAACCCCCACCCGTGGGCCACCTCCGCGAGGCCGTACACGGCCAGAGTCGCCGCGAGGGCGAGCAGCGGCTCGCCGCGGTCGGCGAGCCGCAGGGAGTCGACGCGGCTGCGGAAGGCGATGTGGCCGAGCGCCCAACCGCCCGCGATCCCGACGAGCACGCCGACGACCGTCTTGAGGATGATCTCGGTGCCCAGCCACGACCAGCCCCACTGAGCGACCGAACCCTTGGTGACGAGGTAGATCGCGGCGTAGACGAACGGGAACGCGAGCGCGTCGTTGAGACCCGCCTCGGAGGTGAGGGCGAACCGCACCTCGTCGTTCTCCCCCACGTGGGGTTCCGCCTCCTTCTCGTCGCCGGCGCCGTCGCCGCCGTCCGCCCCCTCGCCGTCGCCGTCCTCGTCCCACGTGCGGCGGACGCCGTGCTGGAGGTCGGCGCCGCCGTCGGGACGCCCGTCGCGCCCGTCGGCGTCGCTGCTCGGCCCCGACAGCTCCGGCCCCTCGACCTGCACGTCCGCGGCGAGGACGGGGTCGGTCGGCGCGAGGGCCGCGCCGAGCAGGAGCGCCGTGGCGGGGGCGAACCCGATCGCCCACCAGCCGAGGAACGCGACGCACGCGATGCACAGCGGCATGGCGATGAACAGCAGCCGCCACGTCGTCCCCCACGACCGGATCGAGGTCAGCGACCGCCACCGCAGCGGGCGGTCGAGGGCCAGGCCCACACCCATGAGGGAGACGATGACGGTGATCTCGGCGAGATGCTGGGTCTCGAGGGTGTGCTCAAGGGGGCGCACCGGCGCCTGCCCGGTCCACGGCAGGACCCCGACGATCACGCCGATGAGGATGAGGATGATCGGCGCGGAGGCGGGCAGCCGCTCGAGGATGCGCGGCAGGATGATCGCGATGAGCAGCGCTGCACCGGTCACCAGGTAGAGGACGTCGACGTTCACAGGGCCAGCGTGACCGATCGGTCGCCCGGCGCGGACGGCGGTCTCACGGCAGGGATCATCGTGACCATGCGCCGCCCCCGCGAGGACTCCTCGCTCCCCCCGCCCGACCGCCCCGCGGGCCGCCCGCAGCTGCTCGCCATCGGCCCCCTCGCCCAGCTCCGCGCGGGCCGTCTCCCCCGCCGGCTCGTGCAGCTCTTCGTCGGGCTGAGCCTGTACGGCGTCTCGATGGCGATGCTCGTGCGGGGCACCCTCGGGCTGGACCCGTGGGACGTCTTCCACGACGGTGTCATGACGCACGTCCCCTGGAGCTTCGGCACGATCGTCGTGGTGACGAGCTTCGTCGTGCTGCTCCTGTGGATCCCGCTGCGGCAGATGCCCGGACTGGGGACCGTCGCGAACTCGGTGTGGATCGGCGTGGCGACCGACGCCACCCTGGCCGTCCTCGAGGCCCCGGCGGGGCTGCTGCCCCGGGCGGCCCTGCTCGTCGGCGGGGTCGTGCTCAACGGCCTGGCCGGCGCCCTCTACATCGGCAGCCAGCTCGGGCCGGGTCCCCGCGACGGGCTCATGACCGGCCTGCACCGGCGCACCGGGTGGAGCCTGCGCCTCATCCGGACCGCCCTCGAGGTGACCGTCCTCGCGGTGGGCTGGGCCCTCGGCGGCGCCGTCGGCGTCGGCACCGTGCTCTATGCGCTCGCGATCGGCCCCCTGGTACAGCACTTCCTGCCGCTGTGCACCGTGCGCCTGACCGACCCCGGACCCGGACGGCCCATGCGCCGCCCTACCGGATAGGCGCTGGAACCGTCCCCGGATCTCGGCGATGACGTGTCCGCGGAGACGGCCGGCCCGCCGCAGGGGTCGCGCTCCACGCCCCGCGCGGCGCCGGCCGGTCGTCGTCCCGAGCGGGTCCGTGTCGTCAGTTGCCGGTCGCGCCGTCGACGGCCTCCCGCGGGAGGTCGAGGTGCCCATTGTGCCGGGCGTACTCCTCGATGAGGTGGATGAGGATCCAACGCAGCTGGTAACGCGAATCCTCGTTTGATCCGTCCTCCCCGGGGTCGGCGCAACCGGCGCGCCTGCTGAGGGACGAGGGACTCGACGACGCGGCGAAGGCCGCACGTGCGGCCCCGACCGCTCGTTCGTGGAGATCCAGCACCTCGTCGGGGTCGGTGGTGCTGACGTCCCACTCCCAGTCGGGGTCGGTGCCGCGGCAGCCGGCCCAGGGCTCGTCCATCTCGCCGTAGTCGTATCCGAGGAAGACCGCTTGGGACCACTTGATCTCCACCCAGCTGAGATGCTTGAGGACGCCTCCGATCGTGAGAAGCGAGGGGTGGCCGGGAAGCCGCTGTCTCAGTGACGAGGCGCTGATTCGCTCGGCCTTGCGGCGCGCGACGGCACGCTGGTGGTCGAGGTAGGCGTCGAGGAGCTCGAGCTCGGCTCCCGTGGCAGGGATGACGGGCAGCTCGGTGCCGTCATGCTCGGGGCGTGAGGGGATCATGTGTCGGCTTTCGCATCCGTCGGGTCGGAGGCGACGGACCGGCGACAGCGCGAGGGGAATGGCCTCGGCCACGACTGTCGCAAGTCGGAAGCGCAAAATCCAGCAAACACATGTGTGGTTCTGTTCGGCACATCTGAACTGACCTAGGGTGGCGCCGTGGATCTGAATCGCCTGCGCACCTTCCGCTCGGTCATCGCGACCGGATCCATCCGCGGGGCCGCGGAAGCGCTCCGCTATTCGCCCGCATCCGTGAGCCAAAAGGTCGCCCAGCTGCAGCGAGACACCGGCCTGACCCTCCTCACGCGCATCGGGCGCGGCGTGGAGCCCACCCCTGTCGGCCTCGCCCTGGCGGCCAGGACGGACTCGCTCGTGGCCGAGCTGGCCGACCTGGACGACTTCGTCGCCGGCCTCCGCGCCGGGCGCAGCGGCACGTACACCCTGTGCTACTTCTCCTCGCTCGGTGCGGCCTGGATGCCCGAGATCATGGCCCGGCTGACGCGGGAGTTCCCCGATGTGCGCGTCGAGCTCTACGTCCGGGACGCGTACGACCCGCAGTGTCGGCCGCGCCCGGACCTGCAGCTCGTCGCCGAGGCCGAACCCCCGCCCGCCCCGCGGGGCTACCAGGCGATTCCCCTCACGAGCGACCCCTACGTCGTGGCGGTGCCGGTCACGCACCCCCTCGCCGCTCACGAGGGGCCGCTGCGGCTCGAGACCCTGCAGCACGACACGTGGATCGACACCAACGCCGGGCAGGGCAGCTGCCGTCAGATCACCATCGACGCGTGTGTGGCCGCCGGTTTCCGCCCGGACCTCGGCGTCCAGGCGCAGGACTACGCCACGGCCCTGGCCATGGTCGCGGCCGGCGTCGGGATCAGCGTCCTGCCCCGGATCGGTGCAAAAGCGTCGCCACCGGGGGTGGTGATCCAGCCGGTCGCGTCGCCCACCCCGAGACGAGTCATCAGTGCATTGGTCGCGACCGAAGCACTCGTCTCACCCGTGACCGAGCGCGCCCTCGCACTCGCCCGGCGTGCCGCGGGGTCGTTCGACGAGCCGATGGGCATCGGTTGAACGCGCCGGCCTCGAGGCACCCTGGACGGACCTTCCCGGCCGGGACGGCCAGATGACGCGGGCGGGACGTCGACAGGGTGCCGTCGTTGACCTTCGAGTGGGTCGAGGTCCCACGATGTCCACGTGACGGACCCGGAGTTGATGTCGATCGGCGCGTTCGCCGAGCTCGCCGGGCTGACGGCGAGCGCGTTGCGGTTCTACGACGATGCCGGCGTGCTGCGCCCCGCGCGAGTGGATGCGGTGACCGGCTACCGGCTCTACGGCGAGGAGCAGCTCGAGCGGGCGACGCTGGTGCGTCGCCTGCGGGAGATCGGCATGCCGCTGCCCACCGTCCGCAGGCTCCGCACGGCCGACGCTGAGGAGGCGGCGCGGCTGATCGACGAGCAGGTCGCGCACGTCGCGGCCGAAGCCGACCGGATCCGACAGGTCGCCGCGGTGTTACACGCCTCCCTGGGCGGATCGGGCCGCCTCGTCATCACCACGCTGCCCGGTCCGGCCCTGGCCGCGGCGATCGACGAGGTCCTGACGACGACGGTGGCCGACCCCGAGAGGCCCGTCCTGGGCGGGGTGCACCTCGAGATGCACCCCGACGCCATCGCGCTCACGGCCACGGATCGCTACCGCCTCGTCACGCGCACGCTGGTCCCCCGCCGCCCGCCCGCCGCGTCATGGGCAGGGACCCTCGACGGGGACGATCTCCGGACCGCGGTGTCGTGGCTCCGGCGGAGCCCGATGGTGCGGTTGGACGCGGACGAACGGACCCTGGATCTGAGTGCGGACGACGGCAGGGTGCTACACGCTCGCCTGCTCACCGACGTCTTTCCGGATCACCGGCTCGTGGTCCGGTCCCTCCCACCGGTGACGCATCGCGTCACCGTCTCGAAGCGGGAGATCGTCAGGTCGCTGGAGCAGCGGGCGGCGGACAAGGTCGGCCTGCGGGTATCGGGCGGTCGGCCGGCCCTCCTCCTTCCTGACGGCGTCCAGGCGCTCGACGGCACGGCGACGGGTCCCGATCTGAGCCTCTGGTTCGCGACGACCACGTGGTATCCCGCGTTGAGCCTCGCCCTCGGCAGCGACGTCATGCTCGATCTCCGCGGGCCCGACCGCCCGGCCACCCTGCGGTCGGCCGACGACGGCGACCTCGCCACGATCGTCATGCCGTGCCGGGGCCCGGACCACACTCCTCGGTCGTGACCGACCCCGGTCCATTGCCCCGATCACGATCCACGCGAAGGAGCACCTAATCCATGACGACGAACGCTGAAGGTCCGGACCCGACGATGGACGCCATCGGCTCGGCCGTGGCTCGCGGGCGCGAGGGCGACGTCGCGTCGGCCCGACGCGACCTGATCGCCCTCTGGCGACGCATCGGACCGGCGGGCGATGCCTTCCACCGCTGCACGCTCGCCCACTACCTGGCCGACCTCCACGTCGACGCCGCGGAATCCCTCGTCTGGGACGTCCGCGCCCTCGATGCCGCCGACGCCCTCGCCGACGAACGCCTCAGGCGACACCACGACAGCCACCGCGTCGCCGGATTCTTCCCCAGCTTGCACCTCAACCTGGCGGACGATCTCCGCCGTCTGGGGGCCTTCGACGCGGCCGCCGAGCACATCCACGCCGCCGAACAGCGCTCCGGTGCGCTCGCCGACGACGGCTACGGCGACACCGTTCGCACGGCCATCGCCGGGGTCCGCCAGGCCATCGACGATCGCGACACGGCCCGCCGAGCGTCCGCCCCCGGCGGGCGCGCTGACGCTCCGGGCGCGCCGCGGGCATCGAGGAGGCCCCGGCGGCGACCCGGTCAGACCTCCAGCGACCGGACGAGCTCGACGACGCGAGTGAGGACGTCGGGGTCGGTGTCGGGGAGCACGCCGTGGCCGAGGTTGACGACGTGGCCCGACGCGCCGCGGCCCTCGGACACGATCCGCCGGACCTGCGCGTCCACGACCTCCCAGGGTGCGAAGAGCAGCGCGGGGTCCAGGTTGCCCTGGACGGCGGGGGCGCCGACCCCGGCCACCCGGTCGATCGCGCCGGCCAGCGACGTGCGGTAGTCGACGCCGATGACGTCGGCCCCCGCAGCGGTCATCGGTTCGAGCAGCTCGGACGTGCCCACCCCGAAGTGGATGCGCGGGACGCCCAGCTCGGCGACGGAGGCCAGGACGGACGCGGAGTGCGCCTGCACGTGGCGCTCGTAGTCGCGGCGGGACAGGAACCCGGCCCAGGAGTCGAAGAGCTGGACCGCGCTCGCACCGGCCTCGATCTGCACCCGCAGGAACGCCCCGGCGATCTGCGCGAGCCGGGCGCACAGGTCCGACCAGAGCTGAGGGTCGCCGTGCATGAGCGCCTTCGTGCGGGCGTGGGTCTTGCTGGGGCCGCCCTCGACGAGGTAGCTCGCGAGCGTGAACGGGGCGCCCGCGAAACCGATGAGCGGCGTCGGACCCAACTCGGCGACGAGCAGCCGGACCGACTCGGCGATGTCGGGCACCGCGGCGGCGTCCAGCTCCGGGAGGCGGTCGAGGTCGGCGCGGGTCCGGATCGGCTCCGCGACGACGGGCCCCGTGCCCGCGACGATGTCGAGGTCGATCCCCACTGCGGCGAGCGGGACGACGATGTCGCTGAAGAAGATCGCCGCGTCCACGCCGTGGCGGCGCACGGGCTGCAGCGTGATCTCGGTGACGAGGTCGGGGCGGCGGCACGACTCGAGCATCCCCACCCCCTCCCGCACCTTGCGGTACTCCGGCAGGGAGCGACCCGCCTGGCGCATGAACCACACGGGCGGGCGCGGGCCGGGGCGGCCCGTCGCCGCACGCACGAGCAGGCTGTCGGCCGGCGAGCCGCCGGCAGGAGCGACGTCCGGGCCGGGGGCCGGTCGGGGCGTCGGAGCGGGGGTCGAGGAGGCGGCGGGTACGGCGTCGGTCACCCCCCGATCGTGTCACGAGCCCCCGACGCGCCGCCCGGCCTCGCCCGCGCCGGGCCGGCGAGGGCGTCGGCGTCCCGCCCGCCCGGCGTGGTGCCGGGGGGCGAGAGTGGCGGCGGCATACATTCTGCGGGTGAACAGCCGTCGCGCGTCCGCCGCGCCGCCCGCGTTCGTGGCGGCGGCGCAAGCCCTGCGCGACCTGAGGTTGCGCCCCGAGGTGGCCCTCGAGGAGATCCCCGCCCCCCAGCGCATCGCACCCCACTCGCTCGCGCTCAGCGCGGAGGTGGTCTCCGCCGCCGGCGCGGACCCGAGCGCGAACGGCCGCTTCGTCCTCCTGCACGACCCGTCGGCGCCGGAGGCGTGGGAGAGCACGTGGCGCGTCGTCACCTTCGCGTCCGCCGAGCTCGAGGCCGAGCTCGCCTCGGATCCGCTGCTCGGGGAGGTCGGCTGGTCCTGGCTCACGGACGCCCTCGGGGTGCACGGCGCCGAGCACCGCGCGCTCGGCGGCACGGTCACCCGCGTGGTGTCCGAGAGCTTCGGCGCGCTGTCCGACCGCGAACCCGCCGTCGAGATGGAGGTGCGGGCGAGTTGGTCGCCCGTCGACGACGACATCACCGGGCACCTGCACACGTGGGCCGAGCTGCTGTGCACCGTCGCCGGGCTGCCGCCCCTGCCCGCCGGGGTCAGCGCCATGCCCGCGCGCCGGCGATAGACTCCCGGGATGCCCACGCCCAGCGCGGACCACCGCGCCGACGCCGACCGCCCCCGTTCGTCGGGGCGCTCGGAGGGCTCCGTGGACGCGGTCGCGGCCGGCGCCCCCGAGGCCGCCGGGGCCCCCTCGGCCACGGCGGGTCCGTTCCGTCCCCGCCGCCGGTTCGCCGGACGCCCCGCCGGTGCCCCCGATGCCGCGGCCGCCGGCTCCGCCGCCCAGTCCGCCGTCGCACCCGATGCCCCGGGCCCGACCGACGACGACGCCGCGGCCGTCAGCCACGCCGCCACCCCGGCGGAGCCCGGCGCGGCCACCGCTGCCGAGTCGCCGGCCGCCCCTTCAGCGGAGGCGCCGGAGCCGCTGCCGCTGCTCGGCCGGCCCCGCGACCCCCTGGCCCCGGTGGTCGAGGACGAGCGGCGGCTCGTCGAGGCGGCCCGGGCGCTCGCGGAGGGTCACGGGCCGCTCGCGATCGACGCCGAACGCGCGTCCGGCTATCGCTACGGGCAGCGCGCCTACCTCGTGCAGGTCCGGCGCGAGGGCGCGGGCACGTGGCTCGTCGACCCGATGGCCTGCACCGACCTGTCCCCCATCGGCGAGGCCGTCCGCGACGTCGAGTGGGTCATCCACGCCGCGACGCAGGACCTGCAGTGCCTGGCCGAGGTGGGCCTGTCGCCCACCTCGCTCTTCGACACCGAGCTCGGGGCCCGGCTCGCCGGGCTCCCGCGGGCCGGCCTCGGCGCCGTCGTCGAGCACTACCTCGGCGTGCGCCTCGCGAAGGAGCATTCGGCCGTCGACTGGTCGACGCGTCCGCTGCCCGAGCCGTGGCTGCTCTACGCCGCGCTCGACGTCGAGCTCCTCGCGGAGCTGCGGGAGGCCATGGCGGCCGACCTCGCCGCCCAGGGCAAGGAGGAATGGGCGCGCCAGGAGTTCGCGCACCTCGTGGGCTTCACGGGCCCGGCCGTCCGCACCGACCCGTGGCGCCGCACGTCGGGCCTGCACCGGGTCCGCGGGCGGCGCCCGCTCGCCGTGGTCCGCGAGCTGTGGCAGACCCGGGACGACCTGGCCCGCCGGCGCGACGTCGCCCCGGGTCGGCTCCTGCCCGACGCCGTCCTCCTCCAGGTCGCTCTCGCCGGCCCCGCCACCGGTGCCGACCTCGCCGCGGCGACGTCGCACCGCAGCATCCGGCGCTCGCAGGACGTCTGGCTCGCCGCCGTCGCCCGCGCCCAGGCCCTGCCCGAGAAGGACCTGCCCGCCGCCACCCTCCCCTCCGACGCGCCGCCACCGCCGCGCACGTGGGCCGACCGGGATCCCGTCGCCCACGCCCGTCTGCAGGACGTGCGCGCGGGGCTCACCGCGTTCTCGGAGCAGCGGAACGTGCCGCTCGAGAACCTCCTCACCCCCGACACGTTGCGCCGCGTCGTCTGGTCCGACCTGGGCGACGCCGGCGGCGACCTCGAGGCGGCCGAGGAGGTCGCGGCGCGGGCCCTGGCCGCCCGGGGCGCCCGCCCGTGGCAGGTCGACATCGCCGCCCCGCTGCTCGCGCAGGCCGCGCTCGCCCACCGCGGCTGACCGCGGCCCGCCCCCAGAGCAGGGCCGTCCGGGGACGCTCCGGCGGCGGAGGTGCCCGAGGCGACCCGACGGGCCGCTCCCCCTTCGCGCGCGCATCATGTGGTCAGGGCCACGTGCCCGCCGGGAGGAAGCGGCCCGCCCACCTCCCTACCGCCCGGTAACGTGAGGGACGACCACGGTCGCGCATCCGGCGACGACGCAGGAGCTCAGAGGAGATCACCCGTGAACCGACCACGCCGTGAAGTCGTCTTCGTCGACGGTGTCCGCACACCGTTCGGCAAGGCGGGCGAGATGGGCATGTACGCCCAGACCCGGGCCGACGACCTCGTCGTCGCCTGCATCCGCGAGCTCGTGCGCCGCAATCCGTCGCTGCCCGTGGAGGAGGTCGGCGACGTCGCCATCGCGGCGACGACCCAGACCGGCGACCAGGGTCTGACGATCGGCCGCCTCGCCTCGCTGCTCGCCGGCCTGCCGAACACCGTGCCCGGCTACGCCATCGACCGCATGTGCGCCGGCGCCCTGACCGCCGTGACGACGACGGCCGGGGCGATCTCGTTCGGCGCGATGGACGTCGCCATCGCTGGCGGGGTCGAGCACATGGGCCGCCATCCGATGGGCGAGGGCATCGACCCCAACCCGCGGATCATCGCCGAGAAGATCGTCGACCCGTCCGCGCTCGTCATGGGCTCGACGGCCGAGAACCTTCACGACCGCTACCCGAGCCTCACCAAGGAGCGCAGCGACCGGTTCGCGGTCGCGAGCCAACAGAAGGTGGCGGCCGCCTACGAGGCCGGCGACATCCAGCCCGACCTCGTGCCCGTGGCCACGCGCCACGCCGAGCTGGGCTACGGCCTGGCCACCGCGGACGAGCCGCCGCGCCCGGGCGCGACGATGGAGGGCCTGGCCGACCTGCGGACCCCGTTCCGCCCGCACGGCAAGGTCACCGCCGGCAACAGCGCCGGCCTCAACGACGGCGCCACCGCTTGCCTGCTCGCCTCGGAGGAGGCGGCCGCGCGCCTGGGCCTGCCGGCGAAGATGCGGCTCGTCGCGTTCTCGTTCGCCGGCGTCGAGCCCGAGGTCATGGGTTACGGCCCGGTCCCCGCGGCCGAGAAGGCCCTCGCCCAGGCCGGGTTGAGCATCGACGACATCGGCCTGTTCGAGCTCAACGAGGCGTTCGCGGTGCAGGTGCTCGCCTTCCTCGAGCACTTCGGGATCCCCGACGACTCCCCCAAGGTCAACCCGTACGGCGGCGCCATCGCCGTCGGGCACCCGCTCGCCGCCTCCGGGGTCCGCCTCATGACGCAGCTCGCGCGCCAGTTCGAGCAACAGCCCGAGGTGCGCTACGGCATGACCGCCATGTGCATCGGCATCGGCATGGGCGCGGCCGTCATCTGGGAGAACCCGCACCACGCCGACTACCGCAGTGACATCGGCGCCGACGGCACCTCCACCCAGACCGACGCACCGTCCGAGAACGAGGAGGTCACCCGATGACCACGCCCGCCGGCTCCCTGAGCGAGTCCTTCACCGACGAGGTCGTCACCCACGCGCTCGTCCGCGACGTCGCGCTGCCCGGCGGCGCGGGCACGATGGCCCTGATCACCCTCGACAACGGCCACGACCACACGAAGCCGAACACGTTCGGACCGGCCGGCCTGACCGAGCTGGCGGCGCGCGTGCGCGAACTCGCCGCCCGCGCCGAGGCCGGCGAGATCGTCGCCGTGGGTGTGACGGGCAAGCCGTTCATCTTCGCCGTGGGCGCCGATCTCACGGGGGTCCCCCGCATCGACACCCGCGACAAGGCGCGCGAGGTGGCCCGACTCGGTCACGAGGTGTTCTCGGCCCTGTCCGACCTGCCCGTCCCGACCTTCGCGTTCGTCAACGGGGCCGCGATGGGCGGCGGCGTCGAGGCCGCCCTGTCGTGCACGTACCGGACGATCAGCTCCGGCGTGCCCGCGCTGGCGCTGCCCGAGACGTTCCTCGGCCTCGTGCCGGGCTGGGGCGGCTGCTGGATGCTGCCGAACCTCGTGGGGCCGGAGAGGGCACTCACCGTCATCGTCGACAACCCGCTCGAGCAGAACCGCATGCTCGCGGGCCCGAAGGCGTTCGAGCTCGGCATCGCCGACGCGATGTTCGAGCCGGCCGATTTCCTCGCCGAGTCCATCCGGTGGGCCGCGCGCGTGCTCTCGGGCGAGGTCACGGTGGAGCGCACGCAGGCCGGGGACGGGCCGGGCCGCGACGAGGCCTCCTGGGAGGCCGCCGTCGACGCCGCCCGCGGACGCGTCCTCGCCCGCACCGGCGGAAAGGCGCTCGCGCCCCTGCGCGCCCTCGAGCTCGTCTCGGCCGCCCGCACCTCGAGCCGCGAGCAGGCCTACGCCGCGGAGGACGAGGCGCTGGCCGACCTCCTCATGAGCGACGAGCTCCGCGCGGGCCTCTATTCCTTCGACCTCGTGCAGAAGCGGGCCAAGCGACCCGCCGGCGCGCCCGACAAGGGCCTCGCCCGCCCGGTCACGAAGGTCGGCATCGTCGGGGCGGGGCTCATGGCCGCGCAGCTCGCGCTGCTGTTCGTGCGCCGGCTCGAGGTGCCCGTCGTCATGACCGACGTCGACTCGCAGCGCGTCGAGAAGGGCCTGTCGTACGTCCACGCCGAGATCGACAAGCTCGTCGCCAAGGGCCGCGTCAGCGACGACGCGGCGACGCGGATGCGCGGCCTGCTCACCGGCGACGTCGACAAGGCGGGCTTCGCCGACGCGGAGTTCGTCCTCGAGGCGGTCTTCGAGGAGATGTCGGTGAAGAAGGAGGTGTTCGCGCAGGTGGAGGCCGTGGTCTCCCCCGAGTGCATCCTCGCGACGAACACGTCGTCCCTGTCGATCACGCAGATGGCGGCCGACCTCGCCCACCCGGAGCGGGTCGTCGGCTTCCACTTCTTCAACCCGGTGGCGGTCATGCCGCTGCTCGAGATCATCCGCGGCGGGGCCACCGACGACGCGACGCTCGCGACGGCGTTCGAGGTGGGCAAGAAGCTGCGCAAGACCCGGATCCTCGTCAACGACAGCCCCAGCTTCGTCGTCAACCGGCTGCTCGGCCGCTTCATGTCCGACGTGGGCCGCATCGTCGACGCCGGCACGCCGATCGAGGTCGCGGACGCCGCGTTCTCCGGCATCACGCCGATGCCGCCGTTCCACCTCGCGGGGCTGGTGGGTCCGGCGATCGCGCTGCACAACAACGAGACCCTCGCGGCCGCCTTCCCCGACCGGTTCACGGTCTCGGAGAACGCGCGCCGCGTCGTGGCGGCCGGCAAGCGCGGCTACTACACGCCCGGGCCCGACGGCACCCCGGTCCTCGACCCCGAGGTCCTCGACCTGTTCGAGGCGCCCGAGAAGCCCGTCGAGCTCAGCGCCGAGCAGGTCCGCGAGCAGGTGCTCGAAGGGTTGGCGCAGGAGGCGCGGATCATGCTCGACGAGGGGGTCGTCGCGGCGCCGATGGATCTCGACCTCGCGATGATCACCGGCGCCGGCTTCCCGTTCTTCAACGGGGGGCTCACGCCGCTGCTCGACCGCAGCGGCATCGCCGAACGGGCCACGGGCGGCCGATTCCTGCCGCGGGGCGCCGCCTCCGTCCCGGAGGGCCCGACGACCTGATCGCCGCGGCGGCCGGGTCGGGCGACACGCCGATCCTGCCGGCCACTCGCGGCGGCCGTCCTCCCCGCTGACACGGGCGGCGTCCACCCCGGTGTGGACGCCGCCCGTGGCGTGTCGCGGACCCGGTCGAGGCCGCCTCCGACCCTCCTGCGACACACCCCTGTGCAAGGGTGAATCCTGTTGCGGCATAACAAGATCAACTCGCCGAGCCCGGCGCGCGATTGGGCCGGGGCGAACCGGCGTGGCAAACTGGGTCGAACGTCCGACCTGGTCCGATCCGGCGACCACCACCGTGGGTGGCCCGCCGCACGGCGGGCGAGCCGTCCGAACGCGGGACACGCGAGGGCCCTCCTGGGGCCGTCGTATCTCACATATGAGTTAGGGTTTGGTGCATGAGTGACGACTACCTCTCGCGCATCGGGACCCTCATCCGCGAAGCGAGAAAGCATGAGGGCATGACTCAGAACGATCTGGCCGAGCTGCTCGGCACGAGTCAGAGCGCCATCGCGCGCATCGAGCAGGGGCGGCAGAACCTGAGCCTCGACATGCTCTCCCGCATCGGCGACAAGCTGAACTCCCAGCTCGTGTCGCTGGGATCGTCGGGCCCGCAGCACCTGCGGATCGAGGGCGGGCGCAGCCTGTCCGGCTCGATCGACGTCAAGACGAGCAAGAACGCGGCCGTCGCGCTGCTGTGCGCCTCGCTGCTCAACCGCGGCCGCACCACGCTGCGCAGCCTCGCCCGCATCGAGGAGGTCAACCGCATCCTCGAGGTCCTCTCGAGCATCGGGGTCAAGACGCGCTGGCTGCCCGACAGCAGCGACCTCGAGATCATCCCGCCGGCGCGGCTCGACCTCGCCGGGATGGACGTGGAGGCGGCCCGCCGCACGCGCACGGTCATCATGTTCTTCGGCCCGCTGCTGCACGACTACCTCGACTTCCAGCTGCCGTACGCCGGCGGCTGCGACCTGGGGTCGCGGACGATCGAGCCCCACATGACGGCGCTGCGCCACTTCGGGCTCACGGTCGAGGCGACGAACGGGTTCTACGAGGCCCGGGTCCAGAACCAGGACACCGCGACGCACACCATCGTGCTCACCGAGCGCGGCGACACCGTGACGGAGAACGCGCTCCTCGCCGCCGCCCGCCACCCGGGCCGCACGGTCATCCGCAACGCGAGCCCCAACTACATGGTCCAGGACCTGTGCTTCTTCCTCGAGAAGCTCGGCGTGCGCATCGAGGGCATCGGGTCGACGACCCTCACCGTCGACGGCGTGACCGAGATCGACGTCGACGTCGACTACAGCCCGTCCGAGGACCCGATCGAGGCGATGAGCCTGCTCGCCGCCGCGGTCGTGACGAAGTCCGAGATCACGATCCGCCGCGTCCCCATCGAGTTCATGGAGATCGAGCTCGCCCTGCTCACCGAGATGGGCATGAAGTACGACCTCAGCGACGAATACCCGTCGGCCAATGGACTGACGCGGCTCGTCGACCTCACGACGATCCCCGGGCCGCTCAAGGCGCCGATCGACAAGATCCACCCGATGCCGTTCCCCGGCCTCAACATCGACAACCTCCCGTTCTTCGCGCTCATCGCCGCGTGCGCGGAGGGTCGGACGATGATCCACGACTGGGTCTACGAGAACCGGGCGATCTACCTGACGGAGCTGACGAAGGTCGGCGCCAAGGTGCAGCTGCTCGACCCGCACCGCGTCCTCATCGACGGCCCCACGCGCTGGCGCGCCGCCGAGGTCATCTGCCCGCCGGCGCTGCGCCCCGGTGTGGTCGTGCTCATCGCGATGCTCGCCGCGCCCGGCACGTCGGTGCTGCGCAACGTGTACGTCATCAACCGCGGCTACGAGGACCTCGCGCAGCGGCTCAACGCGCTCGGCGCGACCGTCGAGACGTTCCGCGACATCTGACGGCGCGCCCCACCGCGCGCACACCACGAGGCGCCACCCCGCACGGGGTGGCGCCTCGCCGTTTCGGGGGGTCCAGGGGGTTCAGGGGGTTCAGGGGGTTCAGGGGGTTCAGGGGGTTCAGGGGCAGCGGATCACAACGGCGCGTCGGCGTTGTCGGTGGGTCGGAGGGCGTGCGCGGTGGAGCCGGCGTTGTAGTCGACGATCTGCCACCCGCGCGCCTCGTGCTCGGCGAGCACGGTCCACGCGCAGTTGCCCATGCCCGCGAACATGTCCCGCAGGTGCGGCGGGGCGTCGAAGAAGCCCAGGAGGCCGCTGGTTAGCGCCGCGCCGTGGCCGACGAGGACGCCGACCCGCCCCGGCGGCAGCGCCTGGGTCGCGTCCCGGATCACGTCGCCCACCCGCCGCGCGACCTGCCCGACCTCCTCGGCGCCCGGCACGTGGAAGTGGGGGTCGCCGAAGAAGCGGCGGTGCACCTCCGGGTGGGCCGCCCGGAACTCCTCGAACGTGTACCCGGCGCGCAGGCCCACGTCGTACTCCCGCAGGCGGGGATCGGTGACGACCGGCAGCCCGGTGAGCCGGGCCAGCGCGTCGGCGGTGTCCCGGGCCCGCGTCAGGTCCGAGGACCAGACGAGGGCGGGGTCGAGGGCGGCCAGGTGCGGCGCGGCGTCGGCGGCCTGGGCGACCCCCACCTCGTCCATGGGGACGTCACGCTGGCCCTGAGCCCGGT
Source organism: Agilicoccus flavus (assembly GCF_014857905.1). Taxonomy (GTDB): domain Bacteria; phylum Actinomycetota; class Actinomycetes; order Actinomycetales; family Dermatophilaceae; genus Agilicoccus; species Agilicoccus flavus. Next base: position 248,994 of record NZ_JACYXE010000003.1, on the reverse strand, counting down.
TCTCGACGTTCCAGGCCGTGCGGCCGTGCCGCCACAGGACGACGCGGCGCGGGCTCGTGGGGGTCATCTCGCTCCTGTTCGGGGTGGTGGGCCCGGCGGGACCCGGTCGGCGTCCGGGTGCGGGGGTTCGACGCGCGTGGTGCCGAAGACATTGTTACGTTGACGCCCCCGGCGGTCATCACGACCCCGGCCAGGCCGATCCGCCTGATCCGTGAGACGGAGGTCGCACCATGCATCCCGACGTCAGCGCGTGGCTCAGCCAGCGCTCTTACGACGCACAGCAATTCGACGCCGTCTCCCTCGCGGCGGCCAAGGCGGGCCGCGCCGTGAGCGTCGTGTTGCCGGCGCGCAACGAACAGGACACGGTCGGCGCGATCGTCGCGGCGATCGCCGGCACGCTGCGCGACGAGATCGGCCTCGTCGACGAGATCCTCGTCGTCGACTCGAACTCCACCGACGCCACCGTCGAGGTGGCCCGGGCCGCCGGGGCCCGCGTCGTGGCCCAGGGCGACGTCCTGCCGCAGCTCGGCGACGTGCCCGGCAAGGGCGAGGCCCTGTGGAAGTCCCTGGCCGCGACGAGCGGCGACGTCCTCGTCTTCGTCGACGCCGACCTGCGCAACTTCGATCCGGTCTTCGTCGTCGGGCTGCTCGGCCCCGTGCTGGCCCACGGCGTGCACTTCTCCAAGGGGTGCTACGACCGGCCCCTGACGAACGGGGCGACGGTGCTGCCCGCCGGGGGCGGCCGGGTCACCGAACTCGTCGCCCGGCCGCTGCTCAACGCCCACTGGCCCTGCCTCGCCGGGTTCGTCCAGCCCCTGGCCGGCGAGTACGCCGCGACCCGCGAGTGCCTCGAGTCGGTCCCGTTCGTCTCGGGCTACGGCGTCGAGATCGGGCTGCTCGTCGACCTCCTCGACCGGTACGGCCTCGACGCGCTGGCCCAGGTCGACCTCGGCGTGCGAGAGCACCGCAACTCCCCCGACGACCAGCTGGCCCGCATGGCGATGCAGATCCAGCTCACGGCGCACGAACGCCTCGCGCGGCAGGGGCGGATCGTCGCGACCGAACAGCCGTCGCACGAGATGACCCAGTTCGTCCGCGGGACCGCGGGCTACGTCGCCCGCACCAGCGACGTCGGCTTCGGCGAGCGGCCCCGGATGCTCGACGTCCCCGCCTACCTCGAGCGCCCGCGCCCGCGCCCGGAGCCGATGTCGAGGTCGCGATGACGCTGCGGGTCCTCGTCGACGCCGGGCCGTGGCTGCCCGTCCCGCCGATCGGGTACGGCGGGATCGAGACCGTCGTCGCGACCCTCGTGCCGGAGCTGCGCCGCGCCGGGGCCCACGTGACGCTGGCCACCGTCGGCGAGCCGGGTCTCGAGGTCGACGACGTCATCCGGGTCGTCGACGCGCCACGCTTCGCCGACATCGCGCGCCCGTACAACCAGGTTTCCGGCATCGCCCACGCCCACATGCACGGCGTCGCCGCCGCCCTGCGGTCCGGGCGCTACGACGTCGTCCACGACCATCTCGAGGTCGTCGGCGTGGCCACGCTCGCGGCGATGGGGACCGACGCCCCGCCGACGCTGCAGACCCTGCACTGGGACATGCGCAAGCACGCCGACTTCTACTCGCGCTTCGACGGGCGCGGGCGGGTCGCGTTCGCGGCGGTGTCGCAGTCCCAGCTCGACCGTGCCCCCGAGGCCATCCGTGCCCAGACGCTCGGTGTCGTCCCGCTCGCGGTGCCCGCTCCGCCCGTCCTCGGGCCGGAGGTCGAGTCGACGATCGAGCAGGGGGCCCACGCGCTGCTCCTCGCCCGCATCACCGCCGACAAGGGCCAGGACATCGCGGCGCGCGCCTGCGTCGCCGCCGGGGTCCCGCTCGTGCTCGCGGGGCCGGTGGCGGGGGTGGGCGACCCCGAGGAGCTCGGCGCGCGCATCGCGGCCGGCGACGAGGCCTTGCTGGGCCACCCCGACGTCCAGTACTTCCGCGAGCGTGTGGAGCCGCTCCTCGACGGGCGCGCCGTGCGCTGGGCCGGCGGGGTGGCGGGCCTGGAGAAGGAACGCCTCCTGCGGGGCGCCGTGGCCCTCCTCGCGACCAACCGGTGGGCCGAGCCGGGCGCGACCGGCGTCGTCGAGGCCCTGGTGCGCGGGATCCCCGTCGTCGCCACCCCCCTCGGGGTCCTGCCCTCCCTCGTCACCGACGGCGTGACGGGCTTCCTGCGCGAGGACGAGGCCGGGATCGCCGAGGCGCTGCACCGGGTCGGTGAGATCTCCCCGGCGGCGTGCCGCGATTCGGCCCGGCCCTGGAAGCCGGAGAGGATGGCGGCGGACTACCTGTCCCTGTACTACGAGCTGCTTAGGAGGAACCCGTGACGAGGATCGCCCTCATCGGCGCCGGCGGCGTGGCCCAGCGCCACGCCCGCGTCCTGTCGGACCTGCCCGACGTGTCGATCGCGGCGGTCGCCGACGTGTCGCTGCCGGCGGCCACCGCCCTGGCCGACACGGTCGGTGCCCGCGCGTTCGACGACGTCGAGGCGGCCCTCGACGACGGGCCCGTGGACGCCGCCTACGTGTGCGTCCCCCCGTTCGCGCACGGCGCCCCCGAGGAGGCCGTCCTCGCGCGGCGGCTGCCCCTGTTCGTCGAGAAGCCCGTGGGCCTCGACCTCGACACCCTCGACCGCCTGGAGTCGCTCGTCGAGGAGGCCGGCGTCGTCACCGGGACGGGGTACCACTGGCGGTGCCTGGACCACCTCGCGGTGGCGCGCGAGCTGTTCGCGACGAGCCGCCCCCTGCTCGCGCACGGCTACTGGCTCGACAAGAGGCCGCCGGTCACGTGGTGGCAGCGGCGTGACCGGTCGGGCGGGCAGGTCGTCGAGCAGCTCGCCCACGTCCTCGACCTCGCGCGGTCGCTGTTCGGCGAGGCCGTCGAGGTACACGCGTTCGGCGCGCGTCTCGCGGACGAGGACCGTCGACCCGGGACGTTGCCCGAGGGCGTGACCGGGACGGACGTCGACGACGCGACGGGCGGCGTCGTCCGGTTCGCCTCCGGCACCGTCCTCACGATCGGGGCCTCCTGCGCGCTGTCCCGGAAGTTCGGGGCCGGGCTCGACGTCGTCGCCGCCGGCGCCCACGTGAGCATCGGCGAGGAGGGCCTCGTCCTCGACCGCGGTACCGGCGAGCCCGAGCGGCACGAGCGGGGGGCCGACCCGCGGGTGGCGGTCGACGAGAACTTCGTCGCCGCCGTCCGCGGCGAGATCCCCGCCGCGATCGCCCCGTGGGCCGATGCGGCGAGCAGCCACCGGCTGGCGATGGCGCTGGCCGATAGCGCGGCGGCCGACAAGCCCGTCGTGCCCCGGCGGTCGGGGACGAGCGCGTGAGGCGCCGCAACCTCACGGTCGCCGCGCCCGGGCAGCTGCGCATCGTCGAGGGGGACCTGCCCGCGGTCCCCGACGGCGGCCTGCTCCTCGAGGCGGTCGCCTCGGGGCTGTCCGCCGGGACGGAGCTGACGTTCCTCAAGGGCGACAATCCGGCTCTGCACGCCCGCCTCGACCCCGAGCTCGGTCTCTTCGTACCCGACCCCGGCGCCGAGCCGGACTTCGCCTACCCCGTGACCCGGCTCGGCTACATGGAGGTCGCGCGCGTGCTCGAGTCGGCGACCCCCGCCTTCGCCGTCGGCGACCTCGTGGCCACCCCGTTCGGTCACGCGACCCACCACGTCAGCGACCCCGTGCGCGAGCACGTCGTCCCCCTCCCCGACGGACTCGACCCGCTGCTCGGGGTGTACGTCGCGCACCTCGGCCCGATCTGCGCCAACGGCCTGCTCCACGCGGCGTGGGACGCGGCCGGCGGCAGCGCCGACGACCTGGGCCGCGGGGTCGCCGGCCGGCTCGTCGTCGTCACCGGCGCCGGCCCGATCGGCCTGCTCGTGGCACTGCTCGCGCGGCGACACGGCGCGGCCGAGGTGGTCGTCGTCGACGCCGACGACCGGCGGCTGTCCGTCGCGCGCCGACTCGGCTTCGCCGCGCTCGACCTGGGCGAGGATCCCGGAGCCGTGCTGAAGACACGGTGGCGGCACGGCCCCGGCGACCACGGCGCCGACGTCGTCTTCCAGTGCCGCGGCCGGTCTGCCGCGCTGCACGAGGCCCTGCGCTGCCTGCGCCCGCAGGGCAGCGTCGTCGACCTCGCCTTCTACACCGGCGGCGCCGACGACCTGCGCCTCGGCGAGGAGTTCCACCACAACGGCCTGCGGATGGTGTCCGCGCAGATCGGGCGGGTCCCCCGCGGGCTCGCCCACGCCTGGGACCGGCGCCGGCTGTCGCTGGAGACCCTCGACCTGCTCGAGGCGGAGGGCGCGGCCGTCCGCGAACACCTCGTCACCGACGTCGTGCCGTTCGAGGAGGCTCCCGACCTCATGCGCGCCGTCGCCGCGCGTGAACGCCACGTGCTGACGGCCGTCTTCACGTTCTGACGCGGGCGCCCGCCGGGTGGCCTTTCGAGCACCCGGTGGGTCGCGCCCGGCGGGCGGCGTCGGACGCGCTCAGCCGACCAGGGCGGCGTCGATCGCGTCGACGACGACGGTCACGGCGGCGTCGTCGAGGATGACGCCGTAGTGGTTGACCCCCTCCGCCCCGGTCACCTCCACGGCCTCCGGCAGCGCGAGGGCCGCGATCCGGTCGGCGTCGTACAGGCCGACGGCCTCGTCCATCAGCCCCCGCTCGGCCCAGACGAACCGGAGCGGCACTCCCTCGGCGAGCGCGCGGCGGCCGGCGCCCAGGACCTCGGGGTCCGCGAGGATCGCTCGGCCGTCGGCGCGGATGACGTCGGCGACGCACGAGCTGACGTAGTCGCCCTGCGCCGTCGGGACGAGGTCCGAGAGCAGGTAGGTGCGCACCGCCCCGGCGTGCGCCCCGCGCAGCAGCGGGCCCACCGCGGGGTGGGCGGCCCAGAAGTCGAGGTAGGCCGCCGGCGTCGGGAACCGCATCGACAGGCGCTGCATCGCCGGGCCGATGACGGCGGTGAGGGCCGCGTCGATGTCGAGGCCGGCGGGGGCGGGGAAGGCGAAGCCGCCGTCGACGAGCACTGCGCCCCGCAGCCGGGAGGGGTACGTCGCGGCCGCGAGCGCGGTGACGAACCCGCCCATCGAGTGCCCGACGAGCACGCAACGGTCGTCGACCTCGCCGGCCTCGCCGTGGGCGTCCCCCGTGTCGGCGGTGTCGGCGGCGGCTCGGGCGTCGCCGGCCTCACCGCGAGCGGCGTCGAGGACCGCGGCGAGGTCGGCGACGTGGGCGTCGATTCCGGCCGGTCGCGTCGTGCCCCGCGACATGGCGCGCCCGCGCAGGTCGGGGGCCCAGACCCGGACGCGCTCCCCGTGGCGACGGGCCAGCTCCGCCCCGACGACGCTCCACGCGGCACCGTTGGCGGTGATGCCGTGGACGAGGAGCACGAGCGGGGCGTCGGCGGCCGCGCCGGGGTTGAGGTCGCGGACGGCGACGAACCCGCCCTCGACCGGGACGCGGCGCACGCCGCGGCCCTCGGTGTCGGCCGGCTCGGTGTCGGCGGGCTCGGTGTCGGGGAGCTCGGTGTCGGCGGGCTCGGCCGTGGGGCCGGTCGAGGGGCCGGTCGAAAGGTCGGGGCCGGTGGGCTCGGTCACGGCGTCTCCTGCGGGTCGGGTGGGGTCGGCGGTGCGACGGCCGGGGCGGGTCGGGCGGGCGCCCGTCGGCTCAGAGGCGGGCGATGAGGTCGTCGGCGATGTCGTCGGGCGTCAGCCCGGCGCCGCGCAGGATCGCCCCGCGGGAGTCGTGGTCGAGGAACTCCTTCGCGAGGCCGAAGCGCCGGACCGGCACGTCGACCCCTTGAGCGGCCAGGGTGGCGGCGACCGCCGACCCGATGCCGTTGTCGGCGACGTGGTCCTCGACGACGGCGACGAGGCGGGCGCGGGCGGCGGCCCCGACGAGACCGGGGGCGACGGGCAGCACCCAGCGGGGGTCGACGACGTCGACGCGCAGGCCCTGGGCGGCGATCTTCTCGGCCGCGCCGACCGCGATCTCGGCCATCGCCCCCACCGAGACGAGCAGGAGGTCGAGGTCGTCGCCCTCGCCGTGGCGCGCGAGGACGTCGAAGGCGTCGGCGCGTTCCACGACCGGCAGCGGGGCGGGCTCGGTGCCCTTGGGGAAACGCAGGACGGTGGGCGCGTCGTCGACGTCGACCGCCTCGCGCAGCGCCGCCGCGAGCTGCTCGCCGTCGCGGGGCGCGGCCAGCCGCAGCCCCGGCACGATCGAGAGCAGGGAGTAGTCCCACATGCCGTTGTGCGAGGCGCCGTCGCTGCCGGTCACACCCGCCCGGTCGAGCACGAACGTCACGCCGGCGCGGTGCAGCGCGCAGTCCATGAGGAGCTGGTCGAACGCGCGGTTGAGGAACGTCGAGTAGATCGCGACGACGGGGTGCAGGCCGGTGTAGGCGAGCCCGGACGCCATAGTCACGGCGTGCTGCTCGGCGATGCCGACGTCGAACACGCGGTCGGGGTACTTCTGCGCGAATCCGCGCAGTCCCACGGGGATGAGCATGGCTGCCGTGATGGCGACGATGTCGTCGCGCTGCGCGCCGAGCCGCTCCAGCTCCTCCGAGAAGTTCGCCGTCCAGCTCCGGCCGGCGATCTCGAGCGGGAGACCCGTCTCGGGGTTGATGACGCCCACGGCGTGGAAGGCGTCGTCGGAGTCGTTCGTCGCGTGCTCGTACCCGTGCCCCTTCTCGGTGAGCACGTGGACGATGACCGGGCCGCCGAAGTCGCGCGCGCGCCGCAGCGCCGTCTGCAGCGCGTCGAGGTCGTGACCGTCGACGGGGCCCACGTACTTCAGACCGAGGTCCTCGAACATGACCTGCGGCGCGACGATGTCCTTGAGCCCCTTCTTCACGCCGTGAAGGGCGTCGAAGGCGCGGTCCCCCACGACCGGGGCCCGCGTGATGACCCGCCGCCCCCACGACATGACGTCCTCGTAGCGACGCGTCGTGCGGAGCAGGCCGAGGTGCTCGGCGAGCCCGCCGGTGGTCGGGGCGTAGGAGCGGGCGTTGTCGTTGACGACGATGACCAGCGGCAGCGTCTTGTCGGAGGCGATGTCGTTGAGCGCCTCCCACGCCATGCCGCCGGTGAGGGCGCCGTCGCCGATGACGGCGACGGTGTGGCGCCCGGTCTCGCCGCGCAGGCGCCGGCCGCGGGCGATCCCCTCGGCCCACGCGAGCGACGTCGACGCGTGGCTGTTCTCGACGATGTCGTGCTCCGACTCGGTGCGGCTGGGGTAGCCGGACAACCCACCGCGCGAGCGGAGGCCGTCGAAGTCGTGCCGACCGGTGAGGATCTTGTGGACGTAGGAGATGTGACCCGTGTCGAAGACGATGGAGTCCCGCGGCGAGGAGAACACGCGGTGCAGCGCGACCGTGAGCTCGACGACCCCGAGGTTCGGGCCGAGGTGGCCCCCGGTGCGCGAGACCGACGACACGAGGAACGAGCGCACCTGCTCGCACAGTTCGGGCAGCTGCGCCGCAGACAACCCGCGCAGGCGCGCGGGCGAGGTGATCGACGACAGCAGGCTCACGGGCGTTCGGTCCTTCCGGTGACGGGTAACCGTCCGACCCTACGACGCCGAGCTGGGCGTCCGCTCCCCGCGCCCCGGGCCCGCGCGCCCACCCGGCGGGCGGCCCGCTCGAACAGCGCCGCGGCGCCCCGACCGCCGGTCGGACACGTCGGAGGCCCCGCGGGCGCCCTTCCTAGACTGGCGCGCATGGCGAACGAGACCGCGCTGCCCCCCACCCGTCCGGTCACCCTCGAGGACGATCTGGCGTTCCTGCGGGGGCTGCACGAGCAGGTCCTGCGCGAGGCCGGCGGCGACACGCTGCTCGACCTCGTCCAGGCGCTCGTCGCCGCGTGCGCGAACCCGAGCACCGCGGAGTCGATGGCGTCGGCGCAGGCCATCGTCGGCGACCTCGACGCGGCGAGCACGGCCGCGGTCACCCGCGCCGTCACCGTCCACCTGCACCTGACGACCCTCGCCGAGGAGCGCCAGCGTGCGCGGGGCCTGCGGGCCGAGGACGCGGAGTCCGGCGAGGGCATCGAGTCCGGCGGCGTCTCGCCCGCGCTGTCGCGGCTGCGCGGGGAGGCGCCCGAGCTGCTCGACGGGCTGCGCATCCACCCCGTCCTCACCGCGCACCCCACGGAGGCCCGGCGGCGGGCCGTGACCGCGGCGTTGCGCCGCATCGCCACCCACCTCGACCTGCACGACGACCCGGCGAACGGTCCCGCCGGGCGGGCCTTCGCGCGGCGGCTGCTCCTCGAGGACATCTCGACGTTGACCCGGACGGCCTCGCTGCGCAGCACCCAGCCGGAGCCGGGCGACGAGGTGCGCACCGTCATGTCGATCTTCGACCACACGCTCTTCGACATCGTGCCGCGGCTGTACCGCTCCGTCGAGGCGGCGCTGCCCGGCGCCGACCCGGGGGTGAGCCCGCCCCGGGTCCCCGCGTTCCTGCGTTTCGGCTCGTGGGTCGGCGGCGACCGCGACGGCAACCCGCACGTCACCGCGGCCGTGTCCCGCGAGACCGTCGGGCTGCACGCGGAGCAGGCCCTCACGCAGCTCGCGCGGGCCGTCGACGCCGTGGCGCGCGCGATGACCGTGGACGCCGCGTGGAGCCCGCCCTCGGACGCGCTGCGTGAGGCGCTCGCCAACGACGCGGTCGCCTTCCCGGAACGGTTCGCGCAGGTGGAGAAGAGCTCACCGGGCGAACCGCACCGGCAGAAGATGCTCATCGTCGCGTTCCGCGTCGAGGCCACGCGGGCCCAGCGCGCGGGGGCGGGATACACCGACCCCGACGAGATGCTCGCCGACCTTGCCCTCGTGCAGGACAGCCTCGTCGCCGCCGGCGACCTGCGCAGCGCGTACGGCGACCTGCAGCACCTGATCTGGCTCGTCGAGACCTTCGGGTTCCACCTCGCCGAACTCGAGGTGCGCCAGCACTCGGCCGTCCACGAGGCCGTGCTCACCGAGCTGCTCGCCGGCCTGCCCGACGTCACCGACCCGGCGGCCGCGGCCCAGGACGCGCACCTGCTCGACCGCCTCGCGCGCGACGGCTGGCCGACGGGGGTGCACCCCACCGGCGAGCGGGCCGAGGAGGTGCTCGACACGATCCGGGTCATGGCCTGGCTGCAGGAACGGTGGGGGCCGCGCTCCTGCGGGCGCTACATCGTCAGCTTCAGCCGCAACGCCGCCGACCTCGCGGCCGTGCGCGCCCTCGCCCGCCTGGCCGTCGGGACCCGGCCGCTGCGCCTGACCGTCGTCCCCCTCTTCGAGACCGGCGCCGACCTCGAGAACGCCCCCCGCATCCTGCGCGACTGGGCGGCGCTGCCCGCCACGATCGAGCACCTCGAGTCGTCCGGGCGGGTGGTGGAGGTCATGGTCGGGTACAGCGACTCCGCCAAGGACGTGGGCCCGGCGTCCGCGACGCTCACCCTCGGCCGGGCCGAGGAGGAGCTCGTCGCCTGGGCGCGCGAGGCGGGCGTACAGCTCACCCTGTTCCACGGCCGCGGCGGTTCCCTCGGCCGCGGCGGCGGCCCCCTGCACCGCGCGATCATGGCGCAGCCGAGCGGGTCCGTCGACGGCCGGTTCAAGGTCACCGAGCAGGGCGAGGTCATCTTCGCCCGGTACGGCGACCGGACGATCGGCCAGCGGCACCTCGAGCGCCTCACCTCCGCCGTCCTGCTCGCCGACGAGCCGGAGCGGGCCGCGGCGCGCGACGCCGCCGCCCGCCGGTTCGCCGACGTCGCGGCCGTCGTCGACGCGCAGAGCCGCGGCTGCTACCGGGCGCTCGTCGAACAACCCGGCTTCGCCGACCTCCTCGCCGACGTCTCGCCCCTCGACGAGATCGGCGAGCTGCGCCTCGGCTCCCGCCCGGCCCGCCGCAGCGGCGCGAACAGCGGCCGCGGCCTGGACGCCCTGCGGGCCATCCCGTGGGTGTTCTCGTGGGCGCAGACCCGGGTCACCCTGCCCGGTTGGTACGGCATCGGTTCCGGTCTCGCGGCCGTCGACGACCTCGACGCGCTGCGGGCCGCCTACCGGGAGTGGCCGCTGTTCGCGTCCCTCATCGACGTCGCCGAGATGAGCATCGCCAAGTCCGACCGCGAGATCGGGCGCGCCTACCTCGAGCTCGGCGGCCGCCACGACCTCACCGAGCAGATCCTCACCGAGTTCGACCTGAGCAAGAGGCTCGTCCTCGCGGTCCTCGACCAGGAGGAGCTGCTCGAGCACAAGCCGCACCTCGAGCGGGCCATCGGCGTGCGCCTGCCGTACGTCGACGCCCTCAACCACCTCCAGTTGCGCGCGCTGCGGGTGCTCCGGCTGCCCACCGACCCGACGAGCGGGCAGACGCGCCCCGACCGGCAGGAGTGGCGCCGGGTGCTTCTGCTCACCGTCAACGGCGCGGCCGCCGGGCTGCAGAACACCGGCTGAGTCCGCGCCTACCCTGGCGGGATGAGCACCCCGGCCGCCGCCCGCCTCGACGCGGCGACCCGGGCGTTCTGGCGCACGGTGGGTCGGCCCGTCGACCTGCGCGGCGCGCACGCCTGGCTCGACGCCCCGTGGGTGAGCGCCTCCCGCGTCGACGACACGTGGGTCGAGGCCTACGCGCAGCGGCTGGGTGGGCGGGTCCGGCGCGTCGCCGACGGCGGCCTGCTGCGCGACATGGCCGATCTCGACGGGCCCGGGTTCGCGGCGAGCGACCTCCATCCGCTCGTCCGCGACTTCTACGAGCACACCGGCGCGTGGCGCATGGAGGTGTGGACGCAGTGGAGCCCGCTGTTCGCCCCCGGCGGGGCCCTCGTCGCGCGCTGGTTCGGGCGCCGCGTCGGCCAGCTCGCGCTCCCGACCCGCCCGTTGGACGTGGCCCGGGGCGTCGACAGCGACGTCCGCCTCCTCCTCGACGGATCGGGCGAACAGGTCGCGGCCGCCTGGCTGCGGCGCCTGCGCGCGAGCGGCGCCACCCTCTACAGCGGGTGCTACTCGGTCCGGCCGCTGCCCGGCTCGGACCGGCCGAGCGTCCACGTCGCTTTCCCCCTCGAGGAGGGCAACGTGCAGGTGTTCCTGCGCCCGCGGGCGGACCCCGACGGCTCGCTCGTCCTCTCCTCCCCCGCCGGGCCGTTCGGGGCCGACGGCGCCTACGTCGTCGTCCGGCACCGGGGCGGCGCGCACGCCGCCCGCGCGCCCATCCACGAGGAGTTCCGCGTCTTCGTCGACGACGAGGGCGTCCTGCGCACCGACCACGACCTCGCGTTCGGCTCCCGCCGCGCCGCCCGGCTGCACTACCGCCTCGAGCGGCGGCCGACGTGAGCCGGCCCCGAGCCGTCCCGGCCGGGACGCCGCCTCATCCTTGCGCCCGGACCGCGTCGCCGGCGGGCGGCGGCGACCGGGCGGCCCTCTCGCCCTCGGACTACCCCTGGTGGACCCTGCCGGGGCGCCCCGGCGTGCTGCGGGAGGGGCGCTTCGTCCCGGGGCCGGTGACCCCTCCGCGGGATCCGGACCTGCGCGCCGTCGTCGCGGTCGGGTCCAACGCCTCCCCCGAGGTGCTCGCGGCCAAGCTTCCGGCGGACGGGCCGGCCGTGGTCGTCGCGCCCGGGCGGTTGCAGGGGCTTGGCGTCGGGCACTCCGCGCACGTGAGCCTGCGCGGCTACGTGGCAGCCGCCCCCTACCGCGACCCGCACGCGGTCTCGGACGTCGTCGTGGCCTGGCTCGACGCGGCCGGTCTCGCCGCGCTCGACGCGACGGAGCCCAACTACGACCGGCTCCCGCTGCCCGGCGGCGCGCGGCTCGTCGTGGCCGGGGCGGAGATCGCGGCGGCCGAGCTGTACGTGTCCCGCCACGGTGTCGTGGACCTCGGCGGCGGCCCGGCGGCCCTCGGCCCCCAGGCGGCGATCCTCACGGCGCTCGCCGGCGTCCCCACGCTGACCCACCTCGTGGGCGGGTCGCCGGCCGACGCGGCGCGGCGTCTGGCCGCGGACCCCCGCGCCCGGGAACGCGTCCGCGCCGCGCTCGCCGACGGGGGCCTCGCCCGCGCCTGGACGACCGAAACCGGCCGGGACGCCGGCCGGCCCGGCCCGTAGGCTCGGGCCATGGCGACCTTGTTCAGCAAGATCATCGACGGCGAGATCCCCGGACGATTCGTCTGGGCCGACGAGCGCTGCGTCGCGTTCCTCACCATCGCCCCCCTGCGGGACGGGCACACGTTGGTCGTCCCGCGGGGGGAGACGGCCCAGTGGACAGATACCGACCCCGACCTGTGGGCCCACCTCACGGAGGTCGCGCGGCACGTCGGCCGCGCCGCGCAGGCCGAGTGGGAGTCCCCGCGCGTGGGCCTGCTGTGCGAGGGGTTCGAGGTGCCCCACACGCACGTCCACGTGTGGCCGGCGTGGGGGCCCGCGGACTTCGACCTCCACAACGCCGACCACGACCCGGACCCGGCGCGCCTCGACGACGCCGCCGCCCGGCTCCGGGCGCGGCTGAGGGCCGACGCCCGGACGGCGCCGTCCGTGCCGGCCGAGCCCGGGGACTCCGCCGCCACGTCCTGACCGGCGGCCCGCCCACCTGTCCGACGTGGGCCGAGACGCACCGTGTCGACCCGTCTCGCCGCTCGGTGGGTGTACGTTCCGGGCCGCGGCCCTCGCCCCATGCCAGGAGGGCGCTGAGCAAAGCCGCCGATCAGCGGCGGGCCGGCCGACGGGATCGTCGATCAGTCTCCTAGAGCCGCGGCGTGTACGGCACACCCTGGAGCGCGTCGCGGACGAGCGCGGCCGCGTGGGCGTTCGCCCTCAGCCGCAGGCCCTCCCGCTCCAGGGCCCCGAGGATCTCGGGCAGCGCGCGCGGCTCGACGTGCTCACCGAGCTCGACGCGGACCTGCCGGTAGGCGTCCCGCATGACGACGACCTGCCCCTCGACGTGCCGCGCCGCGATCCACGCGAGCGCGACGGGATGGCGCCGCCAGGCCCCGTAGGCGCGGTAGTCGGCGGGGCACTGGTCGAGCAGCCAGGCGACGGCGGCGTCCTGCCACCCGGGGCTACCGGGCGGCGGGACGCCCGGCGGCCACCCGGGCGGGGTCCGGCGTTCGTTCACGACGCCAGTGTGCCCGCGGGCACCGACAGCCTCCCCCGACCGCCCGGCCGACCGCCCGGAGCCCGCGGATGCGGTCCACGGGCGCCGCCCGACCACCGGCCCGCACCGACGCACCCGAGCGTCGCCGACGGGGTCGGACCGGCGATGATGAGCGGCATGCCCCGCCTCCGCCTCGACCACTCCGACGCGCGCTTCACGTACTCGACCCGGCTCGTCGTCCGCTTCGACGACGTCAACCTCGGCGGCCACCTCGGCAACGACCGGCTCGTCAGCCTCCTCGGCGAGGCGCGCAGCCGGTTCCTGCACGACCTCGGCGTCCCCGAGGAGGGCGGGACCGGCCCCGACGGCGCCCCCACGCCGGGCGTCATCATGGTCGACCTCGCGGTCACCTACCGCCGCGAGGTGGGCCTGCGCGACGAGCTGCGGTTCGACCTCGGCCTCGACGACCTCACGCGTGTCGGCGGCGACGTCCTCTACCGCGTCGTCCGCGAGGCCGACGACGCGGTCGTCGCCACCGCGAAGACCGGCATCGTCTTCTTCGACTACGCCCAGCGGCGCGTCGTCAGCGCACCGGAGGCGTTCGCGGCCGCGGCCGCCCGCCCCTCGCTCGACCGCCGCAGCGGCGAGATCGGCGACGGCCGGGGCGGGGGCGGAGGCGAGGACGAGGATGAGGGCGGCGACGGTGCCGACAGCGGCGACGAGGGCCGGGGAGCGGCGTGAGCGACGGCGCGGAGCGGCCCATCCCGGTCGGGGGCCACGACGTCGCCGTCGTCGGCCTCGGGCCGGCGGGGCGGGCGCTCGCCCACCACTGCGCCGCCGCCGGGCTGCGCGTCCTCGCCCTCGACCCGGCCCCCGACGCCCCGTGGCGCCCGACGTACGGGGTCTGGGCCGACGAGATCGACGACCTGCCGGGGCACGTCGCCCGCTCCCGCACGGACGGACCCGTCATCGTGGCCCGGGGCGCGCACCCGCTCCCCCGCACGTACGTCGTCCTCGACAACGCCGCCCTCCAGCGGCATCTGCACCTGGACGGGGTGGACATCCGCGCGCGCCGGCTCACCGACGACGACGTGAGCGCCCTGGCGGCCCACGTGCCGGTGGTCGTGGACGCCCGGGGAGCCAGGCCGTCGGGCGACGGCGGCTCCCTCGGCGCCGACCGGCGGGGCGTCGAGGTCACCGACGCGGCCCCGGCTCAGACCGCCTACGGCGTCGTCGTCCCCGAGGCCGCCGCGGCCCCCGCCCTCGACGGACATCCCGCCCTGCTCATGGACTGGCGCACCGACTGGCGATCGGACTCGACCGGCGGCGCGCGGCGCGCGGCGGGGGCCGATGCGGCGGGAGCCGACGGCGGCCCCGCGGCCGGGGTGCCGACGTTCCTGTACGCCGTGCCGCTCGGGGCGGGACGGGTCCTCCTGGAGGAGACCGCGCTCGCCGCCGCGCCCGCGGTGGACCTGCCCGAGCTCCGACGTCGGTTGCGGACCCGGCTCCTGCGACGCGGTGTCGACCCGGCCGCCGTGGACCACCCCCTCGCGACCGAGCACGTGGTCATCCCCATGCGCGGCCGCGACGCCCCGCCGCCGGCCGGGACGATCGCCGTCGGCGTCGGCGGCCGCGGCGGCAACATCGTCACCGGCTACTCGGTGGCGCACTCCCTGCGCACGGCCCCGGCGCTCGCGGCGACCCTCGCCGCCGGGGGCGAGCCGCGCCCGCCGACCGCGCCCGCCGGCGCGCAGGCCCTGCGCGAGGCGGGCCTGCGGGCCCTGCTGCGCCTGAGCGTCGACGGCACCCTCGACCTCTTCGACGCCTTCGGCCGCCTGCCCGCCGACTCCCAGCGCGCGTTCCTGAGCCGCTCCGCCGGCCCGGGCCCGCTCCTGGGCTCGATGTGGCGGATGTTCGCGACCATGCCCCCGCGGGGGAAGGCCGACCTCGTCCGGGCGACCTTGGGGCACGACGACCCCCGCTCACGCCTCACAGAGCCCCGCCCGTGGCCCCGATACCGGTGACGCCACGCCGGCTCCGGGGGAGGGTGGGTGGGAGGAACCCGGTCCGAGCTCCTGCACATCGCGGCGACACTCATCACGGTGTCCCTCGAGGACGGCCCCCTGACCGAGCTTGTCGCCGACCGCTACCCGTGGATGTACGCGCTGAGCGCGCGGGATCGGGACGAGTGCGCTCGGGACCCCGTCGACGCCGCGCGGGCGTCCTTCTCCACGCATCAGCCGCACCTGGCCATTGCGACGCTCACGAGCTGGCGCGAGACGGCCGCGGCGATCGCCGCGGGCCTGGCCTCCCGACCGGTCGTGTGGCTCGACGAGCACGACGATCCTGTCGGTCGTGCGGTCGTGCAGCGTCCCTGATCATGCCCAAGAAGATGCTGGTCCCGCGACCGGCGACGAGGTCGGAGTACGTGCTGAAGTACGCCACGAAGCAGGCCGAGAAGGTCTACGTGGACGACAGCACCGTCTACCTGGAGCAGGTCCACACCGCACACCCCTCCGAGACGTCGTCGCCGGTCTCGGCCGTCCCGTGTTCTGCCCGTTGCCACGCAGTGAGCCACTGCGGGTCGGGCCGCGGACGTGCCGACCGCCCTGACGGGCGTCCGTAGGCCCGACCCCGACGTCACGAACTGCGCAGACACAGGACGAATACGGACCGACACGATGCGCGCCCCGCCAGGCCGAAACCTGACGGGGCGCGTGTGCGAGACCCCAGTGCGATCGCCGATGGCAGCGAGTCAGCGACCAGCTTCTCTGGGATCCGAGCCGATCTGCTCAGGCACCGGCGAGTTGGCGCAGCACGTACTGCAGGATGCCGTCGTTGAGGTAGTACTCGCGCTCGCCGGGGGTGTCGATGCGGACCACCGCGTCGAACTCCACGGCCTCGCCGCCGTCCTTGGCGGCCTTGACGTGCACCGTCTTGGGCGTCTTTCCCTCGTTGAGCTCGGTGACGCCGGTGATCTCGAAGGTCTCGGTGCCGTCGAGACCGAGGTCGGCCGCGGTCTTGCCCTCGGGGAACTGCAGGGGCAAGACGCCCATCCCGATGAGGTTCGAGCGGTGGATGCGCTCGTAGCTCTCGGCGATGACGGCCTTGACCCCGAGCAGGCGCGTGCCCTTCGCGGCCCAGTCGCGCGACGACCCAGAGCCGTACTCCTTGCCCGCGAGGATGACGAGCGGGACGCCCGCCTCCTGGTAGGCCTCCGACGCCTCGAAGATGCTCGTCTGCTCGCCGCCCGCCAGGAAGTTGCGCGTGAACCCGCCCTCGACGCCGTCGAGGAGCTGGTTGCGCAGGCGGATGTTCGCGAAGGTGCCGCGGATCATCACCTCGTGGTTGCCGCGGCGGCTGCCGTAGGAGTTGAAGTCCTTCTTGTCGACGCCGTGCTCGGCGAGGTAGAGCCCCGCCGGGCTGTCGGCCTTGATCGACCCCGCCGGGCTGATGTGGTCGGTGGTGACCGAGTCACCCAGCTTGGCGAGCACCCGGGCGCCGGAGATGTCCTCGACCGGCGTGAGCTCCATCGTCATGCCGTCGAAATACGGGGGCTTGCGGACGTAGGTGGACTGCGGGTCCCACTCGAAGGTGTTGCCCTCGGGGGTGTCGAGGCCCGTCCAGCGCTCGTCGCCGGCGAACACGTCGGCGTACTGGGTGAGGAACATGTCGCGGTCGATCGAGGAGTCGATCGTCGACTGGACCTCGTCGGCGCTCGGCCAGATGTCCTGCAGGAAGACGTCCTTGCCGTCCGAGTCCTGCCCCAGCGCCTCGGACTCGAAGTCGAAGTCCATCGTCCCGGCGAGGGCGTAGGCGACGACGAGCGGCGGCGAGGCGAGGTAGTTCATCTTGACGTCGGGGTTGATCCGACCCTCGAAGTTGCGGTTGCCCGAGAGCACCGAGGTGACGGCGAGGTCGTTCTCGTTGACGGCCGCCGACACGTCCTCGGGCAGCGGGCCCGAGTTGCCGATGCACGTCGTGCAGCCGTAGCCGACGAGGTGGTAGCCGAGGTCCTGCAGCGCCGGCCACAGCCCGGCCTTCTCGTAGTACTCGGTGACGACCTTCGACCCGGGGGCCATCGACGTCTTCACCCACGGCTTGACCTTGAGGCCCTTCTCGCTCGCCTTCTTCGCGAGCAGGCCCGCGGCGAGCATGACCGAGGGGTTGGAGGTGTTCGTGCACGAGGTGATCGAGGCGATCGAGACGATGCCGTGGTCGATCTCGAAGGACTGGCCGTCCCGCGAGACGGTCACGCGCTTGTGGGGGCGGCTCGACCCGTTGCCTTCGCTCGCGGGCTTGCTGCCGCCGTTCTGACCCTCGTCGGACCCCTGCGGGGTCGGGTCGCTGGCCGGAAAGCTGGAGGCCGCGCCCGCGTCGCCCTCGTCGCCGTCGACGTACGTGGGCAGCACCTTGCGGAACGAGTCCTTCGCCTCCGAGAGGAGGATGCGGTCCTGCGGGCGCTTCGGGCCGGCGATGCTCGGCACGACCGTCGACAGGTCGAGCTCGAGGTGCTCCGAGAAGCGCAGCTCGCGGTCGGGGTCGTGCCACATGCCCTGCTCCTTGGCGTACGCCTCCACGAGCGCGACCTGCTCGTCGCTGCGGCCGGTCAGGCGCAGGTACTCCATCGTCACGTCGTCGATGGGGAAGATCGCGCAGGTCGAGCCGAACTCGGGGCTCATGTTGCCGATCGTCGCGCGGTTGGCCAGCGGGATCGACGCGACGCCCTCGCCGTGGAACTCGACGAACTTGCCGACGACGCCGTGCTCGCGCAGCATCTGCGTGATCGTCAGGACGACGTCCGTCGCCGTGACGCCCGCGGGGATCTCGCCGGAGAGCTTGAACCCGACGACCCGCGGGATGAGCATCGAGACGGGCTGGCCGAGCATCGCGGCCTCGGCCTCGATGCCGCCGACGCCCCAGCCGAGCACGCCGAGACCGTTCTCCATCGTCGTGTGTGAGTCGGTGCCGACGCACGTGTCGGGGTAGGCCACGCCGTCGCGCTCCATGACGACGCGCGCGAGGTGCTCGATGTTGACCTGGTGGACGATGCCGGTGCCGGGCGGGACGACCTTGAAGTCGTCGAAGGCGCCCTGGCCCCAGCGCAGGAACTGGTAGCGCTCGCCGTTGCGCTGGTACTCGAACTCGACGTTGCGCGCGAACGCGTCGGAGCGCCCGTAGACGTCGATCTGCACCGAGTGGTCGATAACGAGCTCGGCGGGCGAGAGCGGGTTGACCTTCTCGGCGCTGCCGCCGAGGTCCTCGACGGCCTCGCGCATCGTGGCGAGGTCGACGATGCAGGGCACGCCGGTGAAGTCCTGCATGATGACGCGGGCCGGGGTGAACTGGATCTCGGTGTCGGGCTGGGCGTTCTCGTCCCAGTTGCCGAGCGCCCGGATGTGGTCGGCGGTGATGTTCGCGCCGTCCTCCGTGCGCAGGAGGTTCTCGAGGAGCACCTTGAGACTGTAGGGCAAGGTCTGAGCCCCGTCGACCGAGGCGATGCGGTAGATCTCGTACTCGGCGTCGCCGACGCTCAGCGTCCCTTTGCTGGTGAAGCTGTCCTGGCTCACGAATTGGCTCCTTCGCTACGTGCTGACTGCGGTACGGGTGGCTCTGCTGTCCCGGTGGGCCTGCGGTCCGGGTTGCTCTGCGGTGCCGGCGGCGGCCGTCCCGCCGCGACGTCGACGACCGTCGCCCTGCGGTGACGTCCCGTGGATCGGGTCGGCGGTCTGCCGCGATCCGCATGATCCGCCACATTATCTCGATGTCGAGATAATTCTATCAAACCGCGGGGTCCGCGACACCCGGACGGAGCACGGCGATCGTCTCGACGTGGTGCGTCATGGGGAAGGCGTCGTACGCCTCGATCTCCGCCACGACGTACCCGTGCTCGCCGACGTCGCGCAGGTCGCGGGCGAGCGCCGCCGGGTCGCAGGCGACGTAGGCCACCGCGCGGGGGCCGAGGGCGAGGACGTCGGCCATGACGGCGCGTCCGGCCCCGGAGCGGGGCGGGTCGAGGACGACGAGGTCGACCTCGTCGCCGCCGGCGAGCAGGGGCGCGAGCGCCTCGTGCGTGGGCTGGGCGCGGAACTCGAGCTGGTCGATGCCGGCGGCCCCCGCCGCCCCCAGCTCGACGGCGCGCTCGTCGGTCTCGACGGCGAGGACGGCGCCGTCCGGCCCGACCGCGTCGGCGAGCGCGCGGCCGAAGAGGCCGACGCCGGCGTAGAGGTCGAGGGCCCGCTCCCCCCCGCGTGGGGAGAGAAGGTCGAGCACCCGGGTGACGAACGTCGTCGCGGCACCGGGGTGGACCTGCCAGAAGCCGCGGGCGTCGACGTCGACGTCGTAGGTGTGGCCGCCGGCCGTGACGCGCTCGGTGACGACCGGCGCGTCGACGGGCGTCTTCGGGCGGATCGGCACGACGACCGGCTCCCCCACGCCCGGTTCGACGACGTCGAGGGCCCGAAGGCCGGGCCACCGGCGCTCCAGCACACCGGTGGCGACCACCTCGCGACGGGCGATGGGGCAGTCCGCCAGGGGCACCACGTCGTGGCTGCGGTGGCGGCGCAGGCCGGCCCGCCCGTCCCGACCCACGGCGAACTCGACGCGCGTGCGCCAGCGCAGGCCGTCCTCGTCGCCCGGGAGCGGCGCGACCTCGACGCGGCGGTCGAGCCCGGCGAGGCGCGCGAGCTGTTCGGTGACGACGTCCGACTTGAGGCTCCGCTGCACCTCGAGGTCGACGTGCTGGAAGTCGCACCCGCCGCACCCCCCGGGACCCGAGACGGGACAGCGGGGCTCGACCCGCCCGGGAGCCGCGACGAGGATCCGGTCGGCGTCGGCGAACAGGTAGGAGTCCCGCTCGCGGCCCTTGGTGACCACGGCCTCGACGCGCTCGCCCGGAAGGGCGTGGCGCACGAAGACGACCCGGTCGTCGTCGCGGGCCACGACGTGCCCGCCGTGCGCGACCGCGCCGCAGTCGAGCGTCAGGCGGCGGCCGACGAGCGAGGGCCCGCTCACGACGCGTCCTCCCCGTGGGCGCCCGCGGCCGCCGAGGCCCGGCCGACGCCACGCATCTCGGTGTACATCGCCTCTCCTCCCTCGGAGCTCGCGAGCTGCCACGGCACGCTGACGACCATGACGCCGGGGGTGAACAGCAGCGCCGCCTTGAGCCGCAGGGCGCTCTGGTTGTGCAGGACGTGCTCCCACCAGTGGCCGACGACGTACTCGGGCACGTAGACGGTGAGCACGTCGCGCGGGTGCTCGGCCCGCAGCCCCTTCACGTACTCGAGCACGGGACGGATGATCTCGCGGTACGGCGAGTCGAGGGCCTTGAGCGGCACGGGGATGCCCCGGCGGTCCCAGTCGCGCAGCAGCTCGCGGGTGCCGTCGGGCTCGACCGCCACCGTCAGCGCCTCGAGGTAGGAGGGTCGTGAGGCGCGCGCGTACGCGAGGGCGCGCATCGTCGGCTTGTGGATCTTGCTCACAAGGACGATGGCGTGCACCCGCGAGGGCATCGCCCGTTCGTCGCGCGGGTCGTCCGACAGGGCCAGCTCGCGGGCGACGGCCGCGTAGTGGCGGCGGATCCCGAGCATGAGGAAGAAGAGCAGGATCATCGCCACGACCGCGTACCCGGCGCCGTGGGTGAACTTCGTGACGAGGACGACGAGCAGGACCGTCCCGCTCATCGTGGCGCCGACGGCGTTGACGGCGCGCGCCCGGGTCATGCGGCCTCGGGCCTTGGTGTCGTCCTCGGCCTCGAGCAGCCGGTTCCAGTGCCGGACCATGCCGATCTGGCTCAGGGTGAACGAGACGAACACCCCGACGATGTAGAGCTGGATCAGCTTGGTCACCTGGGCGTCGTAGGCGACGACGAGGATCATCGCCGCCCCGGCGAGGATGACGATGCCGTTGCTGTAGGCGAGCCGGTCGCCGCGCTGCGAGAGCTGCCGGGGCAGGTACCCGTCGCGGGCGAGCACGGAGGCGAGGACCGGGAAGCCGTTGAAGGCCGTGTTGGCCGCGAGGACGAGGATGATGCCGGTGACGGCGGCGATGAAGAGGACGCCGAGCGGGAAACCGTCGAAGACGGTGTGCGCGAGCTGGCCGATGACGGTCTCCTGGACGTAGCCGTCGCCCACGGGCACGCCGTCCCGGAAGAGCTGGGTGCCCGGGTCCTCCGCGAACTGCAGCCCGGTCACCTTGGCCAGCGCGATGATCGACAGGAGCATCGTCACCGACAGCGAGCCCATGAGCAGGAGCGTCGTGGCCGCGTTTCGGCTCTTGGGGGTCCGGAAGGCCGGCACCCCGTTCGAGATGGCCTCGACGCCGGTGAGGGCCGCGCAGCCCGAGGAGAACGCGCGCAGCAGCAGGAAGACGAGGGCGACGCCGGTGAGGGCCTCGTGACCGGGCTCGGGGGCGATCTCGAAGCCGGCGCTGGGGGCGGGGGGCAGGGTGCCGCTCAGGTGGCGCACCAGGCCCCACGCGGCCATGCCGAGGATGCCGATCATGAACGCGTACGTGGGGATGGCGAACGCGGCGCCGGACTCCCGCACGCCACGCAGGTTGACGGTCGTGAGGACGACGATGACGCCGACGGCGACGGGCATCTCGTGACCCCGGACGAACGGCAGCGCGGCCCCCGCGTTCTGGACCCCCGACGACACCGAGACGGCGACGGTGAGCACGTAGTCGACGAGCAGCGCGCTCGCGACCGTCACGCCGGCCCGGCCGCCGAGGTTCTCCGTCGCGACCTCGTAGTCGCCGCCGCCGGAGGGGTAGGCGTGGACGTTCTGCCGGTACGACGCGACGACGACGAGCATGACGACCGCGACGGCGACGCCGATCTGCCACGAGTGGATCGCCGCGAGGGCGCCGCCCGCGACCGCGAGGGTGAGCAGGATCTCGTCGGGGGCGTACGCCACCGACGACAGGGCGTCGCTGGCGAACACGGGGAGGGCGATCCGCTTGGGCAGGAGCGTCTCTCCGAGACGGTCGCTGCGCATCGCCCGGCCCACGAGCACGCGCTTCAGAGCGCGACTGACGTTCGGCACCCGCTCACTGTAGGACCCGTCGCCGACAAGATCGGACCGCCACCGTGCGCGCCCGCCGACCCGGTGGTCGTCGTCGCGGCGCGGGGGCCCACCGCGCGCCGCGGTGTAGCGTTTCGAGAGTGCATTTCGTGATCATGGGCTGCGGCCGCGTGGGGTCGACGCTGGCGCTCAGCCTGGAGGCGCGCGGCCACGACGTGGCCGTCGTCGACCGTGAACGGGAGTCGTTCCGCCGACTCGGTCCCGAGTTCGAGGGTCGCCGCGTCACCGGGGTGGGCTTCGACCGCGACACCCTCGTCCGGGCCGGCATCGAACACGCCTACGCGTTCGCTGCGGTGAGCAGCGGCGACAACTCGAACATCCTGGCCGCGCGCGTCGCGCGGGAGACGTACGGCGTGGCCAACGTCGTCGCCCGCATCTACGACCCCGGTCGCGCCGAGATCTACCAGCGCCTCGGCATCCCCACCGTCGGCACCGTCCGCTGGACCGCCGACCGTATGCTGCGCCGGCTGCTGCCCCACGGCGCCGTCCCGGCGTACACCGACCCGAGCGGCAACGTGGTCGTCGCCGAGGTGGCCACGCACGCCGAGTGGGTCGGGCGGTCGGTGACCGCCGTCGAGGAGGCCGCGGACACGCGCGTCGCCTTCCTGTCGCGCCTCGGCCAGGGCCTCGTACCCCAGCCCGGCACGATCCTGCAGGAATCCGACATCGTGCACGTCGTGACCGCCTCCGATCGGCTCACCGAGGTCGAGCGGATCCTCGAGCGCCCGCCCGCCCCGCTCGACTGACCGCGCCCGTCCGCACGACATCCAGAGCAGCCGCGAGAGGAAACCACCATGCGCGTCGTCATCGCCGGGGCCGGCAGCGTCGGCCGGTCCATCGCCCGCGAACTCCTCGGCAACGGGCACGAGGTGCTGCTCATCGACCGCGACGCCGACGACGTCCAGAGCAGCCGCGTCCCCGACGCGTCCTGGCTCCTGGCCGACGCGTGCGAGATCACGGCGCTGCACGAGGCCGGCCTCGAGAACTGCGACGTCGTCGTCGCCGCGACGGGCGACGACAAGGCCAATCTCGTCGTGTCGTTGCTCGCGAAGACGGAGTTCGGGGTGCCGCGCACGGTCGCGCGGGTCAACAACCCGAAGAACGAGTGGATGTTCGACGAGGGGTGGGGCGTCGACGTGGCCGTCTCGACCCCACGCCTCATCACGGCGCTGGTCGAGGAGGCCGTGAGCGTCGGCGAGCTGGTCCGGATCTTCGAGTTCCAGCAGTCGGAGGCCGTGCTCGTGGAGATGACCCTGCCGGCCGCGAGCCCCTGGGCGACCCGGCTCGTCGCCGACGTCCCCTGGCCGGCCGACACGGTGCTCACGTGCATCGTGCGCGAACAGCGGGCGCTCGCCCCCTCCCCCGACGACCTCCTCGAGCCCGGCGACGAACTCATCCTCGTGACCCACACCGAGACCGAGCGCGAACTCGAGCTGCTGCTCAACCCGGCTGCGCCCGCCCGTGAGGACGACGACGACGACTAGGGAGCCCACCGAGCCGCGGTGAGCTCGCCGGACCGGATCGGTGTCCTCGCGACCGGGTGTCCGCTCAGGCGACGGCCGACGCCTCGCCCGTGTCCGCACCGCCCGGCGCGCCACCCGATCCCTCGGGCAGCAGCTCGTAGGCGGGGTTGAAGACGGTGGGGCGCCCGCGGCGCAGGCAGACGCGCCCGCGGACCCGCAGCAGGGTGCCGGGCTCGATGCCGCGGATCGAGCGCCGTCCGAGCCACACGAGCACGAGCGTGCCCGTGCCGTCGGAGAGGTCGGCCACGAGTTCCGGCACCCGCTGGCGCGGCGGGAAGGTCAAGGCGCGCACCACCCCGACGACGTCGACGAGCGAGCGGTCCGCGAGGTCGCCGATGTTCGTGTGGGAGGCGCGGCACCGGTCGACGATCTCGTCGGTCTCGAGTTCCTCCGACGGCGCGGACAGCCGATGGAGCAGGCGGCTCACGAAGGACACGTCGCCACCGCCTACCGGGTCTCGGTCATCTCGGGGCCGCGCTCGAAGGGGCGCAGGTCGTCGGTCCCGGTGGCGGCGGAGGGGGCGGCCTCGTCCTGCCCGGCGGGCTCGGGGGCGGGCTCCTGCGCGGGAAGCTGCAGCGGGAGCAGCTCGCGCGGCGCCATCGGCTCGTCGCCGCGCACGACGACGACGAGGGAGAAGAGGTCGAGCAGGGGCGCGGCGACGGCCGGGTCGGAGGCCGCCGGCCCGGACAGGACGCCGCGCAGGAACCAGCGGGGCCCGTCGACGCCGACGAACCGCATCGGCTGCACGATCGTGCGGCCGTCGGCACCCCGGCCGGGGATGCGGGCGAGCACCTCGGTGCCGAACCGGCCGTCGGAGGTCTCGGCGCTGCCGCCCTGCCCGGTGACCCCCGCGACGAGCTCCTCGCGGATCTCGTCCCAGATGCCGGAGGACTTGGGGGCGGCGAAGGCCTGGAGCTGCAGGAGCGAGTCGCCGTGGTGGACGCGCACGGCCGTGACGTCGCCGGTCGTCTCGTCGACCTCCATCGTCAGCATGAGCCCCTCGAACCCGGGCACCCAGACGGCGCCGAGGTCGACGTAGCCGCCGTCGTCGTCGATCTGCGCGCGGTCGAAGGGGCCGAGCTCGGGGTCGGCCGATCCCGGGGCGCCCTGGGCGGGATCCGCCGACGTCGGGGCGGACGTGGCGTCGGCGCCCGTCGCGGGGGCCGGGGCCGGGGAACGCTCCGTCGTCGCGTCCGGGCGCTCCCCCGCCTCCGGGGCGGGCGCGGCGGCGTCGGCCCCGGTCCCGTCGGCGGCGGTCGAGGTCTGCCGCGGCGGGGTCGCCCCGTCGTCGCGTCGCTTGCGGCGGAACCATGCCATGACGTCTCGTGTCCTTCGTGTCGTCGTCGCGCCGCCGGGCGGCGGCGCCGGTCCGCGCGCGGGAGGAGTGCCCGCGCGGGTGGTGCGGTCGTGCCGCGGCCCTCAGGCCGGGGATGCGGCGGACCCGTCCGCGAGCCGGTCGGCGAACCCGCCGGTCGACCCGTGTCCAGTGTCCCCCCGGACGCTGTCGGGGAGCGAGTCGACCTCGACGAGCTCGACCCGGGCCACCTCCTGGACGAGGAGCTGGGCGATCCGGTCACCCCGGCTCACCTCGAAGGTCTGCGTCGGGTCGAGGTTGACGAGGTTGACGAGGATCTCGCCCCGGTACCCCGCGTCGACCGTGCCCGGCGCGTTGAGCACCGTGATCCCGTGCCGGGCGGCGA
The DNA here is from genome assembly GCF_014857905.1 of Agilicoccus flavus. Classification (GTDB taxonomy): domain Bacteria; phylum Actinomycetota; class Actinomycetes; order Actinomycetales; family Dermatophilaceae; genus Agilicoccus; species Agilicoccus flavus. The sequence goes on along the minus strand of NZ_JACYXE010000003.1, from coordinate 223,569 downwards.
GGCCCGAGCGCGGATGGACGAGCCCGACGTACCCCGGCGGCAGGGCCAGCGCGACGCCGGTCGGGACGAGGGCCCGCTCCCCCGGCGTGAGGCGGACGGCCCGCGCCGCTCGCAGGTCGAGACCCGCGTCGCCGGGGTGGGCGTACGACGGCGGCTCGAGGTCCGGCTCGAGGCGCCGGATGGGTACGCGCACGCTCAGCTCGCGCACTCCGAGCAGATGAGCAGGCCGTGGTCCTCACGGGCCAACTGGCTGCGGTGGTGGACGAGGAAGCACTTGCCGCAGGTGAACTCGTCCGCCTGCTTGGGGATGACCCGGACGGAGAGCTCCTCCCCGGACAGGTCCGCGCCGGGCAGCTCGAAGCCCTCGGCCTGCTCCGCCTCGTCGACGTCGACGCTCGAGGTGGTGCGGTCGACCCGACGCGACTTCAGCTCCTCGATGGAGTCCTCGTTGAGGTCGTCGTCCTCGGTCTTTCGTGGCGCGTCGTAGTCAGTGGCCATCGATACTCTTCTCCTTGTCGAACCGGTCTGTGCTCCGCGTGACCCGCGGAGCGGTGACAACGCGCCGGGGCCCGAATATGTGCCCGCCGCGGGGATTGTGCCTCATCGGCGGGGTCGGATCGTGCAGCCGGCCCTTTCAACCCCCTCAGACCGCCTCGAAACCGCGCGAATTCGCGTGATTGTGGCCCACATCACCCCGAATGTCGAGTCGTGTCCGCCGAGCCGGTCGCTCGTCCACAGTGCGGGCGCCCGGACCCGCCGTGTCGGTGGTGGCCCGTAGGCTCGGGCGCAGGACGCCACCGGCTCGACGGGCGTCCGGTGGGGCCGTCCGCGAGGCGCTCGACCCGTCGCGGCGGGGTCGGTTCCTCGGGCCGGATCGTCCCCGCCCGTTCCACCGTGTCGCCGTCCGATCCGTTCCCAGGAGGTGCCCCCGTGCCCATGTTGACCGCCCAGCTCCGCGCCCGTACCCACGACGCCCTGTCGTCGTTGCGGACTGCCCACGACGAACACGACGACCACCTCGAGGGCATCCGCCTCGGCGAGCTCGAGTCCCTCGCCCGCACGGCGCTCGAGCACGACGTCGACATCCCCGAGCTCGAGCCGTTCCGTCCCCGGGCGGGCTGAGGACTCAGGGGCGGCCCACGGCCCGGTCCACGAGGGCCACGAGGTCGTTGAACACGGCCGGCCCGGCGGCGATGACGCCGTCGGCGTTGGGCCGGTGCGAACCCACCCCGGCCAGGCGCCCCCCGGCCTCGGTGACGACGAGCCAGCCCGCGGCGATGTCCCAGGCGTTCACGCCCCGCTCGTAGTAGGCGTCGAGCCGCCCGTCGGCGACGGCGCACAGGTCGAGCGCGGCGCTGCCGCCCCGGCGGATGTCGCGCACGACCGGCAGGAGCTCGAGCAGCACCTGCGCCTGCTCGCGTCGTCGCTGCGCCTGATAGCCGAAGCCCGTCCCGAGCAGGGTGAGGTCGAGGCGGTCGGTCCGGCCCACGTGCAGCGCGCGTCGCCCGTCGGGGCCCTCGCGCCACGCTCCCCCGCCCCGGCTCGCGTGGAAGACGACGCCGGTCGAGGGCTGTGCGACGGCGCCGGCGACGGGCTCCCAGGCGCCGTCCCGCGACGGGTCGCCGACGACCGCCGCCACCGACACGGCGAACTCGGGCGAGCCGTAGAGGTAGTTGACCGTGCCGTCGATGGGGTCGAGGACCCACGTGATCGGACCGTCGCCGCTCGTCGTGCCCCGCTCCTCGCCGAGGACACCGTCCCCGGGGCGCTCCGCCGCGAGCCGCGCCACGAGGTAGGCCTCCGCCCGGGCGTCCATCTCGGTGACGACGTCGGAGTCGCTCGACTTCGTCGACGTGGCGAGCCGCTCCGGGCGCTCGTCGACGACGAGTCGTCCGGCACTGCGCGCCAGGTCGGCGGCGAGCGCCTCGAGGGCGGCGAGGTCGCCCGCCGACGCGGCGCTCACGCCGTCACCCCGGCCGGGGCCGCCACGGGCTCGCTGCCGCACAGGGCGGGCCGGTCCCCGCGCAGGTTGGCGCAGCACCCCGGCAGGCAGCGCGGCGGCAGCGCGAGCACGTCGACGTCGCCGTCCCCGCTCGCGGCGTTCGCGGCGGACTGGGCAGGGCCCCCTGCTCCGAGGCGGCCCGGCGCGTCCTGCGCGCGCGCCAGCGCCGCCCGCTCGCGCATGAGCCGCACGAGGCCGGCGACGAACTCGGGGTCGTCGCGGACGGTGGGCACGCGCTCGAACGCGACCCCCGCCTCCTGCGCCGTCCCCGCGGCCTCGTCGTCGAGGTCGTGCACGACCTCCATGTGGTCGGCGACGAAGCCGATGGGCGCGACGACGACGCCGGCCACCCCCGCGTCGGCGAGCCGCCGGATCTCGTCGTTGACGTCGGGCTCGAGCCACGGCTGCGACGGCGGGCCCGACCTCGAGCAGTAGGCGAGGGTCCACGGCACCTCCGTCCCGACCTCGGCGGACACCCGCTGCGCGATCAGCGCGGCCACGTGCTCGTGCTGCGCGACGTAGGCGCCCGACGTGCCGGCCGGGCCCGACGCGTCGTTCATCGCGAGCGGGATCGAGTGGGTGACGAAGACGAGGTGGGCGGGCCCGGGGGTGCGCCGGGTGAGCCGCTCCCACGCCGCCGCCGCGAGTCGGGCGTTCGGGTCCACGAAGGCGGCGTCGGTGGCGTACGGCGCGAGCTTGTCGATCCGCATCCCGGCGGCGACCTCGAGCGGATCGGCCGGCGCGCCGCTGCCGGCCGGGCCGGACGCGTCCTGCCCGGCCGCCACGCCCTGCGTGGCGTCGGCCGCGACCGCCGCGGTGAGCGCATCGGCGAGGTTCTCGCGGTACTGCCGGCACGAGGAGTAGGAGGAGTAGGCGCTCGTCAGCAGGGCGAGCACGCGGTGCGCACCCCGGGCGCGGAGCTGCGCGAGGGTCTCGTCCAGCTCGGGCGGCCCGTTGCGGTTGCCCCACGCCAACGGCGTCGCGCTGCCCTCCTCGTCGAGCCGGGCGCGTAGGCCGGCGAGCAGGGCACGGCACTCGTCGTTGATCGGGCTGCGCCCGCCGCGGGCGTCGTAGTGCTCGGCGACCTCCGCGAGGCGCTCGTCGGGGATGTTCTTGCCGGCGGTGACACGCCGGAGGAACGGCATGACGTCCTGCGGCGCCTCGGGCCCGCCGAACGAGACGAGCACCACGGCGTCGTAGGGGTGCAGGGGGTCCTGGGGGGCGGTCATCGGCTCCTCTTCCTGGCGCCGGCGCGTGGGCGTCGTCCGGCGACGCCGGGGTCGTGCCGCACGACCCGCCGACGTCCACCATTGTCGACCTGCGTGGCCACGGTGAACACCGGGGGGAGGGTGGGGCCGATGGCGGGAGGGTGGCAGACGGCGGCGGGACGGGTGGCAGGGATAGCAGGGGTGGCGGGACGGGTGGCAGGGATAGCAGGGGTGGCGGGACGGGGCGGGAGCGGTCGCGACGGCGACGGAGCGGTGTCCGATACCCTGCCTTCCGACGGCGCGCCACCGGCGCGGCGCGCGCAGGGGTGGCAGAGTCGGCACTGCCGAGAGGTGGCACACGACCGATCACCCGGACCGCGTACGCAGACGAGGACGCCGCCGGGGGAACCAGGACGGACTCCCCGCGGCAGCCCAGACCGACGAACCGACGGAGCCCACGATGCCCGACCTGCACCTGATCGGCGTCCAGGAGGACGGTCGACACCTCCTCCTCCGCGCGGACGGGAGCGACACGGAGTATCGGCTCCCCCTCGACGACGCGCTGCGGGCGGCGCTGCGTCGCGACCACGGCGTGCGCTCCACCGGTTCGGCTCCCGACGAGCCCCTGCGGCCGCGGGACGTGCAGGCCATGATCCGCGCGGGCGCGAGCGCCCAGGAGACCGCCGAGCGGGCCGGCTGGCCCATCGAGAAGGTCCACCGCTACGAGGGCCCGATCCTCGCCGAACGGGCCCACGTCGCGACGATCGCCGGCGACTCCCACGTGCGGGGGCGTACCTCCGGCGGGCCGGTGACCACCCTGCGCGACCGCGTGGCCGACCGCCTCGAGGCCCGCGGCGTCGACCCCGACAGCGCCGAGTGGGACTCGTGGCGCAGCGAGGACGGTCGGTGGACCGTCGAGTTGCGCTTCGCCGCGGGCGGGCGTTCGCGGGTCGCCTCGTGGGCGTTCAGCCGCAGCGCGATGACGGCCGATCCCGTCGACGACGAGGCGAGGTGGCTCAGCGGAGACGACTCCCCGCCCGCCCGTCCGGCGACCGACCACGTCATCGCCCCGGCCACCGGCCCGCGCGGTCCGCTCCGGCCGCAGGGCCCGGCGACGCGCGGCGGGGACGACGATCGCCCTCGGGCCGCCGAGGTCGAGCCGGCGCGGGGCCCGCGGGGCGAGGACCGCGACCTCATGACCGACCTGCGCGAGCGCAGCGCCGCTCTCTCGCGGCGACGCGGCGCACGCCGTCTCGCCACCGGCGGGACCGGGCGGGGCGCGACGCCGTCGCTCGACCTGCCGGGATCGGCGGACCCCCGCCCCCTGGTCGACCCGGCCCTCGAACCGGGTGCCGCGCCGACGACGGTCCGGTCCCCCGCGCACGTGCCGACCGTGGGGGTCGAGCCGGACTCGGACACCGTCCCCCTCGAGCCCTTCGGCTACGACCCCGGCCGCGACGGCCCCCCGCCCGCGGCGCACGACGCCCCGCTCCCCGACGGGCCCGACGCGCACCCCGAGCCGGCCGCGCAGGCCGGTCGTGGCGAGGTCCGCCCGGGGGCGGTCGAGCGCGAGGACGTCGAGCGTGAGGACGTCGAGCACGAGCCGCACGTCGAGATCGACCCGCACGTCGAGCACGTGTCGGCGCGCCGGGTGACCGCGCCGCAGACCCATCTCGACCCCGTTCCCTCGGGATCCGATGCCGTGTCCGACGCCGCGTCCGGGCCCGGATCGTCGGGCGCCCGCCCTGAGCCCGGATCGGAGCCGGGGCCGCGGGTCGCCGCCGACGCGGCACCCGTCCGCGAACGCTCCGTCGCCTCCGCGAACGTGCACGAGCCGGAGCTGCCCCTCGGGCAGGAGTCCCACGTCACCGACGACACAGACGTCATGGACGACACCGACGTCACCGACGACACGGAGGTCGCCGACGCCGAGCCGCTCGACGCCGGTGACGATGCGGCGGTCGACCGTCCCGCCCCCGTCACGGGGACCCGCTCGCAGGCGGCGGGCACACCCGACCCCGAGGTCGTGGACCACGACCCGACGGTCGCCGCTCCGACCACGACGCCGCCCGCGGCACCGACACCGGCGCCGGGCCCACGCACCCGCAGGCGCACGGCGAAGAAGGCCGCCCCGGGCGGGACGACCCGCTCACGCTCCCGGTCGGGCTCACCCGCCGCGACGGGCTCCGCCCGGCCCGCCGCGACCCCCGCGGCGCCGACGCCGAACACGCCCTCGGCGCCGAACACGCCGTCGACGCCGCAGTCGCCGTCGTCGGCCACCCCCGGGCAGGCCGACGAGCCCACGGCGACGGCCACTCCGACCTCTCCGGCGACGACGTCGGCCCCGAACACCCGACCGGCCGCCCACGGCACGGCCGCCCCTGCCGCCCCCGCCCCGTCCACGACGTCGGACCCCGAGGCCGCCGCGGACCCGACCGACGCCACCTCCGCCCCGCGGCCGGCGCCGCGTCCGTCCTCCCGACGCAAGAGCCGGGCGAGCGTGCCGTCGTGGGACGACATCATGTTCGGCGCCAAGCACCCCGACGAGTGAGTCGGCCGCGCGCGGCAGGTGCAGACCTCAGCGCGCGGGCACGCTCAGCAGCGGCACCGACACCTCGTCGAGGCTGAGTGACCCGTGGACGCCGAGCAGCCGCAGCACCTGGGGGCGGTGGACGCGGGAGTCGACGACGGCGCGGGCGCCGCGCATCGCGACGACGACGTCGCCGATGCGGGGCCGCACCCGGTCCTCGAGACCGCCGAACCAGCCGAGGTCGGCGACCTCCTCGCGCGTGGAGACGAACGCGTCGGCGCCGAGCGTCTGCGCCCAGGCGGCGCGGACGTCGTCGGCGGCGCCCTCCTCGCAGTAGAGCTGCGGTGAGCGCGGCTCCCCACCCACGTGCCGCACCCCCGCGGCGAGGACCGGTTCGTGGGCCACGTCCAGGCGCGTCTCGGAGGGGGCGTCGATCATGCCGTGGTCGGCCGTGACGTGCAGGGCCGTGCCGCCGGGCAGGGACCGGGCGAGGCGGTGCAGCTCGGCGTCGACCGCCTCGAGCTCGTTCCCCCACTGCCACGAGGCGCACCCGTGCTCGTGCCCGATCTTGTCGACGTCGCCCCAGTACAGGTAGACGAGGTGGCCGCCCGGACGGCGCAGGACCGACAGCGTCGCGTCGACGCGGTCCGCGAGGGTCGATCCGGCGAGGAACGCCCCGCCGCGCAGCGCGGACTCGGTCAGGCCGGAGCCGTCGAAGAACCGCGGCCCGACGCGGGTCACGTGGATCCCCGCGGCGGCCGCGGACTCGAAGATCGTCCGGTGCGGCTGCCAGACGTGCGGTTCGGGCCCGTCCTTCCAGCTCAGCTCGTTGAAGACCCGGTCGGCGCCGGGGATGAGCACCTCGTACCCCACCAGCCCGTGGGCGCCCGGCGGACGCCCCGTCCCGAACGTCGCCATGCTCGTGGCGGTCGTCGTCGGGAACCCCGCGGTCAGACGCCGCCCGTCGGCCAGCAGGGAGCGCAGGAACGGGGCGTGGCCGCCGCGGCGGCGCAGCAGCTCGTCGCCGAGTCCGTCGACGAGGACGACGACCGCGCTGCGGGACGGCGCCAGGGGCAGGAGCCCGTCGGCGTCCCGCCCGAGCTCGGCCGGAGCGACCCCGAGGGCGGCCGCCACCGACGGCAGGACGGCGGCCAGGCCCCCGCGGTCGTAGGACGGGCCCTGCGGCGCGGAGGTCACCGGGCGATGGCGGCCTGGAGGGCGTGCGCGAAGGCGGTGGCCCGGGCGAGGGCGTCCTCGCCGTCGGCCACCGCGCTGACGCGCACGCTGATGTCGTCGGCCGTGAGCGTCCCCTCGTAGCCGTGGTCGGCGTCGCACTGCGGATCGCCGCACGTCGCGGGGAGCAGGTCGATGCGGCTCACCGAGCCCCATCCGATCGTCACGGTGAGCTCGTGCCCGAGCCGCCCCGGCTCGTAGCTCGACGGCTCGGCCACCACGTGGGTGAGCATGACCCCCCGCACGCCGCTGAGCGGGACGCTCTCGGAGGTGGCCGTCGCCGAGCCCACCCCGCCGTCGTCGTCGTCGGCGTGCACGACCACGAGCCGCGCCTGCGTGAGGGCGAGGACGGTGGCGTGACGCCGCACCGTGTCGTGGTCGAACGTCGTCTCCTGGTGCACGAGGTGCGCCGTGATGTCGTCGCCCGCGAGGGCCGTGGCGACGACGTCCCGGACGAGCGCGGGGTAGTACCCGGCGCGCTCGATGTCGCGGGTGAGCGACGCCGGCAGCGACGCGCGCTCACCGGAGCGGAAGGGGCTCATGCGGGGGTCCTCATGGCTCCATCATCCCCGACCGGGGCCGCCGGGCCGCGGGGGCGCGGCGCGGGGCGCGTCACGACAGGGCCCGCCGTCCGGCGTCGGTGCGGGCGTCCGCGGGGGCCACCTCGACCCTGGCGCCGAGGACGTCGGCGCCGCCGGGGTGGAGGTTGAGCCGCGCGAGGACCATCGAGCGCACGTCGGGGATCTCGTCGGCGAGCACGGAGGCGCGGGTGACGACGTCCTGCAGAGCGGGCAGGTCGACCGGGGGCTCCCCGTCGCGGCCGAGCAGCAGCGGGGCCGCCGCGATGGAGGTGACCAGGGAGTGCACGTCGACGTCGGTGAGCGGGGGGATCCGGTGCGCCACGTCGCCGAGGAGCTCCGACGGCGCCCCGGACAGCCCGAAGCTGACGACGGGTCCGAACAGGGGGTCCTCGGTCGTCCGCAGCACCGTGCCGACCCCGTGGGGCGGCATCTTCTGGACCCGGATGCGGGGGTCCCCGAACGCCGCGAGGTGGGTGCTCAGCGACGCGAACGCCTCCCGCACCGCGGCGCCCGAGTAGAGGTCGGCGCGCAGGCCGCCCGCCCCGGGACGCGACTGCACGCTCGGGATGGCCGAGGTGAGGACCACGGGAAACCCGAGCTCCTCCGCCGCGGCGACCGCGGCGTCGGCGTCAGCCACCGCGACGCGGGGCCAGACGTGCACCCCGTAGCAGCGCAGGAGGTCGCTCGCCTCGTCGTCGGTGAGCTCGCGTCCGTCGGGGGCCTCGGCGAGGACCCGGGCCACGAGGGCCTGCGCGGCGGCCCGGTCGATCCCCGTGGGTCGGATGCGTTCGCCGTGGTCGGCGTCCCGCCACGCCGCGTACGTCGCCGCCGCGGCGACGACCTCGACGAGCGAGTTGGGCGAGTCGTGGACGGGCACGACGCGGCGCCCCGCCTGGGAACCGGGCACGAGCCGACCCGTCCGGCGCATGACCGGGTTGACGTCGCGGGTGCCGATGAAGGCGCTGATGCACGGCTTGTCGTAGCCCCAGGACGCGTGCGACAACGCCGCCGCGACCTCCTCCTCGCCGGAGGCGAGGGGCGCGACGAAGCACGCGGCGACCGTGTCCACCTCGGGGTCGGCGAGGGCCTTCTCGACGGCGACGACGACGTCGCGGGCCCGGACGTCCGTGGGCAGGTCGACGGGCCCGTGGGTCACGCGCAGCCCGGCCTGGGCCGCCGAGTCGGCGATGATCGCCGCCAGCCCCGGCGAGTTGCCGACGACCGCGAGGCGCGACCCGGCGGGCAGGGGCTGGTGACTCATGAACTCGCAGACGTCGAGGAGCCGGTGGATCGACGCGGCGGGGATGACCCCCGCCTGCTCGAGCATCGCGTCGAAGGCGGCGGACCCGACCCGGGTGGCCCGGGCGCGGTGCCCCGGCGGGACGCGCCGGCCCGAGCCGGAGGTGACGCACACGACCGGCTTGCGCAGCGAGAGCTGGCGCGCGATGCGGCTGAACTTGCGCGCGTTGCCGACGGACTCGAGGAACATCCCGACGACCTCGGTGTGCTCGTCGTCGATCCAGAACTGCATGAGGTCGTTGCCGGAGACGTCGATGCGGTTGCCGCCGGCGGCGAACACGCTGACGCCCATCGACCGCCGCGAGGCCTGATCGAGCAGACCGACGCCGATGCCCCCGCTCTGCGCGTACAGGCCCACCGTCCCCGGCTGCGGCGCGATCCGCACCGTCGTCGCGTCGAGGCGCACGTCGGGTCGGGTGTTGACCAACCCGATCGAGTTGGGGCCCACGACGCGCATCCCGTGGGCGCGGGCCCGGCGCAGCAGCCCGGCCTGGCGCTCCTCCCCCTCCGGGCCGGTCTCGGCGAACCCGGAGGAGACGACGACGAGGGTCTTGACGCCGGCCGCGCCGCAGTCGTCGACGACGTCGAGGACGGCCTCGGCGGGCACGGCGACGACGGCGAGGTCGACCGTCTCGGGGATGTCGCTCACCCGCGGGACCGCCTTCAGCCCGCGGAAGGTCCTCGCCTCGGAGTTGACGACGTGGACGGTGCCGGTGAACCCGCCGTCGAGGATCGCGTCGAGGACGACCGAGCCGATGGCCTCCGGGCGGCGGCTCACGCCGACCACGGCGATGACCGAGGGGCTGAGCAGTGCGCCGATGCTGCGGGCCTCGGCGCGGTGCTCGCGCGCGAGCTGAACGGCCTGCGACTCCGCGGTGGGCTCGATCGTGAACGAGACCGAGATGACGCCGTCGTCGAAGTGGTGCTCGACCTGGTAGCCCGCGTCGGTGAAGACCTTCATCATCTTGCGGTTCTGCGGGAGCACGTCGGCGACGAACCGGCGTACGCCGCCCTCGTTGCCGATGGCGGCGAGGTGCTCGAGCAGCACCGATCCCACCCCGCGGCCGTGGAAGTGGTCGGAGATGTTGAAGGCGACCTCGGCGACGGTCGGGTCGTCGAGGCGGTCGTAGCGGGCGATCCCGATGATGTCGTCGCCGACGACGGCGACGAGCGCGACCCGCTGGTCGTGGTCGACGTGGGTGAAGCGGTGCACGTCGCGTTCGGAGAGGTGCTTGATCGGGGCGAAGAAGCGCAGGTAGACCGACTCCGCCGACTGCGCGTCGTGGAAGCGGTGGACCGCGGGCGCGTCGGCCGGGGTGATGGGACGCACGCGGGCCAGCGATCCGTCGCGCAGGACGACGTCGGCCTCCCACTCGCCCGGCGGGGTCGGATCGACCCGGACCGGCTCCGAGGCCGTCGGCGTTCCGGGCGGCGTCGCCGATCCGGGCGCCGGTTCCGGTCGGCCGCCGGCCGCGGGCGCCGTCTCCCCCGTTCCCGGCGACGCGGCGGGTGCATCGCCCGCGGCGGCCGCCCCCTGGCCGGCTCTGTCGGGCTGCTCGGACTGCCCGGTCCGCCTCGGCTGTTGCCCTGCCGGATCCCCCACCGGTCGCGCGTCGTCCATGCCGCCATGGTCCCACGACGGGTCCCTCACGACGGGGCAAGCCCGCCCCCGGCCCGATCCGCGCCGGGCGCCCGGGGGACCTCCCGGCCCCGCGCCGCCCCGTGCCGGGTGTCCCGGCCCGGGTGAGAAGGTGACCGGATGGAGTTCGAGGCGGTCGTGCGGCGCCGCCGGATGGTGCGCCGGTTCGACCCCGACGCCCCGCTCGACCCGGAGGCGCTCCGGCGGATCGTCGCGCGCGGACTGCGGGGGCCGAGCGCAGGCTTCAGCCAGGGCCTCGACCTGCTCGTGCTCCGCCACCCCGACGACCGGGCCCGATTCTGGGCGGCGGCCTCGGACCGGCCCGGACCGGCCGACGCGTGGCTGGCCGGTGTGAGCGCCGCGCCCGCCCTCGTGCTCGTCCTCGCCGACCCGGGCGCCTACCGCGACCGCTACGCGCGCCCCGACAAGGCCGACCGACCGCCGCCCTTCCCCTACTGGGACGTCGACGCGGGGATGGGCGCGTTGCTCGTGCTGCTCTCCGCCGTGGACGAGGGGTGGGGCGCGCTCTTCTTCGGCGTGCCGACGCGGCGGCACGCCCGCGTGCTCGCGGAGTTCGACGCCCCGGCCGACCGCCGCCTCGTGGGCGTGCTCGCCCTGGGACACCCGGCCGCCGACGCCCGGCGCGCGGGCGGCAGCTCCCACACGCGGCGGCGCCCCGACCGCGACCGACTCCACGTGGGCCGCTTCGGCCGCCCCCTGGCCGCGAGCGAGGGCCTGACCGGTCCCACCGGATCACCGGTCGAGGGCGCCGACGAACGTGACGGGTGACGTCGCCGGCGCTGCGGCCGGGGCGGGCGCGACGTCCGCAGACCCCCCACGCACGCGACCCTGCTCGGGTTTCCGCCTAAGCTGACCCGGTCCGGCCGTCACACCGTGGTGCGCACCATCCGTCGTCACCGCCCCGTCACCGCCCGTCCCGGGCCGGACGATCACCGTCGAAGGAAGCCGATGCCGCTCACCATTCCCGCCTTCGTGCACCTGGACCTCGCTGCCGGCGACCGCGTGCAGGCCACGCAGATCCTGGCGCAGTCCTTGCTCGACGACGACCGCCTCAGCGACCTCGACGCGTTCCTGGCGGACGTCCGCGACCGTGAGGAGAAGATGCTGACGGCGCTCCCCGGCGCGGTCGCGATCCCCCACAGCCGCAGCGCGCACGTCCGCAAGGCCGGGCTGGCGTTCGGGCGCAGCGCCGACGGCATCGACTGGGGCGGACCCGACGGGCCGACGCGGCTGGTGTTCCTCATCGCCGTCCCCGACTCCGGTCACACCGACCACCTCGCCGTGCTCGCCAAGCTCGCCCGGCGCCTGACCCGCCCCTCGTTCCGGCAGGCCCTGCTGACGCTCGACGACCCCGCCGCCGTGAGCGACCTCCTGACCGAGCAGCTCGGCGCCTGACCCGCGTCGGCCGACCGGCCTCCTGCCGACCGGCCCGCACGAGGATCGCACCGCGGTCCCGACGCCTCCGCCCCACCGCACCGCTCCCCCGACCGCGTCCCGAAAGGCCTGCGATGAAGCTGACCGCGACCGACGTCGCCCTCGTCACCGGTGGAGGCTCCGGCCTCGGCGCCGCGACCGCCCGCCGCCTCCACGAGGGCGGCGCGTCCGTCGTCCTCGTCGACCTCGAGTCGTCGAACGGTGCCGCCCTGGCGGCCGAGCTGGGCGAGCGCGCCCGGTTCGTCGCCGCCGACGTCCGCGACGAGGACCGGCTCGGGGCGGCCGTGACCGCCGCGACCGAGCTGGGCACCCTGCGGGTGGCCGTGGCGTGTGCCGGGATCGCCCCCGGCGCCCGCATCCTGGGCCGCAAGGGCCTGCACCCCCTGCAGCTGTTCAAGGACGTCGTCGACATCAACCTCGTCGGCACGTTCAACACGTTGCGCCTCGCCGCCCAGGCCATGGCGGAGAACGAGCCGGTCGACGGCGACCGCGGCGTCGTCGTCATGACGGCGTCGGTGGCGGCCTTCGAGGGCCAGCTCGGCCAGTCCGCCTACTCGGCGAGCAAGGGCGGCGTCGCCGCCCTGACCATCCAGGCCGCCCGCGACCTCGCCGACAAGGCGATCCGCGTCGACACCATCGCTCCCGGCACGATGGAGACGCCGATGATGGCCGGCATGTCGGACGCGGTGAAGGACTCGCTGGCCGCGGGCGTCCCCCACCCCTCGCGCCTGGGCAAGCCGGAGGAGTACGCCTCGCTCGTCGCGCACATCGTCGACAACCCCATGCTCAACGGCGAGGTCATCCGCCTCGACGGCGCACTGCGCATGCCGCCCCGCTGAGCGACGCGCCGGGTCGACCGGCCGCAGTGCCTCGAGCTCGACGTGATCGGCCTCGCGTCGCCGTCGTCCCCGGATCGACGCCCGGTGCGGTCCCGGTGAAGCGCCTCTGTTGTGTCTCGGCGCGTCCGCGTGCAACGGATGGGCCGTCGGCGACATTGAACGGGTATGGAGAGTGGCCTCCCGTCGGTCGCGGCACCTACCGCGACCCTCGACTTCGAGCAGTGGGCGCGCGAGCACGCCCCGCGCCTGCTGCGCTTCGCCACGCTCCTGACCGGCCGGCGTGAGCTCGCCGAGGACCTCACCCAGGACGCCCTGCTCGTCGCCTACCAGCGCTGGGACGCGATCGGCGCGATGGAGCATCCGTGGGCGTACGTCGTGCGGACCCTCGTCCATCGGCACCTGGCGGCCCGGCGCAGCGCGGGCCGCGAGACGAGGCGGCTGCGCCTGGCCGCGGCCCCGGAGTCCGTCGATCCCGGGCACGCCGTGGAGGACCGCTCCGAACTGCAGGCCGCGCTCGCCGGCCTCGGCGCCCGGCAGCGCGCCGTCGTCCTCCTGCGCCACGTCGACGACCTGTCCGACGCGCAGATCGCCGCCGCCCTCGGGTGTTCCGTCGCCACCGTGCGCTCCCAGTCCTCCCGAGCGCTGGCGCACCTGCGCGACGCGCTCACCGTCGAAGCGAGGCAGCCGTGATCCCCACCGATCCCCACCCGCGCGGCACCCGGGCCGACGCCCGCCTTCGGGCCGCCCTTCGTCCGACGGACGAGGACCGCGTCGACGCCGCGCGCCTCGTCGACCGCGTCCTGGAAGGGTCCGCGACGTCTCGCCCCCTCCCGGCGCGCGACGCCGCCGCGTCGACGCCGCGACGCCCCCGCTGGGCCGTGCCCCTCATGGCCGCCTCCGTCGCCGCCTGCCTGGCCCTGGCCGTCGGGGCGTTCGCGCAGCTGCAGGCTCGATCGCCCGAGCAGACGGCGGCCCCGACGGCCGCGAGCAGCGACCCGTCCTTCCCGTTGGCACCGGACGCCGACCGTCCCATGGCCCCCGGCAGGGTCAGCGGACCGGAGACGGGCGCGGTGACCTGCAGCTCCACCGGCAGGATCCGGGTGGCGACACCCGTCGTGCGGGCCCGACGCGACGGGGTGCACCTGCGGGTGACGGCCGCGGTGCCGGGCACGCTGTTCAACACGCCTGACGGCGGTGGGTCGGTCCCCGTGGGCACGAGCGACGTCGTCGTCGACGCGACGCCCGGGAAGGTGACCCTGAGCTGCAGCGTCACCGGCACCGCGCCGACGAGCTCGGCGGACCTGCAGGTCGTGGATCCGGGCGGCTCCTGGCTCGGCGGCGCCGGCAACCTCGTCTGCCTCGGCGGGATCGCGCAGCCGTCCTGGGTCGTCGGGCCCGCCACCGGCACGACCCGGCGGGGGGCGGTCGAGGCCCTCTCGGCCCGGATGAACACCGACAGGCCGGTCGCGGCCATCGGCCGCGCCCCCGTCGGCTACGTCGGATCGGCGACGCAGACGTGGACGATCGACGTCACCGGCGCGACCTCCGGCACCGTCGCGACCGTCGTGTCGGTCCGGCCCCTGGGGCCCAATCGGTACGAAGCGGCGCCCGATCGGATCTGCGACCGGGGGACGGCAGGATCGCGGGCCGCACCCGCCGACACCCCGGACGTCGTCGACACCGACGGGACGACGCTCGGGGGACCGCCGCAGCTGTGGTGCCCCGCCATGGCGAAGCTCGACACCGGCGCCGAAGGACGAGGGATGACGCCGCGCGTCGCCGTCCTGGACCTGGCCCGCCGCACCTCGCCGGGCACGCCGGTCGAGGTCGGGCGGGCGCCGATGGGCCCCGTCGAGACGGCATCGCAGGCCTGGACGCTGGCCCACGGCAGGACGAAGGTCACGGTGGTGCAGGTCACCCCGAAGGAGACCGCGTCCTCGCGCTTCGTCGCGAGGCCGGACTTCACCTGCGGCCGCTGACGACCCGGCGGCCGGCCGGCCGCGGTCCGATCGGAGCCCCCGGCGAGCCGTGCGCGGACCGACCGCGGGCATCGGCGAGGATGGGGGGTCGAGCACCGCCGCCCACCGAGAGGACGAGCACCGAGCATGGCGCGCAGGCGAACGAGCGAGCCCACCCTCCCCGACGACTTCGAGGAGCGGATCGTCGACATCGACGTCGAGGACGAGATGCAGGGCGCGTTCCTCGAGTACGCGTACTCCGTCATCTACTCGCGGGCGTTGCCCGACGCCCGCGACGGGCTCAAGCCGGTGCAGCGTCGCATCCTCTACGGGATGCACGACATGGGTCTGCGGCCGGACCGCGGGCACGTGAAGTCGAGCCGCATCGTCGGCGACGTCATGGGCAAGTACCACCCGCACGGCGACGGCGCCATCTACGACGCCCTCGTGCGCGTGGCGCAGCCGTTCACGATGCGCCTCCCGCTCGTCGACGGCCACGGCAACTTCGGCTCCCTCGACGACGGCCCGGCCGCCTCCCGGTACACGGAGGCGCGCATGGCGCCGGCCGCGCTGCAGATGGTCGCCGGACTCGACGAGGACACCGTCGACTTCGTCCCCAACTACGACGACCAGCTCACCCAGCCGGGCGTCCTGCCGGCGGCGTTCCCGAACCTGCTCGTCAACGGAGCCGCCGGCATCGCCGTCGGCATGGCGACGAACATGCCGCCGCACAACCTCGTCGAGGTCATCGGCGCCGCGCGGCACCTCATCGACCACCCCGACGCCGACCTCGACGCGATCATGCGCTTCGTGCCCGGCCCCGACCTGCCCGGCGGCGGGCGCATCATCGGGCTCGACGGCATCCGCGACGCCTACCGGACCGGCCGCGGCACGTTCCGCACGCGCGCGACGTGCCGCATCGAGAACATCACCCCGCGCAAGAAGGGCATCGTCGTCACCGAGCTGCCCTACCTCGTCGGCCCCGAGAAGGTGACGACGAAGATCCAGGAGCTCGTCCGCGCCAAGAAGCTCCAGGGCATCAGCGGGCTCGACGACTTCACCGACGGCAAGCAGGGGTTGCGCCTCGTCATCGAGGTCAAGAACGGGTTCAACCCCGAGGCCGTGCTCGAGAAGCTCTACCGCCTCACCCCGCTCGAGGACAGCTTCGGGATCAACAACGTCGCCCTCGTCGAGGGCCGACCCCAGACGCTGGGCCTGCTCGACCTGCTCCGGGTCTACGTCGACTTCCGCATCGCCGTCGTGCGTCGCCGGACGCAGTACCGCCTGCGGCGCAAGGAGAACCGGCTGCACCTCGTCGAAGGGCTCCTCGTCGCGATCCTCGACATCGACGAGGTCATCCAGCTCATCCGCGGCAGCGACGACGCCGGCGCCGCCAAGGCACGCCTCATCGAGGTGTTCGACCTCTCCGACGCCCAGGCCGAGTACATCCTCGAGCTGCAACTGCGCCGGCTGACGAAGTTCAGCCGCATCGAGCTCGAGAAGGAGCGCGACGACCTCGTCGAGCAGATCGTGCGGCTGCGCGAGATCCTCGGCGACGACGCCGTCCTGCGGGGCGTCGTCTCCGCCGAGCTCGCCGAGGTGGCCGCCGCCCACGGGACGCCCCGACGCACGGTGCTCCTCGAGTCCGCCGGCGGCCCGGCCGGCGACTCCCCCGCCTCGGCGGCGCTGCCGCTCGAGGTGGGCGACGACCCGTGCTGGGTCCTGCTCTCGAGCACGGGGCTGCTCGCCCGCACGAGCGACGGGGGGCCGCTGTCGAACGAGGGGGGCCGCGGCAAGCACGACGCCGTCGTCTCCGCGGTCCGCGCCACCGCCCGCGGCGAGGTCGGACTGCTCACGTCGGCGGGCCGCGTCGTGCGCCTGTCCGTGCTCGACCTGCCGGCCCTGCCGCCGACGAACGGGTCCCCGCACCTGTCGGGCGGCGCCCCACTCGGGCTGTTCACCGAGCTGGCCGGCGGGGAGCGCGCGCTCGGACTGACCACCCTGTCCCCCGATTCGATCGGCCTCGCGCTCGGCACCCGGGCGGGCGTCGTCAAGCGGGTCACCCCCGACGTGCCCGCCGGCCGCGACGACTGGGAGGTCATCGGCCTGCGGGCCGGCGACGAGGTCGTCGGGGCGGTCGAACTGGCCACCGGGAACGAGGAACTCGTCTTCGTCACGAGCGACGCGCAGCTCCTGCGGTTCGGCGCCGACAAGGTGCGCGCCCAGGGGCGGCCCGCGGGTGGGGTGGCCGGCATCAAGCTCGCCGCCGACGCCCACGTCGTGTTCTTCGGCGCCGTCGGGCCCGACGCCGAATACGTGGCCGTGGTCACCGGCGCCGGGCCCGACGCCCGATCGGCGGCGTCCTCCCTCAAGGTCACCCCGTTCGCCGAGTACCCGGCCAAGGGCCGCGCGACCGGGGGCGTGCGCTGCCACCGGTTCGTCCGCGGCGAGGTCGAGCTCGTCCTCGCGTGGGTGGGCCCACTGCCCGCCCGGGCTGCGTCCTCGAACGGCGTGCCCCGCACGTTGCCACCCGCGCAGGGTCGGCGCGACGGGTCGGGCGCGCCGCTCGACGCGCCGATCGCGGCCGTGGCGGGAGCCTTCTCGGCCGGGCAGACCTCCGCCGCCACGCCGGGCTCGCCGACGCCGGAGGACGACGACCCGGCGGGGGCCGACACGGGCGGAGCCGCCCACCCCGGGCCGGGCCTCGCGACCGACCCCGGCGGGCTGTTCGACCTGCCCCCCGCGACACCGCGCCGGCCGCGGCCTAAGGTCGATCGCGAGGACTACGACCCGGACTCGCTCGACGACGTCGTCCAGACCGGGGACGAGTAGGCGGCCCGGCCGCCGGAGAGGAAGACGTCGAATGGAGACCCGGAGACTCGGACGACTCGGCCACGAGAGCAGCGTGCTCGTCTTCGGCGCGGCGGCCCTGGCCGAGGTGTCCCAGGACGTGGCGGACGAGGCGCTCGACCTCGCCCTGGCGGCCGGCATCAACCACCTCGACGTCGCCGCCGACTACGGCGACGCCGAGCTGCGCCTCGGCCATCGGATGCGCCACATCCGGGACCGCGTCTTCCTCGCGACCAAGACCGGGCAGCGCGACCGTGACGCCGCGTGGGCGCAGATCAACCGTTCGCTGGAGCGACTCGACACGGACCACGTGGACCTGCTCCAGCTGCACGCCGTGTGCGACCTCGCCGACCTCGACCGGGTCACCGGGCCGGGGGGCGCGCTCGAGGCGGCCGTCCGGGCCCGCGACGAGGGCCTCGTGGGCGGCATCGGCATCACCGGCCACACCCACGACGCCCCGGTCGTCCACGCCGAGGCGCTCCGCCGCTTCGACTTCGACACGGTCCTCACGCCCCTCAACGTCGCCCTCGACGATCGCCCCGGCTACCGCGACGCCTACGAGGCCCTGGTCGCGGCCGTGCGGGCCGCCGACGTCGGCCTCATGACGATCAAGGCGTTCGCCCGCCGGAACTGGCCGGGCGAGCGCCGCCTGTCCACCTGGTACGAGCCGCTCACCGAGCAGGACCACCTCACCGCCGCCTGCTCCTGGGTCCTCGACGGCCATCCGGAGGTCACGGGCATCGCCACCGCCGGCGAGACGGGCCTGCTGCGGGAGATGATCGCGGCCGAGCGGGACCGCGCGGGCACGACGCCCGAGCGCTCGCGCGAGGTCCTGCGGGCCGTGGAGGGGTACAGCTCCCCCTTCCTGGCCATGCCCTTCTGAGCCGGCCCGTCACCCCGGCCCTGCCTGCCGGCCCCGGCCGGCGGGCCGCACGACGGTCCCTCGGCGGGCCCGCGACGCCGAGCGGCCCGGACCCCCACCGGCCGCCGGTCCCCCAAGAGACCGGCGGTCGGTGCGAGCCCGGGCCGTCCGCTCATCGGGCGCCGGCCCCCTCGCCCCGCCGCTCCCGCCACCACGCGGCCAGGCCCTGCGTGCGCGCCACGAGCCAGGCGTGGCACACGTGCCAGGCCCACTCGATCGGCCCGCGTCGGAAGAACCGCAGCCACAGCGCGCTGCCGAGCAGCAGGAGCGCGCTCACGACGAGCCAGCCGACGATGGTGTTCCACACCCCCACGTCATGTGGCGGGCCAGGCCGAACCCCCAGTCGTAGAAGAGGACCGAGGCGATGAGGTTCTGGCCGATGTAGCAGGTCAGGGCCATCGTGCCGACGTTGGAGACCGCCCGCCCCACGAGGCCCGGGCGGCGCCCGCCCGCGTAGAACGCGGCGACGACGGCGAGGAGGCCGAAGGAGACCAGGGTCGAGGTGAGGTAGCGGTTGAAGGTCATCGTGTACTCCGAGAGCCACAGCCGCGTGCCCCAGTCCAGCGGCAGCCCGACGCCGAACGCGAGGATCATGACCCACCGCCGCAACTGGGCCCCGCGCTCCTCGAACAGGCCGGCCCGATACAGGTGGGCGCCGACGAGGAACAGGCCGAGGCCCATGAGGATCATGATGGGGATCTCGCCGCGGCCCTCCCAGAAGTTGTCCACGCGCCCGGTGACCCCGGCCCAGTAGGAGTCGGTCGGAGTCGTCGTCCCGGCCCCGGGGCCGGGCAGACCGGCGCCCGCGGCGACCGCGCCCGGGTCGGTCCCCGCCGCGTTCCCGGCCGCTCCGGCGTTCTCCGCCGCGATGCGCAGGACCTCCTCCCGGGGCAGGCCGAGCTCCGCCGCGGCCTGCTGCACCTGCGCGGGGGTCAGGGAGGCCGGATCCCGGTGGAGGAGGTCGACCGTGCCGCGGGACACCACCGCAGACGCACCCCACATGGGCAGCGACATGTAGGTCAAGTAGGCGACGTGGGCGGCCAGCCCGAGCCCCATCACCCACGCCTGCACCCGCGGCGAGGCGACGAGCACGACGCAGACGATGAGTCCCGTGATCCCGTACCCCATGAGCACGTCGTACTCGACGAGGAAGACGTAGTTGAGCAGGCCGTCGAGGACGAGCAGGGCGGCCCGCCACGGGTAGCTGCCGAGCCACGTCTCGCCGCGCCGCACCGCCGACCGGCGCTGGATCTCCAGTCCGATGCCGAACATGATCGTCAGCAGCCCGATGAACTTGCCGTCGGTGACGAGGCCGAGGGCGGTGCCGATGGCGTCGTCGAACGGGGTGAGGGAACCGCCCGAGTCGCCGGAGAGGAACACCCCGACGTTCATGCCGAAGGTGCCGAGGATGGCGATGCCGCGCAGGACGTCGAGCGCGACGAGCCGGCGGCCCTCGCGCGCCGTCGACGTCGCGACGTCCGCCTCGGTCGGCGCCGGCCCGTCGACCGGCCGGTCCGCGGCCGCCGCTGGGCGGTCCGTGCCGACCCCGGTGCTCGTGCTCACGATGTGCTGCTCCCTCACGCTCTCGGGAGGGCACGCATGCTCCCCCTCGTCCGGGCTCCAGGTTCGCCCGCGGCGGGGCGGGGGCGCGTCGGCCCGGGGACGGAACGGCGTGGCTGCGCCTCAACCGAACGGTGGAGGCCCGGAGCGCGCCTAAGCTGACGGGGTGCGCCCGGCCCTTTCCCTCGCCGTGGTCGGGCCGATCCTTCTGCTCGCGTATCCCGTGCTGCGCGATCCCGAGCCGTCCCTCGTCCTCGACCTGCTCGCCGCCCTCCTCGCCGCGGGCTTCGTCGGCCTCGCCGTCCGACGCCGCGGCCGGGGTCGATCCGAGACGCCGTGGCTGGTCGCGGCGGCGCTCGTGTGGGTCGCCCTGGCCGCCGCGCTGCGCTCACCCGACGCCCTGACCCGCTGGCCCGTCGCGACCTCGTGGACGCTCGCGGTCGTCGCCGGCGTCGCGGCGAGCGGGATCGAGCCCCTGGGTCCGCGGCGGCGGGTCACCCCCCGCCTGCTCGCCACCGCGGCCCTCACCGTCGTGGCGGCCGCCTCACCCCTCCTCGAGGGCCCCGCGGCGGTCGAGCTCGTCCCGATCATGGTGTTGTTCTCCGCCGCGGCGGTCGGCGCCGGCCTGCTGCACCGCGCCCAGACCCACCGTCTCGCGCGCCAACGGCTCGACGTCCGGGACCGGGAGCGGGAGGCGATGGCGCGGGAACTGCACGACGTCATCGCGCACGAGGTGACGGGGATCGTCGTCCTCGCCCAGGCCGTGCGCCGGCAACCGGACGACCGGGCCGACGACGAGGCGATGGCCCGCATCGAGGCGGCCGGGCGTCGGGCCCTGCGCGACATCCGGGCGATCGTCGCGGCCTCCCGGGACGACACCCGCGGCACCGGCTCGACCTCGGTGCACCCGAGGGGTCTGGCCGACCTCGAGCGGCTCGTCGCGGACTTCGCCCCGACGACGGACGCGCGCACGCACCTCGACGTGCGCGGGGACGGCCAGGTGAGCGCCTCCACCGCGGGCGCGGCCTACCGGATCGTCGCCGAGGCGCTGAGCAACGCGCGCCGCCACGCCTCCGACGCGTCGCGGATCGACGTGGTCCTCGACACGACCGGCCCGGAGCTCGTCCTCGAGGTGCGCGACGACGGGAGCGGGACGACGTCGCCCCGGGACCCGGGCCGCGAGGCGTCGACCCCCGCCGGGCCGGCGCGCAGCGCCGGGTGGGGTCTGACGGGCATCGCCGAGCGGGCCGACCTCGTCGGCGGCACCGTGGAGACCGGGCCGGCCCCCGGGGGAGGCTGGCGGGTGCGGGCCGTCCTGCCGAGCGCGGGGCCGACGGCATGACCATCCGGGTGGTCGTCGCGGACGACCAGGAGATGGTGCGCCTCGGGCTGAGCATGATCCTGCGCGGCGAGGACGACATCGAGGTCGTCGCCGAGTGCGACGACGGCCCGTCCGCCGTCGAGGCGGTCCGCCGGCTGCGCCCCGACGTGGCGCTCCTCGACATCCGGATGCCCCGGCTCGACGGTCTCGAGGCCGCCCGCCTCGTGGCGCAGGACACCCGCGTCGTCATCGTCACGACGTTCGGCGACGACGACCTCGTCGACCGGGCCCTCGACGTCGGGGTCGCCGGCTTCGTCCTCAAGGACGCCGGCCCGCCCATCCTGCTCGCCGCGGTGCGGGCGGCCGCCGCCGGCGACGCGCTCATCAGCCCCGAGGTCACGGTGGCGTTGCTGAAGCGACGGGGCCCGACGGGTCGGCCGGCGACCGACCCGCGACTGGCGGGGTTGTCGGACCGCGAGCTCGACGTCGTCGCCCTCGTCGCCCGGGGGCGCACGAACGCCGAGATCGCCGCGGACCTGTCCCTCTCGGTCGCGACGGTCAAGACCCACCTGGTCAACGCCTCGCGCCGCCTCGGCGTGCGCAATCGGGTCGAGATCGCCGCCCTCGCGTGGTCGAGCGGCCTCGTGCGCTGAGCGGCGCGGCCGCGCCCCTGTCGGGGCGGTTCGACCTACGGCGCGCCTCAGCGCTGACCGTAGACGCGCCGCGCGAGCACGAGGCCGACGATGGAGAGGACGGCGACGCCGATGTAGTAGAAGCTCGGGGCCCGCAGGTCGTACGTGACGAGCCACGCGAGCACCGTCGGCGCGAACCCGCCGAGCAGCGTCACGCCGATGTTGTAGGCCAACGACATCCCCGTCGTCCGGATCTGCACGGGGAACATCGCCGCGAGCAGCGACGGCAGCGGCGCGAAGTACGCGGCCATGAGCGCGCCGAGGATGATCTCGGCGACGATGAGCGTGCTCACCCGGGGCGTGCCCGTGAGCAGCGCGAACATCGGGAACGCGACGACGAGGCCGACGAGCGCGGCCGTGAGCATGATCCGGGTCTGGCCGACCCGGTCGGCCAGCCGCCCCACGAACGGGGAGCCGACGAGGGCGATGAGCCCGGCCACGATCGCCCCGGCGTACCCGCTCCACGGCGGCAGCCCGAGGTTGCGCTGCGCGAACGTCGGCAGGTACGTGATGAGGTACACGCTCATCGTCGCCACGCCGACGCACATCGCCGCGACGAGCACCCGCGGCATGTGCCGCACGAAGGTCGTGCCCAGGGGGGAATCCACGGTCTCCGCCGCGAGAAACTCCGGGGTGTCGTCCATGTGCAACCGGATCCACAGGCCGATGGGGCCGATGAGCAGCCCGAAGACGAACGGCAGCCGCCACGCCCACGCGAGCAGCGTCTCCGGCGAGACGACCGTGTTGAGCAGGAAGCCCGCCGTCGCGGCGAGGAACATCGACGCGCCCTGCGTGGCCACCTGCCACGACGCGTAGAAGGCCTTGCGATCGGGTGAGTTCTCGGTCATGAACGCGGTCGCCGAGCCGAACTCGCCGCCCGCCGAGAACCCCTGGACGAGGCGGGAGACGACGATGAGCAGCGGCGCCGCGATGCCGATCGTCGCGTACGTGGGGGCAAAGGCCATGAGCGCGACGCCGAACGTCATGAGCGCGATGGTCAGCGTCAGGGCGGCCTTGCGGCCGCGCCGGTCGCCGTAGCTGCCGAGGACGATCGCCCCCAGCGGGCGGATGAGGTAGGAGACGCCGAAGAGGCCGAACGTGACGACGAGCCCGAGCGTGTCGCCCAACGCGGGGAAGAACAGCTTCTGGATGACGGGCGCCATGAAGGCGTAGACGATGATGTCGAACCATTCGAGGGCGTTGCCCATCGAGGCGGCGACGACGGCCCGCCGGGCCCGCGCCCGCCCCGCGGCGTCTGTCCCGGTCGACGGCGTCGCGGCCGCGGGGGAGCTCACGCGCGCACCTCGCCCTCGGCCGGGAGCGAGAGGTGCTCGACGAGCGCGGCGACGAACCGCTCGCACGCCTGCACCTGCTCGAGCTCGAGGTACTCGTCGGGGGCGTGGGCCTGGGCGATGTCGCCCGGTCCGCACACCACGGTCTCGATGCCGGAGCCCGCGAACTGCCCGGCCTCGGTGCCGTAGGTGACCTTGCCGCCGTCGTCGAGCGCGCCGAGCCCGACCGCCAGCGCGGCCGCGGGGCTGTCGGGGTCGGCGTCGAGGCCGGGCACCTGGGCGGGTACCTCGACGTCCACGTGGGCCGCCGGGTTCTCGCGCCGCATGGCCTCCTGCGCCTGCTGGGCGAACCCGCGGATCCGGTCGAGGACCTCGGCGGGGTCGACGGCCGCGATCGAGCGGTACTCGAGCTCGACGACGCAGCGGTCGGGCACCGTGTTCGTCGCGATGCCGCCGGACACGACGTTGACGCTCGAGGTCGTGTAGGGAACGGGGTACGCGTCGTCGAACGGTCCGTGCTCGCGCCACGCGTCGGCCATGTCGCGCACGCGGGTGACGAACCGGGCCGCGTGCTCGACGGCGTTGACGCCCTGCGGCGTGAGCGAGGAGTGGGCCGCGACGCCGGTGAACGTCACGCGCACGAGGTTGATGGACTTGTGGGCCCGCACGACGGCCATGTTGGTCGGCTCACCGACGATGCACGCCGAGGGAGCGAGGCCGAGGTCGGCGATCTGTTTCACGATCCGGGCCCCGCCCACGCAGCCGACCTCCTCGTCGTAGGAGAGCGCGAGGTGGATGGGCTCACGCAGCCGCGCCGACACCATCCGCGGCAGCAGGCTGATCGCCACGGCGCTGAACGCCTTCATGTCGCACGTGCCCCGGCCGTAGAGCCGGCCGTCGCGGATCTGCGCCCGGAACGGGTCGCTGCTCCACTCCTGGTCGTCGACGGGGACGACGTCGGTGTGCCCCGAGAGCATGACGCCCCCGGAGCGGGAGCCGTCGGCCGCGGGGACCGTCACGACGAGGTTGGCCTTGCGGCCCTCGTCGTCGGGGAAGACGTGCGGCTCGAGGCCGTGGCCGCGCAGTTCGTCGGCGACGGCGTCGATGAGCTCGAGATTGGAGTTGCGGCTCGTCGTGTCGAAGGCGACGAGCCGCTCGATCCAGGGCAGCGAGGCGGGGGTGGAATCGGACATGTCGTCGATTCAACCACCCGCCCCGCCGCGCCGACCGGACCCCCGGCGCGTCAGGAGACGTCGTCGTCGACCCAGTCGAAGGTCTTCGTCACGGCCTTCTGCCAGTTGCGGACGAGGCGGTCGCGCTCCGCGGGGTCCATCTGCGGCTCCCACCGCTTGTCCTCGGACCAGTTCTTCGTCACGTCCTCCTCACCCTTCCAGAACCCGACGGCGATACCGGCGGCGTACGCCGCGCCGAGCGCTGTCGTCTCGACGACCTTCGGGCGGATGACGGGCACCCCGAGCAGGTCGGCCTGGAACTGCATGAGCGTCTCGTTGGCGGTCATGCCGCCGTCGACCTTGAGCTCGCTCAGCTCGGCCCGCTTGCCGTCGACGTCGGCGTTCATCGCGTCGACGACGTCCTTGGTCTGGAAGGCCGTCGACTCGAGCACGGCCCGGGCGAGGTGGTTCTTGTTGACGTAGCGCGTGAGGCCGACGAGAGCGCCGCGCGCGTCGGAGCGCCAGTGCGGCGCGAACAGGCCCGAGAACGCCGGGACGAAGTAGGCGCCGCCGTTGTCCTCCACCTTCTTGGCCTGGGTCTCGATCTCGGCGGCGTCCTTGATGAGGCCGAGATTGTCGCGGACCCACTGCACGAGCGAACCCGTGACGGCGATAGACCCCTCGAGGGCGTAGACGGGGTCGGCGTCGCCGATCCGGTAGGCCACGGTCGTGAGGAGCCCGTGCTCGGAGCGGACGATCTCGGTGCCGGTGTTGATGAGCAGGAAGCTGCCGGTCCCGTACGTGTTCTTGCCCATGCCGACCTCGAAGCAGGCCTGCCCGAACGTCGCCGCCTGCTGGTCGCCGAGGATCCCGGCGATCGGGACGCCGGCCAGGGGCCCCTTCTCGCGGCCCTCGCCGTACACCTCGCTGCTCGACCGGATCTCGGGGAGCATCGAGACGGGGATCCCCATGTCGGCGCAGATGTCCTCGTTCCAGTCGAGGGTGTCGAGGTTCATGAGCATGGTCCTCGACGCGTTCGTCACGTCGGTGACGTGGACCCCGCCGTTGGGGCCGCCGGTCATGTTCCACACGACCCAGCTGTCCGTCGTCCCGAAGAGGAGGTCGCCGGACTCGGCCTTCTCCTTCGCGCCGTCGACGTTCTCGAGGATCCACGCGACCTTCGGGCCCGCGAAGTAGGTGGCCAGCGGCAGCCCGACCCGGTCCTTGTACTTGTCGGGGCCGTCGTCGCCGGCGAGCCGGTCGCAGATCTTGCCGGTGCGCGTGTCCTGCCAGACGATCGCGTTGTAGACGGGCTTTCCGGTGTTCTTGTCCCAGACGACGGCCGTCTCGCGCTGGTTGGTGATGCCCACGGCCTCGATCCGGTCGCGGTCGATCTCGGCGTCCGCGAGCGCGCGGGCCACGACCTCTCGCGTGTTCTTCCAGATCTCGAGGGGGTCGTGCTCGACCCACCCGGCGCGCGGGAAGATCTGCTCGTGCTCGAGCTGCCCCGTCGAGACGATCGACCCGTCGTGGTCGAAGACGATGGCCCGCGAACTCGTCGTGCCCTGGTCGATGGCGAGGACGTACTGGGTGTCGGAGGTGCTCATGAGCGGCCTTTCACGTCGTTGTGGTGGGGCGTGGTGCGAGGTACCGGCGCGGGTGCGGCCCGGTCAGAAGATGCGGGAGAGGAGGCCGGCGAGGACGCCGCCGACGATGGGCCCGACGATCGGGACCCACGCGTAGCCCCAGTCGTTGCCGCCCTTGCCCCGGAACGGGAGCACGGCGTGGGCGATGCGGGGGCCGAGGTCGCGGGCGGGGTTGATGGCGTACCCGGTCGGCCCGCCGAGGCTGATGCCGATGGCGAGGACGAGGAACGTCACGGGGAGCGGGCCGAGTTCGGCGGGGGTGTGCGCGAACGTGAGGATGATGTAGACGAGCGAGAACGTCCCGATGATCTCGGTGACGACGTTCCAGCCGTACGAGCGGATCTCGGGGCCGGTGCTGAACGTCGCGAGCTTGAGCGCGGGGTCGCACTCCTCGTCGTAGTGCTTGCGGAACGCCGCCCAGGCGACGACGGCTCCGAGGAACGCCCCGAGCATCTCCGCGGACAGGTAGACGAGCGTGCTGCCGAGCGTGACCGGGACGCCCCCCTTCGAGTACTCCTCCGCTCCCGAGGCGAGCAGGCCCAGCGTCACCGCCGGGTTGAGGTGGGCCCCGGAGCGCCAGGCGGCGCACACGCCGACGAAGACGGCGAGTCCCCAGCCGAAGGTGATGACGATCCACCCGGAGTCGAACGACTTCGACTTCGGCAGCAGGACGCCGGCGACGACCCCGACCCCGAAGAGGGTGAGGAACGCGGTGCCGAGCACCTCGGAGGCGAAGACCTGGGTCAGGGACAGCGGCGCCTCGGCGGCGGTGGCGAGTGCGTTCACGGTGGGACCTTTCTGGGGTCGGACGGAGGACGGCCCGAACGGCCGGGCGTCGGGTCGGCTAGCGCACCGCCTCCCCCGGGGTGCTCGGGTCGGTCTCGGTGGCGGACTCGTCCGGCGCCTCGGCGTTCGTCGCGAGGACCTGCGCGACGTCGCCGCGGCGGCCCCGGACGGCCGCGGCGTCCTCGTCGTCGGTGAGCTGCGACGCCTCGTCCTCGGCGGCGCACCGGGCGCGGTAGGCCTCGACCTCGGCGGCGCGCCGGGCGTCGTCCCATCCGAGCGTCTCGGCGGCGAGATCGGCGATCTCGTCGATGGCGCTGAGCCCGTGGCCGCGGACCTCGTAGGTCAGGCGCGTGCGCGTCACCATGAGGTCCTCGAGGTGGGCCGCCCCCTCGTGCGTCATCCCGTAGACGATCTCGGCGCGGATGTAGGCGTCGGCCCCCTCCAGCGGGCGCGCGAGGTCGGGGCGCTCGTCGACGAGGGCGAGCAGCTCCGGCAGCGACGACCCGTACCGGTGCAGCAGGTGGGCCATTCGGAAGCGGTCCCACCCGTACGCGGCGCCGACCTGGTCGGCCCGGGTGGCGTACGCCGGGAAGCCGACGGCGCCCACGAGCGGCGTCGTGTGCGACAGCGACGGGCGCTGCGCGGCGACCTCCTTGCCGAGGACGAAGTCGATCGCGTCCTTGGCCATGACCCGGTAGGTCGTCAGCTTGCCGCCGGCGATCGAGACGAGCCCGGGGGCCGACTCCATGACGGTGTGCTCCCGCGACACCTTGGAGGAGCCGCCGTCGCCCTTCGCCTTCGGCTGCAGGAGGGGCCGCAGCCCCGCCCACGTGCCGACGACGTCGCCGCGGGTCAGCGGGCGCGCGAGGATCCGGTTGGCCTGCTCGAGGACGTAGTCGATGTCCTTCGCGGTGGCCACCGGGTGCACGAGGTCCTCGTGGTAGGCCGTGTCGGTCGTGCCGATGACCCAGTAGCGCGACCACGGGATGATGAAGAGGACCGACGACGAGGTCTGCAGGATGATCCCGCTCTGCCCGTCGATCGCGTCGCGCGGCACGACGATGTGGATGCCCTTCGAGGCGAGGACGTGGAGCCCGGTCGAGGCCTGCGCGAGGTCCTGGGTGCGCTCGGTCCACACGCCGGCCGCGCTGACGACGGTGCCGGCGGCCACGTGGAACTCCTCCCCCGACTCCGCGTCGCGGGCCCGGGCCCCGTCGACCCGGCCCTGGGGGTTCGTCGTCAGCTCGACGACCTCGGCGCGGTTGGCCACGGCGGCACCGTACTGGCGCGCCGTGCGCACGAGGCCGAGGACGAGCCGGGCGTCGTCGACCTGGCCGTCGTAGTACTTGATCGCGCCGATCGCCGCGTCGGAGCGGATGCCCGGAAACGCCTCCTTCATGCCCTTGGCCCCGAGGTGACGGTGGGTGGGCACCGCGCGGTTGTCGGTGCCGACGGTGGCGAGGAGGTCGTACAGGCCCACGCCGGCAGCGACGTACGGGCGTTCCCACTGCTTCTCGAGCGGGTAGAGGAACGGCACCGCCCGCACGAGGTGCGGCGCGAGGCGGTCGATGAGCAGGCCGCGCTCCGTGAGGGCCTCGGCGACGAGCTTGAAGTCGAGCATCTGCAGGTAGCGCAGCCCCCCGTGGACGAGCTTGCTCGACCGGCTGGAGGTGCCGGCCCCCCAGTCCTGCGCCTCGAGCAGCCCGACGGAGAGTCCGCGCCCGGCCGCGTCCAGCGCGATCCCCGCCCCGGTCACGCCCCCGCCGACGACGAGGACGTCGACGCCCTCCTGCGCCATGCGGCGCAGATCCGCGTCTCGGCTCTGCACGGTCAGTCGGTCCGTCGTCATCACGATCTCCTCGGCGCTGCGTCGGCGTGCGGTCCTCCACCCTTTCTGCCCGCTCCGAATTGCGCAACACGGGGCCGGGTCGGGGACCTAGCCGCGCTCGGCCGAGCCCCGCAGCATCGTCACCGTGAGCGTGGTGGGCTCCAGGGCCCGCACGCCGTGCCGGAGCAGCGGGGTCAGGTGCAGGACCTCCCCCGGCGCCAGCTCGATCGAGCGATCCGGCAGGTCGAAGCCCACGCGCCCGCGGATCACCTGCACGAGGATCGGGTGGTGGGCGGCGTGCTCGGCGAGCGCGTCGCCGGTGTCGAACTCGAACACGACCACCTTCGCGGTGTCGACGTCGAGCACGGTCGCGGCGCCGGGCCGCCCGCCGCGCGAGGCCGCCCGGCCGGACAGGCCACCGGTGGGGGTGGCCGTGCCCACGTCCGTGCCCGGGCGCCGCCGGCCCGCTGCACCGGGCCCGGCGGGTCCGACCTCGTCGGGGTGGTCGCTCTCGTTGCTCATCGCCATCTCCGTCCGCCTCGAACGTCCGCTCGCATGCCTCGACGCTAGCGGGAGAGCCCGTCCCCGGTACGGCGAACGGCGAACGGGGCCGCGCCCCTTCGTGGGGCGCGGCCCCGTCCGGGGCGGGGCGTTCGGACTCGGGCTCAGTCCTCGTCCACGTGCCCGCCGAGGGACTCGGGGTGCTTGGCGTACGTGGGCTTGGAGTAGATCGCCCGGTTGATGAACCACGTGAGGGCCCACAGGACCATGCCGACGATGAGGAGCACGCCACCGACCTGGTAGTCGCGCACCGCGCGACCCGAGAGCGGGCTGGCGAGGTAGGCGCAGACGACGGCCCCGATGACGGGGACGGCCGTGGGCGCGCGGAAGTGCTTGTGGTCGACCCGGTCCTTGCGCAGGACGAGCACGGCGATGTTGACGATCGTGAAGACGACGAGCAACAGGAACGACGTCGTGCCACCGAGGGCGGTGAGGTCGGCGAACCAGATGAGCCCGAAGGCGAGCACGGTCGTGAAGATGATCGCGACCCACGGCGTGCGGCGCGTGCGGTGCACGCGACCCAGAACCTTGGGCAGGACCTCCTCGTGCGCCATGCCGTAGAGCAGCCGCGACGCCATGAGCATGTTGATGAGGGCCGAGTTGGCGACGGCGAACATCGTGATGAAGGCGAAGATCGACACCGGGAAGCTCGGGGCGCCCGCGGCGACGACCTTGAGCAGCGGGGCGTCCCCCTCGCCGAGCTCGGCGGGCGGCACGAGCGCCACCGAGGAGATGCAGACGAGGACGTAGATGACGCCGGTGATCGTCAGGCCGATGAGCATGATCTTCGGGAAGATCCGTACCGGGTCCTTGGTCTCCTCGGCCATGTTGACGGAGTCCTCGAACCCGACCATGGCGAAGAACGCGAGCGCCGTGGCGGCGGTGACCGCCGTGAACGCCGTCTCGCCCTCGGGGATGCTGATCTCCATGAGCTTGGACGTGTCGCCCTTGCCGAGACCGATCGCGTAGAAGCCGATCACGATGATGATGGCCAGACCGGTGAGCTCGATGAGGGTGAGCACGACGTTGAGCTTGACGCTCTCGGCGACGCCGCGGAAGTTGACGAGCGCGATGGCCGTCATGAAGAGCAACGCGATGAGGAGCAGGACGGCCCCGGACTTCCAGCCCATGACCTCGCCGAGGTTGCCGGCGAACGCCTTGGACGCGCTGGAGGCGCTCGTCAGGCCGGAGCACATGACGGTGAACGCGACGAGGAACGTGATGAAGTGCACCCCGAACGCGCGGTGCGTGTAGACGGCGGCGCCGCCCGCCTTCGGGTACTTCGTCACGAGCTCGAGGTAGCTGAACGCGGTGAGCATGGCCACGACGAAGGCGCACAGGAAGGGCAGCCACACCGCGCCGCCGACCTCCTTGGCGACCTTGCCGGTGAGCGCGTAGACGCCGGTGCCGAGGATGTCGCCGACGATGAAGAGGAGGAGCAGGCCCGGGCCGATCCGGCGGACGAGGCCGTGTCCCTCCTCCTCCCCGGGGTGCTGGGAGGACTCGGACGGGGCGGCCGCCGATCCTGAACTGTGTGCGGTCATGGAGACACCCTGGCCCTGCGTCGGGCGCAGGTCCAGCGCGGACCCGGTCCACACCCAGTCTTTGCCGAACCGCAACCTCCCCGGGGCGTCCTGAGCACGGCGGGCCCGCGCGCTAGGTTGGGCGCCATGCCTCTCTCCGCCGACGCCTGCTCGATGGCGTGGGACGCGGCCGACGAGCCCGCGTGGGGTACCGCGTCGATCGCCGGGTTCTGGGTGGCGCTCGAGCAGCCGGGGCCGTGGGGCCGGACCGCCTTCGACTCCTCGCGTCTCGACCCCCGGGTGGGCTCGGCCCTCGAACGCGAGTCCGCTGCAGCGGGCGGACGCGCGCTGCTCGTGCGCGCGGTGTCCGGGCGCGACGCCGCCGCCGACCGGGGCGGCCGACCGGCCGGCCGTGACGGCACGCCGCGGTCGCCGGGGCCGGACGAGCGGACCGTCTTCGTCGCGGGGGGCATGCCGCAGGGGCGGCCGTGGCTCCTCGCCGGGACCGTCACCGACCCCGCGCGGGTGATCGACCTGCCGTGGGCCGCGATCGCCGCGGGCGACGCCCCGGCCGTGCTCGCCGCCGCCCCCTGGCTCACCCCCCGGGCGGAGCCGGTGCTGCTCGTCTGCGCCCACAGCAAGCGTGACG
This sequence comes from Agilicoccus flavus, assembly GCF_014857905.1. Taxonomy (GTDB): domain Bacteria; phylum Actinomycetota; class Actinomycetes; order Actinomycetales; family Dermatophilaceae; genus Agilicoccus; species Agilicoccus flavus. The sequence continues at coordinate 192,023 of NZ_JACYXE010000003.1, read as the reverse complement.
TGTGCTGCGCAGTGCGCGGCCGGCCCGTGGCCCGGGACGCCGCCGCGGCCCGGCCCGGCCAGGTGTGGGAGTGCAGTCACACCGGCGGGCACCGCTTCGCCCCGACGGCCGTGCTCCTGCCCCACGGCACGACCCTCGGTCGGCTCGACGCCGGCGTCGCGGTCGAGGCCGTCGACGCCGCCGCCGGCGACCGGCTTCCCGCGGGCCTGGACGTGAGATCGGGCCTGCGGGGGCTGTCCTACCTCGGCCTGGTCGAGCAGGTCGCCGACGCCGCCGTCCGCGAGCACGCCGGGGTCGACGACCTCCTCGCGCTGCGGGTGCGCACCCGGCCGTCGGATCCGTCGGGCCCGACGCGTCGGGTGGAGGTCACCCACGCCGACGGCCGCCGCTGGGCCGTCGAGGTCTCCCACCGCGTCGGCGGGCCCGCCCGGCCCGGCTCGTGCGGGGCCGCCCCCGTCCCCTCGACCTGCTTCGACGCCGACGTCACCGCGCTCTGAGTCGTCCGCGGGCGGCCGGGGCACCCGAGAGGTGGCGGGTCAGGCGTCGATGCGCTCGGCGTCGAGCCGGTCGGCGGCGTCGACGATGAAGTCCTTGCGCGGGGCCACGTCGGTGCCCATGAGCAGGTCGAACACGCGCTCGGCGGCCTCGGCGTCGGCGAGGGTCACCCGGCGCAGCAACCGATGGCGCGGGTCCATCGTCGTGTCCCGCAGCTGGTCCGCGTCCATCTCGCCGAGACCCTTGTACCGCTGCATCGGCTCCTTGATCCGCTTGCCGCGCTTGTGCAGGGACGCGACGGTGCGTCGCATCTCGGCCTCGTTGTACGTGTAGACGAGCTCGTTCTTCTTGGCGCCGGCGTTGACGACCTCGATGCGGTGCAGCGGGGGCACGGCCGCGTAGACGCGTCCGGCCGCCACGAGGGGCCGCATGTACCTGAAGAACAGGGTGAGCAGCAGGGTGCGGATGTGAGCGCCGTCGACGTCGGCGTCGGTCATGATGATGACCTTGCCGTACCGGGCGGCGTCGAGGTCGAACGTGCGCCCGGACCCGGCGCCGATCACCTGGATGATCGACGCGCATTCCTTGTTGCCGAGCATGTCCGTGATCGACGCCTTCTGGACGTTGAGGATCTTCCCGCGGATCGGCAGCAGGGCCTGGAACTCGCTGCTGCGCGCCGCCTTCGCGGTGCCCATCGCCGAGTCGCCCTCGACGATGAACAACTCGGTCCGGTCGACGTCCGAGGTGCGGCAGTCGTAGAGCTTGCTCGGCAGCGAGCTCGACTCGAGCGCCGTCTTGCGCCGCTGCGCCTCCTTGTGGGCCCGGGCCGACACCCGCGCCTTCATCTCGGCGACGACCTTCTCGAGGACGGCCGCCGCCTGCTGCTTCTCGCCCCGCTTGACCGAGCGGAGCAGGGCCCCCAGCTCGCGCTCGACGACGCGGGAGACGATGCCGCGGACCGCGCTCGTGCCGAGCACCTCCTTGGTCTGCCCCTCGAACTGCGGCTCGGCGAGCCGGACGGTGACGACGGCGGTGAGGCCGGCGAGCACGTCCTCCTTCTCGGGCCGGTCGGAGCCGGACTTCAGGGCGCGCGAGCGCTCCTCGACCTGCTTGCGGACCACCTTGAGCAGCGCCGCCTCGAACCCCGCGAGGTGGGTGCCGCCCTTGGGGGTGGCGATGATGTTGACGAACGACCTCACCTTGGTCTCGTACCCGATCCCCCACCGCAGGGCGACGTCGACGGCCGCCTCGCGCGTCACCTCCTGGGGGCTCATGTGGCCGCGCTCGTCGAGCACGGGGACCGTCTCGGTGAACGTGCCGCTGCCCTGCAGGCGCCAGACGTCGGTGACGGACTGGTCGGGGGCCAGGTACTCGGTGAACTCGCTGATGCCGCCGTCGTGGAGGAAGACCTCCTCGTGCGGTCCGTCCGCGCCGGGCGTGCCCGGCAGGCCCCGCTCGTCGCGGATCGTCAGCGACAGGCCGGGGACGAGGAAGCTCGTCTGGCGGGCCCGGTCGATCAGGTCTCCGTAGGAGAACTCGGCGTCCCGACCGAAGATCTGCCGGTCGGCCCAGTAGCGGATCCGCGTTCCGGTGCGCCCGCGCGGCGCCTTCCCGACGACGGGCAGTTCGCTGCGCTCGACGAACGGCGTGAACGGGCTGGCCGGGCCGCGGCCCTGCCCGTCCTCGAACGTGCCGGGCTCCCCGCGGTGGAAGCACATCCGGTAGACCTTGCCGCCGCGGTCGACCTCGACGTCGAGCCGCTCGGACAGGGCGTTGACGACGGACGCGCCCACGCCGTGCAGACCCCCGGAGGCGGTGTACGAGCCCCCGCCGAACTTGCCGCCCGCGTGCAGCTTGGTGAAGACGACCTCGACGCCGGAGAGGCCGGTGCGGGGTTCGACGTCGACGGGGATGCCGCGGCCGTCGTCGCTGACCTCGACCGAGCCGTCGTCGTGGAGGGTGACGACGATGGTGCTCGCGTGGGAACCGAGGGCCTCGTCCACGGAGTTGTCGATGATCTCCCACAGGCAGTGCATGAGGCCCCGGCCGTCGGTCGAGCCGATGTACATGCCCGGACGCTTGCGCACCGCCTCGAGCCCTTCGAGCACCTGGAGGTGGCGGGCGGTGTAGTCGGTCCCCCCACCTCGCCTGGTCGTCGTCGGAGCCGAGGCCACGTGTTCTCCCTTGCCGTTCGCCGGGTGCGGCCCCGCGCGTCGCGCGCGGGGCGGATCGCTCGTCAGGCTAACGCGCGGCACCGACAGCCCCCGCCGCGCCACGCGGTGGCCGGTCGTCGTGGGCCGCCGGCACGGGCGTGGGAGCGGCCACGGCCTGGGGCGGGATGCGGGGGATGCGGGGGACGAAAAGGGTCGATGCCCGCGACGGGCCGGCCGATAGGAACCGTGATCGCGGCGTCGGCACCTGCTCGCGCCGCATCGGTGACCGACACCGGCGCACGCTTCCGCCCGACACGGCGACCGCCCTGGCGAGGCGGGAACGAACGAGCGTGCTTCACTGTTGGCACAGGTGAGCCGGAACGTCCTCCGGGCCGCAGTACGGCGGCTCGGGTTCCGGAGAACGAATGGAAGGCTGACGTGAACGCTGCATTGGCAACGCCCCTGACCTCGGCCGACCGCTGCGACCGCTGCGGAGCCCAGGCCTACGTCCGCGCCCGCCTCGAGAGCGGCGGCGAGCTGCTGTTCTGTGCTCACCACGGCCGTGAGCACGCCCCGAAGTTGGCGAACGTCGCGGTCGAGATCCACGACGAGACGGACCGTCTCCACGAGGACTCGAAGACCCCCGAGACCGCCGGCTGATCGGTCCGGACGACATGGCGGTGGCGACGACCCTCGCCGGCCTCGCGATTCTCGTGGGTCTGGTGGGGATCGTCGTCCCCGTTCTTCCCGGCGCCCTGCTCGTGTGGGGCGCCGTCGTCGTGTGGGCCCTCGTGACGGCCTCGTCGACGGGGGCGGCATTCGCCTGGACCGTGGCGGGCGTCGCGACCGTGATCTTCGCGCTCGGCTGGGGCTTGCAGTACCTGCTCCCCGGGCGACGGCTACGCGCCGCCGGGGTACCCGATCGGACGACGGTCGTCGGCCTCGTGGCCGGACTGATCGGGTTCTTCGTGGTGCCCGTCGTCGGCCTGCCGCTCTTCTTCGTGCTCGGGGTGTACCTGTGCGAGCTGGCCCGCGTCGGATCAGGATCGGCGTGGACCTCGACGCTCGCGGCGGTCCGGGCGGCGCTGCTCAGCTACGGGATCGAGGTCGTCGGCGGGCTCGCCATGGCCACCACCTGGGTTGTCGCGGTGATCGTCGCCGCGCGGGGCGGTTGACCGCACCGACGTTGACCCGCAGCGACGTCGTGGCCCGGTCGTCGCTGATGATCGTGCCTGGTCATCGCGGATGTACACGGTCCAGGCATCGTGGCCGTGTGTCGATACGAGGCTCCGGACTCCGGCCTCCGTACGAGGGTACGAGGCCCCGGCTCAGAAGCCCTGGCCCTCGCGGCGGCGCTTCTCCCAACGGCCCTCCATGCGCTGGGTGAACGACTCCGACGACGCGGCTCCCTTGGCTCCCTTGGTCGAGGAGCCACGCTTGGAGCGGCGCGGGCGGGAGGTGGTGCCGTCGGGGCCCACCGAGGCCGGCCCGCCGCTCTGCCGCGCGGGCGTCACGGCCCAGGCCACGCCGGCCACCATGACGACGAAGCCGACGACCCCCAGCGCCACGAGCTCGGCGGCGACACCGCCGATGACGAGGCCGAGGCCCGCGAGCACCGCACAGGACCCGACGACGATGCGGCGCTTGGACGCCGAGGTCATCCGGCTGCCCTTCATCTGGGAGGCGAAGCGCGGATCCTCCGCGTACAGCGCGCGTTCCATCTGCTCGAGGAGCTTCTGTTCGTTCTCGGAAAGCGGCACCTTGCACCTCCATGACGTTCACGACGGACAACCCCACCCCGGGGCGTACGCCGCCGACCTGACCGATCCCCGTAGAACGCGTGGCCGCCCCGCCGACGCCGCATCGCGTCATCGACCGTACGGACCCGAACCTACGACGGTCCCTCATGCCAGGATAAGCCCCCGACGGCGGGAAGGATAGCGGGGCCGACGGTCCGGACTGCCCGATCTGCGACATTCTTTCGATCATCCATCCGCCGCCGTCGCCCGGGGGCCGGGCCCACGCCCGGATGAGCCCGACCTCAGACGCGGTTGCGCCCGGATCGGACGCGGATCGACGCCGGAACCGACCGCATCGCCCCCCTCACGCGCGGCCCCCACGCGGGGGCGGACGCCGTCCGGAGAGCCCGACGAGGCTGGCGGGGCGCACCACGCCCGATCCGAACCGGGCCCCGGCGCGGTCCACGGCCCGATCGGCCTCACGCCACCCGTGGTCGGGCTCGCCGAGCATCCCCTGCATGGGCGCGCGGTCGGCCTCGACCAGCCCCTCGAGCTTGACCCCGACGAGGCGGACCCGGGCGCGCTGGAGGGCGAGGGCGTCGAAGAGCCGGACGGCGGCCGCGTACACCTCCCGGCTGACGTCGGTGGCCTGCGAGAGCGTCGTCGCCCGCGTGATCGTCGTGAAGTCGGCGAACCTCACCTTGATCGAGACGGTCCGCCCCACGTAACCGGCGGCCCGGGCCCGGGCGCTCGTCCGCTCCGCGAGGCGCAGCAACCGGCGCCTGATCTCCTGCGGGTCGTCGATGTCGTGGGCGAACGTCTCGTCGCTCGAGATGCTCTTCTCGCGGCGCGTCGGCGTCACCGTCCGCTCGTCGCGCCCCCACGCGAGGGCGTGCAGGTGGACCCCCGTCTCGCCGAGGGCCCGCCGCATCGTCTCGACCGGGGTGTGGGCGATGTCGGCGACGGTGCGCAGACCGAGCCGATGGAGCGCCTCCTCGGTGCGCTCCCCCACCCCCCACAGGGCGCCGACGGGAAGCTGTTGCACGAACGGGACCACCTCGTCGACGGGCACGACGATCATCCCGTCGGGCTTGGCCAGGCCCGAGGCGAGCTTGGCGACGAACTTCGTCGGCGCGACCCCGATCGAGCACGTGATGCCCTGCTCGTCGGCGATCGTGTCGCGCAGGGTCGCCGCGATGGTCGCCGGGGGCCCGAGCCGGCGGATCGCCCCCGCGACGTCGAGGAACGCCTCGTCGAGGGACAGTGGCTCGACGAACGGCGTGACCTGCGCGAACACGGCCATGACGGCCTCGGAGATGGCCTGGTAGCGGTCGTGGTCGGGCGGCAGGACCGTGGCCGTCGGACACAATCGCACGGCGCGCGACATGGGCATGGCCGCGCTCACCCCGAACGCCCGGGCCTCGTAGGTCGCCGAGAGCACGACCCCGCGGTGCCCGCCGCCGATGATGACCGGGGTCCCGCGCAGGTGCGGGTGGTCGAGCAGCGTCGCCGACGCGTAGAACGCGTCCATGTCGACGTGCAGGACGTGGCACCCGGTGTCGTCGTCGGAGGTCAGCCGCGGGCGGGGGAACTGACGACGGCTCATCGCTCCCCCCGCCTCTCGCCGTTCCGGCTTCTCGCGCTGCTGTCGGTGGTCCTGTTTCTCGTGGTTCTCGTCGTTCTCGTCGTTCTCGTGGAGCTCGTCGAGCTCGTGGTGACCCTGTCGATCCCGGCGGTCGTGGCGCGGTCAGGCCTTGCGGGCGACGACGTGCGTCGCCGCCGCGACGTGGCCGAGGACCGCGGCGGCCGGGTCCGCCGCGACGGCCGCCTCGAGGTCGAGCAGCGCGGCCCGGTCGGCCTCGGTGTCGAGGAACGCCGCCGGCACGAGGTCGGCGAAGAGGCGCACCCCCTGGACGTGCACGACCTCGAGCCCGGCCCCGGTGACGAGCTCGCGCATCCGGTCGGGATCGAAGCGGCGCGGGAGGGGGTCGTCGGCGCCCCAGCGGCCGTCCGGATCCTCGAGCACCTCCCGGGCCTGGGCGAACCGTCCCGCGAGGGCGCGGGCGAGCACGGTCCCGAGCCGCTGCGCGACGACGAGGCTGAGCACCCCACCGGGCGCGAGGACCGGGGCCACCGCCGCGACGGTCGCCGCCGGGTCGTCGACGTATTCGAGGACGCCGTGGCAGCACACGAGGTCGGCGCCGCCCGCCGGGACGAGGTCGGCGAGCACGGAGGAGTCGCCCTGCAGGCCCGTGATGCGCTCGGAGACCCCGACCTCGCGGGCGCGGCGGCCGAGGGAGGCGAGGGCGTCGGGGCTGGGGTCGACGACGGTGACCTCGTGCCCCGCCTGGCCGAGCGGCACGGCGAGCACGCCCGAGCCCCCACCGAGGTCGACGACCCGGGCGGGGTGCCCCAGCCGCGACCGGGCCTCGTCGGCCAGTGCGAGGACGGACTCGCGGACGGCGGCGGTGCGCACGGACCCGGGGGCGTGGCCCCGACGTCGGCGCTGCGGGTCGTCGGACATCGGGGCGCTCTCTCCTGGGTGTCGACTACGGCGGACACGAGGCCCCGGAGACGTCCGCGGGCGGGCCGGGACGCACCGGAGCTCGTCCGATCACTGTAGTGCCCGGTCCGCGGCGGCCGCCCCGGCGCGCGGGGCCGCGGCGGGACGTCGGGTCCGACCGAGGTCGGGGGCGGGACCGAGACGAGGGCGGAGGCCGGGGCGGAGGCCGGGGCGGGGGCCGAGGCCGGGGCTGCGCGGTATCCGACGAGGGCGCGGTGTCCGACGAGTCGGCCGGACGCGCGGCCGCCCTCCCGGACGGGCGCCGTCGACCTCATCGGCCCGAGCTCCCGGGGCTCGAGTGCCACAGCTTGCGCAGAGGCGCCTGTGCCCCCTCGCCCGCCGGCCGCACGTCGGCGTACGGCGAGACCCGGAACCCCGAGGGATGGACCAGGACGCGGCGAGGCCCGCTCCCCACCTCGGTCCGGCCACCGGCCCCGCCGTGGTGGTCGGCGTCCCCCGACGCGGATCCGGCGATCATCTCCTGCACCGCCGCCGGGCCGCCGGTCTCCCACTCCCGCTGCAACGCCGTGAGCTCCCACGCGCCGGTCGCCCGCACCGACACGCCCATCGGCCCGGTCCGGCGCACCACGCCGCGCACGAGCAGCAGCCAGGACGAGAAGACGGTGGCCGCGTAGGGACCCTGCACGTCCTCGAAGAACGTCGCGTCGATGGGGCCGGTCGCGTCCTCGAGGGTGAGGAAGACGACGCGGCGGCCGGAGCGGATGGGCGGGGTCTGCGTCGCGACCTTCACCCCCGCCACGAGGACCTCGCGGCGGGTGCGCACCTGCCGCAGCCCGGACGACCGGACCACCCCGAGCGTCTCGAGCAGGTCGAGGTAGGGGTCGATGACGTGTCCGGACACGTCGAGGCCGAGGACGTCGAGCTCGGCGTGCACCCGTTCGGCCTCGCTCATGTCGGGCAGGCCCGAGCCGCCGCGTAGCTCCGGGCCGGCCCCGAGGTCGAGGAGGAGCTGCGCCGGCTGCTCCGCGGCCGGCCGCACCGCGGCGGGTGCCTGCGACTGCGCCGCCGCCGACCGCCGCACGTCGAGCGGCCCCGCCGCCCGCCCGGCCCCGCCGCCTCCGCCGCCTGCGTCGTCCCGGCCGTCCCCGTCGCCGTTTCCCCCGAGTCGGACCGTGCCGTCGGACGCGGTGACGACGACGGGGCGACCGGCGCCCCGCCGCCGCCCCGAACGCCCGGAACGCCCGGGCGGGGTCCACCGCTCGAGCTCGGCGACGTGCAGCAACAGGTCGCGACGCGTGATGCCCCCGCGCCGGCCGAGGCCCCCGCCGTCGAGTCCGTAGAGGGCGTCGAAGGCGCCGGCGAGGACGAGACGTTCCGCGACCGGCCGGCTCACACCGCTGCGCGCCCAGAAGTCGGGCAGCCCGACGTACGGGCGGGCGGCCACGATCCGCGCGAGCTCCGCCTCGCTCATCCCCTTGACGTCGGACAACGAGACCCGGATGCCGGGGCGCCCGTCGGGTTCGACCCGCTCGTACCGGTAGCAGCCGTCCGAGACGTTGACGTCGAGCCCGAGCACGGTGATCCCGCCGACGCGGGCGTCGTCGAGGATGAGCCGCTTGGGGTACATGCCCGGGTCGTGGGTGAGGACCCCCGCGAGGAACGCCGCGCGGTGGTGCGTCTTCAACCACGCCGACTGGTAGGTGGGCAGCGCGAACGCGGCGGCGTGGGCCTTGCAGAACCCGAACGAGCCGAACGCCGCGAGGACCTCCCAGATGCGGTCGACGTCGGCGCCCGCGTACCCCCGCGCCCGCGCCGCCGGGCGCCACCACGCCTCCACCCGCTCTCGCCCGGCGACCGTGCCGAGCGCCCGCCGCACCTCGTCGGCCTCCGCGAGGTCGATCCCCGTCGTCGTCGCGACGATCCGCAGCACCTGCTCGTGGAAGACGACGACGCCGCACGTCTCGGCGAGGGCTCCCGCCAGGCTCGGGTGCAGCAGGTCGGGTTCGCTCCAGCCCTGCCGCGCGCGCAGGAAGGGGGTGATCATGTCGGAGTTGACGGGGCCCGGTCGGAACAGCGAGATGTCGATGATGAGGTCGTCGAACGTCTCGGGGGCGAACTTGCCGATGAGCTCGCGCTGGCCGGGGCTCTCGATCTGGAAGCAACCGAGCGTCGCCGCCGACCGGACGAGGTCGAAGGTCGCCGGGTCGTCGAAGGGCACCTGAGCGCGGTCGTCCAGATCGACGACGACCCCGTCGACCCGCTCGACCTCGGCGACCGCGTGGGCCATCGCCGACTGCATCCGGATGCCGAGGACGTCGAGCTTGAGCAGCCCGAGCGTCTCGACGTCGTCCTTGTCGAACTGGCTCATGGGGAAGCCGAGCCAGCTCGCCTCGACGGGGGTGCGGTCGAGCAACGAGGCGTTCGACAGCACGATCCCGCACGGGTGCAGCGCGAGGTGCCGGGGCAGCCCGTCGAGTCGCTCGACGAGGTCGAAGAGCACCTGGAGCTTCGGGCCGCCCAGCCCGAGGGAGGACAGCTCGGGCAGGTCGGCGATCGCCGCCCGGGCGTCGCGGGCGCGGATGTGCGGGAACGCCTTCGCGATGGCGTCGACCTCGACCGGCGGCAGCCCGAGCGCCGCCCCGACGTCGCGGATCGCGTGCCGCACCCGGTAGGTCTCGCTCATCGACACGCACGTGACCCGCTCCCCGCCGAGGCGGTCGAGGATCGCCTCGTACACCTGCGTGCGCCGGGCCGACTCCACGTCGAGGTCGATGTCGGGCAGCTGCGCCCGCAGCGGCGTGCAGAACCGCTCCATGAGCAACCCGTGCCGCATGGGGTCGACGCCGCTGATGCCGAGGAGGTGGTTGACGAGGCTGCCGGCGCCCGACCCGCGCGCCGCGACGCGCACCCCCATGTCGCGGACGAGGTCGACGACGCCCGCGACGGTGAGGAAGTACGTCGGGTACCCGAGGGCCGCGACGACGGCGAGCTCGTCGTCGAGCCGGGCGGCCACCTGGTCGAGGTGGGCGACCGACGCCCCCGGGTAGCGCCGCCCGATCGACTCGTGGCAGCGACGCGCGAGCACCCGCTGCGGATCGTCGCCGGGCGCGAGCCCGATGGCCTCGGGCTCGGGCAGGTGGACGGCACCGATACCGACGTCGCGGCGGGGATCGAGGGCGCACTCCCGGGCGATCTCGACGCCGGTGTCCATGAGCCGGCGCGCCTCGCCCCGGTCGCCGGTGATCTCGAACGCGATCGGGTACATGGCCCGCCCCGGCGCGAGGTACCCGGCCGTGCTCACCCGGTCGAGGTGGCGTTCGTCGAGAATGGCGAGGCGGCGGGCCGCGTCGAGGACGTCGACCGTGGCCGCCTGCTCCGGCGTCGCGTGCCGGACGGCCGCCGTGAGGACGCAGGGCAGCCCCGCCTCCACCGCGAGCGCCCGCATCCGGCGCGCCTGACGGACGCTGCGGGGCGAGCCGTCGGGGGCGCGGTGGTGGACGAGTTCGACGGCGAGGGCGTCGGGCGGCAGGAGCTGCGCCCAGGCCGCCAGCAGCGCCCGGGCCTGCTCGCGCCGCCCGGCGAGGACCGCGCGGCCGACGTCGGAGTCGGGGCCGAGGAGCACGAGCAGGGGCGACGGGCCCGCCGGCGCCGCGGCGTCGCGACCGCGAAGGGGGTCGGTCGGTGCGCCGGGCCGACCCCCGGCCCGGGCGTGTTCGGCGAGCAGGGCCGGGCCGGTGATCGGTCGACCGCGCTCGCCGCGCAGGTGGGTCGCGGTGACGAGGCGGCACAACCGGGCCCAGCCCTCCCCGGCGCCGACGCCGGCGCCCTCGCCCCGGGCGAGGACGACGACCCGGGGGTGGCGCGGGTCGACGGCCATCCCGCCGCGGGCGGGCGCGCGGCGGGTGGGCGCGTCCGCCCCCCGCGAAGGGGCGGGGTGCGGGCCGGAGTCGTCGGGCAGGCAGGCGAGGTCGACCCCGAGGACGGGTGCGAGGCCGGCGCCCGCGCAGGCCTGCACGAACCGCACCGCGCCGTAGAGACCGTCGCGGTCGGTGAGCGCGAGGGCCGGCTGCCCGTGCGCGACCGCCTGCTCGACGAGGTCGGCGGGGGTGCTCACGCCGTAGCGCAGCGACGCCGACGACGCGACGTGCAGGTGGGCGAACCCGTCGCTCACGACGCCCCCACCCTCGCGGGTTCGCGGGCGTGGATCGCGCCGGTCGCCTCCGTCACTCCGAGCGCATCCGTCACTCCGGCCACATCGGTCGCTCCGGTCGCACCGGTCGCATCGCGCGGGTCGGACGCGCCGGTCGCGCCGGGCGCAGGGGGCGCCTCGGGCGCCGGGACGGGGCGCGCGGCACCGGGCTGCGCGCGCGGCGCCCCGGCGACGAGGGCGGGCGCGAGGAGGGGGTCGATCCGGGTGATCGGCAGTCCGAGGGCGGCCTGGACGAGGCCGACGAACGTGTCGGCGGCCCGCAGCGCGTCGTCGGCCTCGCGCGCAGCGGGCCGATCCGCCCCGGCCTCGATCTCGCGCCGGCGCCGGGTGCACACCGCGAAGTGGCCGGCCCACTCGGCGAGCTCCGGGTGGGCTACCGCGAGGGTGGACCACACGTCACCGCCCCGGGCCGCCGACGGCACCCGGCCCCGCGCCGCGAGGAGCGCGGCTCCGGCCCGCAGCGCCCCGAGCTGGGCGTGGGTGTACCGGTCGGTCGTCGTCGTCGCCCGCCCGGACTCGAGCAGGGCCACCCCCGCCCGGTCGAGCAGGTCGAGGGCGGCGCCCACGTCACCGCTCTCGCTCGCCGGCCCTCGCCCCCGGCTCCGTTCCCGCCGGGCCGCGCCGCCCGCCCGGGTATTCGACCTCGTCGTCGTCCTGTACGCCATCGCCGTGCCGCCCCTTCGCCCTCGGCACCGACGATGTCGATGCCTGCCGTGCCGTCGCCTGCCTGCTTGCCGTGCCGTCGCCTGAGTGCTCGCGTGCCGTGCCGTCGCCGCCGGGGCGGCGTGTCGCGGTGCCGCGCGCCCTGGCGGGTCAGTCGCTGACCCGGCGCAGCCGCCAGGGTCCACCGGGATGGCCGGCGAGGTCGTAGACCCCGACCTGGGCGAGCCGGCCCGGAGCCGCCTCGACCCGCCACACCGCCTCCTCGAGGTCGGCGCGGGTGAGGCCCCCCGGCGCGGCGGCGGGCTCCGCGACGACGGGTTCGGCCGGCGGACCGGCCGAGGGGAAGGCCCGGGCGGCTCCCCTCGCGGCGGGGGTGCCCGCGCCGACGCGAGGACGCGGGTCGTCGAGCACGGTGCGCCACCACGGGCGGCGCTCGACCCACCGGCCGAGGACGCGGCGCACGACGTAGAGCCGGCCCCGCCAGACGAAGGCGTCGGGCACGAGCTCGTCGGGCTCCCAGGCCGCCTCGTCACCGTCGCGGAACCCGCCCGCGTCCGCGGCGCCCGGACGACCGGCGGCCCCGTCATGGCCCGCGTGGCCGGCGTGCCCGCTCCGAACGGGGTGGCCGCGGTCACCGTCGGGCCCGGCATCCCCGACGGCGCCCGGGACGACCCCGGGCCCGCGGCCGCTCCGGTCGGGCACCGGCAGTGCCGCCGAGCGCGCCGGCGCACCGACCCTGGCCCGCAGCTCCGCGCCCGGCACGCACCTCACGTCGACGCTCTCGTCGTAGCGACGCATGTCCCTCACCTCTCCCCGGTCCGCTCCGGCACGCGCCGGACGCCTCGATCCCTCACCCCAGCCCCCGTCGACGACGGGGACCCGCCCTCGAACTGATGTTCGATAAACGAGGGTACACCGCTCTTCGCCCGGCCCGTCAAGGAGACGATCGCGCCGCCCGGGAGGTCGATGTGCGCCTCATCCTGGACCCCGCCACCGACAAGGTCGCGACCTGCGAGATCCCGCGCCGCACACCCCCGATGCCCGCCCCTGATCCGCCCCCTGATCCGCCCTCGATCCGCCCCCGATCCGCCCCTGACACCCGCCCCGATCCCCCACGTCCGCCCCTGGCCGCGGATCACTCCCGAGCCCCCGGAATGCCGCCGGGCGCAGCGGCGTTCTCGACAGGTCCGGTCGGCTTCCGCCGCCGGCCGATCCTCCGGCGCCTCACGTCCGGCCGGGATCGACCCGCTCGGATCGGAGTGCACATGGGAGCCGAACTCCTCGCCTGGTCGTTCACCTCGGGCTGGGCCAGCGGCGTCAACGCCTACGCGGTCGTCCTCGTCATGGGCCTGCTCGACCGGTTCGTCCACGTCGCGGCCGTCCCGGACGTCCTCGGTCGCACCGACGTGATCGTCGTCGCCGCGATCCTCTTCGCCCTCGAGGCGGTCGCCGACAAGATCCCCTACCTCGACTCGGTGTGGGACGCCGTCCACCTCGGGATCCGACCGGTCGTCGGCGCGGCGCTCGGATACCTCATCGGGCACGAGTCCTCGACCCTCGCCGGGGCCGTGCTGGCCGCCACCGGCGGGCTCACGGCCCTCCTCACGCACCTGACGAAGTCGGGGGTACGGGCGCGGGGGTCAACCTCTCCCCCGAGCCGGTGAGCAACGTCGTCGTCAGCGGCGCCGAGGACCTCACGGTCGTCGGGGTCCTGGGTCTGGCGGCCGCCGCGCCCCTGGCCGCGGCCGGGCTCGCCGCGGTCCTCCTGCTCGCCGGCGCGGTCGTCGGGATCCTCGCGACCCGGGCCGTGCTCCGCCTCCGCCGAGGGGGCCCACCCTCCGGCCGGGGGTGAGGGCCGAAGATCAGGACTCGGCCCTGCCCCCGCCTCAGACGTCGGCGGCGCGCACCCGGTCCCGCACGGCAATGGCCGCGAGCGCGGGTGGCGAGACCGCGGTCAGGGAGCCGGTGCCCACGAGGGCGTCGAACACCTCCAGCGTGGCCGTGGAGCGGTTCATCGTGATGAAGTGCACGCCCGGGGCGCCCTGCGCGAGCATCCGCTGGGCGAGCTCGGTGGCGATGGCGACGCCCTCGGCGCGCACCGCGGCCGGGTCGCCGTCGACGGCCTCGAGCCGCGCGAGGACGCCGGTCGGTAGCGGGGTGCCCATGAGCTCGGTCATCCGGGCGATCTGCCGCAGGTTCGTCACCGGCATGAGGCCGGGGATGATCGGCAGGTCGCGCCGGGCGGCGACGCCGTCGCGCAGCCGCAGGTAGCTCTCGTCGTCGAAGACCATCTGCGTGACGGCGAACTCCGCGCCCGCGTCGGCCTTGCGCACGAGCGTGTCGATGTCGTCCTGCAGGTCGCCCGACTCGGGGTGGACGTCGGGGAACGCCGCGACCCCGACCGAGAACGACCCGAGGGAACGGACGAGTTCCACGAGCTCGTCGGCGTGGGTGAGACCCTCCGGGTGCGGGGTCCACGTGGCCCGGACGTCGCCGGGCGGGTCGCCGCGCAGCGCGAGCACGTTCTTCACCCCGGCCGCGGCGTACTGGCCGATCACCCCGCGCAGCTGGGTCACCGACGCCCCGACGCACGTGAGGTGGGCGAGCGGGAGCAGCGTCGTCTCGCTCGCGATCCGCTCGGTGATCGCCACGGTGCGGTCCTGCGTCGTCCCGCCCGCGCCGTAGGTCACCGACACGAAGGTCGGCTCGGCCTGCTCCAGCCGGCGGATCGCGGTCCACAGCTGCTCGGCCGACGCGTCGTCCTTGGGCGGGAAGAACTCGAAGCTGTACGAGGGGGTTCCGGAGGCGAGCAGTTCGGGGATCGACACGGGCGCGGGCATACGCCCCAGCGTAGGGCGCGCCGCGACGACGTAGGCTCGGGGTCGACACCGGCAGGAGGCCCCACTTTGACCGTCGCTTGGCACATCGACCTGCTGCGTCGTCGCGTCCAGGAGGAGATCGACCGCGAGCTCGCCCACCAGGGCGACGTGCTCGCCGAGCTCGGCCCCGACGTCCGGCCGCTCGTCGACGCCGTCGCGTCGCTCATGACGGGCGGCAAGCGCCTGCGGGCGGCCTTCACCCACGTCGGCTACCTCGCGGCCGGCGGCCGCGACGAGGCCTCCGCGATCCGCGCCGCCACCGCGATGGAGTTCTTCCAGGCCGCCGCGCTCCTCCACGACGACGTCATGGACGCCAGCGACGTCCGGCGCGGGGCCCCCACGGCGCACGTCGCGCTCGCCGACCTGCACCGGCGCCGGGCGTTCACGGGCGACGCGCAGCGCTTCGGCGAGGCGGGCGCGATCCTCGCCGGCGACCTGTGCCTCGTGTGGTCCGAGGAGGTCTTCGCCACCTGCGGACTCCCCCCGGCCGAGCTCGCGCGCGCCCGGCGGTGCTTCGACGACATGCGCTCCCAGCTCATGGCCGGGCAGTTCCTCGACGTCCTCGATGCGGCCCGCGGTTGGTCGGGCCTGGACGCCGCGGGGCGGATCGAGGCGGCCCGGCGCGTCATCCGCTACAAGAGCGCCCGGTACTCGGTGCAGCAACCGTTGCTCATCGGCGCCGACGCCGGCGGGGTCGACGCGCACGACCGGGCCGCCCTGGCCCGCTTCGGGCTCGACCTGGGCGAGGCCTTCCAGCTGCGTGACGACATCCTCGGCGTGTTCGGTGATCCGTCCACCACGGGCAAGCCCGCGGGCGACGACCTGCGCGAGGGCAAGCGCACCGTGCTCGTCGCGCTCACGCTCGGGCTGGCGGACGCCGCCGGCGCCGCCGACCTCGAGGCCGGACTCGGCGCGGACCTCTCGTCGGCGGACGTCGACCGGCTGCGGGCGATCATCGTGGACTCGGGCGGGCTCGCCGCGCTCGAGGACATGATCGCCGAGCGCACCCGGGGCGCCCGCGAGGCCCTGGAGTCCACGACGCGCCTGCGCGACGGCGGGGTCGACGCGCTGCTCGAGCTCGCGGACCTCTCCACCGTCCGCGCGGCCTGAGCCGGCTCCCGGCGGCGGGCTCGGGCGGGCGCTCCGACGGGCTCGCGCCCGGTCGATCACCCTCTGCCGACTCGGTCGTCAGAAGGCTCGGCTCCTCAGAAGGCCGTCTCCATCGCGCGGCGGCGCACCTCGGTCTTGTGCCCGGCGAGCAGGCAGTTCATGGGCGTGCCCGGCACGGGCAGCGTGTCGTCGGGGGTGAAGAGCCACTCGAGCAGCTCTTCGTCGCTCATCCCGCCGTCGGACAGGACGGTGATGGTGCCTCGCACCTCGGGGCGCGGACCCTCCGCGGTGACGAAGTCCGCCGGCACGTACCAGGCCCGGTTCTTCCCGCGCCGGATCGCGACGAGCTCGCGGTCGGCGACGAGTCCGCGCACGCGCGACAGGGACACCCCGGCCAGCTCGGCGATCTCGGGGTAGGACAGCCACCGGCCGACGAGGGCGTCGAGGGCTCGGCCCCCCGACGGTTCGGCGGACGCGGGCGTCGAGGCGGAGGTCGGGTCGGCGGAGGTGGGGTCGTCGTGCGGCACGAGGACCAGGGTGCCAAAGTCGCGGGCGACGTGCCGCACCGGCTCCCCGGCGACGACCCGGCTCTGGGTTAGGTTTCCGGCGACTCGCCCAACCCGGAAGGACGACCTCCGCCGATGAGCCCCGCCTCGACCCCGGTCGCACACGTCACCCTCCCGTTCGCCGAGCTGTCGCACGTGACGCCCGTGGCGCACGTGCGCGCCCTGCAGGCACGACCCGCCCCCCACGGGTGGGGCACGTACGAGATCCGCTCCTCGGACACCCTCTTCGAGATCGCGCTGCGGCACCGCACGAGCGTCGACGCGCTGGCCGCCCGCAACGGGATGCCCGCCTCGACCGTGCTCCGTCCCGGCCAGGCCATCTTCGTGCCCCGCACCGCGCCGGCCGGCGGCGAGGGCCCCGGCGGGGACGATCGGCGTGCTGGCTCGGGCCGCGACTCCGGCTACGTCGTCCGTCCCGGCGACACGATCGGCGCGATCGCCGAGCGCTTCGGGGTGGGCACCGACGCGCTCCTCGCCGCGAACGGGCTCACCGACCCGCGGCGGGTCCTGCCCGGCCGACGCCTGGTCGTCCCGGCGGGCCGGGACCGCGTCAAGGCGCGGACCGCCTCGGCACGCTCGGACGCGGCGCGGATGCGGACCCGGATCGTCACCGTGCGCCCGGGCGACGGGATCGGCACCCTCGCCGCCCGTCACGGCGTGTCCCGCGCGAGCCTCCTCAAGGCCAACGACCTGGCGCCCGGCGTCACCCTGCACCCGGGCATGCGCCTGCGCGTCGTCGGGGTGCGGGCCGACGCCCCGGCCGCGACCGCCGCCTCCGGCATCCACCCGCGGGTGACCGCGGCCGCCCGGGCCAACCGGGCCCATCTCGAGACGGTGCGCCTGCCGTCGCGCACCCAGGTCCGCGACATGATCGTGGCGGCCGCCCGCCGGCACGGGGTCGACCCGTCGCTCGCGCTCGCGGTCGGCTGGCAGGAGTCCCGCTGGTCACAGCGGGCCGTGTCGGAGAAGAACGCCATCGGTGTCATGCAGTGTCTGCCGTCGACCGGCCGCTGGGTCGGCACCCACGTGGGCCGGGACCTCGACCTGCTCGCCACGCGCGACAACATCACGTGCGGCGTCGGGCTCCTGCGCAGCCTCCTGCGCAGCGCGAGCAGCGAGCGCGAAGCGGTCGCCGCCTACTATCAGGGCCTCGCGTCCGTGCGCGCGAACGGCCTCTTCGACGACACCCAGGCGTACGTGGAATCCGTTCTCTCCCATCGCGAGCGGATGTGAGCACGCCGCCGCGGCCCCACGACGCGCACCGCCGCCTCCCGCGCCGCCGCGGCGCCCGCGCCTAGACTCTGGCCCGTGTCGTCCCCACCCGCTCCCGGGCTGATCGACCGTCTGGTCGACGGCCGGTACCGCGTCGTCCGCCACGTGGCGGACGGTGGGATGGGGTCGGTCTACCTCGCCGTCGACGAGCGGCTCGACCGGGACGTCGCACTCAAGGTCGTCCGCGAGGATCTCGCCCGGGACCCCACGTGCGTCGAGCGCTTCCGCAAGGAGGCGCGCTCGGCGGCGCGCCTCTCGCACCCGCACGTCGTCGCCGTCCACGACCAGGGGCAGGACGACGACGTCGTCTTCCTCACGATGGAGTTCGTCGACGGGTTCACGCTGCGCGACCGCCTCGACGCGGGACCGCTGAGCGTGCGCGAGGCCCTCGACGTCGCGGACGACCTGCTCTCGGCGCTGTCCGCGGCGCACCGCTGCGGCCTCATCCACCGCGACGTCAAACCCGAGAACGTCCTCATCGGCCCCGACGGGGTCGTCAAGGTCGCCGACTTCGGTCTCGCGCGAGCCGTGAGCGCCCAGACGATGACGACGGGGCTCGGCGGCGTCCTCGGAACCGTCGCCTACCTCGCCCCGGAACAGGTCGAGCGCGGGATCGCCGACGCCCGCAGCGACGTCTACGCGGCCGGGCTCGTGCTGCACGAGATGCTGACGGGCCGTCCCGCGGTGACCGGGGACTCCCCCATCCACATCGCCTACCAACACGTGCACGTGGACGTCCCGCCACCGTCCCGGCGGGCGCCCGGCGTGCCCGCCGCCCTCGACGAGGTCGTCGTCGCCGCCACCTCCCGCGACCCGGACGAGCGGTCCGTGGACGCCGCCGCCCTCCGCGCGGCCCTGCAGGCCGCCCGGAGCGGCCTCACCGAGGCGGACCTCGCCTCGCGGCCCGATTCCCACGACAAGGCGGGCGACCCGACCGCCGGGCGCGGCCCCGTCGACACGGGCCGCGTCGCGAGGTCGACCCGCCGCCTGCCGTTGCCGGGCCGATCCGGCGGCGCCACCGCCGGGCCACGGATCGCCGCCGACGCCGCCGCGGCCGACGGCTCGGGTGCGGGCGGTCGCGGCGCCGGGGCGGTCGAGAGCGGGCGCCGGCGGCGACGCGGGCCGCTGGTCGCCGGGATCCTGCTCACGGCTCTGCTCGTCGCCGCCTGGTTCGTGGGGATCGGGCCCGGATCCGCCCGCGCCGTTCCCGACGTGAGCGGCGCAGACGCGGGCAGCGCGGTGGTCTCGATCGAGGACGCCGGCTTCCGGACGGCGACCGCCGAGGAGTTCTCCGAGACGGTCTCGGCTGGTGACGTCGTGACGACGCACCCCACGGCCGGAGAGTCGGGCCACCGCTGGTCGCTCGTCACCCTCGTCGTCTCCCGGGGGCCGGAGCGCTACCGCGTCCCCGACGTCTCCGGCCAGGCCCCCGCCCAGGCCGCGCAGGCCCTCCAGGGAACCAAGCTGGTCGCGGGGGCGGTCACCCAGGCCTTCGACGAACAGGTCCCCGCCGGGCAGGTCGTCGCCGCCACGCCGGCCGTGGGCACCTCGGTCCGGCCGGGCACCCGGGTGGGGCTCGTCGTCAGCAGGGGACGCGAACCCCTCACCCTGCCCGACGTGCGCGGCGACTCCCTGGCCGACGTCCGCGAGCTGTTCGCCGGCAAGGACGTGACGGTCACGGTCTCCGGCGAGGAGTTCTCCACCTCCGTCGACAAGGGCGACGTCGTCTCGCAGAAGCCCGGCCCCTCGACGATCCACCGCGGCGACACCGTGAGCGTCGTCGTGAGCAAGGGCCCCGATCTCGTCGCGGTGCCCACGGTCCGCGGCCTGGACCAGCAGAAGGCCCGGGCGGCCCTCACCGCGGCCGGGTTCGAGGTCAAGATCAGCCGGATCGCGGGCGGGCTCTTCGGCACGGCCCACTCCACCGACCCCGCGGCCGGCGCCCAGGCGCCGCGCGGCAGCACCGTCACCCTGCGCGTGGTGTGAGGGCTCACTCCTGGTGGGAGTACCGCTCCTCGCGCCAGACGTCGCCGGTGAAGTGGTACCCCTGTTGCTCCCAGAAGCCGCGCCGCGGCGCCGTGGAGTACTCGAGGCTGAGGAGCCACTTGGGCCCCTTCCAGCCGTAGAGGTGGGGCAGGATCAGGCGGAGCGGCCACCCGTGCTCCGGCGGCAGCGGCTCGCCGTCGAGGTGGGTGGCGAGCAGCGCCCGCGGCGACAGGAGGTCGTCGACGGTGACGTTGGCGTGGTACCCGTACGCGGCCGCGGCGACGACGTGGACGGCCGACGCGGCCGGCGGCGCCGCGTCGATCAGCGCGCGACACGGGATGCCGCCCCACGTGACGTCCTGCACGGTCCGCCGCGACACGCAGTGGTGGTCCACCGTCACCTCGGTGTGGCCGAGCTCGTTCAGCGTCTCCCACGAGAACTGCGTCATCCCGCCGTCGGCCGTCTCGCCCTCGACCGTGAAGCGCCACCGGTCGAGGGCGATCCGCGGCACCCGGCCGTAGTGGATGGGGCGCAGGACGCCGGCCCGCCGCTGCCCGGGGGGCAGCGGCCGGGGCTGGGTGATGCCCAGCGGGTCGTCGTCGGCGCGGCTCATCGACGGGTCTCAGACCTGGGTGGACCCGGAGCCGCTCACCATGGCTCCCGCGGGGTTGCCCTCGGCGAGCATCTCGGCGACGACGAACGCGAGCTCGAGGCTCTGCTGATGGTTCAGGCGGGGATCGCACACCGTCTCGTACCGGAGTTCGAGGTCGGTGTCGGACAGTTCCATGACCCCGCCGAGGCATTCGGTGACGTCGTTGCCCGTGAGCTCGACGTGGATGCCGCCGGGGTGGGTGCCCAGGGCGCGATGCACCTCGAAGAACCCGCGCACCTCGTCGACGATGTCGTCGAACCGGCGGGTCTTGAACCCGTTGGACGCCTCGATCGTGTTGCCGTGCATGGGGTCGCACACCCACGTCACCTCGACGCCGGCCGCGGTCACGGCCTCGACGATCGGGGGCATCGCCTCGCGGATGCGGCCGGCGCCCATGCGGGTGATGAACGTGAGCCGGCCCGGCGTGCGGTCGGGGTCGACCTTCCGCGCGATCGCGAGGATGTCGTCGGGGTCGGCGGTCGGGCCCACCTTGACACCCACCGGGTTCGTCACCCGCGAGATGTAGTCGATGTGGGCCTCGTCGATGTCGCGCGTGCGCTCGCCGACCCACAGGAAGTGCCCGGAGGTCGCGTACGGCCGCCCAGTGCGGGAGTCGATCCGCGTCAGGGGGCGCTCGTAGTCGAGGACCAGCGACTCGTGGGCCGACCAGAGGTCGACGCGGCGCATGGCCTCGAAGTCGACGCCGCAGGCCGCCATGAAGCGCATGGCCTTGTCGATGTCGCCGGCCATCCGCTCGTACCGGGCGTTGGCCGCGTTGGCGATGAAGCCGCGGTTCCACTCGTGGACGAACCGGAGGTCGCCGAACCCGCCCTGCGTGAAGGCCCGGACGAGGTTCAGGGTGGCGGCGCTCGCGTGGTACGCCTGCACGAGGCGATCGGGGTCGGGGGTCCGGGCGGCCTGGGTGAACTCGAAGTCGTTGACGAGGTCGCCCCGGTAGACGGGGAGGGAGACGTCGCCGCGCGTCTCGGCGTCCTTGCTGCGCGGCTTGGCGTACTGCCCGGCCATGCGCCCGAGCTTGACCACCGGCGTGCTCGCGCCGTAGGTGAGGACGGCCGCCATCTGCAGGAGGGTCTTGATCCGGTCACGGATGTTGTCGGCGGTCGCCGAGGCGAAGGTCTCGGCGCAGTCCCCGCCCATGAGGACGAACGCCTCGCCGCGGGCCGCCTCGGCCAACCGGGCGGCCAGGACGTCGCACTCGCCGGCGAAGACGAGCGGGGGGAACGAGGCCAGGGAGGCCGTTGCGGTGGCGAGGGCCTCGGCGTCCGGCCACGGGGGCTGCTGGCGGGCCGGCAGGTCGGGCCAGGACAAGGGTGCGTTCGTGCTCACCGGACCAGCGTAGACGGCAGGTGAACCCGCCGGTCCACCACCTCGACCGGCGAGACGGACGTTCCGGACGGCCGAGGACGGCTCAGGGCCGCTGCGGGCCCCGCTCGTGCTCGCCCGGGAGCCGGCCGTCGGAGGGGTCGCTGCGGTCCGCAGTGCCGGCGGCGGCGACGTCGCCGCTCTCCCGCGGGGCGGCCACGTCCTCGGCAGGCACGTCGTCGCTCTCCGGCGGCGCGTCCTCGTCCTCCCGCAGCGCGTCGCCGTCCTCCCGGCGCAGCCGGGACCGGGTGCGCGCGGTGCGGACCATCTCCTCGGCGCGGGCGGCGGCCGCGGCCGACTCCGACCTCGCCGTGGTGATGATCTGCTCGGCCTTGGCGGCCGACTCCAGCCGCGCGGTGGCGAGGAACTCCTCCGCCTTGGCCGCGGCGGCGGCTGTCTCGGCGCGGGCGGACCGGACGAGCTCCTCCGCCCGGGCCGCGAGCTGCTCCTTGCGGGTCGCCGCGTACTCGTCGACGTAGGGGCGGTTCGAGAGGCGGGCGAGTTCGGCCATGACCTGGTCGGTGATCTCGCGCTGCACGGCGCGGTCGTCGACCCGGTCGGCGTAGCGCGAGAAGTCCATCGGCTCGCCGAAGCGCACTCCCACGCGGGTGATGTTGGGGATCTTCTGCCCGGTCGGCTGCGCCTTGTCGGTGTCGATCATCGCGACGGGGATGATCGGGACCCCGGCCGTGAGCGCCATCCGCGCCACACCCGTCTTGCCGCGGTAGAGGCGCCCGTCCGGCGAGCGGGTGCCCTCGGGGTAGATGCCGAACAGCTCACCGCGGCGCAGGACGGCGAGGCCGGCCTCGATCGCCGCCTGGCTGGCCGACCCGCCCGAGCGGTCGATGGGGATCTGCCCCGTGCCGCGGAAGAAGAGGGCCTTGAGGCGGCCCTTCACGCCGGGCGCGGTGAAGTACTCCATCTTCGCGGGGAAGGTGATGCGCCGCGAGAGCACGAGCGGCAGGAAGATCGAGTCGGAGAACGAGAGGTGGTTGCTCGCGAGGATCGCGCCACCCTCGCGGGGCACGTTCTCGGCGCCCTCCACCCAGGGCCGGAACAGCAGCTTCAGGGCCGGTCCGAGGACGACGACCTTCAAGAACCAATACAGCATGTGCCGCTCCCTGCGCCGTCGGACCCGCCTGCACTCTACGGGAGGCCACGGGGCGGGCGCAGCGTGTCGTGGGGTGCAAGAATGCGACAGGACCGGGGTCGGGCGGGGTGAGTCGGAGGTGTGGTCACAGGTGTGGAGGTCACGGTCGCGGTCGCACCCGGCCGCCCCGATGCTCGCCGGCGCCGAACCGTTCTCGCACGACGGTTCCGACGTGGGCGTCCTGCTCTGCCACGGCTTCACCGGCACGCCGCAGAGCCTGCGGGGATGGGCCGGCGCCCTCGCCGAGGCCGGTTTCACCGTGCGGCTGCCCCTCCTGCCCGGGCACGGCACCGCCTGGGAGGACCTCGCGCGCACCTCCTGGACGCAGTGGTACGCCGCGGTCGAGGACGAGCTCGCCGACCTGGCGTCCCGCTGCCGCGTCGTCGTCGTCGCCGGACTCTCGATGGGCGGGACCCTCGCCTCGCTGGCGGCCGCGGACCACGCGGACGTCGTCGACGGTCTCGTGCTGGTCAACCCCGCCTTCCGCGTGGACGACCCGCGGATGCTCGCCCTGCCGGTCCTGCGCCACCTGCTCCCCTCCCTCGCGGGCATCAGCGACGACCGCCGCCTGCGCGACGGCGAGCCCGAGCTCGCCTACTCCCGGATCCCGTTGGCGGCGCTGCACTCCCAGACCCGGCTGTGGCGGCACACCGTCGCGCGGTTGGACCGGATCACCTGCCCGGTCCTGCTCATGACCTCAGCCGTCGACCACGTCGTGCCCGCGTCCAGCGCGGCGCTGTTCGCCGAGCACGTCACCGCCGACGTCCGCCGCGTGGAGCTCGCGAACTCCTTCCACGTCGCGACGCTCGACCACGACGCGGATCTCGTCACCGACGAGACGATCGCGTTCGTGCGCTCGCTCGCCGCGCAGCGGGCCGCGTCGTGACCCTCCCCCGCCCCGGCTCCGACGACGGGCCCGACTACGACGCCCTGTTCGCCGACATCGTCTCCCGCTTCGACGAGCCGGCCGCGGGACCGCGCGACGCCGACCGCCCCTCTCCCGGGCCCGCCCCCTCGGCCGGCGGCCCGGACGCCGACGCCGGCGATCCGGACGGCGGTCCCGACAGGGACGATGGCGCCGGACGACGCGACGCGGGTGCCCGCGGCGCGGGTGACCAGGGCGCAGGCGACCAGGAC
The DNA here is from genome assembly GCF_014857905.1 of Agilicoccus flavus. GTDB lineage: Bacteria > Actinomycetota > Actinomycetes > Actinomycetales > Dermatophilaceae > Agilicoccus > Agilicoccus flavus. Next base: position 168,104 of record NZ_JACYXE010000003.1, on the reverse strand, counting down.
ACGGTCGACCACGGCGCGCGTGAGAAGGAGATCCCCGGCGCGCGCCCCGAGACCGCCGACGACCCCCGGGGTTCGCAGCGGCCGGATCACCCGTCCGGCCCGGAGGCCGCCGCCCCGTCCCGCCCACCGGCACACGGGGCCCCGCCCGCGCTCCCGACGCCGCCGGTGGCGGGCGGCGGGCAGGCCGCGTGGCGCGCCCACACCCCGGCGGAGGACGACGAGGGCGAGTTCGTCCCGCCCACCCCGGCGCCGCTGCCGCGCGGCGACCTCACGTTCTGGGGCGCGCTCCTCGGTCTCGTCGTCGGCCCGATCTGGCTGCTCTACCTCGTCGTGGCCCAGCCGTACGGCTCCCGGCTGACCATGCTGCTCGCCGTGCTGCTCACCGTGGGCGGGTTCGGGCTGCTCGTGTCGCGGCTGCCGCGCCGCCGCGCCTCGGAGGACGACGACGAGAACGGCGACGACGGCGCCGTCGTGTGACCGTGCCCGGACGCCGGTGGACGGGTCACCCCGCGGGTCAGCGGGTCGTCGACCGCGCGAGATCGGCCGCCCCGATGAGACCGGCGTCGTTGCCGAGCGCCGCCGCCACCACGAGGGCCTCGGGGCGGTAGCCCCGGCCGGTGAGCTTGCGGCGGAACGTGTCCCGCGCCGGCTCGATGAGCAGCTCCCCGGCGGCACTCACGCCGCCGCCGATGACGAACCGACCGGGGTCGAGCGCGGCGGCGATGTTCGCGATGCCGACGCCGAGCCAGTGGCCGACCTCGGCCAGCAGCTCGCGCGCGGTGGGGTCGCCGGCCTTGGCGGCCTCGGTGATGAGCGGGCCGGTCAGGCCGCCCGCCTCCTGCGCCCGTACCGCGAGGTCCGCGGCGACCGGTGACTGGGCGGCGATCATCGACCGCGCCTCCCGCACGAGGGCGTTGCCGCTCGCGTACTGCTCCCAGCAGCCGCGGTTGCCGCACTCGCAGCGGTGCCCGTCGGGGACGACCTGCATGTGCCCGAACTCGGCGGCGATGCCGAACTTGCCGCGGTGCAGCGCACCGTCGATGAGCAGGCCGCCACCGATGCCGGTCCCCAGCGTGATCATGACGAGATGCGTCTCGCCGCGGGCCGCCCCGAACCGCCACTCCGCCCACGCGGCGGCGTTGGCGTCGTTGTCGACGACGATGGGCAGCCCCACGCGATGGGTCAGCGCGTCGCGCAGCGGCTCGTTGCGCCACGACAGGTGCGGCGCGAAGACCACGGTGGCCATGTCGGCCCCGACGAACCCGGCCGCACCGATGCCGACGGCGCTCACCTCGCCACTCACGTGGCCGCCGGGGTCGGCGGCGTGGGCGCGGAGCTCGTCGACGACCGAGACGATGGTGTCCTCGACGACCCGGGGACTCTTGGAGCGGTCGGGGGTGTCGCGCCGGGCGCGGTGGACGATGCGACCCCCCTCGTCGACGAGCCCGCCGAGGACCTTCGTGCCCCCGATGTCGATCCCGATGGCGTACGACGCGCTCATGCGTTCCCGTCCCGCGCGAGGGCGGCGGCGCCGATGACGCCGGCGTCGTTGCCGAGGCTCGCGAGCGCCCACGTCGCCTCCGGCCGGAAGCCGCGGCCACCGAGGCCGCGGTGGTAGGCCCGCGAGGCGGGTTCGAGGAGCAGGTCTCCCGCGGTGACGACGCCGCCGCCGATGACGTACATGCTCGGGTCGAGGACCGCGGTGATGCTCACCGCGCCCTGCCCGATCCACCCCCCGAGGGTGGCGAGCAGCTCCACGGCCGGCTCGTCGCCGGCCAGGGCGGCCTCGGTGACGTCGGGGCCCGTGAGCTTCTCGGCGTCACCGCCGCAGCGCCGCACGAGCTCGCGGGCCATCGTCGGTGAGCTGCGGACGAGCTCGCGCGCCTCGCGGACCAGCGCGTTCCCGCTCGCGTACTGCTCGAGGCAACCCCGGCTGCCGCACCCGCACAGCAGCCCGTCGGGCACCATCCGGACGTGGCCGAGCTCGGCCCCGATCCCGAAGGCGCCGCGCAGGAGCTGACCGTCGATGACGACGCCGCCGCCGACGCCGGTGCCGACCGTGATGAGCACCATGTCGTCACGGTCGTGGGCGGGCCCGTAGAGGAACTCGCCCCACGCCGCGGCATTGGCGTCGTTCTCGATGACGACGGGCATCTCGATCCGGTCCTCGAGGAGCTTCTTGACCGGGGTGTCCCGCCACGAGATGTTCGGGGCGAAGCGGATCGTGGAGCGTTCGCGGTCGATGAACGCGGCGCACGCGACGCCGACGGCGCTGACCTCGTGACGCGAGCCGAGCTCGCGGGCGAGCTCGGCGGTCGCCTCGATGATCGCGTCGGGGTCCGACGCCGTCGTGGGCGTCCGCGTCTTCTCGACGATGGCGCCGTGCTCGTCGACGACCGCCGCGGCGATCTTCGTGCCCCCGATGTCGATCCCGATCGTCGCGGTCATCGGACGTTCCCTTCGTCGGCGGGGCGCGCTGGGTCCCCTGGGTGTGGATGCGTGTGTCCGTGCTCCGTGCGGTGCGAGTTCGGCGTCGGCCGGCCCGCGGGCGGGTCCGGGTCGGCGTCGACGCGCAGGGCGTCGGCCGCAGCGCGCAGGCCCTGCGCCACGAGGTCGACGGCGTCGGCCAGGGAGGCGAGGGTCGAGGGGGCACGTGACGCCCAGGCCCGACCCGCGCGGCACCACGGGCACGCCGCACGGGTCGCGTCGGGCCGTGCGCCCGGGCCGGCCGCCCCGGTCCGCTCGGCCCGGGGGGCCCCGCAGGTGGGGCAGGCGCGGGCCTGTGCGTCGGTGTCGATCGGCGAGTCCCCGGCGTCCCCGGCGTCCCTGGCGTTCCGGTCCGTGACGCCCGGAGGGCGGCCGGCCTCGGCGTCGTCGCCGGGGGCCCGGCCCCCGGGGGCATCGCCGCGGTCCGCCCGGGGCCGACGTCGTGGGCCGGTCCGACCCGGCGACCCGGCCAGCAGCGCCTCGACGAGGAGCGCGGACTCGAGACCCACGACGTCGGGCGGGGCCTCGTGCGCGGCGCTCACGTGACGCTCACCTCGCCCGCGCGCCGGCGGAGGGACGCCAGCGCGGTCGAGGTGATCGTCTTCTCCGCCCGGCGGCGCAGCATCCCGGGCAGCGGGACGAGCAGGTCGACGGCGAGCCGATAGGTGACCGCCGTCCCACCGCCTCCCCCGGGGCCGCCGGAGTGCGCGAGCGTGTAGCTGCCCTCCATCGCCGACAGCACCCGGCTCGACTCGAGGGTCCAGGACACGACCCCCGTGCCGTCCTCCGCGACGTCCCAGGAGTAGGCGACGACGTAGGTGTCGGACAGTGCGCTCGAGGACACGGTGAACCGCGCCCGCCGGGGCCAGCCCGACTCGTCCTCGTCGAGCGCCTCCGCCGACCGCACCCCGTCCGCCCAGTCCGGGTAGGCCGCGATGTCGCCGATGACGTCGAGGACGAGGTCGGCGGGCGCGTCGATGAGGACGTCGGCCACGGTCTGCTCCGGCATGGGGCCCAACCTATCCGTCCGGGTCACCGGCCACCACGACGACCGGTGGGCCGGCACCCGGCTGACCCCGTTCCCGCCTGCGCGAGCCCGGCGCCCTCCTCGGCCGGGCCCCTCCACGACCCACGGACGCGCTGCTCCGGGGCCCCTCGGGTAGATTCGGGACAGGGCGGCGGACGTCCCGCGACGCACCCCGAGCGGTCGTCGGACCCACGCCGGGCACCCGGTCGTCAGGCCGGGCTCACGGATCCACCATCCCCGACGAAGAGGACCCCATGCGCGAGATCGTCGTTCCCCCGCTCCCCCGGGCCGGGTCCGGCGCGGCCGCGAACCTGTCGGACCTCCCGGTCCACAACGCGAGGCGCTTCCCGGACCGGGTCGTCTTCGGACGCCGCCAGGGCAACCTGTGGCACGACGTCACCGCCGCCGCCTTCCTCTCGGAGCTGACCGGTGTCGCGAAGGGGCTCATGGCCGCGGGCATCGGCCCGGGCGACCGCGTCGGCATCATGAGCCGCACGCGATACGAGTGGACGCTGCTCGACTTCGCCATCTGGTCGGCGGGGGCCGTGCCGGTCCCGATCTACGAGACCTCCTCCGAGCACCAGCTCGAGTGGATCGTGCAGGACGCCGGGATCGTGGCCCTGTTCGTCGAGTCGACCGACCACCTCGTCCTCGCGACGCGGGTGCGGGACTCCCAGTCGCACCTCGCGCACGTGTGGCACATCGACGGAGGCGCCCTGGACGAGCTCACCGCCGCCGGGGCCGAGGTGACCGACGCCGACCACGAGGCCCGGCGGACCGGCGCCACCCTCGACGATCTCGCGACGATCATCTACACCTCGGGCACGACCGGCCGGCCGAAGGGGTGCGAACTCACGCACGGCAACTTCGTCCTCCTCTCGGAGAACGTCTGCGCCTCGCTCCCCGAGATCGTCGCCGGCGAGGGATCCGCCACGCTGCTGTTCCTCCCCCTGGCGCACGTGCTCGCGCGGCTCATCCAGGTCGTCGCCGTCATGTCGGGGATGCGGGTGGGTCACTCCCCCGACGTGAAGAACCTCATGGACGACCTCGGCTCCTTCGAGCCGACCTTCCTGCTCGCGGTGCCCCGGGTCTTCGAGAAGATCTACAACGCCACCGACACCAAGCTGCGGGCCCAGGGCAAGGCCCGGCTCTTCGCGATCGCCTCCCGGACCGCCATCGCGTACAGCCGGTCGCTCGACAGCGGCGGCCCCTCGGTGCCGCTGCGGGTCCGGCACGCCGCCCTCGACCTCGTCGTCTACCGCAAGCTGCGGGCCCTCATGGGCGGCAAGGTGCAGTTCGCCGTCTCGGGGGGCGCTCCCCTGGGCGAACGCCTCGGCCACTTCTTCCGCGGGATCGGGCTGACGATCCTCGAGGGGTACGGGCTCACCGAGACCACCGCCCCCACCAACGTGTGCACCCCGTCGATGACGAAGGTCGGCACGGTGGGCCGGCCGCTGCCGGGCGTGGGCATCCGGGTCGCCGACGACGGCGAGGTGCAGGTCAGCGGGGTCGGGGTCTTCCGGGCCTACCACGACAACGACGAGGCCACCCGGGAGGCGATGACCGACGACGGGTGGTTCCGCACCGGCGACCTCGGTGAGATCGACGACGACGGCTGTCTGCGCATCACCGGCCGCTCGAAGGAGATCATCGTGACGATGGCCGGCAAGAACGTGTCGCCGGCCGGGCTCGAGGACGTCGTCCGGGCGCATCCGCTCGTGGGTCAGTGCCTCGTCGTCGGGGACGGGCGCCCGTTCGTGGGCGCGCTCGTGACCATCGACCCCGAGATGGTGCAGGGGTGGGGCGCCTCGCACGGACGCGCCGACCTGACGGCGGAGTCCGCGGTCGACGACCCGTTCGTGCGCGAGCACATCCAGATGGCCGTCGACCGGGCCAACCAGACGGTGAGCCGGGCGGAGTCCATCCGTGAGTTCGTCATCCTCCCCGGCGACTTCACCGAGGAGAGCGGCCACCTCACGCCGTCGATGAAGCTCAAGCGCAACGTCGTCACCGCCGACTTCGCCGACGCGATCGACTCGCTCTACGACAACGCCCACGTGGGCCGCCAGGGCTGAGCCGGCGCGGCCGCGGCGAGCGGGCCGGGCGATCAGCCGGCGGCGCGCGCCGCCGTCGGCTCGTGGCGCGCTCGCACCGTCATCGCCTCGGCGGTGGAGATGAGACCCAGCGACGCGAACGTGGTCACCGCGTCGGCCTCCGCCGGATCGAGCGGGAGCCCCGTGGTCGGGGCGAGCAGCAACGGTGCGAGGGCGCAGTCACCGCACAGGCGGGACCGGCCGGGGCAGCTCTGGCAGTCGATCAACATGACGGGCCTCCTTGGCGGTCGATGTCCTCGTCGAGAACGACGCTAGGGGCCGCCACCGACAAGGTCGCCGACGTCGGTCCCGCGGCCCTTCTCCCCCCGCTCCGAGAGGGGAAGTCCCGACGACCTTGTCGGTGGCGGCCCCTAGCGTCCGGCCCATGCACGCGGTACAGGGCACGTTCGACGATCTGGGCACCCCGCTGTCCGAGGTGACCTTCGTGGTGGTCGACCTCGAGACGACGGGGTCCGATCCGAGGGGGTGCGACATCACCGAGATCGGCGCGGTCAAGGTCCGCGGAGGGCAGGTCCTGGGCGAGTTCGCGACCCTCGTCAAGCCCGGCGAGACCATCCCGGCGTTCATCGCCGTCCTCACCGGCATCACCGACGCGATGGTGGCCGACGCGCCCCGCATCGCCTCCGTCCTCCCCGGCTTCCTCGAGTTCGCGCGGGGCGCCGTCCTCGTGGCGCACAACGCGCCGTTCGACATCGGCTTCCTCAAGGCCAACGCCGCCCGGCTCGACCTGCCGTGGCCCCGGGCCGACGTGCTCGACACCGTGTACCTCGCCCGCCAGGTCGTCCCGCGGGAGGAGTGCGGCAACCACAAGCTCTCCTCGCTGGCGCGGTACTTCGGCGCCTCCGTCACCCCCGATCACCGGGCCCTGCACGACGCCCGCGCCACCGTCGACGTCCTCCACGGGCTCCTCGAGCGGGTCGGCAACCTCGGCGTCGCCACGCTCGAGGACCTCGCCACGTTCACCTCCCGCGTCACCCCCGCCCAGCGTCGGAAACGGCACCTCGCCGACGCCCTCCCCTCCGCCCCCGGGGTCTACGTGTTCGAGGACCGGCGGGGCCGACCGTTGTACGTCGGCACGTCCACCGACATCCGTCGCCGCGTCCGGACCTACTTCACCGCCTCCGAGACCCGCCGGCGCATGGGCGAGATGGTCGGCCTGGCCGAGCGCGTCCGGCCCATCGTGTGCGCCACCCCGCTCGAGGCGCAGGTCCGCGAGCTGCGCCTCATCGCCGACGCCGCGCCGCCCTACAACCGCCGCTCCACGCGCCCGCATCGTCGGCCGTGGCTCAAGCTCACCGTGGAGGCCTTCCCGCGCCTGTCGATCGTCCACGAGGTCCGCGACGACGGCGCCGTCTACGCCGGGCCCTTCGCGACCCGGGAGGTCGCCCGGTCGGCCGTGAACGCCCTGCACGAGGCGATCCCGCTGCGTCGGTGCACCACCCGGCTGTCCCCGCAGCGCGTCAGCCCCGCGTGCGCGCTCGCCGAGCTCGACCGGTGCGGCGCGCCCTGCGACGGCCGCCAGAGCGTCGCCGAGTACGCCGACGTGGCCGCGCTCGCCGCCGGGATGCTCTCCGGCGACGGGCGCGAGGTGCTCGCCCGGCTCGGGCGCCGCATGAGCGAGCTGGCCGCCTCCGAACGCTACGAGGACGCGGCCGTGATCCGGGATCGCACCCACGCGCTCGTGCGGGCCTGCGCCCGGGCCCAGCGGCTCGCGCCGCTCGCCCGGGCCCCTCAGCTCGTCGCCGCTCGCCGCCGCCCCGTCGGCGGCTGGGAGGTCGTGTGCATCCGCCACGGCCGCCTGGCCGGGACGACCACCTCCCCGCGCGGCGCCGATCCGATGCCGTACATCGACGCCCTGCTCGCCACCGCGGAGGTGGTCGCTCCCCCGGTCGCCCCGGCGCCCGCCGCGCTGCCCGACGAGACCGACCTCCTCCTGCGCTGGCTCGGCGAGGACGGGGTCCGCATCGTGGAGCTCGACGGCACCTGGGCGAGTCCCGCCCACGGCGCGGGCTCCGCGGTGCTGCGGCTCGACCCGCCCCCGCCGAGCCCGGACGGGTCTGGCCCCGTCGACGACGCCGGGTCCGCGTGCGGTCCGCCCGCGGCGGAGCGGCCGGGTCCGGCGCTCGGAGCCGGGCCGGGCGGCGGGTCGCGGTCTACAGTGACGGTGTGATCACCGCCATCGTCCTCGTCAACGCCGACGTCGCCCGCATCCCCGAGGTGGCCCAGGCCCTGGCCGACATCGACGGGGTCAGCGAGGTCTACTCCGTCACCGGCGACTGCGACCTCATCGTGCTCGTGCGCGTGAGCGAGCACGAGCAGCTCGCCGACGTCATCGCCGACCGGATCAACAAGACCCCCGGCGTGACCGCGACCCAGACCCACATCGCGTTCCGCGCCTACAGCCGCGTCGACCTCGAGGCCGCGTTCTCCATCGGGCTCGACTGAGCGGCGCGGTCGGTCGGGTCCGCCCGCTCAGCGCGAGGCGGCCTGCGTGGACACGTCGCGCCAGCGCGCGAGCGTCGCCGACGCGGCGCCGGAGTCGATCGCCTCGGCGGCGCGCACCATGCCGCGTTCGAGCGCGGCCGTGAACTCGTCCTGGTCCGTGACGGGGTCGCCCGAGGCGACGGCGAGCGCGACGGCGGCGTTGAGGACCACCGCGTCGCGGATCGGCCCCGTCGCGCCGCCGAAGACGTCGAGGACGACACCGGCGTTGTGCCGACCGTCACCGCCCCGAAGGCTCAACAGAGGAGCCGGCGACACGCCGAGGCGCTCCGGGTCCACGACGAACTCCCGGACCGAGTCGCCGGCCTCGCCCGAGGCCCACCACACGCGGGAGGTCGTCGACACCGTCACCTCGTCGAGGCCGTCGTCGCCGCGGAACACCGCGGTGCGCTTCCCGCGAGCGGCGAAGACGCCGGCCACGAGCGGCGCCATGTCGGCCCGGGCCACCCCGACCGCCGCGTAGCGCGGCTGGGCCGGGTTGGTGAGCGGACCGAGGACGTTGAAGAGCGTGGGGATGCCCAGCTCGGCGCGCGGCACGGCCGCGTGACGCATCGACGGGTGGAAGAGCTGCGCGAAGCAGAAGGTGATGCCCGCCCGCTGCGCGACCTCGGCGACCCGCTCGGGACCGACGCTCAGGTCGATGCCGAGCGCCTCGAGGCAGTCGGCGGTTCCCGACTTCGATGACGCGGCCCGGTTGCCGTGCTTGACGATGGTCACGCCGGCCGCGGCCACGACCATCGCCGCCATGGTCGAGATGTTCACCGTGTTGGCCCGGTCGCCGCCCGTTCCCACGATGTCCATGCAGTCGCCGGGCACCTCGATCCGGTGGGCGTGGGCGAGCATGGTGTCGGCGACGGCCCGCAGTTCGTCGATCGTCTCGCCCTTGCTCCGGAGGGCGACGAGGAAGCCGGCGACCTGGACCGCGGTGGCGTTGCCGCTCATGATCTCGTCCATGGCCCAGCCGGCGCGGTGCGCGTCGAGGTCCTCACCCGCGAGCAGCGTCGTGAGGACGTCGGGCCAGGTGGTGCGCGGGTCCGGCCCCGTCATCGGTGGGCCCGCGCGGACGGGTCCGCGGCCTGCGTGGGCGTGCCGTCCCGGCCGAGGTCCGCGACCGCCTCGCACAGGGTCACCGGGTCCACGGGCAGCGACACCGCGCGGTCGGCGTAGGACCACGACGCGAGCCAGCCGTCCTGAGGTCGCCCCACGAGCACGATGACCGGGGGGCACTCGTACACGCTGTGCTTGAGCTCGCGGCAGACGCCGAGGCCGCCGTAGGGGACGGCCTCGCCGTCGAGGATGTAGAGGTCGATGCGCGTCGGGTCCGCCGTGAGCACCGCGTCCGAGGTCGCGCACTCGTACCACTCGCCGACCTCGACGTCGCGAGCCGGGCGACGGCCGACCGCGAGGCGAACCGCCTCCCGGGTCGCGACGTCGTCGCTGTAGACGAGGACGCGCAACGACCGGGCGACCGGGCGTGCCCCGGCGCCCGGCGCCGCCGGTGCGGTCGGTGCGGTCGGTGCGGTCGGCGCAGCCGTCGAGGACGTCGTTGCGGTGGCAGTGGCACCGGACTGGGAGGACTCGGACCCGCTCATGCCGCGATCCTACGGTCTCCCCCCGGTCCGGCCGCGACAAGCGCGCGGCGCCGGGCCGACGGGTCGACGGGCCGTCGGGGCCACCTCCGCCTCCCAGGCGACACCCCGGAAGCGCCCAGGCTCCGCCGGTGCGGCTCGGGCACGATGGCGTCGTCGGCCGTGGAGCGAGCGCCGCCGCCGGTCACGACGTCAGGTCACGACTCGGACACGAACCCGTCGTCTCGACGTCGCCGGTCACCGATCCCGTGCGGGGGCGAGCGTCCGGTCCGAACTTCCGGCGCGTCTCGTGACCCCCCGCGCCGCATCCGCGCCCGAATGCGGCCATAATGGTGTGCGTGGCGACCGTTTCCTCGACTCCAGTCCCCGCCGCCGGCGCGCACGGCGGCCATCACCCGCCGACCGCGCCGGGGCACGGCCCCGTGACACGTCCGAACATGGCGGCGGTGGGCACCATCGTGTGGCTCTCCAGCGAACTCATGTTCTTCGCGGGTCTGTTCTCGATCTACTTCACGCTGCGGGCCACCCGCCCCGACGTGTGGGCCGAGGAGACGGCCAAGCTCAACGTCCCGTTCGCGACGATCAACACCCTGATCCTCGTGATCAGTTCGGTGTGGTGCCAGCTCGGCGTCTTCAAGGCCGAGCAGGGCATCCCCTCGCGCACGGGCAAGCTGTTCGACCTCAAGCGCTGGGGCATGCGTGAGTGGTACGTCCTCACCTACCTCTTCGGTGGCGTCTTCGTGGCCGGCCAGGTGTTGGAGTACGCCGAGCTCACGCACGAGAACGTCGCGCTCAACACCGACGCGTACAGCTCCGCCTTCTACATGACGACCGGCTTCCACGGGATCCACGTCATCGGCGGCCTCGTGGCGTTCCTGCTCATCATCGGTCGGAGCTTCACCACGCGGCAGTACACGCACCGGCACGCCACGGGCGCCATCGTCACCTCGTATTACTGGCACTTCGTCGACGTCGTGTGGATCGCGCTGTTCGCCACGATCTACATCCTCAAATGACCCCTGGCGCTGCGTCCCGGCCCGCGCCGGCCGGACGCGCCCTGTCGAACCCCGCCACGCACGCAGCAGCCCCCGACGCCAAGGACAGCCCCGTGAAAGCACTCGCCGCCCGTCGCCGGCACCCCGCGGCCCTCATCGCCCTCCTCGTCGTCGGGCTCATCACCGTCGGCGGGCTCTTCGCCGTCCTGTCCCCAATGCAGCGCGCCCAGGCCGGCGCGCCGCAGGTGAGCGCGCAGGACGTCGAAGCCGGCAAGAAGCTCTTCCTCGCGAACTGCGCCACGTGCCACGGCGCGAACGGCCAGGGTACGAAGACTGGGCCGAGCCTGGCCGGCGTCGGCGCCGCGTCGGTCGACTTCCAGGTCGGCACCGGGCGCATGCCGCTCGCCGCCCCCGGAGTCCAGGCCCAGCGGACCGAGCCCGTGTACTTCAACCAGACGCAGATCGACCAGATGGCCGCCTACGTCACGTCGCTGGGCCCCGGCCCCGGCATCCCCGACGAGAAGTACGCCAGCGGCCAGGGCGGCAACATCGCCCGCGGTGGCGAGATCTTCCGCGTCAACTGCGCCATGTGCCACAACTTCGCCGGATCCGGTGGCGCCCTGACGCGGGGCAAGTACGCCCCGCCGCTGAAGGACATCGAGGGGAAGCACATCTACGAGGCCATGGTCACGGGTCCACAGTCCATGCCGGTGTTCAACGAGACCAACCTCGACCCCGAGGCCAAGCGCGACGTCATCGCCTACCTGCACTTCCTCGACAAGAACGAGAACCCCGGCGGTCACGCGCTCGGCAACTTCGGCCCGGTCGGCGACGGCTTCTTCTTCTGGCTCATCGCCATTCCCGTGATGCTCGGTGCCGCGGTGTGGCTCGGCAAGAAGGCGGCGTGAGCCCCATGACCTCGCATCGGCCCGTAGCGACAGGAACGACACGATGAACGACAACGACAACCGGCCGGCCCACGGCCATGAGTCCCCGTCCGGGGGCACCGCGGTGAGCCTCGAGCACGGACACGTGGCCGGCAGCGGGAACGTGCCCGACCGCTTCGAGAACCCCGGTCTCCCGCCGCACCAGCCGCGCCACGCGGACGTCGACCCCAAGGCGGCCAAGCGCGCCGAGCGGCAGGTGCTGGCCCTGTTCACGCTGTCGATCCTCGGCACGCTCGGGTTCGTCATCGCGTACTTCGCGATCGACATCGAGGCGATGACGTTCTTCCCGTTCTTCGGGCACGTCAGCGTGCTGCACGTCCTCCTCGGCGTCACGATGGCCCTCAGCCTGCTCGGTATCGGCCTCGGCGCGGTCCACTGGGCCAAGACGCTCATGCCTGACCACGAGAGCATCGAGGAGCGCCACCCGATCCACGCGGCGCCCGCCGACCGCGAGGGCTTCGTCGACACCCTCGCCGACGGCGGTGAGAAGGCTCAGCTCGGTCGCCGCCCGATGATCGGGGTCCTCGGTGGTACGGCCCTCGGCCTGTTCGCCGTCCCCCCGCTCCTGCAGGTCCTCGGTGGCCTCGGCCCGGTCCCCGGCAGCCAGCTCGCCGAGACCTTCTGGAAGGGCGGCATGCGACTGGTGCGCGACCCGGAGATGACGCCCATCCGGGCCGACGAGGTCACCCTGGGCTCCGTCTTCCACGTCCTCCCTGAGGGCATCGACGGCGAGACCGTCCACGGGCGCCCCGACTCCGAGACCCGCAACGACGAGGACCTCGGCGTCCTCGAGCGGAAGGCCAAGGCCGTCGTGCTCCTCATGCGTCTCGACCCGAGCCAGTTCCAGTCGCAGAAGGCGCGTGACTGGGGCTACCAGGGCATCGTCGCGTACAACAAGATCTGCACGCACGCCGGCTGCCCCGTGGGCCTCTACGAGCAGCAGACGCACCACCTGCTCTGCCCCTGCCACCAGTCGACGTTCGACGTGACGCAGGACTGCAAGGTCATCTTCGGCCCCGCCAAGCGGCCCCTGCCGCAGCTGAAGATCACGGTCGACGACGAGGGGTACCTCGTCTCGACACAGGGCTTCATGGAACCCGTCGGTCCGAGCTACTGGGAGCGTTCATGAGCACCACCGCCCACGGCGAGTCGGCCCCCGTGGCCGACCGCGGGCCCCGACCGGCCCCGAGCCCCGCCGCCAAGAAGATCGGTGGCGTCCTCGGCTGGTTCGACGACCGCACCGGGCTCGCGAAGCCCGTCCGCTACCTCATGCACAAGGTCTTCCCCGACCACTGGAGCTTCATGCTCGGTGAGGTCGCGATGTACTCGATGGTCGTCGCGCTGCTCACCGGCGTGTTCCTGACCCTCTGGTTCATCCCCAGCGCGGGCCACGTCGAGTACACGGGCTCCTACATCGGGCTCAACGGCATCCACATGAGCGAGGCCTACAAGTCGACGCTCGACATCTCGTTCGATGTCAAGGGCGGGCTGCTCATCCGGCAGATCCACCACTGGTCCGCGAACTTCTTCATCGCGGCGGTCGGTCTGCACGCGTGCCGCATCTTCTTCACCGGCGCGTTCCGCAAGCCGCGCGAGATCAACTGGGTCATCGGCACCATCCTGCTGCTGCTGGCCTGCATCGAGGGCTTCGCCGGCTACTCGCTCCCCGACGACCTGCTCTCGGGCACCGGCATCCGAGTGATGGAGGGCTTCGTCCAGTCGGCCCCGATCATCGGCTCCTACCTCGCCTACTTCATCTTCGACGGCGCGTTCCCCGGTGAGGCGATCATCCCCCGCCTCTACATCGCGCACGTGCTGCTCGTGCCGGCGATCCTCGTCGGGCTGGTCGCCGCGCACCTCGTGCTCGTCGTCGTGACCAAGCACACGCAGTACCCCGGGCCCGGCCGGACCAACGAGAACGTCGTCGGTTTCCCGGTCATGCCGGTGTACGCCGCCAAGGCGGGTGGCTTCTTCTTCATCGTGTTCGGCATCATCGCCCTCACCTCGGCGCTGGTGACGATCAACCCGGTGTGGATGTACGGCCCGTACGACCCGTCACTGGTCACCGCCGACTCCCAGCCCGACTGGTACATGGGCTTCGCCGACGGCGCGCTGCGACTGCTGCCGGGGTGGCTGGAGTTCTCGGCCCTCGGCTACACGCTGAGCCTCAACCTTGCGCTCGGGTCGATCGTCCTCCTGCCGGTCGCGTTCGGTCTCATGGGCGCCTACCCGTTCCTCGAAGCCTGGGTCACGGGCGACAAGCGCGAGCACCACCTGCTCGACCGTCCCCGCAACACCCCGACCCGCACCGCCATCGGGATGGCTGCCATCACCTGCTATCTGGTGATGTTCCTGGCCGCGGGCAACGACCTCATGGCCATCAAGATGGGGCTGTCGATCAACGACATCACCCGCGTCCTGCAGGTGCTGTTCTTCCTCGGCCCGATCATCGCGTTCATCGTCACGAAGCGGATCTGCCTGTCGCTGCAGCGTCAGGACCGGGAGTTGGCCCTGCACGGTCGCGAGTCCGGCCGCATCGTGGCCACCCCGGACGGGCGCTTCTACGAGGCCCACGAGCCGATCGACAAGTACACGATGTGGAACCTCGTCGACTACGACGCGCCCAAGCCGCTCGAGCTCACCTCGGGCGAGGACGCCCGCGGCGTCAAGAGCCCGACCGCGAAGAGCGAGAAGCGGCGCGCGGCCTGGTCGCGGTTCTACTTCTCCGACCGGATCCCCCCGGTGACCCCGGGCGAGGTCGCCGCGGCCCACCACGACGGCCACGGGCACGAGGCCATCGAAGGCGGCCACCGCGAGGCCGTCGGAAGCGGTTCGCACTCCGCGGGTCACTGACCCGGGGGTCATCGACGCAAGCGGCCCGGACGTTCACGTCCGGGCCGCTTCGTCGTTCGTGGGCCCGGCGCCCGAGGTTTGCAGACCGACACGGGTCGAGGCAGTGAGCCGGGTGACACGGAAAGGAGGACCGGGCATGGACAGCAGGGATGTGTCCCGTGAGGAGTTCGAGGATCTGGTCGGCGAGGCGCTCGACGAGGTGCCGGCCCCCATGCTCGACATGCTCGACAACGTCGCGTTCTTCGTCGAGGACGAGCCGGCGGACGGCCAGGGTGAGTTGCTCGGGCTGTACGAGGGCACTCCCCTGACCCAGCGCTACAGCGACTGGGGGGCGCCGAGGCTCCCCGACCGCATCCTGCTCTTCCGCGGGCCGCTGACCCGGGCGTTCCGTGACCTCGACGAACTCCGGCACGAGATCGCCGTGACGATCGTGCACGAGATGGCCCACCACCTCGGCATCGAGGAGGACCGCCTCCACGAGCTCGGCTGGGGATGACCCGGCCGGCGGCGTGCGATCAGGGGGTCGGTGACGCCGAAGCGGAGGTGCGCGCGGGAGGCGTCGCCGGGCGCGTCGTGGCGGCCTGACCCGGGGTCGGCGTGGCCGTGGCCGTCGCGGTGCGGGGCTTCGTCGGGGCCGTGCCCGGCTTGGGGGTCGCACCCGGCGTCGGGGTGGCGGCCGGCTTCAGGGCCGTCGACACGGCGCTCTTGGCCTTCCACTCCGGGAACGAGAACAGCCACACCGACAGGCCGTCGCCGGGCTTCATCTTCCGGGACCCGTTGACGAAGTCGACGACGTCACCCACGAGGCTCGCCTTGAACATCTTCTTGGCGGCCGACGGGCCCATGTTGACGCACCCGTGGGAGACGTTCTTGTTCCCCTGGGCCCAGACCGACCATGGGGCGGAGTGCAGGAACTCCCCCGTGTTCGTCACCCGCATGGCCCAGTTGACCTCGGTGCGGTAGTAGTTGGGGTCGTCCTCGGGGACGCCGAGGCTCGCGGCGTCCATGACCATGAAGGCGCGCTTCTCGGTGATGACCTTGGTGCCGGTGCGGGTCGGGTAGTTCTTCTCGGGACGGCCGTTGCTCACCGGGTAGGTGGCGACCGTCTTCCCGTTCTCGCGGACCGTCATGACGTGGTTGCCGATGTCGACGGTGCTGATCCGGGCCCGCGGAGCGATGGTGAACGATGCTCCCTTGTTCTCGGTCACCCACTTGCCCTCGCCGGTCTGCACCCCCTTGAGCGGCGCGTTGACGGCGACCTTGGTGTTGGGCTTCCAGTACGTGGCGGGCCGCCACATCACCTGGTTGCTGGAGAGCCATCCCCATGAGCCCTGCTGGGCGGGGGTCGTCTTGATGCTCAGCCGCTTCTCGACCGCGGCACGCATGGCGGGCGTCTTGACCGCACTGTCGAAGGTGACCATGACCGGCATGCCGACGCCGACCGTCTCCTTGTCGGGCGTGACCCGGTAGGTGGCCTCCACCTTGGGCGTGAGGGTGGAGAAGGAGATGACCTTCTTGGTCTCCTGGCCGGCCTCGTTGGTGCCGGTCATCGTCAGCTGGTACGGGGTGCCGGGCGCGAGCACGTCCGCGAGACGCCAGGTGCCGTCGACCGACTTGCCACGCAGCTCCTTGCCCCCTCCGCGCAGCTGGACGGCATGCAGCTCGCCCCCGGCCGCTCCGACCGTGACGACGGCGTCGGGGCGCACGTCCTTGGCTCCCGCCCGAACGGAGGTCGTGAACGACACGGGCGGCGTGGCCGGGGTGGAGGCCTCGGGCTGCGCGCCGTCACCGACCAGGGCGGTGCCCGGACCGGCGTTCTGGCATCCCGACAGGCCGAGCGCGACGACGAGAAGGGTCGACATGGACAGGACTGTCTTGGCGGTCGGCCCCCCGGCTGCACCCGTCACCTTGTGGTCCACTTCGAGCTCCCTGGCTGTCACCCGTCGGAGACGTCCCCCGCCCCGATCACACGTTCTCTCTCCCAGAGTAGCGGCGTCAGGTCCGAACAACCTGAACGCGCATGCGAAACGCCCGCCCCAAACGGTCGATCGGGGGCGGGCGTTGCGCGAAAACTGGTGCGGCTCAGGCGAAGTCGCCGGTGAAGTACTCGAAGGCCCAGCCGACGAGAGCGACGATGCCGAAGATGGCGCCGACGACGAAGACCCACCAACCGATGGCCAGCCCGAGGAACAGCATGAGCGCGGCCAGCCCCAGCGGGAGCGGCCACCAGCTGTACGGGCTGAAGAAGCCGTAGTCGCCCGCGGCCTGGTCGATGTCGCCGTCGGGCACGTCCGACGGGCTGACGTCGAGACGCTTGCCGGTCGCGCGGATGTAGACGCCGATCATGCCGGACATCACCGCGAGCAGGGCGAGGCAGACGACGCCGACCGGCTCGGGCCGGCCGTCCACCGCGTTCGACCAGAAGCCGTAGATGATCGCGACGGGAGTGAAGGCGATCACGCCGGCGAGGAACAGACCACTCGAGACCTTCACCGACGGTCTCCCTTCGTCTCGGGGGAACCCTGCAGATCGGGCTCACCGTACAGCTGGTCGAGCACGCCCTGGTCGGGCTTGGGGCTGTCGTACGCCGCGACCTCGGGGTGGTTGAGGTCGAACGCCGGCCGCTCCGAGCGGATCCGCGGGATGCTGTCGAAGTTGTGCCGCGGCGGCGGGCACGAGGTGGCCCACTCGAGCGAGGCGCCGTAACCCCAGGGGTCGTCGGTGTTGACCATGGGGGCCTTCCGCCACGTCTTCCACACGTTGTAGAAGAAGGGCAGCAGGGAGGCGCCGAGGAGGAAGGCGAAGAGCGTCGAGACCTGGTTGAGGAGCTGGACGTCGTCCTCGACGAGGTAGTCGCCGTAGCGGCGCGGCATGTTCTGCATGCCCAGCACGTGCTGGATGAGGAACGTGCCGTGGAAGCCGATGAACAGCATCCAGAAGTGGATCATGCCGAGCTTCTCGTCGAGCATCTTGCCGGTGAGCTTGGGCCACCAGAAGTAGTAGCCCGCGAACATCGCGAAGACGACCGTGCCGAAGACCGTGTAGTGGAAGTGCGCGACCACGAAGTATGTGTCCGACAGGTGGAAGTCGAGGGCGGGGCTCGCGAGGATGACGCCGGTGAGTCCACCGAAGAGGAACGTGACGAGGAAGCCGATCGTCCACACCATCGGGGTCTCGAAGGTGAGTGAACCGCCCCACATGGTGCCGACCCAGTTGAAGAACTTCACGCCGGTCGGGACCGCGATGAGCATCGTCATGATGGCGAAGAACGGCAGGAGCACCTGACCGGTGACGTACATGTGGTGGGCCCACACCGTGACCGAGAGCGCCGCGATGGCGATGGTCGCGAAGATCAGCGTCTTGTACCCGAAGATCGGCTTGCGGGAGAACACCGGGAGGATCTCGCTGACGATGCCGAAGAAGGGCAGCGCGATGATGTACACCTCGGGGTGGCCGAAGAACCAGAACAGGTGCTGGTAGAGCATCGGCCCGCTGTTCTGCGGATCGTAGATGTGCATCCCGAAGAGGCGGTCACCCGCGATGCCCATGAAGGCCGCGGTGAGCACCGGGAACGCCATGAGGACGAGGATCGACGTGACGAGGATCGTCCAGCTGAAGATGGGCATCCGGAACATCGTCATGCCCGGGCAGCGCATGCAGACGATGGTCGTGATGAAGTTGACGGCACCCATGATCGTGCCGAAACCGGTGAGGCCGAAGCCGAGGATCCACAGGTCCCCGCCGAGGCTGGGCGTGAAGGTCGCGTTCGACAGCGGGGCGTAGGCGAACCACCCGAAGGAGGCCGCGCCGCCCGGGACGAGGAACCCGGCCGTGGCCATGAGCCCCCCGAAGAGGTAGAGCCAGTAGGCCAGCATGTTGAGCCGCGGGAACGCGACGTCCGGCGCGCCGATCTGCAGCGGCAGCAACGCGTTCGCGAAGCCCGCGAACAGCGGGGTGGCGAAGAGCAGCAGCATGATGGAGCCGTGCATCGTGAACATCTGGTTGAACTGCTCCAGGTTGTCCACGACCTGCAGGCCCGGCGCGAACAGCTCGGCGCGGATGATCAGCGCGAGCAGACCGCCGATGGCGAAGAAGAACATCGACGTGACGAAGTAGAGGTTGCCGATGACCTTGTGGTCGGTCGTCGTGATGACCTTGACGAACCGCTTGCCCTTGGACTGCGGCGGGCGCCGGTGTTCTCCGCGCTCGGTATGTGAGGCGGGGGGTGCGATAGTCGCCATCAGTTGCTCGCCTTCGCGTTGGGAACGTACTGTTGCTCGATCTTCTGACCCGGCTCGAGGCCGGCCCGGGAGAGGCTGTTGTCCAGCATCCCGGTCTGGCCGGCGTC
Source organism: Agilicoccus flavus (assembly GCF_014857905.1). Taxonomy (GTDB): domain Bacteria; phylum Actinomycetota; class Actinomycetes; order Actinomycetales; family Dermatophilaceae; genus Agilicoccus; species Agilicoccus flavus. Next base: position 149,242 of record NZ_JACYXE010000003.1, on the reverse strand, counting down.
CCGCAGACGCTGCAGGTGGGCCTGGTACTCCTCGTTGGAGACGACCTTGACGTTGAACAACATCGTCGCGTGGTAGGCGCCGCACAGCTCCGCGCACTTGCCCTGGAACGTGCCCCGGTCACGGGTGGTGACCTGGAAGCGGTTGACCTGGCCGGGGATCATGTCCAGCTTCTGCTGGAACGCCGGGACCCAAAACGAGTGGATGACGTCGCGGGCCGTGAGCACGAACTCGACCCGCTGGTTCTCGGGGAGGACCAGCGTCGGGAGGGTGTTCTGCACGCCCTCCTTGCCCGTGAGCTGGGCCTGCACCCCGGAGTCCCAGACCTGGCCCTCGACGTAGTTGAAGTCCCAGCTCCACTGCTTGCCGACGACGTTGACCGTGACGTCGGGCTTCTGGCTCACGTCGAGCAGGGCGCTCTGGTCGCGCTCGGTGAAGAAGAAGATGACGCCGACCATCATGATCGGCACGATCGTGTAGAGGACCTCGATCGGCACGTTGTAGCGCAGCTGCTCGGGCAGCCCCACGTCACCCTTGCGGCGACGGAACCGGACCATGCAGTAGATGATCAGCCCCCAGACGAGGGCGCCGACGGCCCAGGCCGCGATCCACATGCCCACCCAGAGCGAGCTGACGCGGTCGGCGCCGGTGGTGGCGCCGTACGGCAGCCAGCCGTGCGCGACGTCACCCTTGCAGCCGGTGAGGGCCAGCAGCGCGAGAGCGCCGACGCCGACCAGACCGAGGTTCCGGCTCCGCCGATGGCGGATCGAGGCCGGTGGGACGAGGTGCTGACGCAAGGTGCTGCCTTCCGTTCATGACGTGGTTGTCGGCGGATCACGACGACCGAGGCAGTTCCTCCTCGACGGATCGACCGCCGAGAGGGGCCGGACACAGTCCGACATGCGCGTCGGTGACGAGAGTCACTGCAACCAGGGACGTACGCAGTCAGCATAGTCCCTTCGTCGGCCCCGACGCGGGCGGGGCGCAGGTCAACGAAGCGGCGTGCCGCGACGTTCCCCGGTGGGCCCGGCGGGCCCCGCCCCCGGGTCGTCGACCGGCGCCCGGCGGGCGAATCCGGCCGGGCTGACCAGCGGGGTCGCCCTCCGCACCGCACGCACGTACTCGGAGCGCGGGATCTCGCGGGCCCCCAGCGACGCGAGGTGGTCGGTCAGCCACTGGACGTCGACGAGGCGGGCCGGGTCGCCGTCGTCCGCGACGATCCGGCAGAGGGCGACGAGCGCGACCTTCGAGGCGTCGGTGACGCGATGGAACATCGACTCCCCCGCGAACAGGCCGCCCAGGGCGAGCCCGTAGAGGCCGCCGACGAGGTCGCCGGCGGGGTCGCGCACCTCGACGGAGTGGGCCCAACCCAGCCGGTGCAGTTCGACGTAGGCGTCGTGGATCTCGCGGGTGATCCACGCGCCGTCGCGGCCGGGATCCGCGCAGGCGGTGACGACCTCGGAGAACGACTCGTCGACCGTGACGTCGAAGCGTCGGACCGCCCTGCGCAGCGATCGGCTGACCCGCAGTTCGCCGGGCACGAGGACGCCTCGGGGGTCCGGGGACCACCATCCCGTCGGCGGGCGCCCTCCCGGCCCGGTGCCCATCGGGAACAGCCCGGCCCGGTAGGCGGCGAGGACGGTTCCCGGCGCGAGATCGCCGCCGACCGCGACGAGGTCGGGCCCGCCGGTCGACGCGGGCACCGCGAACTGCCAGCGCGACGGCGGCGGCTCCACCGGATCGAGAGCGAACCGTGACCCCGTCGGCGTGTCGGGCGTCGGCGTGTCGGACGTCGGCCTGTCGGACGTCGGCGTGTCGGACATGGCGGCGTCGTCCGTGTCGTCGGGAGCGGGGGTGTCGATGTCGTGTGCCGGCGGCGTGGCCGTCGAGCCCTCGTGCCTCGGGCCCTCAGGCCACGGTGAGGGCGGCGGGCAGGAGGCCGGCCACCTCGTCGGCCGCGGCGGGCCCGTAAGCGGATCGCAGGCGGGTCAGGAAACCGGGCAGGGCGTCCTCGTACTCCTGGGTCCCGACCGTCTCGAGGGTGAACGTCGCCAGGGTGGACCCGATCTGGGCACACCGCTCGTGGCTCAGACCCCAGGTCAGGCCCGCGAGGAAACCGGCGCGGAAGGCGTCGCCGACCCCCGTCGGGTCCGCGATCCGCGTGGTGGGGACCGCGGGCACGTGGACGGGTTCGGCACCCGGGGCGTAGATGGTCGCGCCGTCCTTGCCGCGTGTGGTCACGCGGACGCCGACGCGCGAGGCGAGCTCCGCGGCGTCCCAGCCCGTCTTCGCCTCGATGAGGTGCGACTCGTATTCGTTGGTGAACAGGTAGGCGGCACCGTCGACGACCCGGCGGATCTCCGGGCCCTCCATGAAGGCGAGCTGCTGGGACGGGTCGGCGGCGAAGGCGTAGCCGCGATCCCGGCTCTCCTGCGCGTGGCGCACCATGGCCGACGGGTCGTTGGGGGCGACGACGACGAGGTCGAGGCCGCCGACGCGCTCGGCGATCGGGGCGAGCTCGATCTCGCGGGCCTCACTCATGGCCCCGGGGTAGAAGGTGGCGATCTGCGCCAGGTCGCGGTCGGTGGTGCACACGAACCGCGCGGTGTGGGCGGTGTTCGAGACGTGCACGTGCCGGCAGTCGACGCCGTGCCGGTCGAGCCAGCTGTGGTAGTCGGACCAGTCCTCCCCGGCCGCACCGACGAGGATGGGCGACAGACCGAGGACCCCCATGCCGAACGTGATGTTACCGGCCACCCCGCCACGCCGGATGTCGAGGTCGTCCGCGAGGAACGACAGCGACACCTTGTCGAGCTGTTCGGCGAGCAGCGAGTCGGCGAACCGGCCCGCGAAGGTCATGAGGTGGTCGGTCGCGATGGACCCGGAGACGGCGATCTTCACCCGCCCAACCTACTCGACCGGTCCCGACCGCTCGCAGGCGCGGACGGCGGGGCCCCGATGCTCGTGGGGCCCCGCCGTCCGCGGGCATGCCGTGCCGTGCCGGCACCGGACCACGTCCGGTGGCCCGATCAGGGCCGGCGGCCGGGCCGGATCAGCCGGAATCAGCTGAAGGAGTCCCCGCACGCGCAGGAGCTGCCGGCGTTGGGGTTGTCGATGGTGAAGCCCTGCTTCTCGATGGTGTCCGAGAAGTCGATCGTCGCGCCCTCGAGGTACGGGGCGCTCATGCGGTCGACGATGACCTCGACGCCGCCGAAGTCGCGCGTGGCGTCGCCGTCGAGCTGCCGCTCGTCGAAGTAGAGCTGGTAGATGAGGCCGGAGCAGCCGCCGGGCTGGACCCCGACGCGCAGCCGCAGGTCGTCGCGGCCCTCCTGCTCCAGCAGGCTCTTCACCTTGCCGGCGGCGACGTCGGTGAGCAGCACGCCGTGGGCGTGGGAGTCGGAGCTCTGGGCCGCCGTGGTGGTCGTGGTGTCGTCCTGAACGGTCATGGATCCTCGTCCTTCGTCGTCGAGCGTCGTCTGTCGGGTCGGGTCCGCCCGCGTGCCGGCGCACTCGGTCCGTGCGTCGTGGTCAACGGCGACCGGTGCCGAGTTTCTTCCCGCTCGGTCCCGGTCCACAGGATCCGGCCCCGATCCCGACAGGTTACGCCCCGCTCACCGGGGGGACCACGTGCGGGCGAGACGCCGGGCCCGGGCGCGCAGGGTCCCCACGGGGTCGGCCATCGACGCCTCCACCTCGCCGGGACGAGCGGCGACCGCGTAGGTGCCGGCGACCCCGATGGACATCGACTCGCGTCGCCCGACCTCGACCCGGCCGGCGAGGACGACGACGGGCAGTCCGCGACGGGCCGCGGCGGCGGACACCCCCGAGACGACGCTGTCACGCAGGGAGGCGTGGTCGAAGCAGCCCTCACCGGTCACGACGAGGTCGGTCCGGGCCAGCCGTTCGTCCATCCCGCACGCCTCGAGCACGACGTCGACCGCGGAGGCGCGCCGGGCCCCGAGCAGGCCCAGCCCGTAGGCGAGCCCTCCCCCGGCCCCCGCTCCCGGTTCCCGCTCGGGTCGGCGGGGCAGTCCGGTGAGGAGGTCGGTGGCGGGCGGGAGCGCGCGGTCGGCGACGTCGACGAACCGTCCGAGGGCGCGCTCGAGGCGTTGCGCGGCCTCCGGGGACGCGCCCTTCGCGACGGCGTGCGTCGCGCTCGTGCCCGAGAACCCGAGCAGCGGCGCCTGGTCGTCGACCGCCACCACCAGATCGACGCCGTGGACCCGGGCACGCAGCTCGCGCAGGCCGACGAGGGACTCGTCGCCGAGGGCGGCGAGCGCGGCCCCACCGCCGCGCAGGGCGGGGTCCTCGAGACCGAGCGCGGCGAGCATCCCGGCTCCCGCGTCGTTCGTGGCGGTGCCGCCGACGCCGACCACGATCCGGTCGGCCCCCTCGGCGAGCGCCGCGTCGACGAGTTGGCCGACGCCGTACGTGCCGGTCCGCTCGGGGTCGCGCTCGTGGGCGGCCAGCAGGTGCAGGCCGGCGGCCTGCGCGGCCTCGACGTAGACGGTCCGCACCCCGCCGGAGTCGACGCGCAGCAGGCTGGCCGGGACGTCCCGGCCGAGGGGGTCGGCCACCGTGGTCGCGACGACCATGCCGGACAGGGCGGCCTCCACGACACCGACGAAACCGGGGCCGCCTCCCGACAGCGGCGCCAGGGTCATCTCGTCGTCCGGGGCCGCCTCCGACCAGCCGGCCGCGATGGCCTGGGCGGCCTGGACCGCGGTGAGCGTGCCCGCGAAGCTGCGGGGGCAGACGAGGACTCGCATCCCCGCATTGTGCCAAGGGGGCACGTGCCGAGGTGGGCGCGGCCTCGGGGCACTCGGGACCGGCCGTTCCGGCCCGCTCCCGCCGCCCGCGCCTCGGCGCGACGCGCCCACGGCGGACCCACCCGGCCGGTCAGCCGCGCGGCCGCGTCTCGCCGAGCCGCTGCAGCAGGAGCGCCTCGGCGAGGCACACCTTCTCGAACTCGGGCACGTGCAGGCTCTCGTTCGCGCCGTGGGCCCGCGTGTCGGGGTCCTCCACGCCCGTGACGAGGATCGCCGCGCCGGGGAACGCCTCCGCGAACTCGGAGATGAACGGGATCGACCCTCCGATGCCGACGTCGACGGGGTCGGTCCCCCACGCCTGCGCGAACGCGGCCCGGGCCGCCTCGACGTAGGGGCCGTCGGTGGCGGTGACGAAGCCGGCTCCGGAGTCCTCCGGCTCGACCTCGACGTGGACGCCCCACGGCGCGTGCGCGCTCAGGTGCGCGGCGAGCAGGCGCATCGCCTCGTCGGGGTCCTGACCCGGCGCGATCCGCATGGACAACTTCGCCCGACAGGCCGGGCTGAGCAGGTTGGCCGCCTCGTCGACGCTCGGGGCGTCGATGCCGATGACCGTGAGGGCGGGCTGGGTCCACAGCCGCGACGTGGTGCTGCCCCGGCCGATGAGGTCGACCCCCGGCAGCGCTCCGGCGTCGGCGCGCAGCTGGGCCTCGTCGTGGTCGACGGTGGTCTCGTCGCTGCTCTCCAGGCCGGCGACGGCCACCGATCCGGCGTCGTCGTGCAGGGTCGCGAGCAGGCGGCACATGGCGGTGACGGCGTCCGGGACGACGCCGCCGAACATGCCCGAGTGGACGCCGTGGGAGAGGGCCCGCACCGTGACCACCGCGCGGACGTTGCCGCGCAGGGTGGTCGTCAGCGCCGGGGTGCCGATCGCCCAGTTGGCGGAGTCGGCGATGACGAGGGCGTCGCAGGCGAGCGCGTCACGATGCTCCGCGAGCAGGGCAGGCAACGACGCCGACCCCGCCTCCTCCTCGCCCTCGACGAAGACGACGACGTTGACGGGCGGGCGGCCGCCGTGGGCCCGCAGGGCCGCGACGTGCGCGAGGATCCCGGCCTTGTCGTCGGCCGTGCCCCGCCCGTAGAGGCGGTCGCCGACACGGGTGGGCTCCCAGACGGGGGTGTCCCAGTCGGCGTCGTCGCCGGGCGGCTGGACGTCGTGGTGGGCGTAGAGCAGGACGGTCGGCGCGCCGGGCGGGCCCTCGACGCGTCCGATGACCGCCGGGTGCCCACCGGCGGTGACGACCTCCACCCGCGCACCCGCGGCGGCGAGCAGCTCGGCGGTCCGGTCCGCGCTCGCGCGCACGTGCCCGGGGTCGAAGGCGGGCAGCGAGACGCTCGGGATCCGGGCCAACGAGACGAGGTCGGCGAGCACCGAGGGCATGAGGTCCGCGACGATGGCGGCGAGGTCGGGCCGGGGCTCACCCCCGACCGGCTGGGCCGGCGGGGTCGCGTCGTGGGCGTCGGCAGGGGCGCGGCGGTCGGTCATGGCGCCCAGGTTACGGGCGCGGACGGGACGGGCCGGCGACGCCGGGCGGGCCCGGTGGTGGGCCGGGCCGATCACCCAGGTGGCTTAGAGTAGGGCGGGTGTTCAGGCGCAAGAAGGACGAAGTGACGGCGGCCACGGGCGAGACCCCGCAGACCCACGGCTCACACGCTGTGCGGCCGGGGGCCAAGAACCGCCCCACCCCCTCCCGCCGGGAGGCCGAGGCCGCCCGCCGTCGCCCGCTCGTGCCCGCGGACCGCAAGGCCGCGCAGGCCCGGTCCCGCGAGCAGGAGCGCGAGCAGCGGCTGCGGCTGCGCGAGGCGATGGCCGCCGGGGAGGAGTGGGCCCTGCCCGCCCGAGACCGCGGCCCCCAGCGCGCCTACATCCGCGACTACATCGACGCGCGGTGGAACGTCGCCGAGTTCCTCCTGCCGATCATGATCATCGGCCTGCCGATCAGCCTCGTCCCGAACGCGATCGCCATCGGGTACTCCCTCGTCTACGGCGCGCTGCTCGTCGCGATCCTCGACGTGACGGTCCTCTGGTTCGGCCTAAAGAAGAGGCTCAGGGCCCGGTTCGGGGAGCCGGAGCGCGGGTCCCTGTGGTACGTCATCTCGCGCGCGATGCAGATCCGACCCGGCCGCATCCCGCGGCCGCGGGTCAAGCGGGGCCAGTTCCCCGCCTGAGCACCGCCCGGTCACGGCCGGATCGGAGCGCTCAGCCGGCCTCGAGCGACATCGGGCCGTAGACCTCGACGTCGCCCCGGCACAGCGTGACCGCGGCGACGCCGTCGTTGCTCAGGTCGGCCCACGCCTCGCCCAGCCAGGCCTCGGCCTCGCCCTGTGTCGGGAACGGGCCGGCGTCCACCCCCGTCACCGGCGCGCCGGCGGCGTCGGTGCCCCGCCAGCGCCACCCCTGCGCGCCGCTCACGCGTCCGCCTCCGCATCGGTCTCCGCCTCGGGCAGGAAGCCGGCGACGTCGCCGACGACGGTGACCGCGGGGCTGCTCGCCCCGGGCAGGTCGCCGGCCGCGGCGCGGCTCAGGGATGTCCGCACGCTGCGGTGACTCGGCAGGCCCGCGTCCATGACGACGGCGACCGGGGTGTCGCCGTCGCGGCCGGAGTCCAGCAGCGCGGCCGCGATGGCCGGCAGCGTGGCGACGCCCATGAGGACGACCAACGTCACGCCGCTCGCACCGAGGCTCGCCCAGTCGACGGTCCCCCGGGGGTCGCCCGGCGGGACGTGTCCCGAGACGACGGCGAAGCCCTGGACGACGCCGCGGTGCGTCACCGGAACCCCGGCGAGGGCGGGCCCGGCGACGGCGGAGGTGACGCCCGGCACGACGTCGACGGGGACGCCGGCCTCCCGGCACGCGAGGACCTCCTCCATGCCGCGGCCGAAGACGAACGGGTCGCCGCCCTTGAACCGGACGACCCGGCGGCCGGCGCGGGCCTGCTCGAGGAGGATCTCGTTGATGCGCTCCTGCGAGGTGAACGCGCCGCGCGGGATCTTGGCGACGTCGATGACCTCGACGTCGGGGCGCAGGTCGGCGAGGACCTCCAGCGGGGCGAGGCGGTCGGTGACCACGACGTCGGCGCTCATGAGCGCGGCCCGGCCGGCCACGGTGAGCAGACCCGGGTCGCCGGGCCCGCCGCCGACGAGGGTGACGCTCCCGACGCCCGCGTTCGGCGCGGCGCCGACCTGCTCGGCCCGGGCTGCGGTGGAGGCGAGGGCCGACAGCACCTCGGCGGCGTCGGCGGACGCGAGGGCCGCGGCGTCGTCGGCGGCGTCGTCGGTGGCGGCCACGAGCAGCCAGGCCCGTTCGAGGTCGTCGGCCCCGGCCTCCCGGGCGTGCCACGTCACGAGGCCGCGCTCGGCCAGGTCGAGCAGCGAGTCGACGACCCGCGGGGCGTAGACCTCGACGCTCGCGCGGGCGGCGAGCAGCCGGGTCACGGCCCCGAGCGCAGCCGCGGCGCCGCCGACGACGACGACGCGCCGCCCGGCCAGACGCAGGCCGGACACGTCGAGCTGCGGTGCCGGCTCAGGCATCTCGACCCTCGATCTCGGCCTGCTCGAACGTCGCGCCCTCGCGCAGGACGCGGGCCGCGCCCTGCACGATCGGCACGGCGAGCACGGCGCCGCTGCCCTCGCCGAGCGCGAGGCGCAGGTCGAGCAGCGGGCGCAGACCGAGGTGCTCGAGGGCGCGCCGGCAGCCGGGTTCGGCCGACGCGTGGCCGGCGAAGAGGTAGCCGCGCGCCTCGGGGGCCAGGGCGTCCGCCACGAGCGCGGCGGACAGCGCGATGACGCCGTCGAGGACGACCGGAGTGCGCAGGGCGGCCGCGCCGAGGACGAAGCCGACGAGCGCCGCGTGCTCGAGACCGCCGACCGCGGCGAGCGCCTCGAGTGGTCGGTCGCGCGAGACGTCGTGACGGGCCAGGGCCCGGGTGACGACGTCGATCTTGTGGGCGAGCATCGCGTCGTCGATGCCCGTCCCGCGGCCCGTCACGCTCGCGGGGTCGGCTCCGGTGAACGCGGCCACGAGCGCCGCCGAGGACGTCGTGTTGGCGATGCCGAGGTCGCCGGTGAGCAGGAGCCGGTTGCCCTGGGCCACGAGGTCGCGGGCGACATCGACGCCGACCTCGATCGCCTGCTCGCACTCCCGCGCCGTCATGGCGGGCGCGACGAGCATGTCGGCCGTGCCGGGCGCGACGTTGCGGGTGAGCAGGCCGGGGCGGGGCGCCACCGGCGCGGCGACGCCGACGTCGACGACGCACACCTCGACGCCGATCCCGCGCGCGAGCACGCTCGTCATCGCCCCCCCGTCGAGCATCGTCGCCACCATCTGGCCGGTGACGGCCTGCGGCCACGGCGTCACGCCCTGGGCGTGGACGCCGTGGTCGCCGCAGAAGACGGCGAGGGCGGCCGGCTCCGGGACCGGCGGCGGGCAGGTGCCGGCGATGGCGGCGAGGCGCTCCGAGACGTCCTCGAGCTCGCCGAGGGCGCCCGCGGGCTTGGTCAGGGTCAGCTGTCGCTCACGGGCCGCCGCGGCGGCCTGCGCGTCGACGGGTTCGACCGCGACGACGGTCTCGTCCACGAGGGACACGGGTTCTCCTCCCGGGAGGCGGCGCGCCCCCCACGTCTCGTGGTGGACGGCCCAGGCCAGGGGGCGACGGCGCGCCCACCCGCTCAGGGCCAGTTCGGGGGCGTCGGCGAAGCGGGTCACGTGCCCCACGCACAGGTAGGCGACGACCTCGAGGTGGCCCGGGAGGCCGAGCTCGGCCGCGAGCTCGGCCGAGTCGAAGAAGCTCACCCACCCGACGCCGAGGCCCTCGGCCCGGGCGGCGAGCCACAGATTCTGCACGGCCGTGGCCACGGAGAACGACGCCATGCGCGGGTCGGCGTGCCGCCCCAGCGTGAACGGGCCGCCTCGCGTCGGGTCGCACGTGACGACGACGTTGACCGGCGAGCACAGGATCGCCTCGACCTTGAGGCCGTCGAACCGGCGGGCCCGGTCGGCGGTCAGGGACGCGGCGAACACGTCCCGCTGCCGGGCGGCCAGGTCGCGCACCCGGCGGCGCGTGACCTCGTCCCGGACGACGAGGAAGTCCCACGGCTGGCTGAGCCCGACGCTGGGCGCCCGATGCGCCGCCTCGAGGACGCGCAGCAGGACGTCGTCGGCGACGGGGTCGAGGGTGAAGTCGCTGCGCACGTCGCGACGGCCGGTGATCACCTGCGCGACCGCGGCGCGCACGTCGGCCGGCAGCGGCGGGACGACGCCGCTCCCGTGCGCGGCGCCGGGGGCCGTGGGATCGCCGGACGACGCCTCCGGGGCGCCGGCGACTCGCGAGTCGATCTCGGGCGCGGTCATCGTGAGCGCTCCTGGGGGGTCGGGGGCCGGTGCGTCCGCCGGGGGGTGCGGGTCGGACGATCCGGATCGGCGGCGGATCCCACGGCGGGAGCGTGGGGGGCCGGAAGATCGGTGAGGCGCGCCAGCGCGGCGGCGAGGGCGTCGACGACCTCGGCCGGACGGACGGCGAAGCGCAGCCACCGATCGTCCAGACCCGGGAACGTATCACCCCGGCGCACCGCGAACCCGGACTCGCGCAACGCGGCGCGCAGGTGGGCGGCCGTCGGGTGCGACGCGAGCACGAACGGGCCCGCGGGCTCAGGGACGACGTCGAACCCGGCGCCGGTCAAGGTGGCGACGAGGTGGGCCCGCCAGGGACCTGTGCGGGCCCGCACGGCCTCGACGTGGGCGTCCCCCGCGGGCGAGTGGGCGGCGCGCAACGCGGCGAGTGCCACGGAGTTGACCGACCACGGGGGCTGGCACTCCCGCAGCCGGGCCACGAGCGCCGGGGGGCCGACGACGAACCCGGCGCGGATCCCCGCCAGCCCGAACGTCTTCGTCAGGCTGCGCAGGACGAGGATCTCGCCGTCGTCGGCGCCCGAGCCGGCGGCGTGGGCGAGAAGGGTCTGCGCCGGGTCGTCGGCGACGTCGAGGAACGCCTCGTCGACGACGAGGACCCGGCCGGGGCGGCGCAACCGCAGGAGGTCGGCGGCGGGGTGCAGGCGCGAGGTCGGGTTGGTCGGGTTGCCGACGACGACGAGGTCCGCCCGTTCCGGCACCGCGCCCGGGTGCAGGGCGAACCCGTCGTCGCCGGTGAGCACGTGGCGGGCCACCTCGTGCCGCGCGGCGGCCAACGCGGCCTCCGGCTCGGTGAACTGGGGGTGCACGACGAGCGGGTGCCGCCACGCCCGCGCGGCCGCGACCAGCCCGAACGCCTCGGCCGCGCCGTTCGTCAGGAGCAGGCAGGCCGGGTCGAGGCCGAGCCGGGCCGCGACGTGGCCACGGACCGCGCGCTCGTCCGGGTAGGCGGCCACGCCCGCGAGGGCGTCGACCATCGCGAGCCGCACGACCTCCGGGGGGCGGGAGACGGCCACGTTGACGGCGAGGTCGACGAGGCCCGAGCCCGTCTCCGCGTCGCCGTGATGGCGCAGCGCGTCGAGCGGCCCCCCGTTCTCCGCCGCGTCCGCCGCCCCGACCGACGCCACGTCGCCCGTCCCGGACGTCGTCGAGGCCGCGCCGACGCCGAGCGCGGCCGTGCACGCGTCACCGATCGTCTTGCGCACGAGCAACCGCGCGCCCGCGGCGACGACCGCCGCCTCGGCGACGGAGGCCAAGGGTCGGCCCGTCACCCCGGTGAGGGCGGCGACCTGGGCCGAGGGCGTGGGGACCTGCGCCGCGGCGCGCTCCAGCCCGGCCTCGTCGACCGCCACGATCCGGGCGCCGAGAGCCGCAGCGGCGTGCTGGACGGCCGGATGGTCGAGGTGCCGCTCCCGCGTCGCGAGCGCGACCGCCGCCGGCACACCCGAGAAGGTCGGTGCACCCGAGCGACGCCCGGGGCTCGACGTCCCCGACACTCCCGGTTCGCCGACCTCCGCGCCTGTCCCCCCTTTCGTCGGCGGGCCCGAGTCCGCCTTCGCCGCGGCGGGGACGGCGAGCACGACCCGGACGACCGACAGGACCGCCTCGCCCGTGGCGCCCCGGCGCACGCCGACCCCGACGACGAGCTCGGCGCCGTCGGGCGCGCGGTCGAACCCCACGCCACCCTCGACGTGCGCCTGAGCCCCAGCCGTTTCGACGCTGGTCACGGCGTCCATCCCCCGCACGCCGCGACGAACTCGGCCGCGGCCCGCGGACGCCCGGCCCAGTTGGTGTGGAGGTACGAGGCGTGCGTCCGCCCCACGACGAAACCCTCGACCTCGGGCTGACCGTCACGGTCCCAGCCCCAAGCTCGCGGGTGGTCGCCGACGACCTCGACGCGCGTGCGGTGGAACTCGTGACCGTGGAACCGGGCCCCGGCGGGCCCGAGCACGCTGTCGGCCAGGGCGACGGCGTGGCGGTAGCCGAGCACGAGCCGGGGCGACATGCTCGCGCGCACGTTGATGACGCCGCACATCGGCACCCCGTCGAGTTCCCGCCCCAGGTAGAGCAGCCCGGCGCACTCGGCGCTGACGGGGCCGCCGGCCGCCGCGAACGCGGCCACGTCCTCGAGCAGGCCGCGGTTCGCCCCGAGTGCGCCCGCGTGCACCTCGGGGAAGCCGCCGCCGACGACCACGCCGTCGGTGCCTGCCGGAAGGGCCTCGTCGCGCAGCGGGTCGAACGGCACCACCTCGGCGCCGGCGGCCGCGAGCAGTTCGGCCGTCTCGGCGTAGGCGAACGTGAACGCCGCTCCCCCGGCCACGGCGATGCGCGGCGACCCGGCCGGCGCCGGGGCCGCGCCCGCCGCCCGCACCTCCGCGAGCGCCGCGGCGGGGTCCCACGCGGGCTCGTCGAGGTCGCCGGCGGTGGCGGCGACGGCGAGGATCGCGTCGAGGTCGAGGTAGTCGTGGGCCATGCGGGCCAGGGCGGCGACCGCGGACAGGGCCTCCGGGTGACGTTCGGCGGCCGGGATGAGCCCGAGGTGACGGCTGGGCACGACGACGTCCGGCAGGCGGGGTACGGCCCCGACGACGGGAACGCCCGCCTCGGCGACCCCGGCGCGGGCCTCGGCCTCGTGCCGCGGGGACGCGACGTTGTTGAGGATGACCCCGCCGATGCGCACCTTCGGGTCGAAGCGGGAGAAGCCGTGGACCACGGCCCCCACGCTGCGCGAGGCGGCGGCGCAGTTGACGACGAGGACGACCGGCGTGCGGGTCAGGGTCGCCACGTGGGCGCTCGAGGCGAAGCCGCCCGACCCGAGGGCCCCGTCGAACAGGCCCATGACCCCCTCGATGACGGCCACGTCGGCGGGCCGGGGCGTGGCCGCCCCGTGGCGCAGGAGCGGCACGAGCCGCTCGGGGCCCACGAGGTGGGCGTCGAGGTTGCGCCCGGGCCGGCCGGCGGCGGCCGTGTGGTATCCGGGGTCGATGTAGTCGGGGCCGACCTTGTGCGGCGAGACGACGAGGCCGCGCTCGCCGAGGGCCGCGATGAGGCCGGTCGCGAGCATCGTCTTGCCGCTGCCCGAGGCGGGCGCCGCGACGAGGACGCGCGGAAGCGGGGAGGCGCTCACCACTCGATGCCCCGCTGACCCTTCTGGCCGTCGTCCATGGGGTGCCGGATCTTCGTCATCTCGGTGACGAGGGTGGCGACCTGGAGGAGACGGGGGTCGGCGTCGCGTCCGGTGACGACGACGTGCTGCTTGCCGGGGCGGTTCGCGAGGGTCTCGCACACCTCGTCGACGTCGACCCAGCCCCACTTCATCGGGTAGGTGAACTCGTCGAGCACGTAGAGATCGTGCCGCTCCTGCGCGAGACGCCGCCGGATCTCCTGCCACCCCTCGAGGGCATCGGCCGCGTGGCGTTCCTGCGTGTCCTCGCCGCTGCTCGTGCGGGTCCAGCTCCAGCCCGAGCCCATCTTGTGCCACTGCACGGGCCCGCCCTCCCCGGTCTGCTCGTGCAGCTCGTGCAGGCGACGGAAGACCTCCTCCTCGCCGACCTTCCACTTCGCGGACTTGACGAACTGGAACACGCCGATGTCGAAGCGCTGGTTCCAGCCGCGCAACGCCATCCCGAACGCCGCCGTCGACTTCCCCTTGCCGGGACCGGTGTGCACGGCGGTGATCGGGCGGTTGCGGCGCTGGCGCGTGGTCAGGCCGTCGTCGGGGACGGCGTCGGGGCGACCCTGGGGCATGCGTGGCTGCCTTCCTCGAAGGTCCGCGCCTTCGGGAACGTGGACGGCCAGAGTTCCTGACTCCCCCGGCGCCGCGATGCGCGGACCGGGGACACAGTGGCGGGACCGTGCCGGCGTCGCACCGGCTTCCTCTGATCCACCGTCCGTGAAGCGGATGGGTGTCGGCCCGCAGGCCGGCTCGCGCAGCCTACCCGAGCCCGCTCATCGAGCGGCGGGCTCCTGCGCCACGGCCAGCTCCGCCAACCGCTTGCTCTCATCGAACTCGGCCTGCGTCGCCGCGTCGGGGCGATACGTGGCCAGGCTCAGACCCACGGCCACGACGAGGTTGGCCACGAAGCCGGGGAGGATCTCGTAGAGCTCGAAGACGCCGCCGGACTGCGCGCCCCAGATGCCGACCACCGCCGCGCCGACGATCATGCCCGCCAGGGCACCGGTCGCGGTGAGCTTGCGCCAGTACAGCGCCAGCAGCACGGTCGGCCCGAACGCGGCGCCGAACCCGGCCCAGGCGAACGCGACGAGCTCGACGATCGTGCCGCCCTTGTTCCACGCCATGGCCGCCGCGACGAGCGAGACCGCGAGAACGGCGAGCCGCCCGAGCAGCACGTACCGCGCGTCGGCCTGCGGCTTGCCGATCACCTTGTAGAGGTCTTCGACGAGCGCCGACGCGGTGACGAGGAGCTGGCTGCTGATCGTGCTCATGATGGCCGCGAGGACCGCAGCGAGCATGAGCCCCGCGATGAGCGGGTGGAAGAGCAGTTGTCCGAGGCGGATGTACACGGTCTCCGGGTCGGCGATGGCGAGCTCGGGGTGCTGGACGAAGTAGGCGATGCCGACGAGCGCGGTGCAGATCGCGCCGACGACGGAGAAGAGCATCCACCCGATGCCGATGCGGCGACCGGCCTTGGCCTCCTGGGCGTTCCGCAGCGCCATGAAGCGCACGATGATGTGTGGCTGGCCGAAGTACCCCAGGCCCCAGGCGAGCGAGGAGATCACGCCGATCGCGGTGGCGCCCCGGATCATGTCGAGGTGCGAGGGGTCCACGTGGCGGATGGCCGTGCCCACCTCGCCGGGGCCGCCCACCGCCACGAGGCCGACGAGCGGCACCGCGACGAGGGCGGTGACCATCATGACGCCCTGGACGAAGTCGGTGTAGCTGACGGCGAGGAAGCCTCCGAAAAGCGTGTACGCCACCGTGACACCAGCGACGACGAGCATGCCGGTGCGGTAGTCGAGCCCGAACGAGCTCTCGAAGAAGACGCCGCCGGCGACCATCCCGGAGCTGACGTAGAACGTGAAGAACACGAGGATGATCGCGCCGGAGGCGATGCGCAGCAGGCGGGAACCGTCGTGCAGGCGGTTCTCGAGGAAACTCGGCACGGTGATGGAGTTGCCGGCGACCTGGGTGTAGGACCGCAGCCGGGGTGCCACGACCTTCCAGTTCACCCACGCGCCGATGGTCAGACCGACGGCGATCCACGCCTCGACGAGCCCGCTCGCGTACACCGCACCAGGCAGGCCCATGAGCAGCCAGCCCGACATGTCCGACGCGCCGGCCGACAGAGCCGCGACGGACGGGGAGAGATCACGACCGCCGAGCATGTAGTCGTCGAGGTCCTGCGTGCGCGTGTAGGACCACCAGCCGATACCGAGCATGGCCACGAGGTAGATCAGCATCGCGGCGATCTGCCACGCGGAGTCGCTCATCGTCGACGTCCTTTCGGGGGAAGCGGAATTCGAGGAAGCCTATCGCCGACCGCGGACTTTCGGCGGGGTCGGTGGCGGACCGGCTGGTATAACTCGGGCGTGCACACTCCGGCCGAGTCCGTCACCCTCCGTTTCCTCGCCGCCCCGACCGACGCCGGGTACACCGGGACCGTCGGCGCGGGCCGCGTGCTCGAGTGGATCGACAAGGCGGGCTACGCCGCGGCCGCCGGGTGGGGGCACACGTACGCCGTCACCGCGTACGTCGGCAACGTGCGCTTCACCCGGCCGATCCCCGTGGGGCACATGGTCGAGGCCCGCGCGCGGATCGTCCTCACCGGCCGCAGCAGCATGCACATCCGCGTCACGGTCGCCTCGGGCGACCCGCGCGAGGGCCGCCTCGAACCGGCCACGGACTGCCTCATGGTCTTCGTTGCGATGGACGCCGACCGTCGGCCGACCCCGGTCGACCAGTTCCGGCCCGACAGCGACGACGAGCGGGAGCTGGAGTCCTCGGCGGCGCGGCGCGTCGGGCTGCGCAGGCAGATCGAGGAGGCGATGGCCGAGCAGACGTACTCCGACGCGGGGACCGCGCCGCGGATCGTCCTGCGGTTCCTTGCCGCGCCGACTGACATCAACTGGGGCGGCAAGGTGCACGGCGGCATCGTCATGCGCTGGATCGACGAGGCCGCGCACGTCCTCG
Source organism: Agilicoccus flavus (assembly GCF_014857905.1). Taxonomy (GTDB): domain Bacteria; phylum Actinomycetota; class Actinomycetes; order Actinomycetales; family Dermatophilaceae; genus Agilicoccus; species Agilicoccus flavus. The sequence goes on along the minus strand of NZ_JACYXE010000003.1, from coordinate 132,860 downwards.
CGACGCGATGGACCGGCAACGCCTCGACGGTCGCCGTGTACACCGGCGGCGTCCGCTTCTACCGGCCCCTGCAGATCGGGCACCTCGTCGAGGTGGAGGCCCGGTTGCTGCTCACCGGCACCTCGAGCATGCACATCAGCGTCCACGTCCGCTCCGGCGACCCGACGACCGGCGCGCTGGAGGAGACGACCCACTGCCTGACGATCTTCGTCGCCCTTGACGAGGACGGCCGCACCGTGCCGGTGCCCGCGTGGGCGCCGGCCTCCGACGAGGACGCGGCGCTCGCGGCGCACGCCCGGCACCTCGTCGAGCTCCGCACCGCCGTCGACGCCGTCTCCTGACGGCCCACCCGGGCGGCCGCGGCCTCGAGCCGCCGCTCCGTCGAGGAGCTCGACAAATCCGTCGATCCCCGCAGGTCGCAGTCCGGGGGCGACGCCACGGCGGCGGGCGTCCCGCCTACCGTGGGTGGGTGACCACGAGCGCCGCCGACCGTTCCCCCGATCCCTTCGCGAAGGCCGGCCGCCTCCGGGACAAGCTCCTCGCCACGCCGGGGCTGCGGACCGTGCACCGGCCGGTGACCTCCGCCTCGGACGCCACGTTCCCGCTGCGCTACGTGCGCACACCGACCACGGCGTCGTCCGGAGCGGGTGGGGCGATCCCGCCCGTGCTGTTCATCCCCGGCGGACCGGGGATGGCGTCGGTGGCGCCCTACTCGTTCCTGCGCGCGCGGGCCGCCGCCCGGGGGCTCGACACGCTCATGGTCGAGCACCGCGGGGTCGGGCTCTCGCGGCGCGACGAGGCCGGGCGCGACCTGCCACCGGCGGCGATCGACATCCGCGCCGTGGTCGGCGACCTCGCGGCGGTCCTCGACGACGCCGGCGTGGGGCGGGCCGTCGTCTACGACGCGAGCTACGGGACCTACCTCGCGCAGGCGTTCGCGGCCGACCACCCCGAGCGCGTGGCCGGGCTCGTCCTCGACTCGCCGATGCTGTCCGCCCGCGACTCGGCGGTCGTCAAGGAGAACCTGCGCTCGATCCTCTGGGCGGGCGACACCCCGGCGACCCGCGAGTCCGCCCGCATCGTGCGCGAGCTGCACGCCGCCGGCACCTACCCCGACGACCCGGGGGCCGCCGTCCCCCGCGCCGTCTACGAGTTCGCCGGGCCGAGGACGTGGGAACACCTCGCGGTCGCCCTGTCCCAGGGGCGCGGCCGCCGGGCCTACGACGAGATCCTGCACCTCACCGCGCGGGAGACGCAGGCGCCGACCCCGTACATCATGGAAATGGACCTCGTCGGGCGGATCGCCTACGAGGAGCTCGACTACGCGCCGGCCCCCGACGGCCTGCCCTTCGACCCGGACGTCGTGCTCGCGCACGTGGGCGAGCGATTCGGGCCGTTCTCCGGTGAGCCGTACGACCTCCCCGCGGCGCTGGCCCGCTTCGCGGGGCCGGTGGCGGTCGTCTCGGGCGAGTACGACCTGCGCACGCCGCGGGTCGTCGCGCAGCGCGCCGTCGACCTCGCCCCGGACGGCATCCTCGTCCCGCTGCGCGGGCTCGGGCACAGCGCGCTCGACTTCCACCCCCTCGCCGCGATCGCCGTGGCCGCGGGCCTCGCGGCGGGCGGCCACCGACGACTGCCGGCGCTCGCCGACCGTATCGCCGCGCTCCCCCGCCCGCTGCCGAGCCGCGGGCTGCAGACGATCTTCCGCGCCCGCATCTCCGCCGCACGGCTGGGGCTGTAGCAGCGGGCCGACGCACCAGCGGAGCGCGACCCGACCGGTCGGGACAGTGGGACGAAGAACCATTCGGGCCGGGTCGATGGCGCGGCCGGAGCAGCTTCCGCGCGAAGGTGCAGGTCAGAGAGTTGGGCCCGGCCGACGGGTCAGGTCGACCCGGCCCGAATGGTTCGTCGACCCCGGAGGAGAGGCGACGGTCGTCAGATGCGGGCCCAGGTGGTCGATCGGAGGCGCGAGACGCGTGATCCGGGAGGCGGGGTGGAGATGGGTGACGGTGACGAGCGGTCGCGGCGACCTGCGGGGTCGGACGGCCGCGCCGTGCGGATGCCGATCGGGCCGCTGACGCCGGGCGATCGGCGCCTGCTGCAGGAACACTGCGGGTACGCGTTCGACTGGCCGCCGTCGGACGGCGCCTCGGTGCCCGCCGCCGCCATGTTCGTCAGCTACGCCCGGCTGGCGCAGCTGCAGGAGGGTGGGTTGCGCGACCTCTTCGACGACCTGCAGTCGATGCGGGCCTCCTACCAGCGGCTCACCGGCGAGACTCCCGTCGGCGACGACTTCCTGGTGCGCGTCGCCCGCACGTCGACCTCACCGCTGGCCCGGGCGTTCCTCGACGCCGGGGGAACGAGTCCGCGCTACGCGTGAGCGGCCGACCGGCCCGGGCGCGCGACCGCCCTCGACGAGGGTGAGGTCGACGACGGGAATTCCGGAGTAGCCGACGTCCCCGGGTGCGACGTGCCGGTCCAGCACGGGGCCGAGGACGCCCCACGCCGCCGGGTGGGCGGCGGCGTAGGCGGACAGGGCGGCCGCACCGTCCCGGGGCGCGAGCACCCGGGCGACGGCGGGGGCGGCGCGGTGCCACCCGACGTCGAGGAGCACGTCGGGGCAGCGCTCGACGTTGCGCAGCCACTGCGCCTGCCGGCCGAGGCCGGCGACGACGCGGTAGGTCGGGGGGTCGGGCCGACCGATGACCTCGAGGACCGCCTCGCGCGGGAGGCCCGAGCGCCGCCCCGTGTGGGTCAGGCGCAGGAAACGTCCCGCGAGCACCCAGCCGAGGCCGGACCGGAAGAGCGGCAAGGGCGCCCGGACGAGCATCGGCGTCCGCAGCACCCGGTCGATGATCGCGGTCCTCGTGCCGGCCGCCCACGCCGTCGCCCGGGTCACAGCAGGCCCGCCTCGTGGGCGAGGACGGCGAGCTGGGTCCGGTTCACGAGGCCGAGCTTCGTCCGCAGGCTCGAGACGTGCGTCTTCACCGTGCTCATGCCGATGTGCTGCTCGCGCGCGATCTGCGCGTTCGACTCGCCGCGGGCGACGGCGAGCGCGACCTCCCGCTCGCGGGGGGTCATGCCGGCCAGGGCCGACCGGGCCCGCGCCCGGGACTCGGCGAGGTCGACCGCCTGGTGGACGAGGCGGCGCGTGATGTCGGGCGAGAGGATCGGCTCCCCCGCGTGGACCCGCTCGACCGCGCGCACGATCTGGGCCGGCTCGGTGTCCTTGACGAGGAACCCGTCGGCCCCGACGCGCAGGGCCGCCATGACGTTCTCGTCGGAGTCGAAGGTCGTGAGCACGATGACGGCAGGGGGCTCCGGGCGGGCGAGCAGGGCCCGCGTGGCCGCGACGCCGTTCACCCTCGGCATCCGCAGGTCCATGAGCACGACGTCCGGCCGCGTCCGCACGACGGCGTCGACCGCCTCGGCCCCGTCGCCGGCCTCCCCGACGACGGACAGGCTGCCGGCCCCGTCGAGCATCATGACGAGGCCGCTGCGCACGAGCGGGTCGTCGTCGACGATGAGCACGCGGATCGGCGCTGCGTCGCCGACCTGCGCATCGCTCCCGGCGCTCAGGTCGGCCATGGCAACCACACCTCCAGCACGAACCGGTCGGATCGCGCGTCCGTCGTCATCGTCCCTCCGAGCAGCGCGACACGCTCGGCGAGACCGAGCAGGCCGGACCCCGACCCGCGGGCCGCGGCCGGTTCAGCGGCGAGTGCGCGATCAGCACCGGGCGCCACGGCCGGGCCGGGCGGCCGAGCGTTCGCCACCACGATGTCGAGGCCGGCGCCCACGCGCCCGTCGATGCTCACCTCGACGTGCGCCCCGGGCGCGTGGCGCCGCGCGTTCGTCAGCGCCTCCTGCACGACGCGGAAGGCGGTCCGGCCCGTCGTCGCGGGCACGGCGGCGGCGTCGCACGCCACTCGCGGCCGCACGGCAGTGCCGGCGGCGCGGGTCTCGTCGACGAGGGCGGGGACGCCGCGCAGGGTCGGCTGGGGCGCGGCCAGGCCCGTCGGGTCGGCGCCGACGTCCGCCGCGCCCCCGGCGGGTCGGCCGCCCGGCGACCCGGTCTCGGGCGCCTCGGGAGGGTCCCGCAGCAGGCCGATGACGTCACGCAGCTCGTCGAGGGCCTGGTGGACCCCCTCGCGGACGACGCCCGCGGCGCGGACGATGCGCTCCGGTGAGGCGTCCGGGCGGTACTCGACCGCCCCGGCGTGCGTGGCGATGAGGGAGAGCCGGTGCGCGAGCACGTCGTGCATCTCGCGGGCGATCCGCGCCCGCTCGGCGCGGCGGGCGAGGTCCACCTTCGCCGCCTGCTCGGTCTCGGCCCGCTCGGCGCGCTCGCACAGCGCGGCGAGCACGTCCTGGCGTGCCCGGGCCCACCGGCCCCAGCCGACGAGCATCGCGTACGCCGCGACGACGAGCAGGGCCCACCACGCCCACGTCAGGCCGGGGTAGGGCCGCCACGCCGCGAGGACGAGGTGCCCGCCGATCCCGACCGCCGCGGCGGCCCCGACGGAGCGCCGGTCGTCGGCCCTCGCGACCCACAGCATGGCGGCGCTCGCGACGGGGGTGGCCACCGGCGAGAGGGCGGCCAGGGCACCGGCGGCGAGGGCCGCCGCGAGCGGAACGCCCGGACGGAAGGGACGGACGGGACGGACGGGACGGACCGGAAGCAACACCAGCAGCGCCAGCAGCGCGAGCAGCACGACGGACACGCCGACGTCGAGCGCGAGCTCCGCCGGTGTCGGTGAGGATCCGAGCGCGGCCACGAGCTGTGCGACGACGAACAAGGCGAGTACGAGGACCGCGGCCATCCCCGCCCGGCGGGATCGAGCGGTCGGTGCCGGCCGACCGTCCGCCCGCCGCAGGCCTGGGTTTCCCTGACACGGGTCCGGCACGGATCCCACGCTACTCACGCCCGACCGACCGGGCTCCGGCGTTCGCCCACGACGGCGCCGGCGGCCGGGCTGCACGTGCACGCGCGTCGGCTGGGGATGCCCACGACGAGGATCGCCGCCACGACCGTGTGCAGCACGGCGAGACCGGCGGCACCCGGGAGGCTCGTCGCTCCGAGGACGCCGAGCAGGGAGAGGGCGTAGACGGTGCCCGCGATCGCGCGCCACACGATCCGGGCGTGGGTCGTCACGGACCGCAGCAGGGCGAACAGCCCCCACCCGGCGAAGCCGGCGCCCAGGCTGACGAGCGTGACGGTCAGGCCGTTCGGGGCGGTCGTCGTCCCGCCGGGGCCGACGACCGAGAGGTCGAGACGCAGGCCGGTGTGCAGCACGGCGTACGTGAGGTTCGCCGCCGCCATCGCGAGCACGACGCTGACCCAGCGGGGGTCGAGGTGCAGGTGCGCCCCGCGGTGGGGGGCGTCGGTCGGGTGTCGTGTCGTCGTCATGCCCCGAGGCTGCGCCCGGGCCGGCGGCGCGCACCACGGTCGTCGGGTCGGTCCGTCCCCGTCGAGCGGGGGAGGGCGCTCCCCGATGGGAGGACCGGGTCGCCGCGCCTCAGGCCGCGCCGGGGTGCCGCCGCGGGCGCGCGGCCGAGGCGAGGTCGACCTCGTCGAGCGGCAGGAGGCGCGCGCCGAGGACGCCGGCGAGGTCGCGGGCCAGGTGCAGGCGCACGCCCCGGGGTGACTCGCAGTCGAGGACGACGCTGCTCACCCCCATCCCGGCGATGCGGGCCGCGGCGGCCCGCGAGCGGGCGACGGCGTTCGCGCCGTGCGTGGCGCGTCCGTCGGTGAGGACGACGAGCAGGGGCCGGCGCAGGGGGTCGCGCGCCTTCTCGCGGCGGATGAGGTCCGCGGCGGCGGTCAGGCCCTCCGCCAGGGGGGTCCGGCCGCCCGTGCGCGCGGCGTCGAGGCGGGCCCGGCCCATCTCGACGCTGCCGGTGGGCGGCAGCAGCACCTGGGCGGCGCCGCGGGCGAAGGTGACGACGGCGACCTTGTCGCGCCGCTGGTAGGCGTCGACGAGGAGCGAGAGGACGGCCGTCTTCACGTCGGCCATGCGCCTGCGCGCCCCCATCGACCCGGACGTGTCGACGCAGAAGACGACGAGGTTGCCCTCCTTGCCCTCGCGCAGGCTGCGGCGCAGGTCGGAGCCGGCGAGGACGAGCGGCGCCGCCACGTCGCCCGCGGCGCGACCCCGGGCGAGCTGCTGCCCGGCCGCCGCGCGGATCGTGTCGCCGACCGCGACGCCGCGGCCGCGCGGATCCGCCGCCGGCACGCCGCGCAGGTGCCGACCGACGGTCGTCAGCGCCCGCGATCGTCGGCCGCCGGCCCCGCGGCCCACCCGGTCGAGGGTGAGGAGGCGGGCCGCGAACGGCGCCCCCGCCCGCTGCGTCGCCTGGGGACGCGCGGCCCCCGGGCCCGCCGGCGCGTCGGGCGTCTCGGGCTCGTCGGGCTCGTCGGGCTCGTGGGGACGGGATGCGTCCTGCGCGCCGTCGGCGCGCTGGGCGCCGTCCGGCCGGTCCGCGTCGGACGCCTCCGACGAGGGCGGCGGCTGCGGCGGCTCCGGCGGCGCGGTGTCCGGGGGCGGTGTTCCCCCGTCGTCCCCGCTCCCGTCGTCGCGTCCGCCGTCGTCACCCGCACCGGGCTCGTCGCGCGCGTCGGGCCCGTCCGGGCCCTGCTCCGGGTCCTGCGGGTCGGGGTCGTCGGGCGGCGGCTCGGGCCCGAGCACGCGGTCGAGGATCTCCTCGAGCTCGGCGGCGGCCGACTCGGGCGTGTCGAAGGGGTTGCGGCGGCGGCGGTGCGGCAGCGCGAGACGGGCGGCCGCGCGGATGTCGCGGTCGGCCACCTGCGCCACGCCTCGCCACGCGGCGTGGGCGAGCGCCGTCCGCGCCGTGACGAGGTCGCCGCGGAGCCCGTCGACGTCGAACTCGGCGCAGATCGTCGCGATCTTCGTCATCGCCGCGTCGGGCAGGCCCACACCGGGCGCGGCGGCCCGGGCGCGCGCGATCCGCTCGGTCAGCCGCTCCTCCGACGCCGCGTACCGCGCCGCGAACCCCGACGGGTCGGCCTCGAAACCGAGGCGGCGCCGCATGACCTCGACGCGGGAGCGGGGGTCGCGGCTCGCGGCGACGTCGACGACGAGCCCGAAGCGGTCGAGGAGCTGCGGGCGCAGATCCCCCTCCTCGGGGTTCATCGTCCCGACGAGGACGAACCGGGCCGCGTGGCCGACGGAGACGCCCTCGCGCTCGACGCGGGCGGTGCCGGTGGCGGCCGCGTCGAGCAGGGTGTCCACGAGGTGGTCGGGCAGGAGGTTGACCTCGTCGACGTAGAGGACCCCGCGGTTCGCGGCGGCGAGCAGCCCCGGCTCGAACGACACCCGCCCGCTCGAGAGCAGGGCGTCGAGGTGCAGCGACCCGACGACGCGGTCCTCGCTCGCACCCACGGGCAGCTCGACGAGCGGCGTCGCGCGCTCGACCGCCGGCACGGCCGTCTCGTGGCGATCGGTGTCGGGGCAGGCCGGGTCGGGGCGGGCCGGGTCGCAGCCGAACCGGCACCCGCGGATGACGGCGTGGCGCGGCAGGACCCGCGCGAGCCCGCGGACCATCGTCGTCTTCGCGGTCCCCTTCTCACCTCGGACGAGGACGCCGCCGATGGCCGGGCTCACGGCCGACAGGCACAGCGCGAGCCCCAGGTCGTCGGCGCCGACCACCGCGGTGAACGGGAAGAGGACCGGTCCCCCGCCCTTGGCGGGTCCGTCGGCCGAGCTCCCGCCGCCGACGCTCCCGACGATGCCGGCGGCGCCGCCGGCCCCGGCCGTCACTTCGCCTCCTCCAGGTCGCCCTCGGTCTGCAGGTAGGCGGTGCGCAGGGCCTCGAGCGTCTCGGGCTCGGGCGCCGCCCACATGCCGCGGTCGACGGCCTCGAGGAGCCGCTCGCTCATCGCGTGCAGCGCCCACGGGTTCGACGCGGCGAGGAACTCGCGGTTCTCCTCGTCGAGGACGTACTCGGCGGTGAGGCGCTCGTACATCCAGTCGGCGACGACGTCGGTCGTCGCGTCGTACCCGAACAGGTAGTCGACGGTCGCCGCCATCTCGAACGCCCCCTTGTACCCGTGGCGGCGCATCGCCTCGAGCCACTTGGGGTTGACGACCCGGGCGCGGAAGACGCGCGAGGTCTCCTCGAGCAGCGTGCGGGTCGCGACGTGCTCGGGGCGGGTGGAGTCGCCGATGTAGGCCTCCGGGGTGGTCCCCGACAGCGCCCGCACCGTCGCCACCATGCCGCCGTGGAACTGGAAGTAGTCGTCGGAGTCGGCGATGTCGTGCTCGCGGGTGTCGATGTTCTTGGCCGCCACGGAGATCCGCCGGTACGCGGCCGTCATCTGTTCGCTCGCGGGCACGCCGGCGAGGTCGCGCCCGTAGGCGAACCCGCCCCACGTCGTGTACACGGCGGCGAGGTCGGCGTCGGTGCGCCAGTCGCGGGAGTCGATGAGCTCGAGCAGGCCCGCGCCGTACGTGCCGGGGCGGGAGCCGAAGATGCGGGTCGTCGCGGCCCGGTGCTCGACCCCGGCCGCCACGTCGGCCTCCACGTGGGCGCGGACGAAGTTCAGCTCGGCCGGCTCGTCCTGCTCGGCCGCGAGCCGCACGGCGTCGTCGAGGAGGGCGACGGCGTGCGGGAACGCGTCGCGGAAGAAGCCGCTGATGCGCAGGGTGACGTCGACCCGCGGCCGGCCGAGCTCCTCGGTCGACACGACCTCGAGGCCCTTGACCCGCCGGGAGGCGTCGTCCCAGACCGGGCGGATCCCGAGCAGCGCGAACGCCTCGCCGATGTCGTCGCCGGCGGTCCGCATCGCCGACGTCCCCCACAGGGACAGGCCCACGGACGCCGGGACCTCGCCGCGGTCGGCCACGTAGCGGGCCACGAGCGACTCGGCGAGGGCGCAGCCCGTCTCGTAGGCGAGGCGGCTGGGGATCGCGCGCGGGTCGACTGCGTAGAAGTTGCGACCGGTCGGCAGGACGTTGACGAGCCCCCGCAGCGGCGAACCCGAGGGCCCCGACGGGACGAAGCCGCCGCCGAGGGCGTGCAGAGCGGCGTCGATCTCGGCGTCGGTCCCGGCGAGGCGGGGCACGACCTCGCTCACGGCGAAGCCCAGGATGGCGCGCACGGCCTCGTGGTCCACTTCGCCGCCGGCGATCGCGGGCCGGGCGGTCGCCGCCACCTCCTCGATCGCGTCCGGCGACCAGCCGCGCGCCTCCATCGCCTCGACGAGGTCGCGCGCCACGGCCTCCACCGCGTCGACGTCGGTGCGGTTGCGGGGCCCGGAGCGCGACTCGTCGAGGCCGAGGGCCTCGCGCAGCCCCGGCAGCGCCTTCGTGCCGCCCCAGAGCTGGCTCGCCTGGAGCATCGCGAGGACGAGGGCCACCCGCGGCTCCCCCTCCGGCGCCTGCCCGAGGATGTGCAGGCCGCCGCGGATCTGGACGTCCTTGATCTCGCACAGCCAGCCGTCGACGTGCAGGACGAGCTCGTCGAAGGCGTCGCCGTCGGCGAGGTCGGGGCCGTCGCCGCGCAGGCCGAGGTCGTGGTCGAGCTTCGCGGCCTGGAGCAGCGTCCAGATCTGCTGGCGGACGGCCGGCGCCTTGGCCGGGTCCATCGCCGACACGATGCCGTACTCGTCGAGGAGTTGCTCGAGGCGGGCGATGTCGCCGTAGCTGTCGGCGCGCGTCATCGGCGGCACGAGGTGGTCGACGAGGACGGCGTGGCCGCGCCGCTTGGCCTGCGTGCCCTCGCCGGGGTCGTTGACGAGGAACGGGTAGACCAGCGGCAGGTCGCCGAGGACGGCGTCCGGCGCGCACGAACTCGACAGGGCCGCCCCCTTGCCGGGCAGCCACTCGAGGTTGCCGTGCTTGCCGATGTGGACCACGGCGTCCGCGCCGAACCCGCCGTCGTCGCCGCGGGCCTGCAGCCACCGGTAGATGCCGAGGTAGTGGTGCGTGGGCGGCAGGTCCGGGTCGTGGTAGATCGCGATCGGGTTCTCGCCGAACCCGCGCGGCGGCTGGACGAAGAGGACGACGTTGCCCGCCCGCAGACCGGCGTAGACGAGGTCGGAGCCGTCGGCCCCCTCGTGGACGTACAGCTCGCCGGGGGCCTCGCCCCACGTGCGCTCGACGTCGGCCCGCAGATCGGCGTCGACGTCGGCGTACCAGCGTCGATAGTCGGCGACGGGCACGCGCAGCGGGTTGTGCGCGAGCTCGTCGTCGGTGAGCCACGCCTGGTCGTAGCCGCCGCGGGCGATGATCGCGTGGATGAGCTCGTCGCCGTTGCCGGACTCGAGGCCCGGGAGGGCGTCGGGGCCGGTCAGCGGGCCGACGTCGTACCCGGCCTCCGCCATCGCCCGGATGAGGGCGATCGTGCTGGCGGGGGTGTCGAGGCCGACGGCGTTGCCGATGCGGGCGTGCTTCGTCGGGTACGCCGACAGGACGAGGGCGACGCGCCGCTGCGAGACCGGCACGTGCCGCAGGCGGCCGTGGGCGACGGCGATCCCCGCAGCGCGGGCGCACCGCTCCGGGTCGGGGACGTAGCGCGGCAGCCCGGCCGGGTCGTCGGGGTCGATCTCCTTGAACGAGAACGGGACCGAGATGATCCGGCCGTCGAACTCGGGCACGGCGATCTGCGTGGCCGCGTCGAGCGGGCTGACGCCGTCGCCGTTCGCCTCCCACTGCGCGCGGCTGTTCGTCAGTGCGAACGCCTGGATGATCGGCACGTCGAGGTCGGCGAGTGCCCCCGCGTCCCAGGCCTCGTCGTCGCCGCCCGCCTGGGCGGCGGCGGGGGTCGAGCCACCGGCGGCGAGCACGGTGGTGACGATCGCGTCGGCCTCACGCAGGGTCGCCAGCAGCTCGGCCTCGGGCGCACGCAGCGACGCGACGTACAGCGGCATGGCCCGCCCGCCGGCGGCCTCGACGGCGTCGGCCAGGGCGGCGACGAAGTCGGTGTTGCCGCTCATGTGGTGGGCCCGGTAGTAGAGGATCGCGACCGTCGGCCGCGACGTCTCGGCTCCTCGCCACGCCCGGCAGGCGGCGACGCCGCACGCGCTGCGCGGTCCGGGGGTCGCGGCGCAGGCGCCCGTGCACCCCAACGATCCCCACGAGGGGGCGCTGGAGGGCGGGTCGAACCCGAGGCCGGTGAACAGGACGGTGTCGGAGAGGAACGCGCCGAGCCGGCCGAGGTTCTCGGTGCCGCCGTGCGCGAGGTAGGCGTGGGCCTGGGCGGCGATGCCGGCGGGCACGGTCGAGGCGCTCATCAGCTCGGCGTCGGGGGCCTGCTCGCCGGTGAGGACGACGACGGGCCGCGGCTGGTCGGGCGCGAGCAGCGCGTCGAGGCCCTCCTCCCAGGCGCGGCGCCCACCGAGGAGGCGGACGACGACGAGGTCGGTCCCTTCCAGGAAATCGGGCAGGTCCTGCACGGACGTGCGGGTCGGGTTGGCGTAGCGCCACCCGACCGGCGCGTCGGCCTCGTTCGCGGCGCGCGCGGAGAGCAGGTCGGTGTCGGAGGTCGACAACAGCAGGAACACGTGGCTCACGCCTCTCTCGGGGTCCGCGCCCCGAACCGGGATGGGACGGCCGGGAGTCTCTGGCTGCCGCGGACGCTCGTGCCGCGGGACACAGTGGCGGGACCGCGCCGGACTCGCACCGGCTTCCTCCCCCATGGCCGTCCAACGTCGGGGCCGGATCCGACCCCGACGCGACAGTATCAGCGGGTCGAGGTCGACCCCCGGGAGCGGGACGGCGTGCGGGGGCGGCGGCGGGCCGTGCCGTGCCTCCCGTCGCGGTCGAAGGAGACGTCGACGTTCTGGAACCCCTTGAGCGACTGGGTCTCGACGAGGTGGGTGTAGGCGAGCCGGTCGGCCGGGGTGAGCTCGACCCGGTCCGACATCGGCGTGAGCAGTGCCCGCGGGTAGAGGCGGCGGTCGAGGACGACGTCGAGCTCCATGCACAGGACGAGGGCCATTGACGCGATGTAAGCCACGCCATGAGACCGAGGACGAGCGCGAACACCCCCTCGGTCGCGCCCACGCGGCCGACGTACCCGCGGATGAACAGACCTCCGCCCGCCTGCAGGGCCTGCCAGAGCACGGCCGCGAGGATCGCCCCGGGCCAGACCTGGCGCCACCGCAGGTCGAGGGCCGTGCCGATCCGCGCGACGAGGGCGAAGAGGAGCCCCGAGAGCACGAGCGACCCGGCGAGCGCGAACGCCTGGGTGCCGCCGGAGAGGCGGTTGGTCGTCGACTCGAGGGCGCCGCCGACCTGCGAGAGGACCGTCGTCGCGAGGACGAACAGCCCGAGGCAGCACAGGAGCACCACGCTCTTGAGGCGCAACACGACCGGGTTGGGGCGTTGGCTGCGGCGGACGTTCCAGGCGACGTTCATCGCGTTCTGGATGGCCGTGGCGACGGCGATCGACCCGTACGTGGCGCCCGCGACGCCGATCGCCACGGCCGAGACGTCCCCCGTCAGGGCCCGGCGCTGGATCTGGGGCCCGAGCACCGGCACCTGCTGGACGGCCGAGTCGATGATGGCGTCCTGCAGCGCCGGTTGGCTCTGCAGGACGAAACCGAGCACCGACGCGAGCAGCAGGAACATGGGGAAGATGGAGAACGCCGCGTAGAACGCGATGAGCGCCCCGAGGTAGGCGCCCTGGTCGTCGAGGAACTTGTAGAGGACGGCGAGGGGCACCCCGAACGCCGGGTGACAGCGGTGGAAGGCGTCCAGCCGGTGAAGGACCGACATGATCGGCGTCCTGGGGGTCGGGCCCGCGGGCGGGCGGAGGGGCGACGAGTGATGTTCTCACGTCGACGGGTTCGCCGGTGCCGCGAGCGAGGCTCGCCGAGGTGTCCGCGGAGCACGTGCGGGGGACGCGGGAGCGCGGCGGGGTACGGCCGGGTGCGTCGGAGGGTGGTCTGCCGGTACGCCCTTCGACCGGGTCTGGTCCGGGCGCGGGCCGCCGCGGTGTCATCGACGGGTGCGGAGACGTTCACCCCGTCCGGGGCGGCCCGTCCGCACGGACCACGACGCTCACGAAGGAGAACCTCATGCCACTCACCCGACGACAGGTGGTTCGCGACAGCAGTGTGGCGGCGCTGGGGGCGGTGGCCTTCGGCGCGAGCGCCACCGGGGCGACCCGCGCCGACGCCGCAGCGACGACGCCGCCGACCCCGGCCCGCGGCCCCGGCGGACGCGACGGCTACACCTTCGAGCTCGACGAGTCGGTGACGCGGTCGCGGGTGCGGTTCCGCAACCGGTACGGGATCGAGGTCGCCGGCGACCTGTACGTCCCACGCGGCGCTCGCCGCCGCGGCCGGCGTTGGCGATCAGCGGGCCGTTCGGCGCCGTCAAGGAGCAGTCGTCGGGCCTGTACGCGAACGAGCTCGCGCGTCGGGGGTTCGTCACGCTCGCCTTCGACCCCTCCTTCACCGGGCAGAGCGGTGGTCGGGTTCGCGACGTGGGATCCCCCGAGATCTTCACCGAGGACTTCAGCGCCGCCGTCGATCACCTCGGGCTGGCCGGCGTCGTGGATCGCGACCGCATCGGGGCGCAGGCGATCTGCGGACTGAGCGGCATGGCGATCACCGCGGCGAGCGGCGACAGCCGCATCAAGGCGGTCGCCGCCTGCTCCATGTACGACATGGCCCGGAGCATGTCCCGTGGCCACGAGGACTCGTACGGACGCCCAGCGGCGCCGGATCATCGACCACCTCAGCGCGCAGCGCTGGGTCGACGCCGAGAAGGGCCGTGTCGCGCGCGGACCCCACGAGATCGCGTTCGACGCCCGCGGCGAGATCGTCACGGGGAACCGGGTGCTCCCGCGGACGCTGCCGGCCGACGCGGACCCGGTCACGTCCGCGTTCTTCGACTACTACCGGACGGATCGCGGCTACCACCCGCGCTCGATCAACTCGACCACCGCGTGGACGGCCACCACGCCGATGCCCTTCTTCGAGTTCGACCTCATGAGTCACCTCGAGCTGGTCGCCCCGCGCCCCGTCATGCTCGTGGCCGGAGCCGACGCGCACTCGCGTTACTACTCCGAGGACGTGAAGAAGCGAGCTCCCGAGGTCGTCGACCTCGTCGTCGTCCCCGACGCCGACCACGTCGACCTGTACGACCGGTTCGACAGGATCCCGTTCGACCGGCTCGAGGCGTTCTTCGGCGACCACCCGGGGTGAGCCGCGGTGGCCCCGGTCGTCCGGGCGGCGGGACGGGGCCGGAGTGTGGCGGGCAGCGGCACCTAAGCTCGTCCCCGTGTCCGCAGCTCGTCCTACCCCCGAGAACCCGGCCGCCGCACCAGCGGCGAACACAGGTGAGCTTGCGAGCCGCAGTGAGCGCGACAGTCGGCATCCAGCGGCGAACACAGGTGGGCTTGCGAGCCGCAGTGAGCGCGACAGTCGGCATCCAGCGGCGAACGCAGGCGAGCTCGCGAGCCGCAGTGAGCGCGACAATCGCCCTCCAGCGGCGAACGCAGGCGAGCTCGCGAGCCGCAGTGAGGTCGACCTGCGGAACCGGGTGGGGGTGGTCGGGGGCGTGCGCGCCGGCGACGACCACTGCCCCGGCGTCGTGCGCCTCCACGAGGCGGCGGACGGTCCCCTCGCCCGGCTTCGGATCCCCGGCGGGCTGCTCACCGCCGCTCAGGCGGGCGCGCTCGCGGACGTCGCCGACGAGCTCGGTGACGGGCGGGTGCGGCTCACCGCGCGCGGGAACGTCGAGCTGCGGGCGATCCGCGACGCGACCGCCCTCACGGACGCGCTGAGCGACGCGGGGCTGCTGCCGTCGGTGGAGCGCGACCGGGTGCGGAACGTCGTCGCCACCCCCCTGGCCGGCCTGGACGGCCGGGGCCACGCCGACGCGACCTCGTGGATCGCGCTCGTGGGCGCCCTCGACGCCGCCCTCGTCGGCGAGCACGGCCCCGCCGGGCTCTCCGGCCGGTTCCTCTTCGGTCTCGACGACGGCCGGGGCGACGTCGCCGCCCTGCGGCCCGACGTCCTCGCCACGCTGACCGGCGACGGACGCGCGAGCCTCACCGTCGACGGCGGGGGCGATGCGGTCGTCCTGGGCCGTGACGCGGTGCCCGCCGCCCTCGTCGCCTCGGCCGTCGCGTTCGTCGCGTGCACGGCCGGGGCGACCGGCGACACCCCGACGGCGTGGCGGCTGCGCGACCGGCCCGGCGACGATGCCCTGCGCACGCGGCTTCTCGACGCGGCGCGCGCGGCCGCCTCCGGCGCGGCGGCGACGCCCGCCGCGGCGGGGGACGCGTCTGTCAGGACCGAGGCTGCCGATCTGACGGACACGGCCGGCGCTGCCCACGTGGCCGAACCGGCCGGGACCGCCCACGTCGCCGCGCACACGGAGAACCCTGAGGTCGCCGGGAAGACCGAGCCTTCCCAGCTCGCCGGAACGACCCAGCCTGTCGACGTCGCCGGAACGACCGAGCCTGCCGACGTCGCCGGAACGAGCGGGCGTGTCGACGCCGCCGGAACCAGCGGGCGTGTCGGCGCATCCGGCCGGGCGGCGACGCCCGGGGATGCGGCGACCGACGCGACGACCGGCACCGCGGCGACGGACGCGCCGGCCGCCGGCAGCGGGATCCGCCCGGGCCCCTTCGACGGGCCGACCGGCGGGGGCCTGGTCGCGCTCCTGCCACTCGGCGAGTGCGGGACGCCGGCGTGGCGGGCGGTGGCGGCCCTCGCCGCGGCCGGCGACGGGGTGGTGCGCACGACCTCCGAGCGCGGCGTCGTCGTCGCCGGGTTCCCGACCGCCCATGCTGGCGCCGCCCTCGCCGCGTGGGCGCGGGCCGGCCTTGTCGTCGACGCCGACGACCCGATGGACGGGGTGAGCGCCTGCGTCGGGCGGCCGGGGTGCGCCCGCGCCCGCGCCGACGTGCGCGCCATGGCCCGGGCCGGCCTCGCAGCCCGTTCGCGGGTGGCCCCGGGCGAGCGCCCGCTTGTCCACTTCTCGGCGTGCGAGCGCCGCTGCGGGCACCCCGGCGTCGTCCACGACGAGGTCGTCGTCGCCGCCGACGGCATCGACGTCGGCGTGTGGCGCCCGCCCGCCGAGCCGGGCGACCGCCCCGGCGCCGACGGGTGAGGCGGTCCGCGCGCACCCCGACGGCGCGCGGCCCGGCCCGGGTGGGGCATCATCGCCGATGACGTCGGCGCACCCCGCCGCGCCGGCGCACCGCGCCACCCCGCCCGCCGCACGACCCCGTGCCGGCAGCCCATCGCAGCATCCCCGCAGGAAGGACGACGGTGAAGCACGACTACGTGACCGACGGCGCCGAGATCTATCGGCGCTCCTTCGCGACCATCCGCGCGGAGGCGGACCTGTTCGGGCTGACCCCGGACGAGGCGCGGGTCGCGGTGCGGATGATCCACGCGAGCGGCCAGGTCGACCTCGTCGACGACATCGCCTTCTCCCCCGGCGCCGTCGCCGCCGGCATGGCCGCGCTGCGCGCCGGGGCGCCGATCCTCACCGACGTCCACATGGTCGCGAGCGGCGTGACCCGGCGGCGGCTGCCCGCCGACAACGACGTCGTCTGCGCCCTGAACGACCCCGCCGTCACCGAGATCGCGACTCGCATCGGCAACACGCGCACCGCGGCCGCCGTCGAGCTGTGGCGGGACCGCCTCGACGGCGCGGTCGTCGCGATCGGCAACGCCCCCACGGCCCTCTTCCACCTGCTCGAGCGGCTCGCCGAGTGGGACGTGCGGCCCGCCGTCGTGCTCGGGATCCCCGTCGGGTTCATCGGCGCCGCCGAGTCGAAGGTCGCTCTCGCCGAGAACGACCTCGGCCTGGAGTACGTCGTCGTCCACGGCCGCCGGGGCGGGTCCGCGATCACGTGCGGCGCCCTCAACGCCCTCGCGAGCACGAAGGAGTGAACGTGACCGCGCCGCCCACCTCACCCGGCACCCTCGTCGGGGTCGGCGTCGGCCCCGGCGACCCGATGCTGCTCACCCTCGCCGCCGTCGACGCGATCACCCGCGCGGACGTCGTCGCGTTCCACAGCGCCCGGCACGGAGTCTCCGTCGCCCGCGGCATCGTCGAGGCGCACCTGCGCCCCGACCACGTGGAGGAGCACCTCGTCTACCCGGTGACGACCGAGGCGACGACCCACCCGGGCGGTTACGCCGGGGCGCTCGCCGATTTCTACGACGCGGCGACGGCGCGCCTCGCCGAACATCTGGCGGCGGGCCGGAGCGTCGCCCTGCTCGCCGAGGGCGACCCGTTCGTCCACTCCTCCTACCAGCATCTGCACGCCCGCCTCGCCGACCGGTTCCCCACGCGGGTCGTCCCGGGGATCAGCTCGATCACCGCGGTCGGCGCGAGCCTGGGCCGCCCCCTCGTCGAGTCGACGGAGACGCTGTCGGTCCTGCCCGGCACGCTCGGCGAGGAGGAGCTCGCCGCCCGCCTCGGGGAGGCCGACGCGGCCGTCGTCATGAAGCTCGGCCGCACGTTCTCGACGGTCCGCGCGGCGCTCGCCCGCGTCGGCCGCCTCGAGGACGCCTGGTACGTCGAGCGGGCGAGCACGCCCCGCGAACGGGTGCTCCGGGTCGTCGACGTCGACCCGGCGCAGGTCCCCTACTTCTCGCTCGTCGTGCTGCCCTCCCGCACCGGCGACCCGGCCGCCAAGCGCGCCCTCGACGCGGCGCGCCACGCGGCCGCGCGGGAGATCGACGCCACCGGGGCGGACGTGACGGCGGTCGCGCCCACGGTTCGGGAGACCGTCGACGCCTCCGCCGGCGACGGCCCCGCCGCCACGGGTTCCGACGCCACCGAGTCCGACGCCACCGGATCCGACCCCGGCGAGAGCGTAGCGGTCGGCGAGGTGGCCGTCGTCGGGCTCGGTCCGGCGGGCCCGCTGTGGCTCACCCCCGAGGCGAAGGCGGCGCTGCAGGCGGCCACCGACGTCGTCGGCTACACGACCTACGTGCGCCGGGTGCCCGCCCGGCCCGGGCTCGCCCGCCACGACAGCGACAACAAGGTCGAGTCCGAGCGGGCCGAGTTCGCGCTCGACCTCGCCGCCCGCGGCCACCGGGTCGTCGTCGTCTCCTCCGGCGACCCCGGCGTCTTCGCCATGGCGAGCGCCGTCCTCGAGGTCGCTTGCGAGCCGGCCTACGCCGACGTTCCCGTCCGGATCCTCCCCGGGATGACCGCGGCGCACGCGGCCGCCGCCCGTGTCGGGGCGCCGCTGGGCCACGACTACGCGACGATCTCGCTCTCCGACCGGCTCAAGCCGTTCGACGTCGTCCGGGAACGTGTGCGCGCCGCCGCTCGGGCCGACCTCGTCATCGCGATGTACAACCCGGCCAGCCGGGAACGCACGTGGCAGGTGGGCACGATCCGCGAGGACCTCCTCGCGATCCGCGACCCGTCGACGCCGGTCGTCGTCGCCCGCGCCGTCGGCGCACCCGACGAGTGCGTCCGCGTGACGACGCTCGGCGAGCTCGACCCGGACGTCGTCGACATGCGCACGCTGCTGCTCGTCGGGTCGAGCCGAACGGTGGCGGCCCGGCGTGGGAGCAACGGGCAGGACGTCGTCTACACCCCGCGCCGCTACCCGGGCTGACGCGCCCGAGTCGGCCGGGGGCGGGATCACTGTCGCGTTCGGCAGGACTCGCACGGTCGCCCTACCTCACCGCTACGCGCGGCGCCGGGTGACAGGCCCACGTACGTTGGGGAGGGTGAACCTCCGTGATCTCCTGGACCGCCTGCCCATCGACCCCGCGCTGCTGCGCAAGGTGCCCGTGCCCGGCCTGCAGGGGCGCGTCCTGCTCGAGCTCGACCTCGACCGGGGCGCCGCCGAGGCCGACCCCGAATCGCCGATCGCCGCGATCCGCCAGCGCAACACGCCCACCCTGCGCGCCCTCGTCGACGGCCTCGAACGCGGTGCCCGCGACGACCGGGTCGTGGGCCTCATCGCGCACACGACCGGGCTGCGGGTGCCGCACACGGCCGCCGACGAGATCCGCGACGCCGTGCTCGCCTTCCGCGACTCCGGGAAGCCGACGCTCGCGTGGACCGAGACGTTCGGGGAGGTCACCGGCGGGATGACGCCCTACTCGGTGGCGAGCGCCTTCGATCAGGTCTGGCTCCAGCCGACGGGCGAGCTCGCGCTGACGGGGGTCGTCGCCGGGTCGCCGTTCGTGCGGGGAGCCCTCGACCGGCTCGGTGTCGTCCCCCAGTTCTCGACGCGCAAGGAGTACAAGACCGCCGCCGACCTGTTCCGTCGCGAGAACATGAGCGAACCCGCCCGGGAGATGTACGAGGCGATCGTCGGCTCCCTCACGCTCACCTTCGTGACGCGGGTCGCGCGCGGCCGGGACCTGCCCCCGCAGGTGGTCTGGGACGCCATCGACGAGGGCCCGATGCCGGCCCGTCGAGCCCTCGAGCAGGGGTTCGTCGACCATCTCGGCTACCGCGACGAGGCGTTCGCGGCGATGCGGGCCGCCGTCGGCGCGACCCCGGACCGCGCGGCGGCCCGGGCCACGGCCCGCCCCGAGCAGGACGGGCACGCCGCACCCACGACGCCGGCGTCCCCCACGACCTCCGGCGCCGGCGCGTCGGCGGAGGCGCCGGGGTCCGACGACCTCGACCTGCGCTTCGTCGACCGGTACCGCAAGAGCGTCCTGGAGAACCCGGCGACCACGCTGCGGCGACGCAAGAAGCCCGTCGTGGCCGTCGTGTCGGCCGGCGGGCCCATCCACCTCGGCCGGGCGCACGGGCCGTCGCGGGGCCGGTCGATCTGCCCGGAGCACCTGGGCGCGGCGCTCCGCTCGGTCGGCGAGGAGGAGCACGTCCGCGCCGTCGTCCTGCGCATCGACAGCCCCGGCGGCTCGTACGTCGCCTCCGACGCCCTCCGCCGCGAGATCCTCCGCCTCCGGGACTCGGGACGTCCCGTCGTCGCGTCGATGGCGGGGGTCGCCGCGTCCGGCGGGTACTACCTGTCGATGCCGTGCGACGAGATCGTCGCGGGCGCCGGGACGCTCACGGGCTCCATCGGGGTCCTCGCGGGCAAGCAGGTCGTCTCGGCCGGGCTCGAGCGGATCGGGGTCCACGTCGACACCGTCTCGCAGGGGCGCTACGCCGAGATGTTCTCGGCCCAGCGCGAATTCACGGACGACGAGTGGGCGCGGCTCGACGCGTGGCTCGACGAGATCTACGCCGACTTCACGACGAAGGCGGCCCACGACCGCGGCATGGACCTCGCCGACCTCGAACCCCTCGCCCGGGGCCGGGTCTGGACGGGGGCGGACGCCGCCGAGCGCGGGCTCGTCGACGCCGTCGGCGGCCTGTCGGTCGCGCTCGACCGGGCCTGCGCCGCCGCCGGCCTGGGCCGCGACGCGGTCGAGGTCCGGGCGCTGCCGAAGTCGTCGCCGTTCGAGATGCTCTCGGCCGCCGAGAACAGCGACAGCGTCTCCGTCACGGCCGGGATCGACCCGCTGGCCGGCGTCGTCGGGCGGGCCGTGGCCGACACCGGGGAGGCCCTCTTCGCCCGCGCCGCGGCCCAGCTCGGTCTCGAGCTGCCGGGACCCCTCGCCATGTCCCCGCTGCGCCTGCGGTGACCGATCGACCGACGGCCCCTGCTGTCTCGCCGGGCGCGGGATCGGGGTCACGGCTGCGCGGACGCCGGGCGGTGCCCATGCTCGTAGCCTGGCCGTGTCGGGTGCCACGCCCGGCGGGCCCGCCGGCCCTCTCACCTCGGTAGGAGAAACCATGACGGACGCGCCGTCCCCCGCCCCCTCCGGCGACCTCCCCGAGCTGCCCGACGACTGGGCCAGCGCGCTCGTCGTCGTCGCGCATCCCGACGACATCGAGTACGGGCTGGCCGCGGCCGTGTCGCGCTGGACGAGCGAGGGCAAGACCGTGCGCTACCTGCTCGTCACCCACGGGGAGGCGGGGATCGACGGGGTCGAGCCGGCCGAGGCGGCGCCCCTGCGGGCCCAGGAGGAACGCGACGGCGCCGCCGAGGTCGGCGTGGACTCCGTCGAGTTCCTCGACCACCACGACGGCGTCGTCGAGTACGGCCTGGCCCTGCGGCGCGACCTGGCCCGCGTCATCCGCGCGCGCCGACCCGACGTGCTCCTCGGGATGACGCACCGCGAGCGCTTCGCCGGGGGCGGCACGAACCAGTCCGACCACCGGGCCGTGGGCCAGGCCCTCGTCGACGCGCGCGCCGACGCCGGGAACCGCTGGATCTTCCCCGAGCTCGTCGCCGAGGGGCTCGAGCCGTGGAGCAGCGGATTCGTCGCGCTGGCCTCCTCCCCCGAACCGACGCACGTGATCGACGTGTCCGGCCAGCTCGACGCCGCCGTCGCCTCCCTCGAGGCGCACACGCGCTACCTCGACGGCCTCGGCGAGTCCGCGCCCGACCCCCGCGAGCTGCTCTCCGGGATCCTCGGGGGCGGCGGCGCCCTCGCCGGCGTCGAGCACGCCGTGGCGTTCGAGGTCTTCTGACGTCGGCCGCCGCGCCGGGGCGTCAGGCCCTGGCGAGGGCTGCGCGGGCGGCGCCCGCGGCGTCGGGGACGACGGTGAGGTCGACGCCGGCGACGCGGGGCGGGCGAGGGCGGGCGACCATGACGACCGGCAGGCCGAGGTCGCGGGCGGCGTCGAGCTTGGCGCGGACGTCGCCGCCGCCGCTGTTCTTCGTCACGACGACCTCGATATCCCGGCCGCGCAGTAGCGCGAGCTCCCCCTCGAGGGTGAAGGGGCCGCGGTCGAGGAGGACCTCGTGGCGTGCCGGCAACGGCGGGTCGGGCGGCTCGATGCTGCGCATGAGGCACCAGGCGGCCACCTGCGCGAAAGCGGCGGCGCCCTGGCGGCCGGTCGTCACGAGGAGCCGGTCCCCCAGCCCGTCGGCCACCCGCGCGGCCGCGGCCAGGTCGGGCACCGCGTGCCAGTCGTCGCCGGGCCCCGCCTCCCAGCCGGGCCGGTCGAGGCGCACGAGCGGCACCCCGGTCGCGGCCGCGGCGTGCGCCGCGTGGGCGCTCATCGTCGCGGCGAACGGGTGGGTCGCGTCGACGAGCACCTCGACGTCGTGCTCGCGCATCCACGCCGCCAACCCGTCGGTGCCCCCGAAACCGCCGACGCGGACCTCGCCCGCCACCCCGGCACTCTCGCGGACGCGCCCCGCGAGGCTGGAGGTCACGCGGCACCCGCCGGCGGCGAGACGACGGGCCACCTCGCGGGCCGGGGCCGTGCCGCCGAGGACGAGGACGTGTCGCATGGGCTCGAGTGTGCCCGGGGGGCCGCGCCGCCACCGGCCCCGGGGCGTTCGGACCGCGACCTAGAGTCGTGCCCATGCCTGCCGAGCCCGAGGAATCGAACGCGAACGCCATCACGCCGTTCACCCTGGACATTCCCCAGAGCGACCTCGACGACCTCCGATCACGGCTTCTCCGGACGCGCTGGCCGGACCCAGAGACGGTGAGCGACACGTCTCAAGGGGCTCGGTCCGACAAGATGCGGGCCCTCGTCGACCACTGGATCCATCGCTACGACTGGCGTCGGATCGAGGCGCGACTGAACGAGTGGGGCCAATGCACGACCGTCATCGACGGTCTCACGATTCATGTCCTCCACGTACGCTCCCGCGTCGAGGGGGCCCGACCGTTGGTGTTGACGCACGGGTGGCCCGGCTCCGTCCTCGAGTTCCGACACGTCATCGGGCCTCTCACGGATCCCGAGGCCCACGGCGGTGTCGCCGGCGACGCCTTCGACCTCATCATCCCCAGCCTTCCCGGGTTCGGTTTCTCGGGCCGCCCGACGCGGACCGGGTGGGATCGAATGCGGACGGCGCGCGCGTGGGCCGTCCTCGTCCGGCGCCTCGGCTACGTGAACTGGTTCGCCCACGGCGGTGACGTCGGGGCGTTCGTCACGGCCGATCTCGCGGCGATCGAGGCACGCGAGGGGATCGGACTGCGCGGCATCCATCTCAACGAGACTCCGTTCGCCCCCACGGAGGACGAGATCCGTGACGCGGACGCGCAGGAGCGACAGATGCTGCGGGAGGGAGAGCAGTACGGGGACCGGCTCTCCGGCTACTTCCACGAAATGACCACGCACCCGCAGACCATCGGGTTCTCGCTGTCCGATTCGCCCGTCGGGCTGGCATCGTGGATCTACACGATGGTCCAGGACATGGCGGGGTCGCACAGTGAGCACGGGGATCTCGAGAAGTTCTTCACGCTCGACGAACTCATCGACAACATCATGCTCTATTGGCTTCCCAACACCGGTGCGTCGGCGGCCCGGATGTACTGGGAGGCGGCCTCCGGCGGCACCGCGGACGCGGGGACGCTGGAGGACCCGGTGACCGTGCCCACCGGCGTGAGCATCATGCCGGGCAGCTACGGCCGCCGGTCACGTCGGTGGATCGAGCGTCGCTATACCGACCTCGTCCACTTCTCCGAGGTCTCCCGAGGCGGCCATTTCGCCATGCTCGAGCAGCCCGAAGCTCTCGTGAACGACGTCCGGGCGACCTTTCGCCACCTGTGAATCACAGCCGCCGCCCGGGGCAGGCTCGAAAACACGGGAACGGAGAGTTTTCGGCACGCGTGCGGCTGTACGTACTGACGAGTGAGAAGCTCCCCGAGGTGGCCGAGCGGATCGAGGACGTAGACGACACGGGCCGCCTTTGCCTCCAGTAGTCGCCGATAGAACACAGCGGACTCTTCGGCGTCGCGGGCCGGGATGATGACGTGGTCGAAACGGGCGGTCATCCCTCTCTCCTGTCGGTTCCCGGGCATGCGAAAGGGGCCCGTGCGCGGTCGCGAGGGGCCTGCGGCGGTGAGGGTCGGCGAAGGAGCCGGCGTTGCGCCGGCGGTCGCCGTGACAGGGGTATGACGTTCGCGACCAGTCACGCGAGGATGCTGGGCGCGGGGATGTCACCGTCGACCTTCCAGAGGTTCGGTGCCTCCATGCCTCGCACGGACTGCCACCGGCACGCGACGCTGAGGCTCTCGCCGCGAGGTCCGACGCAGCTCGATCGAGGCGTCCGGTCAGGACGACGCGTGCGCCGCGCCGAGCTCGACGAGGAGGACGCCGCCGATGATGAGGGCGATGCCGCCGAGCATGACGGGGGTGAGGGGCTCGTGGAAGAGGATCCGGGACGCGACGGCGGTGAGGGCCACGCCGGCGGCGGCCCAGATCCCGTAGGCGACGCCGAGGGCGAGCCCCGCCGCGAGCCCCAGGCTGAGCAGCACGAACGCGAGCACGTATCCGACGCCCACGACGACGTAGTAGCGGGGACGGCCCATCGCCGCCACGCGCAGAGACAGGGTGCCGGCCACCTCGCTGAGGATGGCCCCGGTCAGGAACAGCCACCCCATCAGCCGACCTCGCTCGCCTCGGTCGCGCGGCGGGCCCGCTGCGCCTGCTGCGACCCGAGCTCGACGGCGAGGACGCCCGCGATGATGAGGGCGATCCCCACCCCCATGAGCCCGGTGAGCGCCTCCCCGAAGATGAGCGACGACAGGACCGCCGTGGCGGCGACGCCGAGCGCGCCCCAGATCCCGTACGCGACCCCGAGGGCCATGCCGCGGCGCAGGACGAGCGCGAGGAACGTGAACGAGGCCACGTACCCGAGCCCGACGACGGCGTACAGCCCCGGCCGCTCGAGAGCGCCCTTGAGCGACAGGGATGCG
This sequence comes from Agilicoccus flavus, assembly GCF_014857905.1. Classification (GTDB taxonomy): domain Bacteria; phylum Actinomycetota; class Actinomycetes; order Actinomycetales; family Dermatophilaceae; genus Agilicoccus; species Agilicoccus flavus. Next base: position 108,214 of record NZ_JACYXE010000003.1, on the reverse strand, counting down.
GTGACCTCGCTGGCGACGGCCGCCGCGAGGAGGAACCAGGTGGTCACGAGCGCTCCTCGACGAGTCGGTGCCCGAGCTCACGGACCTCGGCGCGGTCCCGCTCCGAGAGGGGAAGGCCGCCGGCGGCGGCGTTGAACCACAGCCCGTCGGCGATGAGGCGGACGCCGTGCAGGCGGGCCCGCCGCTCGGGGGGCGCGTCGGCGGGGATCCCGACGAGCGCCCCCAGACGCTCGTTCCACGTCGCGGCGAGCCGCTCGCGCAGTCGCGGGTCGGCGAACATGACGAGGTCGCCGGAGTCGAAGTGGCCGTCGCAGATCCAGTCGAGGTAGGCGAGCAGCCGGGCCTGCAGGGTCGGCTCCCCCCGGTCCGCTGCGGGAAGACGCCGCCCGAGCGCGTCCTCGTAGGAGTCCATGAGGTGGTCGACGACGGCGACCATGAGCACCTCCTTCGTCGGGAAGTGGTACATCAGCCCCGGCTTGGTCACCCCGGCCGCACGGGCGGCGCTCTCCAGCGAGATCGTCGCGCCCCCGCGGGCCAGCGCGAGCGTGCTCGCCAGGATGTCGCCTCGGGACGAGGGCCGGTGGGCGGGCAGAGGAGACCTCATCCCGTAAATATACCTTCCGGTCGGGTAAGTAACTCGCTCGGGGGTATCACGTTCCCGACCCGCGACGTGCACGGCGTGACGGGTCCGGGGACGCCGACGGGGGCCGGGGCCGACGGCCCCGACCCCCGTCCGGCGGGCTCAGTGGTGGGTCGCGAGATGGCGCAGCGCGGTGACGTTCCGGCTGATCATCGAGGCGGGCACCGGGCGGGACAGCTCGACGGTCAGCGTCTTGACGTCGGGGTGGCGCGTCCCGAGCCAGGTTCCGTTGCTGCCGTGGTAGGCGGGCAGCACCTTGACCGGCAGCCCGGACAGCCGCGCGTAGGTCCGGGCCACCTGCGCACCCGCGCCCGCGTAGTCGACGCAGCGCAGCGCCTGGTGATAGGTGACGTACGCGGTCGGCTTCACCGACCGGACGAGGTCGTACAGGGCGAGCGACTCCGGCTCCGACAGGGCGCCGCGGCCCGGGTAGTACACGTAGCCCGGCTTCCCCTTGGGCGTCCAGCCGACGAAGTTGCGGTTGAGGTCGACCTTGCGGGCGTTGTGGCGCGTGCCGGCGGCGGCCCCGTCGGGGTTGGGCCGTGCGACGAGGACGTAGGCGACCCCCCTGGGGGCACCGCGCCGCGCGACGGCGTCGAGGATGGGCAGCCCGGCGCACTCGTTGCCGTGGATGCAGCCGACGACGATGACCCGCTTCTTCGCCCCCAGGTCGCCGACGACCCGCACGGTGATGGGGCGGCCGCGCACGGACCGCGCGACCGTCTGGGTGCCGGGCTTGAGCTTGAAGGTCGGCCGCAGCATCGCGTACGTCCGCTCGTCGACGGCGCCCGTGGCGCGGAGGCCGTTGCGCGCCTGGAACGCCCGCACACGCGACGTCGTCAGCGGCCCGTACGTGTTCGCCAGCACTCCGGTGCTGCGCGCCCGGCCGAAGTTGCGGATCTCGGAGGCGCGCAGGGCCCGGTCGATCTCGGCGACGACGGCCCCGACGCTGCCCCGCTTCGCGACGACGTCGGTCGCCGCCGCGGCGGACACAGCCGCGGCCGACACGGTGTGCACAGCGGCCGCGGCGGGCGCGGCTGCCGTGACGGCCGTGGCGGCGGGAGCTGACTGCGCGGCCGCGGGCGACGCCCCGAGGGAACCTCCGACCACGAGGGCGGCGATGCCGACGGACGCCGCGCGAGCCGCGCGGGCGGTCGACGATAGGGGGCGAGGGGGTGTGATCGGAACGCTCGACTGGTGCACGGCGGGCCTTTCGACGGGCGACGGACGGAGACGGGAGCCACCTTCGAGGTGGCACCTGCTCCCCCCGCCACCCCGCGGCCCCGCTGCTCGTCAGCGTGCCACGCACCCCGTCCCGACGGGCGGACCCGGCGCGCACCTGTCACCGAATCGTGTTCTCCGCCTTGGGCGCCCGCGCACTCGCTCAGGCGTGTCGTTCCCGGTGGGGCGAGTACAGGTGGCTGTCGGGGAACCCGTCCGCGGCGAGGACGTCGCCGACGAGGATGACGGCGGTGCGGCGCAGCCCGGCCTCGTGCACCTGCCCGGCGATGTCGGCGAGAGTGCCGCGCAGGACCACCTCGTCGGGCCGGGACGCGTAGGCGACCACGGCGGCGGGGCAGTCGGGGCCGTACCCGGGCGTGAGCTCGGCGACGACCTCGTCGATCGCCTGCGTCGCGAGGTGCAGGACGATGAGCGCGCGGGTCGCGGCGAACGCGGCGAGCGTCTCCGTCGGGGGCATCGCCGTCGCGCGCCGGGCGATACGCGTGAGGACGACCGACTGGCCGACCGTCGGCACGGTGAGCTCGCGTCGCAGACTCGCGGCGGCGGCCGCGAAGGCGGGGACGCCCGGCACGAGCTCGTAGTCGATGCCGAGCTCGTCGAGGCGCCGCATCTGTTCCGCGCAGGCCGAGTAGATGGACAGGTCGCCCGACTGGAGGCGCGCCACGTCCTGGCCCGCGGCGTCGGCCTCCGCGAGCACGGCGACGATGGCGTCGAGGTCGAGGTCGGCGGTGTCGACGAGCCGCGCGCCGGGGGCGGCCTGCGCGATGAGCTCGGTCGGCACGAGGGCGCCCGCGTAGACGACGACGGGGCACTCGCGCACGAGGCGCTGGCCGCGCACGGTGATGAGGTCGGGGGCGCCGGGCCCGGCGCCGACGAAGTGGACGGTCATGACGGGTCCTTCGCTGCGATGGAGGGGGTCGAGGGGTGCCGGGTGTCCGAGCGGGGAGGCCGGGACGCCCCGTCCTCTCGCGCGGGACGAGCACCCGGATCGGCGGCGGGTCCGCGCCCCGGCACCGGCGCGAGGCGGTGGGCCCACTGCGTCACGGGCCGCGCGGGCACCCACCCGGTGAACGAGCCGAGGCCCTCCGCGCGGGAGACCTCGAGGCGGGTGAGGCGCCCGCCGAGGCGCCGCGCGGCGTCCACGAGCAGCGCCTCGGACTCGAGGGTCACGGCGTTGACGACGATCCGGCCGCCGGGGCGCAGCGCGGCCAGGCAGTGCTCGAGCAGGCCGGGTTCGGTGAGCCCGCCGCCGACGAAGATCGCGTCGGGCGGGTCCAGCCCGGCGAGCGCGTCGGGGGCGCGGCCGGTGACGACGCGCAGCCCGGGCACCCCGAGCCGGGCAGCGTTGCGGGCGATGCGCTCGGCGCGGTCGGCGCGGGGTTCGAGCGCCACGGCGCGGCAGCGGCGGTGCGCCCGCATCCATTCGATCCCGATCGTCCCCGTGCCGCCGCCCACGTCCCACAGCAGCTCGCCGGGGGCGGGAGCCAGGGCGGCGAGGGTGAGCGCGCGCACCTCCCACTTCGTGAGCTGGCCGTCGGTCTCGTAGGCGTCGTCGGGCAGGCCCGGCACGAGGCCGAGGGCGGGTGTGTCGTCATCGCGCACGCAGGTGATCGCGACGACATTGAGGGCGTCGACCACCTGCTCGTCGGGGCCGGTGCCGTCCGCCCAGTCCGTCGCGATCCGCTCGACCCGGCGCTCGCCCGGTCCCCCGAGCTGGGAGAGGACGGTCACCCGGCTGCCGCCGAACCCTCGGTCGCGCAGGAGCGCCGCCGCCGCCCGGGGGGTCGAGGCGTCGCGGGAGAGGAGCAGGACCCGTTCGCCGTCGTGCAGGGCCGCCGCGAGGGCGTCGAGCCGCCGCCCGACACCGCTGACGACGGTGACGTCCTCGACGGGCCAACCCAGGCGGGCGCACGCGAGCGACATCGACGACGGGTGGGAGTGGAGGACGAGCCGGCCGGCGCCGACCTCCGCCGCGAGCGTCGTCCCGATGCCGTAGTGCACCGGGTCCCCGGAGGCGAGCACGACGAGCGAGGAACGGCCGTACCGGTCGACGAGGCCGCGCACCGCGGGGCGCAGCGGCGTGGGCCAGGCGACGCGCTCGGCGGTGACCTCCTCCCCCAGCAGGTCGAGCTGGCGGGGGCCGCCGATGACGACGCCGGCCCGGCGCAGCACGGCCCGCGCGTCGTCGGTGAGCCCGGCCCAGCCGTCGGCGCCGAGGCCGACGACGTGGACCGGCGCCGCGTCGTCGGCCCGATCCGCCACGCCGGGTTCGGCGCTCACAGGTCGCCGCTGACGAACGAGAACACGACGAGGTCGACGCGCCCGCCCTTGACGACGCCGGCGTTGCGGGCGACGCCCTCGCGCGTGAAGCCGGCCCGGGCGGCCACGGCGAGGGAGGCGGCGTTGCCGGGAGCGGCGCGCAGCTCCACGCGTTCGATGAGGCGGGCCCGGATGGCCCATTCGGCGAGCAGCCGCGTCGCCGCCGACGCGAGCCCGCGGCCGCGAGCGGCGGGGGCGACCCAGTACCCGACCTCCGTGCAGCGCGTGGTCCAGTCCGTGTTCTTCAGATCCAGGCAGCCCACGAGGCCGGAGCCGTCGTCGAGCGCGAAGACGATCCCCGTGTTCCCTTCGAGCGCCCGGGGCGCGGCGACCTCGATGAAGTCCTGCGCGTGGCGGCGTTCGTACGGCTGCGGGACGGACGTCCACCGCTGCGTCTGCGGGTCCGCGCATGCGGCGACCACGGCGTCCACGTCCTGGGGGCCCAGGGGGCGCAGGGTGAGGTCCGGCCCGGCCAGGGTCGTCGGGGTGAAGCGGGTCATGGCCCCCGATCCTAGCCCCCGGCCGCGGCCGTCCCGACCGCCGTTCCGGCCGCGGACAGGGCCGTGACCTGCGATGATGGGGACTCATGAGCCGAGCGGCCCATCACTGCACCGCCGTGACCTGCGCGGGGGGCGCCGGTGGCGCCCGGGTCGGCCACGGAACGGAGGGGATTCCACGATGAACCGGTCCACGCCCGTCTCGGTCCCGCCCGGGGCTCGCAAGTCCTCCCGCGGCGACGACGCCGCCACGCCCGGCCTCGAGCTCGTGGGCACCACGTGGCAGGTGCGCGGCCACGACGAGGTGCGTCACGTGCTGCGGTCGGGGGTCGTCGTCCAGGCCGGCTTCGCCGCCGAGACCGTGCACGGGCGATCGTCCCGCCCCGCCCGACGCCGGGCCCGGCGCCCGTGGCGGCGGCCGACCGGGCCCGCCCAGGCCGCCACCGGGCCCACTCGGGCCTCCACCGGCCGGGCCACCCCGGTGCTCTACGCCCACGGCGAGGAGCACCGCGCCCAGCGCCGCGCCATCGCGCGCTACTTCACGCCGGCCGCCGTGCGCACCACGTACCGCGGCCTCATGGAAGAGCGGGCCGACGACCTCGTCGCGCAGATCGCGTCAGGCGGCCGCGTCGATCTCGCGGCGGTGACGATGCGCTACTCCGTCGAGGTGGCGAGCCGGGTCGTCGGCCTGACCGAGTCCGACGTCGCGGGCATGACGCGCCGCCTGTCGCGCTTCTTCGAGGTCACCCCGCCGCTGCCGGTCGACACCCGCGAGCGGCGCAGCCGACTCGCCTCCTGGATGGCGGTGCTGCGCGGGACGCGGATGACGCTGCCCCTGGTCGCCTTCGATCGCCACGACGTCCGGCCGGCCGTCACCGCCCGGCGCGCGCGGCCGCAGACCGACGTCATCTCCCACCTGCTCGCGTCCGGCTATTCCGACGCCGAGATCCTCACCGAGTGCATCACGTACGCCGCGGCCGGGATGGTGACGACCCGCGAGTTCATCTCGATGGCGGCGTGGCACCTGCTCACGCACGAGCCGGTCCGCCGCGACTACCTCGCCGCCGACGAGACCGGCCGCCACCGGATCCTGCACGAGATCCTCCGGTTGGAGCCGGTCGTCGGCCACCTGTACCGCCGCGCGAACGCTCCGCTGGAGTTCGACGACGGCACGGTCGTCCCGGCGGGGGCGCTGCTCGACCTCCACGTCCGCGGCGCGAACGCCGACGAGGGCGCCGTCGGCCCGGACCCGCTCTCCCTGTGCCCGCACCGCAGCACCGCGCCCGGGGTCCGCGACGAGGCGCTGGCCTTCGGCGACGGCAGCCACCGCTGCCCCGGCAACGCGCTCGCCATCGCCGAGAGCGACGTGTTCCTCACCCGCCTGCTCGCGCTGCCGGTGCGGCTCGTCTCCGCGCCGCGGCTCGAGTGGGACGAGCTCATCAGCGGGTACGTCGTCCGCGACATCGAGCTCGAGGCCGGCTGACGCGCCGGCCCCGCTCCCGCGCCGGGGCGGGAGCCGGCGGGGCCCGGCCCCGATCAGCGCTGCAGCACCTCGCGGGTCGCCAGCGACTGCTCGGCGAGGACCCCGGCGATGGAGTGCTGGGCGTCGTTGATCCGCTGCACGGTCGCACGCACGCCCTCCAAAGCGGAGGTAACCGACTGGGCCGCGCTTTGGATCCCGCCTACCTTCGCGGTGACCTCTTCGGTCGCTGTTGCGGTCGCGCGGGCCAGGTCCTTGACCTCGGTCGCGACGACGGCGAAGCCCTTACCTGCCTCGCCGGCCCGGGACGCCTCGATGGTGGCGTTGAGGGCGAGCATGTTCGTCTGATCAGCAATAGTCGCGATAGTCCGTACGACGAGGCAGATCTCGACGGTCGACGCGTCAAGGGATGCGACTATGCCGTCCGCCTCAGCGGTGAGGCGGTTGGCCTGCTCGGCCACATTGCTCGCCTCCTCCATGTTGCGCTCGACGTCCGCGATCGTCGAGCGCAGGCGTCGACCTGCCTCCTTGAGGCGGGCCTGGGCGCGGCGATGTTCGATAGCGTTCGACACGAGCAGGGCTGCGTTCTGCAGCGCCTCCTGGCGGGCGGGTGTGAGCTCGATGACCCGCGAGGTGAAGAAGTCCATCGTGCCGACGACGTGACCGTCGCAGACAATGGGGAGGCAAACGCCCGAGTGGATGCCGGCCCGTTGAGCCGCGGGCGCCCGCACGCAGTCGATCACGCGACCGAGGTCCGGTTCGAACACCATTTGCCGGGTCCGCCACGCCCGCCCGGCGACGCCTACGCCCTCGGCAAAAGTTGATTCGCGGGTGACGCGCCGGAACTCCTCCCCTGCGTGTCCCGACTCGACGGCGTTGCGCAGGACCTGGTGGTGAGCGTCGACCTCCCAGAACGAGGCGTACTCCCACTCGAACTCGAGCCGGATCGCGTCCAGTGCGACCTGGACCGACGCCCGCTCCGAGTTCGCCGAGCGCACCTCCTGGAACACCCTCATGAAGCCAAGGAACGCCTCGCCGCCGCTGCGGGTCGATCCGCCCCGCGCCAACCCGTCAGCTCCTCGAGCGTGCCGCCCCTGGCGACGTTCGAACCACATCATCGTCCTCCTTTTCTAACGGCGGTCCCTCGACGGTGTCGAGACTCGGCGTTCGCGGACATCGAAACTCGCCCATGTGATAGACCGGGTGAGCGTGACGGGCGCACCCGGCAGGTGTGCCCACTCTTGGTAGGCGGAGAGATCGGGCGGGGCGGTGGTCTGTACCCCGTCTCTAGGTGCGGGGCGGCCCGTGTCGGTTAGGCCGTCGCACGTTCAGTACTCGAACCGGTTCACTAGCTGCTCGAGCCGGGTCATTTCTCCCTCCAGGGTGACCGCGGGCCCGCAGACGAGGGCGGTGCGTCGCGGATGCTCGGGTACGGCCGCCCCCCTGCATGAGTCGCAAGAGTGAGCCACCGCGCGCAAGTGATGTGCGTCTTCGGCGACAAGCGGAGCGCCCCGGCCCCGGTCTGCAATGATGTGCCGGCTCATGTCGTCGGTGGTCGCGTTCTGCTCCTCCACGGCGGCAACAATGGTCGATTGAGTCTCGTTGATCTGGCCGATGATGGAGCGGATCTCGGCGATGGCGGCCACCGCGTCCTGGGTGTCCGCCTGGATGGTGTCTACCCGGTGGGCGATGTCCTCAGTCGCGAGTCCCGTCGCCCGAGCGAGGTCCTTGACTTCGCTCGCAACGGCCGAGAAACCCTTGCCGGCCTCACCGGCCCGGGCCGCCTCGATCGCCGCGTTGAGGGCGAGCATGTTCGTCTGCTCCGAGATGTCGGTGATCGTCCGCACGACCTTGCCGATCTCGATGCTCGACGTACCGAGCTTCGCGACGCGCATGTCCGTGGCGTCGGCCATCTCGACAGCGTGGGCAGCCACGTCGGCCGCGAGCCGTGCCGAGCGGGCGATCTCCTGGATGGAGGCGTTCATCTGCTCGGTGCCGGAGGCGACGGTGTGGATGGTCTCGCCCACCGAGGTCGTCGTCCTCGCGACCCCGCCGACGAGGTCACGCAGGCGCTCCTGGGCGCGGCCCAGCGCCCGACCGATGTGGGTGATCTCGTCGTTGCCGCTCAGGCGCGGTACCGACGTGAGGTTGCCCGCCGCCATCTGGTCGATGGAGGTGTGCAGCTCGCGCAGTTGCCCGCGCAGCCGGAACGCGAGGGTGAGCGTGATCCACGTGCACAGGATCATGACCAAGAGGACGACCGCGAGCTGGACGAGGCGCACGATCATGTCGATGCGCCCGGCCTCCTCGCCGGCGGCCTGGATCCGCATCGTCAGCGAGCTCTCGAGCTGCGGGATGAGCACGGCGAGCTTCTGGTACTCCCCCCACGCGTCTTCGAGGACGACGCGGTCGGCCCGGGCCAGCGCCGCGGGTGTGTTCGTCCGGAGCAGCGCCATCGCCCGGTCGTCGGCGGCGAAGAAGCGCGCCCACGCCTCGCGGATCCGTTGGTACTGGCCGCGTTCCTCGGCGGTGAGCGTCGACATCGGCATCGTCGTGAGCACCCGGCGGAGGTCCTGCGACGACCGCAGGTAGCCCGCGCGGTTCGCGTTCGTCTTGGCGATCGCCCGCGGGGCCCCGATGCGGCGCGTGTCCCAGGCGACGGCCGCCTGCCAGCCGCTGACGTCCGAGTTGTACGTGCGGATCGTGGCCGCGACCGCGAGCGCCGACCGGATCTGTTCCGTGCGCTCGAGCTCGGCGCGGTACCGGTTGGAGGAGACGAACCCGACGCCCCAGACGATGAGGGCGCCCTGCGCGCCGACGAGGCCCACGATGATGAGCCGCGCGATGATCCGCAGGCGCGCGTCGTGGGGGGTCCGACGGCGGCGGCTCTCGGTCCGCGACGTGTCCTGACGCTCCATGGTGCTTTCGTGTCTCCGTCCCCGGGGGCCGCGCCCCACTCCGAAGCGCCTATCGGCCGAAATGGCCCGAGCACCACCAAAGTCCCCGAATCGGGCGAACGTCTCCCGGCGGGGCGGCGCCCACCCGCCCCGCCCGCCTGGCCCGCGCCCGCCCCACTGGACGGGTCACCGGCGTCTCCCACAGCCGCCCGCCCGCACGGCGGGCGGCGGCGTTGACGATTTCTTGACGGAATCGAGGAGATCCGCGAACCTCGCGGTCGAGGACGAGGGGCAGGGGGCGCCCCTACGCTGGAGATCGGGACCCCGGCCACCCCCCGGTCGGGCCCACACCGGTGGCCTCGGCTCCCCCCCAGCCGGGGCCACCACTATGCCCGCACCGCTCGACGAGCCGGCGGACGCGCCGACCCTCGTCCGACGTCGGAACGTCGGTCCGGCCGGTGGTGCCTACCCGTGACCTGGTCGTCGCGGGCGGTGGTGGTCCCAGCGGGCGGGGTCGTCCTCGAGCGTGGCGCGGTCCCAGCCGCCGAGGTCGGCGGCCGCCGCGTACGTCGTGTGCAGGAACTCCAGGAGCGCCCGGTCGGGATCGTCGGCAGTGCGCACCGCCTCGTAGGGCAGGAGGAACTGGCCGTTGTCGGCGCTGTAGTAGGCGGCGTCGGGCCCTACCGGGTGGTCGGCGAACCCCTCCGGCTCCGGATAGGCGTAGGCGTAGAACGCGCCCTCCTCTCCCCCGCCGGGCCAGAACCCGCAGCTGCTCAGCTCGGCCGAGTAGCCCTCTTCCATGACCCAGTCCCCGCAGTTGGGGGCACCGCCGGGATGCGTGGGCGCCGAGCGGCCCGAGAAGCGCGTGCGGGCCAGATCCAGCGCCCCCCAGAAGAAGTGCACCGGGCTGACCTTGCCGACGAAGTGGGATCGGAACTCGCCCAGGACCCGGTGGGGCTGCGTCAGCTGACCCCAGAACAGTCGCGCGGCCTCGGGGTCGTAGGAGGCGTGCTCGGTGTCCTGCGCGAACGGGATCGCCGGGTCGACCTCGTTGGGACGGTCCTGGATCTCGACCCGGATGCCGAGCCGGCCCAGCGCCGCCGTCGTCTCCTCGTGGAAGTGGGCCACCGACTTGGCCTCGAGCCGGACGGTCTCGGCGCCGCCGTCGCTGCTGCGGAGGCGGAGCAGGTGGTCGACGAAGTCGAACTCGAGGTCGAAGAGCCGGTGGCCGTCGGGGATGCTGCCCGTGGTCAGCCCGCGCGGCGTGACGTAGAGGGTCACCTGCCACCAGTGGTTGACCAGTGGAGCGGACCCGAGGCGGATTTTGCCGACGATCTGGGTCCACATGTGCAGGGTGTCGCGGGTCGCGCCCCAGTCCTCGACCCGCAGCCGCGGCCACGCCTGACCGTTCGCGGTGTTCCGGGTCGTCACGTCGGCACCTCCGGGTGGTGGTTCGTCGTCGGTTCGTCGTGGGCGAGGTCGATCAGTGGGCCGGGGCGGCCGTGGCGCGGGACCGGCGCACGGCGTGGCCGGCGGCGGCCAGCGCGTCCTTGACCTGCCCGATCGTCAGGTCACCGAAGTGGAAGACGCTCGCGGCGAGGACGGCGTCTGCACCGGCCGCCACGGCGGGCGGGAAGTGCTCCACGGCCCCGGCGCCGCCGCTCGCGATGATCGGCACGTCGACGAGGGCACGGACGGCCGCGATGAGCTCGGCGTCGAAGCCGGCCTTCGTGCCGTCGGCGTCCATCGAGTTGAGCAGGATCTCCCCCGCGCCGCGGCGGGCGGCCTCCGCGCACCAGGCCAGCGCGTCGAGGCCGGTGCCCCGGCGGCCGCCGTGCGTGGTCACCTCGAAGCCGGAGTCGGTGGGCGGGCCGTCAGGGCGGCAGCGGCGCACGTCCGCGGAGAGGACGAGGACCTGCGCGCCGAACCGGTCGGCCACCTCGTCGATGAACTCGGGGCGCGCGATCGCGGCGGTGTTGACGCCGACCTTGTCGGCCCCGCTGCGCAGCAGCCGGTCGACGTCCGCGACGGTGCGCACGCCGCCGCCGACCGTCAGGGGGATGAAGACCTCCTCCGCGGTGCGCCGGACGACGTCGTACGTCGTCTCGCGGTCGCCGGAGGAGGCGGTGACGTCGAGGAACGTCAGCTCGTCGGCCCCCTGCTCGCCGTAGCGGCGGGCCAGCGCGACCGGGTCGCCCGCGTCGCGCAGGTTCTCGAAGTTGACGCCCTTGACGACGCGGCCGGCGTCGACGTCCAGGCACGGGATGACACGGGTGGCGACGGGCACGGCGCCAGTCTAGGTCGGTCCGCGGGGCAGAATGAGAGGCATGGACGCGCGCGAGGACGAGGCCGACGTCGGGCCCCGCGCCATCGGCGGAGGCGACGCCGCCCGCGCCCGACGCGGCGAACACCGCGGCTCCCGGCCTCAGGAGGCCCACGTCGTGCGGGGTCGAGGCGGTCGACGCGACGACGCCGGCGACCACGACACGCCCCATGCCCCCGACGACGACGACGACGACCTCGACGACGGCGGCCCGCGCGCGGTCCCCGCCCGGGGGCCCCTGGAGCGGGCGTGGCTCAACCTCTCGGCGGAGCTGGCCCCGCGGGCCGTGGCCCGCTCCCGCGACTCCGTCGAACGGCGCGTGACCCGGGCGCGGCAGCGGATCTTCTTCATCGTCCAGTGCGCGCTCTCCGCGTCGCTCGCCTGGTACATCGCGGGCGTGCTGCTCGGGCACCCAGAGCCGTTCTTCGCGCCGATCGCGGCGCTCGTGGCCCTCGGCCAGTCCTACGGCCAGCGCATCGAACGCGTCGTCCAGATCGTCATGGGCGTGGCGATCGGTGTGCTCGTCGGCGACACGTTCGTGCACTACTTCGGCGCCGGGTTCTGGCAGCTCGCCGTCATCATCGTCCTGTCGATGACCGTGACGAGCCTGCTCGGCGCCGGCATGCTCATGGTCACGCAGGCGGGGGTGCAGTCGGCGTTCGTCACGATGATCGTCGCCGGGCCCGGCGAGGCGTTCTCGCGCTGGACCGACGCCCTCGTCGGCGGGCTCGTCGCCCTCGCCGCCGCGACGATCACGCCCGTGTCGCCCCTGCGCCGGCCGCGGCGCTACACCGGCACCATCGTCGTGCAGCTCGGCGAGGTGCTCTCCGACACGGCCCGCGCCCTGCGCGAGCGCGACCGCGAACTCGCGGCCGCGTCCCTGACGAAGGCCCGCGAGACGGAGTCGGCCCTCGAACGCCTCCACGACCTCGCCGACGACGGCCTGGCCGTCATCCGCTCCTCACCGTTCCGGCGGGGGCACCTGCCGGCCGTGCAGGCCATCGCCGACATCATCGAGCCCCTCGACCGGGCCATCCGCAACATCCGCGTGCTCGTGCGCCGCGCCACCATCGCGCTGCGCGAGGGCGAGCAGGTGCCGAAGGCGTACATCGACCTCATCGACGACCTCGCCGCGGTCGCCCGGACCATGGCCGAAGACCTCGCCGAGCGCAACCTGCCGACGGGAGCGCAACCGCACCTGCTCGACCTCGCCGAGCGCACGACGTACGTGTCGTCGCGCCCGTCGCTGAGCAGCGAGGTCATCCGGGCGCAGGTGCGATCGACGATCGTCGACCTGCTCATGGTCACGGGGCTCACGCACTCGGAGTCCCTCGACTACATCCCCACGTCGTACTCGCTCGAGCCCGAGGGCGACGCCCCCGCGACCGAGCCCCTGTTCCTGCCGGCCGAGTCCGAGCCGGAGCCGCAGACCACGCCGCTGTCGATGATCGACCCGGTCACCGGCCCCCTCGACCGGGAGGCCATCGCCCGCAGCCTCGCGCAGCGGGAGCACCGGGAGGCGGAGCGCGACGCCCACCCCACCGGCTGACGCCCGTCGCGCCCGGGGAGGGGCCGGCGCGGGGGGTTCGGCGTCGGTCGGTTCAGGGCTTGACGGCGATGACGGGGACGCGCGACTCGAGCAGCACCTGCTGGGCCTGGCTGCCGAGGAGCAGCTTGCCGACCGGGCTGCGGTGCCGCACCCCGATGACGACGACGGAGACCGACCCGTCGTTGGCGAGGTCGATGAGCTCGCCGGCCGCGTCGCGGGCCCGGGCATCGGGGCCCACGTGCCGCAGGGCGATCCCGTCCCGCTCGGCCGGCTCGTCGCCGTCGCGGCCGCCCAGGTGGAAGACGAGCACGTCCTCGTCGCGGCGGCGGGCCTCCGCGATCGCGAACTCGAGCGCGGCGGCGCCCTCGGCGGTCGGGGCGGAAGCGAGGAGTACGGACATGCCGGGGCACCTTTCGACGACGGCCGCGGCGCCGGAGAGTCGACGCCGGAGGCCCTGTGATCCAGGTCTCGTACATTACGCTGACGCCACCCCGACCGGCCGACCCCCGTGCCGGCGAATCGAACCCGGCCGTCGTCCGGCGGCGGCCCACCCACGCCGCCGCCGCGGCCACGCGGGCGAGCCCCTCCCCCGAAAGGTGATGACGTGCGCGAGGCACGCGAACCGGCATCGGACCCGGTGTCCGAACCGCCCCCCGGCCACGACCCCGACCGGCCCGCCGCCCGCCCCGGGCGCCGACGGCTCGTCATGGCGATCTACGCGGCGTTCGCGGCGCTCGTCATCGGGGCGGCCGCGTTCTTCTCCGTGACGTCCGCCTCGGGCGGCAGCGACATCCGCGCCAACCTCACGCTCATCGCCCCGGCCGGGCCGGGCGGTGGGTGGGACACGTTCCAGCGCGAGTCCCAGCAGGCCATGCGGGCGAACAAGCTCGTCAACAACGTCCAGGTCGTCAACATCCCCGGCGCCGCCGGCACCATCGCGCTCGGCAAGCTGACGACGATGGGCGGTCAGCCGAACAAGCTCATGGTCTCGGGCACCGGCCTCGTCGCCGGCGTCGCCCAGCTCGACGCGCCCGTCGACCACGGCGACGCCACGCCCATCGCGCGCGTCGTCGAGGAGTACGACGTCGTCGTCGTCAAGGCCGACTCCCCCTACCGGACCCTCGACGACCTCGTCACCGCGTGGAAGCAGGACCCCGCCAAGGTGTCGTGGACCGGCGGCGGGACCTTCGACCAGCTCGTCTCCACCGACCTCGCGCTCAAGGCGGGCATCGACCCCGGCGCGCTGACCTACATCCCGAAGTCCGGTGGCGGCGAGGCGACCACCGCCCTGCTCAACGGGACCGCCGTCGCGGCCACGTCGGGGTACATGGACATGGCCGACCAGATCGAGGCCGGGCGTCTCCGGGCCCTCGGCCTCGCGGCCCCGCAGCGCCTGCCCGGCGTCGACATCCCCACGCTCACCGAGCAGGGGTATGAGACGACCCTCGCGAACTGGCGGATGGTCGTCGCCCCGCCCGGCATCACCGCGAAGCAGAAGTCCGACATCGTCGACCTCGTCACCGCGACCGTCGCCACCCCGGAGTGGAAGAGCGCCCAGCAACGCAACCGGTGGACCCCCGTCTTCCTCACCGGCCCCGAGCTCGACTCCTGGCTCGCGCAGGAGGAGAAGCGGATCGCCGCCCTCGTCGAGGAGCTGAAGTGAGCACGTCGAGCACGCCCGAGCCGCACGGGCCCACCGCAGGGGGGACCGGCGACCAGGACCCCGCCCGCGCGTCGGACCGGCCCCCGTCGGGGTCACAGACCCCGGGCCGATGGGGGTTCTTCACCGGGCGCAGCGGGCTGGTCATCCCGCTGCTGCTCGCCGCGTTCGCGACCTACCTCGTCGTCGGGAACCTGACGATGTCGATCCCCAAGGGCGCCGACTTCCCCGGTCCCACGTTCTTCCCGTGGTTCCTCGCCGCGGTGGCCTACGTCCTCGCCGCCCTGCTCGTCGTGCACTACCTGCGCCACCCCGAGGTCCCCGCCGAGACCTCCGGCCGCACGTACACCACCTTCAGCGACTGGCGCGCGATCGCCTGGTGCGTCGGCGGGTTCGCCGCGTTCGCCGTCCTGCTCGAGGTCCTCGGCTGGGTCCTCGCGGCCGGTCTCCTCTTCTGGTG
Organism: Agilicoccus flavus; assembly: GCF_014857905.1. Classification (GTDB taxonomy): domain Bacteria; phylum Actinomycetota; class Actinomycetes; order Actinomycetales; family Dermatophilaceae; genus Agilicoccus; species Agilicoccus flavus. The sequence goes on along the minus strand of NZ_JACYXE010000003.1, from coordinate 93,147 downwards.
CGTCGCGCGCGGCATCGGCAGCCGACGTGCGGTCTTCGACCTCGTCCTCGGCCTCGTCGTGTCGAGCCTCATCTACCTGACGTTCGGCATCGGCCTCGGGCTGCCGCTGCCGTCGGGCGTCTTCGGACTGTTCGCCGGAGGGAACTGACATGGACCAACTCATCGCCCTCTTCGGCGGCTTCGGGGGCGCCCTGTCGCCGATGAACCTGCTGTGGGTCGTCGTCGGCTGTCTGCTCGGCACCGCCGTCGGGGTCGTCCCCGGCCTCGGGTCGTCGATGGCCGTCGCCCTCCTGCTGCCCCTGACGTTCGCCCTCGACCCCACGGGCGCGTTCATCATGTTCGCCGGCGTGTACTTCGGCGGGCTGTTCGGCGACTCGACCATGGCCATCCTCATGAACACCCCGGGCCAGGGCTCGGCGATCGCGTCGACGTTCGAGGGCCACGCCATGGCCAAGAGCGGGCGAGCCCCCCAGGCGTTGGCGACGGCCGCCATCGGCGCCTTCGTCGGCGGCATGATCGCCTCGACCGTCGTCGTCTTCCTCGCCCCCAAGCTCGCCGACCTCTCCGCGGAGTTCGGCCCGGCCGAATACCTGGCCCTCGCGCTCTTCGCCTTCGTGGCCACGAGCTCGATCGTCGCCGACTCCGCCGTCAAGGGCCTCGCCTCCCTCGTCCTCGGCCTCGGCATCGCCTGCGTGGGCATCGACTCCTTCACCGGCACCGAGCGGTTCACGATGGGCGTGCCGGAGATGTTCGACGGCATCTCCATCGTCACGGTGACGGTCGCGATCCTCGCCCTCGGCGAGGTCTTCCACGTCGCCGCGCGCATCCGCCGCGACCCGGAGGGGCACGAGATGCGACTCTCGGGGCGGCCGTTCCTGTCCCGGGCGGAGTTCCGCGAGGCCCTCCCGGCGTGGTTGCGCGGCACGGCGATCGGCCTGCCGTTCGGGATCATCCCGGTCGGCGGCAGCGAGGTGCCCACCTTCATGGCCTACGACGTCGAGCGCCGCCTCGACCGCCGCCGCCCGGACCCGCAGTTCGGCCGGGGCGCGATCCGGGGCCTCGCCGGCCCGGAGGCGGCGGGCAACTCGACGACGGGCATGGCCATGGGCGCGCTGCTCGCGCTCGGGCTCCCCGTGTCGAGCACCGCGGCGATCATGCTCGCCGCGTTCCAGCAGTACGGCCTCCAGCCGGGGCCGCTGCTGTTCACCCGCGCCGCGGACCTCGTGTGGGCGCTGCTCGCGAGCTTCTTCATCGCGATGATCGTGCTCCTCGCGCTCAACCTGCCGTTCGCGTCGCTGTGGGCGAAGCTGCTGCTCATCCCGCGGCCGTACCTGTACGCCGGGATCATGGTGTTCTGCGGGCTCGGCGTGTACGCGACGGCGGGCCAGCCGTTCGACCTGTTCCTGCTGCTCGGGCTCGCCCTCGTCGGGTTCGCCATGCGCCGCCACGACGTGCCGCTGGCCCCGCTCATGATCGGCCTCGTCCTCGGGCCGCTGTTCGAGACGTCGCTGCGCGACGGGCTGCTGTCCTCCGACGGCGACTACGGCGTGTTCGTGGCCCACCCGATCCCGGTGATCATCTACCTCGGCCTGCTCGTCGTCCTCGCGTTCGTCGTGCGCGCCAAGCTGCGCGCCCGGGCGAGCCACGACCTCTGAGCCGGCGAACGCGGGAGCCGGCGCCTGTGACGGCGAGGCAGAATCAGCCGTTCGCGGTCAGGGCGACCACAGGTCGACGTGGTGGTGATCGGCCGGGGCCAGAGAACTGACAAGGCCCGTGTCGAAGGTGGCCAGGCGTTGGCCGTGTCTCGCCGCCAGGTCGACCAGATGCATATCGGTCACCTGACGCCGGCCGATCATCACGCGCACGTCGACGACGGCGGAGTCGAACGACGCGTCGTCGTCGAGCCAGGCCCAGCCCGGGAGCGAACGAACGTCACGCAGCGCCCCAAGGGCCTCCGGCGTCGACACCTTCCGTCCGACGACCGCCGGGGTGAGCAGGAGCCGCACCAGGCCGGACTCTGTCACGGCCGTCGTCGCGAAGGCCGTCGCGACCGCGCGGAATTGCCGCCGAGCGGCCTCGTGGTGGAGGTGCCGGTCCCAGATGAGCGCGAGGAGCACGTTGACGTCCAGGAGACGTCGAACCGGGGTCTCAGTCGTCATCGCGGTACGACGCGACCAGTTCGTCGGTCACGACATGTCCGGGAACTCCGTGAAGAATCGGGAACTCGTTCGATGACGATTCCGACGGTCGACTCTGCGGACTCAGCGAGGCCAACGCCAGCTCGGACACTGCGCGCCCGAGCGAGATGCCTTCTGCGCGCGCCTTGGCTCGCGCAGCACTCAGCACCACCTCGTCCAGATCAAGGGTCGTTCGCATGAGCGCATCATAACATCGACGCATCAGCATGCCGGTGCTCCAACTCCGGCGTCCCCGGGGACATCGGCAGCACGACGTCTCGCCCTCCCTCGAACGACGTCCTCGGGCAGGACACCTACGTCAGGTCGACGCGACGTCGACCTCGGGCGGGTCGCCCGGCCCGGAGTGGTAGCGCAGGAGGGCGGCGAGGCGGGCCGCGTTGGCCCGGCCCCGGGCCCCGTCCGCCTTCTGGATCGCCATGACGGCGACGACGTCGGTGTCGGCCAGGTCGAGGGTCACCCACGGTGCGCCGCGCCCGAACTGCATCCGCAGGATCTCGGCCCACTCGAGGCGCCGCGTCGTGAGCAGGTTGCGGACGACGAGTCCGACGGGTGAGGGGCGGGCCTCGATGAGGCCGTAGCGGAGCAGCAGGGCGGACGCCGCGAGGCCGAGGAGGAAGAGGAACCCGCGGTCGAGCGGCGTCCACTGCTCCCCCGGGATGGTCAGGGCGCCGGCGGCGGCGACCGCGAGGACCGCCACCGACGACACGAGCGGCACCACCCGACCCCACCCGGGTCGGAACGGGGCGTACGGGTCGGCCGGGCGCGCCCGCCTCGCGGGCGGCGGGGAGTCGTCGTGCGGGCTCACCCGACCACCCTCCCACGGCGGCCGGGCCCCCTGCCGGTCCGGGCGTCCGCGCCCGGGCCGGCCGGTGCGGTCACAGCCGGCAGGCGGAGATGTCGGTGACGAGGATGCCGCGCGCGCCCAGGGCGTACAGGCGGTCCATGACCCGGTTCATCCCGCTGCGCGGCACCATGGCGCGCACGGCGGCGAAGTCCGTGTCGTGCAGGGGCGAGACCGTCGGCGACTCGATGCCCGGGGTGAGCGCGCACGCGTCCTCGACGAGCTCGGTGCGGATGTCGTAGTCCATGAGCACGTACGTGCGGGCGGTGACGACGCCCCCGAGGCGGCGGGCGACCACCTCGAGCGCCTGCTCCGTGCGGGGATCCCCCGCGCCGTTCCGCGAGATGAGGACGGCCTCGGAGCGCAGGATCGGGTCGCCGAACGTGACGAGGCCCTGGTTGCGCAGCGTCGTCCCGGTCTCGACGACGTCGGCGATCGCGTCGGCGACGCCGAGCGTGATGGCCGTCTCGACGGCCCCGTCGAGCCGGACGACGTCGGCGGACACGCCGTGCTCGGCGAGGTGCGCGCGGACCAGGCCGTCGTAGGAGGTGGCGATGCGTCGCCCGTCGAGGTGGGCGACGCCGTCGGCGACCCCGGGCGGGCCGGCGAAGCGGAACGTCGACCGCGCGAAGCCGAGGCCCATGACCTCGATCGCCTCGCTGCCGGAGTCGAGGAGCAGGTCGCGGCCGGTGATGCCCGCGTGCAGGGTGCCGGACCCGACGTAGACGGCGATGTCGCGCGGGCGCAGATAGAAGAACTCGATGCCGTTGGCGGCGTCGGTGACGACGAGTTCCTTGCTGTCGCGGCGCACCGCGTACCCGGACTCGCGCAGCATCGTCACGGCGGCGTCGGACAGCGAGCCCTTGTTGGGGACGGCGATGCGCAGCGTGGGGCCGTCGGGGTCCGGGGCCGTGGAGGGCAGGCCGGTGGTGTCGGTGGGAGTGCTCACGGGGCGGTCCTTCAGAGGTGGGTGTAGACGTCGTCGGGGGTCAGGCCGCGGTCGACCATGAGCACGGTGAGGTGGTACAGCAGCTGGCTGATCTCCTCGGCGGTGCGCTCGCGCCCCTCGTGCTCGGCTGCCATCCACACCTCGGCCGCCTCCTCGACGATCTTCTTCCCGATGGTGTGCACGCCGCCGTCGAGCTCGGTGACCGTGCGCGAGCCGGCGGGGCGCGTGTGCGCCTTCTCGGCGACCTCGGCGTACATGGCGTCAAACGTCTTCACGTCCGCCCACCCTAGACGCCGCGCGCGGACCACCGGCGCGCCGTCTCACGCGCGGGGTCCGACGCGAGGCGTCCGGCGCCGGGTCAGGCGCGCCCGACGTCCCGCAGCGCGACGGCGGTGCTCACGGCGGCCATGGCGGCCTCGTACCCCTTGGACTCGTGCCCGCCCGATAGTCCCGCGCGGTCGCGGGCCTGGACGAAGTTGTCGCACGTGAGGACGCCGAACCCGATCGGGGTGCGGCAGTCGACCGAGACCCGGGTCAGGCCCGAGGTGACCGCGTCGCACACGTACTCGAAGTGCGGTGTGCCGCCGCGGATGACGACCCCGAGCGCGACGATGACGTCGAACCGGTCGGCGAGCGTCGCCGCCGCCACGGGCAGCTCGAAGCTGCCGGGGACGCGCACGAGGACCGGCTCGTCGGTGCCGGCCTCCCCCAGCGCCTTCTGCGCGCCCGCGACGAGCCCGTCCATGAGCTCCTCGTGCCAGCGCGCCGCGACGATCGCGACCGACAGGCCCGACCCGTCGGCCTCGACCTGCGGCGATCCCTCACCGGACATGGCTGATCCTCTCGTCGTGGGCCCACGCGGGCCCGTTCTGGTCCTGCGTGATCTGCGTGTCGTACGTCGCGTCCACGATGCCGGGAGCGGCGCCCGCCGCGGCGTCGGCGCGCCGTTGGGAGGGCACGTCGTGGCCCAACCGCTCGTGCTTGGCGCGCAGGTAGGCGACGTTGTCGGGGGTGGGCAGGGTGTCCACGGCGGTCCTGCCGTCGACGCGGATCCCGGCCTCGGCCAGCGCCGCGGCCTTGGCCGGGTTGCCGGTGAGCAGGTGCACCGCCTCGACGCCGAGGTCGTGCAGGATCGCGCCGGCCGCCACGTACTCGCGCCCGTCGACCGGGAGGCCGAGGTCGAGCTGGGCGTCGACGGTGTCGCGCCCCGCGTCCTGGCGGGCGTACGCGGCGAGCTTGGCGGCGAGACCGACCCCGCGGCCCTCGTGCCCCCGCAGGTAGACGAGGACGCCGCCGTGCGCCGCGATCCGCGACAGCGACGCCTCCAGCTGCGGCCCGCAGTCGCAGCGCAGCGAGCCGAACCCGTCGCCGGTCAGGCACTCCGAGTGCACCCGCACGAGGGTGGGCGCGCCCGGCGCAGGCGGGTCCGCGACGAGCGCCACGTGCTCGGCGCCGGTGAGCAGGTCGCGGTAGCCGTGCGCCCGGAAGCGCCCGTGCACGGTGGGGATGCTCGTCACGGCACCCGCCTGCACCCGGTCGTGCCGCGCCCGCCACGCCGCGAGGTCGGCGATCGTGATGACGGGGTACCCGTGCTCGGCCCCGAGGGCGAGCACCTGCGGGGTCCGCATCATCGTGCCGTCGTCGTTCACGAGCTCCGCGATGGCGCCGACCGGCGGTAGCCCGGCCAGGCGCGTGAGGTCGACGGTCGCCTCGGTGTGGCCGCGGCGCTCCAGCACCCCGCCCGGGCGCGCCCGCAGCGGTACGACGTGGCCGGGCCGGATGAGATCGGCCGGACTCGTCGCCGGGTCGGCGAGGAGGCGGATGGTCCGGGCGCGGTCCGCGGCGCTGATGCCGGTGGTCACGCCCCGGGCCGCGTCGACGGTCACCGTGTACGCCGTCCGGAGCGGATCGGCGTTGTCGGCGACCATGAGCGGCAGGTCGAGCTCGTCGGCCCGCTCCGCCGGCATCGGCGCGCACAGGTAGCCGGAGGTGTGCCGGATCGTCCAGGCCGCCGCCCGCTCGGTCAGGGTGGCGGCGGCGAGGACGACGTCGCCCTCGTTCTCCCGGTCCGTGTCGTCGAGGACGAGCACGGGGTCGCCGGCCCGCAGCGCCGCCAGCGCGTCCTCGATGCGTGCGAACGGCGGCGCGCCCGCCTCAGGCCGCTCGCCCCCGCTCATACCGGCGCCCCCTCGCGCTGCGCGGCGGGACCGCGCTCGCGATGGGTCGCCCGCACCCAGACGACGAACCCGTAGAGCACGAGCAGGGAGTAGACGGCGTAGAGGACGGCGCTCGGGTAGTACTCGCTGTGCCACAGTAGGGGCACGCCCACGAGGTCGACGGCGATCCACGCGAGCCAGAAGTCGTTCCAGCCGCGCGCCATCGCGTACGTCGCGACGATGGAGCCGATGAAGATCCACGCGTCGGTCCAGTGGTACCAGCGCGGCGCCGGCCACGTCGCGCCGACGGACGCGAAGATCCACTGCGCGAGGACGACCCCGCCCACCCAGAAGGCGAGGTAGCCGAGGCGCTCGGCGCCGGTCGCCCACCGCGGCGTGATGGCGGGGGCGTCGTCGGCGCGGGCGGCCTGCGACCGGCGCCACGTCCACCAGCCGTACACGCTCGTGACGATGAAGAAGATCTGCCGGGCGGCCTGGCCGTACAGAGGGTGGCGGCCGTCGTCGACGGACAGGGCCATGCCGAAGAAGACGGTGAAGAGGATGACGTTGCCGACGATCCCCACCGGCCACGCCCACACGCGGCGGCGCAACCCGCCGACCGCGGAGGCGAACCCGAAGCCGTTGCCGATGATCTCCCGCCACAGCAGCGGGTACCCGGCGATGTCCACCTTCGCGTCGTACAGGGTCGTGAGCCAGTCGCTCATGAGGGGGCCTTTCCGTTCGTGGCGAGCATGTTCTCGACGTACTTGGCGAGGACGTCGACCTCGAGGTTGACGCGGGCCCCCACACCGGCGGAGCCGAGCGTCGTCGCGGCGAGCGTCGTGGGGATGAGGCCGACCGAGAAGGAGTCGTCGTCGAGCGCGCTCACCGTGAGCGACGTGCCGTCGACGCAGATCGAGCCCTTCTCGACGACGTAACGCCGCAGACCGGCGGGCAGGGCGATCGTCACGACCTCCCAGCGGTAGCCGGGCTCGCGACGCAGGATCGTGCCGGTGCCGTCGACGTGCCCCTGGACGACGTGCCCGCCGAACCGGCGGTCGGCGCGCATGGCCCGTTCGAGGTTGACGGGGTCGCCCGGGGCGAGGTCGCCCAGGCTCGAGCGGTTCAGCGTCTCGGCCATGACGTCGACGGCGAACGTGCCGGCGTCCGCGTCGGCTCCGGTCACGGTGAGGCAGACGCCGTTGACGGCGATGGACGAGCCGATCGCGGCGTCCGAGACGGCCAGCGGGCCGCGCACACGCAGGACGGCCGAGTCGGTGCCGGGGTCGATGGCCTCGACCCGGCCGAGTTCTTCGACGATGCCGGTGAACATCAGGTGTCTTCCTTCTCGGGTGGGGTCCCCGCGGCGGGGCGGCGCGGGGTGAGGGTGAGGCGGACGTCGTCCCCGAGGCGGGTCACGTCGTGCAGGTCGAGGCGCCACGCGTCGCCGATGGTGCCGACGCCCAGGTCGCCGAGCCCGCCGGGGCCGGAGCCGAGGAACGCGGGGGCGACGTAGGCGACGACCTCGTCGACGAAGCCGGCCCGGGCGAACGCCGCCGCGAGGGTGGCGCCCCCCTCGAGCAGGACGTGGCGGATCTCGCGGGCGTGCAGGTCCGCGAGCAGGGCGGGCAGGTCCCGGTCCGTGCGGATCAGGGTGGGGGCGCGGCCGTCGAGGAGCCGCGCGTCGGCGGGCAGGGGGCGCTCGCCGACGACGACCCGCAGCGGCGGGACGTCCGGCGGGCGGCGGACGGGGGCGGGCCCGCGAGCCGCCGTGGGCGCGGCGGGAGACGTGCGGACGTCGAGGGCGGGGTCGTCGGCGAGAGCCGTCCCCGTCCCGACGACGATCGCCCCGCACCGCGCGCGCAGCGCGTGCACATCGGCGCGCGCAGCCGGCCCGGTGATCCACCGGCTGCTCCCGTCGGCGGCGGCGATGCGGCCGTCGAGGGTCGTCGCCGTCTTCCACGTGACGAAGGGCCGGCCGGTGGCGATCGCGTGGGTCCACGCGCGGTTGAGCGCGTGGGCCGGGGGGCCCGCGACGGCGTCGACCTCGACGAGCACGCCGCGGCGGGCCAGTTCGCGGGCGCCGCCGCCGGACGCGGCGCCCGGGTCGGCCTGGGCGTACACGACCCGCCCCGGTCCGGCCGCCGCGAGGGCGAGCGCGCAGGGGCCGGTGCGCCCGGTGTGGTTGCAGGGTTCGAGCGTGACGAACACGGTGCCGCCGCGCACGTCGGCGCCCCGGGCGGCCGCGTCGGCGAGGGCGACGGCCTCCGCGTGCGGCGTGCCCGCCCCGGCGTGGTGCCCCGCCCCGGCGAGGGCCCCGTCGCGGTCGAGGACGACGCAGCCGACGCGGGGGTTCGGGTCGGCGATCGGGCCGCGCTCCGCGAGCTCGAGGGCGAGGGCCATCGCGGCGCGGTCGCCGGGGCGCGCGGCGTCGGCGAGGTGGGGCTGGGTGGCCACGCGTTCCTCCGTCCGTCCGGGTCCGAGCATCGGACTCCGGGGACGCGTGCGGGACGCGGACATCGACGAGGCATCGCGGCGCGACGCGTCGTCGGCGAGGTGGACGCGCCCGAGGGCACGACCACGACTCGCGCGTGCTGCCTCCCATCCGGACTTTCACCGTCGGTCCTGGAGTTCCACCAGGTCAACCGCCACGCTCGGCCCCGAGGGGCCGCGCCTGTGCGGGTCGCGGACTGTCACCGCCGGCTCGGACTTTCACCGACCCCGGAGCACGTGGCCCCAAGTATGCCACCGGCGGCGCACGGGGCCGCGGGCGCGGTGCCGGAGTGGCACAGGCGCGCGTCGTCCGGCCGGCCGCGTCGAACGATCGTGCGTGTTCTCCCGACGAGGCAACGAGCTGGTGGGCTCAGTGCCGGCCGTAGGCATCGCGGCGGTGTTCGATGCGGAGCACGACGACCTCGCGGTCCTGCTCGTTGATCCGGTACAGGATCCGATAGGTGCCACGCCGCGCAGAGTGGATCCCGGTGAGCTCGCCGGTGAGGGCTTTCCCGACTCGCCGGGGGTTGTCGATGAGCGCCCCCGTGAGGAACTCGACCACTGCTGCGGCGACAGCCTCCGGCAGGCAGCTCTGGATGGCTCGAGATGCCGGTGGGGCGAGGACGAGCTCGACGGGCTGCGTCACCGGAGCAGCGCGCGCACGGCATCGGCTCCGCGGACGACATTGCCTTCCTGGTAAGCCAGGTCGGCTTCGCGGATGTCGGCCAGCGCCGCGGGATCGCTGAGCACGGCCACGGTCTCCTCGAGCTCGGCGAGGTCCTCTGGGCTGAGGATGACGGCGGCAGCCTTGCCGTTGCGGGTCACGGTCACTCGCTCGTGCTCGCGCTGCACTCGGTCGACCACGTCGCTGAAGTGATCGCGGACCTCACGCAAAGACTCGATGCTCATGACCACAATTGTGGCGCTCAGCGGGACAGGGGTCAAACCCCACACCCGACGAGTGGGGGCGCTCCAGGACCGGGTCTGGAAGGACCAGCTCCGACGTCTGGCGAGAGGTGGCGGGTGATGTGCGAGAGCCGAGGGGTTCTCGGACGCGGGCTCTTCCATCGACCTGACCCGACCCCCGTGGCAGCGCCGCCCCACCGCACCGGGGCAGCGTCGACCGCGTCGTCGCGTCAGCGGCCGCGCAGCGAACCGCCCGAGGGGGCTCGGTCGGTCAGGCGTCCTCGCCGACCCGTCGGGGCCGGGACTCGGGCTCCGGGTCGCGCGCCCACCACCGCCCGCCCCGGCCGTCGTCGAGGGCGTAGGTCGCGAGCGTGTCGTGGCGGGGGTGACCGCCCCGCCCCGCCCCGAGGTGGGAGGCGACCAGGGCGACCTCCGGCGCCGACCACGACGGTCCGGCGTACGTGTCGAGAATCCGCAGCCACCGGGTCGCCTCGACCGGGGCGCGCCAGCGGCCGAGGGTGACGTGCGGGGTGAGGTCCCCTCCGGCGACGGCGATCCCGTGCCCCGCGAGGGCGTGGCGCACGCGGGTGGCGAGCGTCACCAGTGTCGGGGCGGCGTCGGCCGGCCCAGCGACGGGCCGGGCCACCTGGACCGTCGGGTCGCCCGCCGGCGGCGGACCCGACGGGCCGGCGGGGTCGACCGGCTCACCAATGCCGCTTGCGGCGTGTGCGTCCTCGCGCACCCCGGCCCACAGCACCCGAGCCCGGGTGACGTCGGGGAACGCCCCGCCCCCGGCGATCGACAGCCGCGGCGCACGCACCGCGTCGCACACCTCCCGCAGGGTTTCGTCGGCGGCGTCGAGGCGGTGCTGCGCCGCGTCGGCCGCGAAGGCGAGCGTCACGTGGGCCTGGTCGTCGGCGGCCCAGCGCGGCGCGCCCGGGGCGTCGAGGCGGGGCTCGAGGAACTCCCGAAGGTCCTCCAAGGCCTCCGGCGGGGGCAGGATCGCAGCGAAGACACGCATCGCAGCATTGTCGCCCGGACCACCGCCGCGCGGGCCGCTCGCACCCGGGACGTCCCCGTCTCGGACCGGGATCGCCCGCGTTCTGCCCGCCGGGGCGTCGCGCGCGGCTTCCTCAGACGTGCCGGTGGGCGGCGGCGAGGGCGCGCAGGCGCGCGACGTTCTCGGCCGCGCCCTCGGCGTTGTAGACGGCGGACCCGGCGACGAAGACGTCGGCGCCGGCCTGCGCGCACTGCTCGATCGTCGAGGCGGACACGCCGCCGTCGACCTGGATCCAGATGTCGCCGCCGTGACGGCGCACGGCCTCCCGGACCTGCGTCACCTTCGGCATCATGTCGGCCATGAACGACTGGCCGCCGAATCCGGGCTCGACGGTCATGACGAGCACCATGTCGACCTCGCGCAGCAGCTCCTCGTAGGGCGCGAAGTCGGTCCCGGGCTTGATCGCCATGCTCGCCCGGGCGCCCTGGGCGCGGATGTCGCGGGCGGTCCGCACCGGATCGGCGGCGGCCTCGACGTGGAACGTCACGCTCTTCGCGCCCGCCTCCGCGTACGGCGGGGCCCAGCGGTCGGGGTCGTCGATCATCAGGTGGCAGTCGAGCGGGATCGGGGTGACCCGCAGCAGGGACTCGACGACCGGCAGCCCGAGGGTCAGGTTGGGGACGAAGTGGTTGTCCATGACGTCGACGTGTGCCCAGTCGGCGGTCGAGATGGCCTCGAGCTCGCGCTGGAGGTTGGCGAAGTCCGCGGACAGGATGCTCGGCGAGATCTGCACCCGCCCACCCTATCCACGGGCCACCGGGCCGCCGGGTTCGGCTCGTCAGGCGCGCTTGCGCAGGAGGGCGAGGAACATCGCGTCGGTCCCGTGGACGTGCGGCCACAGCTGCACGTACGGCCCCGGCCCGAGATCACCGATCTGCTCCCCCGCCGCGTCGCGGAACAGGGGACGGGCGTCGACCGCCTCGAGGTCGGGGTGGCGTTCGAGGGCGTCGGCGAGCAGGAACCGGGTCTCGGCGAGGTGGGGGCTGCACGTCGCGTACGCGAGCCACCCGCCGGGGGCCGTGGCCCGGGCCGCGGAGTCGAACAGCTCGCCCTGCAGGCGGGTCAGGGCGCCGACGTCGTCGGGGGTGCGGCGCCAGCGCGCCTCGGGGCGGCGGCGCAGCGCGCCCAGCCCGGTGCACGGGGCGTCGAGCAGGACGCGGTCGAACGCGTCCGGCTCCTCCGCTCCGACGGTCCGCCCGTCGCCGGTGCCGATCATCACCTGCGCGCCCGCGTCGAGGGCCGCGGCCACGGCCCGGCGCACGAGGTCCGTGCGGGCGACGCTGATCTCGTTGGCGAAGACGACGGCGCCCCGGTCGAGCGAGGCGGCCGCGAGCAGGGCCACCTTGCCGCCGGGGCCGGCGCACAGGTCGAGCCAGCGCTCGTCGGCGGCCGGCTCCCCGGCCGCGACGAGAGCGAGGGGGATGAGCTGGCTGCCCTCGTCCTGCACCGCGGCCCGACCGCGCCGGACGGCCTCGATCGCGCCGGGGTCGCCGCCCGAGGCGAGGACCGCGCCGAGCGGGCTGAGGGTGGAGGCCGTCGCACCGGCGTCGACGAGCTCGTCGACCCGGGCGAGTCCCGGCCGGGCCACGAGCGAGACGAGCGGGGCGGCGTTGTCGGCGTCCAGGAGGGCCCGCAGGTCGGCGTCGACCGTCTCGGGCGTGCTCGCGCCGTGGCCGAGGAGCGCCTGCCGCAGGGCCCGCACGACCCACGTCGGGTGGCTGGTGAGCACGGCCAGGGCCTCGACCTCGTCGAGCCCCCGCGTGAGCAGGCCGCGCCACGTGTCGGCGTCCTTCTCGCTGATGCGCCGCAGCACGGCATTGACGAATCCGCCGACACCGGAACCGATCTCGGCCCGCGCGAGCGAGACGGTCTCGCCCACCGCGGCGTGCGGGGCGACCCGCATCCCGAGGAGTTGGTGGGCGCCCAGGCGCAGGACGTCGAGGGCGGCGGGGTCGATGGCGGCGAGGTCCCGGCCGGCGCACTTGGCGATGAGCTGGTCGTAGAACCCCCGCATCCGGGTGGCCCCGTAGACGAGCTCGGTCGCGAACGCGGCGTCGCGGCCGGTGAGGCCCTCGTGGCGCAGGTGGGTGGGGAGTTCGAGGTTCGTGTAGGCGCCGCCGGCGACGGCGCGCATGACGGTGTAGGCCGCGCGCCGCGCGGGGTCGCCACCGCGGGCCCGCTCGGAGGGACGCTGCGCCGAGCGGCGGGCGGGGTCGGCGTGCCGGGGCCGGCCGCCGTGACCGACGCGCCCGCTGCCCGGGGCCCGGGAGGTGCCGCGCTGGGCGGGATCGGTGCGGTCGCCCCGCTCGGGGCGCCCGGCGGGGCCGCGGCGATCCGGTCGCCCCCGGTCGTCCCGTCGGTGCGGCCCGTCCCGCCGGTCGTGGCGGTCGTCGTCGTGGCTCATGCCTCGAACCTCTCCCCCGCGCCGACGCGTCGGCCCCGGGCCCAGTCGGCGGCGGACATCGGCTTCTTCCCCGGCGCCTGGACGGTGCCGAGCTCGACCGCGGCGGTCCCGGTGCCGACCCACACGGTGTTCTTGCGGGGCTCGATCTCGCCGGGCGCGAGGTGCGTGGGCGGCGCCGACGCACCGGAGGAGCCCGTTGGCGTCCCGGGTGCCGGCGTCACCGGCCCGAGCTTGATCCGCTCACCGCGGTGGGTGGTCCAGGCCCCGGGAGCCGGGGTGCAGCCGCGCACGAGCGCGCCGAGCGCGTCGGCCGGCTCGTCCCACCGGACCCGGGCGTCGTCGGCGGTGAGCTTGGGGGCGTGGGTGACGCCGTCGGCCCGCTGGGGGCGCGGCACGATCGACCCGTCGGCGAGTCCGTCGAGGGAGTCGACGAGCAGCGGCGCACCCTCGACCGCGAGGCGCGCCAGGAGATCGCCCGCGGTCTCCCGTGCCCCGACGGCGACTTCGTGCCGCGCGAGGACGGGCCCGGTGTCGAGGCCCTCCTCGAGGAGGAACGTGGTCGCGCCGGTCACCTCCTCGCCCGCGATGAGCGCCCGCTGCACGGGCGCCGCGCCGCGCCAGGCGGGCAGCAGCGAGAAGTGCAGGTTGACCCATCCCCGGCGCGGGATCGCGAGCGCCTCGGGGCGGATCAGCCCGCCGTACGCGACGATCGGGCACGCGTCCGGTGCGAGCTCGCGCAGGCGGTCGAGGAACGCGGGGTCGCTCGGGCGGGCCGGGGTGAGCACCTCGACGCCGGCCGCGAGGGCCGCGACCTTGACCGGCGACGGCAGGAGCGTGCGGCCGCGCCCGGCGGGGGCGTCGGGGCGGGTGAGGACCGCGAGCACGTCGTGGCCGGAGTCGAGCAGCGCCCGCAGCGACGGCAGCGCCACGTCGGGGGTGCCGGCGAAGACGACGCGCATCACTGCCCCCGGCCGCGGGTCGGGTGCGGGCTCGCCTTGACGACCGGGCCGGGCGCCCCGGCCCACTCCGCGTCGCGCATCGCCTTGATCGCCTGCTTGCGCGTCTCGCGGTCGAGTCGGTCGACGAAGAGCACCCCGTTCAGATGGTCGGTCTCGTGCTGGAAGCAGCGCGCGAGCAGCTCGGTGCCCTCGATGCGCACGGGTTCGCCGCGCATGTCCTGACCGGTGGCGACGGCGCGTCGGGCGCGCGGGGTCTCGAACTGCAGTCCGGGGATGGACAGGCAGCCCTCCTCACCGTCCTGAAGCTCCTCCGAGAGGTCGAGGTTCGGGTTGACGACGTGCCCGAGGACCCCGTCGACGTAGTACGTGAACACCCGCAGACCCACCCCGATCTGCGGCGCGGCCAGGCCCACGCCGGGCGCGTCGTGCATCGTGTCGACGAGGTCGGCCACGAGGGTGCGCAGCTCCCGGTCGAAGTCGGTGACCTCCGCGGCCGGGGTGCGCAGGACCGGATCACCGATGAGGCGGATGTCGTGGACGGCCACGGGCGGCAACTCCTGCGGGTCGGGGGCGGTCGAGTGGGGCGAGGACGAGGCCGGGCGGGACGTCGAGGAGCGGTCGGTGCGGCGGCGGCGCTGGGCCGTGATCGCCGTCGTGCGCCTCGGCCCGGCGGCCGACGTCGCGGCGTCGAGGCACCGGCCGAGCGGTCCCGGCCGCTCGGGATCGCCAGTCTACCGAGGGGGCACGGAGGCGAGTTCGCGAGCCGCGGTGAGCGGGACCGGCAACACGGGTGGGCCGCCTCACCTCCCGGGCCCGCCCGAGGCGCGGCCTCCTCCGGCGGGCACGGGAGGCCGACCGGCCGTTCGGTCGGGGCCCACCGGGCGCGACGGGCGCGCGGGGTGTGCGGTGGGGCCGGCGGACGCGTCGTCGACGAGGTCGCGGCCCTCACGCGAGGTCGCCCTCGCCCACCCGGACGGCGAGAGCCGGCGCACGCCGGGCGCTGCGGCGGCGTTTGAGGGCTCCGAGGGCGGCGGCCGCCGCCGCGCCCTGCGGGCGTGGCGCGCGCAGCAGCGCCTGGGCGGGCCGCTGCGCCTCCGGCAGGTCGGCGGGGACGACCCCGCCGGGCCCGGGGCGGCCACCCTCGACCGGGAGCGGGCCGAGCACGTCCACTCCCGCCGGGAGCCCCGCCTCCCCCAGGGCCTCGACGAGCGCCGCGTGCGGCCCGGACAGCCGTGCCGACCACGTGGCGGGCGGCAGCGCGAGCTCGGTGCGCTCCGTGAGCTCCCGGTCGGCGAACCACTCGGGGGCCCACCGGACGAGGGCCTCGACGACGGGCAGGGTCGCGTGCTCTGGCGCCCCGGCGAGGACGACGACGCCGCCCTCGGTCTGCGGCCGGGTCAACGCCGCCGCGGTGAGCCAGCGGCGCAGCGCCTCCTCGCCGGCGTCGAGGGTGGGGCGGTCGAGGTTCGCCCACGCGTCGAGGAGGAGCGTGGCCGCGTAGCCCCCGTCGGCCACGGGCTCGGCGCCCGGCGTCGCGATGACGAGGGCGGGCTCGGCCGGCACGTCGGGCAACACCTCCCCGGACCCGGACGTGCGCACCCGCGCGCCGGGGAACGCCCGCCCCAGCTCCTCGGCGGTGCGGCGCGCGCCGACGGCGCTGCTGCGCAGCCACCCGCCCCCGCACTGGGCGCAGACGAACCGGGCGACGCTCGTCCCGCACCGGCGGCACGTGGGCGGCGCGTCGGGCGCCGGCAACGACAGGGGCCCGTGGCAGGCGGGGCACCGGGCCCGGGCGCGGCAGTGGAAGCACGACAGCGACGGCAGGTAACCGCGCCGGGGCACCTGGACGAGCACCGGCCCGCGGTCGAGGCCCGCCCGGGCGGCCCGCCATGCGGCCGAGGGCAGGTGCGCGCGGGCGGCGGGCCCGTCGCGCTCCGCGTCGTGGCCCTCCCCCGCGACCCGGACGGACGGCGCGAGCCGCCGGCGGGCCGAGCGGTCGGGGACGAGCTCGCGCAGCAGCCCGTCTGCCACGAGCTGCGCCACCTCGACGGTGCGTGCGAACCCTCCCGCGAGGACGGCCGCGCCGGTCGACGCCGCGCGGCGCAGGAGGACGGAGCGCACATGCGGGTACGGCGCCCTCGGCTCGGCGAGCAGGTCGTCGCCGTCGTCCCACCACGCGACGAGCCCGAGGTCGTGCACGGGCGCGAACGCGGCGGCGCGGGTGCCGACGACGCACCGCACGTGCCCGCGGAGCACCTTGAGCCACGCGGTGTACCGCGCCTGCGGCCCCTGGTCGGCCGAGAGGCGCACGTGCCGACCGGGGCCGAGCCGTGCGGACAGGGCCCGGTCGACGCGGACGAGGTCGCGGTGGTCGGGGACGACGAGCACGACCCCGCGGCCGCCGTCGAGCGCGGCCCCCGCGGCGGCGGCGAGGGCGGCGGCCCAGTCGCCTCCGCCGGCCGGCAGGGCCGACCACGCGGCGGCCGGCCCCTCGCCCTCCGCGACCCGTCGCAGGAAGCTCCGGCCCGCCGGATAGTGCTCCCACGCGCGCAGATCCGCCGGCGCGACGGCGTCCGCCGGCTCCCCCGCGCCCGCGGGGGAGCCGGCCCCGGGTGCGTTACGAGGGGCGGCCTCGGCCCCGGCTTCGAGGGCAGCCGCGACGGCCGCCCGGAGGGCGGTGTCCGGGGCGGTGTCCGGGGCGGTGTCCGGGGCGGTCTCGGGGACGGTCTCCGGGTCGATGTCCCGGGCGGTCTCGAGAGCGACCCCGGCAGCGGCCCCGACGGCACCCTGAGGGCCGGCCTCCGATCCGGCGTCGACGCCGTCGGCGGGGGCGACCGGCGGCCCGGCCGCGTCGAGCGCCTTCTCGGCGCGGGCGTGCCGGGGCGGAACGGCGAGGCGCAGGACGTCGACGAGCGTACCGGCGTACTCGTCGGCGACGCCCCGGCACAGGGCGAGCACCTCCGGGGTGAGCACCGGCTCGGGGCTGACGACCCGGTGCAGCGGCGTGAGGGTGCCCTGATGGTCGGCCACGTCCTTGCGGGCGACGACGAACCCGTCGACGTCCTGACCGGCGAAGCGCACCTTGACCCGGACCCCGGGACGAGCGGTGTCGTCGAACTCGGCGGGCACCGCGTACTCGAAGGGCCGGTCGAGGTGGGGCGGCAGGACGTCGACGACCACCTCGGCCACTGGCTCCGACGCGGCCAACGGCTGCGCGGGACGGGCCCGGACCGGCGGCGGCGCCGGCACCTGGATCGCCGGGAGGTCCAACGTCGGCGCCGACGGCCCCCGCCCGACGCCGCTCGGGGCGGGCGGCGCGCCCGAGGCGAGCGCGGTGTGCGTCCCGCCCGCGCTCCCTCGCTCGCCGATGCGCTCGCTCATGTCCCTCGTTCTATCGCACGCCCCCGACAACGTCCCGACCCCGCGACACGCCCCCCGCACGACGTCGCCCGCCGTCCCGCGCGAGGCGGGTCCGGCGGGCGACGGTCTCCCGCGTCAGCGCGCGGCGCGCTGCAGCTCCTCGACCCGGTTCGTCTTCTCCCACGTGAAGGGGTTGACGAGGCCGGGGGCGGTCGTGCGGCCGAAGTGGCCGTTCGCCGCGGTGGTCTGGTAGATGGGGCGGAGCAGGTCGAGCTGCTCGACAATGGCGGCCGGACGCAGGTCGAAGACCTCGGGGATGGCCTTCTCGATGCGGTCGATCGGGGCCTTCTCGGTGCCGAACGTCTCGACGTACAGGCCGACGGGCTGGGCCTTGCCGATCGCGTAGGCGACCTGGACCTCGCAACGGTCGGCGAGGCCGGCGGCGACGACGTTCTTCGCGACCCAGCGCATGGCGTACGCGGCGGAGCGGTCCACCTTCGAGGGGTCCTTGCCCGAGAACGCGCCACCGCCGTGGCGGGCCATGCCGCCGTAGGTGTCGACGATGATCTTCCGGCCGGTGAGGCCGGCGTCGCCCATGGGGCCGCCGACGACGAACTTGCCGGTCGGGTTGACGAACAGGCGGGCGTCGGCGCCGTCGAGCTCAACGCCGGAGTCGCGCAGCTCGGCCAGGACCGGCTTGACGATGTAGGCCTCGACGTCGGGCTGCAGCAGCGCGTCGAGGCTGACGTCCTCGGCGTGCTGGGTCGACAGGACGACGGTGTCGAGGCGCACCGGGCGGTCGCCGTCGTACTCGATGGTGACCTGGGTCTTGCCGTCGGGGCGCAGGTAGGCCATCTGGCCCGACTTGCGGACCGCCGTGAGCCGCTCGGACAGGCGGTGGGCGAGGTAGATCGGCAGCGGCATGAGCTCGGGGGTGTCCGAGCAGGCGTAGCCGAACATGAGGCCCTGGTCGCCCGCGCCCTGCTTGTCGAGCGGGTCGACGCCGCCGGTGCGGTTCTCGTAGGCGGTGTCGACGCCCTGGGCGATGTCGGCGGACTGCTCACCGATGGAGACCTCGACGCCGCAGGTCTTACCGTCGAAGCCCTTGACCGAGCTGTCGTAGCCGATGTCGATGATCGTCTTGCGCACGAGGCTGGGGATGTCGACGTAACCCGTCGTGGCCACCTCGCCCGCGACGTGCACGAGTCCGGTCGTCACCATCGTCTCGACGGCGACCCGGGCCTTGGGGTCCTGCTCGAGCATCGCGTCGAGGATGCCGTCGCTGACCTGGTCACAGATCTTGTCGGGGTGTCCTTCGGTGACGGACTCGGACGTGAACAGACGGGACACGGGCACACTCCTGAACGGGGGTGGACGGCGGGATGCGGGCCTCACTCTATCGAGTCGGTCGGTCGTTCCTGAATCCCGCCCGCTCCTCGATCGCGTCCCAGATCCCGCCGGCGACGGCCACCTTGCTCGCCGGACCGAGCTGTTCCGGCTCCGGGTCGTCGGCGCCGAGCAGGTGCACGGTCGTCGCCTCCGCACCGAACGTCTTGTCGACGCCGACCTCGTTGGCCACGAGGAGGTCGACCCCCTTGCGCGCGAGCTTGGCCCGCGCGTGGTGCAGGACGTCGCCTTCCTCGTCGCCGGTCTCGGCGGCGAAGCCGACGACGTACGTCCCCCCGAGGGAGTCGGCGGCGCGGCGGCCGCCCTCGTCGGCGGCGGCCGGGTTCGCGGCGCGGTCGGCGTCCCGGGCGCGGACGAGTCCGGCGAGGATGTCGGGGTTGCGCACGAGCCGGATGACCGGCGCGTCGCCCGCGTCGGGGTCGGCCCCGGGCTCGTGAGTCTTCTTGATCTTGGCCCCGGCGACGCCGTCGGGCCGGAAGTCCGCGACGGCGGCGGCCATGACGACGACGTCGGACCCCGGCGCGTGCTCGCGCATCGCGGCCTGCAGTTCCAGGGCCGACTCGACGCGCACGAGCTGGACCCCGGCCGGCGTCGGCAGCTCGGTGTTCGCCGCGACGAGCGTGACGTCGGCGCCGCGCTCGGCCGCGACCTGCGCGAGGGCGTACCCCTGCTTGCCCGACGAGCGATTCCCGAGGAAGCGCACCGGGTCGAGCGGCTCCCGCGTGCCCCCGGCGCTGACGACGACGCGCCGCCCGCGCAGCGGACCGTCCTGCCCCTGCCCCGGTGCACCGGAGGGCCCGGAGGGACCCGCCGACGCGTCCTTCGCCAGGGCCGCGAGCGCCGCGGCGAAGATGTCCTCGGGTTCGGGCAGGCGGCCGGGGCCCGTGTCGACCCCGGTGAGGCGACCGGAGGCGGGCTCGACGACGTGGACCCCGCGCGAGCGCAGCGTCGCCACGTTGGCCACCGTCGCCGGGTGCTCCCACATCTCGGTGTGCATCGCAGGCGCGAGGACGACCGTCCCCCGGGCCGTGAGGAGCACGTTCGTCAACAGGTCGTCGGCGAGGCCGTGGGCCGCGCGGGCGACCAGGTCGGCGGTGGCCGGGGCGACGAGGACGAGGTCGGCCTCCTGCCCGAGGCGCACGTGGCGCACCTCGTGCACGTCGTCCCACACGCCCTCGGCGACGGGGCGCCCCGACAACGCCGACCACGTGGGGGCGCCGACGAAGCGCAGCGCCGCGGCGGTGGGTACGACCGTGACGTCGTGCCCGGCCTCGGTGAACCGGCGCAGGAGGGTTGCCGCCTTGTAGGCGGCGATCCCCCCGGACACGCCGAGCACCACCCGGAGGCGGCGGGCGTCGTCCGGGTGGTGCTCGGTGGTCATCGCGGTCTCAGGCCTCGACGGGCGTCGAGGTGAGGAGGCGATCGTTGATCTCGCGGAGGGCCACCGACAGGGGCTTCTCGTGGATCTGCGTGTCGACCAGGGGGCCGACGTACTCGAGGAGCCCCTCGGAGAGCTGGCTGTAGTAGGCGTTGATCTGGCGGGCTCGCTTGGCCGAGTAGATCACCAGGGCGTACTTGCTGTCGGCGACCTGGAGCAGGTCGTCGATCGGCGGGTTGGTGATGCCTTCGGGGTGGGCCGGGGTGCCGGACACAGGTTCTCGATTCGTCGTCGTGCGGTGGTCGGGTGCGATTGCCGGGCTCGCAAGGCCCCGGGCGTCACCCCGCGTGCTGCGGTCGATCCGCGGGCGCGGCTGCGGATCGACCCGTCCATGATACGAGCTCCGCCGCGGCGCGGGCGACGTCGTCGTTGACGATGGTCGTGTCGAACTCCTCCGCGGCCGCGAGTTCGACGCGCGCCGTGGTGAGCCGGGCCGCCCGCTCCTGCTCCGACTCGGTCCCTCGCCCGACGAGCCGGCGGACGAGTTCGTCCCAGCTCGGTGGGGCGAGGAACACGAAGTGCGCGTCGGGCATCGCCTCGCGCACCTGGCGCGCGCCCTGCAGGTCGATCTCGAGGAGGGCCGATCGCCCCTCGTCCAACGCCGCCACGACGGGGGCTGCCAGGGTGCCGTAGCGGTGGCGGCCGTGCACGACCGCGTGCTCGAGGAACTCCCCCGCGGCGACCCGCGACTCGAACTCCGCCGGGGACAGGAAGTGGTAGTGCAGTCCGTCGACCTCGCCGGGGCGGGGCGGCCGCGTCGTCGCCGACACGGACATCCACACCTCCGGGTGGTGTTCCCGGACGTAGGCCGAGACGGTGCCCTTGCCGACGGCCGTCGGCCCCGCCAGCACGACGAGGCGCGACCGGCCGGCGGCGGACCGCTGCGGTGCCGAGGGATCCCCCGTCACATCTCGCCTTCGCCGAAGCGGTCGAGGAGCGCGGTGATCTGGTTGGCGCCGAGACCGCGGACGCGGCGCGTCTCGGAAATGCCGACCTCCTCCATGATCTGGCGGGCGCGGACCCGCCCGACGCCGGGCATCGACTCGAGGAGGGAGCTGACCTTCATCTTGCCGATGACGTCGCTCGTCTTGCCCTCGCCGACGACCTCCTTGAGCGTGTTCTGGCCCGACTTGAGGCGGTTCTTCACCGCGGCGCGCTCGCGGCGGGCGGCGGCGGCCTTCTCGAGCGCCTCGGCGCGCTGCTGCGGGGTCAGCTGGGGTAGTGCCACGGGGGGTCTCCTCGTCCTGGGCGCGAGACGCCCGAGCGCCGGGCCGGCGTCGGTGCCGTGTCGCGGTGGGTGAAGGTCCGAGACGAGCAGGTGCCCGCGCGGATCGGTGTGGCCGACCCGGGGGAGCGTCCCGCGGACCGGATGTCGATCCGAACTTATCGACCGTCCTGACGTGGCGCAACGAGGGGAGCGAATCGGGTCGGCGCGCGCCGCCCACCCCGGCCCGACTCGCCGGCGTTCCTCGGCCCCGCTCAGGCCTGCGGGTCCTCACCTGCGGCGATGGCCAGGTGGTGGCGGATGACCTCTTCGACGACGAACGCGAGGAACTTCTCGGCGAAGGCCGGGTCGAGATCGGCGCTCTCGGCGAGGGCCCGCAACCGGGCGATCTGCGCCGCCTCGCGCCTCGGGTCGGCGGCGGGCAGCCCCCGGTCCGCCTTGAGCCGGCCGACGCGCTGGGTGCACCGGAAGCGCTCGGCGAGCAGGTGGACGAGCGCCGCGTCGATGTTGTCGATGCTCTGCCGCAGGTCGGCGAGCTCGGTCGGGACGTCGGTGGCCTCGTCACCGGATCGCGGGGTCGGCGTGCTCACGTCAGGTCCTCTCGGAGTCGGTCGGCGGTGCGGGCAGCCGCGGCGCGCAGGGCGGCGGGGTCGGGGCCGGCGGAGAGGACCTCGCGGCTGCTGGCGGCCAGGACGGCCGGGAGGGCCGCCCCGAACACCTCCCGCAGCATCTCCGGCGTCCCGCCCTGGGCGCCGACGCCCGGGGCGAGCAGCGGCGCGTTCGCGGCGGCGAGGTCGAGGCCCAGGCGGGCGACGGCGTCGCCGACCGTCGCCCCCACGACCATCCCGACGCTGCCGAGCTCGCCGGCGGCGCGGGCCGCCGCGTTGTCGCGGGTCACGCCGGCGACGATCGACCCGGCCACGCTCGTGCCGGCGGCGTCGCGAGCGTGCTGCACGCTCGCACCCTCGGGGTTGGACGTCAGGGCGAGGACGAAGACGCCACGGCCGTGGCGCGCGGCGAGGTCGAGCGCGGGGCGCAGCGACTCGTAGCCCAGGTACGGGCTGAGGGTGACGGCGTCGGCGGCCAGCGGCCCGTCCTCGAGATACGCGTGGGCGTACCCCTCCATCGTCGAGCCGATGTCGCCGCGCTTCGCGTCGAGCAGCGCGAGCGTCCCGGCGGCGCGGACGCGCGCGAGGACGTCCTCGAGCACGGCGACACCGGCCGACCCGAACCGCTCGAAGAACGCCGACTGCGGCTTGACGCACGCGACGTGACCGGCGAACGCCTCGACGCACGCGTCGGAGAACCGGCGCAGGCCGTCGACGTCGTCGGTCAGCCCCCACCAGCGCAGGAGCCCCGCGTGCGGGTCGATGCCGACGCACAGCGGGCCGTGCGCCGACATCGCCCGCGCGAGGCGCGTCCCGAACGGCGCTCGCGCGTCGGAACCCGCCGCGTCGGGCGGCGTGTCGCCGGGGCGGGCGGGTGAGTCGGACGTGGCGGGGGTGGTCATCGAGGCGGCTCCTTCGGGCGTCCCGGCGGGTGGCACCCGGCCGATCCACCCACCCGTCACGTGGGCCGCCGAAGGCGGGTCGATCGGACGGGACGGGGCGGGACCGGTCGGGACAGGCGGGGTTCGTACGCGGATCAGGGCAGGCGCGTGTGGGCGAGCCCGACGGCGTCGGCCACGGTGCGCAGCCCGCGGCGGCTCAGACCCTCGGCGAGCTCGTCGCGGACGCGGACGGGGGCGTGGGGATCGCCGAACGTCGCGGTACCGACCTGGACGGCGCTCGCTCCGGCGGCGAGGAACTGCAGGGCGTCCTCGCCGCTGCCGACGCCGCCGACGCCGACGATCGGCTTCGTGGGCAGGGTCCCGGCGAGCATCGCCGCGTACACCTGCCACACGGCGCGCACGGCGACGGGACGGATCGCCGGCCCCGACAGCCCGCCCGTGATCCCCGCGAGGTGGGGGCGCATCCGGTTCGTGTCGATGCTCATGCCGAGCAGGGTGTTGATCATCGTCAGACCGTCGGCGCCGGCGTGCAGGCAGGCGCGGGCGATGGCGACGATGTCGGTGACGTCCGGCGAGAGCTTGACGAACAGCGGAGTGTCCGGGAGCTGCTCACGCACCCGGTCCACGACCTCGGTCGACGAGGCGGCGTCGCAGGCGAAGACGAGGCCGCGGTTGGCGACGTTGGGGCAGGAGATGTTGACCTCGACGCCGACGCACGCCGAGAACGCCTCGCTCGTGCGCAGCGTCTTGGCGACGACCGCGAACTGGCGCGGGTCGGTGCCGGCGATCGACGGCAGGACCCGGGCCCCGGTCGAGGCGAGCCACGGCAGGTCGGTGGTGACGAACGCCTCGATGCCCGGCCCCTGGAGCCCGATCGAGTTGAGCATGCCGCCGGAGGTCTCGGCCATCCGCGGGGTGCCGCGCCCCGAGCGCGGGTCGAGCAGGACCGTCTTCGACACGAACGCGCCGAGGTCGTCGAGGGGGAAGAACCGGGCGAGCTCGCGGCCGTTCGCCGCGCACCCCGAGGCCGTCATGACGGGGTTGGGCAGCGTCATCCCGGCGAGGTCGACGGACAGGTCGGTCTCGACGTGGCGGGCCGCGGTGGTGCCGGCGCCCGGGTCGGGCGCGCCGGGGTCGGCGGTGGCCGCCTTGTGGTCACCCTCGCGGGACTTCTTGCGACCGAACATCACTGCGCTCCTTCGTCGCTCGCGTCGGGCCCGGACTCGGCGGACGCGGCCTGCTCGGGCGCGTCGGCCTCGACCGGGGCACTCGCCCGGGCCGGCCGGTCCCCGGCACCGACGGGCGCGGCCGGGACGATCGGCGCACCGAGGGTGTCGTCGGGCACCCGACACCAGCCCTGCTCGAACGCGTCCCAGCGGATGCGGTCGCCGCGGAACACGGGCCCCTCCACGCACGAACGGACCATGCGGGTCACGCCGTCGGAGCCGCGCACCGGCATGACGCACGTCATGCAGACGCCGACGCCGCACGCCATCGACTCCTCGACGGCGACCTGGGCCACCGCGCCGTGGTCGGCGGCCACGGAGGTGACCGCCTCGAGCATCCCCATGGGGCCGCAGGCGTAGACGACCGACGCGCCGCTGCCGTCGATGACGTCCCCGAGCACGTCGGTCACGCGGCCCTGGTGGCCCCGCGAGCCGTCGTCGGTCGTGATCGTCACGCCGTCGGCGTACCGCTCGGCCTTGTCGGCCCCGAAGAGCCGCTCCCAGCTCGCGCCGCCGAGGACGAGCTCGACGCGGCAGCCGCGGTCGCGCAGCGCCGAGGCGAGCCAGAACAGGGGGGCGCTGCCGTAGCCGCCGCCGACGAGCACGCAGGCGACGCGCTCGCGCGGCAGGGGGAAGGCGCGCCCGAGAGGGCCGACGAGGTCGACGACGGCGCCGACGTCCTGCGCGACGAGCCACTGCGTCCCGGGACCGTTGGCGGCCACGACGATGTCGAGGATGTCCTCCTCCGACCGGTCCGCGGCCGGGCTCACGGCGTGTAGGCTGAAGCTGCGCCGCAGCAGCGCGCCCGACGTCGGGCCGCCGACGGTGATCCCGACGAACTGCCCCGGCCGGGCCAGGTCGGGCACGCCGGGCGCCGCGAACGTCATGTACTGGAAGTCGCCGACGGGACGCGTCGCGACGAGTCGCGCGGCGACGTGCACGACCGACGGTTCGGTGCGCGGGGACACCCTGCTCATACCTGCTCCTCCCGACGCCCCCGCCGGAGCGTGGCCGCGTGTTCCTGCAGCGACGCCACGCCGGGCGCGGCGGCGCGGATCGCCTCGATGCCCTGCACGGCCGCGCCGAGCTGCTGGATCGTCGTGATGATCGGACGGTCCATGCTCGTCGTCGCGGTCCGGATCGCGTAGCCGTCGCGGCGCGTGTCGCTGCCCGCGGGGGTGTTGACGACCATGTCGACGTTACCGGCGAGGATCTCCTCGACGATGGTCGGCTCGCCGTTCGGACCCGGGCCCTCGCTGTTCTTGCGCACGCCGGTGGCGGCGATCCCGTTGCGCCGCAGCACCTGGGCGGTGCCGGCCGTGGCGAGGATCTCGAAGCCGAGGTCGGCGAGGCGCTTGACGGGAAAGATCATGGCCCGCTTGTCGCGGTTGGCCACGGAGACGAAGACGCGCCCGCTCGTCGGCAGCCCGGCCAGGGCCCCCATCTGGGTCTTCGCGAAGGCGGGTCCGAAGTGGGCGTCGATGCCCATGACCTCCCCCGTCGAGCGCATCTCGGGGCCGAGCACCGAGTCGACGACCCGGCCCTCGTGGGTGCGGAACCGCTTGAACGGCAGGATCGCCTCCTTGGCCGACACCGGGGCGTCGATCGGCAGCGCCCCGCCGTCGTAGTCGGTGGGCAGCATGCCCTCCTTCCGGAGCTGGGCGATGCTCGCGCCGAGCATGATCCGGGTCGCGGCCTTGGCCAGCGCCACGCCCGTCGCCTTGGCGACGAACGGCACGGTCCGGCTCGCGCGGGGGTTGGCCTCGAGCACGTAGAGCACGTCCTGCGCGAGGGCGAACTGCACGTTCATGAGGCCGCGCACGCCGATCCCCTCGGCGAGGCGGCGGCTGCTCTCGCGCACCCGCTCGAGCTCCCCGGGGCCGAGGGTGACGGGCGGGATGACGCACGCCGAGTCGCCGGAGTGGATGCCGGCCTCCTCGATGTGCTCCATGATCCCGCCGACGTACAGGTCGTGGCCGTCGTAGAGGACGTCGACGTCGATCTCGATCGCGTCGTCGAGAAACCGGTCGACGAGCACCGGCTTGTCCGGGCCCGCGACGGTCGCGCGGGTCACGTAGTCGACGAGCGTGTCGTCGTCGTAGACGATCTGCATGCCGCGGCCGCCGAGGACGTAGCTCGGGCGGACGAGGACGGGGTAGCCGATGTCGCGGGCGATGCCGAGGGCGTCGTCGGCCGAGTAGGCCACGCCGTGCTTCGGCGCCGGCAGCCCCGCCTCGGCGAGGACCCGGCCGAAGTGGCCCCGGTCCTCGGCGAGGTCGATGGCCTCCGGGGAGGTGCCGACGATCGGCACCCCCTCGGCCTTGAGCGCGGCGGCCAGGCCGAGCGGGGTCTGCCCGCCGAGCTGCACGATGACGCCGGCGACCGGCCCGGCGGCCATCTCGGCGTGGACGACCTCGAGCACGTCCTCGAGGGTCAGCGGCTCGAAGTACAGCCGGCTCGACGTGTCGTAGTCGGTCGAGACCGTCTCGGGGTTGCAGTTGACCATGACGGTGTCGAAGCCGACCTCACGCAGCGCGAAGCTCGCGTGCACGCAGCTGTAGTCGAACTCGATGCCCTGGCCGATGCGGTTCGGGCCGGAGCCGAGGATGATGACCGCCGGCGTGGTGCGGGGCGCGACCTCGGTCTCGTCGTCGTAGGAGGAGTAGTGGTACGGCGTGCGGGCCGCGAACTCGGCGGCGCACGTGTCGACCGTCTTGAAGACCGGCCGGACCCCGAGGGCGTGCCGGACGCCGCGCACGACGGGCTCGGAGAGGCCGACGATCTCGCCGATCTGGGCGTCCGAGAACCCGTACCGCTTCGCGAGGCGCAGCGCCTCCGGGCTGATCGAGCGGCTGCCGCCGGCCGAGGCGGCGATCGTCGAGGCCACCTCGTCGAGGAGGGCGATCTGGTCGAGGAACCACGGATCGATGCCCGTCGCCTCGTGGACGTCGGCCACGCTCAGGCCCCCGCGCAGCGCCTGCTGGACGAGGACGATGCGGCCGTCGGTGGGCGTCGTCGCCTGGTCGAGCAGGGCCCGGGCCATCTCGCGGCTCGGCTCCTCCCCGCGCCGCCAGTGGAAGCTCGACCCCGACTTCTCGACCGAGCGCAGCGCCTTCTGCAGCGCCTCGGTGAAGTTGCGGCCGATCGCCATGGCCTCGCCGACCGACTTCATCGTCGTCGTCAGCGTCGCGTCGGCGGCGGGGAACTTCTCGAAGGCGAACCGCGGCACCTTGACGACGACGTAGTCGAGGGTCGGCTCGAAGCTCGCCGGCGTCTCGCGGGTGATGTCGTTGGGCACCTCGTCGAGCGTGTAGCCGATCGCCATCTTCGCGGCGATCTTCGCGATGGGGAACCCGGTCGCCTTCGACGCGAGCGCGCTCGAGCGCGAGACGCGGGGGTTCATCTCGATGACGATGATCCGCCCGTCGACGGGGTCGACGGCGAACTGGATGTTGCATCCGCCGGTGTCGACCCCGACCTCGCGGATCACGGCGATGCCGATGTCGCGCAGCCGCTGGTACTCGCGGTCGGTGAGGGTGAGCGCCGGCGCGACGGTGATCGAGTCACCCGTGTGCACGCCGACCGGGTCGACGTTCTCGATGGAGCAGACGACCACGACGTTGTCGGCGTGGTCGCGCATCACCTCGAGCTCGTACTCCTTCCAGCCGAGGATCGACTCCTCGAGGAGGACCTCGGTCGTCGGGCTGTCGTGCAGGCCGGCCCCGCCGATGCGGCGCAGGTCGTCCTCGTCGTAGGCGAAGCCGGACCCCAGGCCGCCCATGGTGAAGCTCGGCCGGACGACGAGCGGGTAGCCGAGCTCGGCGGCGCCGGCGATGAGCTCGTCCATCGTGTGGCAGATGACCGAGCGGGCCGACTCGGCCCCGCAGCGCTCCACGACCCCCTTGAACGCCTCCCGGTTCTCG
Organism: Agilicoccus flavus; assembly: GCF_014857905.1. Lineage (GTDB taxonomy): Bacteria > Actinomycetota > Actinomycetes > Actinomycetales > Dermatophilaceae > Agilicoccus > Agilicoccus flavus. The sequence continues at coordinate 65,092 of NZ_JACYXE010000003.1, read as the reverse complement.
CCGAGCTCGATCGCCTCGACGTTCGCGCCGATGAGGGGGCACCCGTAGCGCTCGAGCACCCCGGCCTCGTGCAGGGCGATCGCGGCGTTGAGCGCCGTCTGCCCGCCGAGCGTCGCGAGCACGGCGTCGGGCCGCTCCTTGGCGATGATCGCCTCGATGATCTCGGGGGTGATCGGCTCGACGTACGTCGCGTCGGCGACGTCGGGGTCGGTCATGATCGTCGCCGGGTTGGAGTTGACGAGGACGACCCGCAGGCCCTCCTCGCGCAGCACCCGGCACGCCTGGGTGCCGGAGTAGTCGAACTCGGCGGCCTGGCCGATGACGATCGGCCCGGAGCCGATGACGAGGACGCAGGAGATGTCGTCGCGTTTGGGCATCAGGCGTGGTGCTCCTTCGCGTGGCTCGTCATGAGGTCGACGAACCGGTCGAACAGGTAGGCGGAGTCGTGCGGGCCCGCGGCGGCCTCGGGGTGGAACTGCACCGAGAAGGCGGGGACGTCGAGGCACTCGAGCCCCTCGACGACGTCGTCGTTGAGGCAGACGTGGCTCACGCGCACGCGGCCGTGGTCGGTGCCCTCGGCGGCGTCGCTGGGGGCGGCCACGGCCCCGCCGGCCTCGCCGTCGTCCCCGGTCAGCGGGGCGTCGACGGCGAAGCCGTGGTTCTGCGCGGTGATCTCGACCTTGCCCGTCGACCGGTCGAGCACCGGCACGTTGATCCCGCGGTGCCCGTAGGTGAGCTTGAACGTGCCGAACCCCAGGGCCCGGCCGAGAAGCTGGTTGCCGAAGCAGATCCCGAAGAAGGGGATGCGGCGGGCGAGCACCTCGCGCAGCAGGGTGATCTCGGACGTGGCCGTGGCCGGGTCCCCGGGGCCGTTGCTGAAGAACACGCCGTCGGGGCGCACCGCGAGGACGTCGTCGATCGAGCTCGTCGCGGGCAGGACGTGCACGTCGATCCCGCGCTCGGCCAGCATGCGCGGGGTGTTGGACTTGATGCCGAGGTCGAGCGCGGCGACGGTGAACCGCCGCTCCCCCACGGCGGGCACCGTGTACGAGGTCTCGATGCTGACCTGCGAGGCCAGCTCCGAGCCCGCCATGGCGGGCGCGTCCTGCACCCGGCGGACCAGCTCCTCCGTCGCGAGCGCGGCCTCGTCGCCGGAGAAGATGCCGACCCGCATCGCGCCCCGCTCGCGCAGGTGCCGGGTGAGGGCCCGGGTGTCGATGTCGCTGATCCCGACGACGCCCTGCTCGCGCAGGTCGTCCTCGAGGGTGCGCTCGCTGCGCCAGTTGCTCGGCCGGATCGCCGGGTCGCGGACGACGTAGCCTGCGACCCAGATGCGCCGCGACTCCGCGTCGTCGTCGTTGACGCCGGTGTTGCCGACGTGTGGGGCCGTCATGACGACGACCTGCCGGTGGTAGCTGGGGTCGGTGAGCGTCTCCTGGTAGCCGCTCATGCCCGTGGAGAAGACGGCCTCGCCGGTCGTCTGTCCCACCGCGCCGTAGGCGAGCCCGTCGAAGCGGCGGCCGTCCTCGAGGACGAGCGCGGCGCGCGGGCGGTCCAGCAGCGAGGTGGTGCGGGTCGGGTCGCTCACGCGGGCACCTCGATCGTGTCGGGGGCGGCGCCCAGGTCGACGACCCGGCCGTCCAGGAGGGTCGGCGTGCCCCGCAGGATGGTCGTGACGACGGCGCCGGTCAGCGTGCGGCCGTGCCACGGCTGGTTGCGCGACCGCGACTGGGTCGCCTCGCGGTCGACGGTGATCTCGCGGGTCGGGTCGACGAGGGTGATGTTCGCGGGCTCGCCCGGGGCCAGGGGCCGACCGTGACCGGTCAGGCCGGCGATGGCCGCGGGCCGCACCGACATCGCCTGCGCCACGTCGGCCCAGGTCATCCGACCGGGCTGCACGAGGTAGGTCGACACGACCGACAGCGCGGTCTCGAGGCCCAGCATCCCGAACGCGGCGACGGTGAAGTCGTGCTGCTTGTCGTGCAGACCGTGCGGGGCGTGGTCCGTGCCGACGACGTCGATCGTGCCGTCGGCGAGGCCGGCGCGCAGGGCCTCGACGTCGTCGGGCGTCCGCAGCGGCGGGTTGACCTTGTAGGCGGAGTCGTAGCTCTCCAGCAGGTCGACCGTGAGGGCGAGGTGGTGCGGGGTCACTTCGGCGGTGACGTCGAGGCCGTCGGCCTTGGCGCGGCGGATGAGCTCGACCGATCCGGCGGTCGACACGTGGCAGACGTGCAGGCGCGAGCCGGTGAGCTTCGTGAGCATGATGTCGCGCCCGATGATCGACTCCTCCGCGACCGCCGGCCATCCCGGCAGGCCGAGGCGACCCGACCACGGCCCCTCGTCGCAGCACGAGGCGCGGGGCGCGAGCTGCGGGTCCTGCGCGTGCTGGGCGATGACGCCGCCGAAGGCGGTGACGTACTCGAGCGCCCGCCGCATGAGCACCGGGTCGTGCACGCAGTGGCCGTCGTCGCTGAACATCCGCACGCCCGCTCGGCTGCGGGCCATGAGGCCCAGCTCGGCGAGCTCGGTGCCGGCGAGGTCCTTGGTCACCGCCCCGACCGGGAAGACGTCGGCGTGCGGCGCCTGCAGGCCCTTGAGGTAGACCCAGTCGGCGTCGCTCGCGCTGTCGGTGACCGGGGTCGTGTTCGGCATGGCCATGACCGCGGTGTACCCGCCCGCCGCGGCGGCCCGGGCGCCCGACGCGATCGTCTCGGTGTCCTCGCGGCCCGGTTCGCGCAGGTGGGTGTGGACGTCGACGAGGCCGGGCAGGGCCACGAGCCCGGTGGCGTCGAGCACGCGGGCGTCGGGCGCGTCGATCCCCTCGCCGACCTCGGCGATGACCCCGTCGCGCAGGAGGAGGTCGGCGCGTCCCCGGCCGAGCAGGTCGGCCCCGGTGATCAGGATGGGCCCCGTGGAGGGGGTGGGCGTGCTCACGAGCGGCTCCCTTCGCCGGCGAAGACGTGGAACAGGACGGCCATGCGCACGCTGACGCCCGCCGCGACCTGGTCGAGGATGAGGGATCGGGCGGCGTCGGCCGCCTCCGGGGCGATCTCCAGGCCGCGGTTCATCGGGCCGGGGTGGGCGACGACCGCGTGGTCGGGCAGACGGCGCAGGCGTTCGCGGGTCAGGCCCCAGCCGGCGACGTAGTCGGCCTCGCTCGGGAAGAATCCCCCGCTCATGCGCTCGCGCTGGACCCGCAGCATCATCAGCGCGTCGACGTGCGGCAGGACCGCGTCGAGGTCGTCGGTGACCGTGACCCCGGCGGCGCCCGGCCAGTCCCGGACCCCGGTGGGCAGGAGGGTCGCCGGCGCGACGAGGGTGACGTCGGCGCCCAGCTCGCGCAGGCAGATGAGGTTGCTGCGCACGACGCGGGAGTGGAACAGGTCGCCGACGATGGCGACGTGCCGGCCCTCGAGGTTCCCGAGCCGGCGGCGCATGGCGAACGCGTCGAGCAGCGCCTGCGTGGGGTGCTCGTGCATGCCGTCGCCGGCGTTGACGACCGGCAGGCCCGTCCAGTCCATCGCGAGCTTCGGGGCGCCGGAGGCGCTGTGGCGGATGACGAACCCGTCGACGCCCATCGCGGCGACGGTGAGCATCGTGTCGCGCAGCGACTCGCCCTTACTCGTCGAGGAGCCCTTGCCGCTGAAGGCCATGGTGTCCGCCGACAGCCGCTTCGCCGCGAGGTCGAAGCTCATCTTCGTGCGGGTGCTGTCCTCGAAGAACATGTTGACGATCGTGCGTCCGCGCAGGGCCGGGAGCTTCTTGAGCTCGCGTTCCTGCACGTGCGACATCTCCTCGGCCGTGTCGAGGAGGGTCGTGATCTGTTCGCGGTCCAGTCCCTCGATGCCGATGAGGTGGGGCAGGTGCATCAGCGGGCCTCCTTGGCGATCCGGACCTCGTCGGTGCCGTCGAACTCGTCCAGGAGCACCGAGACGCGCTCGCTGCTGCTCGTGGGCAGGTTCTTGCCGACGTGGTCCGCTCGGATGGGCAGGTCGCGGTGGCCACGGTCCACGAGGACGGCGAGGCGCACGGCGCGCGGACGGCCGATGTCGCCGAGGGCGTCCAGCGCGGCCCGCACGGTGCGGCCGGAGTACAGGACGTCGTCGACGAGGACGACGACCTTGTCGTCGATGCCGTCGCCGGGGATGCGGGTGGGTTCCATGCGGCGCGTCGGGCGGCGACGCAGGTCGTCGCGGTAGAGCGTGATGTCGAGGGTGCCCAGCGGGACGTCGACGCCCTCCACCTCGGAGACGAGGCGCGCCAGTCGGGCGGCGAGGGCGACACCGCGGGTGGGGATGCCGAGGATGACGAGGCCCGAGGCGCCCTTGTTGCCCTCGATGATCTCGTGGGCCATGCGGCGCAGGGCCCGCCCCACGTCGGGGGCGCCGAGGACGACTCGCTCCCCCACGGTCGGCTCGGTCGATTCGGTCCGGCCCGCAGCGGGATCCACGTGGGAGGACGGGATCGGCTCGGGCGATGAGGGTGCAGCAGAGTCGGGCGTCATCAGGCGCCGGACCTCCTTCCCCGCCTCACAGGACGGTGGTTAAAGGATGTCGAAACGGCTCGACCCTACCGCGCCGCGCGACGCCGTCCTGCACCGCGACCCGCAACCCCTGCAGCCGTGGACCCCCTCGGCACCCCGTCGGCCCGTTCTTCGAGATCCACCTGTCGGGCGTGACCGGATCAGGAGCGCCGGGGGTCCTAGGCTGGCCGTGCACGTCCACCACCCCGCAGCGAGAGGCGATGTCGATGTCCGAACCGATCGACCCCACGACGACGCAGGCCTGGGAGAAGCTCACCGAGCTCGAGGCGTGGCTGGAGCCCGACCTGCGGGCCTGGTTCGACGCCGACCCCCAGCGGGCGCAGCGGTTCAGCTTCGACGCGGCAGACCTGCACGTCGACCTCAGCAAGAACCTCGTCTCCGACGACATCGTCGCGGCCCTCGTGCAGCTCGCCGACGAGGTCGGTCTCGCCGGCCGCCGCGACGCCATGTTCGCGGGCGAGCGGATCAACGTCACCGAGGACCGCGCCGTGCTGCACACCGCGCTGCGGCTCCCCAAGGACGCCGAGCTGCGGGTGGACGGCCAGGACGTCGTCGGCGACGTCCACGCCACCCTCGAGAAGGTCTACGCGTTCGCCGAGAAGGTCCGTTCCGGGGAGTGGACCGGTCGGTCCGGGCAGCGCATCGAGACCGTCGTCAACATCGGCATCGGCGGCTCCGACCTCGGGCCGGTCATGGTCTACGAGGCCCTGCGGCCGTACGCCCAGGAGGGCCTGACCGCCCGGTTCGTCAGCAACATCGACCCCACCGACATCGCCGAGACGACGGCCGATCTCGACCCCGAGACGACGTTGTTCATCGTCGCGAGCAAGACGTTCACGACGCTCGAGACCCTGACGAACGCGCGGCTCGCCAAGGCGTGGCTGCTGCGCGAGCTCGGCCTCGAGCCCGGCAGCGACGCCGCGAAGGAGGCCGTGGCCACGCACTTCGTCGCCGTCTCGACCGCCCTCGACAAGGTCGCCGACTTCGGCATCGACCCCGACAACGCGTTCGGGTTCTGGGACTGGGTCGGCGGCCGCTACTCGGTCGACTCGGCGATCGGCACGAGCCTCGCGGTCGTCCTCGGCCCCGACACGTTCGCCGACTTCCTCGCCGGTTTCCACGCCATGGACGAGCACTTCCGCACCACCCCGGTCGAGCGCAACGTGCCCGCCCTCATGGGTCTGTTCAACGTGTGGGACGTCAACTTCCTCGGCGCCGAGACGCACGCGGTCCTCCCCTACGACCAGCACCTCCACCGGTTCCCGGCGTACCTGCAGCAGTTGACGATGGAGAGCAACGGCAAGGGCGTCCGCTGGGACGGCGAGCCGGTCACGTGCGCGACGGGCGAGGTGTTCTGGGGCGAGCCGGGGACCAACGGCCAGCACGCCTTCTACCAGCTCATCCACCAGGGCACCCGCATCGTCCCGGCCGACTTCATCGCCTTCGCGAACCCGGCACACCCGCTCACCGACGCCGAGGCGTCCGGTGGGGGTGAGGCCGTCGACGTCCACGAGCTCTTCCTCGCGAACTTCTTCGCCCAGACCGCGGCGCTCGCCTTCGGCAAGACGGAGACGGAGGTGCGCGACGAGGGCACCGCGGAGGAGATCGTCACGGCGCGGGTGTTCCCGGGCAACCGCCCGACGACCTCGATCATGGCGCCGGCCCTCACGCCCGGCGTGCTCGGTCAGCTCATCGCCCTGTACGAGCACATCACGTTCGTCCAGGGTGTCGTCTGGGGCATCGATTCCTTCGACCAGTGGGGCGTCGAGCTCGGCAAGCAGCTCGCCAAGCAGATCACCCCGGCCGTGGGCGGCGACGAGGCCGCGCTGGCGAAGCAGGACGCCTCGACCCAGGGCCTCATCCGCTGCTACCGGGAGCACCGCTCCTGATCGGGGGTGGCGCCGTGGACGACCCCCGCACGGAGCATCTGCGCCGGGCCCTGACCGCTGCCCGCGACGCGATGCGCTGGAAGCTCGAGGGTCTGTCGGAGTACGACGCCCGGCGGCCCCTCACGCCGACGGGCAGCAACGTCCTCGGGGTGGTCAAGCACGTCGCGAGCGTCGAGCTCGGCTACCTCGGCGACGTCTTCGGCCGGCCGAGCGGGGTGCCGCTGCCGTGGCTCGCGCCCGACGCCGAACCGAACGCCGACATGTGGGTGCCGCCGGAGGAGTCGCGGCAGTCGGTGCTGCGCCTGCTCGACGCGGCCGCCGCGACGACGGAGGGGACACTGGCGGCGCTCGACCTCGACGCGCCGGGCGAGGTCCCGTGGTGGGGCCCCAACCGCCGGCGGGTCACCCTCCACGAGATCGCCGTCCACATGATCGCCGAGTCGCACCGCCACGCCGGCCACGTCGACGTTCTTCGCGAGCTCGTCGACGGGCAGGCCGGGTACCGCGCCGACAACGACAACCTCGCGCCGGGCGACGCGACGTGGTGGGCCGACTACGTCGCCCGGGTCCGGGCCGCCGCCGACCGGTGTCGCGACTGATCGAGGTCGCTGCGCATCCGCCCCGGGTGGCCACAGCCCCCTGGGCTAGGCGTACGCGATGACGCACCCCTGGTGATGGAGGTCGATGCACGTGAGCGCAGTGACAGCGACGCCGGCACGGGCCGACCTGCACCGCCTGATCGACCAGGCGAACGAGGAGTCCGAGCCGCTGACGATCACCGGCCGGCGTGGGAACGCCATGCTCGTCGGCGAGGACGACTGGCGAGCGATCCACGAGACCTTGTCCCTGAAGTCGGTACCCGGCCTACCTGAGTCGATCCGCCAGGCACGCGCCGAGGGCGTCGAGGCCGGCTCCACCGAACTCGACTGGTGAGCGACGCGCTCTGGACGCGTGCCTACTCATGCCGGCAGCTCATAGACCCGGACGGGCCTATCGGAGCCCGGGAGGACGTCGCGGAGAACAGGCGCATCCCAAGCCTGGCCACGACCCGCTCAGAGGCGTCGTTGCCGATCTGAACGATGCTGATGAGCCGTTCCAGTCGGCATTCCCGGAAGGCGAACGGGACCGTCGCCCGCGCAGCCTCGGTGGCCAGGCCGCGCCTCAGGACGAGCCGGCGAAGCTAGCGCAGGTGCTCGCCGAAGAACGCGTCGATCCGCGTCCACGCGTCGGCGGCGTCCGCCGGGTTCGGCCCGACACCCATGACGCGCTGCAGCGGCCGCGTGATGGCCGGCAGGTCGTCGTAGGCGTTCATGAATCGGTGCCCGGAGTTCGGATACTCCTTGACGTCGTGCGGGACGCCGTAGGCGGTCAGGGCGCATTCGAGCTTAGCGCTCGCACCCTCCAGGGAGCGATCGCGGGCGCCGTAGCTCGCGACCACGGGGCACCCGCCGCGCAGCACCTCCGGCGCCTGCGGGAGCTGCCCGTAGCAGGGGGCGCTCGCGTCGAAGCCCCGCGTCACCGTCTGCAGGGCGAACGCGCCGCCCATGCAGAACCCGATAATGCCGACGTGGTCGGTCACGTCGGGCTCGGCGAGTAGCCACCGGCGGGCCGCCTCGATGTCGGTGTACGCCTGGCCGGACCCGCTCGTCGCGGCCCGGAACGTCGGGACGAGGCAGCGTGCCGTGCCGCCCGCGGCGTACAGGTCCGGAGCGGCGACGACGTACCCGAGCGAGGCGAGGTGCTCGACCTGCCGCCGCGTCACGTCCTGCAGACCGAAGGCCTCGTGCAGGAGGACGACGCCCGGCCACGGCCCCGACCCGGCGGCCGGGCGCGCGACGTAGGCGGTCATCGAGGGCGTCGCGCCCTCGAGCGTGGCGCCGGCACCGATCGCGGCGGTGGACGTTCGGACGGGCGCCTCGGTCATGCCCTCACCTTCGCACCGGTGCGGGGCGGGCGCGAGCGCGCCGCCGGGTGCACACTTCTCGCCATGAGCGCAAAGAAGAGCCTGCTGTGGAGCGCGGGCGCCGGCCTGGCCGGGATCACGGGACTGGCGGCGCACGACGTCCTGCAGAAACGGCATGCGCTGCTGCGGGCCTTCCCCGTCCTCGGCCACGGCCGCTACTTCGTCGAGACGATCGGCCCGGAGCTGCGGCAGTACATCGTCGCGTCCAACGACGAGGAACGCCCCTTCAGCCGCGACCAGCGCCGCTACATCTACAGCGCCGCGAAGGGCGTCAACACGTACTTCGGGTTCGGGACCGACAACGACCTCGACGGCGCCGAGGGCTACCCGATCGTCAAGCACCGCACGTTCTCGGCGTACGCGCCGCCGACCCGCTCGGCCCATGCGCACGACGACGGCGCGGTCGTCCCGTGCGCGAAGGTCCTGGGGGCGGCGCGCGGTCGGCGCCACGCCTTTCGCCCGGCCTCGGTCGTCAACATCTCCGCGATGAGCTACGGCAGCCTGTCGAAGAACGCGATCGAGGCCCTCAACCGCGGGGCCGCCGCCGCGGGCTGCCTGCACAACACCGGCGAGGGGGGCCTGTCGCCGTTCCACCGCAAGGGCGGCGACCTCGTCCTGCAGATCGGGACGTCGTACTTCGGCTGCCGCGACGACGACGGGAACCTCGACGTCGACAAGCTCGTCGCCCTCTGCGCGTCCGCCCCGGTCCGGGCCATCGAGTTCAAGCTGAGCCAGGGCGCCAAGCCGGGCCTCGGCGGCGTGCTGCCCGCCGCGAAGGTCACGCCCGAGATCGCCGAGATCCGCGGTATCCCCCAGGGCCAGGACTGCATCAGCCCGTCCCGGCATACGGCGTTCGGCGACGTCGACAGCATGCTCGACGTGCTCGAGCGGATCGCCGAGCTCACCGGGCTGCCCGTCGGCATCAAGTCGGCCGTCGGCGACCAGGGGTTCTGGGACGACCTGGTGGACGCGATGCGCGACGGCACGCGCGGCGTCGACTTCGTCACGATCGACGGCGGCGAGGGCGGCACGGGCGCCGCGCCCCTCGTGTTCAGCGACAGCGTGTCCCTGCCGTTCAAGGTGGCGTTCTCGCGCGTCTACCGGACGTTCGCGGCGGCCGGCCTCGCCGACCGGGTCGTGTTCGTCGGGTCCGGTCGGCTCGGGCTGCCCGACAACGCCATGGTCGCCTTCGGGTTGGGCTGCGACCTGATCAACATCGCCCGCGAGGCCATGCTCGGCGTGGGCTGCCTGCAGACGCAGAAATGCCACACGGGTGCGTGCCCGACGGGGGTCGCGACGCAGAACCCGTGGCTCGTGCGCAGCCTCGATCCCGACGACAAGGCGCCTCGCGTCGCCCGGTACATCGAGACGCTCCGCCGCGACCTGCTCAAGGTCTCCGAGGCGGCGGGTGTGCCGCACCCCGGCCTCATTTCCCCCGACGACATCGAGCTGCTCCAGGGCCACGACGAGCCCGTCACCCTGCGGCAGGCGTACGGTTACGAGCCGGGGTGGGGTCTGCCGGGTGAGGCCGACCGCGAGGAGATCACCGCGATCATGAGGGCCATGTTCGCCGGGGACGCCGACGAGCACGACGAGGAACGCCGGGACGCAGGCGGGCAGGAGAACCTGGCGGTCGGCCAGGACGACACGGTCACGCAGACGTGACGCCGCGATCCCGCGGCCGCACCCGAGGTCCAGACCGATCGGTCAGACCAGCAGCGGCCCGCCGTTGCGTGGGCTGCCGTCCTTGATGGCGATGAGGTTGGCGGTGACGTAGGAGATGAGGTGGCTCTGGTGCCACTCGCTCGGGAAGTGCGTGACGAGCCGCGACGACTGCAACCTGGCGGTGATGCCGGGCACGAAGCGCCGGTAGGCGTCCGAGGTGTAGTAACAGAACGAGTTCTCGTTGTAGAACGACGTGGGTGGGGTGCTGGAACGCACCGCGCCCGTCGGTGCTCGGCGTCATCGACAGCAGCAGCCCGCCTGGCGCGAGGACCCGGTGCAGCTCGTTGATGAGCGAGACCTTGTCCACGCCGTGCTCGAGGAAGTCGACCGCGCGGATGACGCCCACGGAGTCGTCGGGCAGGTCGAGCCGCTCGGGCAGCGTCGCGACGATGTCGACGTCCGGCCCGGGGTACTGATCGACGCCGAGGTAGCCCGCGGGGCGGTTGTGGGCGGCCCCGAGGTCGAGCGCGTGCAGGCGGTTGCGCCGCGCCCAGGCGAGCGCGTCGCCCTCGATGTAGGTGTCGTAGAGCCGAACCGTCTCGGTCTGGATGTAGGCGTTCGTCTCGGCGTCCCGCTGCGTGTTCACCCCGTGCATCCGCTGGAGGTAGAGCACCTCCGGGATGTAATGGAAGGCCCCGACGCGGTAGAGGCGGCACATGAGGTCCTGGTCGTCGAGGACCACGCGGGAGGCGTCGTAGTCGCCGCTGCGCTCGTACGCCTGCCGGGTGAAGGCGCGGACGTGGTTCGGCGCGAACCAGATGTAGGAGACGTTGTGCGGCGTCGGCGGCAGGGCGCGCGCAGCACCGACCGCCCGTCGACCTCGACATCGTCGTACTCCCACCCCGCGGCCTCGTCGAAGCGGGATTCGTCGCGCCCCCCGTCCTCGGTGATCTGGGCGGTGTCGCTGTAGACGAGCGCCGCCTCCGGGTGGGCGCGGAACGCGTCGTCGAGGCGCTCGAGCGCGGTGCTCGCGAGGAGGTCGTCGTGGTCGAGCTCCACGAGGAGCTCGCCCCTGGCCTCCTCGCAGGCGCGCCGTTTGGCGGCGCCCACGCCGGTGAGGTCGTCGGCGACGACGAGCCGCACGCGCTCGTCCGGGGTCTCCGGGCGCCAGCGCGCGTTGCCGTTGAGGACGATGACCCACTCCCAGTCGCCGCGCGTCTGGGCGCGTAGGGAGGCGTAGCACTCGTCGAGATAGCGCGTCTTGTGGCTCGGGGTGAAGACGCTGAACCTCGGCGGGGTCACTTGGTCGGGGTCGCCGTGGCGGTCGCCTGTTTCGCCAGCGTGGGGTCGAGCTCGACGGCCTTCGCCTTCGCGGCGTTCGCCTTCTGCGCGTCGCCCTTCTTCGCGTAGGCGAGGTAGAGGCGGTAATAGGCGGTCGACGCCTTGGGGTTGATCTTGACGATGTTCTCGTAGATGCCGATGGCGTCGTCGGGCTTGGTGGCCTCGACCGCGATGGCCTTGTTGTATGGCGCCGGCGTGAACTTCGCGACGGCCGCGATCGCCTTGTCATAGGCGGCGACGGCCCCCGACGCATCGTTCTGCGTCTGCGCGATCAGCCCGAGGTTGTAGTGCGCGTACTTGTTCGTGGGGTCGACGGCGAGGACGTTGTTGAACGTCGTCTTCGCGGCGTCGAACTGCTGGCCCTACGCCTGGGTGATGCCCTGCTTGAGCAGCGTCACCACCTGCGAGTTCGTCGTCGCGGAGGCGTTCGCGGACGGGCTCGCGGAGGCGCCGCCCGGTCGCTGCCCGTGGAGCAGGCGGCGAGCGCGAGGACGGCGAGCCCGGCGGCGCCGGCCTGCCACAGTCGGAGAGTGTGTCGCGTGGTCATGGTTCTGTCCTTTTGGTCGGAGGAGCTGACTTACTTCGTGCAGCCGACGTAGACCCTGTAGGTGCCGGCGTTGATGCCGTTCCAGTCGTATTTCCACCCGGTCGGCGGAATCCCGCCCACGGGGCGGGAGATCGAGGCGGAGGCTCCAGAGCTGGTCTCGAAACCGCCGGAGACGGCGAACATCCCTGGCGGACATTTGACGATGAGGCCGGCCTGTCCGGCATTGGTCGTTTCGGCCGTCACGACGGTCGCCTGGGATCCGAAGAACGACGACCCCTTGACGCCCTGCGAGCCTTGAGACCCCTGCGCGCCCTGCGGCCCCTGGGACCCGGTGGCACCCTGCGCCCCCTGGACGCCGGCGCCGGTCTTGCCCTGCGCGCCCTGGGGCCGGTGGCTCCGGTGGCTCCCTGCGGCCCCGCCGCTCCGGTGGCACCGGTCGAGCCGGTCGCGCCCGTGGCGCCCGTGGCGCCCGTGGCGCCCGTCGAGCCGTCGGCGCCGTCGGAGCCCGAGGAACCGTCGGCGCCCTGGGGGCCGGTGGAGCCGGTCGCGCCCTGGTAGCCCTGCGGGCCCATGTCACCCTGCGGCCCCTGGGGGCCCACGGTCCCGTCGACGCCCGACATCCCGTCGATGCCGCCGGTCCCGTCGGCCCCGAACTCGCCCTGCGCCCCCTGGACACCCTGCGCGCCCTGGAAGCCCTGGGGCCCGATGTCGCCGGTCGCGCCCTGGGCGCCCGTGGCCCCCTGGGCTCCCTGCGCCCCGTCGATCCCATCCGTGCCGGAGGCGCCCGCAGACCCGTCGGTGCCATCGGTGCCGTTCGTACCCGACGCGCCCTGGGCTCCGTCCAGGCCGGCCGCGCCCTGCGCACCCGTCGCACCCAGGAAACCCTGCGGACCCATCGCACCCTGCGCCCCGGTCGCACCCTGAGCACCGTCCGTCCCGGCCGCACCCTGCGCACCGGTGGCGCCCTGAGCCCCATCGGTCCCGTCCGCACCCGAGGAGCCCTGCGCACCGGTCGCACCCTGCGTCCCGTCGGTCCCGGCGGCACCCTGAGCGCCGTCGACACCATCGGTCCCGGCCGCGCCCTGCGCACCCGTCGCACCCTGGAAACCCTGGAACCCCTGCGGACCCATCGCGCCCTGCGCCCCGGCCGCACCCTGAGCACCATCCGTCCCGGCGGCACCCTGCGCACCGGTCGCGCCCTGCGTCCCGTCGGTCCCGTCCGTGCCCGTGGCACCCTGGGCGCCGTCGACCCCATCGGCCCCGGCCGCGCCCTGCGCACCCGTCGCACCCTGGAAATTCTGATATCCCTGCGGACCCGCCGCGCCCTGAGCGCCGGTCGCACCCTGCGCGCCGTCAGTCCCGGCCGCACCCCGAGTGCCATCGGCCCCCGCGGCACCCTGGGCGTCGTCCGCCCCCGTCGCACCCTGAGCCCCGTCGCTTCCCGCGGCACCCTGGGCGCCGTCCGTCCCGTCGGCACCCTGAGCACCGGTCGCGCCCTGGAAGCCCTGCGGCCCCATGGCACCCATCGCGCCCTGACTCCCCGTGGCACCCTGGGCGCCGTCCGTCCCGGCAGCGCCCTGCGCGCCCGTCGCGCCGTCGGCTCCCTGAGCGCCGTCCGCCCCGTCTCGCCCTGAGCGCCCACGGCGCCCTGGAATCCTTGCGGCCTCACGGCATGCGCGGCGCCCTGAGCGCCCGCCGCGCCCTGAGCTCCATCGGCCCCGGCGGCACCTTGGGCACCGTCGGCGCCGGCGGCACCCTGCGAACCCGTCGCACCCTGGGCACCCGTCGCACCGTCGGTGCCGTCCGTGCCGTCGGTGCCGGCAGCACCCTGTGCGCCCGCGGCGCCCTGGGCACCCGTCGCGCCATCGGCCCCCTGGGCGCCTGCACTGTACGTCCTCGGCACCGAGCGGCACGAGTCCCGGCGCCCTGGGCCCCGTCGGCCCCGTCCGCCCCCTGAGCCCCGGTCGCCCCTGGAAGCCCTGCGGCCCCACGACGCCCGCGACGCCTTGTGCACCTGTGGCGCCCTGAGCACCGGCCGCACCCTGGAGACCCTGATAGCCCTGCGGCCCGGCCTCGCCCTGAGCGCCTGCCGCGCCCTGGGGACCCGCGGCACCCTGGGGGCCGTCGACCCCGTCCACGCCGTCGATGCCATCAACCCCGTCGATCCCGTCGGCACCCTGGAACCCCTGAGGCCCCTCGGCGGCGGCGGACCCGGCGCCGAGGCTCAGCGATCCGCCGGGGGCGCCCGGCGCGCCCTGGGCGCCCGTCGCCCCGCGGCTGCCGCTGCCGGTGGCGCCCTGCGCGCCGCCGGAACCCTGCGCCCCCTGCGCCCCCCCGGGCGCCCTGCGCGCCGGCGGGGCCCGGAACCCCGCTGCCACCGTCCTGGCCGGAGGATCCGTCGACGCCCGCGGCGCCGCCCGTGCCGTCCGAACCGGACGCCCCGTCCGCGCCGGCCGCCCCCTGGAAGCCCTGGGCGCCGTCCGCCTCGGGCGAGACGGTGTCGATGAAGGCCTGCGGTCCGGCCGCGCAGACGGTCGCGGGAGCCCCCGGGGAGCGGTAGTCCTGCGCGCCGAGACCACGCGAACGGCCGACGTAGGCGTCGATCCCGAACGGGTTCGGGCAGTATACGGCCCCGCTGTCACCCCACTGGAAGCCCTGGGAGCCGCACGCGTCCACTCCCCCATCGGTAGCCCTGGGGGCCCGAACCCTCGGCCCGGACCCGCCCCGCGCCCACTCCGGTGGCGGTGGAGACGGCGACGATCGGCGTCCCGAGGGGCAGCGCGGCAACGGGGTCGGCGCCGACGACGGCGGCGCCGGCGAGCGCCGCAGGCACGGCGAGCGCGGCCCGCACGGTGCGACCCGCGGTGCCGATGCGATCCGGCCGAGCCACGTATTGCCTCCTCGTTCACCGCGGTGGTCCTGACCGCGGCCGCGCCGCCTCGCACCGCGGACCGCGGTGGGGCGTGACGGGTTACGGGCGTCCACATCGGCCGCGACGCGGCCGAACTCAGCGGGTCACCCGATCACCGCAGGCGATCACGCACACTCGCGGCGCTCCGCGTCGGCGGCGGTCGAGGTGGAGGCTCGCGCCGTGGGCGCCTCTCCCGGGCTCGCGGGTCGGAGTCCGTCGCCGCTCCTCGGAGCGCCGATGCCAGGATGAGCGGCATGGACACCGCCCTGCTGGTCAAGGCCCTCGGTGGGCTCTTCGCGATCATGAACCCGTTCGTGGCCCTGCCCATGTTCCTGTCCCTGACAGCGGGCTACGACGCCGCGCGCCAGCGGTCGACGGCCGTGCGGGTCGCGCTCTACAGCCTCGTCATGGCGGTCGTCGTGATGATCGGCGGCACAGCGGTGCTCGGGTTCTTCGGGGTGTCGGTGAACGACTTCCGCGTCGCCGGCGGCATCGTCCTCATGACCATCGCGCTCGGCATGCTCGGCGGTGGGAACACCGCGCACAGCGGAACCCCGGCCGAGCAGGAGCACCAGCAGAAGCAGGCCGCCGTCGGGGACGTGTCGTTCTACCCGCTGACGTTTCCGATGATCCTCGGCCCGGGAACGATCACGACGATCATCGTCTTCTCCGGGCAGGCCCACGGCCCGGCCGGGTACGCCGCGGTCGGGGTCGCCCTCCTCGTCGTGCTCGCACTGCTCGCCGCCGTGCTGTGGTTCGCGCCGACGATCGGCCACCACATGTCGCAGACGATGCGCGTCATCATGACGCGTCTCATGGGCATGATCCTCGCCGCCATCGCGGTCGGGATGGTCGTCGCCGGCCTCGAGGGGCTCATCCCCTCGCCGGCGGGCTGACGGTCCCGGCGTGCGGAGCGACGCGGCAACGCGCTCCCCGACCCCGGCGAGTCGCGGCGCGCCGGAAGGCGCGCGCTCCGAGGGCCTACGGCGCCTCGCGCGGCTCCGGCTGCTCGCGGGTCCCGGGCTCGCCGTCGTCGTGGGAGGCCGTCGTGCGGTCAACGACGTCGGCAGGGTCAACGACGTCGGCAGGGTCAACGGCGTCGGCGGCGTCGGCAGGGTCGGCGGCGTCGGTCACCTCGTCCATGGCGACGACCTCGTCCTCCGCCTCGTCCGCCGACGGTCCGGCGTCCGAGGGCCCGGCAGCGGGCGACCCGGGGGCCGACCGGTGCAGCTCGGCCACCCGGGAGAGGAGGCCGCTGACGAACGCCGGCGAGCCGTCGGTGGACAGCGCGGTGGCCAGGTCGGCCGCCTCCGAGACGGCGACGGCGTCGGGCACGTCGTCGTTGTGGAGGATCTCCCAGGCCCCGACGCGCAGGATGGCGCGGTCGACGGCCGGCATCCGGTCGAGCGCCCAGCCGCGGCTGTACGTCGCGAGCACGTCGTTGACGGCCCCCCAGTTCGCGACGACGCCGCGGACGATCTCCACCGTGTAGTCGCGCAGCGGGCTCTGCGTCGTCGGGTGCGCGACGCGGTCGTCGAGCAGCGTCCCCGCGTTGATGCCCTTCTGTTCCGCCTCGAAGAGCAGCTCCAGCGCCGACCGGCGCGCCTTGCTGCGCGTCGAGGTGAGGATGCCGCGCTCGCCGGGCAGGGAGGGGACCGTGCGGATCATGCGCGCGCCCTCGGCCGGGAGCGGCAGGCCGCCGCTCCCGCTGAGTTCGGATGGAGCCATCAGGAGACGCGCGACAGGTACGAGCCGTCGCGGGTGTCGACCTTCACCTTGGTGCCGGTCTCGAGGAAGAGCGGCACCTGGATCTGGGCGCCCGTCTCCAGCGTCGCCGGTTTGGTCCCACCCGTGGAACGGTCGCCCTGCAGCCCCGGCTCGGTGTAGGTGATCGTCAGCTCGACGGAGGCGGGCAGCTCGACGAAGAGCGGGGAGCCCTCGTGCGTCGCGACGATCGCCTCCTGGTTCTCGAGCATGAAGTCGGCGGCGTCGCCCACGGTCGCGGCGGGCACCGTGATCTGGTCGTACGTCTTGCCGTCCATGAAGACGTAGTCGTCGCCGTCCTTGTACAGGTACTGCATGGTGCGCTTGTCGACGTTGCTCGTCTCGACCTTGGTGCCGGCGTTGAACGTCTTATCCACCGTCTTGCCCGAGAGGACGTTCTTCAGCTTCGTGCGCACGAAGGCCGGGCCCTTGCCGGGCTTGACGTGCTGGAACTCCACGACGGTCCACAGCTGACCCTCGAGGTTGAGAACCAGGCCGTTCTTGAGGTCGTTCGTCGATGCCACGTTCGTCTCTTTCGTCGTGGCGGAGGGCCCACCGGGGCGGCGGCGGTGCGCTGTGCGCACTCGGGTCACGTCACCCCGCTCGCTCGGGGGCGCGGATCCCGCACCGGCCCGGCGGCCCGTCCGCGCGATGCGTCCGGATGATCGCGGACCAGTCTATCGGCGCGACACCCGTGCTCCGCTCACCCGCCCGACGGCGGGCCCGCCGGGACCGACGTGTGCGCCGGCCCCCGGCCGACCGCCGCGTGCGAGCGCGTGCCGTGACAAGGTGAACCCATGCGCGCGAGGAACGTCCACGAGGGGGAGCACCGACTCCGCCGGGCGTCCGCGCGGATCCCGTCGCGCCCCCGCCGCGCCGCGACCGCCCTCGCCGTCGGCGTGCTCACGGCGGCGACCGGCCTGGCGGGTTGCTCGCCCGCGCCCGCCCCGTCTCCCCCGGCCACGCCGAGCGCGACGCCGACGCCCACGACCCCCGTCTCCGTCAACACCCGGGCCCTCGCCGGATCGCTCCTCCCGGCCGACGTCTCGGACGCGGCGACGGCCCGGGTGGCGGCCCTGCTCTTCCGCGGCCTCGTCCGCTACGACGCGAAGGGCAAGGCCCAGAACGAGGTGGCCGAGTCGATCACGACGTCCGACGACCGCGTCTACCGCGTGAGCCTCGAACCGGGCTGGACCTTCTCGAACGGATCGCCCGTCACGTCCTCGAGCTTCGTCGATGCGTGGAACCTCGCCGCCCGGCGCTCCTCCGGTTTCTACCGCGCATAC
This sequence comes from Agilicoccus flavus, assembly GCF_014857905.1. GTDB lineage: Bacteria > Actinomycetota > Actinomycetes > Actinomycetales > Dermatophilaceae > Agilicoccus > Agilicoccus flavus. The sequence continues at coordinate 47,183 of NZ_JACYXE010000003.1, read as the reverse complement.
GCCTTCTCGCCGATCGTCGGCTACGACGCGGTGCGCGCCCCCGCCGGACCCGCCGCCCGCGAGGACCTCGCCGGGCTCGACGTGCTCGACGCCCGGACGTTCACGATCACCCTCGACGACCCCGACCCGACGTTCCCCGAACGGCTCGGCGACCCCGCCTTCGCCCCCCTGCCCCCGGCGGCGCTCGCCGATCCCGCGTCGTTCGCCGCCGCCCCCGTCGGCAACGGGCCCTACCGCCTGCAGACCGGCCGGTGGCCGGCCACCGGCCCGGCAGCGTCCGCCTCGACCGGCGCCTCCTCTTCTCCCGCCGGCACCGGAAGCGCCCCCGCGACCTCGTCGACCCCCTCCGTCCCCCCCGAGGCGCCCGCCACGTCGGCGACAACGCAGGCGGCGCCGACGACGGCCGGCGCGAGGAGCGGGTCGCCGACCGTGCCGCCCGGCACTCGGGTGCGGCTGGCGCCGAACGCCTCGTACACCGGCGGCGAACCGGCCCGCAACAGCGCTATCGACCTCGTCGTGTACGCCGACCTCGACGCCGCGTACCGCGACTTCGTCGCCGGCCGGCTCGACGTCCTCGACGGCGTCGCCCCCGACCGGCTCACCGAGTACCGGCAGGTCGCCGAGAAGCGCGCCGTCAACCAGCCCGTCGGCGTGACCGACTCCCTCGTCTTCCCCCTGCAGCGCGCGCCGTGGACCGGCGAGGCGGGTCGGCAGCGTCGGCTGGCGGTCAGCCGCGCCGTCGACCGGGCCGCCATCGCCCGGGACACCTTCGCCGGCACCCGCCTCGCGGCCACCGACCTCGCCGCCCCCGTCGTGGAGGGGTCCTCGCAGGACCTGTGCGGCGCCGCCTGCACGCACGACCCGGCGGCGGCCGCCGAGCTGCTCCGCGAGGTGGGCGGCCTGGACGATCTGACCATCGCGTACGCGGGCGACGGTGATCACGGCGCGCTCGTCACCGCCCTGTGCGCCGACGTCACGACGGCGCTCCGGATCGGCTGCCGGGGCAAGCCGTACCCGAACGAGATCGCCCTGTCCGAGGCACTCGCCCTCGGCACGGAGACGGGCCCCCACCTCCAGACATGGCGGATGAGTCGGCCGGCGCTCGCGGCCTTCCTCGACCCCCGGTTCGTGCCCGGCGCGGCGCCCAACACGAGCGGGTACGCCGACGACGTCGTCGCCACCCACCTCGGCACCGCCGCCACCGCGTCGGCGGCGGGCCAGCCGCAGGCCTTCCAGGACGTCGAGCGCGAGATCATGGCCGACCTCCCGATCGTTCCCCTGTGGTCGGTCAACGCCACCGGGGCGTCGTCCGCCGACCTCGGCCCGGTCCGCACCGACGCCTTCGGCGCGCCGATCCTCGGCGAGATCACGCGCGGCGGGGGGTGACACGACGACGGGACGCCCGCGTCGCGGACGTCCCGTCGTCGTGCGGCCGGGCCTCACCCCGGATCGGGGGTCACTTCGCCTCCCGGCGCGCCGTGAGCCACAGCCCGAGCGCCGTGAGCAGCACGACCCACAGCCCGACCGACGTCCCGATCCGCTGCCACTCCAGCGCCGTCAGCGTCGCACCCTCCACCACGGGGGCGAGGGTGCGCTCGATGGCGATCCACGGCACGATCCGTTCCGTCGGCCCCCACAGCGTCGCGATCTGCAGGACGATCGGGAGGAGGAAGTAGGCGAGGATCCCCAACGCCCCGCTGGCGAGCACGAGGCCGAGCGCGAAGCCGCACAACACGTCGATGACCAGGGCGGCGGTCGAGCCGGCGAGCACCGCCGGCTCCACCTCCCACGCCCCGGCCGACGGACCGGAGGCCAGCGCCCCCGCCGCGGACAGGGCCCACAGGAGCAGGACGTAGGCGAGCGTCACGAGCACGACGGCGACGATCTTCGCGAACACGATCCGATGCCGCCGGGGCTCGAGGGCGAACGTCACCATCGCCGACCGGTGGGTCCACTCCCCCGCGGCGACGAGGACGCCGAGCAGCGGGAGGAACAGCGCCAGCGGCAGCTGGGCCACGCGGCGGATCGTGTCGAACGTCGACGGCCCCTCGAACACGACCGCGAGGACGACGGCGGCGACCGTCAGGGCGACGACGACGAGGTGGAACGCGGCCCCCGCCCGCGTGTCGACCATCTTGCGCAGCTCGACGGCGACGAGCCGCGCGAACCCGATGCCCATGCGGGCCTCGGCCGGCGGACCGGCGACGCCCCCCGGGGGCACGGCCGGGCCGGCAGGGGTCGATGGGGCATCCGGGCCCGCGCCGGGCGTGGCCCGCTCGGTGTGGTGCGGCGATGCGGCGGTACTCATGCGACGGCTCCTGTCGGGTCCATGGACCGGTCGGTGGTGCGGTCGGTGGCGGTGGTGAGCTGGAGGAACGCCTCCTCGAGGCCGGAACCCGTCGCCTCGCGCAGCTCGAGGAGGACGACGCCCGCGGCGGCCGCGGCGACCCCGACCTGCTCCGGCGTGGCGTCGACCCGGACGGCACCCCCCTCGTCGCGGGCCGTGAGCCCGGCTGCGGCGAGTGCGTCCGCCAGGGCCCTGGGGTCGCGGGCCCGCACCAGCGCGCCCCCGGCGCCGACGAGGTCGGCCTTGGTGCCCTGGGCGACGATGCGACCGCGCCCGATGACGACGATGTCGTCGGCGACGACCTCCACCTCGTGCAGCAGATGCGACGAGAGCAGGACCGTGCCGCCCCGGTCGGCGAAGGTGCGCAGCCGGCCCCGCATCCAGTGGATGCCCTGCGGGTCGAGCCCGTTGGCGGGTTCGTCGAGGACGAGGACCTCGGGCTCCCCGAGGAAGGCCCGGGCGAGCCCGAGCCGCTGCTTCATGCCGAGCGAGTAGCCGCCCACCCGGCGCTTCGCCTCGCTCGGCGTCAGCCCGACGAGGTCGAGGACCTCGTCGACCCGGGAGGCCGACAGCCCGAGCGTCGACGCGTCGACGCGCAGGCTCTCCCGGCCGGTGCGGCCGGCGTGCACGGCGCCCGCGTCGAGCAGGAGCCCGACGACCCGGCCCGGGTTGCGCAGCTCGGCGTAACGGGCCCCGAGGATCCGGGTGGAGCCCGAGGTGGGCCGGGTGAGCCCGACCATCGCGCGCATCGCCGTCGACTTCCCCGCCCCGTTGGGGCCGAGGAAGCCGGTGACCCGGCCCGGGCGGGCGACGAAGGACACGTCGTCGACGGCCCTCAGCGCTCCGTAGTGCTTCGACAGGTTCTCGACCTCGATCATGACTCCAGTGTGTGGCCGCCTCACGGGGACCCGCGTCAGCGCATGGTCGGCCCTCGCCCCCGCCGACCACGACTTTCGTCGCCCCGGCTCGCCACGCCCGGCCGAGGGAGCGCACCCTGTCGGCCACCTACGCTGGAGGCGATGCACGCTGTCCGCGCCCCGAGAGGACGTCGCCCGCCCGGCGACGCCCCTTCGCCTGCCCGGGCATCCGGACCCCACTCGCGCCGCGCGCTCCGCCCGGCCCGGGCGAGAGGCCGGGGCGAGACGTGGAGCTCGGTGTGGCGGCTCAGCGCCGCCGCCCTCATCGGCGTGTTCATCGCGATCACCAACGTCGCCATCCTCGCCGACGAGGGCGACCTCGAGGCGGTCGGCGGCGGGGCCATCCTGCTCGACATCGTGGTGGGGCTGGTCTGCGTCGTCCTCGTGGTGTGGCGGCGGCGCCATCCGCTGCTGGTCGTGTCCGTCCTCGGCCTCGCCAGCGCGGTCTCGACCTTCGCGGGCGGACCCTGGGCGCTCGCCGCGGTGTCGGTGGGCACGCGCCGCCGCTGGACGGACCTGCTCGTCGTCGCGGCCACCTCCATCGCCGGAACCCTCGTGTACAACCGGCTCTACCCCACCGACGAGTCGGCGCCCCTGTGGTTCACACCGGTGTTCGGCCTCGTCCTGGTCATCGCCGTCAGCGCGTTCGGGTGGTACATCGGGGCCCGCCGCGACCTGCTCGCGTCGCTGCGCGAGCGCGCCGAGACCGCCGAACGCGAGAAGACGGCCTTTCTCGCCTCCGCCCGCAGCAACGAGCGCGCCGCCATCGCCCGCGAGATGCACGACGTCCTGGCGCACCGCATCTCCCTCGTCGCGATGCACGCGGGGGCGCTGTCGTTCCGGCCCGACCTCGACGCCGCCCAGCGCGCGCAGATCGCCTCGACGATCGAGGCCAACGCGCAGCTCGCCCTCGCCGACCTGCGCGACGTGCTGGGCGTGCTGCGCAACCCCGACACGAACCTCGGCGGGCCCCCGGACCGGCCCCAGCCCACCCTGGCCGACGTGGAGGCCCTCGCGCAGGAGACCGTCGAGGCCGGGACCCCGGTGGCGTTGACGACGCATGTGCAGGGACAACCGCCGACGACGCTCGGGCGCCACGCCTACCGGATCGCGCAGGAGTCGCTGACGAACGCCCGCAAGCACGCGCCGGGGCTGCCGGTGCAGCTCACCGTCTCGGGCCGGTCCGGGCTCGGCCTGCGGGTCGAGACCGTGAACCCTCTGCCCCTGCGGCCGGTCCCGAGCATCACCGGCGCCGGCGTCGGCCTCACGGGGATGGCCGAGCGGGCCGCCCTCGCGGGGGGCAGCCTCGAGCACGGCGCCACCCCCGACGGCCGCTACCGCGTCGTCGCGCGGTTCCCCTGGGCGGACCCGGAGCACCCCGCCGCGCCGTCCACGGACGGGACGACCCGCGGCACCCCCGTCGACCACCTCGCAGACAAGGACCCGACATGACCACCACCGACTCCGAACGCCTCAGCGTCGTCCTCGTCGACGACGACGCGCTGGTGCGCACCGGGCTCGCCCTCATCCTCGGCGGGGCGCCCGACCTCGAGGTGGTCGCCGAGGCGAGCGACGGGGTCGAGGCGATCGCGGTCGTGCGTCGGCACCGGCCCGACCTCGTCCTCATGGACATCCGGATGCCGAGGCGAGACGGCATCGAGGCGGCGATCCTCCTCCGCGGGGAGCCGAACCCGCCGAAGGTCGTCGTCCTCACGACGTTCGACACCGACTCGCTCGTGCTGTCGGCCCTGCGGGCCGGTGCCGACGGCTTCCTCCTCAAGGACACGCCGCCCGCGGCGATGATCGAGGCGATCCGGTCCGTCGCCGCCGGGGAGCCCGTCCTCTCGCCCACGGTCACGCGCCAGCTCATCGAGTCGGCGACCGCCGGCGACGGGGACACCCGGCGGGCGGCCGCCCTCGCCGACCTCGCGCGCCTGACCGAGCGGGAACGGGAGGTCGCCACGGCCATCGGCCGCGGCCTGTCGAACGCCGAGATCGGCCGGGAGCTCTACATGAGCGTGGCCACGGTCAAGGCGCACGTCTCGCACGTGCTCGACAAGTTCGGCGCCGACAACCGCGTGCAGATCGCGATCCGCGTCCACGACGCGGGGCTGACCTGACCGGGGGCGACGCCCCCGCGCCGACCTGCGCCCGAGCGGTCAGTCCCGGGACGGGGCGGCGACGGCGTCGTACGCCCGGCGCAGCAGGTCCTCGTCCGGGCCCTCGAGCCGCTCCGGAGCCCCGACGGCCGACAGGACGACGAAGCGCAGCATCGCGCCCCGGGTCTTCTTGTCGCGGCGCATGACGGCGAGCAGGTCGTCCCAGGCGACCCCCTCCGGTGGCGCGTACGTCGTCGGCAGCCCCACGGCCTCCAGGACGGTCCGGTGGCGGGCGACCGTCGCGTCGTCGAGCCGCCCCGCGAGACGGGCCAGCTCGGCCGCGTAGACGAGCCCGACGGCCACGGCGTCGCCGTGCCGGACGCGGTAGCCCTCGACCTGCTCGATCGCGTGGGCGAACGTGTGGCCGTAGTTGAGGATCTCGCGCAGCCAGGACTCGGTGAGATCGGCCGTGACGACCTCCGCCTTGACGGCGATCTTGCGGGCGACGAGCTCGGCGAGGACCGGCGAGCGGGGGTCCGTCGCGGCCGCCGGATCGGCCTGCACGAGGTCGAGCACGACGGGGTCGGCGATGAATCCGCCCTTGATCACCTCGGCGAGCCCCGCGACGAGGTCGGCTCGCGGCAGGGAGTGCAGGACGCGCAGGTCGACGAGCACCCCGGCCGGGGGGTGGAAGGCGCCGACGAGGTTCTTGCCCTCGGGGGTGTTGATACCCGTCTTGCCGCCGACGGCCGCGTCGACCATGGCGAGCAACGTCGTCGGCACCTGGACGACCGCGACCCCCCGCAGCCACGTCGCGGCGACGAACCCGGCGAGGTCCGTGACGGCTCCCCCGCCGACCCCGACGACGGCGTCGGTGCGCGTGAAGCCCGCCCGGCCGAGGACGCCCCACAGGTGGACCGCGACGTCGGCCGTCTTGGCCGCCTCACCGTCGGGCACGACCTCGGTGTGCACCTGCACGCCTCGCGCCGCGAGGCCGTCGGCCACGGACGTCGCGAGGTGTTCGACGGCGGCCGCGTGGACCACGAGGACCCGCGCCACCCCCGCCCCGAGCAGTGCGGCGACCTCGGCCGGCGTGTCGCTCGCGCCGACGACGACGTCGTAGCCGTCCGGTCCGCCGACGCGGATGCGGCGGGTCCCGCCCTCGGACCGCCTCATCGGTTCCCCCTGTCCGCGCGGACGAGGTCGAGCACCTCGTCCGCGACCTCGCGTGCCGTGCGGCCGCCGGTGTCGATCCGCCACGACGCCAGCGCCTCGTACACCGGCCGCCGCTCGTTCATGAGGATCGTCCATCGGCCCCGCGGGTTGAGTGCGAGCAGCGGCCGGCCCTGGTCGAAGCCGGCGCGCCGCGCGGCGTCGCGCAGGGCCACGTCGAGGAAGACGACGCGGTGTCCGGCCAGGTCGGCGCGGGTCCGCTCGTCGAGGACGGCGCCGCCGCCGAGCGCGACGACTGCGGGGCCGCGGGCCAGGGCCGCGACGACGGCCACCCGCTCGTGGGCGCGGAACGCCTCCTCGCCCTCGTCGACGAACACCTCCGCGATGCTCGCGCCGGCCCGCTCGACGACGAGGTCGTCGGTGTCGAGGCGGGGCAGGCCGAGGTCGACCGCGAGCAGGGCGCCGACCGTGGACTTGCCGGCTCCGGGCGGGCCGACGAGGACGAGCGAGGGAGCCGTGCCGGGGTTCACCACGTGCGCATCCCCTCCGGGATCCCGTCGAGGTAGGCGCGCACGGAGGCGGCCGTGCCGGTGACGCTGTCGCCACCGAACTTCTCGGCCACCGCGTCGGCGAGCACCAGGGCCACCATGGCCTCGGCGATGACCCCGGCGGCGGGCACGGCGCACACGTCGGAGCGCTGGTGGATGGCGGTGGCCGGGTCGGCGGAGCGGACGTCGACGGTGTCGAGGGCGCGGGGCACGGTGCTGATCGGCTTCATCGCGGCCCGAACGCGCAGGACGTCACCCGTGGACATGCCGCCCTCCGTCCCGCCGGCGCGGCCCGACCGGCGCCGGATCACCCCCCCGGCGTCGCGCTCCATCTCGTCGTGGGCGGCCGATCCGCGGCGACGCGCGGTGGTGAACCCGTCCCCCACCTCGACGCCCTTGATGGCCTGGATGCCCATGAGCGCGCCGGCGAGGCGCGCGTCGAGACGGCGGTCCCAGTGGACGTAGGACCCGAGGCCGGGCGGCAGTCCGTACGCGAGGACCTCGACGACCCCGCCGAGCGTGTCGCCGTCGGCGTGCGCGGCGTCGATCTCGGCGACCATGGCGGCCGAACCCTCCGGGTCGAGCGAGCGCACGGGGTCGGCGTCGAGGGCGGCGACGTCGTCGGGGCCGGGCAGGACGGCGTCCGGGCCGACCTGCGCCGAGCCGATGCCGACCGTGTGCGAGACGAGCCTGATCCCGGCGGCCTGCTCGAGGTAGGCCGACGCGAGCGCCCCGAGGGCCACGCGGGCGGCCGTCTCGCGGGCGGAGGCGCGTTCGAGCACGGGCCGGGCCTCGTCGAAGCCGTACTTCTGCATGCCGACGAGGTCGGCGTGACCAGGCCGGGGCCGCGTGAGGGGCCGATTGCGGGCGATCTCCTTGGGGGCGTTGACGTCGTCGGAGGCCGCGAGGGCCGACTCCGGGACGGGGTCGGCGCTCATGACCGTCTCCCACTTGGGCCACTCACTGTTGCCGATGACGACGGCCAGGGGCGACCCGAGGGTGCGCCCGTGGCGCAGGCCGCCGGTGATGTCGACGACGTCCTGCTCGAACTTCTGGCGCGCCCCGCGCCCGTGCCCGAGGCGGCGACGGGCCAGGGCGGCGCGCACGTCGTCGGTGGTCACCTCCACCCCGGCGGGCATCCCCTCGAGGATCGCCGTGAGGGACGGTCCGTGCGACTCACCGGCAGTCAACCAACGCATGGCCGACATGCTCCCACGGCGCCCGCGCCGCCCGACCCGCCCGTTCAGTCGGTGGAACCTTCCCCGACCGGGCGTCAGGCCCCGGGCACGTGCGCGACGGCGCGGCGCATCGCGTCGACCGGCGGGGTGTGGCCGGTCATGAGCCGTACCTGCTCGGCGGCCTGGTGCACGAGCATCGGCACGCCGGAGGCGACGCGCGCCCCCGCCTCGGTGGCCCACGAGGCCAGCGAGGTGGGCCAGCCCCCGTAGACGACGTCCATGAGGACGGCGCCCGCGAGCCGGTCGGGCTCGAGCCGGGGCAGGCCGAGGCGGGTCCCGGTCGGCAGCGTCGACACGACGACGTCGGCGTCGCACAGGGCCCGGACGAGGTCGGCGGCGTCGGTGAGCCGGACGACCCCGACGTCGAGCCCACGCCGGCGGGCGAAGTCGAGGGTCTGCGGGCGCGGCGCCCGGCGCACCGCGAACGACAGCTCGCGGGCCCCGAGGCGCGCGGTCGCGTCGGCGGCGGACCGGGCCGTGGCCCCCGCCCCGAGGACGAGGACGCGACGCGGGTCGGCGACGCCGGCCTCGAGCAGGGCCTCGAGGAGGCCGGCGGCGTCGGTGCTGTCGGCGTACCAGCCGTCCTCGGCGCGCACCAGCGTGTTCGCGGCGCCGACGTCCCGCGCGTGCGCGGAGGCCGCGACGCCGGCGGCGAGGGCCGCCTCCTTGAGCGGCATGGTCACCGAGAACCCGACCCACTCCGGCCCGCATCCGGCGAGGAAGCTCGGCAGGTCGGGTTCGCCCGCCCCGCCGACCGCGAACCGGTCGTAGGCCCACTCGCGCAGGCCGAGCGCCGCGTACGCCGCCTCGTGCAGCGCCGGCGACAGGGAATGCTCGATCGGCGACCCCAGCACGGCCGCGCGGCACGTGGGCGCGACGGGGGACGCCTCCGGACTCGGGTGGGGCACGACGCCCACGGGCGTGACCTCGCTCTCGGTATCGGTCGGGGCACCCGGACCGCCGGCGGTCGCCGGCCCGGCGACGCTCAGCACTGGCCCGGGTGGGCCTGGCACCACTTCTGGAACAGCGCGACGTTGGCCTGGTGCTGCTCGCCGGTGACGGCGAAGCGGGTCGCACCGCTCGAGGGGTCCACCGTGACGAAGTACAGCCACGGACCGGCGGCGGGCGCCTGAGCGGCCTTGATGGAGGCGGCTCCCGGGTTGCCGATCGGCCCGGCGGGCAGGCCCGGGCGGACGTACGTGTTGTACCCGTTCTTCGCGGCGCGCTCGGCGTCGGTCGTCGTGATCGACTTGCGCTGCACCCCGTAGTTGACCGTCGAGTCGAACTGCAGCGGCATCTTCTTCGCGAGCCGGTTCTCGATGACCCGCGCGACCTTCGGCCGGTCGGCGTCGAGGCGTGCCTCGGCCTCGACGAGGCTGGCGACGATGACCGTCCGTTCCATCTCTGCGTCGTTGACGCCGAGCTGGCGCAACTGGCTCGTCGACTTCCCGACGAGGGCGCGCAGCTGTTCGGTGGCGGATGCCCCCGGCGTGAACTCGTAGGTGGCCGGGAACAGGTAACCCTCGACGTTGCCCTGCGCCGAGGCGGGCAGGCCGAGGCTGTCGGGCGAGGACTTCGCCGCCGCCTCGGCCTTGGTGTAGTCGGCGACGGGGAGGCCGGTGGCCTTCGACAGCGCGGCGTACACCTCGCGCTTCCACAGGCCCTCACGCAGCGTCACCTTGACGACCTGGCGCCCCTCGCCCCGCAGGAGCGAGAGCGCGTCGACGGCCTTCATCTGCGACCGCAGGTTGTACTGGCCGGGCTGGACCTCCGGCCCGGGGTGCTCGGCGAGGGCGTCGGTGAAGGCGGACGTCGTCATGACGACGCCGGCCTTCTGCAGACCGTCGGCGATCTGGCTGTAGGTGTCGCCGGGCCGGACCGTGTACGTCACCTGCCCGGTGCCGGGCCCCTCGTAGTCCTTGCTCGCCGTGAGAGAGCTGATGATCGGGAGCAGACCCGCCGCCGCCACGCCGATGCCCGCCACGAGTACGAGGACCGCCACGGCGATCGCGACGAGGCGGGTGCGACCCCGCCGGTTCCGCCGCGGCCGGTCGCCGATGACGCCCTCGTCGTCGTCTTCGTCGTGGCCGTCGCGCTCGTCGTATCCGTCGCGGTCGTACTCGTCGTAGAGCTCACGGTCGTCGTAGCCCGGTTCGTCGGCACCGGGGTGGTCGTGGCCCGGGTGGTCACGCTCGACGTGGTCGTGACGGTCGCCGTGGCCGGACGCGTGCTCGGCGCTTCCGCCGGAGCCGGCGTCGACGAAGACGTCGTCCCCGGACTCGTCGTAGCCGCGCTCTCCCGGCCCGTCGTCGAACCCCTCGCCGGTGCGGCCGCCCGAGGCCGGCTCGTGCCCGGGAGCGTCGTCGCGTCTGACCATGGTTCCCACTCTGCCTTGTCGGGGGGCCGGAGCCCACATCGGAGGTTTGCGTGTCGCTGCCGGTCGGAGCGATCGGGGCCGCCGTCAGCGAGCGCCGCGGTGCCGAGGCTTGCGCCCGGTCACGGCCTCCCCGGGGGCACGCCCCGACGCCCGTTCCGCGTCGAGGGCGTGCTGGAGGATCACCACGGCGGCTGCCTGGTCGACGACGTCGCGGGAGGTCCGTTCGCTGCGGCCGCTCGCGCGCAGGTGGCGCTGCGCGTCGACGGTCGTGAGGCGCTCGTCGACGAGCCGCACCGGCACCGGTCGCACGGCGGCCGCCAACCGGACCGCGAAGGCGCGGGCCGTCTGCGCCGCCGGGCCCTCCTGACCCGACAACGACCGCGGCAGGCCGACGACGATCTCGGCCGCCGGAGGCCGGCCGGCCGGGTCGTCACCGGACGCGAGGGCGGCCACGGCCGCCACCGGGTCGGGGGCCCCGTCACCCGCGGGCACGGTCGCCACCGGCGTGGCGAGGATGCCGTCGGGGTCGCTGCAGGCCACCCCGATCCGCACCGACCCCACGTCGACGCCGAGGCGGACGCCGGTGCGCACGCTCAGGCGGGGGCCGCGACGGCCAGGCCGACGGCGCGCTCGATCGCCGAGATCGCCTCGGGCAGCGCGTCGGCGTTCGTGCCGCCGCCCTGCGCGAGGTCGTCCTTGCCGCCGCCGCCGCCGCCGAGCGCCGAGGCGGCCGCCTTGACGAGGGCGCCCGCCTTGATGCCGGCGGAGCGGGCCGCGGCGTTCGTCGCGACGACGACGGCCGGCCGGCCGTTCGTCGCGGACGCGAGGGCGACGACGCTGCCGCGCTCCTCGCCGAGGCGCGCGCGCACGTCGGTGACGAGCCGGCGCAGGTCGTCGGCCGCGACGCCGTCCCCGACGTCGGAGGCCACGACGGACACGCCGCCGACGTCCCGCGCGCCGGAGGCGAGGGCGCCCGCCCCGGCCAGCACCTCCTTCTGCCGCACCGCGGCGATCTCGCGCTCGGCCTCCTTGAGCCGCGCGAGGATGCCCTCGATCCGCTCGGGCAGCTCCTCGGGGCGGCCCTTGAGCACGTCGGTGAGACGCGAGACGAGGACCGACTCGCGCGCGAGATGGCTGTAGGCGTCCATGCCAACGAGCGCCTCGACACGGCGCACGCCGGATCCGACGGACGACTCGCCGAGGAGCTTGACGACGCCGAGCTGCCCCGCGCGCTGCGCGTGGGTCCCACCGCACAGCTCCTTGGACCAGTCGCCGATCGACACGACCCGGACCTCGTCGCCGTACTTCTCCCCGAACATCGCGAGCGCGCCCGACTCCAGCGCCTGCTTCTTGTTCATGACCTCGGCACCGACGGGGAGGTCGTCGAGGAGCACCTGGTTGATGTGCTCCTCGATCTCGCCGAACACCGACGCGGGCACCGGCTTGCTCCAGCTGAAGTCGAACCGCAGCCGGCCCGGCGCGTTCTCCGAACCCGCCTGCGTGGCCGTCGAGGACAGCGCGTCGCGCAGGGACTGGTGCAGCACGTGGGTCGCGGTGTGGGAGCGCGACACCGACCGCCGCCGCTCGACGTCGATGCTCGAGTGCGCGACGTCGCCGACGCCCAGCTCACCCGAGACGACCCGCCCCTTGTGCACGATGAGGCCGGTGATGGGCTTCTGGACGTCGGTGACCTGCACGAGGGCCCCGCCGAAGCGCATGAGGCCGTGGTCGGCGAGCTGGCCGCCACCCTCGGCGTAGAAGGGGGTGCGGTCGAGCACGATCTCGACGTCGTCGCCCTCGCGGGCCCGGTCGGCGGGGACGCCCCCGGCGATGAGCCCGGCGACGCGGCCGTCGCCCTCGACGTCGGTGTAACCGGTGAAGGAGACCGGCCCGCCGACCGCGTCGAAGAGCGCGCGGTAGGCGTGCGTGTCGCCGTGGCCCTGCTTCTTCGCCTTCGCGTCGGCCTTCGCGCGGTCGCGCTGCGCGGCCATGAGCTCGCGGAACCCCGCCTCGTCGACGGACAGCCCCTGCTCCGAGGCCATCTCGAGGGTGAGGTCGATGGGGAAGCCGTACGTGTCGTGCAGGCTGAACGCATCCGACCCGGTGAGGATGCGCCCGCCCTGGGCCTTCGCCCTGGCGACCGCCGTGTCGAGGATGGTCGTGCCCGAGGCGAGGGTGCGGCGGAACGCCTCCTCCTCCGCGTACGCGATGGTCGAGATGCGGTCGAAGTCGCGCGCCAGCTCGGGGTAGGACTGGCTCATGCGCTCCATGCTCACGGGCAGCAGCTCGGGCAGGCACGGCTCGTCGACGCCGAGCAGGCGCATCGCGCGCACCGCTCGACGCAGCATCCGGCGCAGCACGTAGCCGCGGCCCTCGTTGCCGGGGGTGACGCCGTCGCCGATGAGCATGAGCGAGCTGCGGACGTGGTCGGCCACGACGCGCAGGCGGACGTCGTCGGGGTGGCTCGTCTGGGCCGTCTGCCCGCCGCCCGCCCCGTAGCGCTTCCCCGCCATGTCGGCCGCGCGCTCGAGGACCGGGTAGACCTCGTCGATCTCGTACATGTTGTCGACGCCCTGCAGGATCGAGGCGATGCGCTCGAGCCCCATCCCGGTGTCGATGTTCTTCTTCGGCAGCTCGCCGGCGATGTCGAAGTCGACCTTCGAGCGGACGTGCGAGAGCTCGTACTGCATGAAGACGAGGTTCCAGATCTCCATGAAGCGGTCCTCGTCGACCGCGGGCCCGCCGTCGGGCCCGTACTCCGGGCCCCGGTCGACGTAGATCTCGCTGCAGGGACCGCCCGGGCCGGGCACGCCCATGCTCCAGTAGTTGTCCGCGAGCCCGCGCCGGACGATGCGCCCGGCGTCGATGCCGGTGAGGTCGCGCCACAGCTCGGCCGCCTCGTCGTCATCCTCGTAGACGGTGACCCACAGCTTCTCGGGGTCGAGGCCGTAGCCGCCCCGACCCTGCGACGTGGTCAGCAGCTCCCACGCGAAGCGGATCGCGTCGGGCTTGAAGTAGTCGCCGAAGCTGAAGTTGCCGTTCATCTGGAAGAACGTGCCGTGGCGGGAGGTCTTGCCGACCTCCTCGATGTCCTGCGTGCGCACGCACTTCTGGACGCTGGTCGCCCGGCGGAACGGCGGCGTCTCCTGCCCGAGGAAGTAGGGCTTGAAGGGCACCATGCCCGCGTTGACGAACAGCAGGTTGGGGTCGTCGTAGAGCAGCGGGGCGCTCGGGACGACGGTGTGGCCCTTGCTCTCGAAGAAGCGGAGCCAGCGGCGCCTGATCTCGGCGGTTTCCATGACGGGTCCTTCGTCGGTGCGGGGAGGTCGGCCCCCGCCGCGCCGCGGGTCGACGGGCGACACGCGCACGGGCGGCGAGGGCTCTGCACCCTCCAGACTAGGCCCCGGCACCGACGACGCCCGCCGCGCCCCGCGGTGGCGGGGCACGACGGGCGCTGTGCGTCGCCGCATCGGGGCTCGGACGCGTCGGCCGAGGATCGGTGGCCGCGTCGGGGCCGGGCAGTGGGCCCCTCAGTGGGCGACGCGGACCCGGTGCGCGGGCCGGTAGACCTCGAGTCGGCCGAAGGTCAGGGCCAGGACCAGCTCGCGCACGCCGGTGCGCCAGGGGGTCGATCCGGGCTCCCGGTGCGCCCCGGGGCCACGCCGGCGCGAGCTGAGCAACATCTCCTGGGCCGTGGGGAGCCCGCTGACCCCGACGACGGGGCCGACCGGGAGGTCGCGACCCCGGGCCGGTGCCGCCACGTGCAGTTGGACGCTCATGGGTGTCACCTTCGCCTCGAGCGCCGCGACGAAGGAGGGGTGTCGCCGGCGCGATGCGGTGATGCTATCCACGCCTGGGGGTCGGGCCAAGGAGGCGCGCGGTCGGCGCCCGACCGGCACGGCCCGGTGGCGGCCCGGTGGCGGCCCGGTCGGTGCCCCGGCCCGAGGACGAGCAGTCCGACCGGCTCGAGCGCCCGAGGGTGGGCAGCGGGATCACGATTGCGTCTCGGAGTCCGGCATATCGCCGAATCGACAGTATCCGGCTGAAGGACGTCCTACCTTGATGCGCAACGCCACCGCACTCCAGGCTGCGCCGATCACGACGACACCGGACGCGAGGGCGGTTCGTCACACCCCGTCCCCGCGACCGCGGAGGACCCTTCCAGGAGGTCTCACAGATGCGAGCCAAGACCCGAGCGGCAGTCGTCGCAAGTCTTTCCGCCACGGCCCTGCTCACCGCCTGCGGCGGCGGCGGGGGCGGCGACGCCGGTGGCGGGGGCAGCACGGGCGGGGGCCAGGGCGCCGGCGGGGGCGAGATCGTCGCCAGGGGCTGCCAGCCGCAGAACCCGCTCATCGGGGGCGACACCGGTGAGTCCTGCGGCCACGACATCGTCGAGCTCTTCACCTCGACGCTGTACAAGTACGACCCCGACACGGCGGAGCCGAAGGCCGACATCGCCGAGTCGATCGAGACGACCGACAACACCAACTTCACGGTCAAGATCAAGCCGGGCTACAAGTTCCAGGACGGCACCGAGGTCAAGGCCAAGAACTTCGTCGACGCGTGGAACTACACCGCGTACGCCCCCAACGCCCAGTACCTCTCGTACTTCATGGAGCCGATCGCCGGCTTCGCCGACCTGCAGTCCGAGGACCCTGACGGCGACGGCCCCCAGAAGGGCCCGAAGCCGAAGGCCGCCAAGATGTCGGGCCTCAAGGTCGTCGACGACCACACGTTCACGATCAAGACGACGACCCCGGTCTCGAACCTCCCGGTCCGCCTCGGGTACACGGCCTTCGCGCCGCAGCCCGACGCCTTCTTCAAGGACCCGAAGACGTTCGCCGACAAGCCGATCGGCGCCGGCCCGTACCAGGTCGTCAGCTACGAGAAGGGCCGCCAGGCCGTCCTGCAGAAGTTCTCGGGCTACTCCGGCCAGTTCGGCGGCAAGGTCGACAAGATCACCTTCCGCATCTACCAGGACATCGAGGCCGCCTACAACGACCTCCTCGCCGGCAACCTCGACGTGGCCGACGAGCTCCCCGCCAGCGCCCTCGTCGCGAAGAAGTTCCAGTCCGACCTGCCCGACCGCTGGGCGCAGAAGGCGTACCCCGCGATCCAGACGATCATGTTCGCCCCCGACAAGGTGTCGCCGGACTACGCGAACCCGAAGATCCGCCAGGCCATCTCGATGTCGATCGACCGCCAGAAGATCATCAACGACCAGTTCGACGGCGCGCGTCAGCCCGCCACGGGCTGGGGCGCCCCCGGTACCCAGGGCTACGCCGAGGGCCTGTGCGGCGAGTTCTGCACGTACAACCCCACGAAGGCCAAGCAGCTGCTCGCCGAGGCCGGCGGCTTCAAGGGCAAGCTGACGATCTCGTACAACGCCGATGCGGCGCACAAGGACTGGGTCACCGCCACGTGCAACTCGATCCGCACGGCCCTCGGGGTCGACTGCGTGGCCGCCCCGGTCACCGACTTCGCGACGTTCCGCGACCAGATCGGCGGGGGCAAGCTCAAGGGCATGTTCCGGTCCGGCTGGATCGCCGACTACCCGCACATCGAGAACTTCCTCACCCCCCAGTACTCCACGGGCGGCTCGAGCAACGACAACAAGTACTCGAACCCCGCCTTCGACAAGAAGCTCGTCGAGGCCGGCACCCTCGAGGGCGAGGCGTCGCTCAAGGCCTACCAGGACGCCGAGAAGATGCTCGCCACCGGGATGCCGTCGATCCCGATGTGGTACTACACGGCGCAGATCGGCTGGTCCGAGAAGATGAACAACGTCAAGGTCAACGTAGCCTCCGGCCGACCCGACCTGCTCTCGGCCACCGTTAAGTGACGAGGTGACATCCCCGCTCGGTCGGCGTCCTCATCCGGACGCCGACCGAGCGGCGTCGTCCGGCGGCCTCACCGTGAGGCGACGCCGGCCCCTCCCCTCTTCACGCCGCCTGCGAGGATCGCGCCCCGGGCGGCCCCCGACAGCACCTGGAGGTGTCATGGGCAAGTACGTCATCCGGCGGCTGCTCCAGATGATCCCCGTGGTCCTCGGAACGACGTTCATCATCTACGCGATGGTCTTCGCCCTTCCCGGGGATCCGACGGCCGGCAAGTGCGGCGACCGCGGGTGCCCCCCGGCCGTCGTCGCCGAGATCCGCGAGCAGTACAACCTCGACGACCCCGTCCCCGTCGCGTACGTGAAGTACCTCGGCAAGCTCGCCACGGGCGATCTCGGCGAGAACACCTACGGCATCCCGGTCACGCAGGACCTGGCCCAGCGGTACGCGATCACCGGCAAGCTCGCGCTCATGGCGATCGCGATCGAGGCGGTGATCGGCATCCTCGCCGGGGTGCTGGCGGCGATCAGGAAGGGTTCGTTCCTCGACTCCCTCATCCTCGTGAGCACGCTCGTCGTCATCTCCGTGCCCGTGTTCGTCATCGGCGTGCTCGCCCAGTTCTACTTCGGCGTCCGGTTGGGCTGGTTCCCCGTCACGGTGACGAGCCGCAACCCGTCGATGTACCAGCTCCTCATGCCCGCGATCGTGCTCGCGTCGCTGTCGATGGCCTACGTCACGCGCCTCACGCGCACGAACCTCGCCGAGAACCTGCGGGCCGACTACGTGCGCACGGCCAAGGCCAAGGGGCTGACCCAACGCCGCGCCATCGGGCTGCACGCCCTGCGCAACTCGATGATCCCCGTCGTCACCTTCATGGGCTACGACTTCGGCGCCCTCCTCGGCGGCGCGATCGTCACGGAGCGCATCTTCAACATCCAGGGCATCGGCGGCTACATCTTCCAGAGCATCAACCACCGCGACGGGTTCGCCGTCGTCGGCGCCGTCACCGCGCTCGTCATCGTGTATCTCATCGTCAACCTCGTCGTCGACCTTCTGTACGGCGTTCTCGACCCGAGGATCAGCCATGACTGACACCCCTCAGCAGTCCGTCACCGCGACCGCCGGCATCGAGCCGGGCGAGCCCTCGACCGACGTCGCGCCTGCGCGCGAGGCGGCCGCGCCCGCCCGCTCGCTCACCTCCGACGCGTGGCGTCAGCTCCGGCGCAAGCCGGCCTTCTGGTTCAGCGTCGTCCTCATCGCCCTGTTCGTCGCGATGGCCGCCTTCCCCGGCCTCTTCACGTCGATCGACCCGAGGCAGGTGTTCGACGTTCGGCAGGAACCGAGCGCCGAGCACTGGTTCGGCACCGACGGGCAGGGCTACGACATCTATTCGCGCACCATCCACGGGGCCCGGGCGTCGATCCTCGTGGGCATCCTCACGACGGTCGCGACGACGCTCATCGGCGGGGCCGTCGGCATCCTCGCGGCCTACTTCGGCGGCTGGCTCGACACGATCGTCTCGCGGATCACCGACGTCTTCTTCGCGATCCCGGTGCTGCTGGGCGGCATCCTCTTCATGAGCGCCTTCCCGAGCGACCAGTCGACCCCGTACCTGTCGGTCGTGCTCAAGGTCGTCGCGGCGCTGACGATCCTCGGCTGGCCGAGCCTCGCGCGGCTCATGCGCGGGTCGGTGCTGCAGGTGTTGCCGAACGACTACATCCAGGCGGCCCGCGCCCTCGGCGCGAGCCCGTGGCGGATCATCACCAAGCACGTCCTCCCGAACTCGTTGGCGCCCATCCTCGTCGTCTCGACGATCAACCTCGGCGTCTTCATCGTCGCCGAGGCGACGCTGTCGTTCCTCGGGATCGGGCTCGTGCCGCCGGCGGTGTCGTGGGGAGTGGCCATCAACGAGGGCCTGACCTTCCTGCGCACCTTCCCGCACATCCCGCTGTTCCCCAGCCTGTTCCTCAGTCTGGGCGTCCTCGCCTTCATCATGCTCGGCGACGCCGCCCGCGACGCGTTCGACCCCAAGTCCCGGTGAGGGCAGGAAGCGAACCGATGACGACCACCACCCAGCCCCGCGGCCGCCGCGACGCGCAGGCCACCGCCTCCGACTACCGGCCCGGCCCCGACGGCCTGCTCCTCGAGGTCGACGACCTCCACGTCGAGTTCCACACCGAGGACGGCGTCGCCCGGGCCATCAACGGCGTGAACTTCGACCTGCACGCCGGCGAGACCCTGGCCATCCTTGGCGAGTCGGGCTCCGGCAAGTCCGTGACCGCGCAGGCGATCATGGGCATCCTCGACATGCCGCCCGCGAAGATTCCCCGAGGGGCCATCCGCTACTGCGGCCAGGACCTGCTCACGATGCCCGACGAGCAGCGGCGCAAGACCCGTGGCCCCGAGATCTCGATGATCTTCCAGGACGCGCTCAGCTCGCTGAACCCGGTCTTCCCGGTCGGCTGGCAGATCGCCGAGATGTTCCGCAAGCACCGGGGCATGAACAAGTCCGACGCCACGGCGCAGGCCGTCCGGCTCATGGAACGCGTGCAGATCCCGGCGGCCAAGCAGCGCGTCCGGGCGTTCCCCCACCAGTTCTCGGGCGGGATGCGTCAGCGCATCATGATCGCGATGGCCATCGCCCTCGACCCGGCGGTGCTCATCGCCGACGAGCCGACGACCGCACTCGACGTGACGGTGCAGGCCCAGATCATGGCGCTGCTCGCCGAGCTGCAGGAGGAGCGCCAGATGGGGCTCATCCTCATCACGCACGACCTCGGGGTCGTCGCCGACGTCGCCGACCGCATCGCCGTCATGTACTGCGGGCGGATCATGGAGCGCGCCGACGTCCTCGAGCTGTACCGCCGACCCGCCCACCCGTACACGCTCGGGCTGCTCGAGTCGATCCCGCGGCTCGACCAGAAGGGCCAGGAGCTCTCGGCCATCGGCGGTCTCCCGCCCAACCTGCTGCGACTGCCCAGCGGGTGCGAGTTCCACCCGCGGTGCCGCTTCGTCCAGGACGTCTGCCGACGCGACCGCCCGGAGCTCACCGCGGTCGTCGGTGCCGCCCCCGGCCGCGAGAGCGCCTGCCACTTCAGCGAGGAGGTCCACCGTGGCTGACACCGCCACCGACCCGATCCTGGTCGCCAAGGACCTGGTCAAGCACTACCCCATCAAGGGTGGCGTCCTGCGCCGGACGGTGGGCCACGTCAAGGCCGTCGACGGCGTGAGCTTCGAGCTGCGCCGCGGCGAGACGCTCGGCATCGTCGGCGAGTCGGGCTGCGGCAAGTCGACCCTCGGCCGGCTGCTCATGCGGCTCGAGGAACCGACGAGCGGCACGGTCGACTTCGACGGCGTCGACCTGTTCTCGAAGAGCGGGTCCGAGATGCGCCGGCTGCGCCGCGACATCCAGATCGTCTTCCAGGACCCGTACACGTCGCTCAACCCGCGCAAGACGGTCGGGGACATCGTCGGCGAGCCCTTCGAGATCCACCCCGACGTCGTGCCGCGGCGCGGCCGGCGCCAGGCCGTCGAGGAGCTCCTCGAGCTCGTCGGTCTCAGCCCCGAGCACATCAACCGCTACCCGCACCAGTTCTCGGGCGGGCAGCGTCAGCGCATCGGGATCGCCCGCGGCATCGCGCTCAAACCGAAGGTCCTCATCTGCGACGAGCCCGTCTCGGCGCTCGACGTGTCGGTGCAGGCGCAGGTCGTCAACCTCATGGGTCGGCTGCAGAAGGAGATGGGGCTCGCCTACGTCTTCATCGCCCACGACCTGTCGGTGGTGCGGCACATCTCCGACCGGGTCGGGGTCATGTACCTCGGCAAGATGGCGGAGTTCGGCACCGAGGACGAGATCTACGAGCGGCCGACCCACCCGTACACGCAGGCGCTCCTGTCGGCGGTGCCGGTGCCCGACCCGACCCTGCGGGGCCATCGCGAGCAGATCATGCTCAAGGGCGACGTCCCGTCGCCCGCGAACCCCCCGTCGGGGTGCCGGTTCCACACGCGCTGCTGGAAGGCCACGGAGATCTGCACCACCGACGTGCCGGAGCTCGTCGACCGGCCCGACGGCCTCGGAGCCCACCGCAGCGCCTGCCATCACGCGCAGGTGCGTCAGGTCATCGAGACGGTCGACGTCTCGGGCGACGCGGCGACGACGCGGCTCGAGCGCATCGAGGCGCACGTCGCCGGCGAGAAGGCGCCCGGCGACGGCCTGCTCGACAAGGTGGCCGGTGGTCTCGCCACCGCCGCCCACGAGGTCCGCGAGTCGGCCGGATCGCTCAAGGAGCGGCTCACCGCCGAGAGCTCCGACGACGACACCACCCTCGACCCCGCCTCCCCGGAGGCGCAGGAGGCGTTCCGGCGCCACCGCGACGACCCGACCGGCTAAGTCCGCGCGACCCGAGTCCGCGCGGCCGACCCGACCAGCACCGCCCGTCCCCGACAGCACGAGGGGCGGGCTGCGTCGGCGTGCCCGGACGCGTCCGGGGCCGGCCCACCTGACGCGTCCGGGTCCTGCGCACCTCGGGTTCGAGAAGGCCGTCACGGAGAGGGCCCGAACACCCGGGCCTGCGTCGGAGATCAGCCGGGCCGCCTGCGGATCCGCCCACGGAGCCACCGCCAGCGCTCGACCATGCGCTCCTCGAAGCCGCGGGCCTTGGGGTGGTAGTAGTCGGCCCCGGCGAGGTCGTCGGGCAGGTACTGCTGCGCGGCGACCGAGTCGGTCTCGTCGTGGGCGTATACGTACTCACCCGGCCGTTCGCCCGGGCGGCCCGGCGTCCCCGCCTTGCGGGCGGTCGCCGTCCCCCGCAGCGGGGCCGGGACGGCGCCGCCCTTGCCGGCCCGCACGTCGGCGATGGCCGCCCCGATCGCCGTGTAGACGGCGTTCGACTTGGGCGCGAGGCAGTTGTGGACCACCGCCTGGGCGAGGATGAGCCGGGCCTCGGGCATCCCGATCTGCGCGACGGCGTGCATGGCGGCGACGGCCGTCTGCAGGGCCGTCGGGTCGGCCATGGCGATCTCCTCGCTCGCGCTGATGACGATGCGGCGGGCGATGAAGCGGGGGTCCTCCCCCGCCTCGAGCATGCGGGCCAGGTAGTGCAGCGCGGCGTCGACGTCCGAGCCGCGCATCGACTTGATGAAGGCGCTGGCCACATCGTAGTGCTGACCGCCGGCGCGGTCGTAGCGCACGGCGGCGACCTCGACGGCCTGTTCGGCGTGGGCGAGCGAGATGGGTGCGGGGTCGTCTCGGTCGGGCGCGCCGCGGCCGGCGGGGCGGTCGTCGAGGGCGACCCCGGCGGCCGCCTCCAGCGCGGTGAGCGCCCGCCGCGCGTCCCCGCCGGCCATGCGCACGAGGTGCGCGAGGGCGTCGTCGGCGAGGTCGTAGGCACCGTCGAGCCCGCGCTCCTCGGTCAGGGCGGCGCGCACGACCTCCTCGACGTCGGCGTCGGTGAGGGAGGTGAGCGTGACGAGCATCGAGCGCGACAGGAGCGGGGCGATGACGGCGAAGGTCGGGTTCTCGGTCGTGGCCGCCACGAGGATGACGACGCCGTTCTCGACCCCGGGCAGGAGCGCGTCCTGCTGCGCCTTGGTGAACCGGTGGATCTCGTCGAGGAAGAGGACGGTGCGCCGCTGGTACAGATCGCGTTCCCGGGCGGCGGCCTCCATGGCGGCCCGCACGTCCTTGACCCCGGCGGTGATGGCCGACAGCTCGACGAACCGGCGCCCCTCGGCCTTCGCCACGAGGTGCGCGAGGGTGGTCTTCCCCGTCCCCGGCGGTCCCCAGATGATGGCCGACGCCGGGCCCACCCCGCCCGCCGCGCCGCCCTCGACGAGCCGGCGCAGGGGGCTGCCCGGTCGCAGCGCCTCGGCCTGGCCCCGCACCTGCGCGAGCGAGGCGGGCCGCATGCGCACCGCGAGCGGCGGACGGGTCGCCTCGCTCGGCGCGTCGTCCGGGGCGGGGGCGAAGAGGTCGGGCTCGGTCACGCCCGTCAGGCTACCGACGTGCACCCACAGGGTCGGGTCGCCGAGCCTCGTGCGCCCGGGATCGCCTGCCCTGCAGGCCCCCTCACATGCACCGTGACCTGGGGCTTCGCCCCGGCGAGAGTCTTGTCCGAAACCTAGACTGGCCCCCATGCTCTCCACCCGAGGGCGGCGGGACCGCACCGTCGCCGGCCCGCGCCGCGCCGCGCCGCTCCTCACCGCGTTCGTCGTGGCGGCCGCGGCCGGAGATCTCACCCTGCGCCCGCTCATAGCCGCGCACCTCGCGACCGTGCTCGCCTGCGGGGCCGCCGCCGTCGCGCTGTGGGCCGCCCGCGGGTCCGCCTGGCGTCGCCCGGCCCCCTCGGCGCTCCTCGCGTTCGCCGTGCTCGCCCTCGCGTGGGTGCCGATCGCGTCGGGGCGTGCCCCCGACGCGGCCGAGGGCCGCGCCGAGGTGAGCGGTCTCGTTGCGGGCCTCGCCGTCGCGGTCGGCGTGGCCGCCGCGTCGCGCGGCACGTGGAGCGGCCTCGTCGCGATGCGGCGCGGGTGGGCGCTCGCCCTCGCCCTCTCGTGCGGCGTCGCCCTCGTCGAGCTCGTCACGGACGCGCACCTGTGGATCCCCGCCGGTCACAGCTGGGCCGAGACGAGCCGCACCATCGTCGCCGGCGCCTTCCGCAACCCCAACGACTTCGCCGTGGCGCTGACCGCGATGATCTCGGGCACCCTGGCGTGGCGGCGCGACGCCGGGCCGCCCGGCCGCCGTGTCGCGGTGGCCCTCGCCGCGCTCGGCGCGGGGTTCGTCCTCCTCACCGAGAGCCGCGCCGGGCTGCTCGCGCTGCTCGTCGTGTTCGGGCTCCACGCGGCCGGCGCACGGTCCGGGCGCCGGGAGGGCCGCCCCGTCAGGGGGTCGGCGCGGCGCCCGCACCGGTTCCTCGTCCCGGCTCTGGCCGCGCTCGTCGTCGCGGTCGGCGTCGCCGCGTTCACACTTCCGGCGCTGGCCGCCCGCAACCCCGTGGCGCGATTGATCGCCGCCGCGGCCGACCCCGGGACCTCCCGCTCCGACGGTCTGCGCGTCGGCCTCCTGCGCGCCGCCGCCCGCTACGCGGCCGACTCCGACGGGCTGGGGACGGGGGCCGCGAGCTTCGAGCCGCTGCTGGCCGCCGACCCCTCCCCCGGCGTGAGCACGCGGACGTGGCTGCACAACACCTTCGCGGAGCTGGCCCTGCAGTACGGAGTCCTCGTCGCCGGGGGCCTGCTCGTCCTCCTCGCGGTCCTCACGCTCGGCCTGCGCCCCCGCCGGCGCGGGCGGCGGCCCGCGGTGGCGCACCCGTCGCGGCCCCGGGCGCGGCGCCTCGTCACCGCCCGGGTCGAGGGGGCCGCCGCCCTCGTCGCGTTCGTCGCCCTGGGCTGCGTGGCGAGCACCGCCCTGACCACCCCGATCTGGTGGCTCGTGCTCGGCCAGGCCGCGGCCTCGGCGTGGTGGTGCTCCGTCCCGCCGCGGGGGCCGTCGCAGCACGCGCCCGGCCCGTCGGCGCGAGGGGCGCGGCGCGCCCCGGCCGAGACCCTCTCGGCTCCGCGCACCGCCCCCGCACCGGCGCGAGCGCTGCGAACCGTGCGAGCCGTGCCGGTCATCGCCCCGGGCGGCGTCTTGCCCGCCCGCGGCGGACGGTGACGCATGCTGGGGCGGTGACGATCCGAGCCGTGCGCGACCGGCACGACCTGGAACGGGTCGTGCCCGGCGACGTCTTCGCCCGCCTCGACCCGCCGCGGGAGGTCGACGGATGGGTCGGCGTCGCGGCGGCCGCCTACGTCCGCGCCTCCGCCCGTCGGGCGCCGAGCCTGACGGTCTGGGGGCCGGGCGCGGCGACCCTCGCTGGGGAGGTGCTCCGCGGCCGGTCGGCGGCGGGTGCGCGGGTGCGTGGCCTCACCCTCCCCCGCGCGGTCGGCGACGCGGTCCGGTCCGGCGGATCGACCGGCACGCCGGGCGCCACGGACGCCGCGGCCGAGGACGCCGCCGACGCGATCGCGTCGGCGGGCGCGCGTCTCGGCGCGGGCGCCGACTGGGACTGGATGTGGACCGACGTCGTCCCGGACAGCGTGCCCGGTGAGGAGCGGCTCGTCCCCCTCGACGACGTCGCCGACGCCGCCGAGATCCAGGCGTTCGGCGCCCGCATCAACCCGCGCTTCGAGGGATTCCCCGGCACGGGCCACAGCGAGGGCTGGCTGGCGCACCGGGACGCGGCGGGCGACCTGCGCGCCTGCGGCACGATCCAGCGGCTGCCCTCGGGCGTGGCGCACCTCGGCGGCATCGTCGTCGACCCGGCCCTGCGCGGGACCGGTCTCGGCCGGGCCGTCGGCTCGGCGCTGACCCGCCGCGTCGTGGCCGCCGAGGGGGTGTGCACCCTGGGGGTGTACGCCGACAACGCCGCCGCGGTGGGCCTGTACCGGTCGCTGGGGTACCTCACCGACAAGGCGTGGCACAGCGTCACGCTGCGCCGCGCCTCGTGACCCGGCGGCCGCGGGAGGAGACCCGCGCGGTATGCCCCGTCTCGCTCCCGGCGATCGCCGCGGGCACCGCGGTCGCCGTCGCCGACACCACCGCCCACCTGCAGGAGGACCCCTTGACCGCCCCCCGTCTCACCGACGTCGATCTCACCGACGTCGTCGCCCTGCTCGTCGACATGGACGGCACGCTCGTCGACTCCGACGCCGCCGTCGAGCGCCTGTGGCGGCGCTGGGCGCTCGAGCACGACGTCGATCCCGACGCCGTCGTCGCCGTCTGCCACGGGGCCACCGGCGAGGAGACGATGCGGCGCTTCCGCCCGGACCTGTCCCCCGCGGAGCTCGTCGCCGAGAACCAGGTCCACCTGCGGCGCGAGACCGCCGACACCGACGGCATCGTGGCCGCCGTCGGGGCGGCGGAGCTCATCGACGCCCTGGCCCGGATCGGGCTGCCCTGGGCGGTCGTGACCAACGCCGACCGCGGCCTGGCGCGGGCCCGGCTCGCCGCAGCCGGCGTCGAGGTGCCCGAGCTCGTCACCGTCGACGAGGTCGAGCTCGGCAAGCCCGACCCGGCGAGCTACCGGCTCGGGGCGGCCCGCCTCGGCGTCGACGTCGAGCGCTGCCTCGTCGTCGAGGACAGCGGCACGGGGATCGCGGCGGGACGCGCCGCGGGCGCCCGCATCGCCTCCCTCCGGCGCGACGACGGCGACCTGCCCGTCGCCGACCTCACCGAGCTCGCCGCCCTCCTGCTCACGGCCCGCCCGAGCCACTGACCGCGCGACCTGTCCGACCGGTCAGGGCCGGCGCTCGACCCGACCGGTCCTCGTGACGGCTGTGCCGCCGGGCTCAGGTCGCCGGCCCGGCGGACACCGACGCGGCGACCTCCTCACTGGTCAGCGGGTCGAGGAGGTCGCTGACGAGCCACTCCCGCGGGATCGCGAACGCGTCGACGAGCGTCCGGACGTGCGGGCGGACCGCCACGAGGAGGTCGTCGACGTGGCGGGTCAGGTCCTTCGCCTGCTCGGGCGACATGCGCCCGTGTTCGAGGTACCACGCCCGGTTCGCCTCGATCGTCGAGGCCGCGTAGAGGTCTCCGACGAGGTCGAGCAGGTCCCGGGCCGGCCCGGCGGGGGTCGAGTCGACGGCGGCGGCGAAGGCCTCGAGCAGGATCCGGTCGATGTGGGCGCGGGCCGCCTCGAGCACGTGCTCCTGGGCGTCGTTGAACGTCTCCCAGGCCTGGTGCGGGTCGTCCTTGCGCGCGCGGCGCACCCGGCCGGCGAGCGTCTCGAGGACGTGCCGCTCACGATCGGTGAACAGGTCGAGCTGGCCCCCGCGGTCGCGCAGCGCGTCGTCGGCGTCGCGCCCGCGCGATCCCGTGACGAGGCGCTGCACGAGGGAGCCGCTGATCGTCCGCTCGAGCAACGCCTCACCGGCCTGGCGCGCGACGGCCGCCACCGCCTGCACGTGGTTCATCGCCTCGAACTGGTCGGCGTAGGCCGTGAGCAGGCTCTTGCCGACGAGCTGCAGGAGCACGGTGTTGTCGCCCTCGAAGGTCGTGAAGACGTCGGTGTCGGCCCGCAGCTTGCCCAGCCGGTTGAAGGACAGATAGCCCGCGCCGCCGCAGGCCTCGCGGCACGTCTGGATCGTCGCCGACGCGTGCGAGGTGTTCGCCACCTTCAGTGCCGCGGCCCGGGTCTCCAGGCGGCGGCGGTCCCGCTCCCCCGGCCCGGGGCCGTGCTCGCCCTCGACGCCCTCGGCTCCCCCGCGGTCCGCCCGCTCGTCGGCGTGCAGCACCTCGTGCATCGCGGCCGTGAGCTCGTTCTGGGCGAGCATGAGCGCGTAGGACCGGGCGAGCGCCGGCAGGAGCTTGCGCTGGTGGGCGCGGTAGTCCAGGAGCACGACGTCCTGCCCGTCGGGTCCGGCGAACTGGCGACGCGCCAGGCCGTAGACGACCGCGAGGGTCAGCGCGTTGCGGGTGGCCGACCCGGCGGCGGCGCCGACGGTGATGCGACCGCGCACGAGCGTGCCGAGCATGGTGAAGAACCGCTTGCCGTCGGAGGCGATGGGTGAGGAGTAGGCGCCGGCCGCGTCGATCGAGCCGTACCGGTCGAGGAGGTTCGCGCGCGGCACACGCACGTGGTCGAACGTGAGGCGGCCGTTGTCGACCCCGGGCAGGCCCGCCTTGCCTCCGCAGTCACCGATGAGCACGCCCGGCATCGCGGCGCCGGCCTCGTCGCGGATGGGCACGAGGACGCAGTGGACCCCGTGGCCCGTGCCGTCGGCGGTGACGAGCTGGCCGAACACGGCGGCCAACCGGCCGTCCCGGGCGGCGTTGCCGATGTAGTCCTTGCGCGCCGACGGGTCGGGCGTGTGCACGACGAGCTCGTCGGTCGCCGGGTCGTGCGTGATCGTCGTCCGCAGGGACTGCACGTCCGAACCGTGGCCGGTCTCGGTCATCGCGAAGCACCCGAGCAGGCGCGCCTGCGCGATCGGCTCGAGGTAGAGCTCGTGGTGACGGGCGGTGCCGAGCGCCGCCACCGCCCCGCCGAACAGCCCCCACTGGACCCCCGCCTTGACGAAGAGCGAGAGGTCCCCGTGCCCGATCATCTCGAAGGCGGTGACGGAGGCGCCCTGATCGGTCCCCTCCTGGTCCGCCGAGAGCCCGAGGCCGGCAAATCCGAGGGAGGCGAGGTCGAGGAGCTGGTCGTGGACCCGGGCGCGGTACTCCTCGATCGGCAGGTCGGCCTCGGGCGGCCCGAACCGCCCGGGCTCGGTCTGGGTCCGGGCGCGCTCACGAACGCGGGCCCAGGGGCCGTCGAGGGTCTCGCGGATGACGTCGCTGACATCGCTCATGCCTCCATGGTGGGCCCGCACCACCCCGGACGCCCAGGGCCGGTGGGCGTGAGACCGGACACGCACGGACCTCGCGCGCCGCACCGGCGACCGTAGGGTGGCGGCCATGACCTGGGAGCGGATCAACGCGGGCGGCATCGGCTACGGCGGCGACTACAACCCCGAGCAGTGGGACGCCGCGACGTGGCGCCAGGACGTGGACCTCATGCGGCGGGCCGGCGTCACCTTCGTCACGGTGGGCGTCTTCTCCTGGAGCCACCTCGAGCCCCGCGAGGGCGAGTACGAGTTCGAGTGGCTCGACGAGGTCATGGACCTCCTAGGCGGGCACGGGATCGCCGTCGACCTCGCGACCGCGACGGCGACCCCACCCCCGTGGCTGAGCCGCGCCTACCCGCAGATCCTGCCCGTCGACGTCGACGGCCGCACCCTGTGGCCCGGCAGCCGGCAGGCGTGGTGCCCGACGTCGCCCGTCTTCCGGGAGAAGGCGGTGGCCCTGGCCGGGCGCGTCGCGCAGCGCTACGCCGACCACCCGGCTCTCGCGATGTGGCACGTCTCGAACGAGTACGCCTGCCACAACCTGCCCTGCTACTGCGACACGTGCGCCGCCGCATTCCGGGTCTGGCTCGCGCGGCGGTACCCCGACCTCGACGCCCTCGACCACGCCTGGGGCACCGCGTTCTGGTCGCAGCGCTACGGCGACCTCGAGGAGGTCCTCCCGCCGCGGCGCACGACGACGATCGCCAACCCCACCCACGTGCTCGACTACCGGCGGTTCTCCTCCGACGCCCTCCTCGATCAGTTCCGGGCCGAGACGGCGGCGGTGCGCGAACACTCGCCCGACGTGCCACTGACGACGAACTTCATGACGATGACGCACTTCGACCACCTCGACTACCACCGCTGGGCCCCGCACGTCGACGTCGTCTCGACCGACCACTACGTCGTCGACACCCTGCCGCACCGTCACGCCGAGCTCGCCTTCTCCGGCGACGTCACCCGCGGCCTGGCCGGCGGCGGGCCGTGGATGCTCATGGAGCACTCGACGTCCGCGGTCAACTGGCAGCCGACGAACCCGGCCAAGCGCTCGGGTCAGACGCTGCGGGACTCCCTCGCCCACGTCGCTCGCGGCGCCGACACCGTCGGCTACTTCCAGTGGCGGGCGTCGCGCGCCGGCGCCGAGAAGTGGCACTCGGCGATGCTGCCCCACGCCGGGGCGGACAGCGCCCGGTTCCGGGAGGTGTGCGAGCTGGGCGCCGTGCTGGGGCGCCTGCGTGGGGTGGCCGGGAGCCGCGTCGAGGCGCCGGTGGCGATCCTGCACGACACGCAGGCGCGGTGGGCCGCCGAAGGGCCGGCGATGCCGGACTCCGCGCTGGGCCAGGTCACCACGGGGCAGGAGATCCACCGGGCGTTGCGCGCGATGGGGGTGAGCGCCGACCTACTCCACCCCGACGTCGACCTGTCCGGCTACGACGTCCTCGTCGTGCCGACGCTCTATCTCGTGACCGACGAGAACGCCCGGCGCATCGGGCAGGCCGCGCGGGCCGGCGCGCACGTCCTCGTCACCTTCTTCTCGGGCGTCGTCGACGAGCACGACCACGTCCGCCTGGGCGGGTACCCGGGGGCGTTCGCCGACCTGCTCGGCGTGCGCGTCGAGGAGTTCGACCCGCTCCTGCCCGGCGACGTCGTCGCGCTCGCGGGCGGCGGCTCCGGCTCGGCCTGGACCGAGCACGTCACGCTCGCGTCCGAGGCCGAGGCGGCGGTGCTCGACTCGTACGCGTCCGGGCGCCAGGCCGGCCGCCCGGCGATGACCCGGCGCGACCTGCCCGGTGGCGGATCCGCCTGGTACTGCTCCACGCTGCCCGACGAGGAGACCCTGCGCGGCCTGCTCGCCGGCGTGCTCGACGCGGCCGGCGTCGCCCACGCCGCCCTGCCCGACGGGCTCGAGATCGTGCGGCGCACGGACCGCACGACCACGTGGACGTTCGCGCTCAACCACGCTCCGGCGGCGGTGCGCGTCCCCTGCACCGGTCACGACCTCGTCTCGGGCCGGGAGATCACGGAACCCTTCGACCTCGAGGCCGGGGGCGTCGCCGTCCTGGCGCGGGCCCGGGCCTGAGCCCTCACCGACCGCCCTCGGCCCCCACGGAGGTGCCGCGGGGCGATCGGGCGGCGACTCAGGCGCCGGGCACCCCCGCGGCCCGCAGCACGCCGCGCAGCCCCTCGGCACCGGTCGACGGGTCGTGGACGTGGGCGTCGAGGCCGACGGATCGGGCCGCCTCCACGTTGTCGACGCGGTCGTCGACGAAGACGACGCCGTCGGGCCCGGCGTCCAACCGGGCCAGGATCGCCCGGAAGTACTCGGGATCCGGCTTGGCGTGCCCGAGGTCGCACGAGTAGAAGGCGTGCTCGACGAGGTCGCCGTAGCCGAGGTCGATCATCAGATCCCGGCGGTAGCTCTGCTGGTTCGTCGCGAGGTGGCAGGCGACGCCGGCGTCGGCCACGTCGCGCACGAGCTGCCAGGCCTCCTGGTCGACCTCGATGTTGTCCCACAGGGCGCACACCTCGTCGGCGCGTCCCTCGTCGAGGCCGCGAGAGGCCAGGAGGCGGGTCACGCTGTCACGCAGCGTCTCCCGCCCCTCCAGGGCCGGCCGCTCGGCCTCCCACAGGGCGACGAGGAACCCCTCGGGGTCGCCGTCGTCGAACCCGGACAGGCGCTCCGCCCACCCCGCGGCCGGGTGCTGCAGCAGCCCGTCGGCGTCGAAGAGCACGGTGTGGACGGAGCGACCCGCCACGATCAGCTCTCCTTCGGCGCCACGGCGGAGGTGTCGAGAGTCGCCTCGCCGGCGGTCTCGGTCTTCTTGGGCTTGGCGTCGATGCCCGCCTCCTTGCGCTGGGCCGCGGTGATCGGCGCCGGCGCGTCGGTGAGCGGGTCGTAGCCGCCGCCGGACTTGGGGAAGGCGATGACGTCGCGGATCGAGTCGTAACCGCCGAGCAGCATGACGATCCGGTCCCACCCGAAGGCGATGCCGCCGTGCGGCGGCGCGCCGAAGGCGAACGCGTCGAGGAGGAAGCCGAACTTCTCCTGCGCCTCCGCCTCGCTCAGGCCCATGACCTTGAACACGCGTTCCTGCACGTCGCGGCGGTGGATACGGATCGAGCCCCCGCCGATCTCGTTGCCGTTGCAGACCATGTCGTAGGCGTAGGCGAGCGCCGGGCCGGGGTCGGTGTCGAACGTGTCGAGGAACTCGTCCTTCGGCGAGGTGAACGCGTGGTGGACCGCGGTCCACGCGCCGGAGCCGACCGCGACGTCACCCGAGGCGACCGCGTCCGAGGCCGGCTCGAACAGCGGGGCGTCGAGCACCCAGAGGAAACTCCACGCCGACTCGTCGATGAGCCCGCACCGCTTGCCGATCTCGAGGCGGCCGGCTCCGAGCAGCGCGCGAGCGGCCCGCGTCGTGTCGGCCGCGAAGAAGATGCAGTCGCCGGGCGTCGCGCCGACGTGCGCGGCGAGGCCGTCGCGCTCGGCGTCGGAGAGGTTCTTGGCCACGGGCCCCGCCAGGGTGCCGTCCTCGGCGACCGTCACGTACGCCAGGCCGCGGGCGCCGCGCTGCTTGGCCCACTCCTGCCAGGCGTCGAACTGTCGACGGGGCTGGCTCGCGCCGCCGGGCATGACGACGGCGCCGACGTACTCGTTCTGGAAGACCCGGAACGTCGTGTCGGCGAAGTACGCCGTGCAGTCGACGAGCTCGACGCCGAAGCGCAGGTCGGGCTTGTCGGTGCCGTAGCGCGCCATCGCCTCGGCGTACGTCATCCGCGGGAACGGCGTGGGCAGGTCGACGTCGATGAGGGCCCAGATCTTCTTGGCCAGCGCCTCGCCGAGCTCGAGGACGTCGTCCTGGGTGACGAAGCTCATCTCGATGTCGAGCTGGGTGAACTCGGGCTGGCGGTCGGCGCGGAAGTCCTCGTCGCGGTAGCAGCGCGCGATCTGGTAGTAGCGCTCCATGCCCGCGACCATGAGGAGCTGCTTGAACAGCTGCGGGCTCTGCGGGAGGGCGTACCAGGAGCCGGGCGCGAGACGGGCGGGCACGAGGAAGTCGCGGGCGCCCTCCGGGGTCGAGCGGGTCAGCGTGGGCGTCTCGATCTCGACGAAGTCGCGTTCGCCGAGCACCGAACGGGCGGCCTGGCTCACCTTGGAGCGCAGCCGGAGCGCGGCGGCGGCGCTCTGGGCGCCGGGGCGGCGCAGGTCGAGGTAGCGGTGCTTGAGCCGGGCCTCCTCGCCGACGGTGACGCGCTCGTCGATCTGGAACGGCAGCGGCGCGCTCGGCGAGAGCACCTCGATGGCGGTGGCGACGACGTCGATCTCACCCGTCGGGAGGTTGGGGTTGACGTCCTTGGGGTCGCGGGGCGCGACCTCGCCGACGACCTTGACGCAGTACTCGTTGCGCAGGTCGTGCGCCGCCCCCGTGAGCACCTCGTCGCGGGCGACGACCTGGACGACACCGGAGGCGTCCCGCAGGTCGATGAACGCCACCCCACCGTGATCGCGCCGCCGCGCCACCCAGCCGGTGAGCGTGACGGTGGTGCCGGTGTCGGCGGCACGCAGGGTTCCGGCGGAATGGGTGCGCAGCACGGTGTTCCTTCCTGGCCCCCGCATAGACGGTGCGGGGCGCGATGGGGGCTCGGACCCGCGGTCACCGCGGGACTGTCACCTCATCGTACGGACCCCGCCGGGCCCGCCCCGACCCTCAGTCGTCGATGTCGCCGTCGACGTAGACCCAGCGTCCGCCGCGGCGGGTGAACCGGGCGCGCTCGCGCAGTGCGTGCGCCCTCCCGTCGGCGCCCACGGACCGGGCGACGTAGGTCACCTCGCCGGTCTCGTCGGTCGGCCCGCCCGCGAGGGTGTCCACGACCTCGAGCCCGGTCCACCGGTCCCCGGCGTCGAGGCGCACCTGCTCGGGGCGGGTGCGGGGGTGCCAGGTCCGCAGCAGGTACGGCGCGTCGCCGACGGCGAACGCGGCGTACCGGCTGCGCATGAGCGCCGCGGCGTCCGGGGCCGGCGCGCCGGCGTGGTAACGGCCGCAGCACGCCGCGTACCCGCGGCTCGACCCGCACGGGCACGGATCGCCGGGCCGGGTCGGGGTGATCGTCGCCGACCCGACGCCGGCGGCGCGCCCGCCGAACGCCCCGCCGCGGCTCGGCCGGCTCGCATCGGTCGGCATCATCGGCCCGCCGACATCAGAACGGGTACGGCGCGATGTCCGGGCGCACCGTGAGCCACTGCGTCTCGGTGAACAGCTCGACGTTCGCGGTGGGGCCGCCGATGCGGGTGCCGTTGCCCGACGCCTTGACCCCGCCGAACGGGGCCTGCGCCTCGTCGCTGACGGTCTGCTCGTTGATGTGGATCTTGCCCGAGTCGATCCGGTCGGCGAGGGCCATCGCCTGCCCCACGTCGCCGAGGATGCCCACGGACAGGCCGTACTCGGAGTCGTTCACGAGGGCCGCCGCCTCGTCGAGGGTCGAGAACGTCGTCACGGGCGCGACGGGCCCGAAGATCTCCTGCGTCCACGCCGGGTTGTCGGGGGCGACGCCCGAGAGCACCGTCGGGCCGTAGAACAGTCCCTCGCGCGGACCGCCGGCCTCGAGCGTGGCGCCCGCGGCGACCGCGTCGTCGACGATCGTGCGGATCCGGTCGTACTGCGTCGCGTCGATGATCGGGCCGAGCGCGACCTGCTCGGTGGCCGGGTCGCCCACGGGCAGGTGGCGCGCCTTCTCCGCGAGCGCGGCCACGTACTCGTCCGCGATCGACTCGTGCACGAGGTGTCGACCCGTCGTCATGCAGATCTGACCGGAGTGCATGAAGGAGCCGAAGGCCGCGGCGCTCGCCGCCGCGGCCACGTCGACGCCCGGGAGGACGACGAGCGCGTTGTTGCCGCCCAGCTCCAGGGACACCTTGATCAGGTGCTCACCCGCGAGGCGCCCGACCGCGCGCCCGGCGGCCGTGGAGCCCGTGAACGCGACGACCCCGACGTGGGGGTCGACGACGGCGGCCTGGCCGACGTCGGCGCCGCCGGGCAGGACGTGCAGAAGACCCTCCGGCAGCCCGGCCTCCTCGAAGACACGCGCGAGGACGACGCCGCCGCACACGGCCGTCCGGGGGTCGGGCTTGAGCAGCACGGCGTTGCCGAGCGCGAGCGCCGGGGCGACGGCGCGGATCGAGAGGATGAGGGGAAAGTTGAACGGTGCGATGACGCTCGCCACGCCCACCGGGCGCCGACGCGCGAACGACCAGCGCGGCTCGTTGGAGGCGAGCACGTCGCCCTGGGGCAGGGTCGGGAGGGCGGAGGCCTCGAAGCACTCCGCCGCCGCGACGTGCGTCTCGAGGCCGGCCTTGGGCGGGATCGACCCGGCCTCCGAGACGATCCACGAGCCGATCTCGTCGGCGTGGGCCTCGAACAGCTCACCGGCCCGGCGGAGGACGGCCGCGCGTCGCTCCGGCCCGGTCGCGGCCCACTCGACCTGGGCGCGGGCCGCGGTGGCCGCCGCGGCGGCCACGTCCTCGATCGAGGCCAGGGCGACCCGGCCGAGAGACCGGCCCGTCGCGGGGGCGACCGCGTCGGCCGTCCCGCCCCCGGGCTCGGCGCGGCCCGCCGAGAAGAGCCGGCCCTCCCAGCCGGATCCCTCCAGCAGGCCCGTCCGGGCCGCGGGCGAGTCGTGCGGAACGTTCTCGGACTGTTCGGGCAGCTCGGGCACTGCGCACCTCCATCGACGTCGACGTATCCCCCCAGTGTGGGGCAGCCCACCGCCCCGGTCGCGCCGTCGCGCTCGACGCCCCTTTCCGATGCCGATGCCGCCACGGGGTGCGGGTCCGGGCCGACGAGGCCGGGCCGGTGTCGTCGCCCGGCGGCCCGGGCCGGAACTCGGTGGACGGCCCCGGCCCGCCGAGCCAGGGTGGAGCCCATGTCGACGCCCGCCCTGCCCCTGTCCGGACGCACCGCCCTGGTCACCGGCGTGAGCCGCCGTCAGGGCATCGGTTTCGCCGTGGCCCGCCGGCTCGCGGCGGCGGGGGCCCAACTGGCCGTTCAGCACTGGGCCCCGCACGACGCGCGGCAGCCCTGGGGCGCGGACGATCCCGCCGCCGTCGTCGAGCTGCTGCGGGACGCCCTGACCCCCGGGGCCCGGCTGTTCGACGTCTCCCTCGACCTCGCCGACCCGGCCGCCCCCGACCGACTCGTCGCGGAGGCGGAGGCGGCCCTCGGGCCCCTCGACGTCCTCGTCGCGAACCAGGCGCGCTCGGGCGGCGACGGCCGTCTGGCCGAGATCGACGCCGCGGACCTCGACGCCCACTGGGCCGTGAACGCCCGCGCGACGCTGCTGCTCACGCGCGCCTTCGCCGCCCGCCACGACGACACCCGTCCCGGCGGTCGGGTCATCTGGTTCACCTCGGGCCAGGGCCTCGGTCCCATGAGCGACGAGATCGCCTACGCGACGTCGAAGGCGGCCCTCGCCGGGATCACGCCGTCGATCGCCGCCGATCTCGCCCCCCGCGGCATCCTGCTCAACACGGTCAACCCCGGGCCGGTCGACACGGGCTACCTCGCGCCCGCCACCACCGATCGGCCCGACCGGCTGGAGGCGCTCCTGTCGGCCTTCCCCGCCGGACGGTACGGCGAGCCCGACGACCCCGCCCGGCTCGTCGCCTGGCTCGTCTCCGACGACGGGTGCTGGGTCGTCGGCCAGGTCATCGACTCCGAAGGCGGGTTCCGCCGCTGAACGCCGGCGTCAGGACCGGCCGGCCGAACCGCTCGTGCCCTCGAGGCGCGACAGCTCGTCGAGGCCCTCCAGGGTCGAGCAGTCGGGTTCGTGGCGCAGGGTCGGGTCGAGGCGGAGGTAGGCCTTGGTCTCCCGGGCGATGAGACCGGCGCAGATGATGAGCCCGATGAGGTTGGGCAGGGCCATGAGCCCGTTCGCGATGTCGGAGAACGTCCACACGAGCGTGAGCTCGGTGGTCGCGCCGACGAACACGACGACGGTGAAGACGACGCGGTAGGGGACGACTCCGCGGATCCCGACGAGTCGTTCCATGCAGCGCTCGCCGTAGTAGGCCCACCCGAGCACGGTCGAGAACGCGAAGAAGATGACCGACACCGTGACGACGAGGTGCCCGGACGTGCCGGGCAGGCCGCGGGAGAACCCCTCGGCCGTCATCCCGGCCCCCTCGATCCCGCTCTGCCAGGCGCCCGTCGAGATGATGACGAGGCCGGTCATCGACACGACGATGATCGTGTCGATGAAGGTCTGCGTCATCGACACGAGCCCCTGGCGCACCGGGTGGCGGGTCTGGGCGGCCGCGGCCGCGATGGCCGCCGAGCCCAGGCCCGACTCGTTGGAGAAGATGCCGCGGGCGATGCCGTACTGCAGCGCGAGGATCATCGTCGACCCGGCGAACCCGCCGACCGCGGCCGTGCCGGTGAAGGCGTCGGAGACGATGAGCGCGAACGCCGCCGGGAGCGCGGTGACGTTGACCACGAGGACGACGACCGCGGCGAGGACGTAGAGGACGATCATCAGCGGGACGAACGCGCTGGTCACCTTGCCGATGGACGAGATCCCCCCGACGAGGACGAGGCCCGTCGCGACCGCGAGGACGATGCCGGTCACGACCGTCGGCACCCCGAAGGACTCGGACATGCTCGTCGCGACGGTGTTCGACTGGGTCATGTTCCCGATGCCGAAGCTCGCGAGGACCGCGAACACGGCGAAGAGCAGGCTGAGGGTCACGCCGAACGCGCCGGGGATCGCGCGGGTGAGGTAGTACTGGGGCCCGCCCGAGACGCGGCCGGTCGCGTCGATCGTGCGGAAGCGCACCCCCATGAACGCCTCGGAGTACTTCGTCGCCATCCCGAACAGGGCCGTGATCCACATCCAGAAGAGCGCGCCGGGCCCGCCGAGGTGGATGGCGGTCGCGACGCCGGCGATGTTGCCGACGCCGACGGTCGCGGCGAGCGCCGTCGTCAGCGCCTGGTAGTGCGAGATGTCGCCCGAACCGCCCTCGTCGCCGCGGTCCACGAACGCGAGCCGGAGCGCCGGGACGAGCTTGGAGAACTGCAGGCCGCCGAGGCGGATCGTCAGGTAGATGCCCGCGCCCAGCAGCAGCGGGATGAGGAGGAAGGGCCCCCAGATGAACGTCGAGACGGCATCGAGCACTGACTCCATGGGCGTGTCCTTACGGGAGGGGTGGGGGGCGGGCCTCAGCTCGGGGAGATCGCGTCGGGGCGCGACCTCGGGTGCTCGGGCCAGGGGGTGTCGGCCCGGCGCAGCGGGGCCCAGTCGGCGGCCCGGGCCGCGTGCGCGGCGAAGGTGCCGACGACGAGGCCCGGGTTGGTGTAGCGGCCGGCGAGGACGGCGGCGTGCAGGTCGTCGAGGTCGACCCACGCCGTCGGCATGTCGGCCTCCTCGCCCTCCCGCGCGAACGCCTCCGAGTCGGGAACGTCGCGCAGGTCGCGGGCGAGGAAAATCCGCACCGCCTCGGTGCTCGCCCCCGGCGAGGGTGCGTAGCCCGACAGCAGGTCCCAGCGCTCCGCCCGCAGGTCGGCCTCCTCGGCGAGCTCCCGGGCGGCGGCGTCGACCGGCGCCTCGCCGTCGACGTCCAGGAGCCCGGCGGGGTACTCCCACTCGGTGATCCCGAGGGCGTGGCGGTACTGGCGCAGGACGAGCACCTCCGCGCGGCCGGCGTACTCGCGCAGGGCGACGACCATGACGGCGCCCGGGTGCTCGACGTACTCGCGCGTCACGCGGCCCGCGTCGCCCAGGTCGACCCGGTCGCGGACGACGTCGAAGATCGCGCCCTCGAAGGCGGTCTCGCGCTCGAGCGGGGCCCGCTGCCCGACGGCGTCGCGCAGCTCCTCGACGCCGGTCGTGGGATCGGCGACGCTCACGCGCCCGCCTCCGCGCCGGCCGGAGCACGCACGCCGCCGGCGTCGGCCGTCGGAGCGGCCGACCGCGCCGCGAGGGCGGCGCCGACGAGCCCGGCGAAGAGGGGGTGCGCCCGGTGGGGCCGGGAGAGGAACTCGGGGTGCGCCTGCGTCGCGACGTAGTACGGGTGGACGTCGGCCGGCAGTTCCACGAACTCCACGAGACGCCCGTCGGGCGAGGTCCCCGAGAACGACAGCCCGGCCTCCGAGAGGCGGTCCCGGTAGCCGTTGTTGACCTCGTAGCGGTGCCGGTGCCGCTCGGTGACCTTCGTCGTGCCGTACGCGCCCGCGACGACGGACCCCTTCGTCAGCTTCGCCGGGTAGCCACCGAGACGCATCGTGCCGCCGAGGTCGCCCGCACCCTGCACGAACGCCTTCTGCTCCTCCATCGTCGCGATGACGGGCTCGGGCGTGTCCGGGTCGAACTCGGTACTCGAGGCACCCTCGAGGCCGGCGACGTTGCGGGCGTACTCGATGACCATGCACTGCAGGCCGAGGCAGATGCCGAGGGTGGGGACGCGGTTCTCGCGGGCCCACCGCAGCGCGCCGAGCTTGCCCTCGATGCCCCGGACGCCGAAGCCGCCCGGCACGAGGACGGCGTCGACCCCGCCGAGCGCGGCCTGCGCCCCCTCCGGGGTCTGGCAGTCGTCGGAGGCGACCCAGCGGATCTTGACCTTCGCGTCGTGGTGGAAGCCGCCGGCGCGCATCGCCTCGGTGACCGACAGGTAGGCGTCGGGGAGGTCGATGTACTTGCCGACGAGGGCGATCTCGACCTCGTGCGCAGGGGCGTGCACCCGCTGCAGCAGGCGGTCCCAGCCGGACCAGTCGACGTCGCGGAAGCTCAACCCGAGGCGGCGCACGACGTAGGCGTCGAGCCCCTCGGCGTGGATGACCTTCGGGATGTCGTAGATGCTCGGGGCGTCCCGGCAGGCGATCGTGCCCTCGACGTCGACGTCGCACGCGAGGGCGATCTTGCGCTTCATGCCCTCGGGGATCTCGCGGTCGGCGCGCAGCACGATCGCGTCGGGCTGGATGCCCACCTGGCGCAGGGCGGCCACGGAGTGCTGGGTCGGCTTCGTCTTGAGCTCGCCGCTGGGGGCGAGGTAGGGCACGAGCGACACGTGCAGGAAGAAGCAGTTGTCGCGCCCGAGGTCGTGGCGCACCTGACGCGCCGCCTCGAGGAACGGCAGCGACTCGATGTCGCCGACGGTGCCGCCGATCTCGGTGATGATGACATCGGGGCTCTTGCCGGGAGCGTGCGCCTGCTCGCGCATGCGCTCCTTGATCTCGTTGGTGATGTGCGGGATCACCTGGACCGTGTCGCCGAGGTACTCGCCGCGGCGCTCCTTGGCGATGACCTGGCTGTAGACCTGGCCGGTCGTGACGTTCGCCTGCGCCGAGAGCGGCACGTCGAGGAAGCGTTCGTAGTGTCCGATGTCGAGGTCGGTCTCGGCCCCGTCGTCGGTGACGAACACCTCCCCGTGTTGGAACGGGTTCATCGTTCCGGGGTCGACGTTGAGGTAGGGATCCAGCTTCTGCATCGTCACGCGGAGTCCGCGTGCGCGCAGCAACAGTCCGAGGCTCGAGGCGGTGAGGCCCTTGCCGAGCGACGAGGCAACGCCTCCGGTCACGAAGATGTGTTTCGTCTGCACCACGGGTTTCGAGCTTACGTCATCGCCGGACGCGTCGACGCCGGGACACTCCCCACGCGCCCCGCCCGCCTCATGCCGCGCATCCGCGGGTGCGGGCCGCAGCCTGCCGGCGCCGCGCGGCCGGGGCCTGCGCGACCCTCGACCGGGGACCCTTCGCCGGTGCCGCGACGGCCGCCGCGGCATCGGCGCGGTGCGGCGCGGCGTCAGGGGCGGCAGCGGCGGGAGCGGCGTCGACGGCGCGCCGGTCCTGGGCCTGGTCGAGGAGCTCGGCGGCGTGGTCGAGGGCCACCCGGGAGTCGGCGCCGGCCATCATCCGGGCGAGTTCGGCCAGCCGCTCGTCGCCGTCGACGGCGCGCACCCCGCTGCACGTGACGTGCTCGTCGTGGCTCTTGTGCACGACGAGGTGGCGGTCGGCGAAGGCCGCGACCTGGGCGAGGTGCGTGACGACGACGACCTGGGCGTGCCGGGCCAGGACGGCGAGCCGGGCCCCGATGTCGAGGGCCGCGCGGCCGCCGACGCCGGCGTCGACCTCGTCGAAGACGAACGTCGGGACGGTCCCGGGCGCCCGCCCGTCGAGCGCTCCGCCGGTGACGACCTCGAGCGCGAGCATGACGCGCGAGAGCTCGCCGCCGGACGCGGCCTTGGCGACGCTGCGCGGGGTGGCCCCCGCGTTGGCCGCCAGACGGATCTCGACGTCGTCGACCCCGGAGGGCCCGAAGCGCAGCGGCGCCTCGACCCCGGGCACCGCGAGACCCTCCGGCACCGCCTCGTCGGCGGCCGGTCCGCGGGGGGCGACGGCGGGAGCGGCCCGGTGCTCGACGGCCACCTCCACGACGGCCCGGCCCATCGACAGGTGGGCGAGCTCGGCGCTCACCCGCCGCCCGAGCTCGGCGGCGGCCCGGATCCGCTCGGCGCTCAGCGCGGCCGCCGCGGCGCCGAGGCGCGTCCGGAGGTCCTCGAGCTCCTGCGCGATCCGCCCGGCGCGCTCCTGGGCGCCGTCGAGGTCGGCGAGCCGGGCGGCGGCGCGGCGCCCCCACTCGAGCACCTCGGCGTTCGTGGCGCCGTACTTGCGGTGCAGCCGGGCCAGCTCGGCGCGGCGCTGCTGCACCTGCTCGAGCCGCAGCGGATCGGCCTCGACCGACGCGAGGTAGGCCGCGAGGTCCCCGCCGAGATCGGCCGCCAGGTAGGAGATCTCGTCGACGCGGCGCGCGAGGTCGGCAAGGCGCTCGTCGTGGCCGGCCGCCCCCGTCAGCGCGGCGGAGGCCCCGGCCAACGCCTGGGCCACCCCGGCGTCGCCGGTGCCGTCGATGTCGTCCCCGCCGGCGAGGACCTCGTGGGCGCGGGCGGCGGCGACCCGCAGGCCGTCCGCGTTCGCGAGGCGCTCGTCCTCGGCCCGCAACTGCTCGTCCTCGCCCGCGAGCGGGTCTGCCGTTTCGAGTTCCTCGAGACCGGCGCGCAGGACGTCGACCTCGAGGGCCCGGTCCGCCTCGAGACCGCGGACCCGGGCGAGCTCCGCGACCAGACGCGTGTGCTCGTCGAACAGGCCGCGGTAGGCGACCGCCGCGCGGTGCAGGGGGTCGCCGCCGAAGGCGTCGAGCATCTCGCGGTGCGCCTCGGGGCGACGCAGACGCCACTGATCGGCCTGCCCGTGCACGGCGACGAGCATCTCGCCCAGCTCCCCGAGCACCGCCACCGGCGCGGAGCGGCCGCCCACGTGCGCCCGCGACCGGCCCTGGGCGGAGAGCGTGCGGGCGAGGACGAGGTCGTCGGTGGCATCCCCGCCGGCGTCCTCGACCCGCCGGCGCGCCGGGTGCGCCGCGCCGACGTCCAGGCAGCCCTCGACGCTCGCGGAGTCGGCCCCGGGGCGTACGAGGCCGGCGTCGGCCCGGGCGCCGAGCAGCAGCGACAGCCCGGACACGATCATCGTCTTGCCGGCCCCGGTCTCGCCCGTGAGGACGTTGAGACCGGGCGACAGATCGAGCGTCGCGTCGTCGATGACGCCGAGGTTGCGGATCCTCATGTGGCTGAGCATGTCGCCAGAGTAGGGAGGACCACCGACAGGTTCGTGGCGACGCGCCCGCCGCACTCGAACATTCTTCCGACGTACGCGTGTTCGATTCTGGGGAGAGCGGCGGTCAGCGGTGGTGGCGTCGGGCGCCGCGCCAGCCCTGGACGGAGAGGTCGAACTTCGCGACGAGGCGGTCGGTGAAGGGCCCGCGCGTCAGCCGGGCGAGGCGCACCGGGTGCTCGCCGCGCTGGACCTCGACGCGCGCGCTCGGCGGCAGGTCGACCGGTCGGGCGCCGTCGCACCACATGACCGCCCGTCCCGGCGCCTCGGGGGTGAGCTCGACGGCCACCCTGGACCCGGGACCGACGACGAGGGGGCGGGCGAAGAGGGCGTGGGCCGAGATCGGCACGAGGAGGAGGGCCTCGACGTCGGGCCAGACCACCGGCCCGCCCGTGGAGAACGCGTAGGCGGTCGACCCGGTCGGGGTCGCCATGATGACGCCGTCGCACCCCCACGTCGACAGCGGCCGACTGTCGATCTCGAGGACGAGCTCGACCATCCGCTCCCGGGCCGCCTTCTCGACGGTCACCTCGTTGAGGGCCCAGCTCCTGGCCAGCACCCCGTCGGGCCCGCTGGCGACGACGTCGAGCGTCATCCGGTCCTCGACGGTGTAGTCGGCGCGGACGATGTGGTCGACGACGGCGCCGAGGTCCTCGCGTTCGGCCTCGGCGAGGAAGCCGACGTGGCCGAAGTTCACGCCCAACAAGGGCGTCCCGGAGCGGCGCGCCAGTTCCGCGCCCCGCAGGATGGAGCCGTCGCCGCCGAGGACGCAGACGAGTTCGCACCCCTCGCTCGGGACGTCGGCGTCCGCGACGCGCAGGACCCCGTCGGCCACGTCGTGGTGGGCGGCGTCACCCACCGGGACGACGGTCTCGATGCCGTGCTCGGCGAGGGCCCGCGCGACGACGGCGGCCTGCTTCTGGAGGTCGGTGCGGACGGCGTGCGAGACGAGCAGCACTCGGCGTGTCATGCGTCCTCCGTGTCGTCGGTCGGCCCGGAGTCGAGCCGGGCGATGCGCTCGGCCAGGTCCACCCTGGCCGGAGCGGGTCGGTCCCCGGCCGTGAACCAGCCTAGGTACTCCCGGTTCCCGCCGCCGCCGGGCAGGGGGCTGGCTCGGACGTCGAGCGCGCGCAGGCCCGCCGCGCGGGCCGCGTCGACGACGCGGGTCACGCTGTCGAGGCGGTCGCTCGAGGAGCGCACGATGCCGTTCTTGCCCAGCCGCACGCGACCCACCTCGAACTGCGGCTTGACGAGGAGGACGAGGTCGCCCGCGGGTGCCACCTGGCCGGCGAGCGCGGCGACGACGAGCGTGAGCGAGATGAAGGAGAGGTCTCCGACCACGAGGTCGAAGGGGTCCCCGAGGTCGCCGGGCGCGACGTCGCGCACGTTGACCCCGCTGCGCTCGAGCACGCGCGGGTCGTCCGCGACCGCCGCGGCGAGCTGGCCATGGCCGACGTCGAGCGCGACGACCTCGCGGGCCCCACGCTCGAGGAGCACCTGGGTGAAGCCGCCGGTGGACGCGCCGACGTCGAGGCACCGGCGACCGGCGACCTCGAGCCCGAGCGGCGCGAAGGCGTCGAGCGCATAAAGCAGCTTGTGCGCCGCGCGACCGACGTAGGCGTCCCCCGCCTCGACGGCGACCTCCGCTCCCGGGCCCACCCGCAGCGCCGGGCGGCGGGCCGGGCGCTCGTCCACCCGGACGCGCCCGGCCTCGACGAGGTCACGGGCGTGGCCGCGTGACCGCGCGAGACCACGCTCGACGAGGGCGACGTCGAGACGCGCCCACCCCTCAGGACCGGCCGAGCTCATCGAGGCGGTCCCGGAGTCGATCGTGCAGCGCCGAACCGGCCGTCGCGGTGCCGTCGAGGTCGTCGACGGGACGGGACTCCAGGTCGGCGAGCGCCGCCTCGAGCCCGGGCGCCCCGTCGTCCGGACCGGGTCCGGGCGTGGCGGACGGCGGACCCGGCCGGATCGGCGCCGGGTGCGGTGAAGGCGCCGGGTGCTCCGGCGGCCCGGAGGGCCCGGGCATCGCGTCGCTCCCGCTCATCGGGGGCCCCCGGCGTCGTGCGCGGCGAGGATGTCCGCCTCGGCCCGGGCCCAGGCCTGGGCGTCCACGTCGAGGTCGCCCCCGGCGTCGAGCACGGACCAGGCGGCGGCGACGAGGGCGCGGGCGGCGCCGGTGGGGTCGGTCCCGATCTCGACGTCGAGGCGCCCGGACGTCAGGGTCGCGCGGGCGTCGCCGACGACGGCCCGCGCGCCGTCGCCGGAGCGGTCGACGACCGGCTCGGCGTAGGGCTGATGCAACGCCCGCAGGTCGAGAACGACGTAGCGGGGGCGGCACCGCTCGTCAGCGAGCGCGACGTCGCGCAGCCGACTGACCCCGGTGAGGACGAAGAGCCCGTCCATGCCGATGCTCA
Source organism: Agilicoccus flavus (assembly GCF_014857905.1). Lineage (GTDB taxonomy): Bacteria > Actinomycetota > Actinomycetes > Actinomycetales > Dermatophilaceae > Agilicoccus > Agilicoccus flavus. Next base: position 3,205 of record NZ_JACYXE010000003.1, on the reverse strand, counting down.
CCGCGCCCTGCAGGTCGGTGTCGAGGCGGTCGCCGACGGCCAGGACGCGATCGACGGGGGTGTGCAGGACGTCGGCGGCGAGTTCGTACAAGGGCGTCTCCGGCTTGCCAACCACGAGCGGATCGACGTCGACGGCCTCCCGGACGACACCCACGAGCGCCCCGTTGCCCGGAGCGAGGCCGCGCGCCTCGGGAAGGGTGAGGTCGGCGTTGGTCGCGACCCAGGCGGCCCCGCCCTGGATCGCGAACGCGGCCTCGGCGAGGTCACGCCAGGTCACGTCCTTGCCGAGCCCCTGCAGCACGGCCGCGACGGGCCGGCCGAGGTCGGCGACGTCGGCGGTACGGACCGGGCGAAGGCCGGCGGCCTCGAGAGCGACGCCGACCCCCTCACCACCGACGGCGAGGACGGGCGACCCGGTGTCGAGGACGGACGCGAGATGGACCGCCCCGGCCTGGGAACTCGTGACGACGTCGGCGACGTCGAGGTCCAGGCCGAGCTCCGCGAGGTGGCCCGCGACGTCGCCGGGGGTGCGTGACGCGTTGTTCGTCGCGTAGACGATGCGGGTGCCGCCGGCGCGGGCGGCGCCGAGGGCATCGACGGCGTGCGGGACCGCCGAGGGCCCGCGGTAGACGACCCCGTCGAGGTCGCAGACGATCCCCTCGTAGGCACTGAGCAGGGTCCCGCTCACGCCGGGTCCTCCCCCGCGTCGGGGCGTCCGGACGACCCGTCGTCGCCGCGGCGCTCGGCGGAGTCGTCGGTGGCGGGTGCGGCACGGCTCCACCGGCTCGGCGCGGACCCGGACCCGGACCCGGGCGCGTCCGCCGCCTCGTGGGGCGCGGCGTCGGACAGCTCCAGCCGGGCACCGGGGCGGCCGGCGCGTCCGGTGGCCACCGGCTGCTGGGGATCGGACCAGGTGAGGCCGTAGGGCGACGCGGGCGCATCCGGTTCGGAGGCCGGCGATTCCGGCTCGGGCGTGGCGCGCGGCGACAGCACGCCGGGGTCCGAGTCTCCAGCGTCGCCCGCGACACGGGTCACCTCGGCCGGACGGGCAGCACCCGCCGGGCTCTCGACCGGGCCGGCGAGGTCCGCGCCGCCCTCCGGCGGGCCGCCCGCGGGCACAGCGGCGGCGACGTCGTCTCCCTCGTCGTCCTCGTCCTCCTCGTCGCCAAGGAGGTCGGTGAGCACGATCCCGTCCAACTCGTCGAGGCGCTCGGCCGCGTCGGTCTCGAGCTCGGTGTCGGCGTCGACGGCGTGGGCGAACCACGTGCGGGCCGCGGCCTCGTCGCCCTGGGCGAGCAGGACGTCGGCGTAGGCGTAGAAGAGCCGACCCGACCACGGCTTGCGCGCCGAGGGGTCGAGGCCGACGTTGCGCAGCTCCAGCGCGGCCGCGTCGAGGCGCCCGAGGTCGCGCCGGATCCCGGAGACGACGATGCGCAGCTCCACCTTCTCGGCCGCGGTCAGCTCCTGCGCCTCCGGGCCGGAGGCCAGCTCGAGGGCGCGCTCGGGCCGGCCCAGGGCGCGCTCGCAGTCGACCATGAGGGGCAGCAGGTGCTGGTCGCCGGCGATGCGGCGGGCGGTCCGGAATTCCGCGAGGGCCTGGGCCCACCGGCCGGATCGGTACTCGACGAGGCCCAGGGTCTCCCGGGCCGCGGCGACGCGGCCCGCCCGGCGGACCGCCGTCTCCGCGTGGGCGCGGGCGCCCTCGAGGTCGTCGTCGAGCAGTCGCCCGACCATGACGAGGTGGGCGGCCACTCCCGCCGCGTTGTCCCTGCTCAGGGTACGCAGTTCGCGCCGCACGGCGCGGTCGAGCTCGGCCCCGGTGACGTCGTCGTCGATGCGGGGTTCGGGCAGGCGGGGTGAGGTCGGCGCCAACCGCGTGCCACTCCCGCGCGCCTCACGCTCGGCACCGCCGCGCTCGGCGTGACCGCCCGGGCGACCGCGCTGCGGGCCTGAACGGCTTGCACCGCGATCGTCGCGACCGCGGAACGAGCCCGCGTCCCGCCGTTCGCCGGGGCCACGTCGATCGTCCCCGTAGCGGGAACCTCCGCGGTCGTCACGGCCACGGAACGAGCCGGCTCCGCGCGCGTCGCCCGATCCGCGGCGCTCCTCGCCGTAGCGGGAGCCGCCCCGGTCGTCGCGGCGCTCTCCGGAGCCCCGCCGGTCGTCCCCATAACGGGAACCTCCCCGGTCGTCACGGCCACGGAACGAGCCGGCGTCGCGGCGCTCTCCCGAGCCCCGCCGGTCGTCCCCATAGCGGGAACCTCCCCGGTCGTCACGGCCCCGATCGCCCCCCTCGCGCCGTTCCTGACCGTACCGCGACCCGCCGCGGTCGTCGCGGCCCCGGAACGATTCCGCACGGCCACGCTCGCTGGATCCGCGCCGCTCCTCGCCGTACCGCGACCCGCCCCGATCGTCACGGCCCCGGGACGGCCCGGCGTCGCGACGCTCCCCCGGGCCGCGCCGGTCGTCTCCGTACCGCGAGCGGCCCCGATCGCCACCCTCGCGCCGCTCCTCGCCGTACCGCGACCCGCCGCGGTCGTCGCGGCCCCGGAACGAGTCCCCGCCGCGGCGTTCGCCTGCCGCCCGACGCTCCTCCCCGAAGCGAGGGCCATCACCCCGGTCCTGCCGGGCACCGGACGGTCCACTGCCCCGCCGATCGCCCCCGTGGGCGCGTCCATCGCGCGCCCCACCCCGATCGTCGCGGCCGGAGAAGGAGCCGTCGGAGCGACGCTCACCCGCGCCGCGGCGCCCCTCGCCGTACCGGGCTGCACCACGATCGTCGCGGGCGCGGGAAGCCGAACCGTCGCGCCGTTCCCCGCCGCGGGCACCCCCGCCGGACCGAGGGCCCTGCGAACGGTCACCGGACGTGGATCGACCGGCGGAACCGGACCGCCGTGCGGACGACCACCGGCCCCCGCCGGCCTGGTCACCGTGATCGGAATCGTGATCGGACACGTCATGCTCCTCGCTCGCTATGCAGATGGCTCCGGACCACCGCAGGGGCGACCCGTTGCAGGGTCAGCCTCTCACGCCGCGATCGGTCCGGACATGACAGTAGGGGCCGCACCCGAAGATGCGACCCCTACCATGCAAATATTGTCCGGCGGCGTCCTACTCTCCCACACCGTCACCAGTGCAGTACCATCGGCGCTGTTGGGCTTAGCTTCCGGGTTCGGAATGGGACCGGGCGTTTCCCCAACGCTAT
>NZ_JACYXE010000033.1 GCF_014857905.1 Agilicoccus flavus | reverse complement strand
TTCCTCCTCTTCTTCTACCTCCTCAACGACCTCTTCCTCCTCCTCTTCGGGTTCAGGCTCGTATTGAGGTTCTTCGTCCTCCTCGGGCTCAGCCTTGACGTCCTCTTCGCCTTCCGGAGATTCGAGTTCGCCCTTCTTCTTGCCGGGCCTCTCGCCGAACCACTTCGGCAGTCGCGCCTTTTGCCTGCCGCCGAACTGTTCGGCCCTCTCTTGCCACACCTTCTCGAGGAAGTCCTTGTTCAGTTTCTCTAGGTCACCCTCGAACAGTTTCTTTTTGTCGTCGTAGGATCGTGTGTCGACACGCCTCTCGTACTTGGACGCTACTTGAATTTTGGGCGGGTGCTTGCCTGTGAGCGCTTCGGGGTCGAGACCCTTCTTGAGAGCTTTGTGCCTCAGTTGCTGCTTTTGTCTTTCTTTGAGCTCTTTTAAGTCGTAGTCCTGTCTCTTTTGCCTCTCTTCGAGATCGTATTTCTCGGTCTCGAGTTTGACGATGCACTCCCAGAGTTCCTGGGCCTTCTGTCGGAGTTTGTCGACGGAGAGACCCTCGATGGTCAGCGGCTTGATGCGGATGGACAGGGAGATCTTCTTCTCCTCTTCCAGCTGCTCCTTGGTCTTGTTGCGCTCCAGCTGGGCATTGCTCAAACCGAAGTTTTCGCTCTTCTTTTGGATGGTGAAGTTGGGTCCGGTCTTGCTGGCATCTTTCATGGCCTGGAGCATAGCCTGGCGCTTCTTCTCAGCCTCCTCGAGCCGTTGCCTCTTCTCTTCGATGTCGCGTTGTTTCTTCTCTTCGATTTCGCGCACTCTCCTTTCTTCTTCTTCCTTTTTCTTTTGAGCGAGGCGCTTTTCTTCTTCGGCACGAGAAACCTTGCGCTTGGCCTGCTTCTCTTTAAGGCGTTTGAGCTCATCCTCCTCCTTGGCCCGCTGTTTGCGCCATTCGTTGATGTATTCCTTCAACTGTTCATCCAAGTCCGACCGCTTCTGGTCTTGACGCTTGATGAATTCTGGATCTCCCTCACCCTCTTGTTTAGGAGCGGGTTTCGTCTCCGGGACTTCTTCTTCTACTTCCTCCTCCTCAGAGCCAGAATATTCCTCCTCGTCAGACATGTTGGTTGTTTATTGAGTCTATTCGCTGGTAGCGTAGGGCTATTCCAGTTCACGGGTTCAACCTGAGATAATTTGCTAACACTAGCCCTAGCAAGAGCAGTGCTTGGCAGAATCTACCGCCGGTTCGCTTTTGGCTTTTGCGCATGGAACAAGACGCAATAAATATTCCACAAAAAGTGAATTAACAGCGTAGAAAATCCAGAGATGTATTTGAATTTCAAAATATCCTAAATATACATGCATTTTAGTTTAAAAATAAGGCGTTGCTAGTACTTACACGGATGATTT
>NZ_JACYXE010000032.1 GCF_014857905.1 Agilicoccus flavus | reverse complement strand
CCGACCGGTAACGTAGCGCCGACTGCCGACCGAGACACGAACACCGAACATGTCTGCCATGGCGAAGACTTCCAAGTACACCTACCGCAGCAGCGGCGGGGGCACCACCGACGTTAACATCGAGTACTCCGCCGACCTGAGTGCTCTCTCCAGGCTGGAGGACAAGATTCGTCTCATCCAAGATGATCTGGAATCCGAAAGAGAGCTGCGTCAGAGGATTGAAAGAGAGAAGGCAGATTTGAGCGTGCAAGTGATTCAACTGTCTGAGAGGCTTGAGGAAGCTGAAGGCGGAGCCGAGAGCCAGTTCGAGATCAACAGAAAGCGTGACACCGAACTCCTCAAGCTACGCAAACTACTGGAAGATGTCCATTTGGAGTCAGAAGAGACCGCCCATCTGCTCAAGAAGAAGAACCAAGAGATCGTAATCGACTTCCAGGAACAAATCGACCAGCTTACCAAAACTAAAGCCAGGGCTGAGAAGGAGAAGTCCAAGTTCCAAGCTGAAGTTTACGAGCTGTTGGCCCAAGTCGAGAACGTGACCAAGGAGAAGATCACCATCTCCAAGACATGCGAGAGGCTCGAGATCACCATCAGCGAACTCCACATCAAAATCGAGGAACTGAACCGCACCATTGTGGACATCACTTCCCACAAGCAGCGTCTGTCCCAAGAGAACATCGAGCTCGTTAAGGAAGTTCAGGACCTCAAGGTCAACATTGAGAACGTAGTTTACCTGAAGAGTCAGATCGCCAGTCAACTCGAAGACTCACGCCGCAGGCTTGAGGATGAGGAGAGAAGGCGCTCTCTGCTTGAGGCCAGCCTGCACCAGGTTGAGATCGATTTGGAATCCGTTCGCGTCCAACTGGAAGAGGAGTCCGAAGCTCGTCTGGACCTCGAACGTCAGCTGGTCAAGGCTAACGGTGAGATCGGACACTGGCGCTCCAAGTTTGAGGCAGAGGCTGCTGCCAGGGCTGAGGAAATCGAGGAAATCCGTCGCAAGTACTCCATCCGCATCCAGGAACAGGAGGAGCAAATCGAGACCCTCATCGCGAAAATCAACAACGTTGAAAAACAGAAGTCTCGTCTGCAGAGCGAGGTCGAAGTCCTCATCATCGACTTGGAGAAGGCAAACGGTACTGCTCGGGAGCTTCAGAAGAGGACCGAGCAGCTGGAGCGCGTCAACATCGAGATCAAGTCCCGTCTCGAGGAGACCGTGCAGTTGTACGAGCAAACCCAGCGCGACCTGCGCAACAAACAAACAGAACTCCAGCGCGTCTCCCACGAACTCGACAAGACCCGCGAACAGAAAGACGCCCTCGCCCGCGAAAACAAGAAAATGGGTGATGACTTGCATGATGCTCGCGCGAACATCACCGAGTTGAACCGCCGTCTCCACGAGCTCGAAATCGAGTTGCGCCGTCTTGAGAACGAGCGAGAGGAACTCACTGCCGCCTACAAGGAGGCCGAAGCTGGCCGCAAGGCTGAGGAACAGCGCTCACAGAGATTGACGGCTGAGTTCGGCCAGTTCCGTCATGAGGCTGAGCGTCGTCTGCAAGAGAAGGAAGAAGAAATCGAAGCCATCCGCAAGCAGACAAGCATCGAAATCGAACAGCTGAACGCTCGCGTCGTGGAAGCCGAGACTAAATTGAAGTCTGAAGTCACACGCATCAAGAAGAAGTTGCAAATCCAGATTACTGAACTGGAACTCTCTCTTGATGTGGCCAACAAGACCAACATTGACCTCCAGAAGACCATCAAGAAGCAGTCTCTGCAGCTTACTGAGATCCAGACCCACTACGATGAGGTCCAGAGGCAGTTGCAGGTGACTCTCGACCAGTACGGAGTCGCCCAGCGCAGGATACAGTCACTCACCGGAGAGGTTGAGGAGATTCGTGGCAACTACGAGCAGGCCCTACGCGTTAAGCGCTCAGTCGAGCAGCAATACGAGGAATCTCAGACTCGCGTCAACGAGCTGACTGTTATCAACGTGAACCTGTCAAGCAGCAAGGCTAAGATAGAACAGGAACTGGCTATCGTCGCCGCCGACTACGATGAGATCACCAAGGAACTCCGCATCGCCGATGAGAGATACCAGCGCGTACAGACTGAGCTGAAACACACTGTCGAGCATCTGCATGAGGAACAGGAGAGGATCGTCAAGATCGAGGCCGTCAAGAAGTCTCTTGAAATCGAAGTCAAGAACATCTCTGTCCGTCTGGAAGAAGTCGAAGCCAACGCTATTGTTGGTGGCAAGCGTATCATCAGCAAGCTCGAGGCTCGCATCAAGGACATGGAGCTGGAGCTGGACGAAGAGAAGAGGAGACACGCTGAAACCATCAAGATCCTCCGCAAGAAGGAGCGTCAACTTAAGGAGGTCATCATTCAGTGCGAGGAGGATCAGAAGAACATCTCTCTCCTCCAAGATTCTTTGGAGAAAACCTCCCAGAAAGTCAGCATCTACAAAAGGCAGTTGGCTGAACAAGAGGGCATGTCGCAGCAGAGCGTGACCCGTGTCCGACGATTCCAGCGTGAATTGGAAGCCGCCGAAGACCGCGCCGACGTCGCCGAGAGTAACCTCTCCCTCATCCGCGCCAAGCACCGCACTTTCGTCACCACCTCCACTGTCCCCGGCTCCCAGGTCTATCTGGTCCAGGAGTCCCGCGCCCTCAGCAGTGAGCGCTTGTGAACACGCTAACTAACATCGCAACCGCAAAGCAAGCGCCCCACGCACACCCCGCCACAGCATTTCTCTCATCAGTCAATAAGGGGGCGTAATTCCGGTCGGGTATAAGCCTAGTCGTTCGTTAAGTGATTAAATGTATTGATAGATGGCGCTACTATTCTTTCGGGTTCAATAACGCCATCTGTTGTTTTGTGCTCTGAGTAGGGACGGGCGCTCGGCGCGACGGCTCGCCCTAACGTTGCCGTGTCTCCACACTGGCCAAACGCCGACCGCTCGTCCCGCTTACATTTTATAAATTATTATGTAATACTAATTCAACCAAATAAAGGAACCAAAAATATTTAAGCTTTTTTTTTTTTCAATATTTTTCTATTGTAAGGCCACCGGAACGATTGACTACGATGTCGCTATGTAC
>NZ_JACYXE010000031.1 GCF_014857905.1 Agilicoccus flavus | reverse complement strand
TGCCGGTCCGGTCCCGTCACGGACGGGCGTCAGGTCGATGATCACGGTCACGTACCTTTCGCCGCGGCGGGTGTGGCGCCACACGTGCTCATCCACGCCGAGCACCCGAACGCCGTCGTAGCGGGTGTCGTCGCTGATCAGGACCCTCCTTCCTTCGGTCAGGACGGCGTCGTTGGCGGTGTCCCACGCGACATCGAGGGCTTCCGCGATCCGGGCCACGGACAGGTGCGTGACGACGAGTCCTTCGAGGGCCCACCGCAACGCGGTCCGGGTCAGCTTCGCCCGGGGCTCGCACGCCGCGCTCGTGTCTTGGCGCCACATCCGCTCGCACCCGGTGCACGCGTACCGGCGGATCGTGACGAGCAACGTCGTCGGCCGCCACCCCAGCGGCGCGTGCGCGAGCTTGCGCCGGATCGTCCCGCGGGAGCGCCCTTCGCAACCACACTCCCGGCACCACCGGTCGTCATCGACAACACGGCAGGCCAGGACCGCGAGGTCGGGTTCGAGGCGTTGCCCGGTGGCCTGCAGACCAAGGCCGTCCAGGCCGATGAAGGTGGTCAGATCCGGGGCGACGTAGGTAGCGTCGTGCATGTCGAGGTCTTCCAGATGGTGAGCGTCAGAACTTCCATCTTCGGAAGGCCTCGACACCTACCCCGGCACCGACGCGCCGCACCCACCCCCGCCAGCCCGCCCGGCGCCTACACCCTTATTTGGGAAGAGCCGAATAACACAGGGGTCGCGTTGCCATCTGAGGGTCGAGGGTTCCCGGCAGCTGGTCGGGCAGGGACCGCCCGTTCCAGATGGGCTCGCCGTGTCCACCACTCCCGCTCAGCTAAGATTGATAGTTCGCGCCGCGAGTCCCGGCGGGCGTTCTGACGTGCAAATCAACGATCTGCAGCGCATGGCCTGTGGATAGTTCCACCGCGATACGCCGACCTGCGGTTTGCTTATCGCTTTCGTAGACACTCTTCCGTACCGATGCGTCCGGTCAGTCATCGCTGGAATCTAGGCGAGAGCGTCGAGGAAGTCGTGCGCATGGCGTGAGGGCGAGGCCCCGGCCCAGATCGCGGTCAAAGGACGGGTCATGGTGAGACCTCTGACCTGGACGCGAGCGAGCCGTCCGGCTCGGAGATCCTCGGCTACGGCCAAGCTGCTGAGCACCCCTGGCGCAACGCCTGCCATGATCGCGCTACGCACTCCGAGAGTGGTGGATAGCACCGCCACCGGGCTGGCGTGGGGTGAACAGCCGGTATCAGCGAGCGCCGCTTCGAACGCTTGACGGGTGCCGCTGCCCGGCTCGCGCAACACCAGGCTGGTGTCGGAGAGCTCGCGGGCGGTGATCCTGGCGGATTTCGCCCACCGATGTCCGGGCTGCACGACGACCGCGAGTGTGTCATGGGCGATGGTCACCGCGCCCAGATCGGCTGGCACCGCTGGAGACTCGATGAATCCGAGATCGACGGTCCCCTCGCGCACAGCCACAGCGACTGCGGTGCTGTTCTCGGCGTCGAGCTGAATGCCTGGACCGCTGCTGTCGGTCCGGGCGCGCCATCTGGCGATCCATTCGGGAAGCAAATACTCGGCGATCGTCAGACTCGCGGCAATACGCATCGTCCTTGCTCGATCCGAACGGAGTGAATCCACGGCATCGGAGAAATCATCGGCTGCTTCTAGCAACTTCCTCGCCCAACCGACCACGAGTTCGCCGGCGGGTGTCAGGCGAGAACCTCGCGCGGAGCGCACCAGCAACCTCACCCCCAGGCTTCGCTCGAGGCTTCGGATACGCAACGATACCGCTTGCTGGCTCACCCCCAACCGTCCGCTTGCCGCCGAGATGCTGCTCTCCTGCGCGATGAGCATCAGCGCCCGCAGCGCTTCCAGGTCCGGTTCGCTCCGCATGACTCACCTCCCATTAGAGACAAGTATAACTTGTGACCAGCACGAGATCTGCCTCTACCGACCTGGGGTTTCCGACGATACGATAGATACATGACTGACCTACAGCATGAGGCCCGCACCCGGCCCACGCACGCTTTCCTCGTCTACCTTCGGTCGCTTCTGCCAGGACTCGGGACGTGCGCGCTTGCGGCGGGCATTTCCTATGGAGTGAACGCGCTGCTGCCGGGAGTCAGCCCCCTCATCGTTGCGATCGTGCTCGGTGTGCTCGCAGCGAACCTGCTCCGAATGCCGACGGCAGTGACCGCCGGAATCGATTTCTCGGCGAAGAAGCTTCTTCGCGCAGGCATCGTGTTTCTCGGACTCCAGCTCGTACTCACCGACATCCTCGACCTGGGTGCCCCGATTCTCCTCGTCGTCGTCTGCATCGTCACAGGCGGGCTATGCGGCACCGTTGTGCTGGGGCGGCTGCTACGGGTTCGGCCCAGCCTGGCCCTCCTCATCGGATGCGGCTTCTCGATCTGCGGTGCTGCGGCAGTCGCCGGCGCAGCGGGCGTGACCGACCCCGACGATGAGGCGGAAGAGGACACGATCACCGCCGTAGCACTGGTGGTCATCTTTGGCACGCTCATGATCCCACTCGTGCCCCTGACGGCGAACCTCCTCGGATTCGATACCGAAGCCGCGGGCATGTGGGCAGGAGGCTCAATCCACGAGATCGCCCAGGTCGTCGCAGCCGGCGGCATCATCGGCGCGGGCGCACTCACCGTCGCAGTGATCGTGAAACTCGCCCGAGTCTTGCTTCTCGCACCCGTCGTAGCCGTGCTCAGTATCCGACAGCGTCGCCTCCAGCGCGCGAACCCCACGCCTACCTCGCAAACATCCTCCAGAAAGCTGCCGCCTATCGTCCCGGCGTTCATCATCGGGTTCATCCTCATGGTGCTCCTGCGCTCCTTCCTGCCCCTGCCCGAGTTCGTGCTGACAACCGGGAGCCTGTTGCAGACCGGCCTACTGTCAGCGGCGATGTTCGGCCTCGGCTGCGGTGTCAAGATCCGCAACCTCGCACAGGTCGGCTTCAAGCCCTTCGCTCTTGCCGCACTCTCCACCCTTCTGGTTGCGACCATCGCGTGGGCGGGGATCTCGTTTGCGAGCCATATCGCATGAACGGATCACACAGCGAAGCCGTCCGAGCCATCAGCTCACCGCGTCAGCACAGCGGCAACACCGAGGAAGATACTGAACGAGGGATCGACAGACGCTGATACGGCTTCCATGAAGAATTAGCCTTGATCCACCGATGCGAGTATCCGGATCAAGCCGCGCATGAAATGGAAATGCCCCCTCTGAAATGGGAAAATGATGATGTTCTAAGTCAACCAATCCCGCCCAGAAAGGGGCACC